>CAVZDT010000001.1:0-70222 GCA_963774175.1 uncultured Acidobacteriaceae bacterium
TGCAGTTATTCGCGGATACTCTTCTTGCCAAGCCTTGTACCAACCAATCAATTTCGTGTCATTCAGTTTCTGAAGCTGAGCAAAGTTTCTGGCGCCAGATTGCAGTCCGCGTTCCTAATCGAAGTCCGGGAGAACGATCCGGAAGACCGATAGACGCCGCGGCAGGCTGCGGACAACCATCCGCCAAGCGCCATACCAAGATCAAAGGCGAGCTGGAGACCCTGCGCGTAGCGCTCAGGGACTTGGCTCGGGGCTCCCGGCGCCAGCGCCTCACGCCCTGAAAACGCCTCGTTTTGCCGGTGACCATACTGCGAGGGATCACCCGTTCCCATCCCGAACACGGAAGTTAAGCCTCGCTGGGCCGATGGTACTGCACGGGCAACTGTGTGGGAGATTAGGTGATCGCCGGCAATAATATTGAAAACGCCCTGCCATTGCGGCAGGGCGTTTTTGTTTTTATGCCCTCAATCCGCAAAGAGTTTCGACTGCCCGGCGGAATCTTAGCGTGCTGTACTTGTCGCTACCATACGAACGGGACCAGGCGATATTTCACCTTCCCCTGATATTCTGCGTAGCCTGCCAATTCCTTTGCGAGCAGTTTTTCTTCGCCGAGAATCCGCCACGTCAATGCGGGCGCAAACAGAACGATCGCAAGAAGACCCCACCACGAACCGAGTGCAATCGGGATGCCCAGCATAAAGACAAGGCCTCCAGCGTACATGGGGTGGCGCACGCGCGCATAGGGTCCGGTCGATATAACTTTCTGCCCGGCTTCGACCTCAACGGTCTGGGCAGTAAAAGTGTTCTCTTTGAACACAAAAAAGATGATAAGCAAGCTAAGGCCAACAACTGCGTCTCCCATAAAGATGACTTGAAACGGGATTGCAGACCAGCCGAAGCGGTGATCAAGCGCGGAGACAACGATCGCCGCAGAGAATGCGACATTTACAAGAAATCGTATGGTCTTTTGGCTTTGCTCTTTTTCGGTCGACTTGATCCGCCTTGCAAGGAGCCCGGGATCGTATTTTGCAAGGTAGAGGAAGATCGCAACTATCGAAATCATGAAGACGCCGAGAAATGTCCAGGCTTGCCAGTAATGGATCGTCCACGCAGAGAGAAATATCAACGCCGAAATGGCTACGAAGATATACAGAAGCCCACTCACCGCTTTAATCAGTAGATTAGGCATGGCCTTCATACCTTAGGGTATGTCTTTTTTTGCGCATGCATCCGGTTGCTCGGTTGCTCTAGTTCTCGCGCATCATGGTGGCGATTTCGACGCGGGAGGCGCGGCGGGCGGGGATCAAGGATGCAACGACTCCAGCGGCGACTACTACGAGAATCGCTCCGGTCAGAGTTACAGCGTCTGTAGCGGAGACGCCGAACAACAGCGACTTGAGCCACCGGCTGAGCACGAGGCCCAGCGCGGTTCCGATCACGACTCCGATGAGCGTGAGGCGCAGTCCGTCGATAACGACCAGCCGGAATATGCGCTCGACGCTGCAGCCGAGAGCCATGCGGATGGCCATTTCGCCGGCGCGCTGCACGGTGGCATATGCCATTACTCCATAGACTCCGACCGCGGCGATCAGCAGCGCGATTCCTGCGAAGACCACCAGCAGCAGGGTGCGGAAACGGGGCTGCGAGAAGTTCTGCGCTACGTTCTCTTCCATGGTGCGAATCTTGACGACGGGCTGATTGGGGTTGATGCGGTGCACGGTGGCGCGAAGATCGGGGATGAGCGAGCGCGGGTCCACCTCGGTGCGCAGCACGACGGACATGGTCCGCACCGGCAGGACTTCGTTGGCTTGGCGATAGGGAACGTAGAACTCGGTGGGCATATCGGCAACCAGCGATTGCTTCACGTTGCCGACGACGCCGACGATCATCATCCACGGCACATCTTTGTCCGGCGTTGCACCGAGCTGCATCTTCTTGCCGATCGGTGATTCATTGCCGAAGTATGTCTTCGCCATGGCCTGGTTGATCACGACGACGGGCTGGGTGTTTTCGCGGTCGGAGTCTTCGATCCACCGGCCCGCAAGCAGAGGAATACGGAGCGCCTCGAAGTATTCGGAGCTGACCGTGCGGTAGTTGGCCATGATGTACTCAGAAGCGTTGCGAGGCGGACGGCCCTGGATATTAAAGTGGATCACCGATCCCTGGCCGCTGACCGGCAGGAACGACGCCGCGGCGACGGTGCCCACGCCCGGAAGCGAGTGCAGAGCGCGCAGGGTATTGTCGTAGAAGTCCATGTTGCGATGCGCGTCCGCGGGATTGGAACTCGGAGGCGACACCTGCAGATCAGCCACGAGGATGTGATCGTCGGAGAAGCCGAGGCTGACAGCGGAGAGACGATTCAGGCTGCGCACAAACAGCCCGGCGCCCATCAGCAAGAGCAGCGCAAGCGAGATTTCTGAGATCACCAGCGCATTGCGGAGAGCCCTGGCCTGCTTACCGACGCCGGCGCGTTCGGTCTCATTGAGGATTGAGCGAAGATCGGCAAGGCGGACATGCCCGGCCGGGGCGACACCGAAGAAGACGCCCGCGCAGATCGATAACAGCGCTGAAAACAGCAGCACATGTATGTCGATGTGCACATCTGCGCCGGGCGGCAGCGATCCGGCGGCGATATGCAAGAGCGACGGCATGAGCACGTAGGCCAAGGCGACGCCCGCGCCGGCTCCCATCAAGGAGAGCAGGAGGCCTTCGATGATCAACTGGCGGATGATCTGCCAGTCGGAGGCGCCAAGCGAGATGCGGATGGAGATCTCGCGGCGACGGGCTGTGGCCCGGGTCAGCATCAGGTTGGCGATATTTCCGCAGGCAATGAGCAAAACGAAGATGACAGCGCCGAGGAGGGTGATCAGCGCCGGGCGGGCCTGGCTGACCAGTTGCTCGTGCATGGGATTTACAACGGTATCGAGGGCAATGTTGTCGGTGGGATACTTTGCAAGAAGACGCTTGGCGATGGTGCTCATCTCGGAGCGCGCCTGCACCAGGGTCACATTGGACTTGAGCCGTGCAATCGCGATGATTCCGGGATGCCACGAGCGGTCGTCGGGCAACTTGCTGGCCCACGGTCCCATGGCAAGGACGATGTCAGGCGATTGCTGCAACAGTTCGTAGCCTTTGGGAAGTACGCCGATTACGGTGTAGCTTTGGCTATCGAACGTGATGGATTGGCCGATCACACCGGCGAACCGCTGTATTTTCGCTGCCAGAGTCCATAACCGAGCAGCGCGACGGCAGCGGATGCCGGCTGGTCATCAGCCGTGGTGACGGAGCGGCCGGCGATCAGTTCACGCCGAGCAAGTGGAGCAGGTTGCCGCTGATCATTTGGCCGGGATTTGCTCTGGCTCGCCGTTACCGGTCAGAGCCATGAGTCAGCACGCGCGTTGCGCCGAATTCCTCAAAGGATGTGCTTTGGGCTTCCCAGTCCTTCAGATTCTGCCAGGAGACTGAGAGGATGGGGAAATGGGTGCACGCTCAGAGACCATTACGACGCGATTAGGATCGGGAAACGGAAGCGGCCGCAGCAAGCACGCTGTAAAACACGCTGAAGATGGCCGTGTTGCAGCCGATTCCGAGGGCCAGTGTGACCACTGCGACGACAGCAAACAGCATGCTTCTTCGCAACTGGCGAAGAGAGAACTGCAGGTCTCTTACCAGGCTCAAAGTCACCTCGCGAGTAATTCAGGTTGGGAAGCGGGCCGCGACCCCGGCTCGCACCATGGGTGCAAGTCTCTCATACGAAGTCGAGTACTCCCAGGGTTTTGGGACGAGCGTCGGGATGGATTGACTGAGCTCGTCCCCAAGAGTGTTCACCGACCTGGTTTCTGTCCCGGGCGCCGGAAGGCTCTTCGGCCCGGTCAGAGGTTCGCGCTTCGATTCCCGCTGATCAACCGCAGAATTACAGTCAAAATCACGGCACCAATCACGGCGATCACGATGCTCATGATCAATCCATGCTGCCCCACACCACCGAATCCGAGGTGGCTGGAGATGAATCCGCCTACCAGCGCGCCGATCAGGCCTACGATCATGTCCATGAAGAAGCCGAAACCAGAGCCCTTCATGAGCTTCCCGGTAAGCCAACCGGCAATCAGTCCAATGATGATCCACGCAATCAATCCATGACCCATCTGTTTTCTCCTTCGTAGCTTTGGAATTTGAAGCCGGTATGGAATTCCGATCGATTTGCTGAGCGGGGGGTGTGGCACTCAGTTGGAGACGGCAGCATACACTGCCTCCCCGATAGAGGACCACAAATTTCCGAAAGAAACGGCCGTGCCCGCGAGACATCCGAGTTCTGCTCGATCTATCTAACGCAAAGAGGCCATGCATTTGCAGCATGACCTCTTCGATTTTACTTCGCTTTTCGATGATCGCAATCAGTTCCCGCTGGTGGCGTGGGCAGGCCGGGGTTGTTCTCTGCCTTGCGCGTGCGCATCCTTTCGCTCAGCGCCGGTCACAGCTTGCAGAGACTGAAGCAACCGGGTGCCCAGCGGCGATCCCTGTCCTGCGCACGGATTCCAGCCGTAACTGGCCGTGTAGGCGCCGTTGCAGCCCAGCGTGATTTCGCGGAACCCGCTGGATTGATCGATGCTGTACAACATCGGGTTGACGAAGCCGACGCGACGGTTGAATTTCTGGTTCATGAGGACGATCAGTCCGGCCCACAGCGAGGCTGCCGCACTTGTTCCTCCAATCACTACCTGCTGGCCATCGACCAGGATGCTGTATCCGGATTCGGGATCAGCATTGGCGGCCACATCCGGCACACCGCGGCCGGAGTGCGACACCACCGCAGCCTGCCAGTTGGGACGGGAGAAGATGGTGCTGAAGCCTCCGCCCGTTGTGCCTCCTTGCGCACCGCCGTTCCATACCGTCTCTCGTTCGATGTTGCCACTCGCGGCCATCAAGCGTGTGCCGCCAACTGCGAGCACATCTGGGCAGGAAGCGGGGAAGTCCACATGATTTTTGCCGTCCATGAGGCCGTTGCTGGAACCGTCATCGCCGCAGGCGGCCGTGATGGTGATGCCCAGCAGCGCCGCCTCCTGGGCCAGCTGATGGAAGTTCTCGATGGACTGGCCACACCAGGTTTCTTCGGCGTTTCCCCAATTGATTGCAAGCACGCTGACCTTGTTGAGCTGGTCGTGAATGGCCGTGCTTACGGCATCCTGGAATCCGCGCTCGGTGTTGGGCGCAAAGTAGACGGCGATCGAGGCTCCAGGGGCCACTGCTCCGGCGACCTGGATGTCGAGCATCACCTGTCCATCCAGGCTGTGCGGTGTGGTGGGGCGGTTGTTGCCGTGATTCACTGAGATGCTTCGCACCTGCGGCGGCTGCAATCCAAGCATCTGGAAGTACTCGCGGATGTCGCCGGTGCGGTAGCCTCCACCGAGTTCAATCAGACCAATGGTCTGTCCTGTCCCATTCGCATCTGCAGGAAAACCATACAGCCTGGCTACTTGTGGGGGAGTGTACGTAATGCTGGCTGCGCGCGGACCAAATGCATGGCGGGCGCCACGGTAGCGAATGTGCGGTTGCGCAACCGGGCGATTATCCAGGCCGAAGACGCCCTGGACCAGCGCAGCGTATTCTTCGGGCATTTGAATCGCGCCGCTGTGACCGCGATAGCTTCCGTCGGGATGATCGAACTCGGTCAACTCCACTGAGAAGGCCTTCTCCATCGCTCCCGCGGTTCCGGCCAGTGTCACGGTGCGACGAAGCACCTCGTCGCCTCGTTCCAGCATCTGCAGGTGATTGTCCCGAGCGAATTGGCGAATCTTGTCAACGTGTGCGGGATCGGCGCCATGTGTTTTGGCGAAGTCGTTATGGTTTTGGATCCTTCCTTCGGTTCCAGCGTTTCCGGGCACGGGGAGGTTCTGCCGGTGCTTCAGAACTACGGAAACTTCGATCATTTGATGGGGATCGGTTGGCCCGATTGCACTCGCGCCTGGAAGCGAAGCGTGCTCGGAGCCCTTGAGTGCAATTCTTTTGGAATTCGACATGTGCTTACTCCTTTGGGGGTCAGGGTTGGGTCTGTCGATGGAAGGTTTGCTCGGCGTGTTCCTTCGCAGCGCGAGACATGAACACCTTCTCGAGAAGGATTCACTGGCCCGGTGTTGGCGCAGGAGACACACTTCGCACTTCATTCCAAAGACCTCGCTATACTCGGGGCCAATGGAGAGCCGTACGTATGCCGACGTGCGAAGGATCAAGCCCTCGCATCCGGAGTTATGGTCAGGAACGTGCGTGTGAAACCGGAGATTAACGAACGAATTTTCGGTCGCACTCGCAATGGACGCATCAGCGACGCATAACGCGCGCGCACGCCGCCACTCCTACGATTTCTTTCGGCCGGATTGGATTTCTACTGTTCGGATCGACTCCCAACGAGCGCCTCAAAAGCATCACCTCGAAGAGAGGTCTCGTTCTCGAATCGACTGGAGACGCATTTGTTTTCCAGGTCAAACCGTATGCTTCGAGCGGTGCAAATTCTGCCAATATTGCCTGTGATCTTTCGCCAGGCCGGCCACGGCCGCAAATTCGCGATATCTGAACAACTCGATTTGACGTGCGGGTTCGCGTCGTGAGGGTTCCGCACGATTTGCTCACAATATACTCCCAGTTCGTGTCGAGAGACGTTGCGCAACGAAGAAAATTTACGACGTTGCGAGCATCGCGGCTGCGAAAAAATGCGGTTCGATGCTAACGAATTCGCACGGTGCGAGATAGCCGCCGTGCTCGAACATGGCAAGTAGATTGCAAGGCGCACAAACATTAAAAGACGTCCCTCAGGGGCTAAAGCCCGCATATTTGTTGGGCTCTTTCGGCACGACTAAAGTCGTGCCCTGACACAAAATCCGATTCGATGGGGTTTTTCCGCAACGTGCAAAAGTCTTGCCCTTTCGAAACGAAATTTATGCAACCCGATTTAGTTCTGCGTCTCCTTGACAGTCTAGGAGAATGCGGATAGGCTCTCTCCTAGATCGTCGAGGAGGGAACGCTTGGCAGGCAAATCCGAAGACAAGCAGATGGAGTTGTTGCAGGGGACGCTCGATCTGCTCATTCTCAAGGCGGTTTCGCTGGGGCCGCTGCACGGCTACGGAGTGCTGCTGCGCATCCAGCAGATCTCGGGCGAGGAACTCGTAATACAGCAAGGCTCGCTCTACCCGGCGCTCTATCGACTTGAACACCAGGGCGCCATTGCCAGTGACTGGGGCGAGAGCGAGAACAATCGGCGCGCCAAGTATTACCGGCTCACCGCCGCGGGGCGCCGGCGCCTCGAAGCCGAAACCGAAAAATGGAACCGGATGGCCGGCGTCATCGCCGGGATTCTTCGCACCACGCCGGAGAATGTCTGATGTCGCCTCCGAATTTCTTCTCGCGGAAGGCCGCGGAACTGCGGTCGTGGATGCGCGCCATGGTTCATCGTCGTCGTTTGGAATCTGAAATGGAATCGGAGCTTCAGCATCATCTGGAAGCTCTTACCGCCGATCTCATTCGCGCCGGGCATTCGCCGGCGGAAGCGGCGCGCCAGGCACGCATCGCGCTCGGTCCAGCGGTCGTCCACAAGGAGGAAATGCGCGGCTCGCTCGGCTTGCGCTTGTTTGACGAACTGCGGGCCGATCTTCGCTATGGTATTCGCATCCTTGCCAAGAGCCCGGGGTTTACCGCGATTGCTGCCGCGTCTCTTGCCCTCGCCATCGGCGCCAATGCTACCATCTTTTCCGCTGCAAAGCAGGTTCTCTACGAACGTCTGGCCGTTCCTCATGCGGCTGACTTGCGGCTGCTCGCGTGGACCGGGAGTGAGGATCATGTTGTGGTGCATCACGTCCACGGCGGCGATTACGATCTGCTGCCGGGTGGGAGCGTGCTGGTTACGGCCTTTTCGTATCCTGCCTATCAGCAGCTACGCGAGAAGAATCGCGTACTTGGCGATCTGCTTGCGTTTCGCGAAACGGGCGTCAACGCGACCATCCATGAGACAGCGCAGCGCGTCCTCGCAGAAATGGTGTCAGGAAATTACTACGATGTGCTCGGCATTCGACCACAACTGGGCCGCGCGATCCAGCCATCCGACGATGTCGCACCGGGACAGCCGGTAGCCGTGATCAGCGATGGATTGTGGGAGCGTGAGTTTGGCCGTTCGACGTCGGTATTAGGGCAGTGGATCAAGTTCAACGATCAACCGGTGATGATCATCGGCGTCAATCCCCAAAACTTTACCAGCGCCAAAAGCGTGCAGGAGGCTGCGGACATCGTGGTGCCGCTGGCCTTGCAGCCCCTTCTCACGCCGGCATCGGACGGGACCAACTGGCTGACCAATCCCGCGCAATGGTGGGTCAACATTATGGGACGCTCGAGGCCCGATGTTACCGATGCTGCGGCAAAGGCTGCGCTCGATACGCAGCTATCCGCAATTGTGCGCGCAACCCTGCCCATTCGCCCGGGCGAGGATATTCCCCGACTCGTTGTACGCGATGGCAGCCGCGGTCTCTTCGAGCAGGAGGGGATATTCGCCAAGCCGATGGCGGTGCTGATGGCGCTGGTCGGATTCGTACTGTTGCTGGCGTGCGCCAACATCGCCAACCTGATGCTGGCGCGAGGCACACAGCGCCAACGTGAGATGAGCGTTCGCCTCGCGCTTGGCGCCGGGCGCGTGCGCATACTTCGGCAGTTGCTGATTGAGAGTCTCGTACTCGCAGCGCTCGCCGGGGCTGGCGGCGTCGTGCTCGGATACTTTGGGCGTACCACAATGCCTCAGCTTACCGAGGATGCCTGGGAACGCTCGAAACTTCCAGTGCATTTCGATTGGCCGGTCTTTGCGTTTACAGCGGCTATCACCATTGCGACCGGAATCCTCTTCGGCATCGTACCGGCACTGGCAGCGGCGCGGGCCGAGGTGACGCACGGACTGAAAGAGAATGCGCAGACGGCAACGCGTCGCCGTTCGGGCGTGGGCGGCAAGGTGCTGGTTGGATTTCAGATTGCGTTGTCGACGCTGCTGGTCATCGGAGCGGGGCTGTTCATTCGCTCGCTGGCTTCGCTTAGCGCGGTGAACGTAGGCTTCCGTACGCACAACCTGCTGCTTGCCCAGGTTGATCTGCCCCAGAGTCGCTATGCCGCCGGCAGAGACATGGCATTCCACGAGCAGCTTGAGCAAGCGCTCGCGGCGGTACCAGGCGTGCAATCGGTTTCGCCGGCGATGGAGTCTTACCTGTCCGACGATTTGTCCGATACGGACTTTTTGCCGGAAGGCGAAGTGAGTGACCCAGACAAACATCAGACCGAGACTTACAACGCAGTCGGGGTTCACTTCTTCGAAACTCTCGGTATACCTATCGTTGCCGGCCGCGCCTTTGGTCCGGAGGATACCGCTGCGTCAACGAAGGTAGGCATCATCAACGAAAGCCTCGCCAGGAAGTGGTTCCCCGATCAGAATCCGATCGGCAAGCGGTTCACCATGGGTGGACATAACAGAGACGGCCACGGCGGAACACTCGCAACCGAACTTGTTCAGATCGTCGGCATCTGCCGGGATACACGATACCGGGACCTGCGCTCAGTTCCGCCGCCGCAATTCTTCATTCCGTACGTGCAGCAAACCGCGGTGGGTGGCATGGTGTACGAGTTGCATACAGAGATGCAGCCGGAAGCGATCCTGCCTTCGCTGCGCCACGCTGTTCAGAGGCTCGATCCTGATATCCCGCTCATCAACGTGCGGACCGAGGACCAGCAGATCAGCGCCGATCAGCTCCAGGAGCGGTTGTTTGTGACACTGACGTCGGGCTTTGGACTGCTCGCACTGGCGCTGGCTTCCGTGGGCATCTACGGGGTCATGGCCTACTCAGTTTCGAACAGAAGGACCGAGATTGGCATTCGCCTGGCGCTGGGTGCGCAACCGGGGCAGCTGCGCGGCATGATCTTGCGCGAGAGCTCGTGGCTGGCGGCGGCTGGGATTGTCGTGGGTGTCGGCGCAGCACTGATGCTTGCGGGCGCTGTGAGGTCGATGCTGTTTGGCATCGCTCCGTACGATCCATTGACGCTTTCGACGAGCATCGCGCTGTTGCTTGCAGTCGCGGTTGCGGCCAGCTGGATCCCCGCACGCCGCGCAGCAGGGGTGCAGCCGATGCAGGCCTTGAGGCATGAATAAGAATCAGAGTCAGGAGAGAAGCATGAGTTTGCGCAGCTTCGTTGATCGCGTGTTTGCCCAGTGGCGCTCGTCGTTTAAAGCGGTTGCCCGGCGTGATCGGCTCGAATCCGAGATGGAGGCCGAACTCCAGAATCATCTGGAAGCGCTCACCGCGGATCTCATTCGCGCCGGACATTCACCAGCAGAAGCCGCGCGCCGGGCACGCATCGCGCTCGGTCCAGCGCTAATCCATAAAGAGGGCATGCGTGCGTCGCTGGGTCTGCGCTGGTTTGATGAACTCTGCGCCGACCTGCGCTACGCGGCCCGCATGCTGCGCAAAAGTCCCGGGTTCACGGTGATTGCCGCGGTATCGCTGGCGCTCGCGATTGGGGCCAACACGACAATTTTTTCAGTGGCCAAGAGCCTGCTTTTCGATCGGCTCGATGTGCCCCACTCAGACGAGTTGCGTCTCCTGGGTTGGACGGGGGACGATCGCTGCGCTGTCAATAGCATGTGGGGCGATTTCGACGCGGTACAGGGCAAGATGCTGGCCACAATCTTTTCCTATCCCGCTTACCTGGAGTTGCGCGCCCATAACCACGTGATGCAGGACCTGTTCGCCTATAAGGAAGACAGCATGAACGCGACCATTCGCGGCAATGCGCAGCGCGTGGATGTGTCGATGGTGTCGGGCAATTTCTACGAAGCGCTGGGCACGCGAGCTCAGTTGGGGCGGGGAATCGAGCCATCAGACGATCAAGCCGATGCGGCCGCAGTCGCGGTGATCAGCGACGGAGTGTGGGAGCGGGATTTTGGGGGCTCTGTGGCGGCGCTAGGACAGACCATCAGCGTCAATCAGAAGCCGTTCACGATTGTCGGCGTGAATCCGCGCGGGTTCACGGGAGCAAAGAATGTGCAGGCATCGCCGGATGTGTTTGTGCCTTTGAGCACGCAACCGTCCATCGATCCGAAGGGCAGGAATGCCTCGCTTCTAAACGATCCCACGCTCTGGTGGCTCAACGTGATGGGGCGGAAGAAGCCGGGAGTGACGGACGCCCAGGCGCAGGCAGCGCTCGATGTGGAACTTGCCGCAGCCACGCGCGGGACCATGCAAGTGAAGACCGGCGAGACGGTTCCGCGGCTGAATCTGACCGACGGAGGCCGGGGGCTGAATTTTGCCGGTCGCATGTTTCAAAAGCCGGTGTATGTGCTGATGGCGACCACCGGTTTCGTGTTGCTGCTGGCATGCGCCAACGTCGCAAACCTGCTGCTGGCGCGCGGGGCTCAACGGCAGCGGGAGGTAAGCGTGCGGCTGGCGCTGGGCGCGGGGCGGGGACGCATTCTTCGCCAACTGCTGACGGAAAGCCTGCTGCTGGCAGCGATAGGTGGCGCGGGCGGAGTATTGTTCGGCCACCTTGCTCGCAATGCGATTCCAAAGTTGCTGGCGAACGCATGGGAGCAGCACAATCTGAATGTCCCAATGGACTGGGGAGTGTTCGCGTTTGCGGCCGGCATAACACTGCTCACGGGGCTTGTTTTCGGGCTGGCTCCGGCGTGGCTGGGGGCGCGAAGCGAGGTAAGCAGCAGTTTGAAAGAGAACGCGCAGACGACCGCGCGGCGGCGGAAGGGACTGGGAGGCAAGTCGATTGTGTCTTTCCAGATTGCGCTCTCAACGCTGCTGGTTGTGGGTGCAATGCTGTTTGTGCGCACGCTCATTGCGTTGAACTCGATTGATGTCGGCTTCAGGACGGATCACCTGATCCTGTTTGAAGTGGCTCCTCCGGCGCAGCGTTACGGGCCCGGCAAGGATGTCGCCCTGCACCAGCGGCTGGAGCAGGGCTTTGCGGCGTTGCCGGGCGTGGAAGGCGTGGCTCCAAGCTGGACGGCTTACCTTGCCGACAACATGTCCAACGACGATTTTGTTCCTGAAGGAGAGCCGGATTTCCGGGATCATCGCGGAGCCGAAGACGTGAATGCCGTGAGCACAGGATTCTTTGAGGTCATGGGCATTCCCATCGTCGGCGGACGCAGTTTTGGTCCGCAGGATACGGCCACTTCGCAGAAAGTGGCGATCATCAACAAGGCCCTTGCGAAGAAGAGATTCCCCAACGTGAACCCGGTGGGCAAGCGCTTCCAAACTGGCGATGAGAAGCGGGAATGGGTGCAGATCGTTGGTGTTTGCGGGGACACACGCTATGCGAATCTCCGCAATGATTCTCCTCCACAGTTCTTCATGCCCTACGTTCAGCAGCCGGAAGTAGGCGGCATGACGTATGCGATTCGCACGAGGGTTTCTGCTGCCGACCTTGCGCCGGCTCTAAGGAACGTAGTGCAGCGGCGCGATCGCGATCTGCCCATCATTGACCTTCGCACTCAGCGAGAGCAGATTGATGCCAATATGCAAATGGAACGCGCATTTGCCGCACTCACCAGCGGCTTTGGCGTTTTGGCGCTGGCGCTGGCATGCGTGGGCATTTATGGCATCATGGCCTACTCGGTCGCGCAGCGGACCAACGAGATTGGTATCCGGCTGGCCCTTGGGGCGCAACCGGGACAGGTGCGTTCGATGATCCTGCGCGAGAGTACGTGGCTCACGCTCTCGGGAATTGCAGCAGGTATGGTTGCGGCGTTGGGCTGTACACGGCTGATTCGATCGATGCTGTATGGAGTGACGGCCAACGATCCCGGAACGCTGGTTGCCGGAATGGTACTGCTGCTGGGCATTGCGATTGCTGCGACCTGGATTCCCGCACGCCGCGCGGCATCGGTGCAGCCGATGGATGCGCTGCGACACGAGTGAAGTTTGTCCTATTCAGGATTGGAACGGAACCCGGCCGTGAGGCGGCGCGTTGCCCGATTCCCTATCCGGTACCTTCTACGCCCACGGGCAACGGCGGCAATCCGCGCTGCTGCTTCGCTTCGGGGAGGATGGCGTCGAGATGCGCCAGCACTTCCGGCAGAGAGACGGTGTACATCTGGCGATCGGCGTCGTAGCCCTCTTCGATCAGCTGCTTCAGATGCCGGCCGGCGACCTGCACCGCAAGTTGGTCGGTAATCACCTTGCCGGAGCGCTTCTTCTGCTCCTGCCAGGCTGTGCAGGGAAGGGCAATCCACATGGCCCGGCCGTTCACATCAAAGCGCACGTCCACGGCATCGGCATGCCGGGTGGCGATCGCCACAATGTTGGCCTTCCACGAGCAATGCAGGTCTTCGCGGGTCCAGCGGTCGGTCACGTGGAAATCTTCGTACATGCATTAAGCCTACCCCTCCCGCCGGGCGTCGGCAAGCGAGGCCCGCTTGCTGCAGCCGGTTCTTTGATAAACTAATAAGGTTGCAGTCGCTGTGCCCCCTCCTGTACGGACCCGCCTGCAAGTCGATCGAAGCGAAGGATTAGAGAAAACTCCCGTGGATACACAGACTCGTCACGCCCTGAAGGGCGACAAATTTGCCCAGGCCACTAAAACGAGCGTTACCTGGCTCTCGGGCCATCGCAGCAACGTAATACAGTGGGCCATTTCGGCTGCCGTGGTGATCGTCGTGGGCGTAGGGCTGCTCATCTTCTGGAACGTGCGCGAAGCTGCTGCGGAGACTGCTCTTGGGCAGGCTCTGGACACCTATGCTGCGCCTCTCGCGTTGCCGGGCGGTCCTGCACAGCCGGGTTCGTATGCGAGTTCCACGGATCGCTCCAAGGCCGCTAATCAGCAGTTCAAGGCGGTGAGCGACAAATATGGCTGGCTGCCCGAGGGCGCCAAGGCGCGCTATTTCATCGGCGTTACAGACCAGGAACTGGGCCAGACGGCCGCTGCCGAGGCTGAGCTGAAGGCCGCGACCGGATCGTGGAATCGCAACCTGGCAAATCTTGCCAAGGTCGCGCTCGCCACCATCTATCTGCAGAATGGACGCGACCAGGAAGCCATCGATCTCTATAACCAGATTATTGCCAAGCCTTCTGACACCGTGAGTGCCGGAACGGCGCAGCTTGACCTGGCTGACCTCTACGCTGCAACAGGCAAGCAGGCCCAGGCTCGTGCGCTGTGGGCCAAGCTGAAGGACTCCGACAAGGATGGGGCCGCAGGCTCCATTGCCGCACAAAAACTGGGCGGAGGTCAGTAGTTCCCCGGTGCTTCACGTGGGAAGCCGGAAGTCCATGAGAATTCTGCCTCTGAGCACTTTCCCGGGTGTCTGCGTCTGGTATTTGTATGAGCGCCAGCCAGACCATAGTCCCAGGTTGGATGGAGATCGCCGAGAGCGCCGTGCATGACGAAGCCCGCCAGCGCGCCCAGGAAGAAGCACTGGAGGCGCTGGTCGATCAGTATGCCACGACCCTCTATCGCGTAGCTTTTTCCGTCCTGCGCAACCAGTCCGATGCCGAAGATGCCGTGCAAGAGGCATTCCTGCGGGTCCTTCGTCACCGCGAAACACTGGGTGAAATCCGCGACCACAGGGTCTGGCTCATTCGCATTGTGTGGAACATTGTCCTCGACCGAAAGCGCCGCGCCAAAACGCGACCGGAAACCGATGACGTCGCTGAACTGGCACGTGTTTTGCCCGGCAAGGACCTAAGCGCGGAAGCACGTGCTGCCGCCGCGCAGCATCACGCTCACGTTCTCGCCTGTGTTGAAGGGCTTCCGGCCCGCGAACGCGAAGTGATGATGCTGTCGGCATTCGAAGAGCTCTCCAGCGTGGAGATCGCCGCGGTACTTGGCGTGACTGAGTCCAGCGTCCGCTCCCGGCTCTTTCGCGCGCGCAACTTGCTGGCCGAGCTGCTCCACCATCCCAGGAGTTCCCGATGAGTTTCTCGACCCATAACGATTTCGATCGAAACAACGGTGCAAGCGAGGCGGAGAAGACGCTGCGCGTGATCGCTACCCTGCCCGCTCCTGAAGGAATTGAAGAGCGCGTGAAGGCCGGACTGCACGCAGCCCCCCTCCGCGCCGATGTGATTCGCTGGCCAACTGCGCCCGGCTATCGCGATGGCTGGATGCACTACGGCGCGCTGCGGGCCGCTGCGGCCGCAGCCATTGTGATTGCTGTCGTCGGCGGAGGCTGGGAGGTGTACTCGCATATCCAGGTGGCACCCTCACCAGCGGCCGTTGCCACGCCTCAGCCAATCAGCGGACAAGGTGGTCTGTCGACAGCCACAGCCAGACGCACTCCACAGACGCTGGAGGGCCCGGTTGTTGCTGCCCCAGGGAAGGTGAAGCAAAAGGCGGAGGGGGTCAATGCAGACGCGCCTTCCTCATCACCAGGCAAACACGCACTGGCCAGGAAGCCGAAATCCAGCGTTCCGCCACAACGATAGGCTATTGGTCTTTCATCAGTGCGCGGATCAGCAGTCCCAGCACCGCCAGCACCGCTGCGCCCCAGAACGCGGGAACCCATCCGTATACCACAAAGCCGGACACGATCTTTGCGGCCATCAGAATCATCGCCGCGTTGATGAGCAGCAGGAATATCCCGAATGTGAGGATCGCGAAGGGGAAGGTGATGACCTTGATAACGAAGCCCAGGGTCGCATTCAATACCCCGATAATGAGGGCTGCAACCAGTGCGGACTGAACGTCGTTTATGTAGAATCCCGGAACGATTTGTGTGACGACCATGAGCGCGATCGCGCTCAACACCCAGTGGATGATCGCTCGAAACATTCTGAGAGTTCTCCCGACAACGCGCAGTGCTTGTACAGCCAGCAGATGCGGTATTGGTATGCAATCATAACGCTTCAAACAGTTCTGCCCCTTGTTTTTATGCGACCATTCTAGTAATGGTGACTGCGGCACTAATCCCCCTGGAACGAACGTCAGCGGCTCCACGTCACCTTCGGGCAACTCTCTGTATAGACTTTCGTAATGCCATTCGGCTGATAGTGTTCGCCGGCCCTCTGGCCGTGTCTTTGCTTGTTTCCGCCCAGCAGCCTCCTCAAGCGTCGTTGCCTGACATTCGCCAACTCATGCAGGAGGTGCAGGATCATCAGAGGCAGCTGGACAAGGTTCGCGAGAACTACACCTACACTTCGTACCAGGTCGTGCAGGACATTGACGCAAACGGCCAGGTGAAGAAGACCGACGCGTCGGAGTACAACGATTTCTTTGTCAACGGGCACGTCATTGAGCGCAAGGTCAAATCGAATAACCAGGCGCTGAACGCGCATGACGAGCAGAAAGAAACTGAGCGCGTGACGAAGCTGGTTGAGAAGGCGGAGAAGACTCCACGCGACAAGCCTGTTGAGGGTCCCACCATCAGCATTACCCGCCTGCTCGAAATCATGGATGTGCGCAACGAGCGCCGCGAACTCTACCGTGGCGATCCGACCATCGTCTTCGATTTTGTCGGCCGCAAGGACGCGAAGACCCACGGACTCGCCGAGGATGCGTCGAAGAAACTGCAGGGCACCCTCTGGATCAACGAAGCCGATCGCCAGGTGGCTCATCTCGAGGTGAGCTTCGACGACAACTTCCGCCTAGTTGGCGGGATCCTGGCCACCGTACAGAAGGGCTCCAGTTTTCGTTTCGACCAGTCCAAGGTGAACGGAGAGATCTGGCTGCCTACTGGCGCCGAAGGCACCATGCAACTCCGCCTGCTGATGCTGAAAAACCTGCGCCAGCACTTTCACGAACGCGACTACGATTACGAGCGATTCAAGGTGGAGGCGCAACAACAACCCAAGGCTGCCACGGTTGCTCCGGACAAGAAGCAATGACTCGCAGCCTGCGGTAGGCTGAATGCATGTTCGTGCGCAAGCTGTCGATTCAACGGGTTGATGCTGCCGGCGTTCGCCATCCCTGCCCCCTGCGCTGGATCGACAACTTTGCCATGCGCAACTTCACCAATGAAGCCATCTTCGACGACACGCTGCCGGTTGCCGATGGCCTGCTCGAAGCCGGCCATCGCGTGCCCGTCGACCGGCTCGAGCCCGCGATGGAAGACTGGTTTCGTCGCAAGGGATACATCAAGGCGAAGGAGCGGATTGAGGTTAGGGAACGGACGGAACAGTGAACAGTGGACAGTGAATAGGGAACAGGGAATAGGGAATAGGGAATAGCCTACCCCCCACTCCCCGACTTTGCAGTTAAACTAGCTGTTTTCATGGACATACAAGTTTGGCTCTCGGCAAATATTTCGTAACAATCGATTTAGAGACCAAGAATCAGATAGCAAAGGACTTAGGGCGATTTATAGTCACGCGGCGGCGGTTTTGAGCTCAGTGGCCGGCGACCAGAGGCGGAATTCGGCTTCGCGGCGGGCTTTGAGGCCGGCATTTTCGTGAGTTCCGGTGTGGTCCCAGGCGAGCAGTTGCCAGGCGGCTGCGTCGTATTTGCCGGTGTTGAGGTAGGCAAGGAGCGTCGACGAAGCCAGCCGCCCCGAGCCAAGATTGAAAACGAAATCGACAAGGGCATCGAACTGGCCCCCGGTGAGAGGAACTTTGACGAGCCGCACCACGGCCGCTTCGGCGGTGAGAATGTCAGACGCGAGTATCGCGTCGCCTTCGGCGAGGCTTATCCCGTTGGGGTGGTCTTCGCCGGGCGCCTGCCGGTGACCGTACCCGATAGTCCGGAATCCCGCCACGTCGGCATAGGTTCGGTCCCGGAAAGCTTCACTTTTTTTCAGCAATTCCAATCCCTCAGCACTCAGGTGCATTTTTCCTCCTCAATGACGAAAGCCGCCGACCGGACGGATCCGGATCAGCGGCTTATTCTTTGAGGCTAGCAGGTTCGCCGAAATAATCTGCAAATGCCGGCAATTAATGTGTGGACACTGGTAACTTACCGGCAACTCGCTGAAAATCCAATAGGATATTGGCTAGCGCATCGTTGAAATTGCGGTCATGCGTGCGCTGCAGCAGGGCAACTCCTATTGACTCTGTCAACGTCCAAAGAATGTAATGCGTCTTCCGGTCGTAAATCACCAGGCGAAACTGCGGGACCGGATCGGGCGCGCCATTCTGTTTATTTGCGCTGGTCGGCCCTAACGGGGCGATCAATTCCAGTTCGAGTACGAGGTCCGCGTCAGACGGATCGGGCACCAGGTCAAACTCCCCAGTCGCTTTCAAAGCCGTAAAGAATTGATTGTAAGCACGATCGGTGTCACCACTGAAGGGCTCCGGGAATAACCCGCTATCGGCCCCTGCGTTGGAAACAAAGATTTTTTTGGCTGCGGCAATGGCCGGCGGAACCGGCCCGGATGCATTCATTTGCTGAGCCATGGCAACGGAAGCAGTCAGGATTACTACGCAGACAGGCGCTCGGAGAACTAAACCTATGGCTTTCAATGGGATTCCACCTTTCTCAATCCACTCAGCGGAAATGACGGTTCATAGTGGACGAAAGTTCCTTTCCCAACACGAGTGGGTCGTGATAATCTTTGCGGCCTCGGGGATCTCCGCGCATTCCCGCAGGGTGGCCAGGGCGCGGATCACGGCCGTGATCGAGTGGTCGAACAAGGGCAAAAAGACGATCTTGCACCAAGATTGCTGAGGATTGCTGAGTTTCTAAACTGCATCAATTCAGAGGGTTGCCGGGCCGTACCGTAAAGCGGTTCGTTTTCGCCTCATTTTTGCCTGCATCTCGTTGAATTTATTGGAGGATACCAGCGGATCTGGCTGGTAAAATCAGAGGATGCTTATTCGACCAGAAGCAACCAACATGAACCCCAAAAAGCCGCTGCCGTTCTGGCTGCTTTTGGGGACCTCCTGCTTGGCAATGGCCGGGGTGTTGTGCACGATTTCGACCCGGACAGTGCAGGCAGATGCTCGGCTGCAGAGGCCTACAGCAACACCCACCCAGGTTGTCGCAAACGCGACTCCTGCGATGGGCGATCCGGCAGCCGTCACACCCAAACACCACAGCAAGATTCTCCGTGGCATCGCGTCCTGGTATGGATCGGTGTTCAACGGGCGCAAGACGGCGAGCGGTGAAACCTTCAACATGTATGACATGACGGCGTGCCATCCGACGCTGCCGTTCGGGAGCATGGTGCGCGTCGTCAATCTGCGCAACAAGAAATCGGTGGTCGTGCGCATCACCGACCGCGGCGACCTAGTGAGTGGGCGCATCATTGACCTCTCGTATGCGGCGGCGCAGCGGCTGAACATGACGCAGTCGGGGTTGGCGCGGGTTTCGCTCGAGGTGATTTCGCTGGGGCACCCGACGAGCTAGAACAGTGCAGGGGGATGTGGGAAGGGCCGGCGCGAGCGCTGGCCCTTCGTGTCTGCGGGCGAAGTCGAACCATGCAGTGTAATTCGTCCTATCACGGACTTCGGCTCTTTGGATGTCTACTGAGTAGTAGTCATTATGTAGTGACCGGCCCGCTGCGCTGGCCGTGGATTAGGCTGAGTTTGTTTAGGAACGTCAGTCCAGAGCCACAAGCGGAGGAGCCGGTCCTGAGAGAGAAGTTACGATTTTTGGGTTTGGATGTCCATGCCGAAACGATCGTCGTAGCGGTAGCAGAGCCAGACGGCGAGGTACGCAGCCTGGGTACGATCGCCAACCGTGAAGATTCGATCTGCAAGTTCATCAAGAAGCTAGGTCCGTCAGAGCATCTGCGCGCCTGCTACGAAGCGGGGCCGACTGGGTTCGTACTGTACTGGCAGCTGACCCAGTTGGGAGTCGACTGCAAAGTGGTCGCTCCGAGCCTGGTTCCGAAGAAGCCAGGAGACCGCGTGAAGACAGACCGCCGGGACGCCTTGAAGCTGGCCCGCAGTCATCGTTGCGGAGATCTGACTGCAGTTTGGGTTCCTGATGAAGACTCCGAAGCATTGCGCGATCTTGTCCGGCAGCGGGAAGCGGCCAAGCAGGATCAACTGCGTGCGCGGCATCGGTTAACTAAGTTCCTTCTTCGCACGGGTCAACGTCCACCACTTGGACTGAAGGCGTGGACCGAACGTTATGTGGAGTGGGTCCAGCAGGTCCGCTACGCGCAGCGGGCGCGGCAGGCTGAATTGGGCAACATCTCCTCCCGCTTTGAGAGTGCAAGGAAGCTGATGGGCTATAGCGGAGTATTTCCGAGCGAAGACTCCAGCGGCAAGGGCGTTCGAAAAGGCGGCATCACCAAGGCCGGCAACGCACACCTCAGACGAATCGTGGTCGAATCAGCCTGGTGCTATCGGCATCTGCCCCGCGTCGGGGCCAAGCTGCGCAAACGACAACAAGGAGTACCGGCAGAGATCATCGAGACTGCATGGAAAGCGCAGAATCGCCTGCACAAGCGCTACGTGAAGATGACCATGGCAGGCAAGGATCCGAGGAAGATCATGACCGCGATGGACGAGAACTGCTCGGCTTCATCTGGGCCATCGGGATCAAGGCTGAAGCGGCGTGCAAGCAACAACTGGCGGCATAACGGAAGCCAGAAAGAACAAAAGCAAAGACTTTCCAAATAAGGAAAAAGCAAAAAACAAATCAACCCATGAACAACGTTATCCAAATCGAGGGCAGGGTCAGCCGCAGCCGAGCAAGCACGAAGGAGAATCCTCGGCCGTCAGTTTGCGACAGGCTCAGCCGGACTCGCGTCAGTAGTCAGAGGCAGCTCCCGACGGATCATGACCATGCGGTTCCGACCCGCGAATATCAGCTTGATCAATCGTCGCCATTACCTGCCACGGCTGCTGCTGACCTTGTCCTCGATCGGAAAAGATTACGACCATCGCATCTTGACCGGTCACTACATATCACTGACGGTTAGGCCGCGATCCTCCCGCATGCTGCGTTTCGGATGGCCTGCGCCTGTGCTAGGTCTTTTCGGTTCCTCCTGTGAAGAACCTCTGGCTGCGAGGGTCGCAGCGGTAAAACCATCCGGCAGCTAGGAGCCACAGCGCGATGCGAAGTATGTTCGAGAGCAGATACATCATGTACAAGCTAACGAGATAGGAGGAGTGCAACCCTTGAACTAAGCTCATTCCTGGGGGAAAGTAGTGCATGACCGAAAAGAGTTCGCGAGGAAGTTCGGTGATGTCTTCGACAACCCAGAAAAGGAGGAAGGCGGCGAAGATGCGGCTGGCGAGGAGAATGGCTTGATCGCGGTCGATGCTCTGGGAACCGTTTGGATCGGGCATGGTTTCCGATGCTACTCGATGATCCACTATTGCAGCAATTCCGCCGATTCTCACCACTGCCGAGGCAGCATCGCGGTCGCGGTCTCCAATATTAGCTGTGATAAATTCGCGAGATGACTTCCTTACGTGGATGGCCTCTGGTTGGGGTGATCGTTCTCTTTCTGGTTCCGGTCCCACTTCATCCATGGTGGGTCTCGATTATCTGTAGTGATCCTGCTGATAATAACGAGAGACAACGGAAGACCGGTACGTGAGAGCCGTCGCCAGTGCGGTGACCAACTCTCGAGTAACCGCCAAACGAGACATAACCAAATTTGGTGCAAAATTGAGTAAGGGAATGTATGGTCCGCCGCCGTTTTGCAAGCGAAAAATGAAGAAGACATAATTTGGTCTGCGCGAATGTATCCGGCCTTTGTTGGAGTAATGATCTCCTGGCCTGAATGGAATGCGCTGCGCCCTCGTCCTATTTAGAGTAGCTGCCTTCTTAGGCAATTTCCCTTTTCAGGTTTCGGGAGCGCCGGGATCGACGGTTGTGCCATCTCATGTTTCGCCAGCAAACCTGGCAGGAACTTAAAAACTAAGATCGTCGTCGTTGGACTGCGGATGTGGGAATCGCTTCAGCGATTTCCAAGCCTGGCGCTTTGTGCCAGGCGTCATGTGCAGTCCATCAGACCGCCACTGATGGTGCCCCTACCGGCGGCCTATAAGCTTCTCCTTTGTACAAGACCGCCCAGACCATACGCGCCATCTTGTTGGCTAGAGCGACTGCAGCTACTTGAATGAGCTTGCGTGATGTCAATCGATCCAGCCACGCACTGAGACCAGGAGCTTGCTTCGTCCGGCTTTGCAGCACAGCATGCGCTCCTTGCACGAAGAGTTTTCGCAGGTATTTGTTTCCTCGCCTGCTGGTTTCGGTCAGATTCTGCTTGCCTCCCGTGGAGTACTCGCCGGGCACCACTCCCAGCCAGGCAGCAAATCCGCGGCCCTTTTTGAAGGCTGCGCCGTTGCCAATCGCTGCCACCGTGGCAGTAGCAGTGATCGGTCCGATTCCCGGGATCGCGATCAGGCGTTTGCACTGCTCGAGTCCGCCAGCGATGCGCACGATCAGCTTGTCGGATTCCTCGATCTGCCTGTGCAAGTACTGCATCTCCAGCCGCAACTCGGTGAGCAGTACCCGTAATGCACCTGACAGCTTGTTATCGGGATCTTCCAGGACCCCGGGAAGGGACTCTTCGATGCGACGCCGTCCTTTCGGTACGGTAATACCGCGCTCAAGAAGTAACCCACGGATCTGGTTGATCACCGCAGTGCGACGACCGACCCAGCGTTCGCGTACTCGGTGCAGCGACTGCAAATCGAGCTGATCGTCGGTCTTGATGGGCACAAAGCGCATACTTGGACGTGTAACGGCTTCGGCAATCGCTTCGGCATCGATGTAGTCGTTCTTGTTCGTCTTCACATAGGGCTTCACGTACTGAGCCGGCATCAGCCGCACATCGTGCCCTTGTTCGCGCAGAGCTCTACCCAGGAAGTGTGACCCTCCGCAGGCCTCCATGCCGATCAGGCACTCACGAAGGTTCGATGTGAAACGAAGCAGTTGAAGACGCGAACACTTTTTGCGAACCACAACTTGACCGCGTGCGTTGACACCCACAAGATGAAAGACCGTCTTCCCTAAATCGATACCGATGGTGCGAATCTCCATGGGACACCTCCTCTGTTTACATCTACACCCCGAGGGGCTCAGGCGGCGGACCATGCCAGTAGGGTAGGCCACCACCCACTCGGAACTCGAAAACAGTCCTTGAATCCGATCTTCAGTGATCTCTCTATGCCATCGTCATCCGGTGCCAGTTCGAGTATCCTGTTGTGTCGCTTGGAGCGTCCGAAATGACCAAACAGTTTTTGGTTGCTCTCGCTATCGTTGGCTGCCCAATTGTTTGGATCGTGCTTGTTGTGCCGCTAATCGCTAGGGGTTTCGGCGTTCCGTACAGGGTTGGTATCCTGCCGTTCGATCGCCAAAACGAAAGACTCAGCAAATGGCAGTCGTTTTGGTTCGCTGGCATCCTCGGCTGGGGAATCTGTGTATTCCTCGTTGGATTTCTGATTCTTTCTCTCGGTGAAATCTCGAAAAAGCCAACCGACCCTCAGCTCATCCTGATACTCGCCTTGTCTTGTCTCTCTGGGGGCGCGTTGAGCTTGTGGAACTCTTCTCGCCATAGCGGCTAGTCCAAATTCCGTGTGAGTCCCGAGTGACCGCTAGCCTACATCGGAAACGCCTCGCGCACGATAGCTTCGGGAGGGTGAGTTGTGGTTGCGAGGCGTTTTCGATTAGGGGGTAAGAAGGAAGGCGCAGGCGCTGCGGTCGCGGTGATCCTGACTGGGATTATGGATATTGAATAGGATCTGGACTTCCGGTGAGTGATACTGTGGGCCGTTTTTTCGTCGCTGACGATGAACAGCGGTGAGCCGAAGGCAGCACGATTTGCGATGCGGCGATTTCAGGATGCGATTGAGCGTAGCCATGGAGCTATTCTGAGCGCTGTGCGCACACTGCCGCAGAGACGTGCAGGGAGCAAGCCGTCGGAGCGTGTTGGCGATGGTGATCATGAGGAATCGAAGCCTGCGAAATAGAGTTCTGCGGGGATGAAGCGCTGGACGACGCGCATGGCTTTTCCGCAGCGGGGGCAGTGCCACGGAGCGCAATCAGGCAGGGGTGGAAGAGGCAGCGGTTCGCGACCCTGTTCGGCGAGCAGTGTGCGCGCCAGGGGCAGCAGTTGTTTGCGGAAGCGGTTGGAGAGCAGGCCATAGCGGCGGATGCGCACGAAGCCTTTGGGCAGCACATGCAGGAAAAAGCGGCAGAGGAAGTTTACGGCGTCGAAGGTCATGACGCGCTGCTTGCCGCCGTGGGCATAATCGCGCCAGAGGAAGCTGACGCGCTCGCCGTCGAAGGCGGTGATGCGGTGGTTGGAGATGGCCATGCGATGGGTGTAGCGGCCAAGGTAGCGCAGCACATGTTCGGGGCCGCCGAAGGGCGGCTCGGCATGGACGTACCAGTTGTTGCTTTTCAGCTTCGCGATCAGTTGTGCGAATAGCGCAGGATCACGGAGGGGAGCGGCCGAACCTCTCAGGTTAAGCAGGCCCTTGCGGTAGAGGTGGCAGAGTCCGGCGAGGAACTTTTTGCGGAAGACAGTGCGCAGGACGTGGACCGGCACGAGGAACATCGCATGGCTGGTATGAATCCAGCGCTTTGTGATCGGCCGACAGTCCGCCGCCGGGAACGACTGCGTGGATATGATAATGGGGCAGCAGGTTAGATCCCCATGTGTGCAGGATAGATAGGAATCCGATCTCTGCACCCAAACGCTTGGGATCAGCGGCCACTTCGAGCAGGGTCTGGGAACTGGCATCGAACAGCAGGTCAAGCAGTAGCCTGCGTGAAGTCAGTGCCAGCGGGTTCAGTTCGTGGGGCAAGGTGAAGACAACATGGAAGTAGTTGGTGTTCAGGAGATCGCGTTGCTGGATCTGGAGCCATCGTCCTCGAGCCTGCGCCTGACACTTCGGACAGCATCTGGATCGGCATGAGTTGTAGGAGAAGGGTGCTTCGTACGTACAGTCCTCACACTTATCCCGATGCCCGCCCAGGGCAGCAGTGCGGCAACGCTTCACGGCCCGGTATGCCTTCAGCTGTTGATAGTTGAGAACAGCCTTGAAGCGCTCCAGAAACTGCTTGCCCTTGCGACGGACGATGTCGGCCATTTCGAAGGCCGGCCGCGTCATGTGCGCGGACGGTGGTAGAGGGAGCGAGTCTGATCGACGCTCGAGAGCTTCAGTTCCTCGAGCGGGTTAGTCACCTTCTGCAGGTGTTGCGCGGACAGGTGCAGATAGCGGGCCGTCACCTCCAGATCCTCATGGCCGAGCAGAAGCTGGATGGTGCGCAGGTCGGTACCGGCTTCCAGCAGGTGCGTTGCCCAGGCATGGCGAACCAGGTGCGGCGAAACGGCCTTACGAAGGCCACACTTCTTCGCTGCTTCGGTGCACGCCACCCATACGGTCTTGTCGCTGATGGGCTGTTCGTGATCGCGATGCAGTCGTGACGGGAACAGGTAGGTGCGCGGCTTGAGCCGTCGCCAGTAGACACGCAGGTTTTCGAGCAAGGTCGGGCTCAGGGGCAGGTCTCGGTCCTTGTGTCCCTTCCCATCGACGACATGGATGATCATGCGCTGGCTGTCGATGTGGGCGATCTTCAGCCGCGCGATCTCGGCGCGGCGCATGCCGGTTCCGTAAAGCACCATCAGCAGAGTGCGCTGAAACAGACTGCTGCTGGCGTTGATCAGCCGTGCGACTTCTTCCTGGCTGAGGATGTTAGGCAGCTTCTTCCGCGTCTTGGGATAGGGCAAATACTCACGGAACTCATGGCGATGAAGCGAGCGCACGAAGAAGAACCGCAGTGCGGCGACGTGGTTCTCGACGCTGCCCGGGCAGAGCTTGAGCTCCGTGAGCAGAAGAGCTGGCGGCAATCCTCAAGCTGGCTCTGGATCGCCTGAAGAGGGTCATCGCCAAGCGCCTGATCGATGTAGGTGAAATAGTATGCTGCGACTTCGTCGGGTTGGGGTCGTCCGATCATGGTTGTGATTGTAATTGGCCGCATTCATGCGCGTTTCTTCACGTCTGGATAGCGGGCGTAAATGAGGTGCTGACTTTCGGGGCTCAGATCCTGGAGGCGAGTTGGCTTGTCCTGCGGCCGGGTGCCTTTCTGATTCAACACATTCATCAGGCTCCATTCGCGCTGCAGTTTTTCGGGCTCTGCGGCTTTGAGATCGTAGCGGGTGAAGTCGATGGCCATGGGGGCGCTGTTGGTGGTCCAGTCATGGAGGAGTGCAAGACGAAACTCACGATTCATGAACCACTGGATTTCGAGATTCTTTTCAGAACCAGGCGCGCCAGTGCCCTTCTCATCGAAGCGGTAGTTGAGAGCATCGTTGTCAGGCGTATGCTTTCGCCACTCGAGGCCGAACTCGCCTTCGGTCATCACGCGGGTATCAGGCCAGCGGTTGCGGACGGCCTGCAGCCACCACGCGAGGTCTTCGTCGTGACCGATCGAGAGCTCCCAGATCGAGGTGACGAAGCCGAAGCCGTTCAATGTCTCGCCGCGATCGAAGTGCATCGCGGTGGTGTCGAGCATTTCTTTGCGGCCGACAGTGGTTCCGAGATTTCCAACGGCTTCGATGGGACCTACACCCAGGCGGCTGTTGAATCCGCCTTGGAAACCTTCACGGCGAGCGGCGAGGAAGTCGCAGGTCCAGCCGTCGAGGCAGACGCAGTCAATGAAATCCTGCTTGCCCTGGGCGGGCTTGAGGTAGTGTTCGCGGCTGGGGTAGTAGGGATAGCAGATGCCGCCATCGCCATCGCCGTTGTCGATGCCGTGCTGGCTCCAGATCTGTCCCTGGCAAACGTGGATGTCTTCGTCCTGAGCCAGGAGGCGCTGATTCTCCGCGTCCATGAAGCCGGCGACCAAAGACTGGGGACGATAATTGCCGCCGACCATTGTTGAGATCATGCCGAGAGCTGCGTGAATGGTGGCGCGATTGTGCTCGCGGGTGTCGTACATCGGCGCGAAGTAGCCGCCGGGGATGAAGGTGATTTCGTCGCCGTAGCGATGGTGATAGTCGGCGAGGAGTTTGCGGCCTTCCTGGTATTCCTTGCGGTCGTCTTTGAGAGCCAGCCAGCTTACGGCCCAGGTCATCTTGCCGCCGGGGCATCCGCGCGCAAAAGCTTCGCGACGCGAGCGGATGCGTTCAGGGCGATTGTCAACGGCCTCATCTTCACCGATGTTGCGCGTGGGAGTGACCTCGATCTGGTTGACGCGGAAGACGGAGACGTGGGTGAGAAACCGGCCGCGCAATGGAGAAGGCGAAGCGAGCGCCAGGCTTGCGGCCGGATTCGCAAGCGCTACGGATGCGGCGGAGGCCGCCGCACCGCCGAGAAATTTGCGACGGTTGTAGTCGACGAAGGTCGATTCCATCTCTGTCTCCTTGCTCCTTGCGACTCTTCATAGTTGGGAGGCACTCTGCTTCTCATTTTTGCAGAGCGGAGAGCAGGTATCGCTGTTGAACAGGCCCAATACGAACTAAATGGCAACCTCGACTACGAGTCGGTCCAGTGGATGAGGTTTCTAGCCGGATAGTCAGATGGGATTGTGCACCATTTTCAGTAAGGTCCGGTTGGCCCACGATACGCTCTGAACTCGGGATTTCCCCGGCATTCGCGCACTCACAATGGAGAGTAGGTCTTCTACTCTTTACGCTTCTCCGGCCTGGGCATGAAGTATCCGCGTCGCGCCTGGACCTCCAACCCCTCTCGATCTACCCTTACTTCCAGCCGATGATAACTTCCGTTGGCCTTCACGCCATCGAGAGGAAGCTCGAGCATGTAGACGACTTCTGGTGCCTCCGTGATGGCCTTGAATCCCGCACGAAGGTCATTGTTGTTGTGAAAGAAAGTTCCGCCTGTTCCGTCGGCGAGTTCTCCCATTGAATGCTCGGCCATCCTCACGGAGCTGCGACGGTACTCCTCTATCTGTCCCGGACTCCTTCCGCGCGTGTCGTCGCTGGCGGTGATCGAACCGATGTACAACCCCCGCGCATCAATCGCGTTGATTGACACGTTCGACTGCACAGCAAGATCCATTACCTGCGACTCCGCGTATCGCGCCTCCTCCTCGATCGGAAGGAAGCCATCGGAAACCAGGAGAAGAGAGCGCTGTCCCGGCAGCTTTGCCATTCTCCGCACAACTTCTTTGAGCGTCGTATAAGTATTCAAAACGTCCTGTCTGCCGACGCTCAAGGTGTGCATAGCAGTCGAATCAGCGAGCCCCTCAGCTATGTCTTCAGGTGTTTTGGGGCTGCAAACAGTCATGATTTGGTTTACTACGTCCTTGAGGGCCGCGGAATCGCGCTTGTTTTCGATGAGATCCGCCTGGTAGTAGTCAACTTTTGGACAGTCGGCTGTGTCAGTTTGGTAGATTCCCTGAGGCTGGATGCTCATGATCGCATCCTGCAGCTTGGCACGGTCGCGCGTCAGGCCGCTGTTGACTTTTCCGGAAATAGAGACCACGGCGGCAACATCCGAGCCGCTTAACGTCGCGTCCAGGGCATTCGAAGCAGCCTTCTTCACGTATGTCATATCTTCGAAGGTCAAATGCAGATCATCGAACAGAAGCACGGTAATGCGTTCTGGCAGCACGGACGATTGCGCTGCCACATTGCCTCGTGTTGGCGACTGCTGATCGGGCTCAGCGCCAATCGTACCCTGCCCTCCGACGGGGCCACGTTTCTCTACGTTGAATGCAGAAACTGGCCGCGGCTTGCCTTCGTCGAACACCCGGAAATCTTCTTTCTTCAAATTACCGACAATGTTGCCTTGTTTGTCTCGAACCACGACGAGCACCAGGACGCGGCTAACGTTTAGCTCGATCGCAGGAGCACTGTATTGGGTTTCGGCCTCCGAAGCGGGAGATACGGGTGTAGTCGAAAGTGGCTGTGGTCGACTGGCGGCGTTCGTGGCCGTGGATGGCGCGGGAGGCAGTGGGGCCGCTGCAGGCGGCGATTCGGGCACCAAGCCGGTTGCGTTAGCTTGCGTGGCCGGTTCAGACGTCTCCGCCTTCTCGACCGGTGCTGCGGGAGCACTCGACGGCAGATTGACGGAGGGGATGGCTGCCTGCTGCGACACTGGCACGACAGGAGCAGATTCGGGAGGTGATCTCTGTCCGTCAACAGGTGAAACCTGGTCATTCAGGGGGCTTGTCGTATCCGGTGTCGGCGATAATGCTGTTGCCGCCTGCTCATTGAGAATCCGGGACGTTGAAGCGAACATGTGATAGTTGGTGAACAGGTTCTCATTCAACCACTCGGCCGCAACCCCCTCAAAGCTTGTGTCGACGGTGGCAGGCGCTGACGAGAGTGCCAGACTTCGCACCGGGCATATTAACGCTTTGTCTGCGATCGTGACCGGACCATACTCCACGAGAATCGCAGCGCGTTCAATGGTCGAATTCCCCTTCAAATCGGCCACTAGCGTCACGCGAAGGATTGTCCCCGTAGCTGGATCGATCCACAAAGATCCTTGATAGCTTGGTTTGTTACGAACCATTGCAGTCGTAGTGATCGCAGCCGTACCGCCGGCGTAAGACCACCGGTTAGAGCCCCCATTGTGCTGAATTCTTTCAACGGGAGTATCAATCTCATAGTGCGACGCGGCCTTCGGGACCTCAAAGTGAAAGACTGCCATTAGACCCGAAGAAGTCTCTTCCCAGTGGCTCCACGACGTCTTTCCTTGACTGGAATCGCTCAGGATGATCAGGAGTGTGGAACCGAATTCGCCCCAGGTCATGAGTCCGCCTTGCGCATGCGAGGTTGCGGTCTTGGCGCGTGTCGATAGATTCTCTTTCTCGTTCCGAACGGAAACCTCCGCCTTCGATGAGCCAATCAGGTGCAGCCCAATTCGCTGGAGATATCCTCCCTTTGTCACTTCCTGTGGACTGTCGTCGAAGTTGAAAGTAGTTCGCGTAGCGAGCAGGTTGGGCAGATTCGGTAATGACTGGACTGCATACCTTTTCGCAGCCTCCAGCAACTGTTGCTGCGTGGACGCGTCAGGTGTGGGTGTGGCTGGCAATTCGTTCGCAGGCGGGTCGAGAAAGGCTGACCTGTCTGCCAGCAAAAGCAACGCCATTGCTGGTTGAGAGCCGTTTGCGAATTTCTTGTTCAATTGTGCGAGCGCTAAGTCGGTAAGCCGCTCCGAGAGTTCAATTTCACTGATCTTTCGCGCGATCTCAATATCCGACTTGTGCGCGGCTCTCTCCGTGCGCAGCATTTGCTCGAGCTGCGCAATTGTCAGTCGCTTTGCTGCCCAGGATGGGACTGCGATTATTGGCAGAAACACCGAAATCAGGAGCCACCGCATCATTCAACTCCATTTTTCCACCACACGGCGCATAACTGGCGAAATCGCCAATCGAAGAAAAGATACTCCCTCTTTGCACAGCGAGGTCAATCGCATCCATTTGCAGTTCTGGCGGCTCCAGAGAGGGGTCGTTTGCGAGGAACGTCGGTCTATTCCGGCTCTACAGTTTTAGACTGTTGGCTTGAAATCAGGTTGCGCAAGGAGCATATAAACTCAGGTTGTTCCGAAATGTTCGTCCAAGGCATGGAGTTCTGAGCGGTTGACCGCCCACTCGTCAGTAACGAAGCAGTAAACAGCATACCCGTCCGGGCGAAGGCCATTTTCATGGGGATCGGATTGGCTACTGGCCGGTGTCGGGGAGTTTGTAGGGCTTGGAGAGCCACTGGCGGGCTTCGTTTACGGCGCCCTGGGTGTTGTCGTTGGTCTGCACGGCGAGGCGGTATTCAGTTGACGGCGCGGTCGCGCTGGCCGGTGATGTCGAAGATTTTGCCGAGAGCGATGTGGCTCCAGACCTCGGTCCAGCGGGGCTCGCCGTCACCGCGCAGGGCGTCGCGATAGGAGTTGACCGCGGCCTGGTAGTTGCGCTGGGTGAAGAGCACTTCGCCGATGCGATAGCCGGCCAGCGAGCTTTGCGGATTGGCCTGCAGGGCTTTCTGGTACTCGGCCAGGGCGCCGACCAGGTCATTCTGAGCGACCAGTTGCTGTCCCTTGAGGATGGCGATGCGGACCTGGAGATCGGGCGTCGATTTCAGTACCCAATCGCCAGGGTCGATCATGATGTGGCGCGGGCGGCCGAAGGTGGTGATGGCATACTGCGAGTCAGTGCCGACCACATCGACTTTCTCGTCGACGGTTTTGCCGTCGGTTTCGACGCGCAGGTCCACTGGCATGTTGAACAGGTCGAGGTCCTGGTTGATCTGTCCGATGGTGCGGAAGCCCTTGTTGTTTCCGAGCCGGTAGACGGAGTATTTGTCGGTGAAAGTCGGCGCGCCGGTGCCGTCGATCCATTGCGAGAAGAACGGGATGAGCTGCTGCTGGCTCTGGGCTTCGGCCACCTTCTCAAAGTCGGCGGTGCGGATGGGTTTGTCGGTGTATTGGCTGAGCGCGCCCTTCAGCGTGGCCAGGAACGCGTTGTCGCCGACCTCCCAACGCAGCATGTGGAAGATCATGGCGCCCTTTTCAAGCGTCATTGACTGGAACTCCGGCGAGAAGGGACCGAGCCGGGACGAACTCGATAGCGGAATCGTGTCATAGGCCAGCGCACCAGCCGATACATCCTCGAGAGCTGTCTTCAAGGCGCTCTTGCCGTTTTCGTCTTCGACAAACATCAGCTCGCCATAGCGCGACATGCCGTTGGTGATCCAGGCATCATTCAGGGTTTTGGGGCTGACCTCGGATCCCCACCATTGATGGGCGAGGGTGTTGGCGAGCAGGCGGATTCCGGATTTGTCGCCGACGCGCGAACCCATGATGCCGGCCAGTTCCGGCGCCCAGACAGCGGGCAGGGTATCGTCGGGCAGTTCGACGATGTTGAGGCGACTGCTCTCCAGAACGCCGAACTTGTCGGTGAAGAAGGCGAATTCCCGGGACGCGGTCTGGGCGACCTGGTTTGCCGACGCCTGGTGGTTCTCCGTCAGATAGACGTTGGGGCTGCCGGGACCCGCTGAAACGGGGCCGACAAAGCGACCGGCGATGATGGTGCCGGGAAACCCGGGCCTGGTCCAGTTGAAGTCGTACTGGTCGCCGGGCTTGCCGTCGGCCAGGGTGACGGAGTGCGAACCACCCTGCGCGCCGCTGGAAATGACCTTCATGCCCTGCGGGACGCGGAAATGAATCTGCGCGGTGAAGCGGTCGGTCATAAGGCCGGCGGTGGGGAACCAGCGCGCGGGATACAGCAGGTAGGTGATCGGCTCCTGGATCGCGGCCAGCTTCAGACCCTCGACGGGGCCATCCTCAGAGCCGGTAATGACGCCTTCATACTGGAAGGTCCAATGGACGGGCTGACCGGCCACGATTGGAGACGCGGGTGTGACACGGATTGTCCCATCGGCAGTACGCTCTCCAGTGAGCACTTTGCCCGAGTCGTCGGTGATTTTGATGACCTTCAACGCGGGGTGGAAGCCGAAGCTGATGACGTCGGAGTTGTCCGGCGCGGTAAACGTTACGGTCGTCTTGGCCTGGAGGTGGTGGGTGTTGGTGTCAATCTCGGCGTCGATCACGTAGGCGGTGATGTCGAGCGTGGGACGTTCGGGCCGCTGAGCGGCGAGGGGGCGTGCCGCGAAAAAAACGGCGATCAGAATCAGGATTACAGCCAGCGGTCCGGAAACACGAATCCTCCCGGCCTTCAAGTCAAACACGTTCAGGTTCATTCCTGGTATTAGACGCATGTTCTTCCCCGTCGCGACAGGGGTCATATTGTCCGGTCGCGAGAAAGTCTTAGTCATTTCCGCCGCCTCTTTAGAATTGCACGGACTCGGAGACCGGCAACGCAGCTCCAAGCTGCTTAATGGTGATGCCTGCAACCCGGCTGATGGCTGTTTCCACCTCGAACACTGTACCGGTCGGGCGGGGGGTGAGCAGGCCCCGGATCCTGGTCAGCTCCTGCATCATGGACTGGCGAGGAGGGCCGTCGGGTAGCAGGACCTCGATTTGCCGGACTATATTTGCCGCAGTAAAGGCTGCCTGAATGAGTTCCGGCACCACCAGCTTGCCGGCGATCAGGTTGGCCATGGCCACAAATGGCACGTTGACCACCCGGCGCGCAATCTCGTAAGTGAGGGGAGAAACGCGGTAAACCACGATAAAGGGATTGCCGATCAGGGCCGCCTCAACGGTGGCGGTTCCGCTGGCCACAACGGAGGCGCGGGCGTGCATCAGGGTGGCACGGGCATCCTCCACAAGGCGGACGGGAAGGCCGTCGCCATGATGCTTTACGAGGCCGGCGAGCATCTTTCGCTGCGATGCGCTGAGAGTGGGTGCAAGCGGGATGATGAACTCAAATTCCTTGCGCGGGCCTGCGCGGGGTCCACGGAGGGTGAGGACGCGCGCCGCGTCGAGCATCTGGGGCAGGTTGTCGCCGATTTCCTTGGCGCGGCTGCCGGGTAGCAGGCCGATCCACGAGCGCAATGCGTTCAGGCCACTTTCGCGGGCAAATTGCTCGCGACTGATGTCGGGCAAGGGCAGGTCGGCAAGCGGGTGGCCAACAAACTCCGCTTCAACACCGCGTTCACGGTAAAACGACTCTTCGAATGGAAAGATCACCAGCATCTTGTCAACGAATTTCTGGACAAGCCGGATGCGCTTCTTCTTCCACGCCCAAAGCTGAGGGCTGACAAAAAATATGACGGGGATGCCGAGGCGATGAAACTCCTCGGCGAGGCGGAAATGGATGTCGGGAAAGTCGATCAGCACGGCCACGGTTGGGGAGTGGGTGTGGATCGCGGTCTTCAAGCGGCGATATTCGCGGTAGATGCGGGGCAGGTGGCGGACGACCTCGGTGATGCCCATGACTGCCATGTCTTCGGATCGGACGATCCGCTGAAGGCCGGCTTCCTGCATGCGCGGCCCGCCCATTCCCACGAAATTTGCCTGGCGGCCGGCTAAGGCCAGCTGGTTGCGCAACTCCTCGACCAGCATCGCGCCGTAGTGTTCGCCGCTGGCTTCGCCGGCGGAGACAAAGATGGTGGGATCGGACATACGAGCGCCTCATTCCCGCGCTGGCAACATGATAGCGGGTTGTCGATGGAAGACTTGATCGGGGAGGAGGGATTCGAGCCCGTTCGCCAAAATTTTGATCAAAATTTCGCTGGACCGGAAACGGCTTGAAGTACATTGAATCCGTGAGGTGAACGATGGCAAGCGCTCAAGCCTCCTCCCCGCTTTTCAGAATCTGTCCCGTCGTGGCCCTCGCGGCAGTTCTTCTGGCGGCGCTTTCGCCTGTAGACGCGCAGACCCAGCCGGCCGCGCCCCAATCCCAACCTATCCAGTTCCTGAGTTCCTTTCCCGCCGGCCGACTCGCCTTCCTGAACGGGTATGCGGGGCGCACGACCAAAGAGGTAATGAAAGACAAGCAGTTCAAGGTGCTGATGAAGCTCATGATTCCGCGCACCGAGTATCACTACGGGCGTGACATGCCTCTCGCGGAAGCAGTCGATACCGTGCTGAGCGAATCGCCCCTCCCGGTGAATATCCGCGACTGGCGTTTTGTGACGGTGACGGGCATGCAAGGGCCGTATCTGCATGGGCGCGGGTTCCTGTGGTTCGACCTTCAGGATGGAGTCGCGCTCGGCGGATTCTATTTCACGCCTACCAACGGTGAACCGACGCCGACGCTGACAATCTTTTCGCGCCAGTTGAAAGGAACATCGCTGGCGCTGGGCGAGTTTCCGCGTGCATTTGTCGATGATCTCAGCCAGTGGTCGGCGGTTGCCCGTATCCCCTCGATCACGCCTCGCTACTTCATCCCCGACGACGGCAAGAAATATGTGCTGGAGCACGACGAAGATTACTGTTGGCATCCGGAGGGAACCCCGCCGCCTCCGCAGGATGAGTGCATGCAGGCCAACCTCGATGCGGCAGATGCCGATATGGACGCGGCGTACTTCATGCAGGAGACGCACGATGCGGCAAATGCAACCGCGTGGATGCTCGATCCGGAACAGACTGCGTGGCTGGCGATGCGGGACCGGACATGCCTGGGTCCGAACGGGCTGGGATGCCGGGTCCGATTAACGCGGGAACGCGTGCGCGTGATCCTGGGGCCTCCGCGGCCGCGGCCGTTGCAGGGCAGCAGGTAGCGCGCGGCGATTTACGCGACCGAAGCCGGTTGCTCGTGGATGGTCGGCGTGGAACCCTCTTTGAGGCGCATGATGAGTCCCTGCAATTCCATGTAGTTCCACCCGTCCTGGATCTGCGCGCCGCTGACGATCAGAAACGAGGAGCCCTCGAGGCTTTCTTTCTTCAGGGTCGGGGGGAATCCGAGATGGTCCCCAAGATGGGTCATGGATGCAGTCCAGGAGACGGCAACTTTGTCGTCCTCTGAAACAATGTCACGCACCGTTATGTGGAGATCGGGGAAGGCTCCGAGAAAGAAACGGTGAATCTCTTTGAACTTTTGTGGACCGACGAGAACCGAATCCGGTTCGGGGAATCCGTGCGCCTTGCCGCTCGGAGCGAACATCTCATCGATTGCCTCTTCACGCTGCTGGTTCCAGACTTGTTCAAACCAGCGTCTGACCAGTTGCTTATTCGCCTCAGACATGGTTGACCTCCGTGCGCGAAAGCATAGCAAAAACGGATGTCCGTGGACAGTTTGAAATATTGCAGCGTGAGCCGGCGTGACTTTGTTACACTCGGCTGGCTCACCGAAGAGATTGAGACGTTCCCCGAGCGCAGTCATTCTGCGGGAGCAATTCACCGGGAGGTCGGATATGGAAAACGGTCATGCGGCATCATCCTACGGTGCCGAGGCGCCGCTAGATCCTCGAATTGTGTTTGATATGGTGCAGGCGGTTCAAAAGACGGCAGCCCTGAAGGCGGCGATAGACCTGGATATTTTTCGAGCAGTGGGACAGGGGCCGGGGGATGTCGCATCGATTGCGAAGCATGCCAATGCGTCGGAACGCGGAATTCGCATTCTTTGCGATTTTCTGGTGATCAACGGCGTGCTGGCGAAGCACGACGGCCACTATAAGCACACGCCAAGCAGCGCTGCATTCCTCGATCCGAGCTCCCCGGCATGCATAGCGAGCGTGGCGCACTTCATGGTCAGGCCGGAGTTCATTACAGGGCTGGCGGGCCTGGCTGATGTGGTCCGCGCAGGACGCACACATATGCCGGGCGAGGGAAGCGTGGAGCCTGAGAATCCGCTGTGGGTGGAGTTTGCCGAGAAGATGGCGCCGATGATGGGTCCCATGGCGGGGCCACTGGGCGCAGTGGTTCTGGAAGGACATGACGGGCCGATGAAAGTGCTCGACATTGCGGCCGGGCATGGGTTGTTCGGCATCGAGATCGCGAAACAGAACAAGCACGCGCACGTTACCGGACTCGATTGGGCTCCGGTGCTGCGCGTGGCGCTGAAGAATGCGGAAAAAGCCGGCGTGCAAGATCGCTACAACATGCTGGCGGGGAGCGCGTTTGACGTGGAGTTCGGCGGACCGTATGACGCGGTGTTGCTGACGAACTTTCTGCATCACTTTGACAAGCCCACCTGCGTGGGCCTGCTGAAGAAGGTGCGTGGCGCGCTGAAGCCCGGGGGACGCGCGGCAACGCTGGAGTTTGTACCGAATGAGGATCGCGTGTCGCCTCCGATGCCGGCAGGCTTTGCCCTGACGATGCTGACGACGACCGCGTCAGGAGACGCGTACACGTTCAGCGAATTGAACGCGATGTACGACGAAGCAGGATTCAGCGGAATCAAAGCGCACCCGATTCCCATGAGCCCGCATACGATCGTGATGGGGAATGCGTAAGAACAGGGAGTAGGGAACAGGGAACAGGGACTAGGGACTAGGGACTAGGGACTAGGGACTAGGGAATAGGGACTAGAAACAGTCTCATAGATGCCTCAAGAGGATCAACGCGCATCCGAGTTGGACCATGCCGGGGAAGTTAGCAGCATATCGTTCCCAGCGGCTGGTAAGTCGGCGGAAGTTCTTCAACCAGGCGAAGAGTCGTTCGATCTTCCAGCGGCGCACATAACGGCGAAGGGGTCTGCCGTCTTGAGTTTTCCTTCTTTTGCGCCGGTTAGGAGCAATCACTTCGATGCCGTGCAGTTGGCGAAGCCGCGCATCCAGCGGGTCGCTGTCGTAGGCCTTGTCGCCAATCAGCCGTTGGAGGACGGCGGCGATATGTCGCTGCGTGAGTGTGTCTTCGACCAGCGTTGACTCATTCGGTGAAGCGCTCGTAATCCGGACGGCGATAGGAAGACCGTGGCTGTCCACGATTGCCACGATCTTGCTCCCTTTGCCGCAGCGTGTTGGACCAATGCGATCGCCCCCCTTTTTGCCCCCGCGAAGGAAGCATCGACAAATGCCTCCTCCAAGCCCAGTTCTCCGCGCGGCAGCAGGTCCTCGCAAAGCGCCCACAAGATCCCGTCCAGCACTCCAGATCGCTGCCACTGCTGAAAACGGCGATGACAGCTCTGATAGGGACCATATCGCGTGGGAAGATCCTTCCACGGTGCTCCGGTACGCAGAATCCAAAGAACACCATTCAACATGCGGCGGGCATCACCCCAACGCCCACCACGACCATCCGGCCTTTGCCTAAGCTCCTGATCCCACTCAATGAAAGGCCTGACGTGCTCCCATTGCGCTTCACTCAGATCGGCCATAACTTCTATTTGCAGCCGATCCTGACCACACGCAAGCGTTTATTCGCTTGCTACATTGGCGAGATGGGTTCTAGGGAATAGGGAGTAAGCGGCAGCTGCGACGAGCTATGGACTGCTGGCTCCGGGGATACTGACTACAGGGGAGCGGTCGGGGGCGTTGCGTCCGGCGCGAACGGCGGCGGCCAGGTCCTTGAGCAACGGCCAGGTCTGCTCCCAGTTGATGCATGCATCGGTGATGCTCTGCCCATACACGAGCGGCTTACCGGGCACGAGCTTTTGCGCGCCGGCAACGAGATTGCTCTCGATCATCACTCCGATGATGTTGGGGTTCCCTGCGGCGATCTGCGCGGCGATGTCGCGGCACACGATCGGCTGCCGCAAGTGGTCCTTGTTGCTGTTGGCGTGGCTGCAGTCGATCATGATGCGCGGCGCGGTCCCCGCTTTCTCCATTTGGAGAGCAGTCTCGGCAACGCATGCAGCCGTGTAATTCACCATCTTGCGGCCGCCGCGCAGGATAATGTGCGTCTCGGGGTTTCCGGTGGTGACGAAGATAGCGGACTGGCCGTGCTTGGTATGTCCCAGGAAGGTGTGCGAGTGCGCCGCGGAGAGGATCGCGTCAATGGCGACCTGGATGTCGCCGGAGGTCGCGTTCTTGAAACCAACCGGGCAGGAGACGCCGGAGACGAGCTGGCGATGCACCTGGCTCTCAGTGGTGCGCGCGCCGATCGCGCCCCAGCTCACCAGGCCCGCGATGTACTGCGGCGAAATCATATCGAGGAATTCTGTCCCTGATGGCACGCCCATCTCCGCCAGGTCGAGCAGAAGGTTGCGCGCGAGGCGAAGGCCGTCGTTAATTTTGTACGACCCGTCGAGGTGCGGATCGTTGATGAGACCTTTCCAACCGACGGTGGTTCGCGGCTTTTCGAAGTAGACGCGCATCACGATCTGCAGATCGGCCGAGAACTCGGCGATGGCGGACTTGAGCAGAGCGGCGTATTCGCGCGCGGCATTGGTGTCGTGAATGGAACATGGGCCGACCAGCACCAGCAGGCGCGGATCGCGGTGCGAAAGAATCCGCGAGATGGCAAGGCGCGCATTGAAGATGGTCGCGGTCGCTTCATCGCTGACAGGACGCTCCTCCTCCAGGAACACGGGAGGCAGGACGACCTTGGTCCATTGGATGCGAACGTCTTCAATGCCTGGATTCATTCTGGGTCCGGTTTGCGGCTGAGGGAATCAGACAGCAACTATCAGGATATTCTTCAAGGTTATCAGGATTGGGATTCGTGGTCTCGTGGTCTCCCACCCAAGTCGCAAACTACGCGACTTGGATGGGGCACCCGCGGGTGGAAAGCAACTGCAGGTTCCTCCGCTCCCCTTCACGATGTTCAGGGTCGGTCGGAATGACATAAGTAAATCAACGGCGGGTTTTGCGCTTGGCATCAGCACGCGGCCAGTACTGGAATTCGTCGGCATAGAGTTCGCCGTTCAAGTCGGCCACCCGCTGCGTCATGCGCACCTGCGCGTCGGCGATGGCCTGGTTATAGATGACCGGGCCGAACTCTTCCAGAAAGAAGTTGAACAGGAGGCCTGCGGGCAGATCGCCGATCGGGTCGAGATTCTCTTCGAAGTAGCGCTGGATGGAAGCGATAGCTGCTGAGCGTTGCTGTTTCGTGAACTCGAGGGTGATCATGGCGCATGCTCCTGCATGTAAATTGTAGCCATGTTGTTTGAGTCACTTTTCTTGCTGGTTTTTGGGAACCACTCCCGCCACGGAACCGTCCTTGAGACTATCCCGCAATGCGGCGGGCGGGTAGACTCTCCCCGGAGGCGCAATGGGCTTCGACGAGCGAGATGGGAATCGACCGCAGTGCGTGGGAGCAGGATTGGCCTGGTTTTTATCGGTTGCAGGCGGGCTGTTGCTGTTGGCGAGTGGGACGGGCATCCAAGCTGCACAACAGAGCACGGGGTCTTCGACACCGACGCAGCCGGCGCAGCAGACGGATCCCACCCTCTCCCATCGGCCCCCACCGAAGCCGCAAAGCCAGGTTGTTCCCGAGGGCAAAATTCAGCTGGATGTGATGGTGAGTGACGGCGCCGGAAAGCCCGCTCTCGGGCTTGAGCCATGGGACTTCAAGATCCTCGACAACAACCAACCGAGGAAGGTGCTCTCGTTTCACGCCTATGATGGAGCGACGGTGATGCCGGACCCTCCCGTTGAAGTTCTCCTGGTCATCGATACGGTGAATCTTCCGTTTCCCCAGGTGGCTGCTACTCGGCAGCAGATCGAGCAGTTCCTTCAGCAGAATGGCGGACATCTCAAGCAGCCGGTCAGGCTGTTGCTGCTCAGCGATGCCGGCATGCGCGTACAGCCTCGGTCCTCAGTGGACGGCAATGCGCTGGTGAGCATTGTGAGGGAGATCAAGGGGAGCGTAAAGGTTATCAATAGCGCCATGGGCGGGGAAGGTCTGCTGGAGCGTTTTCAACTCTGCGCGCGGCAAATGGCCTCGATCGCCGAGAATGAGGCGCGGACGCCGGGCAGGAAATTGCTGATCTGGGTGGGGCCCGGCTGGCCGATCCTGAACCGGCCGGCACTGGGATCCTATTCCGAGAAAGATCAGCAGCGATTCTTCGACAGCGCGGTCGAGCTTTCGAACCGGATGCGAGAGGCGCGCATCGTTGTCAACAGCGTCGCCCCTGCTACCGACGACACTGCGTTCGTAAATCTTTACCAGGCGTATCTGAAACCGGTGAAGTCGCCGCAGGATGCGTCGAGCGGCAGCCTGGCGCTGAAGGTACTGGCAACGCATACCGGCGGCCTGGTCCTCGGACCCGATAACGACCTTGTTGGACAGATCAACCGGTGCGTCGACGAGGCCGACGCGTTCTACCGGATTTCCTTCGACCCGCCGGCCGCAGAGCACCCGTGGGAGTATCACGACTTGAAAGTGGTCGTCGACAAACCGGGATTGGCGGCGCGGACCAACACGGGCTATTACAACGAGCCCCCGGAAAATTAGCATGGCCCGTGGCAGCGGGCGGGATCGGGCGATGAGAGATGCGGGCTTGGCAGTGGCGGCAATTTGCGTACTGGCATGCGGCGCGGCGGCGCGGGCGCAGCAGGCTGGGCGGAGGGAGCCAAAGGGGAAGGTTCATCTCGATGTCGTTGTGACAGACACGGCGGGGAAACCGGTCAGGGGACTGCAGCAGCAGGATTTCAAGCTCCTTGACGACGGAAGCGAGCGCGGCGTCGCTTCGTTTGCCGCTTATGACGGAGTAAATGCGAAGGCCGATGCGCCGGTGCAGATCATCCTTGTCGTCGATTGCGTAAACAACGGGTTTGTCGAGATGGGCAGCATCCACCAGGGACTCTTGAAGTTTCTGCGCCAGAACAACGGACGCCTCGCACAGCCGACGACGATCGTTCAATTTGCGCCATCGGGAGTTGAGGTGCTTTCGACGCCATCCACGGATGGGAATGGGCTGGCCGGAATTGTGGAGCAAATCGGTGCGGCTACCAAGGCAACGGGAATGCAGAATTTCTCTCTCAGCCTGAAGGCCCTGTCCACACTGGTGAACCAGGAGGCGAACCAGCCGGGCAGGAAGCTGCTGGTCTGGCTGGGGCCGGGGTGGCCAACGCCGGTGCCGTCCGCGCAGGTGGTTACGGCTATCGATCAACGCGACCGGCTTGCGGATTACTATCTCATGGTGCAGTTAGCGAAAGCGATGCAAGAGGGTCGGATCGAGCTCTATGGAGGATACGAAGGCACCGACTTCTACATGCGCGACTATTTGAAGCCGGTGCGAAAGCCTTCGGAGGCTGTTCCAGCAGATCTTGCTCTTGCGGTGCTGGCTACGAAGAGCGGCGGTCACGATGAAGTACCCGTCGACCGCAACAACGCAGTGACCGACCTGTTGAACAACGTTGTTGCGGAGGCCGGCACGTTCTATTCGCTCTGGTTCGATCCGCCGCAGGCGAAAGCGGCTGATGAGTTCCATGACTTGAAGATTGTTTTGGACAAGCCGGGGCTGGCGGCGCGCACCATCACCGGTTACTACGACGAGCCGGAGTATTTCCAGACTGATCCGAAGCAGGAAAAGACGGTCATCGCGCAACCGCCGCCTATTGAAGAGCCGAACGCGCTGTCGCCCGTGATCGTGGCACAGCTCGTCGAACTTGTGCACAACAGTAAAGGGAAGCGGGATTCCGGCGTAGCGAAGGACCTCGAGCGACTGCAACTGACGGAGCGCCTGAGCACCCCAAAGCTGACCATGTTGAGCGCGGATTTGCCGGGAGCGAAATCGAAGGCTGCGCTGATGGCGGTGGCAGACGCGTCGGTGTTCCTTGAACCTCCCGCCGGCGAGATTCCTCAGAAATCGCTTCCGGATGCGGCCGAACAGAAACAGATCATGTCGCTGGCGGTCGACTACTTGAAAATGATTAATCCCAAGCTGCCGGATTTCTCTGCGAAGCGCCTTACAACTTCGTTTGAAGAGGTCTGGACGCAAGGGCATCGAGAGAGCGGTCACAGAGATGTCGCGTTGCATCCTGCTGGAGAGTACAAAGCGACGGTGTACTACCGGGGATCCAAAGAAGTCGTTCACGAAGAGGGTAAGCGGGAACAAGGGCTCATCACGCAGGGGACTTTCGGACCGATCCTGAACACGGTGATCGTGGATGCGGCACACGGTTCGATGCAATGGAGCAGGTGGGAAGCAGGACCGAACGGACCGATGGCAGTTTTTCAATTCCGGGTGACGCAAGCGGAGTCTCACTACCAGACTTCGTCTCCCGGGCTGCCAGGAATCGAATCATCTGGCGCGATGGCTCCGACTGCGTATCACGGGGAGATTGGAATCGACGCGGCTTCAGGAACGATTCTGCGGCTGGTGCTTGAGGCCGAACCTGATCCAAGTTCAGCGGTGACGCGCGCCGACATCATGGTGGAGTATGGGGCGGTCGGGATTGGTGGAAAGGTGTATACGTGCCCGCTGCGAAGCGTCTCGATGTCAACGGGACGCACGCCGCAGACTTTTACCGCGCTGGGGCCGACCCTGGCGCGCGAGGTAACGCGGCTGGACGATGTTGTGTTCAGCGACTACCACGTTTTCCGGTCCGACTTTCGGATTGTGCCGTACGTTTCGGAGGATTCGCGGCCCGAGCCTGAGAACGAAAAGACGATCACCGTGCAACAGGCTGCCATTGAAGAGCCGGGGGCTCCGCGGCTGGTGACCGTGGCGCAACTTGCGGATATTGTCGGGAAGGCGAACGATAAACACGACCGGGAAGCAGCGAAGGAGATCGAGCATCTGCAATTGACGGAGCGGTTGAGCAGCCCGAAGCTGGCCATGCTGAGCGCGGAATTGCAGGGAGCAAAATCGAAGACGGCACTGATGGCGGTGGCAGATGCGTCGGTGTTCCTGGGACCGCCGGCAAGCGAGGTCCCTCAGAAAGCGGCTCCCGATATTGCCGAACAGACGCAGATGATGGCGCAGGTAGTGGACTACCTGAAGAAGACTCTTCCGAAGCTGCCGGATTTCTATGCCAGGCGTTTCACGACTTCGTTCGAGGAGGTCTGGACGCCAAAGGATGAAAAGGGCACGCACAATCCAGACGTCCTCCACCCTGCTGGAAACTTCAAAGCAACGGTGTACTACCGGGGAGGCAAAGAAGTCGCACACGAAGAGGGTGCGCAGGAGCATGGGCTCATCACGCGTGGGACCTTCGGGCCGATCCTGGGTACGGTGATCGGGGATGCGGCACAGAGCGCGACGACGCGCTGGAGTCGATGGGAAGAGGGACCAAATGGACCCATGGCAGCTTTTCGATTCCAGGTGTCGCGAACGGAATCTCACTACAAGATCTCTGAAACCGGAGAATCTGGCGTGACGGATACGACGGCGTATCACGGGGAGATTGCTATCGACCCGGGCTCGGGGACGATTCTACGCCTGTTGCTGGAGGCCGATCCTGCTTTGGGTTCATCGATTGAACGTGCTGACATCATGGTGGAGTATGGCCCGGTAGAGATCGGCGGCAAGACGTATACCTGCCCGGTGCGGAGTGTTTCCTATTCGGTGGGTACGCTTTCTGTTCCGGTATCGTTGGATGTTGCGACCTCGTGGGAGCGCGAATCCGCGCGGTTGAACGATGTAGCCTTTAGCGACTATCACGTCTTTCGGAGCGAAATGCAAATCGTGCAATGACGCGCCATGGCGGGATGCTTGCCGTCATTGAGTGCGGGTAGGTGGGGTTCTGCGGCTTCACCGGAACTTCCGCCGGTCGTCGACAAACCAGAAATCGTTCGTAAACCGGGACCAGGATGGGGATGTCACAGCGCGCCCTCAGGGGACTGGCGTAAAGTAGTTACACCGCTCCTTTCGGATCTGAGAGTACGTTAACGATGGGCAAATCAGGCCTTATATTTCTAGTCTGTGTCCTTGGTGTCTTCACAAGCATCCATGCGCAACAGGGCGCCTCACCCGAGCAGCCGGCCGCAACGCCTCAGCAGCGGCCGATCTTTCTCGATGTGGTTGTAAGCGACAGCGCAGGCAAGACGATTTCAGACCTCGAACCATTCGATTTCTCGGTTCTCGACGAGAATCAGCCGCGAAGGATTCTCGGGTTCCGGCGCATCGACGGCGCAGTGGGCTCGAAAGCGGATCCGCCGGTTGAAGTCGACATCGTGCTTGACGCGGTGAACCTGCCCTATCAGGCTGCAGCCCGGCTACGTCTCGAGATTGACAAATTTCTGCGCGAGAACAACGGACGGCTGACACAACCGGTTTCGGTTTTTATCTTCGGCAGCGACGGATTGCGCATGCAGCCGGCGCCGTCGAAGGATGGAAACGCGTTGGCTGCCATGCTGGATCAGTCGGTCGGAACGGTGCGGGCCAGGGATCTTTCGGGCGGCGTCTATTCGCTGCAGGAGCAGTTTCAGGACTCCTACAAAACCATCAGCGGCATTGCCGAAAATATGTCGCGCAGGCCGGGGCGCAAGGTGCTGATCTGGCTGGGACCGGGCTGGCCGCTGCTGACGGAGCGTTTCTTTATTCAGACCGATGTTTCGCGAGAGACGTACTACCGGCAAATCGCCGCGCTCCAGAACAAGCTGCGGGAGGCGCGCATCACAATATACAGCTTGTTCACCATAGCAGGGGTAACGAATACGTTGTACCAGGGATACTTGAAGCCCGTGCGCGAGATTCGCAAAATGGAGATCGGCGACATGGCGCTGCAGGCACTTGCAGTGCACTCCGGAGGTCGTGTGCTTGATCCGAGCAATGACGTGAAAGGCCAGATTGACTCGTGCGTGGCGGAGATCGGCGAGTATTACACTCTGGCCTTCATGCCGCCGCCCACTGACAAACGGGATGAGTATCACGACCTGAAGGTTCAAGTGAATCGGCCGGGTGTAACGGTGCGGACAATTACTGGCTATTACAACGAGGCTCCAGCAAACTAATGCGCAGGCGGAGCAGCAATACGGCTCCGCTTACGTTTCCGACGATGCCGGAAGATCAGCCATGCGCCGACCGCAAGGGTGAGCCACACCAGCGTGGCAAGCACAAAAACAACGACGATCTGCGCGTGCGGCATCCAGAGCCAGAAGACCAGGGCAAAGCCGGCGAGTCCAACGCAACCGAGGGCCGCGCCCACGGCGTCTATCGCGGCGACGATGCGTCCGCGGTTGGTGCCGTCGAAGCCGGCGCGCGCTTTGTGCTGCTTTTCGTGCGCCTCTACCAGGCCCGCACCGGCGGGGAAAATCGCCGGAAATGCGAGGAACAAGCCGCCCACCGCGGGTCCGTATCGTTCCGCGATGAGACCGGCGGCAACGCAAATGGCCCCTCCAAATGCGAAGCGCAGGAGCCACTCGTGTGGTTTGATTCCCTTGATGGCAGCGAATCGGGCATGAATGACCATGGCGTCTATCTCGCCACCCACCAGAGTGCGAAGGAAACGGCAAACCAGAGGGGCATGAGAGAAACGGTCGCTGTCACGGAGCGCGGCCGGTAGCGCTTGAGAATCCGGCTCACCGCGAGTGCGTAGCAGGCGAAAGCGATGGCGCCGAAGATCATGAAATGCGCTTCGGTGGCGGCATAGGCTTTTCCATGGCCGGCAACGGTAATGCCGATGGTGGCGAGCGCGATGGATGGCGCTGCGCCGAAGAGGCCGGCAAAGGTCTTGGGCCTGAACATCTCAGCCAGGACGGCAAAGAAACTGACGATGATGCCGCCGATGAAGAAGCGAGCCAGAAGCTCTGCGATGTCGACGTGCATGTGCCGGCCTCAGGCGGCGCGCTGCGCTTTTTGGATCAGGCGCTTCGCGACGGAGGCATCTTTGCAGCCCAGGAGTTTGTAACGCTTGCCTTCGAGGCGGTGGTAGTTGACGAAGAATTCTTCCAACTCGTGAAGGAACTGTTTGGGCAAATCGTCCAGCGTTTTGATGTACGCATATTCGTGGTTCATCTCTGCCACGGCGAGGAGGCGGTCGTTGCGGATTTTCTTTTTCCCATCCGTCTGCTCTCCCTCGATGATTCCGATGAGGCGCGCGCGAACGGCGATCCCGGGGTAGGCCGGTTCGTCCATCAGGAGAAGTACATCGATGGGGTCGCCGTCCGGCGCCAGCGTCCGGGGAAGGAATCCGAAATCGTAGGGGAAACTCATTCCGGCGGGAAGCACCTTTTTGACCGTGAAGATCTTCTGCTTCTCGTCGAAGGCAAACTTGTTGCGGCTACCCTTGGGCGTCTCGAGGATCACCTGGAGAATCCCGTCATTCTTATCCACGGGTTTGAGCAGAACCGGATTGACAAGACCTTTGGCAGGCTTTTTGGCCATTACGCGCTCCAGGTTTTCAACATTGCTTTCACTTGAACTGAGAGGACAGCCGGATACTTTCGGTTGTCCAACTCGCACTCCATGATGGAGATGCGCGTCGAGAACGCGGTTCGCAACTTGACGTAGCGCTCTGGGGAACCTAGAATTAAATGGGAGAATCCTACCTATTTGCGTCCGTAAGCATCTCATTATGGGAGGATTACGGCAATTCCTGAGCTCGTGTGGCCTTTCCTGGTTTCGTGCAAGGTCGCCGCTTCCTGATGGTCGCGTCGACTTGAGAGCCAGGGTTTCGGGATACAGCTACTCAGGAATTGCGATAGCCGGTCTTTGCCGCGGTTCGCGTGGCCCTGACCAGACATGAGGTAGCTGTTCAGATGCCTGAGACGCGCGTGAGTCCGCGAGAGCGGCTGGTTCTTACGGCGATTATCGAGCTCTACATTGCTACCGGAGAGCCTGTGGCCTCGCAGGCCGTTGCCGATCACTTCGCGCACAAGGAAGGGCTCAGCTCGGCGACCATCCGCAACGTGATGGCTTCGCTGGGGGATGCCGGTCTGCTGGAGCAGCCGCACACCTCTGCCGGGCGCGTGCCGACGGCTGCAGCGTTTCGCTATTACGTGGAGCAGATCACGCGGCCGGACGCGCCGTTGGGTCGCATTGGAGTGGGTGGCGCGGCATTCGCGACCATACCCCAGACTGGAATGCCGCTGAGCGAGGAACGGCGCGGGCAGATTGAGGAAAGCTTCTCGGGTGTGACCAGCTCCAACGAGTACCTGGAGCGCACCTCGCACGTACTGGCGCTGATTTCGAGTGGCCTGGGAGTCGCACTGGCCAGCGGCACCGCGGACCAAGTGCTCGAGCACATCCACTTTTCGCAGCTCTCGACGGGGCGCGTGCTGGCCGTTGTGGTTACGAAAGCGGGCGCTGTTCTGGACAGAGTTTTGATCCTTGATAGGCAGTTCACGCATCTGGAACTGGAGACGGCGGCGCGGTATCTGAACGAGAGTTTCCGCGGCTGGCCCATCGATCGCGTCCGCACGGAGATTGCGCGGCGCATAGATGAGGAGCGGACTGCCTACAACCAACTGTTGGCGTCGGTGGAGGAACTTTGCCGCAAAGGTGCGCTGGCAGTGGGCGATACTGCTGCGGCAGTGCTTTACGTGGAGGGCATGGCGAACCTGATCGCGGCGGAAGTTGACCGGGAGCGCCTGAAGGAGATGCTGCTGGCGCTTGAGGCCAAGCAGAGGCTGGTGGATTTGTTGACGGCATATGTAAATGGAAGTCAGCAGGAAGTTCGTGTTGTGGTAGGACTAGATGAGGCTTCCCCGGCGATGCAGGACCTGGTGTTGATCGGCTCTCCGGCGCGCCTGGGCGGTACCAGCCTGGGAACCGTGGCAGTGATTGCACCCACCCGCATTCAATACCAGGAGATGATCCAGGCGGTGCGCTACGTGGCGAGACTCTCGGAGCGGATCCTGGAGATTCCAACTCAGTAAAGCGCGGCAGGGATAACCAACGGGTTGAGGGAGCTTAAGTGCTCGTGTAATGGGGCTTTGCGCCACAAAATCGGCGGGAGGAAAGCTAGTTCCAGAGTGGCACAACGGTGGGGTTTCAGCTCAACCGGGCGGCAATTGTGGAAGCGATGAAGCCGAGGAATTTATCATTGACTAAGAAGAGAAATATTTGGGGAATACGCAGGAATATGGCAGAGAAAGAAGCAGAGTTGACGGCTTTGGAAGCGACCGAAAGCGCGGCGCAGGAGAAGAGTGCAGAGGGGGCGGCGGACGCTCCCGGAGCAGAGGTGCGGGCCGAGGAGCCACCCGTGAGCCGAGCTGAGTTTGACCAGCTCCAGGCCGACTACGAACAGTTGAAGAAAGAACGCGATGCGCTGATCGACCGCCTGGCGCGCCTTCAGGCAGAATTTGAGAACGCGAGGAAACGGGCCGAGAAGGAAAAGGCCGATTTTCGCGACTACGCCACCGGATCTGTCGTCGAGCAGTTCCTGCCGGTGCTTGATAACTTCGAACTGGCCCTCAAATCTACCGGGACCATGGAGCAGCTTCGTGCCGGCGTGGAGCTGATCGTGAAGCAGATGGAAGAGATTCTGCGCGGCCTGCAGGTGCAACCGGTGGCAACCGTGGGCGAGGAGTTCGATCCGCGTCAACACGAGGCAATGGGTTCGGTGGAACGCGACGATCTGCCCGACCAGCACGTGGCGGAGGAGGTTCGCCGCGGCTACAGGCTGCGCGAGAAGCTGTTGCGGCCGGCACTGGTGCGTGTCGTATCGAACCCAAAACAGACGAGTGAGTGAAAGCCGAGCGTTCTGTTGTAGCGGCGGATGCGGGTTCGATGGTCCGGCAGATGGAATCACTGTACGGCGCCCGCGGTCGTACCCTACGATGGAAAAGGAATCTGAACAGGTTTGAGTTCACGAGTGAGTAAAGCTGACTACTACGAAGTTCTGGGTGTTTCGCGCGGAGGCCAGCGACCAGGAGTTGAAGAGCGCCTATCGCAAGCTGGCGCTCAAGTACCATCCTGACCGCAACCCCGGCGATCACGCCGCGGAAGAGAAGTTCAAAGAGGCCAGCGAGGCCTACCAGGTGCTGAGCGACGCCGACAAGCGCGCCGCCTACGACCGCTATGGCCACGCCGGTGTCAGCGGCTGCGGGACCGGGCGGCTTCGGCGGCTTCGCGGCAGCGTCGACCTGGGCGACATCTTCGGCGATCTGTTCGGCGAGATGTTCAACGTGGGCGGCAGCCAGCAGCGAAGCACGCGCCAGCATCGCGGCGACGACCTGCGCTTCGACCTCACCATCGATTTTGAAGAAGCGATCTTCGGCACCGAGACGGAAGTCAAGATCCGGCGCCTGGAAGCCTGCGAGACCTGCCAGGGGACGGGCAGCGCTTCGGGGCGGGGCCCATCGGTCTGCCCACAGTGCCACGGACGCGGGCAGATTCGCTATCAGCAGGGATTCTTCTCTGTCGCGCGCACCTGCAGCGCCTGCGGAGGCAGAGGATCGGTCATCAGCGATCCGTGCCAGACCTGCCGCGGCGAGACGCGTCTGACCAAGGAAATCAAGCTCAATGTCAAGGTTCCGCCCGGCGTCGAAGACGGAACGCGCATCCGCTACACCGGCGAGGGCGATGCAGGGCCGTTCGGCGGGCCCCAAGCGGCGACCTCTACGTCGTGCTTTCGATTCGCGCGCATGACTTCTTCGAGCGCGACGGCCACGACCTGCACTGCGTGATTCCCATCAGCTTTCCGCAGGCGGCGCTGGGCGCGGAGATCGAGATCGAGGGCATCGACGGACCGGTCATGATCAAGATTCCCGAGGGCACGCAAAGCGGCAAGGAACTTCGCATTCGCGGCAAGGGCGTTCCCTATCTGAATGAGAAAGGGCGCGGCGATCTGATCGTGAAGGTCGTGGTTCAGATTCCCAAGAAGCTCAGCCGTGCGCAGCGCGAATTGATTGCCGAGCTGGGGAGTTCGTTGACGGTCGAAAACAAGCCCACTTCGCCGGGCCTGCTGGAGAAGATGAAGGATCTTTTCAGCTGACCGGAGTCTTTGGCTTATTCGCACCGGGGTGCTGGCTATATAGCGATTTCTCTGGCGTCTAAACCTGGCCGCCGGGATGCGCGCCGCTTCCCTCTTCACCCCTCTACCGGTTGCCGGCGTCACAACGCGAGCAGCACAATCAGCACGACGGCAACGCCCATCGCCAGGCTTGCAGCGTCTGTGAGAGCAAAGGCGACCGGATCTTCGTCGAGATCTCCCCGTGAGGCCAGCAGCCAGACTCTGCAGAGCCACAGAACCAACCACGGCACGATCAGCCAAAGCCTTCGCTGGTGGTGATAGAGGGCTACGACGTCGGGACCACTGATGTAGTTGGCAAAAACAACGACGGCGGCAAATGCACTGGCTGTTCCGAATGAACGCATCTGCTCGATATCGGTCATCAGGTATCCACGGCCGTTTTTCAGTTGCATCCCGCCTACGCGGAGATTCTGAAGCTCGGCAAACCGTTTCACGATGGCCAGCGAGAGAAAAAGGAAGATTGCGAATCCGGCAAGCCAGTCTGAAATGACAACATTGGTTGCCGCGCCGCCGGCAATCAGGCGCAGGGTGTACAAGGCGGACAGCACCACGACGTCAACCAGTGCAATGCGCTTCAGGTAAATGGAATATGCGGACGTTGTTCCCAGATAGAGAAGCAGCCAGAACGAAAACGCGGCGGGCAGCAGTCGCGCAGCGGTGAAGCCTATAGCAAGGAGCACGACAATCGCGACCAGACCAGCGGCAGGTGCAAGATCGCCGGAGGCAAACGGACGAGAGCGCTTCTTCGCACTGCGCCGGTCTGCCTCGATATCGAGAAGATCATTGACCAGGTACGCGCCAGAAGCAGTGCAGCAGAAGCAGAAAAACGCGAGCAGCGCATCCGCTATCAGGCGAAGTGAATGGCTATGAGACAGCAGAGGCGGCAGCAGGATGAGCAGATTCTTGGCCCATTGGTGCGGCCTTAGCGCCTTCACAATTGATCGCAATGGGGCGCTTCGCTCCTCAAACGACTGTGAGGGGACGATCCCACGTGCCCGCATCCTGGAGCGTAATCTGCTGCTGGGATTCGCCACCATGGATTCTGCAGCGCCCGCCATCACCGGCAAATCGGGAGTGTCGTTTCCCACGTAGACAAATTGCCTGGCACCAAAGCGCTTCTGCAGACTATCGAGCTTGGTGTTGCCGGTCAGGTTGTTGGCGCCGTCACTTCCTAAAACGCCGGCGAAGAACCCGAGGTGATCGGCAACCCGCCGCGCGAGGCGTGCGTCGGCGCCCGTGGTCAAATAGATTTCACGACCCCGCATGTGCTCCTGTTGCAGGAATTGCAGCAGCCTGCGGTTGTAGGGCAGGTGCACCACATCAAGGCTGACGCTCTCTGTCACGAATGCCTTGAATGCCGCTTTTCCACGCAGCACGATCCCGGGCAGGCGGAACAGGAGCAGGGGGTGGGTGCGCGCCAGAACCAGGAGCGAGTCAATCAAGGTGTCCGATTTGACCAGCGTTCCATCCAGATCGACGCATAGAGGCCTGGCCTCTGCGGCCCTGAATTCCGGCTGAGAAACGATCTGTGGCAACAGCTACCTCGTGTGCAGTCTTTGGAAACAGCATGAAGCAGGCATATCCGTTACCCGAGCTGCGCTTCATCCCGGGGAACCGATTTCGATGACTTTGGAATCCGCCTGGGAACGGCTAAAGTATACCGCCCACGCTCAACGAAATGAACAATCAGCCGCTGCGCGCTCTCAAAGGAGTAACCGACTTCCCTGGTTCCAGTCGCGTTTCTGCGGGCTTGTCGCCTTGACTTCAGTCCTTTAGTGACGACCGGGCAGCGGTCTTAAACGATATAATCGCGCAGATGCCGCTCACCCCGCACCAGTTCATCGATCACTACGAGATACTTGCGCTTATTGGGGCGGGTGGCATGGGTGAGGTGTATCGCGCACGCGATACGCGGTTAAATCGTGACGTCGCCATCAAAGTGCTGCCGGGTTTCTCCACCGCCGAGCCCAACCGGCTCCGCAGGTTCGAGGTGGAAGCCCGGGCCGCTGCTTCGCTGAATCATCCCAACATCCTGGCGGTGTACCAGATGGGAATCTTTCAGGGAGCGCCGTATCTGGTTTCGGAACTGCTGGAAGGCGAAACTCTACGCGACAGGTTGAAGGGCGGCCCTCTGCCCCTGCGTAAGGTAATCGACTACGGTTCGCAGATCGCGCGCGGTCTCGCTGCCGCTCACGAAAAGGGGATCGTTCACCGCGACCTGAAGCCGGAGAACCTGTTTTTGACCCGCGACGGGCAGGCGAAGATCCTGGATTTCGGCTTGGCGCGGCTTACCCAGCCCCGGGAGTCGGAAATCCCGCAGTCTCCGCAAGAGGCACAGACCATCGCGGGAATCCTGCTGGGCTCGGTAGGTTACATGTCGCCGGAGCAGGTGCGAGGCCAGGTGGCGGACCATCGATCCGACATCTTCACCTTCAGCGCGGTGCTTTACGAGATGCTGACGGGAAAACGCACCTTTCAGAAGCCCTCATCGATCGATACCATGAGCGCGATCCTGAATGAAGAGCCTCCGCCTTTCGACCAGGTTGCGCCAGGTGTGCCGCCGGGACTCCAGCGAGTGGTGCAGCGGGGCCTCGAAAAGAACCCGGAACAGCGCTTTCAATCGGCATCCGATCTTGGCTTCGCGTTGCAGGCGCTCTCAGAGTACGCGCAGTCATCGACATTCACCTCGAGTTACCGCGTGGCGCGGGCCGAGCCGCGAATATCGCCGAAGCGCTGGGTCGGGATAGGGGTAATCGTGTTGCTGCTGGTGGTTGCCGTGGCCGCCTTCGTGTGGTTGCGGCCCATGCCTGTGCCCCAGGTGGCCAATTACGCGCAGCTGACGCACGACGGATTGCAGAAAACGCTGATCGGAACGGACGGCTCTCGGCTATTTCTGAGCGTGGTTGATTCAGGGACAGAGGATGTAGCGGCAAGCCCCGTGTCAGGCGGCGAACTTACGCGCATTCCGATGCCTTCTCATGGAATGTTTCCCGTGGATTTATCGCAGGATGGCTCGTCGTTTCTGATCGTGGACGGTACGGGCTATCCGGCTACCGGACCATTGTGGAGCTTGCCGGTCATGGGTGACTCACCGCGGCGACTGAATGACGCAGCGGGCCATGTGGGAGCGTGGTCGGCCGACGGCAAACTACTCGCATTCGGCAAGGGCACAGACGTGTTCCTGGCCAACGCGGACGGGAGCGATGCTCGCAAAATCGCGACGATGAAGAACATCGTTTCGGGCGTAGCCATTTCGCCCGACGGAAACAGCCTGCAGGTTGAAACCGAGGAAATCTCCCAAAGCGGCACGAGCGTCATAGTAGGTGAACGGTCGATCTGGAATGTCGCGGCGAGCGGATCGAAGATTGAGCCTCTCATTCCCGATTGGAAAAACATAAACGAATGCTGCGGCGCGTGGACCGCCGACGGAAAGTACTTTGTCTTCCAGTCGCAGGGGCAAATCTGGGCGCTGCCACAGACGAGGCACTTTCTGCAACCCCAACCCAAGCCGATCCAGTTGACGTCGAGCCCCATGGAACTTCAGTCGCCATTGCCATCGCGGGATGGCAAGAAACTGTTCGTGGTGGGAATGACGTTCCGCGGAGAGCTTACGCATTTCGACGCGAAGACCGGTACGCCCTCGGTCTACCTGGGAGGAATGTCAGCCGACTGGATTGATGTGACGCGCGACGGGAAGCAACTGGTCTATGTCTCTTACCCTCAGGGTGACATGTGGAAGAGCAACGCCGACGGAACAGGCCGCGTGCAACTCACCTTCGGTACGGTCAAGCCAGTTCTGCCGCGTTGGTCGCCGGATGGCCTGAACATCGTGTTTTTCGATTTTCCCAGCGGACCGGGCCACCCCGGCAGACTCTACGAGATCTCAGCGAACGGGGGGACGCCGCGAGAGTTGCTTCCGGACGACAAGCAGAATGAGCAGGACCCCACCTGGTCGGCAGATGGGACGCGCATGGCGTTTGCGGGTGATGCCAACGATGCGAACGGAAATGCGGATCCGGCCATCAAAATTCTCGACCTTCAATCCCAGAAAGTTTCGCCGTTGCCGGGTTCGAAGGGAATGTTCTCGCCGCGCTGGTCTCCGGATGGAAAATACATCGTGGCCATGAGCAGCGATTCGAGCAGGTTGATGTTGTTTGATTTCCAAACTTCGATCTGGAAGCAGATCGGCTCCGGCACGCTGAGCTGGCTGAACTGGTCACCAGACAGCCAGTACGTGTACATGAAAGATCTCGCCGGCCGCGGTGCCGTGATTCGGATCCATGTGCCGGATGGAAAGCGAGAGCAACTCGTCGACCTGAAGAACTTTGTGCTTACCGGCCTTGGCGGTGGATCGGTATCCGTCGCGCCCGACGGCTCGCCCCTGATTCTGCGCGATCGAGGCACGCAGGATGTTTATGCGCTGGACTGGATCGAGCCGTAACCCGGGCCGGCTGAGCGAATCGGGACAGGCAGCTTTACTGCTTCTTTGCCCAATCGGCGACGGTCACAGTGCAGGCACTCAATCCAATCTCGATGACGCCAGTGTTTTTGATGTCGAAGACAACGTGCGAGGGGATCTGGTACGAATTCACCTTTGCATATTCGATGCGGTAGGTCACATCGGTCTCGGGTGCGGTGGGTGGCTGATGCACCTCAGACATTACCGATGAAACCACCAGGCCGTCTGGCGTGCGAGTGAAGGTTGGAGTCGCGAGCACTTTCAGATTCGGAGTGACGACGAGGGCCTGGGTAAGCAACGTGTTCTGGTCGTAGTCTTCATCGAATTTCAGGTTTTTTGCAGCTGCACTCAGATGCAGGCCATTGCCCGACTTTGTGATGGTGATGGAACTGTCGGGAACCGGCACCATGCTGCCGTTCATGTAAGCATTCCAACTCTGAAAGAAGCCGGCGACGGAGGTTTGGAGACCGCTCTGAATCTGGTGAATATTGTCCTTCTTGTCAGCCGGCGCATCGGCGGTGTCGGTCCACTGCAGCGAGCCCGCGCCGCGAAGATCGTCGCTGATGGCGAGATGAACGGTGCCAAGAAACTTGAGAGCCGGGTTGTCGTCAGGGACGTCGGTTCCGATGAATCGCGTGAGCATTGCCTTCCAGTCGATCGAAGCATCGCAACGGAATGATTTCAGTCCACTCGCCGTGGGTGTGTAGTACTGGGCGCGCGCGAGTGTGAGGCGGTCGCGGTCCGCCTTGTCCTGCGCGAGCAGGGGAATACTCGCGAGTGCGAGGGCGAGCAGACACAAGGTCTTGCGGGGCATGCAGGAACTATAGCGCGCTTGCAGAAAGCGGAGGGAGTTATTTGGAGGAAGGAGATTTGGTGGAGCTGAGCGGGATCGAACCGCTGGCCTCCTCGTTGCGAACGAGGCGCTCTCCCAGCTGAGCTACAGCCCCACGACCTATTTAGTTTACCAGCGAGGCGGCAAACGGCAAAGCGCCGGCCCATACGCCTTATTCCACGTCCTGGCCGACAGCCACTGGATCACGCCAATGGGGCGGTTTCAGTAGTAATACCGCGTTTTCAAGGCCCACGGCGATTTGGGGTAGCGGCGATGCAGCAGCTCGAAGGCTGCCTTGCTGACCGGCGTGTACTCCGATCTGCTTTCGCCGGCGGGGTCTGGGATAAATGCGGCGCAGGCGTAGTGCCCTGCGCGCACCGTCAGAGCCAGCGCTTCGGGCGCCAGCGGATCCTCCGGATGCTGCCGTGCATAATCGACGACGCGTTGGCCGATGACGATGATTGAGTCCGGCAGTTGCTGCAGACGTTGAACCTCGTCAGCGCCCCGCGCCACAGCGTCGGCAGGCATGAACGCGGGAACGGGGAGTGGCTGTGGATCCTGCTGTGGAGGGCCTGCCTCGCCGTTATCCGGCCGATCATCCCACGGCTTGCACCACCAGTTGTTGCGAAAGTCGTCGAAGTAGCCGAAGCTGGCCACCCGTGCGACGCCCGCTTCGAGATAGGGACGAATTCCCGGATTGCGCAGGATGGCCACGTCTGCTGGAAATCCGATGCTCGATCCGGCTGCGTCGCGGATGGCTTTCGGCAGCAGTGGTGCAAGCTTTGCGGCGCCGTCCGCATCCTCCAGCAGAACCGTGCGTGTCCAGGCCGCAATAGCCAGTTCGCGGCGCAGGTTGTCGGGCAGACTCTGCGAATTTGCAGCTTCGATCAGCAGGCTGATCGGCGTCTGCCGGTTCAGCACCGTCACCGTGTCCTCGTCGAACTCCTGCGGCTCTTTCAGCTCAGGGCAATCCGCGCTGCCGTTATCAGCGTGGGCGTTTTGATTGCATTGCCCCTGCAGGTCGTCGGCGCCCTGCGAGCCGACGCTTAGCGTGGAGCGCGGTGCATAGGTCAGGAATTCATTGAACCTTCGCGCCACGGCCATTCGCTCGCCGAGGAGCGCATTCAGGTTCGAGCCTGGTTTCTCGCGTCGTAACGCGGGAATGGCGGCGTCGAGCAGCCCGCGTGCTTCATCTGTGCGCTTGAGGCCAATGAGAAGCCGCACGCGATGAAAGAAGACCGTGTCATAGGCGGGGGTTCCGGGTGCAATCGTGGTTGCCGCATCCACCAGTTCCGGCGCGAATGGATCGGCGGGCCGGGCCTGGGCCAATGCCATCACCAGCCACGGCAGCTCGTGTTTCGATTGCCACATGGCGTAGGCCGTGGCGGCTGTGCTTCCGCCACGCCATGCACCAATCCAGGCCAGCAGCGGAGGCGGAGTCCCGATCTTCATCTGCTTCAGCAGCAGCCAGTTCAGGTCATCGATATCATGCGTGAAGTTGGGGTCCGGCGCAGGTCCTGCCAAAGCAACGCAGATCTCCGTCGCACGCTGTTCCGGTTCGGTGCGGATGCGAATGAAATTCAATTCGTCCTGGATGATCGTGCGCGAAGGCACAGGGCTCGGTTGCTTCAGAAGCATCTCCAGCATCTGCTGCGCGTGCTTCAAGGTGTCCATGTCGAAGCTGGCAATCTCGTTGCTGTAGGGATCGGTCGCACTGCCCATTGCGAATGCCTTGCGTACGGTTGCGCGCGCCGCCAGGTAGCCGCCCCAGGCGCTCCACGGTGATTTGCCGTCAGCTGCAATGGCAGCAAACTCCCGCGCCGCGTCGTCAAACCGCTTGGCGTAGAGCGTCGCCGAAGCAACCTGGTAGGCGCGATCGGCCTGGAGCAGGGCAGGGCTGCCCGGCGTTGACGGCGCGGGCGTGGTTGCAGTCTTTCCGGCGCAGTTGGAAAACACGGCATCTTGTCCATGAATCCAGTCGGCCAGCCAGGGGCTCTTGTCGCCCCATGCCTGCGCTCGCTTGCTCAGGGTGTGCGTTGCATTCGCGAACGCTGGATCAGGACAATTCAGATAACCCTCGTCGAGCACGATGTTGCCTTCGTAGTCGGTGGGGAAAGACGGCTCTTGTTCCGCCGAGGCGCTGGCGGGAGCGTATTTGGCTCGTTCTTCCAGCCAGTGACCTGCAGGCTGCGCGCTTTTTCGAGCCGCGATCTCCGCCTGCTGCGCTGCGGCCGCCTGGGCCGGCGACAGGTTGCTCCAATCCTGCACGGCTGCTCCGGGCGATGATGGGGGAGCGAAGGACAGGCGCTCCGCGTCCGAGAGCTTGCCGCCATTGAGGTACCTGAAGGCGACGGCGTAATCCCTAGAATCGAATCCTGCCTGCAGAATGCCCAGCTTTCCCGCCGCAAATGTGGAGGGATCGTCAGGGTGAGTGGTGTTGACAAAGACATCCGGCTCAAACCACGGGCCGCACGCCTCCACATTGCGCGTGGGTGACAACATGACTACCGCGATAAAGGCAGCGGCCGCAAACAAGCGCCTATCCCGCGTTTTCATTCGAGTCTCCGTTCCACATCGGCAGGTGTATCGGCGCGCCAGCCATGATCGGCAAAGACATAAATGCGCTTTCCATCAAGGGCCGCCGGCCACGGCTCGGTCGTCGAGACCCCGGTCGAAGCGCGGCACAGCGGCTCGCGAATCCTGAAGTCTTCAAGGTCCAGGGGCAACCGGCGGCGATCCGGCTCCATGCGAAACATCATGGGCACGGCTTCATCAACGGGCAGATCGGCGATCCAGTCGTCGTAGCTGCACCAAGAAGCAAGGGCCGTGATGGAGAGCGGCAGATTCGGCGGGAGCCGGCGGCGCAGGTCGATCAGCAGGTCACGATAGAAGGGCCGCTGCGGAGCGGGTCGCATCAAAGTCGATCTGCAGGGCGGCGATGCCGGGTTCGCGCGCGCTCACAAGGATCGCCTCCACGGTTTCAGAGTGCGTCACACTGTTGAGCACGGCCGATCGCGAAGCTTCAATGCGCACCACGGGGATACGTGTGGCCGAAGCCGGCATCACCAGAGAGTCGTGGCGGGGCTGCGCCTTGACGGTGAGGCCGATTGTCAACGTCTGGTCAAGATAAGCAACAGCAAACCGCCGCGTGTCGACCGCTCGCAGATCCTCGCGGCGCTCCCACGCCCAGAGGGTTGTTCGCGGCAACGCCCCCATGCGACTGTGCGGAAGCGGAAGAGTGTCGGAGCGGACGCAGAAAGAACAGAGAAGCGCAGCAAGCGCCAGGTAAGCGGCATTCCCAGGGTGGGAGGAAGGTTGCATGGTGGTTGCAGTACCACGATGCACCAGGAGACGTGGGAATGCAAGAGCAGCGGACTCGTCGGGCAAAGGCGTTGAAGAGGGCGGCAATCAAAAAGGCCGGAAGCGTCGCTTCCGGCCTTTGCCAGCCTCTGGAAACCAGACCACCTAGACCCCAGAGCTGGAAGCATGTTCAGTGCGGCTGACCACGCCTTGCACTGCCTTACAGCTGGTTCATGTTCGCGAGGAATTCGGCGTTGTTGCGAACCTTTTCGAGGCGACTGATGAGAAGCTCCATCGCTTCGACGGGCGACAACGGGTTGAGCACCTTGCGCAGGATCCAGATGCGCTGCAGATCTTCTTTCGGAATGAGCAGTTCTTCCTTACGCGTGCCGGAGCGCTGGATGTCGATGGCCGGGAAGACGCGCTTGTCGACGAGCTTGCGGTCAAGGATGATTTCCATGTTGCCGGTGCCCTTGAACTCCTCGAAGATGACTTCATCCATGCGCGAGCCGGTATCGACGAGGGCTGTGGCGATGATGGTCAGCGAGCCGCCCTCCTCGATGTTGCGGGCCGCACCGAAGAATCGCTTCGGGCGCTGCAATGCATTCGAGTCGACGCCGCCTGAGAGCACCTTGCCCGAGGGAGGAACGATGGTGTTGTAGGCGCGGGCGAGACGGGTGATGGAGTCGAGCAGGATAACGACGTCGCGCTTGTGCTCGACGAGGCGCTTGGCCTTCTCGATGACCATCTCGGCCACTTGTACGTGGCGGGCTGCCGGCTCGTCAAATGTGGAGCTGATGACTTCGCCCTTGACGGAGCGCTGCATGTCGGTGACTTCTTCCGGGCGTTCGTCGATGAGCAGGACGATGAGAACGACTTCAGGCTGATTGGCGGTGATGGAGTTTGCGAGCGACTGCAGGAGCATCGTTTTGCCGGTACGCGGCGGAGCGACGATGAGACCGCGCTGGCCCTTGCCAACCGGAGTGAGAAGGTCCATCACGCGGCCACTGACGGCTTCGCGAACCGTTTCCAGCTTGATGCGTTCCTGCGGATAGAGCGGCGTCAGATTGTCGAAGAGGATCTTGTTGCGCGTCTCTTCAGGCGACTCGAAGTTAATGGCCTCGATCTTGACCAGGGCGAAGTATTTCTCGCCTTCGTGGGGGGGCCTGACGTTGCCGCTGATGGAGTCGCCAGTTTTGAGATCAAACTTGCGAATCTGCGAGGGCGAGACGTAAATGTCATCGGGGCCGGGCAGATAGTTGTAGTCAGGGGAGCGAAGGAATCCGTAGCCATCGGGCAGGATTTCAAGCACACCTTCAGCAAAGATGTGCCCTTCCTTCTCGCTCTGGGCCTGAAGAATCTTGAAGATCAGGTCCTGCTTGCGGAGGCCGCTGGTACCCGGAATCTCCAGGGTGCGCGCAATGCGGCTCAGTTCGGTGATGTTTTTCTCTTTCAGTTCGGCGATCGTCATGTTCACCTGCGAGAGGGGGTAAGTGAGGGACCCGGGAGGGGAATTGCTCCAGGTTCAATAGGCGGGGTTTGGAGAGCGGTTCGTTGGAGTCCGTGCCTGAAGGCGGTTCCGTAATTGGAAACCTTCAAAAAGCTTATTAGGAAAAGCGGCCAAATACACGATTGCGCAATGGCCGCCTGAATTGCTTGTTTGCTTAACTCACTTAATAATACAGGATTCTGTTAAGCAGCGCGTCGCGCTTCGATTGGTCGGGCAGCAGGTGCTTGCGGCTGCTGCTGCGAGCCGGGGTTGGTGACGCGGAAGCGAACAAGAACTTCATTGGTCGTATCCTGCAGCCGGGTGTTGGGCTTGTGCAGCTTCCGGGTAGCCTTGCTCGCCAACTGGCAGAGCTGGTAGCGATTGGACACGTGAGAGAGTGCCCCGAAAACTAAATCAGAACGCATGAGGTGAATCTCCTTCCAGACCTGTCCGCTTGGCGCTACCTGGCGCCAGCGGTACAGTTAATTGGGTAGATATAAGTTCGATCCGCCGCCCCGAGCAGCCGGTTCTCCCCTTTAGACGCGCGAATCGGGCATCAAGTTCAAAAAACTTTTGCCGCAATCGAGAGTTCTGCAGGAAAAGGCATCCTGCCCTGTACGGGATAGAAATGACTGCACCGGTGGACTTTGCGCCCGGCGATTTCCGCCGCGTTCAAGCTGCAGCGAACGCACTCCAACAGCCGATAAAACGAGGCCTGGAGCTAAAGACGGAAAGAGCAGGAAAACACGCAATCGCGCTTGTGCAACTACCCCAACGGATGGCAATCATGAATTTATAACGGGTCCATTCAGGGGTCAACATTTATTTTGCGAACGGAACAAGTTGGAAACAGGACCTTTCCCGGGGTTATGTTCTGCTCTAACTAGCTTATTTATATGTATTTACGGTGATGGTCTCTGAGGCTGCGGCAAGGGCCGGAATTTAAGTGGAAACGTTCTCAACATAACGAATCCTTATAGTTACGCACACTATGTGACGCCGATCACACAAGTGTTGTGGAATTCGGCACTTGCGTCTTTTTTCGCTCATTCAGGCCCAGTAGCTCCGGTCCAGAGTGCGGTACTGGATGGCCTCGGCCAGATGCGAGACGGCAAGCTTCTCGGCTCCATCCAGGTCGGCGATGGTGCGTGCGACCTTGAGGATCCGGTCGTGAGCGCGGGCAGTCAGGCCCTGCTGCTGCATGGCTCGCTCCAGCAGCCGCTCGGCATCCGGGCCTAGCTCACAGTGGACGCGAATCTGGCGCGTCGACATCTGGGCGTTGGAGAAGACCTTGTCGCCGGACTTCTTGAATCTCTGTTTTTGGCGCTCTCGGGCGGCCATGACCCTTGCCCGGATCTCAGCCGAGCCCTCGGCTGCCGCCCCACCGCGCAGCTCCTTGTATTGAACGGCCGGCACCTCGATATGAATATCGATGCGGTCGAGCAGCGGGCCGGAGATCTTGGCCACGTAGCGCTGGATCATCGGCGGCGTGCACATGCACTCGCGCGACTTGTCGTTGAAGTAGCCACAGGGGCAAGGATTCATAGCGGCGGCCAGCATGAAGCGAGCCGGAAAGCTGAGCGACATGGAGGCCCGAGCGATGGTGACGGTGTGATCCTCGAGCGGCTGGCGCATCACTTCAAGCACGTTGCGCGGAAATTCGGGCAACTCGTCCAGGAAAAGCAGGCCGTTGTGGGCGAGTGAGACTTCACCGGGACGCGGAACGATGCCGCCACCGATGAGGCCAGCGTCGGAGATGGTGTGGTGCGGCGAGCGGAACGGCCGCTGCGTGACCAGGCCGGCCGCGGCATCGAGCACGCCTGCGACAGAATGAATCTTCGTGGTTTCGAGTGCTTCTTCAAACGTGAGAGGAGCGAGGATGGACGGCAGGCGTTTGGCCAACATCGTCTTGCCCGAGCCCGGTGGGCCGATCATGAGGATGTTGTGGCTGCCGGCTGCCGCCACTTCAAGCGCGCGCTTGGCAGTCTGTTGGCCCCGCACATCTTTGAAGTCGACTGAAAAATGCTGAAGCTCCCCGAGCAGTTCTTCGGTCTTCACATGGAACGGCTCACGCGAGACCTGGCCCACGATGGTTGAGTTGAGAAGATCGATCACATCGAGCAGCGAACTCACCGGGTATACATTCACACCCTCGACGACGGCCGCTTCCGCAGCGTTAGCGGCTGGAAGGACAAGGTTGGGAATCTTTTTCTCGCGCGCCAGGATGGCAACCGGCAGCATGCCGGGAACCGGGCGCACGCTGCCGTCGAGGCCCAACTCGCCGACGAGCAGGAACTGATCGACGTTGTCGATGCGCAGCGCACCATAGGCGCCGAGGATTCCGACCGCGATGGGGAGATCGAATCCCGAGCCTTCCTTTTTCAAGTCGGCTGGCGCGAGATTGATGGTAGTCATCGTCGGCGGGATCAGGTAGCCGGAGTTCTTGATGGCCGGACGAACACGGTCGCGGCTCTCACGGACGGCCGCGTCGGGCAGGCCCACCGTGTGAAGAATGTCTTTCTCCAGAACTACGCCGCTGTAATCAACCTCTACGTCAATTAAGTTAGCGTCAATTCCATAGACAGCTGCACTGAGAGCTTTAAAGAGCATGGCATTAATTTCGCGTGGAGTGTATCAGAAGGCGGGGAAAGGGCGTCAGTGACGGCGAACAGTGGTCTAAAGACAGTGGGCAGTGGGCAGTGAAACAGTGGACAGTGGACAGAGGACAGGAAACAGTGGACAGAGGGTCCTTGAGCTTGCCGGACGAGAAATGGGGGAGCCGAAGCAATGAGGGTATCGGCTTTAGATCCGTGCTTTAGGTCAGTGCGTGAATTCAAAGGGACTAAAGCCCTGGAGTCACGCAGCGACGACATTCGAAATAGATCACAGAGGGGTCTAGCGTTCACTGTTCACTGTCCGCTGTTTCCCTGCTCACTGGGCACTGGCCTACAATCGTCTCCGTGACGACGAGTCTCTTCGATCTCTATAAAATCGGCGTTGGGCCCTCGAGTTCGCACACCATGGGACCGATGCGCGCAGCGTGCCGCTTTGCACGCGAACTGGAATTGAAAGGTGAACTGCCGAGGGTGACCCGCGTGCAGGTTGACCTGTACGGCTCGCTCGCCCTCACCGGCCTGGGACACGGAACCGATCGCGCGGTGCTTCTCGGTTTGTCGGGGAATGAGCCGGCATCGATCGATCCGGCATTGATTGAATCGACGGTCGTGGTGATTCGTTCCAGCAAGACGCTGAAGTTGGCGGGAGCACACGACATTGCGTTTGGCGAGACGCACGACCTTCTCTTCCATCGCGAAACCATGTATCCGCCGGGAGCGCGCACCCAGCACCCCAACGGCGTGCGGTTCGCGGCATTTGACAGTGCGGGAAAGCGCATCGAAGAGCGCACCTTCTTCTCCATCGGCGGTGGCTTTATTGTCGAAGACGGCGCGGAGTCCGCCGCAGCCTCCGAGACCGAGGCGCCACTGCCATATCCATTTCACAGCGCGGCCGAGTTGCTTGAATGCGCTCGCGTGAACGGACTCAGAGTGGACGAGCTGATGTTTGCGAACGAATGCGCGCGGTTGCGGGTTCGTCATCCGAGCGCATCGGACGAGGAGATTCGCGGGCTGGTGAGCGACCGGAATCGAAGCGATCTGGCGGACGATGATGAGTTGCATGGATCGCGGCATTGTCGACCGAAGGGATTCTGCCCGGCGGATTGAATGTGCGGCGCAGAGCGCACCGGCTGTCAGAACGGCTCCGCGAGAAAGAGGCAGCAGGGCAGCCGATCGATCCTCTGGCGCCGCTGGACTGGGTGACGGTGTACGCCATGGCAGTGAATGAAGAGAACGCAGCCGGCGGACGCGTGGTGACCGCGCCGACCAACGGAGCGGCGGGCGTTGTACCGGCCGTGGCGCGCTACTACGAGCGCTTTGTGCCAGGCGCCGATCACGAAGGCATCATTCGCTTTTTTCTGACCTCCGCGGCCATCGGGATTCTCTACAAGGAGAACGCGTCGATCAGCGGCGCCGAGGTTGGATGCCAGGGCGAAGTGGGCGTGGCGTGCTCCATGGCGGCCGGCGGCCTGATCGCAGCGCTGAGCGGAACCAACGGACAGGTCGAGCATGCGGCCGAGATCGCGATGGAACACAACCTGGGCATGACCTGCGACCCCATCGGCGGGCTGGTGCAGATTCCCTGCATCGAGCGCAACGCCATGGGCGCGGTAAAGGCGGTGCATGCGTCGCGGATCGCGATGAGCGACTCGGAAGAGCACAAGGTGTCGCTCGACCAGGTGATTCACACGATGTACCAGACCGGCCTCGACATGCAATCGCGCTACAAGGAGACGAGCCTCGGCGGACTTGCGCTGAATGTGATCGAGTGCTGAGTCGATCGATGATCGCGCGGCGGCAGGAAACGGATCACCGCCGATCCTGGTAGTGGGTGCGTGCGCCTTTGTCGATTCCGGCTTGCTCGTCTACCATCCAACTCAAGATGGAATCTCTCAACGATCAGCCTGCCGGCGCTCCCGATCAGCAATCCCTCCCTTCCGCCCCGTGCGAACCTGCGCCGAGGCCAGGCGCCATCGCGCCGGTGTGGCACACCGTGGTCCTGATCCTCGCCATCATCACGGTTTCGTTTCTTGGTGTTCAGCGGCATCCGGGCGGTGCGGGGATCGGCTCGACGAACCGGCTTCGCACTTACGGTGTGACCGCGGTCCTCGAGCTTGTGCTGATGGGTTGGGTTCTTCTTGGAATAAAACTCAAAGGGATTCCGCTGCGGTCTCTGATCGGCAAGCTGTCGAACGATTTTCGCTCGATCGCGATCGATGCGGGCATCGCCATGCTGTTCTGGATCGGCTCGCTGATGACGCTTGCGACGGTCGCACTGATGTGGTTCAGCATCCAGGCTGCCATCACGCACAAGCCGATCCCCATTGAGACGGGTCATGGTGGTCAGCCGACGATACCAAAGCCTGCAGACGACCAGGCCGCTCGCGCAGTGGTGCAACTGGCTCCGGCAAACGGCAAGGAAGTTACGTGCTGGTTGTTGCTGTGCGCGTTGGCGGGCTGCGCTGAAGAGCTTGTCTTTCGCGGTTACTTCCAATCGCAGTTCACAGCCTGGGCTCGCGGTGCGGCGTGGGCCGGCGTGATCTTTTCCGCGTTGATGTTCGGCGCCGCGCACGGATACGAAGGTGTGCGGGCGATGTTTTTGCTTTGGGTGTTCGGCGTATTGTTCAGCCTGCTCGCTCTCTTCCGACGAAGTCTACGCGCGGGAATGTTCGCGCACGGTTGGCATGATGCCATCGCAGGTTTGATGGTCGCCTTCCTTCACGCTCGTCATCTTTTGTGATCGCGAGGATGAGAGTTGACGATGATCCCCAAAAAGATTGTTGCCACTTTTTCCACTCCATCGTCGTTTTTTGCTTGACACTGAGTCCGCATGAAACTATACATTTCCTCAACTGCAACAAATGTTGCAGAACTCGATGCAAACCATCGAAAAGGGAGAATAGGCAAATGGCAACTAAGAAAGCAGCCAAGAAGGCACCCGCGAAGAAGGCCGCAAAAAAGTCGGCGAAAAAGAAGTAACGGGTCATCCAACCAAAAAGGCAACACTTCGGGGGACGCAATAGCGTCCCCCGAAGTGTTTTTGCGCATACGTGAAAGGTGCATGAATACAGGCGATGACGCGACGTCGATGGATTGCCGAGCATTGGGATGAAGCGACCGCAACCCTGACGGGCACGCAGGCGGCTCACTTGATTCGAGTTCTGCGTGCGCAGCCGGGAGTGGAAGCCGACGTGGTTGCCGGGGGTCGAGTATTCCACTCGGTGGTCGCCGGAATCACCGATGGAGGTCCCGACTCAACGTCGGAGGTGCGGTTCAACCTCGTCGCCGAGATCGGGTCCGAGCCCCCAATGCCCGTTACGCTGGTAATGTCGATTTTCAAGTTCGACCACATGGAGTGGGCGATCGAGAAGGCAACCGAACTGGGAGTCGCAGGCATCGTTCCAGTCGTCGCGCGGCGCACAGAAAAACATCTCGCCCAGGCTGCAATGAAGCGCGTGGAGCGCTGGCGACGCATCGCGCATGAAGCTTCGCAGCAGTCGCGCCGCTCCGATGTTCCATCGATCCTCGATCCGGTCAGACTGTTGGATCGCGTGAAGGCCGCGTCCAGCGATAAGCGCCTGGTGCTGGCTGAGCAGGAGCGCTCCACCACGCTGCGTGCGGCATTGCAGGAAGCGATTGCAGCAGCAGGCGCCGACGCGCCGGCGATCGAGCTGGCTATTGGACCTGAAGGCGGGTGGGCGCCCGATGAAGAAGCTCTCTTCGACGCACAAGGATGGCAGGCCGTCTCGCTGGGACCGCGCATCCTGCGTGCTGAGACGGCTGCGATTGCAGCACTCGCCGTGGTTGCTTCGCTGCTCGAGTAGTGAGGCAGCGTTCGATCCCTGCTTTCCCACCCTTGCTGCGCAAGGATAGGGCACCCAGATTCTCTGTGTGCGAAGCTACAGCGAGACGCCGCGTTTCCACGGAATGAAATCGTATTGGGCGAACTCCTCGGCCTTGGTTGAACGTTCTCCGCTCGCCACCTCGACGCACAACTCCAGAAGCTGCGCCGCGCATTGCGGGATCGTCGACTCGCCCGTGACGATGCCGCCTGCGTCGAAGTCGATGATGTCGCCCATGCGGGAGGCAAGTTGCGAATTGGTGGAGATCTTGACCACCGGCGCAACCGGGTTACCCGTCGGGGTGCCGAGGCCTGTTGTGAAGAGCACGAGGTTTGCACCTGCGCCGGCCTGCGCCGTCACGCACTCCACGTCGTTGCCCGGCGTGCACAGCAGAGTGAGGCCTGGCGTGGTTGCGTAGTGGGGATAATCGAGCACATCGCGCACCGGCGCCACGCCGCCCTTGCGCGCAGCACCTGCCGACTTGATGGCGTCGGTAATGAGGCCGTCCTCGATGTTGCCCGGCGAGGGATTCATCTCGAAGCCCGAGTGCACTGCCTTAGCGCGCGCCGAGTAGGCTTGCATCAGGTTGAAGAAGCATTGGGCCAGCTCATCGCTGGCGCAGCGGTTGATCAGTTCCTGCTCCACTCCGTGCAATTCCGGAAACTCACTGAGGATCGATTTGCCGCCAAGCTCGCCGAGCATGTCGGAGATGTAGCCCAGCGTGGGATTGGCCGAGATACCGCTGAATCCATCCGACCCGCCACATTTCAGTCCGATGGTGAGGGCAGAGAGGGGAGCCGGCGCACGCGTGATGCGGTTGGCTTCCACCAGCCCTGCGAAGGTTGCCTCCAGGGCGCCGGTCATCAGTACGGTCTCGCGCCCGGAGCGCTGCTGATCGAAGAAGAGGACAGGTTTGGTCAGCTTGGGATCGCGGGCGCGCAGCTCATCCATCAGCATGCTGGCCTGTGCATTCTGGCAGCCGAGGCTTAATACAGTCGCGCCGGCAACATTGGGATGATGGATGTAGCCCGCGAGCAAGCCGCACAAGGCCTGCGCGTCTTGACGCGTGCCACCACAGCCGCCCTGGTGCGTCAGGAAGCGTACGCCGTCGATGTTGGGGAAGACGCGCTCAGCTCGTGACGGCAGTTCGTGTGCGCTGATCTGGCCGTTTGCACTCCGCTCCGCGATCATGTGTCGCACCAAGCCACGGTAGCCGTTATGCGAACTGCCGTAGCCCAGTTCCTCTTCGAGCGCCTCGCGCATGCGGTCGACGTTGCGGTTCTCACAGAAGACCAGCGGGAGCACGATCCAGTAATTGCGCGTCCCCACCTGCCCGTCGGCGCGGTGGTAGCCCATGAAGGTGCGACCGCTCCACGCGCCAGGGTCGGGAAGACGGAACGAGACGGGGTGACGTTCGGCCGTGTATTCGCCGGTGCGGTGACGGATGTTGCGCGTGGACAGGAGGCCACCGCGCGGGATGGACTGCGTCGCTTCGCCAACGACCATTCCGTACATGATGACGACGTCGCCGGGTTTCAGATCGACGAGCGTCAGCTTTTGCTTTGCGGGAATATTCTCTGCCACCGCGCACGACAACGGCGACGACGCTGGGCCGAAGCGGACCGTGCTTCCGGCCTGCAGCGGAACAAGAGCCACGAGTACGTTGTCGCGGGGATCGATTTGAAGGGCGGTGTCAGGCATCAGGGAAGTTCCTTGAAGGCCCACTTGCGAACAGACAGCCTATGCCAAGAATATCGCCTGCGATGCCTGGATGGGGAGGAACTCGGTTATGATCGAGAGTTCCAGAGGAGAGGCGCAGTGAGAGCCATTGTGCTGGAAGCACCGGGCCGAGCAGTCTTAAGGGAGATTGCAAAGCCGCATCCAGGTGCGGACGAGGTCGTGCTCCAGGTGCGCATGATCGGCTTGTGCGGCAGCGACCTGAATACATTCCGGGGCAGAAATCCGCTGGTCAGTTATCCGCGAATCCCGGGACACGAAATCGCCGCGACTGTCGCCGACCCCGGCGTTCATGCGGCTTGGCCGGCCGGCACGCATGTCACCCTGTCGCCTTATGCTGCCTGCGGACGATGCGCATCCTGCAGGCGCGGCCGTCCCAATGCCTGTCGCGATAACCAGACGCTCGGCGTGCAATGCGACGGTGCTCTTACCGGCTTCATCGCAGTGCCGGCGGCAAAGCTCTTTCGCGCCAATCTTAGCTTGAAGGAACTGTGCCTGGTTGAGCCGCTCACGGTCGGCTTTCATGCCGTGGGACGAGGACGCGTGACCGCCGAAGACACCATTGCGGTCATCGGTTGTGGCGGAGTCGGCCTCGGAGCGATTGCCGGCGCTGCATTTCGTGGCGCGCGGGTCATCGGTATCGATCTCGATGATGCCAAGCTGGAGATCGCACGCAAAGCCGGCGCCGCGCACACCATCAATACCAAGACACACGACCTGCACGCGCAGCTTTTGGCATTAACGGATAGACACGGCCCCGACGTGGTGGTCGAGGCGATCGGATTGTCTTCGACGTACCGTGCGGCAGTGGAAGAGGTGGCCTATGCGGGCCGCGTGGTCTACATCGGCTGGGCCAAGGAGCAAGTTGCGTACGAAACCAGGCCTTTCGTTCACAAGGAACTCGACATCATGGGTTCGCGCAACGCCATGCCCGACGATTTTCGCGAAGTCATCCGCATGCTCGAGGCAAAGCGGTTTCCAGTGGATGCCGCGGTCACGCACATCGTGCCCTTCGACGAAACGCCGGCAATTCTCGATGCATGGAGCCGCGAACCCGAGCGCTTCACCAAGATCATGGTCGAAGTGAGCTAAGTGCTATCTATCTCGCTGCGCCCCTGGCGCCTCACAAATGCGCGAAGCGCAGCAGAACTCCCGCCAGCAAGCCGCCTGTCAGCGGTCCCAGCACTGGAATCGGCGCGTAGCTCCAGTTGGAACCGCCCTTGCCGGGAATGGGCAGCAGGAAATGAGCGATTCGAGGACCCAGATCGCGGGCGGGGTTGATCGCATAACCCGTCGTGCCGCCGAGGGAGAGACCGATGCCCCACACCAGGCTTCCAACCAGCCACTGACCCATGCCCGCGGCGGGCCCATTCTCTGCAACTCCACGCGAGAAGATCGCGAACGCGACGACAACCAGGACCATGGTCCCGATCACTTCGCTCGCGAAGTTGGCCACGGGATGATGCACCGCGCCGTTGGTACAGAAGACGCCGAGCTTCGCTGCGGGATCAGGCGTAAGCGACCAATGCGGTGCATAATGCAGCGCCATGATCCCCGCGCCGCAGATGGCGCCAAGCAATTGCGCAGACCACAGTGAAGCCAGTTGCGTGTAGTTTCCGCCCACAATGGCCGTGGAGAGGGTGATGGCCGGGTTGAGATTCGCGCCCGGGCTTCCGAAGGCCTGCGCCACCAGCACTCCGCAGAGCACGGCGAGGGCCCAGCCGGTCGTGATCACTATCCACCCGGAATCGGCCGCGTACGAACGGCGCAGCGTCACGCCGGCGTTGACACCGTTTCCAAGAAGAACGAGAAAAAGAGTCCCCATGAACTCGCCAAGCCAGACCGAATGCATATTCTTCTTTCCTAATGAATGTGAATGAGTGTCGCAGATGGAGACCCGGGTGAGCAACAGGCAGCGAAACCAGGGATGCTATATCCCGAAGCTGCGACTCTTAAGTTGACGCGACCAGCAGGGAGTGTCAACCTTGCAGCACCCTCAACAGGTCACAGTAATCCCTGGTTTCGCTCTA
>CAVZDT010000002.1:0-43730 GCA_963774175.1 uncultured Acidobacteriaceae bacterium
CGTAGCAATACGTAGCTTCGGCTACGTATTGCTCGCGACTAGTTCCTCACAGATGACGGTTAAGTCGTCCAGCAGTTCGGTGACCCGTTCGGGGCGGATGTGGCGGTTCATGTGCGGTAGACCGTGGAAGGTGTGCCGCGGCCCGTCGGGGGTGTCCACCGTGTAGGTGACAGCGATCCGGGTGATCCTCCCGACATCGGCGCCTCCTTCGGGCAGGCAGGGTGGACCACTTGCCAGCCCAGCAACTCCCTGCTTGCCGTGCTTGACATACTACAGCGGCATACCGCTCTATAGCGCACTACACCGCGTCTCCCAGATTTATGCTGCTCAGGGCCGCTCTATGGTGATCGCATGGCCAGAGTCCCGCCATTCGACCCCGACCACGGCGGACCGGCCTACCTGTACGCGCGGATGGCTGACCACCTCGAAGCCAGGATCAACGCCGGAGACCTCCCACCAGGCGCCCGGCTGCCCGGCGAACGGGACCTGGCCGCCGAATACCAGGTCGCCGTCGGGACGGCGCGGCGTGCCGTGGAGGAGCTACGACAGCGCGGGCGGGTCGTGACGCTGCCCGCCAAGGGAACCTTCGTCAAGAGCCCCGGCAAGTAGACCCGCCGCATGGGGATGTGGAACTTGCCACAAGACCGGACGCTACTGCCCGACTCGGCCGTCGATGCATTCGCGTAGCAGATCGGCGTGCCCGCAATGCCGGGCGTACTCCTCGATCCGGTGGACCCACAACTCCCGGACGGCGATGCCGTCCTCCCCCATTCGCTCACCCAGATCCGGACGCGTGGCAAGCGTTACGTCGGTGGCCGCCTGCTCCCGAGCGAGATCGGCGACGCGCGCAAACGGGAGCAACGCAAACATCCTGAAAAACTGCGGCACAAATGGCGGGTACGGACTCGGTCCATGTTCCGTGAGGCAGCGTCACGATACTGTTAAACGTCGCAAGCTGCAGGCGATAGTCGTAGACCTCCGCCGCACCATGGGAATTGACAATCTCGCCGGTTCCGTAGAAGTAAACAAAATCCACCCCGGACTGCCGGAAGAATTCCTTGCCCGTCTTGATCTGAACCAATAGAAAGAAGCAGGCCGGCCCCACCACGCACAGGCAAAACAGCCCCCAGCACAGCAGGTTGATCTCTTCAACCCCGGAGGCGGACCGAGAACCTTCTCCGGCCACGGCACGAGCAATCGTTTTTGGTTGTCAGGTCGGTCCTTCACAGCACTCCGTTACCCCGCCAGTGTAGCGATGTGGAACTTCACGATTGATACCTGCCACTTTCCGTCGACCCGGCGCACAGCAATGATGTCAACTTGCCAGCTGCGCCGGCTCGGTTGCTGCAACGCTTCTCTTCGCACTCTGCAGCAATAATGTTGTCCCAATTGCCCACGCCAGAATCACGAACGTCAGCAGCCGCACCCCATAGCCCTTTGCGACTGGCTCGGTAAACCACCCAATTGCAAACGTCAGCACTGCGAGCGTCAGCACCAGACTGAAAGCTCCGCTCCACTGCAATTCGTGCAGCGTAGACAGGCAGATCGCCACCACAATCACGAGCAGGATGGAATCGTAATTTGGATAGTAGACATTTATCAGCATGCTCCACGCAATTGCCACAGCCCACGCGAGAACCTGATCTGTCCGATAACCCCCAGCCGAGCGCCAAAGCACCACCGCCACCCAGATCACAATCGCAACAATAAAGCAGGCAAGCAGCGCCAGCGCCATCCACGATCTACCGTGTGGCACCGCGTACGAGAATGAGTTCAAGTCGACGTATTTCCAAAGTCGCCGCTTTTGGCCGGCCACCCCAGTGCTTCGCCCGAAGGACTGCAGAAGGTGCGCATAAGCCGGCCAGATCCCCATTCCCGCTGTCAGCGAAGAAATAAGCACCAGGATGCCGCCTCCGGCCATGAATCCCAAAAGCGTTCTCAATCTCCGCGTCAGCACCAGCATGGGAATCGCGAACAGGAGCAGCGTGGGCTTATACAACAGCAAAGAGAGAGCAAGCCCGCTGAGAAACGGCCTTCCCCTCCGTTCCTGGACGATTGCGAGCGACATGAAAAACAGTCCGACGGGAGACATCTGTCCACCGCCAAGCGTATCCGTCAGGTACGGAAAAGAAGCCAGCGCAAAGCACAGAATCAGCGATCTCCCGACCCGATTCTGGGGAAGAAACTCCTTCAGCACCATCCTCACGCCTGCGATATAAAGCAGCAGTGAGATAACGAACCACAGGAGAAACGCATTCTCAAATGAGAGCTTGGCGAAAAGCCTGAAAAACTGGTAGACAAATGGCGGGTACGGACTTACTCCGTACGTATTCCCGCTCTCCATTGGTACGATCCGGTTGAATACCTCAACCTGCAGCGGGTAATCGTAACCATCGACCGCTGGATGCGTATTTGCGATCTGGCCCCCTCCATAGAGATAAACAAAATCGACCGGAGTCCTCTCGAAGTACAATTTGCCGGCCTTGTACTGCAGTGCAAGAACAACGCAGGCAGGCGCCACCACGCACAGGCAAAACAGCCCCCAGCACAGCAGGTTGATCTCTTTCAACCCTGGACACGGACCGAGAATCTTCTCCGGCCATGGGATAAATGATCGATGCTCCGTGTGTGTTAGCCCGTTCACGGCGCGGTTCTACTCCGTCTTCGCCAGCGTGGCGATCAGGTGATCCCGGTTGCGGTTGGCCAGTGAATCGGCATGAGCGAGCACGCGCGTCCACGCCACAAACGCCGCACCCGACAAAACCAGAAGGCACGGCGCAGCCAGCCACGTCTCTTTGAAATAGGCGCACAATTCGAACACCACCAAGCCGCATCCCATCACCAAAACCTGCACCAGCATGCTCACCAGCGCGCTCGCCTGAGACCCGCGTTGCCGCGAAACCCGCCCGAGGTTCACGCGGTACGGCATCGTGAGCGACAGCAGGTTGCCCGCGGCGAGATTCGCAGGCAGCGCAAACAACACCCAGGCCGCCGTGGTCGCCAGCAGCACCAGGTCCGGCTCACCCAGTCTGAGCGCTGCAAAAATGCCTGCAAGAAGTGCAACGATGAGGAAAAGCGCTCCGTGCATCAGGTTCTTCGCCAGCAGAACCTTGCGAATGGGCGTGGGCGAAAGAAACAGCATCTGAATGCCAGTCCCTTCCGAGCCGAGATTATTGAAGATCATCTGCGTGAAGCCAAGCAGCGCATAGCAGACGCATAGTGGAAACGCCAGTTCGAACGGACGCATACTCCCTGCGGCATTCCGAAGCACGGTGCTGATCACGAGCACCGTCAGCAATGGCGCCCCCATGGCGAATAGAAGCGGCATCGATCGCGGAATGATGCGCAGTTCCTTTTCCATCACGGCTGCAATCGGCCCCGAGCCGTCGATCAGCCACTTGCTGTCGCTTTCACTCCTTTTTCGCGCCGACGGCACCTCGCTCAATTGTTCGCCTCGAAACTCCGCCCGAAGACGTACCCCGAGAACAGCTCCGGTAACCAGGATGTAGAGCCCCAGTACTCCAACCGATTCGAGTGCGGGGGGGGTCTCTTGCCGGCCAAATTTTGTCACCCCGCTTGCTGCCAGGTCAGGCGGCAGCCATCGCTCCACCGCGTGAACATAATTCGCCCAGGGTCTGGCCTCATTGATGAAATTCTGCTGGTTTGCATGGGCCGTGGTGCCGTTCGGCTGGTTAATCCGAATTCTGCGGTGTTCATGCAGCGCCGGATTCAGCAGTTGCATGCACAACAGCAAAAGCAGAAAAAGCGCGCTCACAATTTCGCGCGTTGCGCGTTGCGCAAGCCATCGGTCGATCCAGGCAAGAATCGCCCGCGCCAGCAAAATGTTGAACACGGCAAACACCGCAAGCACCAGCGTGTCGCGCCCCATCGATCCGGCCTTGCTGCTGTGATGCCAACCCCGATGCCGAGACAACAGAATCCGCCCAGCAGCGCTGGAATATCTATCAGCCCAAATACAAGATGCAGCAGGTAGAACGTTTTGAAATCCACCGGAAATCGCAACAGCCCGCCTAAATCGAATTGTTCCTGAAACGACGCAAGCACGATTGGAAGCACCTGCCAGACCGCGAATACCCCGCCAGAAAAGCAGCGGCAGAAGCCCCCATTTCCCGCTGGAAGCGATCCCGTAACCGGCAGCACCCAGCCCCGCCGCCATTCCCAGTCCCCATCACGGTGTACAAAACAAATGCAATGCTGCGCGCTCCCAGCTCAAATGCGCCCTGCACCGAGCGAACACTGTTCGCCAGCATCCGCCAGCGCATTGCCAGCAGGGCCCCATACTGCCTGCGTGCCAGCACTCCCAGCGGCCCCAGACTGGCAGGCTCTGCTCCCAGGGATTGACCTACGCCAGCCATGAAAGCTCCGGCGACGATTCCTGGCCGCTCGCTCCAACAATCGAAAGGAACATCTCCTCCAGCGTGAGCCGCTGTCCGGTCTCCGCGCCCGGCAACGTGCTCGCCACGCCCGCGCGCAGCTCCTCCAGCGATCCGTTTGCAACCAGGCGGCCTTGATGAATAATTGCGACGTGGCTGCACAACCTCTCCACGATCTCCAGCACATGCGTGGTAAGAAAAATCGTGGCCCCGCGGTTGATCATGCCCTGCAGCATCGTCTTCAGCATTCCAGCGGCGATCGCGTCAACGCCTTCAAACGGCTCGTCCAGAAAAAGCACCCGCGGTCCGTGGATTACCGCTGCGGCGAGCGCCAGCTTCTTCTGCATCCCGTGAGAAAAGTCGGTAATCAGCTTGCGCCGCTCATCGGCCAGTTGCATGAATTCGAGCAGCTCTTCCGTGCGCCGGTTCACCGTCTCGCGCTCCAGCCCGTACATGCGGCCCACAAATCGAAGGTACTCCGGAGCCGTCAGCCGGCCCAGCAATGCCATGCCCTCTGGCACCACCCCGATCTGACGCTTCAGATTCAGCGCTCCTGCCCCAAATGGCTGTCCTAGGATCTCCATCGTGCCCGAGGTCGGCTCCAGCAATCCGGTCAACATCTTGATCGTGGTGGATTTACCGGCCCCATTTGGGCCGAGAAAACCAAAAAACTGGCCGGTAGCAACGCTGAGTGTTACATCTTCTACGGCCGTCAACGCACCGAACCGCCGGGTAAGTCCGCGGGTTTGAATCGCTGCAGTTTCCATGTGGGCCAAGGATAGCAAGGACTGCACGTCCAACCAAATCACCGGGGTGGCAATCATCGAACCTTGGTACCCCGCAAGGTCCTCAGCGTCGTCGAATCCAGGGCTGCCGAGTTCTGTGGGCCCTGATTCAGGATTCTCGGATTATTCAGCGTTCTCGGAGTGTTGATCTGCTCCAGAGCCCGGCCACCCAGGAGATCCGAAACGCGAGTGTCTTAGGCTCGACTCTCCCCAGCTGCTTCCGCTGTGCCCAAAGGATCGTTGTCCCGGTCCGTCACATCCACAAGGGCCGCAAGCCGCTCCGCCAGTCCCGGCGCCCAGCTTCCCTCCGGCACGCGCCAGTTCCAGTTCCCCCCCGCCACCGCCGGCTTGTTCATGCGCGCCTCCGATCCCAACTCCAGCAAATCCTGCACCGGAAATATCGAGATCTCCGCCACGCTGCCCGCTGCGGCGCGAATCAGGGGCCATGCCGGCCGCCCGTTCACCGGCCCCAGCAGTGTCTCCACCGCCGCACGTTCTCTCTCGCCTAATGTGTTCCACCATCCCGGCGTGGTGTCGTTATCGTGCGTGCCTGTGTAAGCCACGGTTCCCGGTGCAAACTGATGCGGCAAATGCATGTGCGCGCCCTTGTCCCCAAATCCAAACTGCAGCACGCGCATCCCCGGCATCGCCATCGCGATCCGCAGTGCGTCTACCTCTGCCGTTATCAGACCCAGGTCCTCCGCGACCAGTGGCAGCGCTCCCAGCGCCGACTCCAGTGCGCGAAACAACTCCAGCCCTGGCGCTTTCACCCACTCCCCGTTGATCGCCGTATCCTCCGCCGCCGGAATCGACCAGTACGCCTCAAACCCGCGAAAATGATCCAGCCGGATCAGGTCATACAGGGACTGCGACCGCCGGATTCGATCGATCCACCAGTCGAATCCCCGCTCCGCCAGCACATCCCACCGGTACAGCGGATTCCCCCATCGTTGCCCCGTCGGCGAGAAATAATCCGGCGGAACACCCGAAACATGAACCGGCTTCAGATGCTCATCCAGTTCGAAAACATCCGGATGCGTCCAAACGTCCGCCGAATCCATGTTCACGAAGATCGCCACATCGCCAAGAATACGAATCTGATGCTGCGCCGCCGCCGCCCGCAGGTTGTTCCACTGCACTGCAAACGCAAACTGCAGCGCCTGCTCCTCTACCAGCCTCCGGCCGCTCTCCGCCGCCACCTGCGCCAGGGCCTTCGGTTCACGACGTCGGATCGCCTCCGGCCATTCGGTCCACGCACCGGTGTTGAATCTGTGCCGCAACTCCGCATACAGCGCGTAATCTGTCAGCCAGTTCGACTCCGCACTGCAAAATTCCTGAAACCGCTGCCACTGCCCCGCAAGCTCCGGAACGTGCGAACCGCGATCAAGAAAGTTTCCCGCCGCTTCATACAGCAGCGGAAGCTTCCGCAACTCTACCTGCTCGAAATCTACATTTCCTTGCCGGCCGCTCAGGCCGGCGATTCGATCTCTGTCAATCCAGCCCCAGTCAGCCAGGTACTCCAGGCTGATCAGGTAAGGATTCCCCGCGAACGCCGACGACCCCGCATACGGCGAATTTCCGTAGCCCGTCGGACACAGCGGAAGCACCTGCCACACATGCTGTTTCGCGGTCGCCAGAAACTCGACGAATTCGTGCGCCGCCGGTCCAAGGTCCCCGATGCCCCCATAAGATGCCAAAGAGCTGACATGCAATAAAACACCTGACGAGCGTTGAAACTTCATTTCGGTATTATCTCCGTTCGGCATGTGCCCCATTCACGGCCTGTCCCCATTCATCGGACCTGTGCCCCATTCATCGCAGTCCTATCGCGATGAGTGCATCTATTTCCCCTGGCGACCCGATATTCGAGTCCATGCACGAAGGCCCGCTTCCATCCTGCGGAAGCGGGCCTTTTCCCCAACAAAACTGAATCGGCTACTCGCCCGAAAGCGGGCTCTGCGGTTTCGCGTTCATACGCACGCGGCCGCTCTTTTTATATTCGGCGATGATGCTGTTGGCGAAAACCTCGAAAGCCTCCTGCCGCTTCTGTTCGAGAAGCTGATCGCGCGTCTGGTCGAGATTCTTGGCGATATCCGCGTCGCTCGGCTGTTGCTTGTCGGTCAACTTCGCCACCACACCGGTGCGACCCGCATTGATTGGTCCCGTCAACGTACCTGGCGTCAGCTGGAACAGCTGCGGCGCAATCTGGCCCACGTCGCCAAGATCCGGGACCTGCCCGTTCTGGTCCACAAGGTCGCTGGTCTTGAAGCTCGCACCCATTTCTTTTGCAGCCTTGGCAAGATCGTTCTCCGCCTTTGCCTTCGCGGCCAGCTCCGCGGTCTTCTGGCTCAGCAGCGTTGGAACCTGCTCGTTGCGGTAATCATCCTCAACATGGCTCTTCCAGTCCGCGAACGACGGTGCATGCGCCGCAATCACGCCCTTTACCTGGAAGACTGCATAGCCCTCGCCCGTCGGCGCCGACTGCGGCGGATCGCCGACCTTCGCTTCGAACGCATGCGCAATCAGCGTCGAGCCATCCGGCAGCGCAGGAATGACACCCTGTGCATTCACCGGCGGCGTCGTGACCAACTGCAGATGGTGTGCAGCCGCCGTCTTGTCCAATCCGTTCTTGATCGCCTCCGACGTCAGCGTCTTCGCAAAGGCGTCCTGCGCGGCGGTCGATTTTTCCCTCAGCAGCGTCGCCTGGATCGTGGGCAGGACCTCGGCCAGCGTCTGCACATGCGCTGGCTGCCGCTCTTCCACCTGGACGATGTGGAACCCAAACTGCGACTTCACGATCTTCACATCGCCAATCTTCTGCGTGAAGATAGCGTTGTCAAACTCCGGCACCATCTGCCCGCGCTTCGCAAAACCCAACTCGCCGCCTGAATCCTTGCTGCCCGGATCGTCCGAGTACTTTTTCGCCAGATCCGTCCAGTTCCCACCACTCTCAACCTGCTTCAAAACATCCTGGGCCTTGGCCTGCGCAGCAGACACGGTCTTGGCATCGGCATTCGCGGCTACCTTGATCAGGATGTGCCGCGACTTCGCCTGCTCCGGAACCGAATACTCGCTCTTGTGTGCGTTGTAGTACGCTTCGATCTCCTGCTGCGTAGGCTGCTGCACCCCGCCCGGAACATCGTTCGGCGTAAACGCAAAGTATGCGATCGTCCGCTCTTCCGGAACCGCATTCGCGTACCGGGCCGCATTCTTCTTGAAGAACGCCTCCAACTCCGCATCCGTCGGATTGATAGCCTTCCGAATGTCGTCCGACGAAATCACCGCGTAATCAAACTTGATCTTCGTTCCGTTCTTCAGGTACTGCGCGCGAGCTTCCTTCTCGCTCACCGAAACCCCGCCCGTCACATAGGCACGCAGCCGCTGGATCGTGATGTCGTTCTTCACGCTGTCTTCGAACTCGGGTATCGACATATCGAAGCGGCTCGCAATCAGCGAGGCATACTGATCCTGACCGATGAACTTGCCGTTCGGAAACAGCACCTGTCCCGCCTGCCCCTCGTGCAGAAACTGCGCCACATCATCGCTGTTGGCCGTGATGCCCAGCGCTGCGGCCTCGGCCAGCAGGATCTGCTGCTGCACCAGTTGCTGCCCCACCTGCTGCTCAAACAGGTTCACGATCATCGGGTTTGACGCATACTGCGGATTCCGCTGCTGCAGCTGCTGCCGCGCCTGGTTCGACACCTTTCCCTGGCTGATCGTCACACCGCTGGCAAAGATCTTGCTGTACCAGTGCGGATATACCACTGCATAGTCGCTCGCAGAGATCCCTCCCTGCCCGGCCAACCCGGGAATCAGGTAAACAACCATCGAAACCGATGCGGCCGCGATGATAACGACAAACAAAGCTTTGACTAGACGATTGTCTTTCGACTGCAGGAAACGAATCATGAGTGGGTCAGGCCTTCAACTCTCTACGCGCACGCGAAAGCGCCTCGTCGACGTCCGCTGCTCAAGCGGCAGGCGCCAGAGGCAAATCTCTCGCAAAAAGCGCAATTCTCGCTCGTTGCGATTCCCATCTATTATAGACGACCCCCCGTTTCCGTTGTACCGCCCCGGTTTGCCGTTAAGATTTAGCCCCTCCGAGCGATCAGACGCACAGCCGCCCGGGCATTCTGCATCATCCAAGGATGATGGGCACCAAACGGAATTGCTATCCGCCCGACCCGAGCTGGTTTCCGGGGCGTTTTAAAGGAGATAAATTAATGAAGAAGTTGAAATGGGTGATTGGCTTCTCCGCGATTGCAATGTGCTTCGGAAGCTCGCGAATTGCCCCTGCGCAGTCCACCTGCTCGCCTCTCAATGTGACGCCGCTGGAAAGCGGCCTATACAACTTCCAGATGAACGAGTCGAACTCGAAACTGAAGGAGTGTGCCGACATCAACGGGGTCGGGTTTACGATCACCGCCGCGAATTTCAATCTCCCCACCAATGGAGCGCCGGCTGCCTATACCTCGATCTATCGCGGCTGCCATTGGGGCACGTGTACGAGTTCGAATCCCTTTCCAATTCAGGAGAGCAGCATCACTTCAGCGACCACCAGCGTAGACACCACGCAGCCGTCCGGACACAACAACGATGCGGCATACGACATCTGGTTCAATCAGACTTCAACCACCTCCGGACAGCCGAACGGGACTGAAATAATGATCTGGCTCAATCACCAGGGGTCGATCCAGCCGTTCGGCAGCCACGTGGCGACGACAACCATCAACGGCACGCAATACGAAGTCTGGACCGGCAATCAGAACTCGTGGAAGATCGTGTCCTATGTCGCATCTGCGCCCGTAAACGCTGTAGCGAAGATGAATCTGCTGCCGTTCTTTGCGGATGCGGTCTCCCGTGGCAGCCTGCAGCCATCCTGGTGGCTGATTGATGTGGAGTACGGGTTCGAGATATGGACGGGCGGGCAGGGGCTCGCTGTGTCCGGATTCTCAGTAAATGTTGCAGACCGGTCACATCCCGGCGACGCCCCATCCAAAAACTGAGGTACGATCTCCATCATTGTGACCCCGCCGTGGCGCCACGATTCTGCCCGTCGAGACTTCCCTGCCGCGAGGTTCGCCATGACCGTTCTCCTTGAAGACATGCGTTATGCCCTCCGCATGCTCCTCAAATCGCCCGGATTCGCCGCCATCGCCGTTCTCACCCTCGCGCTGGGCATCGGCGCCAACACCACCCTCTTTTCCGTCGTCAACGGCGTCCTTCTCAATCCGCTGTCCTATCCCCACTCCGACCTGCTCGTCGCTATCCATGAAAAGAATGCCGGAATGGATCGGGCACCCATGAGCTATCTCAATTTCCTCGATTGGGAGCGCGCTTCCACCACCTTCTCATCGATGGGCATCTACCACCACGAGGACTTCAACCTCACCGGCATCGCCCATCCCGAACGCGTCAACGGCCTCATGGTTTCCGCGGGATTCTTCCCCACCCTCGGAATTCAACCCCTGCTCGGCCGCTTCTTCGGCCGCGACGAAGATCGCCCCGGTGCCGCGCCCGTCGTGATTCTCAGCAACGGTTTCTGGAAGCGAACCTTCGCCTCATCGCCCGCCATCGTCGGCCGTTCAATCGACATGGATGGCACTTCCTATGCTGTCGTTGGCGTCCTGCCGCCCGGCTTTTCCTTCTACGGAATCGATCGCGACGTCTTCACCCCCATCGGCCAGTGGACCGATCCCTCCTTCCGCGATCGCCGCGTCGACATGAGCACCCACGCCGTCGGCCGCCTCAAGCCCGGAGTCACCCTCGCTCAGGCGCGCGCCGAAATGGACGAGATCGCGACCAACCTCGCCATCGCCTATCCCGAAGCCGACAAGAACGTTGGCGTCACCGTGCTCTCCATGAAGCAGGACATCGTCGGCGACGTCCAGCCGCTGCTCATCGTGTTGCTTGCCGCCGTCGGATTCGTTCTGCTCATTGCCTGTGCCAACGTCGCCAGCCTTCTGCTCGCGCGCTCCATGCGCCGCTCCGGCGAATTCGCCATTCGCACCGCGCTCGGCGCCAGCCGTTCCCGCGTCATCCGCCAGCTCCTCACCGAAAGCATCCTTCTCGCCGGCCTCGGTGGCGCACTCGGCCTCTTGCTCGCCCTCTTCGGCACCAGGACCCTCATACGCCTTCTGCCTGCCGCTCTGCCCCGCGCCGCTGAAGTCTCCATCGACGCCCGCGTCCTGCTCTTCGCGCTCTCCGTTTCCCTCTTCGCCGGAATCCTCTTCGGCCTGCTTCCGGCGTTCAGATCCTCGCAGGTCAACCCGCAGCAAGTCCTTCGCCAGACCAGCCGTGGCGCCGGCGGCGCTCGCCACCAGGTTCAGGGCATGCTCGTCTCCGTCGAAGTCGCCATGGCCCTCGTCCTGCTCGTGGGCGCAGGCCTCATGCTGCGCAGTCTCGCCGCGCTCTGGCGCGTCAACCCGGGATACAACCCCGGCCACGCCATCACCTTCTCCATGTCCCTTCCCGTAAACGCCAAAACGACCGCCGCCGATACCCGCGCCCGTCTGCGCCGCTTCGATGCCGCCGTCAGTGCCGTTCCCGGCGTCGAAGCCGTCTCCGTCACCCTCGGCTCCCGCCCCATGATCCACGACTCCGAACTCCCCTTCTGGATCAAGGGCCAGCCGAAACCCGCCAACGATAACGACATGCCGCAGGCCATGTTCTATCTGGTCGAATCCGGCTTTCAGAAAGCGATGGGCATCACCCTTCAGCGCGGCCGCTTCGTCACCCCGCAGGACGACGAAAATGAACCCATCGTCGTCGACATCGACGATGCCTTCGCGCGAACCTATTTCCCTGACCAGAATCCCGTCGGCCGTCACATCCACATCGCCGAATTCGATGTGGAAGCGGAAATCGTCGGCGTCGTCGGACACGTCAAGCAGTGGGGCCCCGGCAACGATCCGCATGCGGCCATCGAGGCCCAGTTCTACTACCCGTTCATGCAGCTCCCACCCAAACTCATGCAACTCGTCGCCAATGGCGTCGCCGTCGTCCTCCGCACCCACGACGACCCCGCTGCAATCATGGGCCCGGTTCGCCATGCCGTCTCCGAACTCGACCCCGGCGCCGTCATCTACTCCGTTCAAACCATGAACGAGGTCCTCTCTACCTCTCTCGCTCCCCGCCGCCTCTCCATGATTCTTCTCGCCGCGTTTGCAGCCCTCGCCCTCGTCATGTCCTGCGTCGGGATCTACGGCGTCACATCCTACCTCGTCGGCGAACGTACCCGCGAGATCGGCGTACGCATGGCTCTGGGTGCGCAGCGCAGCGATGTGTTACGTCTTGTCTTACGCGACGGAACGCGGATGGCGCTCCTCGGTGTGCTCATCGGCGCCACCGCCGCACTCGCTTTGACGCAGCTCATGAGTAACCAGCTCTTCGGCGTCAGCGCGCACGATCCCGTCACTTTCCTGTGCGTCGCCCTGCTGCTCCTCATGGTCGCCGTCTTCGCCTGCTACATCCCCGCCCGCCGCGCCATGCAAATCGACCCCATCGTCGCCCTGCGCTACGAGTGAGTCAGAGCAATCCGGACACCCGCAAAACTTTACCGGATTACAAAATACTTCAAAAACACAACGGGCACCTCACTTGGAGATGCCCGTTGTCTTACATTCCCGCTGATGTCTTACAAGTCCGTTTCGAATGTCTTACAAAATCCGCCTTGCGCCTTACGCGTCTTACCGCCAGTAGTAGTACCCACCCGTAAAGTAATACGGACGGTAATATACCGGCGCATACGCGTACGGATACGGCGCATAACCGTAAGGCCTGCGACGATACAGATTCGGCCCGCCCGGATACAGCCCTTGCGCCAGACGCATCGCCTCGTCCTGCGTGACTGGTTGCACCGTCACCGGCGTCGCCAGATGGAAGCTAACCAGCGCCTCGGCCGGAATCCACACACCCGGCCCGGAAGAAGCCGCTGAGCCCGCTACTCCCGCTCCAGCGCCAGCCGCTGCGCCAATCGCCGCCCCTTCTCCGCGTCCAACCGCTCCACCGATGATGGCGCCAAGCAACGCGCCTCCAACCGTGTTCTCTGCGGTACGCGCGCCCTTGCCAGGCCCTTTCACCTTGAACTGATCCGACTCGAGCGGATAGCTCTGGCCCATCAGGTCCAGCGATGTCAGTTGCAGCGCCAGTTGATTGCTCCCCGTCAGCGATCCGGAATTGGAGCTCTTCACATCCGAGATCACTCCATGCACCGTGGCGCCGCGAGGAATTGCCAGCACTCCACCCATCGTCACGTCCTGGATCACTGTGAATTGGATCGGCTCGCCATCCTTGGCGCGCTTGCTGTTCACCGGCTCATTCGTCCGCACCTGGATCAGAGTCCCCTGCGGCACAGTAATCGGTCCATTCGCGATCTTGTACCGCGGTGGAGGAGGAGTCTGCGCATAACCGTAATTCTGCCCATAGCCCGGAGGCGGCGGAGCCTGTCCATACCCCGGAGGCGGCGCTTGCTGCCCATAGCCCGGAGGAGGCGGAGCCTGTCCATACCCCGGAGGCGGCCCTTGCTGCCCGTAGCCCGGAGGCGGAGCCTGTCCATACCCCGGAGGCGGAGGCGCCTGCTGCCCATACGCCGGCTGCTGTGGCTGATTCTGCCCATAACCCGGTTGCTGCTGGCCCCAGTTCGGCGGAGGCGCCTGGTTGATGCTTGGCGCGTTCTGCCCCGCATCGGGACTCTGCGAAGCCTGTGGCGATGCCTGCGCATCGGCCATGTCGTTAGCCGGATCATTCAGCGGAGCACCCTGCGCGTTCGCGTCATCCGCCGGGTTGCCAACCTTCAGGTTGTTGTGCACCTTCGTCACGCCCGGCACACCCTGCGCAATGGACTCGGCCAGTTGCTTCGACGAATCGCTCGATACCGTTCCCGAAAGCGTTACCTCGCTCTGGATCGTTGCCGCTGTGATCAGGTCGTTCTTCAGAGCCTGCGAGCCATCCAGCGCATGAACCACATCCATCTCAATCTGACCGTCGCTGCGCGGACCGTTCGACGGCGCGGCATCCTGAGCCAGCGCCATCGCACCCGCCAAAGCAATCACTCCAATTCCGGAAAATATCTTGAATATCAATGACCTGCGCATTGTCCTGTCTCCTGCTTGCCTCGGTGCGATGCCACCAATTTTGACGGCCTCGTACCCTTGCCGTCATCATTACCAACCCGGTTCAACGGCAAAAGTTACGCCCCTTTGGTAACAGAAAGTCAAAGCCTCGGCCCCGCCCGAGTCCCTCAATTTCCACACCTTAGGCCTCTGCCGCCGCCTGTTCCTCGGCCGCAATCGCGGCCGTCAGCTCCTGGTTGTCCGGGAAGAACATCTGAAACACCGTCCCCGAGGGCTGCCCCGCCGACGCCGTCTTGCTGCGCAGGCGGATACTTCCATGATGCTTCAGAATGATCTCGTGACTCACCCATAATCCAAGTCCTGTCCCGGTTGCACCTTTTGTAGTGAAAAAAGCCTCGAAAAGCCGCTCCCGTACCTCGCCGCTCACCCCGCTGCCCGTGTCGGCAACCGTGATTCGCACTCCCTCTCGCTCCGGATGGACCCAATCCCGCGACCGGCGCGCGCCCACGATCAGCCGCCCCCCGCCGGCCATCGCATCAATCGCGTTGCTTACCAGGTTCGAGACCACCTGCCGAACCTCGCCGGCAAAGCAGTGAAAATCCAGGCTCGGATCGTAATGCCTTTCGACTGTAATCCCCGATGTCGCCAGCCGCGCGCCATACATATCCAGCACCGAATCCAGCAACTCCTCCATCGTCGTCCGCGCCGGCAGCGTCGATTGCCGGTAGAAGCGCAGCGTCTGCTGCGTGATCTCCGACATCCGGCGCACCTCGCGCTCCGCGATCGACACGTATTCCATCGCCATCTCATCCAGCTGGCAAAACCTGCGCAACAGGTACAGCAGGTTCGTAATCGCCTCCAGCGGATTGTTGATCTCGTGCGCGATTGATGCAGCCAGCCGCCCTGTCGCCGCCAGCTTCTCCGTCCGGCGCAGCGCCTCTTCGTTCCGCTTGCGCCCGCTTACATCCATTACGATCGCGCCCACCCAGCGCACCTGGTCGCCGCCGGGACGCACCGGATAAGTCGTAACCAGCCAGGTGCACGGCACCCCACGTTTGCCGACCTGTCCCTCGAGTTCCAGGTCATGCACGGTTGATCCCGACTCGATGACTTGTCGTACAGCTTGCTCCAGCCGATGCGCCATCCTGTCCGGCAGGAGTTCGGCAAGCGCGCGCCCCAGGTGATGGCTCAGTGGAACACCCGTCATTCCCGCGAATACCTGGTTCACTCGCACAATCCGGCATTGCCGGTCGAAGAACACCAGTCCGATCGGCGCATTGGCCAACATCGAATCCAGCAGCGACAGGGTGTCACTCAATCCTGAGCGTTGCTCCTCGAGTGCGGCTACCATCCGGTTGAACGCCTCGATGAGATCGCCAAACTCGTTCTCCACCGTCACCGGAAGTGGAAACTTCGCATGCGACGCCGGCCCCTCCATCAGCGCGCGAGTCCCTCCCTGCAGAATGCTCAGCGGTCGCGAAATCGATCGCGACATCAGCAGCACCAGCAGACCCGATGCACCGATCCAGATCAGCCCGAATGACACCGAGCTGCGCAGCACCGTATCCAGTTGTTCGGTATCCCACGAGCGATCGGTTTCAACCCACGCATATCCGCGCAGGCTCGCTCCTTCATAGATCGCCTTGACGCCTTCCCAGCGGTGATCGGCGAATCCAATCACCCTCGGCTCATGCGCGGGAATCAGCGCTATCTGCGACTTCTCTGCCGGCTCCAGCGGATATTGCGCCGCCTCTCCGTTGCTGACAAAAAGAACGTTCCCCGCTGCATCCGTAATCCTTGCCTGCGCCACGCTCGGCGCCGCTCCCATCATCCGCAACGATGGCAATACCAGTTCCGGTTTCTGCTGCCGATATGCCTCCTCGGCCTGCAATGACACCGAAGTCGCCTGGTGCGCGAGCCGTTCCAGCGCGCGCTGCCTTATCTGCTGCGCTTCGATTCTTACCAGGATGATCGCGAACAACCCAACAGACAGAGCCTCCAGCAGCATCAACCAGATGATCAGTTGCCACCGGACCGTACGCGGCCACAAGCGCATCAATGGTTCGACCTCGATCTCATTGGAGGAACCCGTTTCCCTAGAGTTTACCGGAAATACAGGAAATTGCGCGTCAACCTAGTTGTTGAGTAGAGCACGCGCAATCTGCCCACCGTGAAACCGCCCGTTCTCAATAAATATCTCGTTCGTCCGCGACCCCGCTACGATCACGCCAGCCAGGTAAATTCCCGGCACATTGCTCTCCAGCGTTTCCTCGTTGCAAACCGGCCGCTTGTCCGGCCCCTCGAACCGCACCCCCAGGTTCTCCAGAAAACTGAAATCCGGGTGATACCCCGTCATCGCAAAAACAAAATCGTTCCTGATCGTCTCCACGCCCTGCGGCGTTCGCAACACCACCGCGTCCTGCGTAATCTCCACCACGTCGGTCTCAAAGTACGCCTTGATCTCGCCGTTCTTGATCCGATTCTCGATGTCCGGCTTGATCCAGTACTTCACGTGCCGATGCATCCCGTCATGACGATGCACCAGCGTCACCCGCGCCCCGCTCCGCCACAACTCCAGCGCCGCAATCGCCGCCGAATTCTTTCCGCCGATAACCACAACGTCCATGTCGAAGTAAGGGTGAGGATCGTTGTAGTAGTGAAACACCTTGCTTAACTTCTCGCCCGGGATGCACATCATGTTCGGCAGGTCGTAGTACCCGGTCGACATGATCACCTTGCGCGCCTTCAATTCGCCCGGCCGGCCAAATCGATCTTCCGTGTGCACCAGGAAGCCGCCGTCCTCGCCGGCGATCCGCTCCACGCGCTCATACTGCCGCACATCGAGCTTGTAGTGCGCCGCCACCAGCCGGTAGTACTGCAGAGCCTCGTTGCGCGTCGGCTTCGGATTCGGGCTCGGAAACGGAATGTTCCCGATCTCCAGCAATTCCGGAGTCGTGAAAAACGTCATGTGCGATGGATAGTGAAACAGCGAGTTGCAGACGCATCCCTTGTCCACCAGGATGACCTTGAACCCCGCCTTCTGCACCTCTATCGCACAAGCAAGGCCCGTCGGCCCCGCACCCACTACAAGAACATCAAACAGCGCATCCGTTGTTTTTCTCTCATCGCGTTCCAGCATCGACGAGGGCTTCGCATCCGGAATGGAGTCAGCAGGAAATTCCGCCATACCACCAATTTAGGCCATCCACCCGACCACGAAAATGCCTCCCCGTCAATGCGTTATGCTTTCCGCATGAATTCGCGGCCTTTGTTATTGCCTCTGGCGCTCGTGTGCGCCCTGCCCGCCGTTGCGCAATTGGAGCACGCAGACGCTTCCGCGCAAGACCACGCTGGTTGGTGTCCGACACTGATGGAGACTCAATCTTGAGCAGACCACGCCGGGAGAAAGAATCAAGAACGACAATGAGCGTTGTGTCGCGCCCGCTTGGTCTGATGGGACCGGCCATCATTGTGTTGGCTGCTGTTATCGCGGCAGGACCACTCCTCGTGCGCGGTCCGTCGTGCAGCGGCGACTTCGTCTTCCACTTCATTTCCTGGCTCGATGGCCAGCACAGTATGTCGACTGGCCTCCTCTACCCGCATTGGGCAAATAGCCCGAATTTCGGAGCAGGCGAGCCAAAATTTGTTTTTTATCCCCCCATCACTTGGATGGCCGGAGCGGTTTTGGGAATGTTCTTGCGGTGGACGTTTGTTCCGCTCGTCCTGTTCATTCTCTTGCTCTTGCCGCAACCGGCTGGCCAATCGCGCATTGGCCAGGATGGCGCTGGCAGATGCAGCCGGCAACTCTGGCCGGTTGCGCTTCAATCTTTCTCGGCTACGCGCTGTTCAGCATTTACAGACGCAATGATTTCGCGAGTTGACGGGCGGATTTCTGGATCCCTCTGCTTCTACTTTTCGCGTTGCGAAGGCGAAATCCTTCCGGCAATTTCTGGGAACGCACCTTCGACGGCTCGGCCACGCCGCTCGCACTGTTGTGGCGGGAATCTGGCTCACCAACGGCCCGGTGGGAATCATGGCCGCTATCTGCTCGTTGCCGTCGCGCTGGTCTCTGCTCTCGATCGAAAAATCCCTCGTACCGCTCGTCCGTGCTGCTGTTAGCACCACCGTTGGAATGGGATTGGCATCGCTTTATCTGATTCCTGCCATCTGGGAAAGAGATTGGGTGAGCATTCAGAACGCCCTGAGTCCCAGCCAAATATGTAATCGAAAACAACTGGCTCTTCGGCATCGCATGGCGATCCGCGTGTCGCGTCCGACGACCCATTGTTGCTTCAGGCTTCCATCGTCGCCGTGGCCATGCTCGCTGTCACCTTTGCCTGCGGCGCGAGTTGCATCGATGCGCGGTGTCGTGCCGGGCGAGCGCAAGTGGTGGCTCCCGCTGGCCCTGATACCGCCAGCAGTCCTGTTTCTGCTTCTTCCGGTCTCGCAGTTTGTGTGGAACATCACTCCCCGGACTGCGCCTGCTGCAGTTTCCCTGGCGCTGGCTCGTGGTTCTGGAAGCTCCCGATGGCCATCTGTTTTGCCTCGGCCGTCTGGTTCGATCGAAAGCCCCTGCGCAACTCGTGATCGCCGCGTGTGCAGCCGTCTTTCTGGGAATCAGCCTTGCGGCGCCGGTGTGGTGGTTCGTTGAATGCGGCACGCTGATCGATTCGCTGCAGGATCGGCGCGCCAGGGCATTGGCGTAATTGGAAAGCCCGAATACGCGCCCCCCGGCATCCGGTCCCGCTGGTCGGACTTCAAGGTGGACGCCCAGGGGAAGCTCCTGATGGACTCACAAGGAAGTCCGATCATGCAGATCGTGCCGGACGCCTGCCTCCTCGACAGTTCCCCGGAAAACTCAGCTCCGGGAGAGGCTGGCCTCACCTCCTGCGTGGAGCGGCGACTCCGCCAACTGCAAGAGCGCGGGCTGGCGGCAATTGAGCCTGCTCGCCGATCCATCCCTGCCGCAGGGATCCCGCTATTTGCCTGAGCAGAAATGGTTCACGGGAATCGCCGACCACGCCGGGTACCTGGTTCTGCAGCTGCGCTATTACCCGGCATGGGCCGTCAAGGTGAATGGAGTTCCGGTGACAGCGATGGCCGAGCGAGAGCGCGGTCTGATGGCCGTGCCCGTGCCCAGGCCGGAAATGTGCAGGTTTCGGTTAACTGGACAACCACCGGCGATGTCGTCGCGGGGCGCTGGGTCAGCGGGGTTGCGTTGCTTCTCATAACCGGCATTTATTTCTTCGAGCGAAAATGTTTGAAGAACCCGAGCCGCTTGGTGCAAGCGAACGTGACCCCCAGATGAACGCACCATGCAGCGCCCGCTAACCTGCTGACTCGCTTACGCGCGAAGCGCACGCTGACTTGCTGCTTTCAATCCAGATAGAGCAAAAATGGCCTGCAATTTGCGCAGCACCGCTCGGTTCGCTGGATGCGCGAAACCGCATGCCTCCGTTACCCTAGAGAGTTGAGCACCCGAGGGGCAATCACATGACCGTCATCCGCCAGGAAGATTTCATCGCCAGCGTCGCCGGCGCGCTGCAGTACATCAGCTACTACCACCCCGTCGACTACATCACCAACCTCGCCCGCGCCTACGAGCTCGAGCAGTCCCCCGCCGCCAAGGACGCCATCGCCCAGATCCTCATCAACTCGCCGCATGTGCGCCGAGGGCCACCGCCCCATCTGCCAGGACACCGGCATCGTCACCGCCTTCGTCAAAGTCGGCATGGACGTCCGCTGGGAAGCCACGACCGGCGAGCCCGCATGATGACCTCCAGGAGATGGTCGACGAGGGCGTCCGCCGCGCCTACGCTCGACCCCGACAACAACCTCCGCGCCAGCATCCTCGCCGACCCCGCCTTCTCCCGCAAGAACACCGGCGACAACACCCCCTGCCGTCGTCGACGTCGAGCTCGTCCACGGCGACGACGTCGACATCACCGTCGCAGCCAAAGGCGGCGGCTCCGAAGCCAAATCCAAGTTCGCCATGCTCAACCCCTCCGACTCCATCGTCGACTGGGTCCTCAAGACCGTCCCCACCATGGGCGCCGGCTGGTGCCCGCCCGGCATGCTCGGCATCGGCATCGGCGGCACCGCCGAAAAAGCCATGCTCCTCGCCAAGGAGTCCCTCATGGACCCCATCGACATGCAGGAACTCATCGCGCGCGGCCCCGCAAACCAACATCGAAAAACTCCGCATCGAGCTCTACGACAAGGTCAACAGCCTCGGCATCGGCGCCCAGGGCCTCGGCGGCCTCACCACCGTCCTCGACATCAAGATCCTCGACTACCCCACCCACGCCGCCAACCTCCCCGTCGCCATGATCCCCAACTGCGCCGCCACCCGCCACGCCCACATCCACCTCGACGGCTCCGGCCCCGTCTACGCTCGACCCGCCCTCGCTCGACGCCTGGCCCAAACTCACCTACGACGTCTCGCAGCGCCCGCCGCGTCAACCTCGACACCGTCACCCGCGCCGAAGTCCGCCACCTGGAAGCCCGGCGAAGTCCTGCTCCTCATCCGGCAAGCTCCTCACCGGCCGCGACGCCGCCCACAAGCGCATGACCGACATGCTCAACCGCGGCGAAAAACTCCCCGTCGACTTCACGCAACCGCTTCATCTACTACGTCGGCCCCGTCGACGCCGTCCGCGACGAAGTCGTCGGCCCCGCCGGCCCCACCACCGCCACGCGCATGGACAAGTTCACCCGCCAGATGCTCGCCGCAACCGGCCTGCTCGGCATGGTCGGCAAAGCCGAGCGCGGCCCCGTCGCCATCGAAGCCATCCGCGAGTTCGAGGCCGTCTACCTCATGGCCGTCGGCGGCGCAGCCTACCTCGTCTCCAAAGCCATCAAGAGCACGCCAGGTCCTCGCCTTCGAAGACCTCGGCATGGAAGCCATCTACGAGTTCGACGTCAGCGACATGCCCGTCACCGTAGCCGTCGACGCCAAGGGCACCAGCGTCCACAACACCGGCCCCGCCGAGTGGCAGCCCGCATCGCCAACATCCCCATCCTGCAGTAAGCGGCAGACAGTGGCCAGTGAACAGCGATCAGTGGTCCGCCTGGGCCCCGCGCCCCGGGTGGCTTTTTGATGAGGCGTCATCCTGAGCGAAGCAGGTGCACCGCGGGTCGTTTTTGATGAGGTGTCATCCTGAGCGGAGCAGGTTTCTTCAGCGGAGCGAAGGATCTGCTTTTCTCCTCCCACAATCTGACGGTAGTTGTTTTTGCCAACTAGCCAACGGTGCTTCCACCGTCGCCCAGACCGGCAACCGCACCCTTCCTCCTACTTGAGTAACTTCCGCCTTGACGACCAACCACCGGCTACACGCCACTTGCTTCGTGCTTTACCATTGTGCCCTCGGGCGGCAGAAGTCTTGTTCAAAAGCCGCCCACGTCTCGCCAAAGCTTAAAGACGGAAACAAGCAGCAGCACGCCGACAATGTCGTTGACGATGAACCCCATAATAGATTTCGTTTTGAGGAGGGCTAGGCCGTCAATCAATGTGATGAGCAGCGCCACAGCGAAGGCGAGCAGCAGGCCGTGGAAGTTTCCGGTGTAGGCTAAGCCGCCCGCGAGCAAGCCGAGCACGATCTCGCGCGCCGCCAGCACTGCCATCATGGACTTTGATTCACCTTTGAGCAACGGCAGTCCACGTGGACCCGTGGCCAATTCCGGCTTGAGAAGCAAAACCAGCCCGATTCCGCACAGAAACACTGTCACGGCGTATGCGACGACCCGCGCAAATGCCATGCATGCCTCTTTCTCGTGCCGCGGGGTGTCTGCGCCACGCCAGCCGATGGGAATGGTGCCAAGCGTACCCCTGGATACGGACGGTGGCAAGCAGAAATCCGGCGTATCAGGATCTCTGACTAAGTATCAACTCATCGGGACGAGACTCAAAATAGGGGTTATGTCCGAGTAGTCCTCCCGGCACACCTCTAATCGCCACGGTTATCGCGGTTAAGTGAGCACTCTAGTTAGCTCGTGATTTCTTCTGATGGTCTTTAGCTAGCTTGATGAATTCCGCAGCGGTTTGTGCCTCCGCCTCGATGTCTCCAATCCGTAGCTTCGCTTTGCGTCCGTAACGACTATCGAGCCATGCTCCGATCACCGCCCCGAAAACGGGGCCGATAGAGGGGAGCGTGATAACAAATGTCCCGGATAAGCCACTGCCTCCGTTCACAGCATCGAGCGCATCGTAACGAGCTGAAACCCCAATTCCATTCGCACGCAGCGAATGCAAAAGAGTGCCCAATTCCCGTTGATACTCTCCATTCGACTTCGGGGGGTCGTCCGGCGCGCTATCTAGTTGGACAATCGCAACGCCGGGATTGACGCCTTCAGCTTCCATTGCAGCAAAGTATAACAACAAGCGAATTTGCTTTAGCTCTTAGTCCAAAGTCATAAGCACTGGAAATCATTCCCGGGCAGGTAGGCCTTGATATGAAATATCCCTGAAACGGCTGGTGGTCTTGCGTCCTGGGCGACGGCGAATATCGCCCGGTGGCACAGGTTCCGGCGATGCTCCTTTCGCACGCAGTGGCATTCCGGTCGGATGACCGCACAACCCCGTAGGCGATACCGTTAGCTCATTCAGACTTTGGCGGGCTCGCTTAAAACCGTTGCGGATGGAGTTAAACTCGTGGGTGATGCCGCACCCGTCATGGAATGAGAGCTACGCCTCAGGACAGCTGCCCTGGGACACCGGGCAACCAGAGCCTCTGCTTGTCGAGTTCCTCTCTTCGAGCGCGGTCAGGCCAGGCCCGGCGCTTGAGATCGGCGCAGGCACCGGTACCAATGCAATTTGGATGGCCGAACGCGGTTTCGATGTACTCGGAGTCGATGTGTCGCCGCTCGCCGTCGAAAGAGCTCACGCCAAGATGGATGGACGCGCATTGCGCTGCCGCTTCGCTGCATGCGACATCCTCGCCGCGCCTCCGCCTGGCGGCCCATTCCAGTTCGTTTTCGACCGCGGTTGCTTCCATGTGTTCGATGAACCAGGCGAGAGACAGCGCTTCGCAGTACATGTCGCTGCCGCACTGTTGCCGGGCGGTTTGTGGCTGAGCTTGATAGGGAGCACTGAAGGTGCGCCGCGCGAAGTCGGGCCCCCGCGCCGTTCCGCACGTGAGGTCATCCTCGCCGTCGAACCTGCGCTGGAGATCATCGAGTTGCGATCAGCCGAGTTTCGCGGCACCAACGCTAAGGCGTGGTTCTGCCTGTCGCGCCAGCGCACGATGCCGTCGCAACCTTCCACGCGGCACGACTGAGACTCGGGGCGGCGCAACGCGTTGCCGCCAACCGGACAGAACTCAGAAATCGGGTTGTGTCCGGATTGCCCACAATCCGCCCGGAACACAGGAGTGTGCCTCTTTAATGAGAAAGGTGCGGTTCGCTGTAGGGGCATTCCTCGCGGATTGCCGCCGCACGGAGCAGTATTGGCTGGCTTTATTCTTGGCGTAGCGCGACGACAGGGTCAACTCGTCCGGATCGCCGAGCGGGGAGATAGCAGGCCAACAACCCCACTGCCACCAGAACGCCCAAGGCGCCGGCAGCGATTCGCAGATCCGACCGGCTATGCTGAATGCTTTGCGCCACCGGGTCCATGCTTGCCGCCATCACATGCATAGCCAGCACAGCAAGCGTAATGCCGATGCATGACCCTATGACAATCAGCGTCGCGCCTTCAGCCATGATCATCCGCAGAATATCTTTTGAGCGAGCCCCCAATGCGAGCCGGATGCCGATTTCGTGGGTGCGGCTTGAAACCGAATAGGCCGTGACGCCAGCCAATCCCACAGTGGCCAGCACCAACCCAAAGGCTCCCATTAGCCCGTAGCTCCATAACCCGATCTTCACAATGAACATGATCTGCTCAATCCAGTCCGGCATCGTCTCTTCGTTGAAGGTTGTCAGGTTTGCATCGATCGCCGTGATTTGGGCGCGGACCATTGAGGCCGCATCGAGACCCGGAGTAGTGCGAGTTGCCAAGGTGATGCCCTGAAACGGTGGCCCGGCGTAGTCTTCCTCTGTCATGGGCAGGTAGACCGCCGGGCCCGGCCGTTCGATGGGGGTTTCCAGCACGTCGGCTGCGACGCCGACGACAACGTAAGATTTGTCTGGCGGTACGTTGTCGTAATCAAAGGCCGATCCGCTCATCAATTCGAACGTTACGCCGTTTTTGCTGACGAGAGAAAGCCTGCGTCCGAGGGGATCATCGTTCTTCCATATAGTTTGCGCAAGGGCCTCACTCACCACGATGGAGCGTGAACGGTCGTTCTCATCATCTTTTGCGAAACCGCGCCCGCGAAGGATGCGGACTCCCATGGTCTGAAAATAGTCGTATCCCACGATGTACTTTGTTGCTTGATCAATCCGCCGGGTACCATCCGTATCCGTGGTGAAAGTAATCTTGCCGCTGGGCTGCATCGGGATTGCCTCCGTCCAGGTTGCGGAAACAACCCCCGGCAGCGCCTTCACACGGTCCAGAAGCTTCAGATAAAAACCTTCCGTCTGTGAAACGCTGTACCCATCACGAATGGGGTCAACTGAAATGAGTTGAACATTCCTGGCATCGAATCCGGTTGCGCCAACGATCGTGCGCTCCATTCCGAAGACAATGTAGCCGGTGACCAACAGCAGAGTGAGCGATCCTGCCATCTGGAGAACGACTAGCAGGTTTCGGGCGCTAAAAGCCCGGCGCCTCCGCATCTTGAAGTTGCTGCCGTCTTTCAACGCAGGCACAAGATTCGGACGCGTCGCCTGCATTGCGGGCAGTAGGCCAATCGCAAGTCCGGTAAGGGCCGTGAGTCCGATGGCGAAAACAAGCACGCGCCAATCCACTTCTACGTTGAACTGGACCGGCATGGCATGCGGAAGGCGCAGCCGCGAAAGCAGATGCATCAGCCAGCATGTGAGCGAAAATCCGAGTACGCCGGCGCCAGAAGCGACCAGCAGACCCTCCATCATCAGCTGGCGTATAAGGCGTGCGCGGCTGGCGCCCATGGCCAGTTGCACCGCGACTTCGCGGCGCCTGTCCAAGGCTCGTGCCAGAAGCATGTTGACAACATTCGAGCAAGCGATCAGGAGAAGGAGCGCGATTACCACCATAGGCAGAAACGCGAACAAGCCAAAGTCTCGTTCGCGTATGGGGATCAGCTTGCCGCCAGAAGCAACCCAGACAAGGTGCCCGTTTTCCGTTGCCGGGTGGCCGCTATCGCGAAGCATCTGTCGCTGCATCGTATCTAACGCGGTCTCAATCTGTGCAGGGGTTACAGCCTCCCTCCGCCTGCCCAGGAAATGGAACATCGTAAGTAGCGGGCGTTCCAGCGCATCTTCCCCCATTTCTGGAGCGACTCTTGCACTCTCGGAAACCGGGAGCCAGAGATCGGCAACGAACATCATCGGCGAAGCACCTTGAAATCCCTTTGGCGCCACGCCCACAATAATGCAGAGTTTGCCATTGACGTGGATTGTCCTGCCGATCACGTTCGGATCAGAGCCAAGATTGTCTTTCCAAAAGCGATCGCTGACGACGATCCGTGGGGTTCCGCGCGCGTCTGCATCGCGTGCATCGAATAGGCGCCCGGCCCCCGCTGTGACTCCCAGCGTCGAGAAATAGGCGGGCGTGACGATGTGCCCCCAGATTCGCTCGGTATGTCCGTCATAACTGATCCCGAACGGCACCGGAGCGACGTAAGCCGCAGTCGAGGAGAACAAGTCGTTATGGTCGCGAAAGCGGCTGTATGCGGGATAGGAGATGGGCTGTTGAAGGGTCACCAACTCATCGGCCCTTGCCACGCCAGGCACATCGCGCAAAATGGTTCCGTTCAGTTCGCTGAAGAAAGCAGAACCGGCACAAATGGCCAGGCTCATCGACACTACTGCGACGAAGGTGAAAGCGGGCCTTCGGATCAGAAGTCGTACTTCATAGCGAAAATCCCATACGCATTCCCGCAGGTGCGCCATTGCGAGTTGGGTTGCGAGATCCGCGACCTTTCCCATCTTTGACCCCCACGATCTGCCCAGAACGTTTTTTCTTCGATTCGATTGTACCTAGCCGGCGTGACCGGCATCTCCTTGGAGTTTCGGGCGAATAACTGCCTAACCGACATAACTCCGAAATACCCGCACAAGCCGTTCCATCTCCGAGAGCGAGCCAGCGCTGTCAAGAGGCCGTTTCCACAAATCCGCCGTAAACCCATTGAAAACCGCACCCTGCGGAGATCCCGCTTTTGCAGGTAATTATTCGCTTCGGGCGCATAATCATTTAGAGGACATGGCGAGCTGGTTTTCGACACGCCACTCAATCTTGCAGGCCGGCAGAATACGATTCGCAATCGGATGCTGGTACGAAATAGCCGTCGGTGGAACGGAAATTCTCAGTAAGTCCTTTCCTGAGAAAACTCTGCACCTAACCTCAATAGACAGAGATCTTTGCAGCCTATTACTCTGCGTAAGCTATTGAAAGCAGCCACATTCGTCACAGAGTATGGGGGGGAGGTAAGACGCAACCATACGGTTGCATATCATCCTGGCCGTCACTGAATCGGTGACTACGCGGCCAACAGGTTCTTATATTCCATCACTGGAGCAGACGCCTTCTCCGTCGATTGGCAAATCAGTAAAACCGCCACTCTCAACTGGGTGCAATCCGACCATCTCGCTTGCAAACGTAAATCCGACGGATAAATACTGAACCGTAATCGGAATCGAGGCACTCCATGTACGAAGTCATCCTCAAGCAATTCGAAAACCCCGATGAAATCCGCACCTTCGAAAAAGGCAAATTCGAGCTCGTCCATCTCGGCGGCATGACCATCGGCCGCGCTTCCTACCAACCCGGCTGGAAATGGTCGGAGCACGTGGGCAAATCCCTGGGTAAGAAGAGCTGCGACGTCTCCCACGTCGGCATGGTCATCTCCGGTCAGGCCACTGCGGCAATGGACGACGGCCGCATCATCGTAATGAAGCCCGGTGACATCTTCTACATCGAGCCCGGCCACGACAGCTGGGTCATCGGCGACGAGCCCTACGTCTCGCTCCACATGATGGGCGCCGGCGACTACGCCGCCCACAAACCCGCCAAATAGAAAAGGCTCACCATCTCTGGCAAGCCTTCTCTTCACTGTCCACTGTTCACTGTCCACTGTTCACTGTCCACTGTTCACCGGCAACTATCTTTTCACCGTTTTCCAAACCGGTACACAAACCCATACGTGAACCCGAGATCGTTCTGCAGCGTCGATCCAAACCCAGTCGCCATGTACTCCGGCGCCAGCCGCAGCGAGAGACTCGGCGAAAGGTTCATCTCGCCGATCAGGCTCGCGCTTATCGCATAGGTCGTTCCGTCCGGATAAAGCCCCAGCACCGTCGACCCGAACCCGTTCGTATCGCCGGTAAAATTCCCCACCGCCACACCGCCCTCAACGCGCCCCGCCAGTGAGTACTTCGGCCGGATCCTGAACCGGTACGTCGGCCCCACAAGCACGTTGTAGTGGCTGATCGCCGGCCGCGTCAGCGACGTCTCGTTCAATCCCACGAACGCCGTACCGTAGTAGCCGCGCCCGTCAAACGTCAACCCCAGCCGCTCGGTCCAGAATCGTGAAACCCCGACGTCCCACGAATACATCGTGTTCCGTTGCAAGGTCGGTCCCGGCGTAAACCGCTGGTATCCTGCGCCTACAAACACCTCGTAGAGCTGCGAATAGGTGTCATGAATCGCCTGCTGCCGCCGCGCCTCTCTGCGCGCCCGGATCCGCTGCTGAACCGTCACCGGCCCCTGCGCGCTCTGTGTCGCTGCGGGTTGCTGCGCCTGATCCTGCGCCGGTGGATTGCTGCTGGAACCTGTGCTCTGCGCCAGAGCACCCACAGAAAAAAGCGAAATTACCGCCAGAACTACCACAGAACGGCGAAAAGAAGACATCGAGCTTTCCTTACCTCCACAACAGCGGTCCCTGCGGACCCATTTACCTTCGCGGGGTTGAGCATCAGTGTCCCCCGGACCGGTCTGCGTCCGTGGGTAGAACACGCAATAGAGCCGAGCGCACCCCTCTGGGTATTATTGCAAACCGGAGACACCCTTCCCCGAACCCGAAATATAAAGTCTGCCCTCGAACCGGCGATCGATTCGCAAGCATGGATTCAGAACACCTGCCAGTGTCCGTGCGACTGGCGAGCCAAAGAATGTGGTTTATGAAATCGGAACCAACAACCATTGGACGCACGCATTGCGATTTCGCGTCAGGCCCCGCCGTAATACTCTAAGGATGAAAAACGGCGGAGGATACGACACTTCATGCTTCGATTCCTGCTTGGCCTGATCTTTGGCATTGTCCTCGTTCCTTTGGCTGTCCTGGCTTACCTCACGTACGGTAAAGTCCCTGTCGCTGTCGATGACCCTCCGTTCCCCTACGAGCGCCAGCTTGTGCACATGCCGCTCGATGCACGGATTGAGAGGGAAATGGTCGGCACTCACATGGGGCCCGACGCCACGAACCTCACCGCCGGAGCCCGCATATACACTGAGCGTTGCGCCTTCTGCCACGGCCTGCACAACCGGCCTGCCGCCATTGGCGATCACATGTACCCCGACGCCCCACCCCTGCTCGAGCCGCATCAGGGCAACCCCAACGTCGTCGGAGTCAGCGACGACCCGGTCGGCGAAACCTATTGGAAGGTCGAGAACGGCATCCGCCTCACCGGCATGCCTTCGTTCAAGACCCAGCTCAGCGACAACGAAATGTGGCAGGTCAGCCTCTTCCTCGCCAACGCCAACAAGCCCATGCCGCCCGCCGTCATCGATATCCTGAACCACGCGTCCGCCCCTCCCGCCGATGCCCCCAAACTACCCCCATCTACCTCCGAACCGCCGCTCCAGCAATAGCTGACCGTTCTGAAGTAGCAACCTCCTTCCACCGCTTCTCTCTCCATCTGCGCTATTGTGGAAACGGGTATTCCAAATGAGCGTCCTCGATTCCCTCCGCAAAGGTTTCCGCTTCTTCCTCATGAGTTTCGGCATCTCAAGCCCCGCCAGGAAGCCGGCCGCCAAAGTTGCGCCCAAACCTGGCGCCGGCGGAAAATCGTGAACCATCGACGGCCCTTCAGAATCCAATGGGCCATGTAGGTTAGGCTGGACTCACCATGTCAGATCGATCAAACAAAGGACTTCTCCGAGCTTTCTGGGACTGGTTCGTCCTTTTCAGCGGAGTCTCGACCGCCTCGAACCTCTCGCGTACCCGCCGCGACCCCGTACGTCGGCGCGGCCTCTTCCTCTTCCGGAGCAAAACCCGGCAGACTCGCTAGCATGAGCGCCCGCCCGGCAGTGCGCAACCCGGCCTAAGAGCGCGACGCCCGCTTCTTTGCCGCTTCAACCCTCTTGTGCAGCAGTTCCTTGGCGTGCTCCAGCTCTCTTTTGCGACGTGCCGGCAGGTTCTTTCCAGCCCGATTGATATAGAACGTCAGCATCCGCATCCCCGACGACGGACCCTTTGGCGAAACCTTCTTCGACGCCAGTTCCCGTGCGATCGTTTCCGCATCTTGGTTAAACAGATCCTTCCTCGGATAAGTCGACTCCGTCGTGACCGCACCCGACCACTTCCGCCGTCCATGACTATTCGAATGTGAACCCTTTTTCGCCGCCTTGGTCGCCATCGCCACCTCCACACCCACTCCGATGCAGCAAGCTTCCAAATCGTGCGCCACTAAGTCTGCTGTTCCTGTGTTCCCTGCCCACTGTAAACTGGAACTATGTCGCTGACCCGCCAGCAAGCCCTCGACCACTTCAACTCTCCCGACCTCATCGGGCTGGGCTTCGAGGCTGACGCCGTCCGCCGCCGCCTCCACCCCGAGGGCGTAGTCACCTACATCATCGATCGCAACATCAACTACACCAATTTCTGCACCGAGTACTGCAACTTCTGCGCCTTCTACCGACCCCTTAAAGGGCCAAGGGCCAAAGAAGGCTACATCCTCGACTTCGAGAAGATCTACGAGAAGATCGCCGAAACCCTGGAGATGGGCGGCACCGGCGTACTCATGCAGGGCGGCATTCATCCCGACCTCAAAATCGACTGGTTTGAAAGCCTGTTCACCGGCATCAAGCAGCGCTTCCCGAAGATCTGGCTGCACTGCCTGTCTGCGTCTGAAGTCCTGGCCATCGCCGAGTACTCCTCGCTCGACCTGCGCACCACCATCTCCCGTCTCCGCGACGCCGGCCTCGACTCCATCCCCGGTGGCGGCGCCGAGATCCTCGACGACGATGTCCGCAAGCGCATCGCCCGCCTCAAGTGCCGCACTGAAGACTGGGTCAGCGTCCATCGCACCGCCCACCAGCTCGGCATGCGCACAACAGCCACTATGATGTTCGGCGTCGGCGAGACCTTCGAACAGCGCATCAACCATTTCGAAGTCGTCCGCAAACTGCAGGAAGAAACCGGTGGATTCACCGCCTTCATCCCCTGGAGCTTCCAACCACACAACACCGCCCTGGGCGGTCGCGGTTGGGACGAAGCCACTTCAGTTGAATATCTGAAGGTCCTCGCCATCGCCCGCCTCTACCTCGACAACATTGAGAATGTTCAGGCCAGCTGGGTCACTCAGGGCCTCAAGGTCCTCGAGCTCGGCCTCCATTTTGGCGGCAACGACGTCGGCTCCGTCATGCTCGAGGAAAACGTGGTCAGGGCTGCCGGCACCAGCAACTGCACCACCGAAGAGGAACTCCGCCGCATCATCCGCGACGCCGGCTTCAAGCCCGTCCAGCGCGACACCCTCTACCGCACCATGTTCCTCAACTAGCCGCTCTGTACTCTCGGCACTGTCATCCCGAGCGACCAGAGAAAGCCGAGTGACCTGCGGCTGTTCTTTTCTCATTGCAGGATTAAAGCCTTCGCTCCCTCCAATCCACACTTGCGCACAGTCAGTTGCCCGCCAATAGCGCCGACTCAGAACATATCCTCCTTCTGCGGCCATTGTGAATTTACCCTGTACCCGATGAACCAGAACACCACCGCAGGCAGTTCCATCCGCATCGCAAGCGCCGGGCAGGCTGTCTTTGCGGCGATCATGATCGCCCTCGGAATCCTCGGTCTCATCAAAGGCAACTTCACCCCGGTGTGGGACCCGGTACCCGCGGGCCTGCCCGCGCGCGAGCTTCTGGCCTGGTTCTGCGCAATCATCTCGCTCGCCACTGGCATCGGCCTGCTCTGGCGGCGCACATCCGCACTCGCTTCCCGCGCGCTGTTCGCATATCTTTTGCTCTGGTTCCTGCTGCTCAGAGTGAGCGCGATCATCCTCTCGCCCACTTTCGAAGTTTTCTGGCCCGGCTTTGAGACCGCGGTCATACTGGCCGCCGCCTGGGTGCTTTATGTCTGGCTCGCTACCGATTGGGACAGGCAGCGTCTCGGATGGGCCGCCGGCAACACGGGATTGCGCATCGCGAGAGCGCTCTACGGTCTCGCCTCAATTTTCTTCGGTATGGCCCATTTCATCGATCCCCAGGACACCCTCGTGCTGGAGCCCGGCTGGCTGCCATGGCATCTGTTCTGGGCCTATTTCTTCGGTTGCACCTTCATCGCGGCAGGTGTAGCGGTGCTAATCGGCGTGTTTGCACGCCTGGCAGCCGCGCTCTCCACGCTGCAAATCGCCCTGTTCACGCTCCTGGTGTGGGTGCCCAAGGTGGCCGCCGGCTCCAAAGAGGCCTTCGTATGGAGTGAAACCATCGTCTCCGCAGCACTGACAGCCGGCGCCTGGGTGGTGTCGGATTCCTACCGAAATATCCCCTGGCTCGCCGTCAACAAGCGCTAGAGCAGTTCCGCTGTTGCCGTTTTTGGACTCAGTTCAAGTGGCTTTTTCCTGTTGGAAAAAGCCACTTGGCAGAAACGCCTTCGCGCCACAGGAACTGCGAAACTCCTGTAATACCCCAAGTCTCGATTCTGAGACCTCGGTTTACATACCCTGCCGTCGCCGTGCCGACCTCAATCGTCGCTTTACTTCTGCAGTGTATAAATCACGCTGATCGTCGTTTTCACTTCGATCGGCTCCCCATTCAACAGAAAAGGCTTATAGGTCCATTGCCGCACCGCGTCGAGCGCCGAAGCCTGCAGTTCGTTGGGACCAGCGACAACCTTGAGATTTTCCACGTGCCCTGTCTTGCCGATCACCGCACTCAGAACAACCTTCCCCTGGATGCGGGCCTTCTTGGCCTCCGGCGGATACACCGGCGTTACCTTGCTCAGAACCTGTGCAGCCATCGTCGCCGGAGCCACAGTGAGCGGCGTCGCCTTCTGTGAAGCCTGGTTGTCGGCTCCCGAATCCACCGCCAGCCGCAGCGCCAGCGCCGAGCCGGCTGTCACGACTGCAAGCACAACGCAAGCGCCGATCGCGCCGTACAAACGGACACGTCCAATCACTCTCTTCTTCTCCGTAAGTTTCATTAGTCTCTTCTCCAGTGTGTTGGAATCAAAAACTCCAATTGCCTGCGGAACCCCGATCGGCCTTCCCTGCAGCAGCAGCGTGGCCAGCCGCAGGAGCGACTGCGCATATTCGTGGTTCCCCGAGATTTCCGCCGCCATCTCGTCGCAGACCATCTCCCGTGTCTCCATCACTCGCTGCCGCGTAAGCCAGAAAGCCGGATGAAACCTCATCGGCAGCGACAGCACTTCGTACACCAGGTTCTTCAGAAAATCATTGCGGCGTATATGCGCCAGCTCGTGCCCAATTGCCGTATCAAGATCCCCCTGCGAAATGCCGGTCATCATGCCGGCCGGTACCAATACACGTTTGTGGGCGATCCCCATCGTCACGGGCGCAAAGATATCTGTGGATGTCGCCAGGGCAACCGGCCCGAGTCCGAATCGACTCGTCCCTCGCCTCCATGCAATTGCAGCGTCACCAGCCAGCGCCACCGGTTCAGTCCCGCGAACCAACGCCCTCAGGCGCACCCATTGCCAGACGAAGCGAATCGTGAAGTAAAACGTAATCGCGATGTATGCAATCGCCGCAGCGGTCAATAGCGCCGGGGCGATCCGCAATGCGGAGAAGCCGGCGCCCGCGCCCATCTCCACCGATACATTTGTTCCGCGCACGGCAACTGGATGCCCGAGCCATGGCCACGCGATATGCATCCGCTCCCACGGAACGATCGATAGAGCGGGAAGCAGGCTCTCCAGCAGCAGCGCTCCAACCCAAACGCGATGTTCCGCGGCAGGGCCTGCCGGCTTGATTGCCCGCGCCGCAATCAAAGCAATCGCAGACAGCAACGCAATCTGCCAGAGCGAATTCAACGCATATGACAGAAGCAACGACTGGAATCCGCTCACGCCATTCCTCCTTTTCCCTTGCTGAATCGCTCCGTCAACTTCGCCAGCTTTTCCGCATCGATCTGCCTGCTCTTCAGCAGGCTCATCACCAGTTCTTCGCTCGATCCGCCAAACATGCGATCGATCAAATCGCGCAGGCTTTGCCCGACGGCCTTTTCCTCGCTCACTTTCGCCGTGTAGACGTACGCACGCCCCTGGCTCTCGCGCTTCAACTTGCCCTTTCGCTCCAGGATGTTGAGAACGGTCTGCACCGTGGTATAAGCCAGCGCAGGCTGCAACTCCGCTTGCACCGCACTCACTGTGCTCGCCCCGCGCTTCCAGATCACCTGCATGATCTTCAATTCGAGCTTGGTCAACCCGACCTTGGATGAAGGCGTCGCCACGCGACCTCCTATGTTCTTAGGAGTCTAGGCCCGTCTCGTCGGATTTGTCAACTAAAGTCTTAGGACTTTGTCAGAACTGCTCAAATCGAGAACTCTTCCTATCATCGACGGGCAACGGAAATTTGCAGGGACATTCTCCATGTAATCGGGTGATTCTAATTAGATTAACTGCAAATAAGAGTAAGCTTGACCAGAATCAAACCAGGCCCACCCCGTCTGCTCTGTCGCCGGCCCGCGGACTTGCTGACTCGCTAATGCGCGTAGTGCATGCTGGCCCGCTAATCCGACTCGCCTGCCGCCTTTCAAGCTCCGCTAACACCACGAGCTCCGCTAACACCGCTAGCTCCGCTGAAACGGCCACTGCCCCAGCCTCTTCGCCCTGACCATGTAGATCACGGTTCCGCTCAACGCAATCCCTCCCGCAACCGCCAGCCCACCCAGCGCGTTCGTGCGATTCACCAGGATGAATACGAATCCCGCCATCGCCAGCACCGGCGGCAGAGGATACAGCGGAATACGGAACGGCCGCTCCAGTTCCGGCCTCTGCACCCGCAGCAGCATCACGCCCAGATGCTGAAAAGAGAACTGCAGCACAATCCGCGTCACCACCAGCATCGTGATCACCTGCTGCAGGCTGAAGAAACAGAACACCGTGGAGACCAGGCCCAGTGCCACCAGCGAGCGGTGCGGAATCCGGTGCTTCGGATGCACTGCCGCAAGAAAACGAAAATAGTTCCCGCCCTGCGCCGCCGCAAACGGCACGCGACTGTAGCCCAGCAGCAGCGAAAACACTGACGCAAACGCCGTCCACATCACCAGCGCCGCAACTGCGTATCCCGCCCACTGCCCGAACGCCGACCGTGCAATTTCCGCAACCAGTTGCACGCGCACTATTGCGCTCTCCTTCACGTGCATCGCCGCATCGCGCATCGAAGGCAGCGCCGACACATTCATCAAGACATAGAAGGAAGCCACCAGCGCCACCGAAAGCAAAATCGCCCGCGGAATCGTCCGCTCCGGGTGCTTCACTTCGCTTCCCAGAAACGTAATGTTGTAGTAGCCCCAGTAGTCGTAAGTCGTGATCAGCGTCGCCTGCGCCAGCCCTCCAATCGCCACCGCGGCCGATTGCGCCGGTGACGCTGGCATGTGCCATCCGCCCGTGGCGGCCGCGTGCGCAAACCCCGACACAATCACGCCCGCCAGCGCCGCCATCACTCCCGCAAACAGCACCCACGCCAGCCGCGTCACCGCTCCAAGATTTCGATACAGCAACAGCATCACCAGCAGGCACGCCGCCGCCGCCGCAAAGTTCGAGTAGTGCAGTACCGGCAGCGCCGCAATCGGCGCCTTCTCCAGCCCCGGCCAGAACCACGCCAGAAAGCTCGACAACCCAATGCAACCCGACGCAACCGATAGCGGCGCCGAGAAACTCAGCTGCCACACATACAAAAAGCTCAGCCAGTTGCCCGCGCGGTCGGGCCCATAAATCTCGCGCAGAAACGCATACGATCCGCCCGCCCGCGGAAACGCCGCGCCCAGTTCCGCCCACACCAGCCCATCGGCCACGGCAATCACCGCACCCAGCACCCACGCCCACACGACTCAGCCGGTAGCCCGCCGCTGCAATCACCAGCGGCAACGTGATGAACGGCCCCACGCCGATCATCTCCAGCATGTTGAACAGCACCGCCGACCGCAGTCCGATGCGTCGCTCAAGATTTTCGGATTGCATCTGTGTTGTATCCCGAGACGTGGACAAGGCTGGATTCATTCCGCCGCAGCGCTTCACGGATTGTACACTGACCACAACATGTTCTTTATCCAGGATCTTCGTCACGCACGCATCAAAACCGCCCTTGCTGCCTCGCTCTTAGCGGCACTCATCGCGTCTTCGTCCGCGCTCCGGATGCTCGCGCAACAGCCCGCGTCATCTGCGCCATTACCCGACTCTGAACCGCGCCTTGTCGCCCTTCCCCTCCCCGAAGATCGCGGCGAAGCCAGGCTAGAGCAGACTCTAAAGCAGCTCGGCACCACTGCCAGCATCATGGCTATCGTCGCGCACCCCGACGATGAAGACGGCTCGCTCCTCACCTGTCTCTCGCGCGGCATGGGCGTTCGCGCCATCCTCTATACGCTGACCCGCGGAGAAGGTGGCCAAAACGAGATGTCCGGGGAACTCTACGACGCCCTCGGCATCATCCGCACCAACGAACTCCTCAAGGCCGGCGAGTACTACGGCGTAAAGCAGCTATGGGGCACCGAAGTCGACTTCGGCTTCTCCAAGACCCAGGAAGAATCCTTCCAGAAGTGGGGACACGATCGCGTCCTCTACGACGCCGTCCTTGCCGTTCGCCGCGAGCGCCCCCAGATCATCGTCTCCACCTTCGTCGGCGGCATCACCGACGGACACGGCCAGCACCAGGTCTCCGGCGAGATCGCCCAGGAAGTCTTCAAGGCCGCCGCCGATCCCGGCGTCTTTCCCGATCAGCTCAAGCCCATCTCCGAAGGGGGCCTCGGCCTTCAACCGTGGCAACCGCTCGCCGTCTACTCCATGACGCCCTTCGCGCCCGTAAACAACGGCCAGATGTTCGACTACGCAACCGGCAAATCTGCCCCGGCCCGCTTCAGGAACTACGTCACCGGTGAGTGGATCGAAGGTGTAGTCCCCTCCACGGATGTCCGCATCCCGGTTGGGACGCTGGACCTCACACTCGGCCGCAGCTACACCCAAATCGCGCGCGAAGGATGGGGCGAACAGAAGTCGCAGAATGGCGGCGCCAACCCCACCCTCAGCGGTCCAGGCACCGCCAGCTATCACCTCTGGGCCGTGGCTCCAGCAGCACACCCACAAGCCTCCTCAACAGCAAAGCACGACGACAGCCTTTACCAGAACAGCCGCGTCCGCATCGACACCAGCATCTCCGGCCTCGTCCATCTCGTAAAGGCGCCCGCACCAGATTGGCTCGCAACCGGTCTCCAGCAGATCGACTCCGCGCTCCAGCAACTCGAGTCCACCTGCCCCTGCAATTCCGGCCTCCCTGTCGCTCAGTCGCTTGCGCCCATTTACCGCCAGACGCTCGCGCTCCGAGACAAAGTCTCCACCAGCAGCATCAATTCCGAGTCCAAAGCCGGACTGCTCCTTGAACTCGACGCCAAGATCGACGAATTCCAGTCCGCACTGGCCGACGCTCTGGGCCTCGACCTCCTCACCTTCCGCACCAGCGAAGCGCACGCTCAATCGGGCGGCTTCCGCGGCGCCGGTGCCGACGAGGCTCCCACAAGCGTCTCCCCCGGCGAAGAGTTCCGCGTCCGCGTGCATCTCTCGCAAGCCACCTCTTCCACTCGCCTCGACAAAGTCTGGCTCGCCAGCCGCACCGGCGAAGAGTGGAAGAACTCCATCATCAGCGGCAAAATCGACCCCACTGCACCCGTCGCCGATCCCACCTTCACGGTCCATGTCGCCGACAACGCCGCACCCACCGCTCCCTTCTTCACCCGGCCGAATACCGAGCAGCCCTACTACGACATCTCAAATCCCCAATGGCGCGAGCGTTCCTTCGCTCCCTATCCTCTCGACGCGTGGGCCGAGTTCACCTTCGATGGCCTGCCGATCCGGCTCGGCGAAGTCGTGCAGACTCTCCAGCGCGTCACCGGCCCTGGCGGTTTCTACGAGCCGCTCGTCGTCACCCCATCCATTGGCGTCAGCGTCGACCCGCACGCCCGCATTCTCCCCCTCGACGGAAGCGCTCTTCCCGTACGCGTCACTGTGCACACCCAGGCCGCCGCCGATGGAACCGTCTCGCTCAAACTCCCCGACAGCTGGCACTCTGAACCCGCGCAGGCCGAATTCCACCGCAAAACTGCCGGAGACACCGACCCCATCCTCTTTTTGGTAACACCCGCATCCGCCCAGACCGGCGCCTACTCCATCAAGGCCGTCGCGCAATCTTCCGGTCGCACCTACGAGTCCGGCTGGCATAGTATCGGCTATCCCGGCCTTCGCCCCTACAATCAGTACGCTCCCGCCGAACTAAAAACCCGCAAGATCGACGTCAAGGTCGCGCCCGGCCTCCGCATTGGTTACGTCATGGGGCCCGGCGACCTCGTCCCCGAAGCCATGGAGGGCATGGGCCTCACCCCGCATCTGCTCTCCACTGCCGACCTTGTCTCCGGCGATCTCGGCGCTTACAACGTCATCGTCATCGGCATCCGCGCCTACTCCGTTCGACCCGAACTCGCAAAGGTGCAACCTCGCCTCGAGGACTTCGTCCGCAATGGAGGAACGCTCATCGTCCAGTACCAGAGCAGCAACTTTCCCGCCCCATTGCCGCTCTCGCTCGGCGGGCGTCTCCCTGAACGCGTGGTCGACGAGCAGGCGCCTGTCAAACTGCTCGATCCATCCAACCAACTGCTCAGTTTCCCCAACAAGATCACTACCGCCGACTTTGACGGATGGCTCGAGGAACGCGGCCACTCATTTCTCGAAAGCTGGGACCCGGGCTACACAGCGCTTACCGAGACTGCCGATCCGGGTCAGGACCCTCAACGTGGCGGCTTGCTTGTCACTCATCCCGGCAAGGGAACTTATATCTACGTCGCCTACGCTCTCTATCGCCAGTTACCCGAATTAGTCCCCGGCTCTTACCGAATCCTCGCCAACTTACTCAGCGCCCGCGCTGGAGAAACCGCGGCTCATTAGATAGCCTCAAGCCAGTATGCCTTCCGGATAACCCGCTTCAGCCTGTGAGGCGGGTGCCGCTAACTTATTTATTTCCTGAACCTATTATGAAAAGACTGTAAATTCACACTCCTTTAAACAAGAGCCTCGATGGCTCGTTACCCCTGTTAAAAGTATGTGAATTAGTCAAATATTCATCAAAGTTTGCGAGTGTGGAAGACAGAGCAACGAGGAAAATACACGTCCCAGTTTTCCTGCTCTTTACCCGTGTCCTCCTCGTCTGCGTACGAGTCACCTGAAATCCAACGGCTTCATCTTCAGTAGAACTTGTGTGGTGATCCAGCATCGGGCGCCAGGGATAAACAGGCGCCTGCACGATTCAACCCGATTTGAGAGGAAAAAGACGCCAGATGAAATCCCGAATGAAAATGGTTGCCGCGATGTTTCTGGCAGCCAGTCTCGTTGGTTCTAACGCCTACGCCGGTGATCCCCCTGCGCCCGCGAAGAAACACACCAAACAGCCGTCCAAGCCCACCGTCGAAGAGCAAATCAATGCCCTTCGCCAGGAATTTCAAGGCCAGATCGACGGCCTGAAATCGGATCTCGCGGCGAAAGACACACAACTGAAGCAAGCGCAGCAGGCTGCTGCGGATGCGCAGGCCGCCGCACAAAAAGCGGAAGCCGATGCGACCGCCCAGCAGCAGGCAGTCACAGAAAACGCCTCGGCCGTCTCCACCCTCCAGAGCACCGTAACTGATCTCAAGGCCAATGGAGTTTCCCTGGCCACAACCCTTTCCGACGAAACCGCTGCCATCAAGAAGAAGATCGAGAGTCCTGATGCGATCTACTTCAAGGGCATCACGCTATCGCCCACCGGCAGCTTCATAGCAGCCGAAACTACGTGGCGTCAGGGAGCCACCGGCGGCGACGTCAATACCCCGTTCACGAGCGTCCCCCTGCAATACTCCAACGACGCACAATTGTCCGAGTTCTATGGCACGGGCCGTCAGTCGCGTGTCGCTCTCAAGGCCAATGGCAAGCTCGACAGGTTTGCGCTCACGGGCTACTACGAGGCTGACTGGCTCAGCGCCGGCATCACCTCGAATAGCAACGGGTCAAACAGCTACACGCTCCGTCAGCGCCAGCTATGGGCCGACGCAAAAATGAGTAGTGGCTGGGACTTCTCCGGCGGTCAAGGGTGGTCACTCGCAACCGAAACTACTCAGGGACTCACGCGCGGGTCCGAGATCCTTCCCGCCACCATCGATGCTCAGTACACTGCCGGCTTTGTATGGACTCGCCAGTACAGCTTCCGCGTAGCAAAAGCTTTCGGCAACAAGTTCTTCCTCGGTGCCTCGGCTGAAAACGCTGAGACGCTAAATCCGGCAGGTAGCGGTCTACCCCTCGACATCCTCATCGGCTCCGCAGGTACCGGCGGCGGACTCTACAACGCAACAGCGAACTACTCGTTCAACCTCGGTCCCGATATGATCGCCAAGATCGCCTTCGAGCCCGGATGGGGGCACTTTGAAGTCTTCGGCATCGGCCGCTTCTTCCGTGACCGCGTCTTCCCCAACGAAGTGTGCACCACTGTCAGCGGCACTACCACCTGCACCGGCACCTCGGCGGGCGCCTGGAACGACTCCATGGCTGCCGGCGGCATCGGCGGTGGTTTCCGTGGACCGTTGTTTAACAAGAAGCTCTCCATCGGCCTGAAGGGTCTGTGGGGCCAGGGCGTTGGCCGCTACGGCTCATCCACCATCGCCGACATCACTCTCCATCCCGATGGCCAGATCTCGCCCTTGCACGCATTCTCAGCTCTCAGCACCGTTGAGCTCAATCCGAATCCGCGCCTGATGGTTTACCTGAACTATGGCGGCGACTATATCTTCCGTGACTACAACGGTAAGGAAGGTTATGGTTCGCCCCTCACCAATATGTCCGGCTGCCTCACAGAGCCTCTGCCCGGATCGGGTGGCGCCGGCGCCTATGGCGGCGGTGGCACAGGATTCAATCCCTCGACGCCCAGCAACTGCGGCAACCAGAACAAGGACGTCCAGGAATTCACGGCCGGCGACTGGTACTACATCTATCGCGGACCCAAGGGCGGACTTCGCTTTGGTCTGCAATACGCCCGCTTTGAGCGTGATCTCTGGTCGGGCGCAGGCGGCACGACCAATCCAGGCGGCGGCGCCAATGGCATCGACAACATGTTCTGGACCAGCTTCCGCTACTATCTGCCATAACCCGCGGCTTCTCCGCAAAGCAAACAGGGGCGGTCCATTGGACTGCCCCTCCTTTTTGCTTCACACAACCATGTCGATTGCTCCGACCGTCTTACTGCCCCTTCGGTTCTCCGGTGGATAGAAATGCCACACCATCGATACGATCGCCCGACGCCAGCACGGCCCGCAACCGCTCAGGATTCGCTCCACTTCTGCTTTCCGCACTTTGAACCAGCCGGAATGCTGCCGCTGGAGTCGTCGTGCCAGGTACCCGGAAAATCCAAGGCACATTCGTCGACGTGAGCATCCTGTCCTCGCTTAGCGCAATTACCGGAACAAATGCCTTGAGCGCCAGTTGTTCGCTGAGATGTGCGGCGTCCCGATCGAGCGCAATGATGGCCAATGCGTGTTCATCCTCCAGGGCGCGCACCAGCTGCGTTGAAGCCGCACCCCAACTCTGATCGCTGGCAACGGGAAGCAATTTCCACTCCACGCTCTTGCCAGATCCAACGCCAAGCTGTGACTGCATCTCTTCCGACTTCGCAATTTCTTCCGCATGCGGTCCGAACAGAACAATCTTCACCGCGCCTGCCGGTACATCCGGCCGATGCGGCCCCGCATAGCTCACTCCATCCTCCCCAACGCGCGCATAGGGCACTTGCGGCGCAAAAGGCCACTCGTACTCAGCCTTCTGCTCTGATAGCGGAAGCGCCTTCTCCATCGTCGCCGCCCGGTACGAAATCGTGCCGTTGTGAACATTCCCCAGATACATGTGGGCAACGTTTTTCTGATTCGGATCGAAGTTCATGTGCCCGGTGACGCCGTCATATCCCTCAATCTCCGCCAGTGCATCGTGAATCCGCGCGCGATTCAGCCCCGCCTTGCAGATCGATTCGAGCAGCGCATTCATCCCGTCAAACGCAAGAGACGCAAACTGCTCCGGCTTCTCATGAAACCGCGCCTCAAAGCGCGCATTAAAATCCTGCCACTTCGGATCGGTCCGCGTCGGGTCGTAGGGAAATACCGCCTCAAATCCCTCCGCCGCATCGCCCGCTTCGGTCAGCAAATCCGGCCCCAGCGTGCGATATGACCCGAACACGCGCTGCTTCATCCCCAGCGCCTTCATCTGCTTCAGGATGTTCGCCGCCGGAACCTCATCGGTCCACAGCACGATCGCATCGGCCCGCGACGACTGGATGATCTTCAACGCCCGAGTAAAATCCGTATCCCCTGGCATGAACTTCTGTTCGATCACCACCGGATGCCCCAGCCTTCGCGAAGCATCCCGAAACTTCAGCACGCCGAATCGCCCATAGCGGCTGTTCACTCGCAGCAGCGCTACGCGCTTCAATCCAAGCTCCGTGTAGATATGCCGCGCCAGCGTCAATCCCTGCACGCGATCATCCTGCAGATCGGTGAAGTACCAAGGAATATATGTCTCCGGAATCGTCGGATCCGTCGATGCCGAATTCACAATCGGGATCTCCGCCTTCAGCGCAACCCGCAAAGCTATGTGCGTCGACTCCGAACTGATCGAGCCAAAGATCGCCCAGTCATGATCGTCATAGACCATCTTGACCGCTTCATCCGACGGTGAACCCCAGATGCTCGGATCTGTCGGCCGGTCATCGCCATAAACGGTGCCCGCCTGCCAGTTGTCGTAGTCGTTATGCAGCATCAGCTTGAATGGAATGCCGCCATAACCGCCGCGCCCGTTCGCCTCTTCAATCGCCAGTTGCGCACCGTGCAGCATGCGCAGCCCAAAGAGCTTTTCAGGACTGTGCTCGATCGGGCCAAAGAAACCGATCCGCACCTCCGTCAGATCCTTAGGGTCAGGAATATCCCGTCCCGATCCCACATAAATGTTCGGATGAATATAGTTCAGGTCATATGGCTTGGCGAACTTCTGGTACGGGCTCATATCGGCCGGCTCCCCCGCATAGGGTTCAACAACCCGGTCCTTCGGTGGTCCCGGCGGATGCTTCCCGCATTCGCAGGTCCACCCGTGATCGGGTTGCTGGCCCGCCAGGCTCGCCGTTATGCCGGCGGGCACCAGGCAGGCCGCTATCATCAACCAAGCCCTTCTCATCGCGATGCTCCTTACTTCGCCGTCTTCTCGGTGCGGAACATAGCAATCGCTTCAATCTCGATCAGCAGTTCGGGACGGCACAGGTGCGCCTGGATACCCGTCGAAGCCGGAAGCGGATCGAGCCCCTGCTCCTTGAAAAACGCGGTGCGCTCTCGGTTGAATTCGTCGTAATCGCGATCGATGTCGCGCAGGTAGCATGAGGTCCGCACGATGTCGTGCCACGTGCAGCCTTCGCTCTCCAGCAGGCCGGTAATGTTATCCAGCGTGCGCCGCATCTGCGCGCGAAAGTCCCCAATATGCACGCTCACCCCGTTCTCATCGATCGATGCGGTGCCCGAAATCAGCAAAATCGTGATCCCGTTCAAATCGATCCGCATCCCCCGCGAGAATGAGCTCGGCTTGGCATACGCGTAAGCCTCGTTGAGAACGCCATGGTTCGTCATGGCGTGCTTTTGGATCGGTGCGTGTGCAATGGTCTCCAGAATCTCTGAAAAATCAATCATGTTTTTATGGCTCCTTTTATGGCTGATGAATCCCGTGGCTTAAACCCTCGGCAGTGGCAACCCAGATGTCACTCCCTTGAAAATCAATTCCCAGAACATAGTTGTGCGCCGGCGCTGTGCTCACAGGGACTGATGTGACTTTCCCTTTCGCATCGCGAATCGTCATCTCCGGTTTGCCGGTTGTGAGAGACGGACGATAGACCGCCCAGTTCACGCCGTCGTAGTACGCCAATCCCTTGTCCGTCCCGAACCATGCGCGATCCGCATCCACCCCCTT
>CAVZDT010000003.1:0-234082 GCA_963774175.1 uncultured Acidobacteriaceae bacterium
AGTATTATCAGCCGCAGAACATTGGGCACCATTTTTAGCGCAAGAAACCGTATAAGTCAAGGTATATGGCCCATTACCTATAGTAACCCAATCCAGATTAGGAAAATTTGTTGAGTTAATAGGAAAAATTACCGAATTTTCTGTATGAGTCGCTGTCATGTCAAAAGGCCCGCCAGCAGCATAATGTTGCGTTCACTTGAGAACGTAAGCTCTCAAGCAATTGCTGGCCTATAATGGCAGCTGTTAATGCATTTTCCTTTTCAGCCACTGGTTGACGCACGGCAGCTATGGTAAGAAAGACTCCTCCAACGGAAATACAATGTGGACCGCGCAGCTGGCGCACCAAGACCACCAGCCGTGAGGAAGGGCAATGACACAAACAAAAGCAATAAGGGTGCCGGGCAAGATCGCCCGGCGGCGTCGCAAACTCGGACCCAGGGCCTCCGACGCGAAGCCTCACCATAGGAATCCTCGGTAAAAACATGAAACCCTCCGCCATCTCGCCCGCAAGCGAAACAGCAGAGGGTCTCGATCGCCGATTCCTCCGGAGCCAGCCCCGTGTCCTCGGCCCTGAGTCACTCCGCAGGGCGTGACCCCGGCGGAGTGATTACTACCCTAGCACGCAACGACGGCTCGCTGAACTTCAACGCGTCACTGACCCATCTTGCACAGCTGCACGTCGTGACAAGGTAAAACAATCACGTCTTCGGCCACTCCTTATGGCCGCTTTTGACCTGATCACGTATGGCTGGATTTAACGTGATCACCGAGGTCACAATCCAGGCATCTCGCGCGGCAGGCAAGCGCCACAATCGATGGCGTGAAGTTCCGTGGACCGCAAGCGTTGTCAGCCAAAGTTGAGGTAGCAAGACGGCGGAGAATCTTCTTACGCACAGGCAAACAACTGCTTATCGCTGCAATATGTGTTTCTTCTTGTGCGATGACTGGATGTGTCGAGTCAAGCTTCACTTTAGCAAGTGAGTCGAGCCTGCCGAGATTTATAGCACTACCGCCCGGGCTTACGCGCAAAGACGTTTCAGTCAGATTGAACCTCTACGCACCATTGCGAGGCCCCGATGCCAAATTCGAATTAAGAAACAGGAAAGGGAAGAAGCTGGCGGAGGTAAAAGGCAACGTAAAACATTCTTATCTGTCTCCCTATAACGAAATTGTCGTTGTTAACGGCATAACTGAAGTAGTCGCACTTAAACCGTACAGAGCCCATGAAAACATGGAGCGGAATGGGATTCCCGATGCACTTTTCTACGTGATTGTTGACTCTTGTGCGAGAAGAGAGGTATTGGAGGGTGGATTGCCCACGTGCCCAAAGAATGAAATGAACCAAAATGGAATGAATCAAAACGCGGCGAGTTGCCCATGTTTGACTGACCCGAAATGATCGGGTGTCCAAGCCATGCTGCGGTGCCCCAAGGTTGGCTTTTCAGACCTGATGTTCACCTCCGATGAAGATTGCAGCGATCACCTCGAGGCTAGCCACTCCTTGGTCAGCTCGCATAGAGATTCGTCTCGATAAATTCGTTGCGAAACTTGCCGCCGGGATCGTACCGCTTCGCCATCGCCTTGAACTCCGCCAGCCGCGCATACTGTGCCTGCAGCGGCCCCGGCGCAAGCGTAAACAGCTTCGCCCAGTGCGGCCGCGGCCCGAATGGCTTCAAGCTGCGCCTCAATCTGCGGCAGGATCAGCTTCACAGCATCCCACTCCGGCTTCCACGTGAAGTGAATCGCCATCGAATCGCGCTTGTATGCCGTGCTCACCCACAAATCATCGGCGGCAATCGTTCGCAACTCCGTCACAAACAAATGCGGCGTGATCTGGTCGCGCAGTTTCTCCACCGCGAGAATCGCCTCGTAGCCGCGCTCCCGCGGAACGAAGTATTCGGTCTGCAGTTCGCGCCCGCTCGATGGCGTGAAGTTCATCTTGAAGTGAGGCAGCCGCTCGTACCACGGCCCCGGCACACCCATCTGCTCGGTACAACTCTCTGCCGCATGCCCCGTGATGGGATGCAACTTTTCGGTTGCACGTTTCGCGCCGAAGAATTCCGCCGGCCACTCATTGCTGTCGCCCGACGCAAGCCGCCGCTTGATCCACACCTGCGTCGCCTGGTGATTCTGCCAGTCCGTAAACAGGCTCACGCTGTAGCCCGCACCGAAAATCTCGTCGAGATGATGCTCCAGCTGATCGAATGACAGATTCTGATACACCGTTTGCGCCACCTGATATGTCGGTTGCAACTCAAGCGTCACCCGCGTCACAATGCCCGCCGCGCCCAGCCCCACCACCGCGCCGGCAAACGCGTCGCCGTCCTTTTCGCGCGACAAGTGCACCACGTCGCCATCCGCCGTCACCATCTCCATCGCCCGCACCGCCGTCGCCAGGTTGCCATTGTGAATTCCCGATCCATGCGTCGCTGTCGCAATCGCGCCCGCCACCGAAATGTGCGGCAGCGAGGCGAGATTATGCAGCGCAAATCCCCGCGCATCGATGACCGGCGCAAGCTGGCCGTACTTGATGCCCGCCCCGACAGTGACGGTGCGCGCCTTCTCATCAATTTCGATCTGATCGAAGCGGCTCAGCGAGACCTGGTTCTGCGTGCTGTCGGCGATGCGGTTGAACGAGTGCCGCGACCCCAGCGCGCGCAACTTGCTGCACTGCTTCACCACCTCGCGCACCTCGTCCACATTTGCCGGGGTGTGCACATGGTCGGTGCTGTAGCGGATGTTGCCCGACCAGTTCTCGCGCGGAGCCGGCTGCTGTTGACCTGATGCAAAACGCGAAATCAGGCTCCCGGCCACCAGCGCTCCCGACGATTTCAAAAACTCCCGCTTGTTCATCTCGACCTCGCGCAGGGCATGCGAAACAATGCCTCAGCGCTCGACAAGAATAGTGCCGCCCATGCGCGCGAGCAAGAGCGAATTGCGTATCCCTACGCCACACTGCTGTCGGGGACCGGCTCCTTCAGCAGCCGAAACGCGAGTTCCCCCGAATTCCAGTCCACCGCTGCATGCAGCAGCATCGCCGGCCACAGCGATCCCGTCAGGCCCACCACAACCGCGAAGATCAGCCCGATCATCGCTGTCTTGGGCACCTGGGCAATTCCCATGTACACATGTCCCGCGCCAAACAGCGCCGAAGCCAGAAGCACCGCCGCTACCGGCCCCATCCATGCTGAGAAATACCACGTGAGAAAGCCGCGGAAGAAAACCTCCTCGCAAACTCCAGCCGTCGCCGACACCCCCCAGAAAAGCCTGTGTTCCGCCGGCGAGTGCGGCAGCAGCGGTTTCGCGTAATCCAGCGCCTTTCGCACCCGCGCACGGCGATCGGGCCGCGCCAGCAATGCGCGCCGCTGCAGTACCAGCAATCCAACCAGCGCCAGCACGTACCCGAATCCAAGCCCCAGCCGCAGCGGAGTGTCGCCCGTAAGCCGCAAGGCCGGCCACGGCCTGTGCATGACCGCCCAGGCAGCGAGCAGAACCACCGTCGGTACCCATTCGCCGGCGATCAACCTGCGATAGTGGCCTCGCCGTGCATTCTCCGGGTCGGCCGAAAGCCTCCGCAGGTAGCGCGGCCAGGTCCACCTCCACTCCACCAGCGGCAGCAGGAGCAGCAATGCAAAAACAGCGTGGTCAAAAAGAGTGTGATGCACAAGAGTGGTATGCACGCGATCTCCTGCCGGGTCCGTTCGTCTGCGCGCCGATTCAGCGCCGGTTTTTGCGAAATACCAGCGCCGCCACAACCTCGGGCCTGGCTTTGATCTTCCCGAACACCGTCACCGAGCGGATCGCCGCCCGCGCCAGCTCCGGCGTCACATCATCAGCGATCCGCAGCACGCCCACCACCCTGACGTCCACCGGCGTTCCCGCGGCCACCCGGGCCTCCAGGTCCTCCCGCGTGTAAATCGCCACCCCCAGGGTCATCAACCGGCGCTCCACCGCCTGTTTCACCGTGGTGTTGTGCGTCGCCAGCAGGTTGCGTACCGCCGCGACCAGAAAATCCGTGCGGCTGGAATAAAATCCCTGCTCGATCAGCAGGTCCACCTGCCCCATGTCAACCACACTCATGTTGAACGATATCTTCTCAGTATCTGGCATGAAATCATCCGATCATAATCCGATGGGAATACCAAAAGATTCTCTGAGGATTCTCACGTGATTGTCAAGTTGGATGGTTCGCCTCCTTCCAGATTGCAAGTTGATACTCCGTGATCGATTAAACGATTATTCATTAACATTAATGAAATAATGCACTTACATTGATCAATACGACGGATTGACACTGCGGATTCCACCCGCTGTTTTCCTCTTTTGCCGCAGTCGGCAGTGCTGTATCCTTGAAAAAGATGGCCTGAGCAATTCAGGAATGCTTCGCCGGCCACCAACTCAGCGCTGCCCCGGCACGCTGACCCCGGATTCAGGTTCAAAAGAAACGCTCAATTCCTGAAATGCTTCGCTGGCCCGACTCAGAGGAGGAAATCTAATGACAGAGACCACGAAGAAACCCACCACCCGCAAAAAGACCAGCGCGTCAGCATCCGGTCCGATCGCGATTGCCTCGAAGCGGAAGTCCGCCAAGGCATCAGAGATCATTCCGGTTACGCATGAGCAGATCGCCGTTCTCGCCCACCGCTTCTGGAACGAACGCGGCCGTCAGCACGGTCATGACGCCGAAGACTGGCTCCGCGCTGAGCATGAACTGCTGGGCAAAGCGTCGTAATACGCTTCGAAAACAAGGCATAGCAGGCGGCCATTTACCGGTTTTCTTTTTACTGGCTTGAATTTTTTACTGGCTTGAATACGCTATCCGGCCCTCGCTGATTGTCCAGCGAACTTTGCCTTGCATCGTCCAGCCGTCGAAGGGAGTGTTGTGCGCCTTGGATCGAGTCTCCCTGGCGTGATACGTCCACTCGGCCTTGGGGTCGAAGACCACCACGTCGGCAAAGCTGCCGACGGCCAGCGTGCCGCGGCCTTTCAGGCCGAGCAGCGCGGCGGGCTGCGCGCTCAGCAGGCTCAGCACGCGGCCCAGCGGCAGCTTCCACTCCTTGTGCAGCCAGCGCAGGCACAGGCCCAGCGCGGTCTCAAGGCCGGTAATGCCGTTGGGCGCGTTCTCGAACTCCACTTCCTTCTCGTGCGTCGCGTGCGGCGCGTGATCGGTGGCGATCGCGTCCACCACGCCGTCGAGAATGGCCTCGATCATGGCGTCGCGGTCGGCTGCCGAGCGCAGCGGCGGATTCATCTTGGCGTTGGTGTTGTACAGGCCCACGTGCTCTTCGGTCAGCAGAAAGTGATGCGGCGCAACTTCGCAGGTCACGCGCAGCCCGTTGCGCCGCGCCTGCCGCACGGCAGCGACAGCGGCAGCCGTCGAGGTATGCGCAACGTGCAGATGCACGCGTGCGTCGCGCAGTTCCGTCACCAGGCGGATGTCGCGTTCTACGATGCTGCTCTCGGCCTCGGAAGGCATGCCGCGCAGTCCCAGCTTGAATGCGGTCGGCCCGGCATTCATGCTCGCGCCCTGCGTCATCCGCGTGTCTTCGGCGTGCTGGATCACGCTCAGCCCCACGCGCGCCGCCGCCGCCAGCGTCTCGCGCATGATGTTGTCTTTCAGGATCGGATGGCCGTCGTCGGTCACCGCGACCGCGCCCGCCGATTTGAGCGCCGCAAAGTCGTTCAGCGCTTCGCCCTTTGACCCGCGCGTGGCCGCGCCAATGGGAAACACGCGCACGCACGCACCGCGCTCCGGCGACTGCATCCAGCGCGCCATGTCGGGCGAGTCGTTCACCGGCGAGGTGTTCGGCATCGCGGCAACTGCGGTGAATCCGCCCGCTGCTGCCGCCGCTGTTCCCGTCGCGATGGTCTCCTTGTAGGCCTGTCCCGGCTCGCGCAGATGCACATGAATATCGATCAGCCCCGGGGCTACCGTCAGACCGGTCGCATCCAGCACTTCGGCGCCGTTCGCCAATTTCAGCTTCCCCTGCCCGGCGATCTCCGCAACCCGTCCGTCTTTCAGCAGAATGTCCTTCGCCCCATCGACGCCTGCGCCTGGATCGATGAGGTGACCATCGCGAATCACGAGTGCGTTCATGCGCGGCCTCCCTTTCCGGCTGCGCCCAGCGCCCGCTCCACCACCGCCATGCGAATCGCCACGCCGTGCCGCACCTGCTCCAGAATCGCCGACTGCGCTCCATCGGCCACGCCCGCCGTCAATTCAAGCCCGCGAATGATCGGCCCGGGATGCAGCACCATCGCCGCCGGAGCCTGCGCTGCCAGTCGCTGGCCGGTGAGCTGATACGCGTCCTTGTACTCCTCCAGATCCAGTTGCAATCCGGCCAGCCGCTCGGCCTGGATGCGCAGCATCATCACCACCTGCGATTGCCGCAGCGCCGTCTCAAAGTTACGCTCGATTGCTATTCCGGGACCCGCCTTCGCCGCAGAATCCGGCAGCAACTGCTTCGGCCCGCAGAGCATCACGCGTGCGCCCAGGCGCGGCAGCAGCAGCATGTTCGAGCGCGCCACGCGGCTGTGCAGAATGTCGCCGACGATCGTCACCGTCACTCCGGCCAGCGTCTCCGCGCCCACCGTCTCCACTCCCGGCCGCAGATGCGCCAGGATCGTGCGCAGATCGAGCAGCGCCTGCGTGGGATGCTCGTGCATGCCGTCGCCGGCATTCAGCACCGGCAGGCGCGTTTCCGCTTCCAGCAGCCACGGCGCGCCCGAGGAGTTGTGGCGCAGAATGATGGCCTCGGCGCCCAGCGCGCGCAGCGTCAGCCCGGTGTCCTTCAGCGTCTCGCCCTTCTCAATGCTCGAAGACAGGCTCGAAACCAGCGTGGTGTCCGCGCCAAGACCCTTCGCAGCCAGCTCAAAGCTGGTGCGGGTGCGCGTCGACGACTCGTAGAACAGCAGCGCGACGCGGCGCTTGGCCAGGATGCGATCGCGCGTCAGCGGGTCCTGGTTTTCCAGCGCCGTGGCCCGCGCCAGCAGATGGCTGACGCCTTCAAGCGTCAGGTCCTCGACCGAGAGCAGCGAGCCGGGATTGTAAGGAAACGGTGAGGCGGGCGCTTGGAGTCTGGTGCTGGCGTCGTACGGGTGCCGTTGTGGCGATTGCGTTCATGGTTTTAGCCTTCAGCCCTCAGTTCTCAGCCGGGAACCTCCGCAAGAAGCTGAGGGCTGAGAGCTGAAGGCTGTCTTTTCAGTCCACTCTCTCGACCAGCAGCACCTGCTCGTCGTTGTCGACCTCGCGAAACTTCACTTCGATGATTTCGCGGCTGCTGGTGGGCACATGTTTGCCCACGTACGTTGCCTCGATCGGCAGCTCGCGATGACCGCGGTCGATCAGCACCGCCAGCTGCACGCGCCGCGGACGGCCATGGTCGAACAGCGCATCGAGCGCGGCGCGAATCGTCCGGCCCGTGTAGAGCACGTCGTCGCAGAGCACCACGTCGCGGCCTTCCACGTCGCAACCAATCGCTCCCGGCGTCACCACCGGACGAATGTCCGCGGTGGAAAGGTCGTCGCGATAAAACTGGATGTCGAGGATGCCGGTGTCGACAGGACGCTTTTCGATGCCGGAGATCAGCTTGCCCAGCCGCTCGGCCAGCGGAACGCCGCGGCGCTTGATGCCGACCAGCGCCAGATCTTCGCTGCCGTTGCTCTTCTCCACGATCTCGTGGGCCAGGCGCACCAGCGTGCGCTCAATCTCCGAGGCGGACATCAGCCTGCCCTTGATGCGCAGGGCAGGTGCAGTTGATTTTTCGCTCATAAGCTCTCTCGTGTCTCTCGCCGGATCATAGAAGGCCACATGCCGATGGAGCAAGTTGTGGAGAAACGTGCGATTCGCATCACTCGCTCTCTTCGCCGCAATCTGTCACACTCGGCACTCCGTGTTGAATCAGTTCTCCGGCCGGTGTTTCTTCCCCGCGGTGCGCGCGCCCAGTGCACCGCCGGCCATGGCAAACAGAATCATCAGAGCGCATCCCCAAGCCAGCCCCATGGTCTGAAATCCGGCGTGTCCCTCCGGCGACAGCATCAGGCTTCTTTGCGGTGTCATGCTGGCCTGGATCTCGTCGCTCGACGCCCCCATCTTCGTCAGAATCTGCTGCGACATCTGTTCGTTCTTGTCCACATAATCGCGCCACGCCGAATCGATCTGGCTGCCCTGGTGCAGCACCACACGGGTCACGAAGAATCCGACTCCGCTCACGCCAAAAGCCAGCCACCCGGCGATCAGGCCGGTCACCAGCCCGATCCGCGCCCCCGCGCCCATCGTGATCCATGCCGGCCGCTGGCTGCGCATATACAGCACCACGGCCCAGGCAGCCGCTCCCGCCACCCAGAAAACACCCAGCCAGCTCAACGGAGAAATTCCTGAAGAAAGCAGTCCGGCCGGGACCGCCAGCACTGCCGCCGTGCGCATGCCCAGCTTCCAGTCGATCGAACCGGCATCCCTCCCCGTCTCTTGCCAGCGCTCCGCCGCCGCAGGCGCACTATCTCCTTCAGTCGAGTAAACCAGTTGCGGCAGCCCGCATGCCGAGCAGAAGCAGCTATCGGCCGGAACCACCTGGTGGCAGCGACTGCAGGTCATCTCCATGATCTCTCAAGCCTATAGCATGCGGCGCCCGACTGTGCACACAGCTCTCCCGAAAACTGTGTCGACACGCTGCTATCTCCAGAAATCTGGAATCGCATCGCGCCTCAAGCCAACATGCTTGAATCAGCGCTACAGGCACATGAGTCCGACTTCAGCTCTTCGCGGTGCTGCGGCGGCGCAGCGGAGAAGCTGGCAAAAGGCGCGCCGCGATAAGCGATGCATGCCACCGGCTTTTGCAACTCCGGCAGCGCACCGGGTACCTCAACAAAAAAAGGTAAATCGCGTCCGATAGCCGAAAATGGGCTTGCCGCACATTCGAGGAGCCGCACTCTATGCAGGAAATCGACATTTGATAATCTCCAGGCTCCACAACGTGCTCGGAGGAAAGAGCCCCGTTCACCTGACTAGTGTTTCAGACAATCCCTCAGGAATGCATGAAAATCCAAGGACCTCAGGAACCCTCATCTGCGTCGGCGCCGAATCTAAGATACTTATAATTCATTTATTTGCGGGGATCGGCCAGGCCGTTCCTGACCAGCCAGGCATCTACAGCCGATTCCGCCGCTTTCACCGCTTCTTCGAGCGTCAGGTTGGTTGAATCCAACAGGAACGCATCCCGCGCCGGCTTGAGCGGAGAATCGGCGCGATTCCGGTCCCGCTCGTCCCGTGCCCGCAAGTCTCGAATCACTTCATCCGGCGGAGGCACGGGCTTGGCGCCCTGCTGGCCAATCTGACCAATCTGGTCATAGCGCCGCATGCCCCGGACCTCCGGCGCCGCATCCAGGAAAATCTTGACCTCGGCGTTGGGGAACACGACCGTCCCAATATCGCGACCTTCCATCACCACGCCGCCCTTGGCGCCCATCTCCTGCTGCCGTTTCACCATGAACGCGCGAATCGGTGGAAACACGCTCACCCGCGACGCCGCATCTGTCACCGTCTGGTTCCGGATCTGTCCCGTCACGTCCTCGCCATCCAGCAAAACGCGATTCTCTTCCTCGCCCGGTTCGAGCTTGATGTCGGTTTCGGCCGCCAGCATTTCCAGTGCCGCCGGATCATCCAGCGGAACGTCCAGGCGCAGCGCTTTCAGAGCAAAGGCGCGGTACATCGCGCCCGTCTCCATGTTCAGCAGGCCAAAGTGCTGGGCCAGGTGGCGGGCAATCGTACTTTTGCCCGCGCCGGCCGGCCCGTCAATGGCTACAACAAAATTTCGCTTGGGCTTTTGCTCGGGAGTCTGGTCCGCACTCATCCGCGCTTCTTTGTCCCCTGTTTCGAGCGGTTATTGAAGTATCGCTTTCCGCTCGCACTGGTGCGTCCCGCAGCTGTCAGCGTCGGGCGGCTCTTGCGTGCTGGCCGCATCTCCTTGCGGGCGGATGCAGGCTTCGCCTTGACGCTTCCGTTGCGCTTGCTCCACGTTGGTCCCGCCGGCTTCCCAGGGCGATGCGAACCGTTTTTGCTCGCAGTCCGCGCTGAAGTGCCATTCCGCGACCCGTTGCCCGCATGCGATCCATTGCTCGAGTGACTCGCATGCGACCCATTACCCGAGTGAGTGGATGCGTGCTTACCGTTGCCGTTCTTCGCCGCGCCCCACCGCGGGCTCGACGACGGATGCGAACCGTTCTGCGGTCGCGAAGTTCCCGGCCTTGCGTCGGAATTCCTCCGCGCAGGACGTCCCTTCGAAACCGACTGACCCGATCGGACTGAAGCCGCCGGTTTGCGATCATGTCCGTTTGAAGCGGGACGGCTGAAGTGCGTGCGGGCCGTTTCCGGTTTCCCATTCGCCTGAGGATGCCGCACGGGAGTCCGCGGCACTTGGTGGTTTGCCGTCTCCTGCTCTTCCACCGGTGCGGGCGCAGGGGGCTTGGGCTGAAATGCTGTCGGCTGCTGCTTGAAAACGCCTGGCTGCTGCTTGAAAACGCCGGGCTGCTGCGCAAATGGAAGCGAAACCGCTGGACTCGGCGCCTCGTCTTCCCGTTCAAAAGAACGCAGGAAGTAGGCCGAGGCGGGCATGGTCGCACTCGCGTACATGGTTGAAGCCGGCTCGAACTCCGGCAGCGTTCCCGCCACGTAGAAGTGCGGTGCGTGCCCCAGCGAGATAGTATGCACCTGGCGCGTCGCCACCAGCCCGCGAATCACTTCGCGTATCTTGCTGCGAGCCGTCAGGGGAGCCAGAAACAACTCCACATCCTCCATGCTGGCGGCAATCACCGCCTGCAGGTAAATGGAAGCAAGTACTGAAATTGCCGTCACTTGAGAAGTAGACGCGCCCTCGGCGATGGCCCGCTGGAACCTGGTGCGGAGCAATTGCCACTTGGCCGCCTGTCCCCGGGCTGCGATCATCGGAATGATCCGCAACTGCTGCCAAAGCTCGGTGATGGCGCGAATGACCGCGGACTCTGTGACTTCCCGTCCCAGGCCCTGCTTGAGCTGCGAAACCGTCAGGTCTCCGCCTTCCAGCAGCTTGTAAACCTGAACTGCGAGCTGCGAAACCTGCCGCGAGCCGGTCAGTTGCGGGTTGCGCCGCCAGTCGCGGTCGCCCCTCAGGGCATATACGTAGGGCAGAACCCATCCGGCTACCACGAAATCGGGCTGCTCGCCGGGCTGGCCCAGCAGATTGAGCCTGACCGCAACTCCTTCATTCTCAAGGCGAACGAGCAGTTCTTCTGCAAGCGCGACGGTCTTCGGATCAGGGGTCGCATCCGACCGGCCCGCATACTGCTTCAACAAATGATGGCGCAACAGCAGAGGAAAATTGGCGCTTAGGCAAGAAAAGGCAAAGTCCGGTCTCTTCAATCCAGGTACGGGCTTCGTCCAAGGTGAGAGTTCCAAGGCCGTTTTGGCGCATCCTTTCGGCGCGCGCTTGTACTAATTGCTCCGATGTCAAAGAAAAACCTCACTTCCGGGTTCGGCGCTAGGCCCAGCAACTCTCGCACTAGGCGGAGGATCGCTACCCATGTTTATTCTAAATGCCTTTTAAATTCGATGGAAGGCCCGCTGAATGTCCTTCCAGGAGTACAGCAGAGCTATCGGACGGCCGTGGGGGCAACTCGTAGGATGCTCGGTCTTTGCAAGTTCCAACAATAGCCACTCCATTCGCTTCGGGTCAAGTGGGGTGTTGATTTTGATTGCGGAATGGCACGCAATCGACGCCGCAATCCGCGTCCTCAGCGCCGTAAGATCCTCATTCAGCGCGGCTTCGCCAGATGCTTCGCTGCACTGCTCGATCACTTCGTTGAGCATCCGCTCCAGGGCCGTACCCTCCAGACCCACCGGCGCCGCCTTCACCGCAAGCGTCTGTGGACCAAACGGCTCAACCTCGAATCCGTTCCGTTCCAGCTCCCCGGCGATCTGGGCGAATACCACCATCTGCCACGGCTTCAGCTCCACCAGCACGGGCATCAGCAGCCTTTGCCGCTGCACGTGCTCCACTTTCCGGTCGCGCAGGATCTTTTCAAAGAGCACCCGTTCGTGTGCAACATGCTGGTCGATGATCCACAGGCCCTCGTCGCCCGTTGCCAGGATGAACGACTCGCGCAGCTGTCCCAGTGGACGCAACGAGCCCAGCCGGTTGAGGTTGGCTGCCGCCTGCTCGGCTTCTACCTGGGCCGCGCCATCTTGGCTGACTGCCGGACCGCTGGTAGCAAACGAATAGTCCGGCGAGCAGCTCTCCTGCCCCGCCCGGGCTGGCGGCTCCATCAGTGCCGCCGCAACCTGCCGCAGCGCCTGCTGCTCCACATGCGCTGCAATCTCACCCTCGCCGAAGGGTAGCTTTCCAGGTACGGGCGAAACCGGGCGCGAAGTCAGGCTGAACGACTCCGCGTTAGCCGATCCGTACTCTCCGCCATCGCTGTCCGCCGGTAGTTCCTCCGGCGACCCCGGCAGCCTCGATCCGGGGACGGGAATCAGCGAAGGCGTCGCGGCCGGCGACGACTCCAGCGCCGCCCGGAAGCCCGCCGCGGGACGCGCCGCGATCAGCGCGTTCCTGAGGCTGTCCCGCACAAAGTCGTGCACCAGCGACTGCTGCCGAAACCGCACCTCGGTCTTCGCCGGGTGCACATTCACGTCCACTTCTTCCGGCGGCATTTCCAGAAACAGCAGCACCACCGGCGAGCTGGTCGGCGGAATGATGTTCCGATACGCCTCGGCGATCGCGTGCAGCAGCAGCCGGTCGCGAATCAGCCGCTTGTTCACGAAGATGTAGATCGAGTTGCGATTCAGCTTCTGCAGCTCCGGCTTCGAATAGAACCCGGAAAGCCGCAGCATCCCCGGCCTCCGCGCCGGTTCCGTCCGGATCGCGTTTCCACGGCGGCGGCTCCGGCAGTCCCGCACGCTCCAACGGCGTCTCGGCAGCCACCGGCAGAAGCTGTCCCAGCGTCTCCTTGCCGAAGATCTGGTAGATCCGCTCTGCCGGGCGGCTCACCGGCGGCGCCGAGACCAGCGTGTGCGAAGCCGAAACCAGTTCGAAATGCTTCTCCGGATGCGCCAGCGCATAGTGCGTCACCAGCGCCGTCACGTGTGAAAGCTCGGTCGACTCCGCGCGCAGAAATTTCCGCCGCGCCGGCGTGTTGAAGAAGAGATCAGCAGACCGAGATCGTGGTTCCGCGCGGCAGCGCCGCATCTTCCACGTGCAGAATCTTGCCCCCGGCAATCTCCAGGCGTGTCCCGGTTAGCTTCGTCTTCGCTCGAAGTCTCCAGCGTCACCCGCGCCACGGACGCGATCGAGGGCAGCGCCTCGCCGCGAAATCCCAGCGTCGCAATCGACAGCAGCTCGTCGGCCGTGCGGATCTTCGAAGTCGCATGCCGCTCAAAGGCCAGCAGCGCATCGTCGCGATTCATCCCGTGCCCATCGTCCGCAATGCGGATCAGCTTGCGCCCACCGGCCTCGACCTCAATGCGGATGCGATTCGCCCCGGCATCGAGTGAATTTTCGAGGAGCTCCTTGACCACCGAGGCAGGACGATCGACCACTTCGCCGGCGGCAATCTGGTTTGCCACCTGGTCAGAAAGAACCCGAATGCGCCCCATGCAAAGAGGGTAGCAGGAGCAAGCGGATGAGAGATCAGGGAACAGCGATCAGGGATCAGGGATCAGCGGATCAGGGATCAGGGAACAGGTTAGATCAACAGCGAGGATTCGGCCAGAGCACCGCACCGTCCAAAGTCACGACCACCTGCTCTCGCCCCGCCCGGGGATTTCGGCGCTGTCAAGTCCCGGCTAGCTCACTCGGCTTCCAACCTCATGATTCCCAACGCCAAATTCCTTCAGCCCGTTTTGCAGGTTATTTCCTGCTCCGGGCGCACAATAAGAGAGTGTCTTCAACCAGCTCGACTCCGACTCCTCAGAACGGAGCCCGAACCCACCGGTTCAAGTCGACTCACCATGGATTGTAAGTGCTTTGCTGAGAGGACTCTCAGGCTAACTTTAACGCTGGCAATACTTTGCCCGGGATCTCCCTTTGTAAGCCCCTGAAAGCACAGACTTTCTTCACAGAGTACGGGGGGGAGGGGCAACCCGCAACCGAATGGTTGCATAATAAAAGCCCAAGAGATAGCCGAGAGCTAAAGCTGAAGGCTGAAAGCTGAAGGCTGAAAGCTGAAGGCTGTCTATTCTCCCTGCGGCACACTAACCGTCTCCCGCTGTATCTGCTCGATACAGCGGAGAGCGCGATCGCCGTCCGAGCCTCTTACCGGCGCCAGGTTGCAGATGGCGAGGCAGAGATTAGCGAGCACAAACTTCGGTGAATGTCCCCAAAAAAGCAGGATCAGCGCGACATTGGTCAGCGGCCCGGCGAGCGAGATCAGCAGGTTCTTCGTCGGCGTGCCGGCATCGCGCACGATGTACATGCCCTTCATGCACAGCCCGACGCTTTTCACCTTGATGCCGACCATCAGCGACGTCACCAGGTGCCCGAATTCATGCAGAACCATCGCAGTCATGCCGAGAAATAAAGTTCCGGCGAGGGAGACGAACCAATGTGCAAATAGGTAGTTCATGCAAGCTCTTCTCTTTTACTCAGATGTGCCATTCGCATCCTGAGATGTAGCGCAATTCGGTAACCGCCCGCCGGGTACCCGCGACGCTCGCCAAGCGATTACTTCATCCGTGCAAATCTGCATCGAAGCGGGTCCAACCGGGTCCGGTCCGTATCAGGCCACGACTTCACAGGCGGCGGAAACAACGTCGAAGCGAGTCTCGTGTCAGGGCTCGACTCTACAGTTTGCTGAAAAACCCGAGAAAACGAGGTTTTGTAACAAGGGCATGGCTTCAGCCAGGCCATAAACGCTACAAAATGGGTACGAGCTTTAGCCCCTCGCGACGCTTCGTTCAAATTTCCGACTTCTTCAGCAAGCTGTTTTAGTCGTGCCGAAAATGGCCGAAAAGGCGATGGATTTTGAGCCCTCTGGGATGATTTATGTCGCGATTCGCGCGCACAAGACGTTTTTTCCGCAGCCTCTTCAGCCGTCCCGAAAACGTCGCCAAAAAGCCAACGTGTGCTTCAGCCTCGGAACAACCCTGAGCGCGTCGCATCACGAGTGAGGTTGATTGATATGAACAGGAAATAAAAATGCCGCCCCAGGGCGGCATTTTGCGCTGCGACTCCGGCTGGACTAGATGCCCACGCCAAACTCGGTCGACTGCTGGTTCCCGGCGCTCGAGTAGAAATCGTACGGTGTCCGCTTCTTGAACTTGTAGCGCAGGCGAAGTTCGCGACCCACATAGATCCCGATCGCCGCTACGGCCATGCCGATGGAGAACCACCCGATGACCTTCAAGGTTTTGCTCTCGTCTTGCTCGTCGAGAAGCGTGAGGCTGCTGGAGTCTGCGGACATAAAGAAGACGTACACTCCTTACTTAATGATAGCCCAACTGGTTTTTGGACGTATCCCACTGCGAACGGTGAGACTACAACTTTGGTTGGATGCGATCCAACGTCATTAATATGTTCCTGCTAGTTTGCTGAGCCATGAATCCCGCGTTGCCGCGGGAAGAAAACTTGCGCGGAAGGAGTTCGCTGCAAGATCTCGCAGTTCATCCCGCGAAAATCCCTGCTCGCTGTGCGCCAGCAGATACTCGTTCGCAATGTCCGACCCGAAGAACGCCGGATCGTCCGAGTTGATCGTCACCAGCAGCCCTCTGTCGAAGTAGCGCCGCAGCGGATGGGCCGCAAACGATGCGCAGACCCCGGTGCGAACATTCGACGTCGGATTCAACTCCATCCCGACACTCCGTGCTCTTAATTCCTGGAGGAGCGATTCATCCCGACAGGCTGAAAGCACATGCCCCAGCCGCTCCGACCCGATCGCCAGCGCCTCCCAGATGGCTTCCGGGCCAGTCGTCTCGCCGGCATGATTCGTCAGCCGCAGCCCAGCCTCTTTGGCCCGCGCATACATTTGGCGAAACGGCTCCGAACCGCACTGGCGCTCATCGCCGCCCAGGCCGATGCCGATGATCGATGGATATTCGGCATGCATTTCGGCCGCCTTCGCAAACACGCGTTCGGCTTCGGGAATGGTGAAATGGCGCACGGCGTCGAAGATCCAGTAGACCGAAAGCCCCAGCTCGCGCTCCGCCCGCTTCCGAGCCCGCTCCAGGCCGGCGAAGATCGGCTCAAAACACTCCGGGTCGTGATTGCGCCACATGTAGATCACGCCCACCGAGATAAACACCTCGGCATGGACCACTCCCTGCTTGGCAAGCCGCTCCATCATGCGCCACGCCGCCAGTTCGTAATCCTCCGCGTGAATCAGTTGACGCGTCACTGCCCGAAAAGCCTCGATGAAGGCGGTAAAGTCCGTGAAGCGGTAGAGCGCTTCGGCCTCAGCCTGCGTAACGGCAGCGCCGTCGTGCCGCTGGCTCAGCTCAACCAGCGTCGCGGGCATGATGGTGCCTTCAAGATGCAGGTGAAGTTCAGCCTTCGGCAATCGATGAATGAACGTCTGGATATCGTCCATTCTTCGAGTGTATCGGGTCAGGTTTGCTGGTCGACCCGGAGGAATACACTGTGGGGTCGAAGGATTCGATGCAGTTCATCGCTGAAAGAGGCGGGCACATGGAACCGACGCGCAGGGAGTTCTTACGAGGCACGCTTGGCGTAGCTGTCGCCGGCAGACTGGGCGCATCCACGATCTGGCAGGTGGACCGCGGGGCAACCGCCGCCGGAGAGCCGGCGCCGCCGTTTGGCTCAGGGCACTTCGGCACATGGATCACGGATGAATTTGACCTGCCCGCATTTCGTTACACCGCCAACCAGACGACCGATCCCCGCGCCGTCACGCCGGTGCAGCCCGGAGTCCTGGCTCCCACCGAGCACATTCACCAGGTCGGCAACGACCGCATCACCGCCATCGCCTCCAACTACGGCCACGTGCGCGTCCGGCAGGATGAAGGCTGCCCGAAGTTCCTGAACGACGTCGATCCCACGACCAGTCAGTTCGGCGGCGGCCTCGGCTACGTGACCGATGGCGAGGAGATGCTCTCCACCTACTACGACGGCAGCAATCCCAATTTCGAACGCGTCTTCGGCGTGGGTTACTATCGCAAGCGCGTCGCGTCCAAAGGCTACTCGGTCGACCAGGTCATCTCCGCGCCCTTCGGCGACGATCCGGTGCTGATCTCGCAGGCCACCATCACCAATCACCGCGATGTTCCCGCCACCGTGCGTTGGGTCGAGTACTGGGGATGCCAGCCCTATCAGTTCTCCTTTCGCGCGTTCATCGAGGCAATGGCCGGGAATCACACGCAAACCGAGTGGCGCCGCGATCTCGGCCGCCGCTTCACCCATCACGTCTCCCTGCTCGAAAAACGCGGCCTGCTCGAGTCAAAGCATTTCGAAGGCCGATCGCCTGAGGAAGAAGCAGCGTGGCAGCACGCCAAGGGAATCCTGCGCGCAATGCCTTACGGCTTCATCTCTCCGGTTGAAGACCTCAAGCCTGGCACCGAGTTCGAGAGCCTCGACTTGCCGCAGACGTTCCTCGCTTCGCTCGAAGCTCCGGCCAGCGGATCCAGTTCCGATGCTGCTACCTTCTTCGGCGCCGGCGGACCTGCAAATCCCGCAGGCCTCAAGCAGCCCCTCAACGGCAGCCTCGCCGAGAGCGGAACCCACGCCGGCCTGCTCCTGGAGCAGACATTGCGCCTCGCTCCCAGTCAATCGCTGACCGTCCGCTTTCTCTACGGCTATCTGCCCGCGGGGTTCACGCTCGATGCGCTCATCGCCAAATACGAAAAGACCGCTGCCTCGTCGCTGCGGCAATCGAGTGAGGAATGGAAGCGCCGGGGCATGCGCTTCGATGTTCCCTCCGAGCCATGGATCAAGCGCGAAGCCACTTGGAATCACTACTACCTGCGCAGCAGCCAGACGTTCGACGACTTCTTCGGCGAGCACATCCTCAACCAGAACGGCTTCTACCAGTACACGATGGGATTTCAGGGCGCGGCGCGCGATCCGCTGCAACACTGCCTGCCGTTCCTGTTCAGCGACCCTGAGATCGTGCGCAGCATCCTGCGCTACACGCTCAGGGAGGTGCGCGACGACGGCTCGCTTCCGTATGCCATCGTGGGCCACGGCGTAGTCGCCCCCATGATCTCCGACAAGGCCAGCGACCTGCCCCTGTGGCTGCTCTGGACCGCCAGCGAGTACGTGCTGGCAACGCGCGACGTCGACTTTCTGAACGAGAAGATCCCCACGCTGCTTTCCGCAACTTCCGGCCGTATGGAGACGGTTCGCAATCTGCTCGAGCGCTGCTACCGGCACCAGGTCAACGATGTCGGCGTGGGCGAGCACGGCGTCATGCGCATGCGCGTGGACGACTGGAACGACGGCCTCATCTACACCTGGGCGCAGTCGGCGTTCAAGGAGTGCGTCGAAAAAAGCGAAAGCGTCCTGAACTCCGCAATGGCGGCCTGGGTTTTCGACTACTACGCGCGCATGCTCGACTACGCCGGCGGCAGTTCATCGATGGCCAAGGAGGTGCGCCGCAACGCCGAGCAGCATCGCGAGGCGGTGCAGGCGCAATGGAACGGCAAATGGTTCCGGCGCGCCTGGCTGGGGCAGAAGCTGGGCTGGCTGGGGGAAACGACGTTGTGGATTGAGCCGCAGCCGTGGGCCATCCTGTCCGGCGCCGCCACCGATGCGCAGTCGCGCCAGCTTGTCGCAACCATCAACGAACAACTCCGCCGCGGACCGCTGGGAGCCGCGCAGATGAGCGACGGTTCCGACATGCGATCGGTCGGCGGCGGCAGCCTGGGAACGCTGGAGATGGGCGCGATCTGGCCGTCGCTGAATCAGACGCTGGTGTGGGCGCTTGCGGGCATCGATCCCGCCATGGCATGGGACGAGTGGAAGAAGAACACGCTCGCGCACCACGCCAAAGCCTACCCCGAATTCTGGTACGGCGTGTGGAGCGGCAACGACTCCTGGAACTCGCCGATCAGCAAACACCCCGGCGGGGCGGCGAATGAGATGTTCTTCCACGGCACCGATTTTCCGGTGCTCAACGTGCACTCCCATGCTTGCTCGCTCTACGCAGCCTCGAAATTGCTGGGGATCGAATTCACGGGCGCTGGGATGAAGGTGAACCTTGCTCTTCCTGTGGAGTCCTACCGCTTCGATTCGCCGCTGGTCGGCGTGGTCAAGGCGAACGGTCGCTACGAAGGCTGGTACGCACCTTCGCGGGCCGGCGAGTGGACGGTCGAGATTGCGATCCCCGAGCAAGCCGCCAAGTCGCTATCGCACAGCGAAGTCAACGGCAAGCGCTCGTCCTTCAATCGGCATGCAGACGGCTCAATCGTGCTGAACTGGCGTTAGCGCACCCGGAAAACCGATGCGTTGGACTTTGAGTTGAGCTTGCACGAAGAGCGTCGACTACCGGCAACCCACATCTGTTGACGCGGGTGAAGTGATCATCAGTGTGCCAGAGTCCCTGGGCAGATACTGGCTATGCTATCTTTGCCATCATTCCCCACAGAAAAAGGAGGCCGCCGTGAAGAAGCTGAACAGAAAACTCGTTCCTACAGTATTTGTCCCAATTCTCTCCGGTGCCATCCTGCTGTATCTCGTGATAAAGGAGGACTTCGCAAAGATTCACCAGGCTCTGAACTTTTCGCTCAATACTGACATCGTTTTTCTGGTCGTTGCTGGAATGTTTTTCGGCGCAGCCATAACGAATCTGGCTTGGTTTCTGCTTAGCGGTAATGAGGGGCCAGAAAGCTGAATCAGGGGCGAATCTTAGAACTGGTTGCATGCACGGTTTTGTGAAAGGGCGTGCCGAAAACGGGCCAATAGAACTGCGGGCTTTAGTGTCCGCGTGAGAACCGGCATCTCATAGCTAACTTGCTAACTTGCCATGCCGCGAAGCGGCGCTAACCTGCTATTTCTTCGAACGAAAGATCTCTGACAGTTCCTCCGAAATCCCCTCGAAATCGGTTCTCACGCACGCACTTTAGCCCCTGAGGGATGTTTCCGTTCGACCTCCACGGATCTCCGCAACCACTTCTAGAATTTTTCGATAGAGATGCCGACCATAATATCGGCGACAACTGGCTCTGAGCCGCACATGGCCGGCTTGAACTTCCACTTCTTCAGAGCCTCGACCGCCCGATCATCAATATTCTTGCCGCCACTGTCGATGACGTGAACGTTGCCTACCGAGCCATCGGTGAGGATCGTCACGGCAGCGGATGTATTTCCGCCGGAACCGCTCGAAGGGGGCGTCGGTGCAGGCCGGTAGATAACCCCGGGCGGCTTCATTCCCGGGCAGCGACGCCGCTCAATCGCGCCTTTGGGAGCGACAAGCAGAGCCGGGTCGAAGGCGATCTTATGCACGCCGGTCACATTGGCGGAGATGGCTTCACCGCCGTTTTCGAGCAGTTCGAACTTTCTCGGATAACGAATTCCACTGAACTCAATGTAAATCGGCAAACTCTTCTCTGATGGATTTCTGATCAAATCTCCGCCAATCCTCGCTCAGCAGGTTGTGCGAAGCCGGATCAACACAAATATCAAGCATGTCGCGATCGAACCCTTTGCGGTGAGCTTGAACACACGTCTGCGAAACTCCATTTTGCTTCTTCGCGACAAACTCAGAGAGGACCAAAGGCTCAACCAACGAGAAAAGCTGGCTCACTCGATTTGGAGTGAAACCGAGATTCCGAACCGTGTGCTCCATCTGGCCATTTCGGATCGTGGTCTGCTCGAAACCGGAGACACTCACCTCGCTCCACCACTGGTCTTTGGATTTCCACTTTATTGTCAGGTGACCGTGAGCAGGGACATTGAACTGGGCAGTGAAATCGACGTCCAGTTGAAACGGACCGATATTTTCCTGAAAAAGATCTCCCGGACCTTGCGCAGTGTCGAGGATCTGCTGCGCGGCAGGGTTGTCGGAGGCCAACATTGGGGAGGCGCTTGCAAGGAAAATTGCAGCGCCCAGGATCAAACTGTTCATGATTGCCGTTGATGATAGCCGAAACAAACTACCGCTGCCCTGCGAACTCCGACCGGTGCCGGCTATAGAAGAAGTAGATCAGCAGGCCGGTGAAGAGCCAGATGAAGAACGCCGTCCAGGTCAGCACTTCCAGGCCCATCATCAGCACGATGCAGAAGATGATGCTGAGCACCGGGAACACGGCGCCCATCGGCGCGCGGAAGGCGCGATGCCGCTCCGGCTCGCGGTAGCGCAGGATCAGCACGGCAATTGAAACCAGCACAAACGCAAACAGCGTGCCGATGTTGGAGAGGTTCGAAACCGTGCCGATATCGAGCAGCCCGGCCGGAATCCCCACCAGGAATCCTGCAACCCAGGTAGCGACAGCCGGAGTGCGGTAGCGCGTGTGAATCCTGCCGAAGACCTTGGGAAGCAGGCCATCGCGCGACATGGCAAACCACACCCGGGCCTGGCCCAGTTGAAAGACCAGGATCGAAGAGATCATGCCCAGCATCGCGCCGATCAGCACCACCAGCTCAACCCAGTGCAGGTTGTGTCCGCCGGGCTGGAGCGAGAGGCGCTTGAGGGCGTTTACCACCGGAGCTCCGTCGCCCATGATCGACTGCCACGGCACGATGCCGCTCAGCACGATCGCCACGCCGCCATAGAGCAGCGTGCAGGCCACCAGCGTGGCAAGGATTCCGAACGGCAAGTCGCGCTGCGGGTTGTTGCACTCCTCGGCCGCCGTCGAAACCGAATCGAATCCGATATACGTGAAGAAGATAATCGACCCGCCGGAAAGCATGCCCGTCCAGCCGTTGGGCATGAAGGGATGCCAGTACACCGGCTTGACGAAGCTGGCCGCGGCAATGATGAAGGCGAGAATCGCCACGATCTTCACCATCACCAGGATGTTGTTGGTGCGGGCCGACTCGCGGATGCCGCGGACGAGAATGACGGTCAGTATCATCACGACGAGGAACGCCGGGATGTTGAAGCCGAAGTGCCAGCCCGGCTTGTAGAGGTCGTTCCCGGCCAGGTCCTGCAGTCCCGTCGGCAGGTAGGCAGGCGAAATCCATTTGAGCGCGGGATGCAGGCCAAACCACTCCAGCAGCGCCTCGATATGTGCGGCAAATCCGACGCTGACGCTCATGTTTGAGAAGGCGTACTCGAGAATCAGGTCCCAGCCGATGATCCAGGCCACCAGCTCGCCCAGCGTGGCGTAGGTGTACGTGTAGGCCGAGCCCGCGATGGGAATCATCGACGCCAGCTCCGCGTAGCAGAGCCCGGTGAACACACAAACAATCGCGACCAGCACCAGCGAAATCGCAAGCGCGGGCCCAGCGCCCGGCCGCCCGGCCATCGCCGTGTGGGTCAGCAGGTAGTGGACCAGCGGCGTGTTGCTGATCTCGGGCGTGTCGAACTTCTGCCCCGCCATCGCCGTCCCGATCACGGTGAAGATCCCTGAGCCGATAACGGCGCCAATGCCGAGTGCGGTCAATGACCACGGCCCGAGCGTCTTTTTGAGCGCGTGCTCGGGCTCTTCCGATTCGCGGATCAGCTTGTCAATGGACTTACAGGCGCGCAGTTGGCCTGCGAGGGTCCTTCGGCTGGCACTGTCGCTGGACGTTTCGGGCATGGGGTGAGGAGGCCTTTGACGAAGTGTACATGGAGAAGATGCAGAATTGCAGAGTTCTCAGCCTTCCGCCATCAGCCTTCGCCCGGCACAAACAGGCCGAAGACTGAAGGCTGACGGCTGAGAGCTGTCTTTACCGCTTCGACTGACCACGAACCATTTTCTTGACCTTTTTCTTGAGGGAGCCGCGTGGGGTGGTGCGCTTGGCCTTCGGGGCGGCCTTCTTGCGTGCGGTCCGCTTCAGCTTCTTGCGCTCTGTCTTGTCTTCAATCTTCTTGGTGTCTGCCACTGAGAAATCCTCTTTCCATCAGGCGATTTGAATTCAATGGTAACAAGAATCGAATGGCGAAGAAAGCGAGGCCGCGATCCAGCTTGATCCGCTTCATGCACGCACCCGCCCCTTCCCAAATGAATGCGAAGCCGGATCAGAATCCACAAAGGCCCGATGACGACATAAACGTGGATGCGGCCCCGCGGTTGGTTTACGGTTGCCGAATACCAGTGCACGGTCTCCTCCAGGTGGGTCGCGCCAGAACGAGGAGGTCAACAATGGGAGATAATGTGGTGACCGAATCGGTACAGACCGATCCACGTCTGGTTTCCGATCCAGAACCTGCACCAAATGTGAGCGGTAAAAGAGTGGCGGCGAGAGCACAATCCGGAGGATGGGCCAGTCCTGACGATGAGCACACACGGACTTCGTGGATAGGCCGCCTGGGGCAGCGCTGGTGGGGAGTGGCGCTGATCGGTGCAGTGATATGCACGGTGGCCGGAGTGCTCTTTGCCCTGCCGGTTTTGGGGACCAGCCGCTTTCACGACGAACTCCGCATTTACCTCGCGCAATTCTGGGTTTGGGGCCTCCTCACTCCCCTCATCGTTCTCCTGGACCACCGTTTGCCCTTCTCGGCAAGAGAGATTGGACGCCGGCTTGCCGTGCACATCCTGGCCAGCCTGTTCTTTACCGAAATCTACTTCTACCTGTTTACGACCATCCGCGCCCTCTTTGGGGTAACGCCCTGGAGCTCGCTCACCTTTCGGCAGATCTTCAGCGCGGAAGGGGTGGGATGGCAGCTGTGGTGCTGGCTCATTTACTGGGTGATCCTCGGCGGCCTGCAGGCTTATCAGTACTACGGCCGTTTCGTGAACAGTGAACTCCGCCTCGAGCGCCTGGAGAATAGCTTCAGCGAGGCGCGATTGAACGCCCTCCGCATGCAGCTCGACCCCCACTTCCTCTTCAACGCGCTAAACACCATCTCCTCGCACGTCGAACGCGATCCCAAGCTGACCCGCCGCATGATCGAACACCTCGGCGACCTGCTGCGCATGTCCCTCGAATCGAAAGATCGCCAGGAGGTCCCGCTCGCCGAGGAGTTGGCGTTCATCGAGCACTACCTCGAAATCCAGAAAATTCGCTTCGGCGACCAGCTTCGTGTGGTCATCGACGTCGCACCGGAGGTCAAGTACGCCGCCGTGCCTTCCATGTTCATTCAGCCGTTAGTGGAGAATGCGATCCGCCACGGAATCTCGCGCCGCGCTTCCGGGGGAATGTTGATTGTCCGCGCCAGGCCGGAGGGCGAGCGGCTGGAGATTCGCGTCATGGACGACGGCGTCGGCCTACCCCTCGGCTGGAGTCTGGAGGGCTCAGAGGGACTGGGCCTCTCGATCACGCGGCAGCGCATTGCCGGAATCCATCCCAATGGCAAAAGCCGGTTTGTAGTCAGGAATCGCGCCGAGGGCGGTACCGTTGTCGAGGTGTCGCTGCCCTTGCGCCTCGTGGGAGACGAAGCCGATGAACGCGCATACGCTTGAGCCCATTCGCGTTCTCGTTGCCGATGACGAGCTTCCGGCCCGGCAGCGCCTTGCCGATCTGCTGCGCCGCGATGACCAGATCGCGTCAGTCAGCGAGGCCGCAGACGGACAAACCGCCGTTGAAATGATCCAGAAGGAAGATCCGGATCTGCTCTTTCTCGACGTGCAGATGCCGGAGTTGGATGGCCTCGGTGTCATCGACGCTATCGGCGCCGCCCAGATGCCGCTCACTGTATTTGTTACCGCATACGACCAGCACGCTATCCGCGCCTTTGAGGCCAACGCGCTCGACTATCTGCTGAAACCCTTCAGCGACGAGCGATTCGAGGCAACCATGGCCCGCGCCAAAGCCCGGCTCGACGAGCGCAGCATGCGCGAGTTTGGCCATCGCGTGATGAAGATGGTGAATTCTGCGCCGCCCGGCCCGGAACGGCGGCTCGATCGCCTGGTGGTAAAGGCTGGCGGCACCACGCGCTTCATTCGCGTCATCGATATCGACTGGATTGAGGCGGCCGGCGTCTATGTCACGTTGCACGTCGGCGGCAAGGAACTGCTCTATCGCGCGGCCCTGAACGACCTGGCGGAGAAACTCGACCCGCGCCGCTTCGTCCGCGTGCACCGCTCCGCCCTCATCAACATTGAGAGCGTATTGCAGCTTGAGCCCATCTCCCACGGCGAGTTCGAGGCGGTGCTCAAGAACGGCTCACGGACGCGCGTCAGCCGCACCTACCGCAGCCAGCTCGAAAAACGCCTCGGCCAGCCGCTGTGAAGCGAAGACAGAATTACTGTGACCTGTTGAGAATTCTGTAAGTCCAGTACACGGGCAAAACAAGAGGGACGGCTGATTGGCCGTCCCTCCGCTGTTTCAGATCTGATGTTCAGGCTTAGACGGCCTGCACGTTCTCAGCCTGCCAGCCCTTGGGTCCCTTGACCACGTTGAACTGAACTTGCTGGCCTTCCTGCAGTGAGCGGAAGCCTTGCGACTGAATCGCGGTGTGATGGACGAATACGTCCTCGCCATTCTGCCGGGTGATGAATCCAAAACCTTTTGCGTCGTTGAACCACTTGACAGTGCCTTGTTCCATGGGTGTGTTGCTCCTTTTTGAATTACCGCCGAACGCAATGCTGAAGTTTGCGTGTGGAGCGGTAACTCGGAACAGGCAAGAACTTCTGGATCGAATTCTGGTGTTGCATTGAGTGTAGCATGGGTGGGGAGAAAGCCGTGCCGCACCACAGTAACCCCGTCCTCGTCATCAACCCTGGATCGACTTCCACCAAGTTCGGCGTGTTCACACGGCAGGGGCCGGAGTGGGTCAGCTCGGTGCACCACGGCGACGAGGAACTCGAGCAGTTTCGCGGCCGCTCCATGCTGGCCCGCACCGGATACCGTGCCGCCCTGATTGAGCAAGCCCTCGCGGCAGCCGGCTACGATCCAAAGCACTTCGCCGCCGTAGGGGGGCGTGGCGGATTCCTGCCGCCCATGGCCTGCGGCACCTACCTCGTCGACGAGGCAATCGTCGAAGAGCTTCGCCTGGCCCACCGCGGCGAACATGCCAGCAACCTTGGCGCCGTCCTCGCTCTTCGATTCGCCCAGGCCGCCGGCGTCAACGCCTATGTCGTCGACCCGGTCACCGTGGACGAATGGCAGGATTGCGCCCGCCTTTCCGGTTCCCCTCTCATCGAACGCTGGTGCGTTGGCCATGCCCTGAACATCAAGGCCGTCGCCCGCCGTTTTGAGCGCGAAACCGGCAGACCCTACCCCGGGATGCGCCTGATCATCGTGCACATGGGCAGCGGCATCACCGTCTCCGCTCACCGCGACGGCCGAATGATCGACAACAACACTCCCGAAGAAGGCCCGTTCGGGCCCGACCGGACCGGCTCACTCCCGGTTCGCGGGCTGGTCAAGCTCTGCCGCAGCGGCAATTTCAGCGATCGGCAACTCGATCGCATGGTCTTTGGCGAGGGTGGCCTTTTCGCCTACCTCGGCACCCGCGATCTCCTCGAAGTGGAAAAACGCATCGATGCCGGCGACACGCAGGCAGCGGCCGTCTATGAAGCCATGATCTACCAGGTTGCCAAGGAGACCGGAGCCATGGCCGCCGTACTGACGGGACAGGTTGACGCCATTCTCCTGACCGGCGGCATGGCCCATTCCGAGCGGCTCATTGCCCGCCTGCGCAGTTACATCGACTGGATCGCACCGGTCACCGTCTACCCCGGCGAAGACGAACTCCAGGCCCTCGCGGAAGGCGTCTTCCGCGTGCTCGACGGCGTCGAACCGGCAAAGCGCCTGCACAGCGAAGAAATAGGAACCGAAAAGGACCAGAGAAAAGCCCTGGTCATCGGGCTGGAGTGATCAATTCCACCTGCACAACCCCGGGCCACCTTCATCCGGCAATCTGACGGCTAGTCCGAAAACATCCGCAGGCTCGTCGCAATCGGCAGCCCGATCAGGAACATGTGCACGAGCAGGCCCTGAACCAGGCCTCGGTACTGGTACGGCCCCATGGAATGGTAAGCACTGAGCGGCAGGACGACCAGTTGCATGAACAGGAAGAACCCCATCCCGAAAAACAGGCCGCAAACAAAGAAGTGGTCCCGCAGAAACTCCAGCTTTTTGCTCGCCAGGCAATACGCGGTCGCGGCCGAGAAAGCGATGAAGTAGTGGATGCAAAGGCCGAGAATGTACAGGCCTGCCGACACGTGCAGTGCGTTCTTGCCGACCAGGCCGCCCGCAATTCCGATCGGCATGAAGCGACCGAATGAGATGTATGCGCAGGTCATGTCAAAAACGCCCGCAACGCCGCCGCCAACCAGAATCGGGAGCGCGAGGCTTGTCTTTCGGGCTGTAACGGAAATCGGGATAGTCGACATGCGGACCTCGGGGAATGCGGTAGCGTGCTTCACGATTCCCATCGTCGCCTCTGCCGTTTCCAGTCGGCAACGTGTTTGGGGCAGAACGGATAGCGAGGCTGCCAGGCTGGTTTGAGCAGCCAGCCACGCGGATGACGGCGGATTTCGCTTAGCGCAATCGCCGCGAGAAGAAATCCAGGGTTCGCCTCACGGCGTCGTCGAACGCCGGTGGCAGGAATCCATGCCTCTGGTCCGGGTAGATGTGGCTTTCGCACGTGAAGCTCTTCATACCGCACAATTGAATCAGTTGCTGCGCATTGGCGACGGGGATGTTGTCGTCCTGCTGCCCGTGGAGGATTAACAGCGGCGGCATGCCCTTCAATTGATAAAAGAATTCATCCGGGAGGCTGCCGTACCACTCGGCCACCGCATCCACAGGCAGTGCCTGCGAACCTGCGGCAAGCGCCACCGAAGCGCCCAGAGAGAAGCCGAGCAGCGCGATTTTGCGATCTGCCCACTTCGCATTCTTCCTGCACTCCTCCACAAGATCGCCCACGGCCTTCTCCCACAACTCGTAATTCCGTGTTGAGCCGAGATAGGTGTCGGACGCGTCGAAATAATGAAGAAACAGAACCGTGTAGTTTTTCGCGGCCAGGTTCTCTGCCAGCGAGCGATAAAGCTCAACCTGCGGTCCGCCAACCCCGTGCAGCATGATGATGATTGGCCCGGAAGATTTTTCGCCGAACACTTCGTACGAGACTTGCCTGTCGCCGCTCGTGAAGCGCGCCAATGCCGGAGACTCTGCCCAAACTGAAATCGGAAGCAGCAAAACAGCAACCGCGGCAGTCGCGCGCAAAAGAGTCGGCAATCGCGGCATCAACGCCATCGGATGGATTCTACTGTGCGCTCAAGCAGATCGAAGCAGGAGATTTCTGCGCGGCCCGATTCATGGCCCGCTTTGTCAGATTTTCTTGAGGTTGGCGAACTTCTCCATCAGCTTCTTCATGCCGTGCTGCGGGAAAAGAACTGTAAGCTTGGCCTCGTCGCCCTCGCCTTCGCGCATCAACACCGTCCCATCGCCATACTTGCCATGCCGGACGCGCTGGCCCTTCTTGAGTCCCGCAGCGCCTGAAGGTGTCGGAATGTCCATCCTTGGCCGCGAAGTTCCCTGACGGCCAAACCCGCCGGGCTTCACGCCGCGTCCCCCGAAGAACCGCGCAATATTATCAATCGAGCCCTCCGGCGCTTCCGCGCTTTTACTCTTTGGTTGAGAGTGTTGGCTCGAGGAAAATCGCGGCGCCTCCTGGCTTTCATCCTCATAGTTGTAATGGCGGCTCTCGTACTCGCCGTTGCTGCCTTGCCGACGATTTGCGCCATAGGCCCCGCGGCCATTTCCGTAAGCCGGGACGGCCCATGCAGGAGATCTTCCACCCAGGTTCTCGACAAGCTGATTTGGCACTTCTTCGAGAAATCGCGACGGGACGCTCTGTTCCGGCGCGTCGTTTCCGTACCTCCGGCGATAGTGCGCGCGCGTCAGGATCAGCGTGTTCATGGCCCGCGTCATGCCTACGTAGCAAAGCCGCCGCTCTTCTTCCAGTTCCTCCGGGTTCTTCAGCGTCCGCGAGTGCGGAAACAGCCCCTCCTCAAGCCCCGCCAGAAAGACCAGCGGAAATTCGAGGCCCTTCGCCGCGTGCAGCGTCATCAGCGTCACGCGCGCATTCGGATCGATCTGGTCGGTGTCCGAGGCCAGCGCAGCGTGATCCAGAAACTCGGCCAGCGTCTCGCCGCGCACCTCGGCGTCATGCGCGGCGTTGGCCAGTTCCTTCAGGTTTTCAATCCGGCTGAAGGCTTCGGGCGACGCTTCGGTCTCCAGCGCCTTGATGTAGCCGGTGCGATCGATGATGAACCGGATCAGTTCCGGCAGCGTGGCCGGATCTCCTGGCTTTCTGAACGGCTCTGACTGGTCGTTCTCCGATGGAGGTTTATCGCTCTTGGTTAATTCGCTCCCAGGGCTCAAACGCGAGACCTGCGGCACCCGGGTTCCAGACTGATTCGGCTGCGGGATTTGCTTAGGCATCTTCAGAAACGGCCTCGCCGGCTTCTCCGCGAACGGCGAAAAATGGCTCGGATCGAGCAGCGGAATCTGGTTCTCGTTCGAACCAAAATTGAATTCCGTCGCCGCTTCCAGCTCCTCCGCGACTTCCTGTTTCTCCTCCGCACCAGGCTCGGCATCCCCAAACGAGAAGTCCGTATCCGCATCTTCTGCGCCCACATCGGCCGAGAGTTTGCCGGCAAAGTCCGGATCCATCATTGCCTGCGCGTCAAGAATCAGTTGCCGGAACGACTCCAGCGCCATCAGCGCACGCGTTGGGATCAGCCGCTGCTGGATCGCCGCTTCCATCGCCTCCCATGTCGATTGCCCGGTCTCCAGCGCGAGCCGTTCCAGCGTCTCCAGCGTCGTCTTGCCGATGCCCCGCGCCGGCGTGTTGATCACGCGATTCAGCGCCATCGAGTCGTGCGGATTGCGCACCAGCCGCAGATAACTCAGCAGATCCTTGATCTCCGCGCGCTCGTAAAAACTGAATCCGCCCACCATCGTGTAACTGATGTTGTAGCGCCGCAGCGCCTCTTCAACCAGTCGCGACTGCGAGTTGGTCCGATAGAGCACGGCGCAGTGTGCCTCGTCGCCGGCTCTCTCCGGCTCTCGCGCAGAAATTTCTGGATGCGATCGGCGATAAACAGCGCTTCGTTTTCGCCGTCGGGCGCTTCGTAGTAGCCGATCAGCGAGCCGCCCTGCGCGATCGGTCCACAGCTCTTTTGCCCTTGCGGCGCAGGTTGTTCGCGACCACCGCGCCTGCGGCTTCGAGAATGATCTGCGTCGATCGGTAGTTCTGTTCCAGCCGCACAATGCGCGCGTTGGGAAAGTCCTTTTCGAATTCCAGGATGTTGCGGATATCGGCGCCGCGCCACGAGTAGATGCTCTGGTCCTCGTCGCCCACCGCGCACACATTCTTCGTGCTCGCCTGCCAGCAGCTTCATCAGCTCGTACTGCGGCCGGTTGGTGTCCTGGTACTCGTCGACGAGGATGTAGCGGTAGCTGCGCTGGTAGCGCTCGCGCGTCTCGCGCGGATACCTTCAGCAGCCGCACCGCCTCCAGCAGCAGGTCGTCGAAGTCGAGCGCGTTGTTCTTGCGTAGCTCGTCCTTGTAGCCCTTGTAGATGTGCGCGATCCGTTCGCTGTCCGGGTCCTTCGAGCCGAGATAATACTCCTGCGGATCGACCATGTGATTCTTCGCCCACGAGATGCGGCCCAGCACCGTGCGCGGCGTCAGTTGCTTGGTGTCGAGCCCCATGCGCCGCATCACCTGCTTCACGATGCCTTGCTGGTCGTTCTCGTCGTAGATCGCAAATGACCGCGTCAAGCCCTTCTTTGCCGACCTTCAGCGCCTCGATGTCGCGCCGCAGCATGCGCACGCACAGCGAGTGAAAGGTGGCAATCAGCGGCTTGGCCAGCGACGAGTGGCCCAGCAGCCGCTCCACGCGCTCGCCCATCTCGCTGGATGCCTTGTTGGTAAACGTCACGGCCAGAATCGAGTCCGGTGCGACGCCCTTTTCCTGGATGAGCCAGGCGATGCGGCTGGTGATGACCCGCGTCTTGCCCGACCCGGCGCCCGCAAGAATGAGCAACGGCCCTTCCGTCGCCTCAACGGCGGCGCGCTGTTCGGGATTCAGATTCTCGATGAGCGACTGCGACAAGGGCGGCGTCCGGCGGGAAGGATCCTTACTCTAGTTTACCTGCCTCGCGGAGATCGCGCGCTGACCGAATATTAAACCGTTCGATGTGATCGCCGACATAGCACGGGGAAACAAAGGCGGCGTACGCTCACAAACCGAATCAGCCAGCATCTTGACGTTGCGCGGATTCTGGCGATCCCGGCCCGGTGATATGAGACCGGTGATGGGTTCCTGATGAACAGGTTCTTATATATACATATTTTGCTGATCGTTTGTACCGCTTCCGGTTTCGCGTCGCCCCGGAGCAACGTATTGCTTCCTCTGGTTCCTTCCGGCTCTGAAATTGTTGCGGGATTCGAAAACTACCCTGATCCGCATCGGCATGGACAGTTGCTTTTGACCACACACAACAATCGGCTCGACCTGGAGGATTGGCTGGCCCTGGTAGGCGTCGACAACAAACGGATCCTCAATGAAGCCATCGAGGTAGCCGCTTCTTCCTCGGGAGGATTGCTCAAAGAGCATCTGTTCCTGGTGGCCGGACGTTTCGATAGGGATCACATCTATAGCGCAGCGGAACTGAATGGTTCGAAGAAGACCGAGTGCGAGGGGCAAACGGTCATGCTCATCGAGCCTTTCGCCCGGGAGAAGGGCGCGATGCAGGACATTCGCTGGCTGCTCATCCTCGAAAACCGTATCGGCATGCTGGGATCGCCGTCCATGGTCAGAGATGCGCTGCACCGGTTCCTGACTCACGCCGATGTCGATATGCCGCTAATGGAACGATTGTCCCAGTTGGATTCCGATATAAGCTCGTGGAATGTTCTCGTTTCAACGCCAAAGACCGGGGTTGCCTACACCGTTGCACAACCCACCAGTCCATGGGCGCGCTTGCTGGAAGACGCGGACGTCCTGATGATAGGAGCCCACTTTGGCTCCAAAATCCGCATCGATTTCTCACTTCACGCCAGGTGCGACCAGGGAGCAGAATTTTTCGAGCAGAAAGCGGCCTCATTCGCTGAGGTGTTCGCAGCTAAGCCGCCTCACCCATCACGATCATCGCGCGCGCCGCAACACGAGAAGGACAATCCCTCGCTTGAGCCAAATCACGCTCAGGGTTCAATCGAGTTGTCTCTAAAAGAGTTTCAAGCTTGGAGCGACCAGGCAAACCATCCGCAACGATCTCTTTCGCAGGCCGCGGCACACGGAGAATAAAGCCAGGCAGAAGTATGCAATGAAGAGTGAAGGCGCTCTGCAATTGATTGCGAGAGCGCCTTTTGATTTTCTTTGGTCGTCAGTCGAGCAGGGACTACCAATCCATTTGTTGGCTTTTATCGGCGGTCTTGGGGTGCCAGCGCGACGCCCCGGAACACTTCGCGGGCTTGCGCCGAACGAATCGTTTCGAACCGATCGAGATGGCCTTTCGTTGCCGGCTGCATGGCGTTGATTTCATCGGTGACTTTCACCAGCTTGTTTGGATCTGCGCCGTTATCGCCGTTCAGGCTGATGGTGGACGTGATGGCGTAGATCGTGGCAGTCCCGTCGTGGTTTAAGACGCCCGTAATGTTGCGGCATCCGCCGGTCGCAGGTTCGATCGACGCCGGATAATCCTTCACGCTATAGGGCACTCCAAGGTTCAGTCCATTCTGGATCACGTACTGGCGCACCCAGGTCTGGCTACCGTTGACCGTCGTCAGCACCCACTTCTGAAGACCGGCGGTTGCCAGCGTACCCGCGTCCGCCACGTTCGTCTGTCCGTTAATTACCTGGTTCGGCGTGTAGATCAAGTCGCCCTCGTCACAGACGTACAGCGTGGTGGCATTTGCAAACCAGATTCCGAATGGATAGTCGCCGCCCGGGCTGTTTGTGCTTGCGGCGGTGTTCGGGAATCCCGCGAGAACCGCCCAGGGCTCGGCGACGGTGCCGCCTGCTCCTGCATTGGCTGTCGTCGGCAGAGTACCCGCGGTGCCAAGCTGATAGACGGTATTGATCCCATTGCCCCCGCTGCCCTTCGATACATACAGCGTGTCGTCAAAGATCGTCATGCCGCGGAAGTTTGTATCCTTGCCGGGTTTGTCTCCTGCCACCGATATGAAAAAGGAAATCATATTGTTTGCCGGCGGGACCAGCGGTGCCGCACCCGGAACAAACAGTTCGGCGCCGGTCGAGTGAGACAGATCGATGCCGAGCTGCGTAATCGGCATCTGCTTCTTCGACAGTCCGCCGCTGTTGTCGTTTCCAACCGAGTAATACAGCCAGTTGTCTGCCTTCATCACCGCGCGCGAGTTGTCGCCGCTATAAGCGTCGCCATCGGTGTACCCGATGTGGCCCCACGCATCCACCTCTGCAACCGAGCGATAGTAGGCTGTCGGACCGGGTGCGCCGGCATAGGTTGCCACCGCGGGATCGGTCGGATCGCAGAGGCCCGGCGTACTCGAGGCCGAAACATCAATCAGGTTCACTGCAGTCGGCGAAATGGGGCCCACGTTGGTACCCTGGGTCAGAATGTTGGTCGTCGGATCAAGCGTGAGTGTCGGGCAGCCGGGTCCGCCTCGGTAGCCCATGAACGTCAGGCTCTTGCCGTCTGCCGAGCGATTCAGGGCCAGCTCGGATTTGGAGCTGAAGCTGGTCACGATTTCGTTGCTGGGAATGTCCAGCTCACCAATCAAAGCGCCGCTCCCGGTCAGGTTCCAAAGAACGATGGGCGAGGAGACTCCAAAGCTTCCATCCGTATTGGCGTTGTTCCAGACGTTGTGACCGTCCTTCAGATTCGGATACTCGCCATTATCGCTGGCAAAGCCGCAGGTGACTGTTACGGCCGTCGTGCCGCCCGTGGTGACTGGCACATTCACCGTGGCGGGGTTAGGGCTGGTTACCGGGCCGGTGTTCAGGCATCCGAACGGCAGCGCTTCCCCGGAGATAACGGTATCCGCATTTCCCACGTACACAGTGCCGCTCAAAACGATGCTGCCAGGCACAAAACCGTGGAAATGATCAGGATCGTTCTGGGCAAGCGCGGCGGTGGGAACAAGCAGCAGGGAAAGAGTTGTGCCGAGGAACGCGGCGCGAAGACATGGAACAGCGATGGACGGTGACGTCACGAGAGGTCCTCCTGGAGCATCTGATTTGAACTTTCGGGGAAATCGGCAACGGGGAACGCCGCGGTTGAAACTAACAGCGGAATGTGAACAGGCTATGAAGCGACGGTTAAAGACGCTTTGAGATCGGTGCACCCATACGTAACGGCGCGCGGGCGCTATTCTGGGTGCGCTATGAAATCAAAACGGGTAGCCGTGTATTGCGGGTCGGCGAATGGTACCGATCCAGCCTATCTGTCAGAAGCAAAAGCGCTGGGCAAGGCGATTGCCGCCGCCGGGCTGGGCCTGGTTTATGGCGGCGCAAGTGTGGGACTGATGGGCGCAGTAGCCGATGCCGCGCTCGCCCAGGGCGCAGAGGTGATTGGGGTGCTGCCTCAGATCCTCTCCAGCAGCGAAATCGCGCATCGCGGCCTTACCCGTCTCGAGATGGTCGCAACCATGCACCAGCGCAAAGCGCGCATGGTCAAGCTGGCCGACGCCTTCCTCATGCTGCCCGGCGGCTACGGCACCCTCGACGAGATGATGGAGATCGTCACCTGGAAACAGCTGCGCCTGCATGCCAAGCCCTGCGTTCTGATCAATACCGCCGGATACTGGGACGGCCTGCTCGCGTTTCTCGATCGCGCTGTCGACGCCGGCTTCCTGAAGCCGGAGAACCGCCTCCTGCTCGAAGTGGCCACAACCTCGGCGGACGCGGTTCAGCAGATCTCTCGGAGTTCCTAGCGTCGCGATGTCAAGGCGCGAAATCGCAAAGGGAACTCAGAAGCCGGCCGAGCCCTACGTTCCAAATCGTTCCCTTTTTCCAGTGTCATTCGCCGCATTCACCGCGGACACCGGCCCAACCCGCTTGGAACGCTTGGCGGCATACATCTTTGTGTCGGCACACTCCAGCAGGCGTTCGCGGCTCGTGCCATCGTCAGGGAACATCGAAACCCCGATGCTCACATAGCCGCGGAACTCGCATCCTTCAAGGCTGAAGGGGTGATCGAAACTGTGCTGGAGACGGTTGGCGATTTCCTCGAGTTCGTTCTCGCTCTCGACTGTCCCAATCAGCACCGCGAATTCGTCCCCACCGAGGCGTGCAAGCTTGTCGCTGGGTCGGAGCAGGTGCTGGACCCTGCAGGTCGCTTCCTGCAGGTACCGGTCGCCAATCCTGTGGCCAAACTGATCGTTGACCTGCTTCATCCGGTCGAGGTCGATGTAGATCAATCCCAGCTTGCCAGAGCTTTGATTCGCCTGTTCGATTGCGATATCGAGGTCGCGTTCGAACGCGAAGCGGTTATACGCGTTGGTGAGCGGGTCAAGCTCCGAACGCCGAACCAGGTCCGAATACTCGCCCCCGGTCTCAATCGCCAGCGCGGCCAGCCGCGTTGCGTTTTCCAACGCCTCCGCTCCAAAGATGCGCTGGTCGGTTTTCGCATCGGTGGCGGCGAAAATCTTTCCGAGAGCTTCGCCGGAACGCGACGGAATGATGTGCTCAACCACGTGCAACTGGAGCCGTTTCTCGCTGCACGGACAGTTGCCAAAAGTTCCAGCGCCCTCAATTTCGATCCAGCAGCTTTTGAGGTGGAGTTTGAAGGCCAGCAATTCGGTGATCTGCAGGAGAGTATCTTGCAGCGGAATCGCATTGTTGATGCCTTCGATCACCCGGTTGCGCCACCGCTCGACACTCAAGGCGGCAGCCGCTGTTTCAGCGCGCAGCCTGCGCTCTAGGATCAGGGTCCGGCCGCCGAAGATAAACGTGGTGATCAGGACCAAACCCAGCACGACAACCAGATTCCGGATGGAAATCAGCGACGGTCCTGCAAGCGGGGCGACCTCGTCCGGAGAACGGAGGAGGATATGAAATGCCACTGGGCCCTGGAATTGCTCGTTGCGATCAAGCACGCATATGCCGGTTACGCGAACCCGAGAACCGATACGCACAACCGTCATTGCCGGAGGCGCAAGGTTGAGGTTTCGCTCCGGATGCCGGTAGATGGCCGAGAAGAGGTGGCCCTGCGAGACAAGCACATATTCATCCTGCGCGGTCTCTCGCACCTGCATCAGGAGTTCCCCATCCACGGAGACGAGTTCGTAGGCGTGCATTCCGCGTGTCAACTGCGGCGGCGCCAATTGTTGCGGAGCGGCCGGAGAGGAGAATGACGATTTTTCAACCACCGCGCGGGTCAACATCACTGAACCGTTCCGGACATCAGGGAATCCCGAGACGATTGCTTTCTCGCCGATCCGGTGAGGGTCCTCGGTTTGCGTATCGACCCAGAGAGCCTTATCGCCATCCTGCAGTACTAGCGCGGCGCCTGGCTGAAAGTAGGTGATGGTCCCTTCTACTCGCACCCGCTGCGTCTTGTCTTCCACGTAATACGACGGCAGGATCTGATCGAGTTGACGTATTGGCGATGCATCGAAGCTGGAGTCGCGCGGCTTCAGGATTTTCAGGTCAGAGTAATACGGAACCTCAAGAACAATGCCGATCATCTGCGACTTGCTGTCGAACTTACCGGCCGCTGCACCAGTCACTTCAACCTCGGCATCGAGCAGATCATTGATGTTGGAAGGACCGCCGCTGGCGATTTCCGCTGCGATATGACCACCCGGCATCAGAAGGTCAAGCACCACGATCTTGTTATCCCCGTCGGTGACGAAATTCGCTCCGCGGACAAACGCGCGTAGTGAGATACGCTTGCAGTCGAGTTCTGCATGAATGAGACGGCCGAAGTCGGCCTCGATCGGGGCAGGCGGATTTCCGTGATGAAGAAACGTCACTCGGCTGCTCTTCACCTCAGGGTGGAAACTCGGCCGGATGTTTCCCTCCACCAGCACCCGGTCGCCTGTGCCCAGGTTGAGATCGGCGGTCGTCTCGACGTAGATTGCCGCATTGCCGTCCTGCACAAAAAGGTCGATATTTCCGCGGCGGTAGTAGGTGACCGTACCCTCAAACGCGATCGCGGGCCCCGCCGCCGCCTCTGCATTGGAGATTGCTGCTCACCGCCGCGAGAGAAGAGACACGATGGGCCTGTTGCGCGTTGACATGAGACCCCGCGGCCAGCGTTAACCAGCAAAGCAAAGCGGCGAGTTTGGTTCGACCATTCATGAATACTGAGGAACCTGGACGTGTCCGGCAGACACCTGAAATCTCTATCGGCAAAATGGCTGCAACCGTCGCCGCCATCCTGTCCCGAACCGGGCTACTACCGTTACGATTGGCACGCTGGACTCCGAGCCTCAACTTCTCGGCAAAACCGCGTTCCATCCGGAGTTCGGAACAGGGTTCGACATAAATTATCTGCGCCGGGAATGACGGGGCGGTGCGACTTTCGTGTAGACCAGATGGACTGAATTGGTCAGAAAGGAGTTGGACTGAATTGGCCCAAAGTAACCGTATCCGGAGGCACCGCTCTCCAGTCGACGCGACCATCCCGGGGTCCCCAACGATGTTCTTGTCGTTGGGGTGGGACCATCAGGGAACGGCGACCTTGCACCAACCGACAAGAGGACACACCAACTCAGGAATTGCCGTAAGGAAATGCGCTACGTGCGCCGCGCACGCTCGCGCTGGAGTTCCCGGTAAAGTTCGCTCTTCGACCGGCCTGACTCGCGGGCCAGTCTCTTCAGCGCTTCCTTCTCGTCAAGTCCGGTTTCGGATTGGAGGCGCTTGATTCCAGCGGAGATGGACTCCCGGGCGCCTGAGTTCCCATCCTGGGTCTGAGAATCCAGCCCCGGGCCACCCAGGCCTTTGCGAAAGGACGGTGCTTCGATCAGCAACACGAATTCGCCGCGGATGCGATCGCGCTCTGCGAGTTGCCGGCGAACTTCGCTTACGCTGCCACGGAGGAACTCTTCGTGCAGCTTGGTCAGTTCGCGTGCCGCTGCTATGGGCAGCGCAGGTCCGAAGACAGCTTCGAGATCGGCAAGCGTATCGGCGACCCGGTGTGGCGCTTCGTAGAAGATCAGTGTCTGCGCGGTTTCGCGTGGTTGCGCCGCCAGGTCCTCCAACCGCGTTCGCCGTGCTCCGGCCTTCTCGGGCAGAAACCCCATGAAGTGAAATTCGTCTGCCGGCAGTCCGGACGCAACCAGCGCGCTGAGCGCCGCATTGGCGCCGGGAATGGGGAACACCGGAACCCCGGCCGCGATCGCTTCACGCACAAGCACCGACCCGGGATCGCTGATGCCGGGCATCCCCGCATCGGAAACAACCGCGATCCGCGCTCCGGTCTTGAGCGCCTCAATCAGTTCGGCGGCACGCTGGCGCTCGTTGTGTTCGTGATAGCTGATGCTGGGTGTGGTGATGCCGAAGTGGTTGAGCAGCTTCTGCGTCTGGCGAGTATCCTCGCAGGCGATGCGGTCGGCCTGCTTCAGAACCTCAAGCGCGCGCAGCGTGATGTCGCCGAGATTGCCGATGGGCGTAGCGACAAGATAGAGGCCGGGAGCGAGCGCGTCTGGCATTGCTTAGAACATGGTATGCGAGGGGAGTCGCTTCCCACCCGGCAAACAAGCATAGGAGCGCTAAAGCGACCTGACTCCCCGATATGCACTCCCTCTTGAGCACCGACAACTGATCTCTGACTACTGCTCTGCTTCCTGCGATTCGATACGGCGTTGCTCGGCGAGCAGCGACATCGAACTCATCAGGTTCTGCACGCTGACGATTCCCACCACTTTCCCGCTTTCGGTTACCGGGATAAGAGACAATCCCTGGTTTCCCGAAATGCGGCGGATGGTAGTGCCGAGGGTGTCTTCCGGCCGTGCCACCTGGAAGGCGCGCGACATGATTGACTGGATGTAGCCGTTGCCGTCGTTGCGCAGTGCGTCAACAATGCGCTGGCGCGAAACGATGCCCACCAGCTGCGGTCCCCGCACCACCGGAAAATCCTCCTGCAGTGAGTGAACGCAACGAAACAGGGCGTCGGCGAGAGTGTCCGACGGCGAGAGCGTGGCGAAGTCGGTGAGCATCACTTCGCGCATGCGAACCGTGTCCACGACCGATTGGAAGAAGACGCCCTGGTCTTCAATCTGCGCGCCGATCATGATGAAGAATCCCGCAATGATCAGCCAGTAGGCCTGCAGTGCCATGCCGCAGACCATGATCGCGAGTGCAAGCAGCTGCCCCAGGCCGGAGGCGGCGCGGCCGGCGGGCGCAAATCCGTGGCTGTGCGCGAAGTTTCCACGCAGCAGGCGGCCAAAATCCAGCGGGTAGGCTGGAACCAGGTGCAGAAGCCCGAGACCTGCCTGCATCCAGACCATGCTCCGCACCAGGTGCCCGGCAGATACCAGCGGGCGCGCGAGGAGAGGAACATCGCCGCCGGCTCCGATGAAGCACGCCGCCAGCATCAGCGCCGTTATCAAGTTGACGATCGGGCCAATAAACGCCATGGCGAACTGGCCGACACCCTGGTTGGCAGCTTCCTGGCTCTCCGGATTGGCGTAGGCAAACAGGCCGCCGATCGGAAGCAGCACCACTGCGCGCAGGCGGAGTTTCAGATAGGCGGCCATCATCAGGCGCGCTATCTCGCGCACCGCAACGGCGGCAACACAGACGAAAAAGAGTCCCAGGCCGCGCACGATACCGAAGGATCCGCTGAGGCCGAGACACACCAGCGCCAGGGCAGGGAAAAAGATGTGGACGCGCATCTCCACTCCCATCCATCGGCCCATCGGTATGGTCCAGCCACGCATATTCGAATTGTAGTGTCTGCGAGAGGGCAAACGTTTCGAATCTCGGGGTCCCCACGGACAGGTCTTCGTCCGTGGGGTGATGGAATCTCGGGGTCCCCACGGACGGGTCTTCGCCCGTGGGGTGAAGGAATCTCGGGGTCCCCACGGACGGGCCTTCGTCCGTGGGGTGATCGAATATCCTGATTTGCGATGCGCGTAATTGCGGGAACGCTGCGGCGGCGGACGCTGGAGGCCCCGGCCGGGCTTTCCACCCGGCCCACCAGCGACCGGCTGCGGGAGACTCTGTTCAATGTACTTGCGCCGCGAATCGAGAGCGCGCGGTTCCTCGATCTCTATGCCGGATCAGGCGCCGTCGGGATCGAAGCAGCCAGCCGCGGCGCCGCTCTCGTCGTGCTGGTCGAACGAGCCACCCCGGCTCTGAAAGTGTTGCGGGGAAACCTGGAAAAGCTCGGACTGCACGGCGATGTGCACGTCGAGACGGCAAGCGTCGGAGCTTTCCTGCGGCGCGTCCGGCCGCGGAATACAGACATGCGGTTTGACGTGGTGTTCCTGGACCCGCCCTACGAAGCTGTCGACGAGTACGCCCTGGCGCTAGGTCTGCTGGGCGGCGAGGCAGCCGGAGTCCTGGCTGAAGATGCAGTCGTCGTCGCGGAGCACCGGCGAAAGGAAAAGTTGGCGGACGGATACGGTGTGCTCACAAGAACACGTCTGCTGGAGCAGGGAGACGCTGCGTTAAGTTTCTATGCATAGAGCTACGGGCTACCGGCTACTGGCTACTGGCTACGAACTGCAGGCTTCGGTCTCTGCAACCCTTTCGTGCGGCGCAGAGAGAGCTTGCGGAGCGTAAGATGATGCGGGGTTGCGGAGTAATCGCGTGAAGAACGTTTCAAAGTGGATCGCCGGAGTTATCGTTTTGTGCGGAGCCGCGGGCTTATCGGCGCAGAGTTCACCGCCGTGGGTGATCGGCCCGTTTGCGCGGCCGTCGGCGGGGAATCCGGTGATTTCGCCCAATCCAACGTCGACATTTCAGGATCCGATCCTGCACGCGCCGGTGCAGTGGGAGGCGCTTCACACCTTCAATCCCGCGGCCGTTGTGCGCCACGGCAAGGTCTGCGTGCTCTATCGCGCCGAGGACAACTCGGGCATCATGGACATCGGCGGGCACACCTCGCGGCTCGGCCTGGCCGAAAGCGATGACGGCATCCACTTCAAGCGCACCGGCGAGCCGGTCTTCTATCCCGCCGAAGACGACCAGAAGGCCCGCGAGTGGCCCGGCGGCGACGAAGATCCGCGCATCGTGGAACTCGAAGACGGCTCCTACGTCCTCACCTACACGCAATGGAACCGCAAGACCTACTCGGTCGGCATCGCCACTTCGCGCGACCTGCGCCACTGGACCAAATACGGGCCCGCATTCCTCACCGCGCTGGGCGGCAAGTACGCAAACCTGACGTATAAGTCCGCGGGCATCGTCACCCAGCTCAAGGGCGGGCGATTGATTGCCGCAAAAATCGCCGGCCGCTACTGGATGTACTGGGGCGAAGGCTCCATCCGGCTGGCCACCTCCGGCGACGCCATCCACTGGATTCCCGTCGAGGACATGCACGGGAAGCTCGTGGAACTGCTGCGCCCGCGCCCAGGGCATTTTGACAGCACGTTTCCCGAGACCGGGCCGCCGCCGGTTCTGACCAGCGCCGGAATCGTGGTGCTCTACAACGGCAAGAATGCAACCGAAGGCGGCGATCCCTCCCTGGGCCCCGGTGCCTATGCGGCGGGTGAGGCACTCTTCGAACCCACAAACCCTGCTCACCTCCTCGAGCAGATCGACAAGCCGGTGCTCAAGCCCGAGCTGCCTTACGAAAAGACCGGACAGTATGTCGCTGGAACCACGTTTGCTGAAGGACTCGTGTTCTTCCACGGCAAGTGGTTCCTCTACTATGGCTGCGCGGATTCACTGGTTGCCGTGACCACTGCGCCGGCTGGCGCCATGCGCGCCGATACGCTGCTCATGGGTGCCGCCGCTGAGAACCCCGTGTCTCCAGCGCCAACCCCGATTGAGCCTGCACCGCCAGGCGCCGATCAGAACGCGCGCGGCTACTACCTGCGTGCCGGCGACACGGTGGTCTTCTATGGCGATAGCATCACCGAGCAGAACTACTACAACCAGTGGGTCGAACTGTACACGATAACGCGATTTCCATGGATGCGCGTGCACTTCTATGGAGCCGGCGTGGGAGGCGATCGCGTGACCGGCGGAGGAGGCGGCCCCATCGACCAGCGCCTCGAGCGCGACGTCTTCGCAGAGAAGCCGACGGTCGTCACCGTAATGCTGGGCATGAACGACGGCGGTTATCGCGCGACCACTGACGAGATTGAGCAAACCTATGTGAAAGGCTACGAGCACCTGCTTGACTCGATTCGCGAGCATGTGCCCGGCGTGCGATTCACCCTGCTGGGGCCGTCGCCCTACGACGACGTGACGCGGCCGGTGACGTTTCCGGGCGGCTACAATGCCGTGATGCAGCACTTCGCCGAGATCGACCAGTCGCTGGCCGACAAATATAGCGCGGCCTTTGTGAATCTGAATCCGCCGGTGGTCAAAGCGATTCAGAAGGCCGATGATATGGATCCGAAGCTTGCCGTACTGCTCCTGCCCGATCGCGTGCACCCCGATCCGCTGGCGCACTGGGTGATGGCCGAGGCGCTGCTGAAGGGATGGCATGCGCCCTCGTTCGTTTCCGACGTGACCCTCGATGCGCGCGCCGGCACCGTAATGGAGGCGCGCAGTGCCGCGGTGAGTCAATTGGAGGAGTCGGAGAATGGGCTGAAGTGGACGGAAGTCGAGGCCGCACTGCCGCTGCCGTTGACACGGAGCAATGCAACCCAGGCTCTGCTTGAGGACCTGACCGACATCGAGCAGCAGTTGAACCAGGAGCGGCTGCGCATCACCGGGCTTCCCCCCGGCCGTTACATCCTGAGCATCGATGGCGAGCCGGTCGACACGTTTTCTCCCGAGGTTCTCGCTGCCGGCGTCAACCTCGCCGACTACGGCACGCCCATGTTTCAGCAGGCTCAGCGCGTCAGCTGGCTGGTGCGCGATCGCGACGAGACCCACTACATCCACCTGCGCATGCGGGTGCGCAATGCCGATACGGGCGCGGAAGAAGGCAAGGACGTAATGCAGGCCTTCGAGAACTCGCTTGAAGATTCGATCTACGACGCCGCGACGCCCAAGCCCCACGTCTTCCGGCTGACGCAGGCAGCCACCGGCACAACCCAAAGCACACGTTGATTTATGGGTATTCATAAACCTTTTGGTCCATGTATGCCGATGAAATCGGCCACGATTCAAATAGGCTCCCGGAGGGAGCATCGAAAATAGCCCAGGGTGAATCCCGAACGCAGTGAGGGGGAACGCTGGGAGAACAGTAGTTAACAAGTCTCAAGCCCCGGAGGGGCGTCCGAACTCCACCGCGTTCTCGACGCGATAGCGAAAGAGGAGGGTACGATCGCTGGGATTTCTCTAAGGTCGGTATTGGAGACAGAGAGTGCAGGACTGCGTAATGTCACCACGCACGCCGCCGGCCCCGCAGGTGCGCTGCCCCTGACCCCGGAGATGCTGCTGAAGGAGCCCTCGGGAAACCTCTTCGGCCTGAGTCAGAACGCGGGCATGGGCTGGGAGACTTCCCGGCTCCTCGACCCGGAGTTTTTGATTTTGAGCACCCACGGCGGCCTGCGCGCCGAAGACGGGCAGCCGATCGCGCTCGGATTCCATACCGGCCATTGGGAGGTTGGTCTTCTGGTTGCCGAGGCAGCGCGCGAATTGAAGGCGCAGCATGCAATTCCCTTTGCCGGCGCATGCACCGATCCCTGTGATGGCCGCACCCAGGGCACCATCGGAATGATGGACTCGCTGCCCTTCCGCAACGACGCGGCGATGGTCCTTCGCCGACTCATGCGCTCGCTGCCCACGCGCAAGGGTGTACTGGGCGTGGCCACCTGCGACAAGGGTCTTCCCGCAATGATGATGGCGCTGGCTTCTTCCGGCGCACTGCCCGCTGTGCTTGTTCCCGGCGGCGTCACGCTGCTGCCTGAATCCGGTGAAGATGCAGGCAAGGTCCAGACCATTGGCGCGCGATTCGCGCAGCAGCAGATCACACTCGAATACGCGCAGGAAGCAGGGTGCCGCGCGTGTGCCTCGCCCGGCGGGGGCTGCCAGTTTCTGGGAACCGCGGCGACGGCGCAGGTCATCGGCGAAGCGCTGGGGCTTTCGCTGCCGCATACCGCACTGGCCCCGTCCGGACAGCCGATCTGGCTGGATGCGGCGAAGCGTTCGGCTCGTGCGCTTTTGCGCATGCACCAGTTGCGCCTCGGTGCTCGCGACGTGCTCACCGACGCCGCGGTGCGCAATGCGATGGTGCTGCACGCGGCCTTCGGCGGGTCAACCAACCTCCTGTTGCATCTGCCGGCGATCGCGTTTTCCGCGGGATTGAAGCGGCCAACGCGTGAAGACTGGGAAGCTGTGAATCGCCAGGTCCCGCGCCTCGTGGATGCCCTGCCCAACGGCCCGCGCGGTTTCGCCACGGTGCAGGTCTTTCTCGCCGGCGGCGTGCCGGAGGTGATGCTCGCACTGCATGCAGCCGGTCTTTTGGACGTGAGCGTGAAGACCGTCAGCGGCGAAACCCTCGGTGCCAGCCTCGACTGGTGGAAGCAGAGTGAGCGCCGGCGCACCCTGCGCAAGCGCCTCGAGGAACTGGACGGCATCGATGCCGACGACGTGATTATGACGCCCGACCGGGCGCGCTCACGCGGGCTCACGCCAACGGTCTGCTTCCCGGTCGGCAACCTCGCCCCTGACGGCTCGGTCATCAAGAGCACGGCCATCGACCCCTCGATCATCGGCGACGACAACGTCTACCGGCATCGCGGGCCGGCGCGCGTCTTCATCACCGAGGAAGCAGCGATCGCGGCCATCAAGTCCGGCGCCGTCGGCCACGGCGACGTGATCGTGCTGATCTGCGGCGGTCCGAAGGGAGCCGGCATGCAGGAGATCTACCAGGTTACCTCGGCGCTGAAGCAGTTGCCGCACTGCAAGCATGTCGCTGTGCTCACCGACGCCCGCTTCAGCGGTGTTTCCACCGGAGCCTGCATCGGCCACATCTCGCCGGAAGCGCTCGCCGGCGGGCCCATCGGAAAAGTGCAGGAAGGTGATCTCATCGAGATTGTGATCGATCGCGGCAGGCTGGCCGGATCCGTGCATCTCGTGGGTGACGCCACCGTCGAATTCAGCCCTGAAGAAGGCGCGCGCCGGCTGGCGGCAAGAATGCCCCGTGCCGATCTCGAACCACACCCGGCATTGCCCGATGATACGCGTCTGTGGGCTGCGCTGGTCGAAGCCAGCGGCGGAGTATGGGGCGGCTGCGTGTATGACACGGAGAAGATCGTTGCCGCCCTTGCAAAACGCAACTGATCGGTTGCTCTTCAGTTAAGCCTTCAAAACCGGAAAAGCCGTGATGCGCAATTTTGCGGCTGCATATGGGATGAGTGTGATCTCCTCGTCAGGCTCGGTACTCGTTACCGGGCTTTGCGGCAGCGGATCGGCAGCCCCGTCTTCAGCACGCCATGCGGGAATCTTGCGCGCTTTCACGTGGAGCTGGATGGGAGCAGACTTGCGCGCGAAAGGAACGTCGCCGAGTTCAGTTTCGGAAACTGCAATGTTCTCCGCTGGATTCTGCGGGTCCAGCTGCACTGCGTAGTTCCACGACGTCGTCGGATACACTTGCCAGTCGGCGGTCATGCCGCGATCGCGCAGCTTTACCCAGCTTTCACCAATGCCGTAAGAGAAGACGAGCGGCCCACGCTCGATGGCGACCGAGTCATTGAACCAGTTGGAGACCCGCGGCTTCATCGGGAACTCAATCTCCACGCGATCGCCGGATTTCCAGGTGCGCTCGATGCCCGCGAACGATCCCGGATGCGGTTGCGGTTCCACTTTGCCGTTGACCTTGACGGCAGTGCCGGCTGCCCATGCGGGAATGCGCAGTTGCAGCCGGAACGACAGGGGCGAGGCTGGATTGACGGTGAGGCGTACGGTACCGCGGAAAGGATAGTCCGTTTCTTCGGCGATGTGCACGTCGGTTCCACCCAGCGTGGTGCGCACTTCGCATGGCCCGTATGCAGCGGCGACGAGACCATCGTGTTTATCGGTATTTGGATCACCGGAGAGCATAAACAGGCATGTCGCAAACTTGGGCCAGCCCTGGTTGAAGTTCGCGGTGCAGCAACCGAAGTTGGGCTCGAGGCCGAACAGGTTCGACTCCGGTCCGTCGCTTACCCACGGCTTGTGGTGCAGGCTGCACTCCACCTGGTTCGGCTCCTGGTTGTACTGGTGGGCCCACATGTCGTCGGTGAGCGCCCCGGGTAGCGCGTTGAACGCCAGCCGCTCCAGTTTGTCGCCAAACATCGCATCTCCCGTGATTGCTAATGCCCGCTCCAGCGAAAACATGTACTCGACTACCGTGCAGAGTTCGGAGCCCTGCGAGGGATCCCGGCCCGCCAGATGCTCGTCGCAGGAAAACATGCCGTTCGGCAGGCCGTGATAGCGATCAAGCTCGGCAATCATCCCACGCGCCGCAGCACGGTCCTCTTCCGACCTCGAGACCAACGACCACACGGGGCCGGTCTTCACTGCCTGCCCGTTGTTCACGCCGTGTGTGGCCAGCGCGAGGTCCTTCAGTCCACCTCCCTCGTTCAGCTTGATGAATTCCGCGGTGATTTTCTGTTTGTACTGGAAGTTCGCATACTGCGCCATCCAGTCGTAGCCCTGCTGGTGAAGCATGCGCGCAAGATCGAGCAGGTAAGTTGAGCCAGTGCGGTTATAAAGCCAGATCACGCTCAGCAGTTCATCCTGCCAGCGGAACTTGCCCCAATCGCGCAGCGGACGCTGGGGTAGTTGGCCGAGTTGGTAGCGGAAATAGCGCTCCATCAGCGGAACAACCCTCGGGTCGCCGAGTGAACTCCTGGTATTGCGTAAGCGCCTTGAGGGCCACGATGCGCGGCCACCAGTCGTCGTTCGAACCGGGGCCGATCATGCCGCTTGGCGCCTGGTGAGTGAGGATCCAGTCGACGTATCGCAGCGCTTTCGCTTTGAGTCGAGCGTCATCGAGCAGCCACGCAAGCGGGATAAGTCCGTCGAGAAAATAAGGGCCGCGTTCCCACGATTCGCCCGTGCCGCCGAGCCATCCGCTGTTGGGACCCACGTCGGGCCAGGTCTCATCCAGATGGCCGCTGAGGCCGTTGGCCTGGATCTCGAGTTGGCGGCGAAGCCATCCGGCTGGCCGCACCGACCCGAGCGGCAAAGGATGAAACGCACTCGGTGCAAGTGGCGCGCGGTCCTTGATCGTAGTAGCGACGGCTGGCTCGTCGGAGAGCGCGAAGATGCTGCGAGCGGGCAGAGCGCTGGCGAGCGTGGCGAGGCTGGATTGCTGCAGGAAGCTGCGGCGCGTCGTGTTTCGGGATCGATGCGACATGGGATGCCTGAAGACAACCGTCAACAGAGTAATCGATGGGGCGGAGGCGATAGAGTACTTGGCATGAGGATTCCTCGGGCTCTCGTCGTCCTGTCTATCTGGTTGATTGCTCTACTTGTGGCTCCGGCGGGACCGCAGGCCGCTGCCAACTCAGCGAATACCGAATTGTCTCCGCAACTCGTCATCATCGATACCGATATTGGAGATGACATTGACGATGCGTACGCCCTGGCGTTGGCGTTGAAGAGCCCTGAGTTGAAGATTGTCGGGGTGACGACCACCTTCGGCAATACGGAACTGCGAGCACGGCTGGTGGATCGATATTTAAAGGCGGTGGGGCGGAGCGATATTCCGGTGTTTGCTGGACCAGATACATCCGCTCAAAGCTCGGACACCCGGGCGGCCCACGCTCGGCGGGAGCGGGATGCGCCTCCTGGAATGACGCAGGCGGCTTACGCCCGCGGCAGCAAAGAGAGGAAGTTCGGAGATGGAGCGGAGTTCATCCTGCGCGAAGCCCGTCTGCATCCGGGCGAGATCACGCTGATCGGGATCGGGCCGTTGTTTACCGTGCAGGCAGCGATTGAACGCGATCCGGCGGCGTTCCGGAAGCTGAAGCGCGTGGTGATTATGGGCGGCAGTATTGAGCGCGGATATGGTGTGAACGCGCAGGGCAAGCCGAATCCGCCGCAGCCGGAGTGGAATATTCTCTGTGATCCAGCCGGAGCGAAAGCGCTGCTGGCATCGGGGGTGCCGGTATTCATGATGCCATTGGATTCAACGCAAGTGCCTCTCGATACGGAGAACCGGGAAGCGCTCGTTGCGCATCGATCGCCGCTGACAAGCCAGTTAACGCTGCTTTATCGGGAATGGGTAGCCGGCACTCCGAATCACAACCCCACTCCGACGTTATTTGACCCGGTGGCCGTGACCTACACATTTCGCCCGGACCTTTGTCCGGCGAAAGCCATGCATATCGATGTCGACGATAGAGGATCGACGACTTATGGGCCAGGCGCGCCGAATGCGCAGGTTTGCCTGGTGTCGAATGAGACGGGCATTCTTGACCTGCTTTTGAAGCGGATCGAAGCCCAATGAGCGATGGTTTTCCCGCAGAAATTCCTTCAGTCAACGGGTTTAATCCACAGGAATTTAGTCTGAATTCTCCCGAGGTGTGCCCGGTGTCACATGCAACTCCATTGACAGGGCTTGAAAGTAAGAGAAAAATGACGGGTCGTCGGGTTTCTGACCCTATTGGGAAACGTAGGGAGGGAGAGTGAGAAGCATGCTGAATTGGAAGACTTTAGGTGTGTTGTTTCTGGGATGCTCGGGCCTCATGGTAGCCGGTTGCAAATCCGCGCCGGAACTGACCAAAGATCAGGCGTTAGCGCTGGTCCAGGCGAAGTATGATCAGACGGCCCCGGTGGGAACGAGCATTCTTGTGGACGACGCGGGGATGCGGGCAGGAGCCACAGCCAAGCTCTGGGACCGGACGAAGGTCTATCCCAACAAGCTCTGGGCCGATTTCAAGTTGACTCCAGACGGAAAGAAAGCTGTAACACTCCCCGGCGGGGGCGACGTGATCGAATGGCGTCCGGCCAACCTGGATGACAAGAACTACACCATTGTTTTGATCACTGTGGCTGCCAATCACCTGAGAGCGCACGACATGGGTGATCTGCAGGACGAGATGATGGCAGGTTCAGACACATCCAAAGAGGGCAAATACACCGAGGGCGTGAACCTGAATGGCGTGCCGCCGGTGTTGCAGGACATCGCGCACAATCCTGGAAACAAGCTGAGCACCAAAAAGCAGGCCGATTTCGCGCTCACAAACGGGACCTGGACGCTGAAATCGATCGAATAGCCTGCCCATCGAGCTGAGAGCGGAAACCGCCCCAGGTTTCCGTCTCTCTCTGCAATTGACCAGACTCCGGGTAAAACCAGGCTCTTGGGGGTCTTGCAAGTTAAGGAAAGGCCCCGCCATGTTCGCTGCAATCCTGCGTTTCACGATGCTTGGTTTCGTGTTTGCTCTGCTGGCCGGATGCGGAGGCAGTTCTGGAGGCGGTGGCTCCACAGGTGGTGGCGGCAATAGCCCCACGACGGTGACCTTCACATTCAGCACGGGAACCCCGAACGTGGTCGCAGCGAAGATCGGTTCGGGGTCTTACACCCTGGAAACGCTCGCTTCAGACAAGCTGGTCCTTTCGATCCCGAGCGGTACGACGGATTTTTCCGTTGCCTATGCGTGCAGCACTACGGCCCTCCCCCTCCCGCTTTCAAACCTTCAGTTTGTCTTTGAAGCAAGCACAGCTGACGGTACTGAATTCACTCTTCCCTGTTCAGGCCCCTCGCCAGCAAACCAGATGGGAACGCTGACCGGAAGCGCGGATGCCACTGCAGTTCCAGGGGCGAATCTGCTCAACATCGCAGTTGGGAATGGAAGCTCCACGTTTGTGGCGGGGATTAACCCTGACGCGAATTTCAGCTTCAATGTGCCGGCAGGCAATGACCGCGTTGAGATTCTTGCGTACAATCAGGTCACGCAGGGCGTGGCTGCGACAACAAGCCTGGTAGCAGCCAGGAACTTCAGCAGCCAGACAGTTCCCGGTGCGCTGAACGGCGGCAGCACAGTGGTTTTGGGGACGGCCGATGAGACCACGCCTGAGCCAATCACATACAGCAGTGTCCCATCTGGATATTCCGCTCCCTCCACCTCTGTGGATTGCATTATGGGCGGAGCCGGTGGATTCACGGTTGCAACGGCCACGTCGCAATATCCGGCGTTGCCTTCCGCCGCATTCTTGAGCGGAGATTTCTATGAGTTCTTCGCGTCGGCATTCAACAACGCGAAAGCGGGCGAGATGATGATTGTCGCCAGGTCTTCGACAAGCGCCGGCCCGGTCTCCTTTGCTTTTCCGGCTCCCTGGACTTATGCGGGTCCAACCCCGGCCGCGCTGCCTTCTTTCAATTTTGCCTACACGGGTTTCAACGGCGAGGCCGGGGTGTACCAGACAGCCCTCACCGGATGGAATGGAGCCTCCGGTTTCACCGAGATTGAAGTGACGGCCACCCGCAACTTTCAAAATGGGTCAACCACAATCACCTTCCCGGATCTCTCTGGTTTTACAGGGTTTGTCACCACCCCAACATCAGGAACAGAGGTGGGCTGGGTGGCGTTGATTGCACAGAGCAGCGCCGGATTACCGCAACCGATGACGGCAAATTCGACCATTACGACGGTAGAAAATGCCGGCGCCTACACGGTCCCTTGATGTCAACCCGCCGGATGGTTAGCCTGCGAGAAACGGAGCAAGCCAGGAAAAATTGACCCTGTACTCGTTTCTTGTTATCTTTAAAGGGTTCCGCAAGAACACGCCTATCCGTGTGTGTTGACGGGAGGCGGGTAACGGGAGATCCCCGGTCGGCAAGTTTGGCAGGATCTGTTCCCGAGGCCGCAGCAGTAATCGGCCAGAGTCCCCGAATCGCTCTCTTCTTGCGAAGGGCAGGGACACATCGCTTACCCGGGTGAAGGAAAGACGGGAAGGCGATAGATCGCATCGGTGCTCGCGCGTTTCTCCACCTTGGAGGGCTATGCGAGCCGGAACCGCGAAACGGAGTTGGCTTTTCCCGCATAAGGCGCGAAAACGACCGGCCACCGTCCTGGTTCTCGTCTGGTAGTGGAACGAAGGCAGACGCGAAGCAGCAACCTGGGCTTTCGTGCGTGTGCGCACTGAGATGTGCGCTTGCGGCATGGAAAGCCGAGAAGGCTTGCGCGCGGCTGGATGGTTGGGCTAAAGGTTTTTGGGGTAAGGAGTTTCAGTTTGCCGACATTTAATCAATTGGTTCGCAAAGGGCGTACGGCCCCCCGGTACAAGACGGCGTCTCCTGCACTGCAGGCCTCGCCGCAGCGGCGCGGTGTTTGTACCCGCGTGTACACACAAACCCCCAAGAAGCCGAACTCGGCGCTGCGCAAGGTGGCCCGCGTGCGGCTCACCAACGGGATCGAGGTTACGACCTACATTCCCGGCATCGGCCACAACCTGCAGGAGCACTCGATCGTGCTCATCCGCGGCGGCCGTGTGAAGGATCTGCCAGGCGTCCGCTATCACGTAGTGCGCGGCACGCTGGATTCTGTCGGCGTGGCCAACCGGAAGCAGAGCCGCTCGAAGTACGGCGCAAAGCGCGCCAAGGGCGGAGCGGCAGCGGGTAAGAAGTAACGACAGTTGTCAGTCGTCAGTTGTCAGTGGTCAGTAAGAGCCTGACAACGGAAGGAACTGAGAACTGTGAACTGTTAACTGTGAACTGTTTTTGAGGAACTATGCCAAGAAAAGGGCACATATCGAAGCGGGAAGTGGCGCCGGATCCGGTTTACGGGTCCAGCCTGGTCACCAAGTTTGTGAACTCGATGATGTGGGGCGGCAAGAAGTCGACCGCGCAGGGCATCTTCTACCAGGCCATGAAGAACCTTGAAGAGAAGGGTGGCGGCGAAGAGGCGATCAAGCTTTTCAAGAAGGCCGTGGAGAACGTGAAGCCGCTTCTCGAGGTCAAGACGCGCCGCGTGGGCGGCGCCAACTACCAGGTCCCGATCGAGGTGAATCCGGATCGGCGTACCTCGCTGGCCATCCGCTGGCTGATCAGCTACGGGCGTGCCCGCGGCGAAAAGGGCATGATCGACAAGCTGTCGAACGAACTGCTCGACGCCGCCAACGGCCGCGGCGCAGCCATGAAGAAGAAGGAAGACGTGCATCGCATGGCCGAAGCCAACCGTGCCTTTGCGCACTATCGCTGGTAGTAAAGCGGTGATCAATGATCAGTGGACAGTGATCATTGATCCGCTTGAGCTTCAAGGGATTCGGGTTCTTACTGACCACTGATCACTGACCACTGATCACTGGAATCAACGGCGGGCTCGACCCGCAAGGATAAAGACAAGCCGTGGCTCGCACCATTCCCCTAAGTCGTTGCCGGAACATCGGAATTATGGCGCACATCGACGCCGGAAAGACGACTGCGACAGAACGCATCCTTTTCTACACGGGCATCACGCACCGCATAGGCGAAGTGCATGAAGGCACCGCGACCATGGATTACATGGAACAGGAGCAGGAACGCGGCATCACCATCACGTCGGCAGCAACGACGTGCATGTGGAAAGACATCCGCATCAACATCATCGATACGCCCGGCCACGTTGACTTTACCGCCGAGGTGGAGCGGTCGCTGCGCGTGCTCGACGGCGCGGTTGCAGTGTTTGATTCAGTTTCGGGTGTTCAGCCGCAGACGGAAACCGTCTGGCGGCAGGGTGACAAGTACAAGGTCCCGCGTATCTGCTTCGTGAACAAGATGGACAAGAACGGCGCCGATTTCGAGCACGTTCTCGACACCATTCGCAAGCGGCTGGGAGCGCGGCCCGTGGCATTGCAGATTCCGATTGGCGCCGAAGCTGGTTTCAAGGGCGTCGTCGATCTGATCGAGATGAAGGCTGTTCTCTGGCACGACGAAACGATGGGCGCCGAGTATGACGTTCAGGCGATTCCGGCCGATCTGCAGAAAAAGGCCGAAGCTTTCCGTCTGCAGCTGATCGAAGTGATCGCCGAGACCGACGATGTGCTGCTCGAGAAGTTTCTCGAAGGCGAGACGCCGACCATTGAAGAGTTGAAGAAGGGCATTCGCCAGGCGACCATCGATCTTAAGGTCTTCCCGGTGATCTGCGGTTCTGCTTTCAAGAACAAGGGCGTGCAGACGCTGCTCGATGCGGTTGTGGATTATCTGCCCAGCCCGCTGGATAAGCCTCCGGTGGAAGGTATCGATCCGCACGATCCCAGCGTGACGTTGATCCGCAAGGCGGACGACAACGAGCCTCTCGCGGCGCTGGTTTTCAAGCTGATCAACGATCCATTCGGCAAGCTTTCGTTTGTTCGCGTTTATTCGGGCTCGCTCAAGACTGGCGATACCGTGCTCAATCCGCGTACCGGCAAGACCGATCGCATCGGGCGCCTGGTGAAGATGCACGCCAACAAGCGCGAGGATGTAAATGAGATCTACGCGGGCGACATCTGCGCGTGCGTGGGCCTGAAGGAATTGAAGACGGGCGATACGCTGTCCGCGCCAAATCACCCGATCGCACTTGGCGCGATCACGTTCCCTGAGCCTGTGATTTCGGTGGCAATTGAACCGAAGACCAAGGCTGATCAGGAAAAGATGGCGATGGGGTTGTCACGGCTGGCCGATGAAGATCCGACCTTCAAGGTGCATACCGACGAGGATTCGGGTCAGACGATTATCAGCGGCATGGGCGAACTGCACCTCGAGATTCTTGTGGATCGCTTGAAGCGCGAGCACAAGGTTGATGCCAATGTCGGTGAGCCCAAGGTGGCCTTCCGCGAGACCATTCGCAAGACGGCCGAAGCTGAAGGCAAGTACATTCGTCAGACCGGCGGCTCGGGCAACTACGGGCATTGCAAGCTGCGCATCGAGCCCAATGAGCCGGGCAAGGGCTACGAGTTCATTAACGAAATCAAGGGCGGATCGGTACCGCGGGAATACATCAAGCCTATCGATCAGGGCGTGCAGGGTGCGTTGGAACTGGGCATCCTGGCAGGCTTCCCGATCGTGGACGTGAAGGTGATCCTGTTCGACGGCAGCTATCACGAAGTCGATTCGAACGAAATGGCCTTCAAGTTTGCCGGTTCAATCGCGTTCAAAGAAGCTGCGCGCAAGGCGTCCCCGGTCCTGCTGGAGCCGGTGATGGCAGTTGAAGTCACGGTGCCCGAGGAGTTCATGGGCGTGATTATCGGCGACATCAACTCGCGGCGCGGCCGGATTGAAGGTATGGAGCATGCAGCGGGATCGCAGGTAATCAAGGCGATCGTTCCGCTGAAGGAGATGTTCGGCTATGTGAACGACATTCGTTCGTCGACACAGGGCCGCGCGTCATATTCAATGCAGTTCGCGCGCTACGAAGAGGCGCCGCGCATGATCGCCGACGAAATCATCGGCCGTGCGCAAGGGAAGTGAAACGAGTTTTCAGTTGTCAGTTTTCAGTCATCAGTATGTGATCGAGGCGATCGACGCGGCCCGAGGCAAGCAAGAACGGAACTGAAAACTGTCGACTGAAAACTGAGAACTGTTTCAGGTTTTTGGGGCTGGAGCCGGAACGCCGGCGCCCCTATTGGCAATGGCACATAAGCTGTGAGGGGAATAGAAAAATGGCGAAGGAAAAGTTTGATCGTTCGAAGCCGCATTGCAATGTGGGCACGATCGGGCACATCGATCACGGCAAGACGACATTGACGGCGGCAATCACCAAGGTGTTGGCGAAGAACAACCCCAAGATTCAGTTCCGTTCGTTTGACTCGATCGACAACGCTCCGGAAGAGCGGGAGCGCGGCATCACGATCGCGACGGCGCACGTGGAGTACGAGACCAAGAACCGGCACTATGCGCACGTGGACTGCCCCGGTCACGCCGACTACATCAAGAACATGATCACGGGCGCGGCGCAGATGGACGGCGCGATCCTGGTGGTGGCAGCGACCGATGGTCCGATGCCGCAGACCAAGGAACACGTTTTGCTGGCCCGCCAGGTAGGCGTGCCCTACATCGTGGTGTTCCTGAACAAGTGCGACGCGGTCGAAGATACTGAGCTGATCGACCTGGTGGAGATGGAAGTTCGCGAGTTGCTGACCAAGTACCAGTTCCCGGGCGACGACGTTCCGGTGGTCCGCGGCTCGGCCCTGGGGGCGTTGAACGGCGAAGCGCAGTGGGAAGCCAAGATCGACGAGCTGATGGAGGCGGTGGACAAGAATGTGCCGCAGCCGCAGCGCTCGGTGGAACTGCCCTTCCTGATGCCGATCGAAGACATTTTCTCGATCTCGGGGCGCGGCACGGTGGTGACGGGCCGTATTGAGCGCGGCAAGGTGAAGGTAGGCGAGGATGTGGAGATCGTCGGCTTCCGGGAGACGCGCAAGAGTGTCTGCACGGGCGTCGAGATGTTCAAGAAGCAGCTGGATGAAGGTCTGGCAGGCGATAACGCCGGAATTCTTCTGCGCGGCATTCCGAAGGAAGATGTGGAGCGCGGCATGGTTCTGGCCAAGCCGGGATCGATCACGCCGCACACCAAGTTCAAGGGATCGGTGTACGTGCTGTCGAAGGAAGAGGGCGGCCGTCATACGCCGTTCTTCAAGGGCTACCGTCCGCAGTTCTACTTCCGTACGACAGACGTGACGGGAGTGGCGGAGTTGCCGGCGGGCACGGAGATGGTAATGCCGGGCGACAACGTGGAACTCGAAGTTGAGCTGATCACGCCGGTGGCCATGGAAAAGGGCCTGCGGTTCGCGATCCGCGAAGGCGGACGCACGGTAGGCGCAGGCGCGATTTCGGAAATTATCAAGTAAGAGTGGACAGTGAACAGTGCACAGTGGACAGTGAACAGATTGCGCGGAGAAGCCGCGAAACTCAGATTAGGCAAGACGATCTGATCACTGTTCACTGATCACTGGCCACTGTTCCCCGAAGGGGAACAAATGGTAGGACAGAGAATTCGAATCCGGTTGAAGGCATACGACTATCGCGTGCTGGATACCTCGACCGGCGAAATCGTGGAGACGGCCAAGCGCACCGGGGCAACGGTGGCAGGCCCGATTCCGTTGCCGACGATCAAGAACAAGTACTGCGTGCTGCGTTCGCCGCACGTTGACAAGAAGTCGCGCGAAGCGTTCGAGATTCGTACGCACAAGCGGCTGATCGACATCCTTGAGCCGACGCAGCAGACAGTGGACGCGCTGATGAAGCTGGATCTGCCCGCCGGCGTAGACGTCGAGATCAAGGCGTTTGAGAAATAAGTTGTCAGTGATCAGTTGTCAGTCGTCAGCAAGAAACTGAAAACTGAAAACTGACAACTGATAACTGGGTTGAATTCCGGCAGTGCGGCGCTTCGAGCCCCGCATGATGAGGTGAGGAAGATATGGCAGTCACAGGGATTCTGGGAAGAAAGATCGGCATGACGCAGGTCTTCGACGACAAGGGCGATGTGCACCCGATTACGGTGCTGCAGGCTGGCCCGTGCGTGATCACGCAGCTGAAGACGCTGGCAAACGACGGCTACGACGCCGCACAGATTGGCCTGGTTGAGTTCATCAAGACCAAGAACGTGACCAAGCCGCAGGCAGGGCACTTTGCCAAGACCGAAGCGCCTCCGGTGAAGTTCATCAAGGAAGTGGACGTCGAAGCCGCAGAGAATGGCGAAGTCGAGACAAGGGCCGGCGATCGCGTGCTGGTGGACATCTTTACCGACGCCAAGTTTGTCGACGTAATCGGCACTTCGAAGGGCCGCGGGTTTGCGGGCGTTGTGCGCCGGCACAAATTTGGCGGTGGGCCCAAGTCGCATGGACACATGTTCCAGGTGCAGGGTTCGATCGGCGCATCAAGCTTTCCGTCGCGCGTGTTTCCCGGCCAGAGAATGCCGGGGCACATGGGCGCCGCGCAGATCACGGTGCGCAATCTGCGGATTCGCGGCATCGATCTGGAAGAGAATCTGTTGATGGTCGAGGGTGCGGTTCCAGGTTCGCGGGATGGGTATGTGATGATTTCGAAGGCTAAAAATCCGCCGCGCGAGCGCCGTGGATTCGCCGGCTCGACCACGGTCGACCCGTTGAAGGCTTCGAAGAAGGCGCAAGGGAAGAGGAAGTAAACAGCTTTCAGCTGTCAGCTCTCAGCGCGTTGGTTGCGGGAGCTTAGGATGATTGCTTTACCGACGGAAGACGGATAGCTGAAAGCTGAAAGCTGACAGCTTGTAGGAAGAAGACGATGGCAAACGTAGATGTTTTAAATCTGAACGGCGAAAAGGTGGGCTCGATCGAGCTGGCCGACGCGGTATTCGGCCAGGTGAACGAAGACCTGCTCTGGGAGGCGGTGAAGCATTATCGCGCTTCGCAGCGCCAGGGCACGCACAAGACCAAGAGCCGCAGCGAAGTCGCCGGTTCCGGCAAGAAGCTGTGGAAGCAGAAGGGCACGGGCCGCGCCCGCATCGGTTCGGTGCGCTCCGCTCTGTGGCGCCACGGACACACCGTGCACGGTCCCAAGCCGCGCAGCTATGACTATGCTTTTCCGCGCAAGAAGCTGCTCGGCGCCCTGCGCTCGGCGCTGGCTTCAAAGCTGGCCGACGGCAAGTTGACGGTGGTCGATTCGCTGGAGCTGAAGGAAGGCAAAACCAAGCTCTATCGCCAGGCGCTGGACAAGCTGGATGTGACGCGCACCGCGCTGCTGGTCGAGAACGGCAAGACCCTCTCGCAGGCGCTGATGCTCGGCGCGCGCAACCTCAAGGGTGTCGAGCTGGTGCTCAACAACGAAGTGCACCCTTACGATCTGCTGCGCTACGAGCGGGCAATCTTCTCCAAGTCCGCGATTGAGCAGCTGACCGACTCTCTGACCAAGAGCATTTCGAAGCGCAAAGCGCAAACGGAGGCTGCGTAATGTCGACTCTCTACACGGTAATTCGCCGGCCTCTGATAACGGAAAAGGGCCTGGGCGCTAAGGAAACCGAGGGCACGCTGGTGTTCGACGTGGCTCCCGAAGCTTCGAAGACGCAGGTTAAGCAGGCGGTCGAGGCTCTCTTCAAGGTGAAGGTGGCCGCGGTCCGGACTGCGAATGTGGTGGGCAAAGAACGCCGCCGCGGCAAGTATGCAGGATTTCGCGCCGACTGGAAAAAGGCTTATGTCCGCCTGAAGGCCGGCGAAAAGCTGCCGGAGTACGTGAGCAATTTGTAGGGCAGCTTTTAGCTGTCAGCTCTCAGCTTTCAGCTCCGGGTGGAGCTAAGCGCAGAGCCTGAGGTAAGACACAGAAGTTTGGTATAGACGGATGAACTGAGAGCAGACGGCTGACAGCTGAAAGCTGGTTCATCAAGGACAAAAGACGATGGCTATCAAGACATACAGACCGATAACGCCGACGTTGCGCTTTCAGACCTCGCTGGTCAATGACGACCTGACGACGGACAAGCCGCATAAGCCGCTGCTGACGACGCGCAAGCGCACCGGCGGACGCCGCAACGCGGGCGACCTGACGATCCGGCATCAAGGCGGCGGCCACAAGCAGAAGATCCGCCTGATCGACTTCAAGCGCGACAAGTTCGGCGTGCCTGGCAAAGTCGCCACCATTGAGTACGACCCCAACCGCTCAGCGCGCATCGCACTCGTGCACTATGCGGATGGCGAAAAGCGCTACATCCTGCAGCCTGTGGGGCTGAAGGTTGGCGCGACGGTGAGTGCGGGACCCGAGGCCGACATTCTTGTTGGCAATGCGCTGCCGCTCAAGAACATTCCCGCCGGCACCACGGTGCATGCGATTGAACTTCGGCCGGGCAAGGGCGCGCAGATGGCGCGTTCGGCCGGTGCCCAGGCGCAGTTGGTGGCCAAGGAAGGCGATTACGCGCTGCTCAAGCTGCCTTCCGGCGAGACGCGCAAGGTCCTGGTCGAGTGCCTGGCAACGATCGGCCAGGTGGGCAATACCGATCACGAGAACATCTCCATCGGCAAGGCGGGCCGCAAGCGCTGGATGGGCATCCGTCCGACCAATCGCGGCGTCACCATGAATCCGGTGGATCACCCCCATGGCGGCGGCGAAGGCAAGACCTCTGGCGGACGTCACCCTGTGACCCCGTGGGGCCAGCCGACACGCGGATACAAGACACGCAACAACAAGCGGACCGATGCGTTCATCATCAGCCGCCGGGCGAAGTAGAAAGGCAGCTTTCAGCTATCAGCTATCAGCTTTTAGCTAGGGCGGCGCAGAAGAGATTAAGTGAATTGCTTGAAGCTGGCTTAGGCACGAACAAGCTGACGGCTGAAAGCTGAGATCTAGGAGCTGAAGTTTATGGCACGTTCGACGAAAAAAGGCCCGTTTGTGGATGCGCACCTGACGACAAAGATCGAGGTGCTCAATACGGCCAACGACAAGAAGGTCGTGAAGACCTGGTCGCGGCGTTCGACGATCTTTCCGGAGTTTGTCGGTCACACCATCGCGGTGCACAACGGCAAGAAGTTCGTTCCCGTGTACGTGACGGAGAACATGGTGGGACACAAGCTGGGCGAGTTCGCTCCGACGCGCACGTTCAAGGGGCACACCGGCGGATCGAAAGCGGCAGAAGCTGTGGCCAAGCCGGCACCGCCGCCGCGGTAAGAAAAGCAGCTTGTAGCCTGTAGCTCGTAGTTGAGTGAAAGTGAATCGGGCGAAAGCTGGCAGGGACAGGAAAAGCTACTAGCTACAGGCTACGAGCTGAATTTGAGGATAGATCAATGGCAGTCGAGACAAAAGAATACCGGGCAGAAGCGAAGTTCCAGCGCGTATCGCCGCAGAAGGCGCGGCTGGTGCTTGATCTGATCAAGGGCCGGGGCGTTCAGGAAGCGCTGGAGACGGCACAATTCACCAAGAAGCGCATCGCGCCGGTGATTCACAAGCTTCTGACGTCGGCCGTGGACAACGCCAAGTACGTTTCGGGCGAGCGGGGTGAAGATGTCGATGTCGACAACCTCTACGTCAAGTTGGCGATCGCCAACGACGGTCCGCGCATGAAGAGGATTCGGCCTGCTCCGATGGGGCGCGCCTATCGCTACCAGCGCAGGCTGACGCACATTGTGCTGTCGGTGGCCGAGCGCGATGGCGGAACCTCCCACCTGGTGACCAAGGCTGATGAGCCGGAGACGGCGGCCAAGCCCGCGAAGAAGACGGCTGGGAAGAAGCCAGCAGCGAAGAAGGCTCCGGCGAAGAAGCCGGTGGCAAAGAAAAAGGCAGGCAAGTAGCAAGAGCAGCCGTCAGCTATCAGCCGTCAGTTTGGCAACAGACGGGGTTGAAATGGTTGGCGGGAGCGTCAAGATCTGATAGCTGAAGGCTGATAGCTGAAAGCTGATAGCTGTTTTAAGGATTTGAGGAAAAAACATGGGACAGAAAGTCCACCCTTATGGATTCCGGCTGGGAGTAAACAAGCCATGGCGTTCGCGCTGGTTCAGTGAGCGCGACTACGACAAGCTCCTGGTTGAAGACGTGAAGCTCAAGGCTGAGCTGCGCGAAAAGCTGAAGGCTGCCGGTGTGAGCTCGGTGGAGATCGAGCGGCCCGGCAATAAGCTGCGGTTCCTGATCCGCACCGCCCGTCCCGGCATTGTGATCGGGCGCAAGGGCGCGGAGATCGAGAAGCTGAAGACCGAGCTCGGCAAGCGCACCAACCGCGAGGTGTTCATCGACATCATCGAGGTGAACAAGCCGGAGCTCGATGCCCAGCTTGTGTCGGAAAACATCGCGCTGCAGCTGGAAAAGCGCGTAAGCTTCCGCCGCGCCATGCGCAAGAGTGTCGACTCGGCGCTGCGCTTCGGCTGCAAGGGGATCAAGGTGCGCGTCTCGGGCCGGTTGAACGGCAATGAAATCGCGCGCTCGGAATGGTATCTGCAGGGGCGGTTGCCGCTGCACACCCTGCGCGCCGATATCGATTACGGCTTTACCGAGGCGGAAACCACGTATGGCGTCATCGGCGTAAAGACGTGGATCTACCGCGGCGACATCTATGAGCAGAAGCGCCGCCAGCCGTCGCCTGCAGCAAGCACGGGAGTGTTTTAAAGGCAGTTGTCGGTGATCAGTTTTCAGTGGTCAGTGATTCGTGCCGGTTTAGGTTTTGTGATTTGTCCAGGGTTGGTTGCGGGAACGTAAGGATCGAAAGCCAGTTGAAGAAACTGACCACTGATCACTGACAACTGACCACTGGTTTTGAGGGTTTCGTTATGTTGATGCCAAAGAAGGTGAAGTTTCGCAAGCAGCAGAAGGGCAAGCGCAGAGGCAAGGCCTGGCGCGGCTCGTCCCTGTCTTTCGGTGAATACGGTTTGAAGGTTCTGGAGTGCGGATACATAACGGACCGGCAAATTGAAGCCAGCCGTATCGCGATGACCCGCTTCATCAAGCGCGGCGGCAAGATCTGGCTGCGGTTGTTCCCAGACAAGCCGATCACCAAGAAGCCGGCCGAAGTTCGTATGGGATCCGGCAAGGGCGCGCTTGATCACTGGGTAGCAGTGGTGCGCCCCGGCAAGATCCTGTTCGAGATGGAAGGCGTGACGCCCCAGATCGCGCAGGAAGCCATGCGCCTGGCTTCCAACAAGCTGCCGCTCAAAACCAAGTTTGTGCAGCGGCCGGGAGCAGAGAAGACGGTCGCCGCCGAGAAGATCGACGAGTAGAAGGACGGCTTCTAGCTACCAGCCTCCAGCGTCCAGCCCTGTCGGTGATGGAACAGAGACTGAGGTAGAAGCACGAGAGAGTTAAAAGCTAGCGGCGAGAAGCTAGGAGCTGACAAGAGATGGAACTGACAAAGATTCGTAGTTTGAGCGACGACGAGCTGCTGCACCAGGAGAAGACTTCTTCCGAGCAGCTGTTCCGGCTTCGCTTCCAGGTCTCGATGGGCCAGCACGACGGAGTGAAGAAGCTTCGCGAGCTGCGCAAGGAGATTGCCCAGATCAAGACCGTTGAGCGCGAGCGCGAGCTGGGTGTTCGCGGCGCCAAGCATGAGCTGGTCTCGACCTTGCCCGCAGGCGAAGAGAAGAAGACCGCCAGGAAGGCCGTGAAGAAAGCCGCGAAGCCGGCCAAGGCCAAGTCCGGTGCAAAGAAGAGCCTTAAGAAGGGCCCACGGTCCATCGCCAAGAAGAGTGCGAAGAAGACTGCGGCGGGCAGCGCAAAGAAGAAGGGAGCCGGTAAATGACGGTAGCAACAGAGAAGCAGGCGCCGGCATCCCGGCGTAACGAGAAGGTGGGCAACGTGGTTTCGACCAAGATGCAGAAAACCATCGTGGTCGAGGTCGAAATGCGCAAGGCTCATCCCAAGTACAAGCGCATTGTGAAAAGCTCGAAGAAATTTTACGCGCACGACGAGCAGAACTCCGCGCGCCTGGGCGACGTGGTCCGCATTCGCGAGACCCGGCCGACCAGCAAGCTGAAGCGGTGGGCGCTCGAAGAAATCGTGCGGCGTTCGTCGCTGGCGCAGATTGAAGACACGGCTGGAACAGCCGCTGAAGTAGAAGCCGCCCAGTAGGCGGAGCGGTAGAGGAGAAGAATCCATGGCTGTGCAAATGAGAACCATGCTCGCAGTGGCCGATAACTCCGGCGCGCGCAAGCTGCAGGTGATTCTGCCGCTCGGCGGAGGACTGGGAGTGAAGGCCGGGCTCGGCGATATCGTGACCGCTGCGGTGAAGGAAGCTTCGCCCGACGGCACGGTAAAGAAGGGCAAAGTGGTGAAGGCGGTCATCGTCCGCACCCGCAAGGAGCATCGTCGCCGCGACGGAACCTACATCCGCTTCGATGAGAACGCGGCTGTCGTGATCGACGACGCGCATGAGCCTGTGGGCACCCGCGTCTTCGGCCCCGTCGCCCGCGAACTGCGTGAGAAGAAGTTTTTGAAGATTGTGTCGCTGGCGCCTGAAGTGGTGTAGAAGTTGTCAGTCTTCAGTCATCAGTTATCAGTCCCGGCGGGTTCTTGCTGAGAACTGAAAACTGACAACTGAGAACTGTGGAGAGAAAATGCCGAGTTTGAATATTCGTCGTAACGATGTGGTGAAGGTGCTCACGGGCTCTGATCGCGGCAAGACCGGCCGCGTGCTGCGCGTTTTCCCTGATGACGGCACCGTTCTGGTCGAACACGTCCGCGTGGTCAAGAAGACGGTTTCGAGCAAGCAGGGCCAGCGCACCAAGGGCGGCATTGCAGAGCACGAGTCGCCAATCAATGTGTCCAACGTGGCGCTGGTTTGCTCCAATTGCGACACCGCCAGCGTGGGATACAAAACCGAGGGCACCAGCAAGCAGCGAATCTGCAAGACCTGCGGGTCTGAGTTGCCCACGAAGAAGTAAGAAAACAGCCGTCAGCTATCAGCTATCAGCTTTCAGTTTTATGGTGCTGAGTTGAAGAGACTGGCTGAAGCAGGAACTGACTGAAAACTGACGACTGAAGACTGAAGTTGGTTTTAGAACCTTCCGAAACGGTAAACGGCCCCAGAAGGACCAATCCGAGAGCGGAAGAAAGAGAGCAAAGGAAATGGCAGCAAGGCTGAGAGAGAAGTACAACAAGGAAATCAAGCCGGCTCTGAAGAAGGAGCTCGGCATCGAGAATCACATGGCGGTTCCGCGGCTGGAGAAGATCGTGGTCAACATGGGCCTGGGCGAAGCTACGCAGAACACCAAGCTGCTCGATCCGCTGGTTGCGGACCTGACCCAGATCGCCGGCCAGAAGCCCGTGACGACCAAGGCAAAGAAGTCGATTGCGGCATTCAAGGTGCGCGCCGGCATGTCCATCGGGGCAATGGTTACGCTGCGCAACGACAAGGCATACGAGTTTCTCGATCGCCTGATTTCGACTGCGCTACCCCGCGTGCGCGACTTCCGCGGCGTTTCCACCAAGAGTTTTGACGGGCGCGGCAATTACACGCTCGGCCTGCGCGACCAGCTGATCTTTCCGGAGATTGACTACGCCAAGGTGGAGAAGTTGAAAGGCATGAACATCACCATCGTCACCTCGGCCAAGGACGACAACTCAGCGCGTGCGCTGTTGAAGGCCTTCGGCATGCCGTTCCGGCAGGGGGCGTAAAAGTCGAAGTTGTCAGTTTTCAGTTGTCAGTAGATGCGTCGAGTCGCACTAGGTAACTGATAACTGAGGACTGAAAACTGATAACTGATTTTTGAGGATTTATGGCAACTACTGCAAAGAGAGTGAAAGACGCGCGGAAGCCGAAGTTCAGCTCCCGCAAACACAACCGGTGCAAGCTCTGCGGACGGCCGCGGGGATACCTGCGGAAGTTCGGCATGTGCCGCTTGTGTTTCCGGGGTTTGGCGCTCAAGGGAGAAATCCCCGGCGTCGTAAAGTCGAGTTGGTAAGAAAAGCAGTCGACAGTGGTCAGTGAACAGAGAACTGACCGGCACGAATCGAACTGATCACTGTCCACTGTGCACTGTTCACTGAAGTACGCATTTCCGCTGGTTCTCCTGATGAAGTGAGACCGGGAGCGAACGGGGAATGAAGGAGAAGGAATGAGTCTGACCGACCCAGTAGCAGATTTTCTGGCGCGTATCCGGAATGCGATCCGGGCGCGTCATCAGAAGCTGGATGTGCCGGCTTCCAAGTTGAAGACCGAGATCGCCCGCATTCTCAAGGAAGAGGGCTACATCTCGAACTACAAGACGCAGGAAGAGGATGGCAAGCTGATTCTTCGCGTGTACCTGAAGTACGGCGGACAGGAAGCAGCCATTCGTGACCTGGCGCGTATCTCGCGTCCCGGTTGCCGCGTATATATCGGCCGCGATGAGATCAAGCGCGTCCAGGGCGGACTCGGCATCTCGATCATGACCACACCCAAAGGTGTGATGACCGGCCGCCAGGCACGCCGCGAAGGCGTAGGCGGCGAGCTGTTGTGTGAAGTCTGGTAACGACAGCTTGCAGTGAACAGTGGTCAGTTCTGTTGGTGCTGGAACCAGCCGGTGAGGTAAATGCAAGGTTCTTACTGATCACTGTCCACTGAACACTGTTCACTGTTTTTCGGCTGCAGTGGAACGAAGAGGCGTTGGAACTGATCCCTGAACACTGATCACTGTCCACCGTTTCATCGGGACTCGCAAGCCAACAAAGGATTGAATTTCGATGTCGCGTATTGGAAAGAAGCCGATCCCGCTGCCTGCGGGCGTCAAGTACAAGGTCGAGGGCAACACTGTCCTCGTGGAAGGTCCGAAGGGCAAAGTGTCGGCGCTGGTAGCCGACGGTATCACCCTGGAGACAAAAGACGGCACGCTGCACCTGAACCGTGCGGGCGACGACAAGGCTGCGGTTCACGGGCTGACGCGCGCGCTGGTCTTCAACGCTGTGCACGGCGTGACCAAGGGCTGGCAGAAGGAACTGGACATCGTCGGCATCGGCTATCGCGCCGAGCTGAAGGGCAAGGGAATGGTGGTGTTCACGCTGGGCTATTCGCACCCCATCGAGTTTCCGCTGCCTACTGGCATTGAGGTTGCGATCGATCCCAAGCAGACACACCTGACCATTACCGGCATCGACCGGCAGAAAGTTGGCCAGGTAGCTGCGGATATGCGTTCGCTGCGCAAGCCGGATCCCTACAAGAACAAGGGCGTCCGTTACTCCGACGAGCGCCTGAAGAAGAAGGCCGGCAAGACCGGAGCGAAATAAGACGAGTGGACAGTGAACGGTGAGCAGTGAACAGCAAAAACGGCACAGAATTACTGATCACTGTCCACTGTGCACTGCTCACTGCATCAACCCGAACGGGGCCGTGAGGCGGCTCCGCTGATAGGAAAGAGACGAAGATGATTACGCAGACCAACAGAAACGAAATTCGCCAGCGGATCCATTCGCGCATCCGCGCGAAGCTCTCCGGCACCGGTGAGCGGCCTCGCCTGAATGTGTACCGCTCGCTGAACCACATCTATGCGCAGCTCATCGACGACCAGAAGGGCGTCACCATCGTGTCCGCGTCCACGCTGGCGGGCAAGTCGAAGACTGGCGGCAACGTGGCGGCGGCCCGGGAGATCGGCAAGACAATCGCCGAGAAGGCTAAGGAAAAGGGCATCAAGAAGGTAGTCTTCGATCGCGGCGGCTTCCTGTATCACGGCCGCATCAAGGCCCTCGCCGATGCCGCACGCGAAGCAGGGCTGGAGTTCTAGGAGCAGCGAACAGTGAACAGTGAACAGTGGACAGTTTGCTGTGAGCCAGAAAAGCCGGCGTGGCGAAGATCAAACTGATCACTGTCCACTGACCACTGTCCACTGGAGAAAGCAATGATGATTTCGAATAAGAAACTCGATGCCAATCAGTACAACCTGAAGGATCAGGTGGTTTCAATCAACCGCGTGACCAAGGTCGTCAAGGGCGGCAAGAACATGTCGTTTGCCGCGCTGGTCGTGGTTGGAGATGCCGCTTCGGGTGTGGTCGGCTACGGATCGGGAAAGGCCAAGGAAGTTCCCCAGGCAATTCGCAAGGGAATTGAGTCGGCCAAGAAGAACCTGGTCAAGGTCAATCTGACTGACACCACGATTCCGCACCAGGTGCTGGGCCGCTATGGATCCGGACAGGTGCTCCTGAAGCCGGCTCCTGAAGGAACAGGCGTAATCGCCGGCGGGGCGGTGCGCGCGGTGATGACCTCCGTGGGTGTACAGAATGTTCTGACCAAGAGCCTGGGAACGGCGAATCCGCACAACGTAATCAAGGCGACATTTGATGCGCTGGTGCAGCTGCGCGACCGGGCCGACGTAGCCAGCGCGCGCGGCAAGCAGGTTGAGGAGCTTTAATCATGGCCGAACAGAAAAAGATCCGCATTCAGTACTACCGCTCGGCCATCAGCACTCCCACCAAGCACAAGCTGGTGATCAAGGGCCTGGGCTTTACGCGCCTCAACCAGATCGTCGAGCGCGTCGACAACGAATCAGTTCGCGGCATGGTAAAAGCAGTGCCGCACCTGGTCCGCATTCTGGAGAACTAGCTGTCAGCCTTCAACTCTCAGCCCTCAGCTTTGTTTGTGCTGGTTGAAATGTCTTGCTTTAGCACCAATGAGCTGAAAGCTGACGGCTGATAGCTGAGAGCTGTATCACAACGCGAGTCGGTGTCTGGTCAACAGCCCGGCGCTATGGAGCGAGGATAATCATGGCAAAGAATCTTTCGAATTTGCGCGCACCCCGGAAGGCCAATACCGGGCGCAAGCGTGTGGGCCGGGGCATGGGTTCCGGCATGGGCAAAACCTCAACCCGAGGCCACAAGGGCCAGGGTTCGCGTTCCGGCTTCAGCCTGATGCGCGGTTTTGAAGGCGGCCAGATGCCGCTGCACCGCCGCCTGCCCAAACGCGGCTTCACCAACATCTTCCGCACCGAGTACGCGGTCGTGAATCTCGACCGGCTCGCCGAACTCTCCGTGAAGGAGATCGGGTTGGACGACTATAAAAAGCTGGGCCTGGTTTCGAGCAAGAAGGCTTTGATCAAGGTCCTCGGCTCGGGCGATCTCCAGTCGGCCATCACTGTCCATGCGCATAAGTTCTCGAAGTCGGCCATTGAAAAGATCGAAAAGGCCGGGGGCAAGGCAGTCGTTCTGGGCGGACCGGTCGCTGAGGAGGCGTAAATAGTTGTCAGTCGTCGGGTTTCAGTTTCAGCAAGAAACTGAGAACTGATCACTGACAACTGACAACTCCGAAATGTGTGTCCGGGAACACCGCCAAGCCGGTTCCAGCCTGCCAAGATCGACGTTTGAGGCATCCGGAGCAATTCAAGGACACCAGAGCCGCCGGGACGCATACACTGGATTTGGGTAAATCACGCGGGCGTCATCGCCTGAAGCGGAAAACCAAACATGCTTGAGAAGTTTCTGAATATCTTCCGGATTCCTGACCTGCGCAAGCGGGTCCTGTTCACCCTGGGCATTCTGGCTGTCTACCGCCTGGGTGCGTTCATCCCCACCCCGGGCATCAACACCGCACAGCTTGCTGCGCTCTTCAACTCGCAGAATGGTTCGGCGCTGGGTCTGATGGACCTCTTCGGTGGCGGCAATCTACGCCGCATGACGATCTTTGCGCTGGGCATCATGCCCTACATCACAGCGTCGATCATCTTCCAGTTGCTGACCGTGGTGTACGAGCCGCTGGCGCGCATCCAGAAGGAAGGCGAACTCGGACGCCGGAAGATCACGCAGTGGACCCGCTATATGACGATTGTGCTGGCTGCTCTGCAGTCCATCGGCATCGCGGCCATCCTGACCAGGCAGGGTCTGGTTCTTCATCCCGGCATTGGTTTCAGCGTCATGACGGTGCTGACCCTCACCACCGGTTCCGGCTTCATTATGTGGCTGGGAGAGCAAATTACTGATCGCGGCATCGGCAACGGCATGAGCCTCCTGATCTTTGCCGGCATCATTGCCGGCCTGCCCCGCGGCGTAGGCGACATGATTGCCAAGGTGCAGACCTCGGCATGGGGATCACTCACCATCTTTGCCGTCCTGATCCTCGCCGTCGGCATGGTCGCTGTGGTGGCGTTCATCGTTTACGTCGAGCGGTCCGAGCGGCGAATTCCGATCCAGAGCGCCCGGCGCATCGTGGGCCGGCGCATGATGGGCGGTTCCTCGAGCCATCTGCCGTTAAAGGTGAATTCGGGCGGCGTCATGCCCATCATTTTTGCCAGTTCCATCCTTTCGGCTCCGCTTCTCTTCGGACAGGTGGAGTGGGTGCAGAACAACAAGTTCTTTCAGCCCATTATTCAGGGGCTTACGCCGGGGTATCCCTGGTATGTGCTGCTGAATGCGCTGGCGATCGTCTTTTTCGCCTATTTCTATGTGTCGATTGTCATGAAACCGGACGATATTGCGGACAATTTCCGCAAATCGGGTTCATTTATCCCTGGAATTCGGCCCGGAAAGCGCACGTCTGACTTCATTAATGACATTCTTACCCGCATCACGCTGGTTGGTGCGATGTACCTGATTCTGATCCAGATGGTGCCCACTTTCCTGATTTCGGGCATCCGGTTCGACAAGATTTGGCTTATCGGAAGGTTCTTTGAGAGCCTGCCCGCGTGGGCCACACACGGTTTGGGGGTCAATTTCTACTTTGGCGGCACCTCGCTGCTTATCGTAGTGGGTGTCGCCATGGACACTGTCAACCAGATCGAATCGCAGCTGATCATGCGCCATTATGACGGCTTTTCCCCGCGTTCCGGTCGTATACGCGGAAGGAAAACCTGGTAAATGTCTTCATCTGCAAGTGTTTTAAGTGCTGTAAGTGCAATAGAAGGAGAACGAGGCTCGGCAAGGATGATCGCACCCGGACCGATTCTCCTGTTGGGTGCACCGGGCGTGGGCAAGGGTACCCAGGCCAAGGAATTGGTGCAACATTGGGGGATACCCCAGATTTCGACCGGTGACCTGCTTCGCGCTAACGTGGCCCAGGGCACGCCACTGGGCAAGACGGCCAAGGAAATCATGCATCGGGGCGAACTTGTCCCGGACTCGCTGGTGAACGAGATGGTGGCCGTCAGGCTCCAGCAGCCGGATACGGCCAAAGGCTACATTCTGGATGGGTTTCCGAGAACTCTGGCCCAGGCGCACTGGCTTGATGGACGATTGGCCGGCGTCGTCGGCGACGGGGGCTCATCGTCGGGGTGTGTGCCAGCGAAAGGACGATGCTCTTCCCCTGGTTGCTGTCAGCATCCAAGTGGATTATAATCAGTTACTGCGCCGCATTACGGGGCGCAGGAACTGCCCAGTCTGCCAGACCATCTACAACATCTACTCCAAGCCGCCCCAGCGGGCTGGCTTTTGTGATGTTGAAGGGGCTGCACTGACCCAGCGAGCCGACGACACGGAGAAGGCTTTTGCGGAGCGCATGCGCGCTTATGCATCCCTGACCGCGCCTGTGATTGAGCACTACCGGGAGTTGGGAAGATTCATTGAAGTCGCTGGAGATGGGCAGATCGCCGCAATTGCGGCTGAAATTGTTGCCGCCGTTGAGCGGCTGCGCCAATAGCGCAGTGCGCCAACGGGTTTTTGTGCGTTGCAGGAAAGTTGTCAGTGATCAGTTCTCAGTGGTCTGAGAGATATGAGCCCTGATCGTGACAACGGAAACAGTATGAGTCGGTCAGTCGAAACTGCCGAAAGCGGCAGGATGAAACTGACCACAGATCACTGAGTACTGAAAGCTGGTTTTCGTGGCTGTCGTGTTGAAGTCATCGCAGGAAATCGAGAAGATGCGCCGCGCAGGCAAGGTTGTCCGCGAGACGCTGGAACTGGTGCGCAGCCACGTCAAGCCGGGTGCGACTACTCTGGATCTCGAAAAGGTTGCCGAGGCGCATATCCGCGAGATGGGTGCCAGGCCGGCCTTCAAGGGTTATCACGGCTTCCCTTGCGTGCTTTGCACTTCCATCAACAACGAGGTAGTGCACGGCATTCCATCGAAGAAGCGGGTCCTTCGCGAAGGCGACATCGTTTCGGTGGATTGCGGAGCCATCGTGGACGGCTACTACGGCGATGCGGCAATCACCGTTCCGGTGGGCGAGAAGATCGCGCCCGATACGGCAAGGCTGCTGGCCGCAACAGAGAAGTCGCTTTACGCTGGAATCTCGGCGGTGAAACCGGGAGCGACGCTCGGAGACATTGGCGCTGCGGTGCAGAGCGTGGTCGAATCCGAGGGGTTCTCGGTGGTTCGTGATTTTGTTGGCCATGGGATCGGGAGCCAGATGCACGAAGATCCGCAGGTGCCCAATTTTGGCCAGGCGGGTTCCGGCATGCGGTTGAAAGCTGGAATGGTGATTGCGATCGAACCCATGGTGAACGCCGGCAAGCCGGACGTGCGCGTGTTGCGCGATGGCTGGACGGCCGTGACAGACGATGGAAGCATGAGTGCTCATTTCGAGCACACGGTGGCGGTTACCGACACCGGGGCAAAGGTTCTGACTGAGTAGGTAAGCTGGAAATTCAGTCCAAAACGCAAGGGCGCGTAAGCGCGCCCAGAAGTGGATACAGTTTGTCGAAGGAAGACGCGATTGAGGTCATGGCAACGGTTGTTGAGACCTTGCCCAATGCAATGTTCAAGGTGAAGCTCGAGACGAACCACGAAGTGCTGGCTCACGTCTCAGGAAGAATGCGCAAGAATTTCATCCGTATTTTGCCGGGTGACCGCGTAGCCGTTGAGCTGAGTCCGTACGACCTGAACCGCGGACGAATCGTGTACAGATACAAGTGAACAGTGATCAGTGCACAGTGATCAGTGAAGTAATCCAAGCCACGATCTGATCACTGTCCACTGTTCACTGATAACTGAGTTTCAAACCGCGTTGTCGGTAGATGCGCGGAGAAGGGCAGTAGAGAAATGAAGGTCCGTGCATCAGTGAAGAAAATTTGCGCGAAGTGCAAGGTCATCAACCGCCGCGGGGTGGTTCGCGTGATCTGCGAGAACGCAAAGCACAAGCAGCGCCAGGGCTAACTGAGTCTGGCAAGAGAAGCGGAAACTCCACGAAGTCGTCAGTTAACAGTTGTCAGTTTTCAGTCAAAAACCGGTGCTGCCGGGGATTTAAAACTGAACGTACTGAAAATTGAGAACTGATCAGGGGCTAGTTAGCTTGAGTCAAGGCTTGCGATGAACCCCGGAGTGTCAGGAGGGATTAGGCATTAGGGACCAGGGATTAGAGAACACGTTCTGCAGCATCAAGAACCAAACTAATGCCTAATCCCTGCTCCCTGCTCCCTGTCTTTCCGCGTAACCCGTGCGAACCGGCGCTAGGCCGGAGGCACACAAAAGCAGTATCAGAGGATTCAGAATGGCACGTATTGCTGGCGTCGATCTGCCCCGCAACAAGCAGGCTCGGATCGCGCTTACATACATCTTTGGCATCGGCAATCCGCGTTCGCTGAAGATCCTGGAGAAGGCAAATGTTGATGCCCACAAGAAGATCCAGGACCTCGGCGAAGAAGAGGTAAACCGCATCCGCCAGGTGATTGAGGACGAGGGTGACGTCGAGGGCGATCTCCGCAAGGACGTCCAGATGCACATCAAGCGCCTCATCGATATTCAAAGCTACCGTGGCAACCGGCACCGCCGCTCACTGCCGGTTCGCGGACAGCGCACCCACACCAACGCTCGCACCCGCAAGGGCCCGCGTAAGGGCACCATTGCCGGCAAGAAGAAAGCGACGGCGAAGACCTAATGGCGAAACCAGAGCAGAAGGCCGCAGCCGGCAAGGCGGGCAAGAACAAGAAGTTCAAGAAGCGCGAGCGCAAGAATGTACCGTTTGGCGTCTGCCACATTCAAGCCTCGTTCAACAACACCATCGTGACCATCACCGACCAGGTGGGCAACACGCTCAGCTGGAAGAGTTCGGGGTCGCTCGGCTTCCGCGGTTCGCGCAAAGGCACGCCGTTCGCGGCGCAGCAGGCTGCGTCGAACGCCGCGGCCATGGCCCGCGATCACGGTCTGCGCGCAGTCGATGTTCGCGTCGCCGGTCCGGGATCGGGCCGCGAGTCGGCCATCCGCGCGCTGGCGGCCGCTGGCATCGACGTTCGCTCCATCCGCGACGTCACGCCGGTGCCGCACAACGGTTGCCGTCCGCCGCAAGAGACGTCGCAGAGTCTGAACAGGGACTAAGGGACGTCAGGGACTAGGGACTGAAAGGCCAGGGAACACGCGCAGTCCCTATGTCCCTAGTCCCTCAGTCCCTCTCAACATCGGGCCGGGATGACATGCGCACCGTCGCACGTAAACCGGCCGACATCCGAAGTCAGGAGAAGAAATGGCTCGTTATACCGGAGCAGTATGCCGCCTTTGCCGTCGCGAAGGCACCAAGCTCTTTTTGAAGGGCACCAAATGTTTGTCGGACCGTTGCCCGATTGAGAAGCGCAACTTCCCGCCGGGACAGCACGGCAAAGATCGCAAGGCCAAGATCGTGGGCTACGGCCTGCAACTGCACGAAAAGCAGAAGGCCAAGCGCATGTACTTCACCCTCGAAGGCCAGTTCCGCGAGTACTACGAGAAGGCCAACCGCGCCCACCGGCGTCACCGGCGAATTGCTGATCCAGCAGCTCGAGCGCCGCCTTGACAACGTGGCTTTCCGGCTCGGTTTCGCGATTTCGCGCCGCCAGGCACGCCAGGTTGTTCGCCACGGCCACGTTTCCGTCAACGGCCGCAAGGTGAACATTCCCTCGTTCCAGGTGAATGTGGGCGACGAGATCGCGATTCGCGAGATCGCGAAGAAGCTGATCATCGTCGAGCAGGGCACGCAGTACGCCGCGCAGAACCCCGTGCCGGTCTGGCTCGAAGCGAATTTTGAAAACATGTCTGGGCGCATTCTCAGCCTGCCCAAGCGCAAGGATGTCAACTTGCCGATCAACGAACAGCTGATCGTCGAACTGTACAGCAAGTAAGCAAACAGGGACCAGGGAGTAGGGACCAGGGACTAGGTTCGGCATCAGCGCAACTGAGTCCCTATGTCCCTTGTCCCTCAGTCCCTGCATTTCAAACCGAAGGAGAACTTGCGCGGCCGCCGCAAAATGCATCGCGACGTACCTGCCGCGCGGGAAAAGAGATCAACATATGCTTTGGAGAGGATTCCAGAAACCGAAGCGCCTGGCAGTCGATGCCGAGACGCTCAGCGAAACATTTGGCAAGTTCAGCGCCCAGCCCTTTGAGCGCGGATTTGGCACAACCATCGGCAATGCCCTGCGCCGCACCCTGCTCAGCTCGATTGAAGGCGCGGCGGTCACCGCGGTTCGCATCGAGGGCGTGCTGCACGAGTTCCAGTCGATCGCCGGCGTTGTCGAAGACGCGACCGACATCATCCTGAATCTCAAACAGATTCCCTTCAAGCTTGCGGGCGACGGTCCCAAGGCGCTCTATCTTCGCGCCGACCAGCCCGGCGTGGTCACCAGCGGCATGATCGAAGCCGATGGCGACGTGGAGATTCTGGACAAGAACGTGTACATCGCCACCGTCTCTGAGGGCGGCCGGCTCGAGATGGAGATGCGCCTGAAGCGCGGTCGCGGATACATCTCCGCGGACAAGAACTTCGACACCGACCTCGGCCTGGGCTTCATCCCGGTCGATTCGGTCCACTCGCCCGTGCGCCGCGTCAACTACGTAGTGGAAGCTGCTCGTCTGGGTCAGATCACCGACTACGACAAGCTCACGCTCGAAGTGTGGACCAACGGCGCTGTGCTCCCCGCCGACGCTGTGGGCCTGGCTGCCAAGCTGCTGAAAGACCACATGAACATCTTCATCAACTTCGAAGAAGAGATCGAAGCCGAGTCACGCAGCGAAGAAGGCCGCGTGCTTCTCAGGAACGATAACCTCAACCGAAGCGTTGAAGAGTTGGAACTCTCGGTCCGCAGCTACAACTGCCTGAAGAACGCGAATATTCAGACCATCGGCGAGCTGGTGCAGAAGACCGAAGCCGAGATGCTGAAGACCAAGAACTTTGGCCGCAAGAGCCTGAACGAGATCAAGGAAATTCTCGCGCAGATGGGCCTTTCTCTGGGCATGAAGATCGACGAGAGCGGCAACGCCGTTCCCGGACCGACCAGCATTCCGCCCGCCACCGCACTGGCTGCCAGCTACAGCCACTTTGACGAAGAGGACGAGCCGCTGGATTCGGTCGATCTCCAGCTGCCCACCGAGACCGAGAACTTCTAGTCTTGCAAAGAACTGGGTGCCCCATCCTTGGCACGCCTTTTGTGCCAAGGGTGGGAGAGCACAATCGAAAATTCCGAAAGAGAGTTTTACCATGCGCCATCGCAATGCAGGATTCAAACTCGGACGCAATACCAGTCATCGCCGCGCGCTGCTGCGTAGCCTGGTCACGTCCGTTATCGTGGAAGACCGCGTGGAGACTACCGTGGCCAAGGCCAAGGCGGTGCGTCCCCACGTGGAAAAGATGATCACGCTGGGCAAGAAAGGCGACCTGCATTCGCGGCGCCAGGCGCTCAGCTTTCTCATGACCGACACGGCCGTTACGCGCCTGTTCGAAACCGTAGCCCCGCGCTACGGCGACCGCCAGGGCGGCTATCTGCGCATCGTCCGTACCGGTTTCCAGAAGGGCGACGGCGCCGAAAAGGCGTTCATTGAACTGCTGGGCGCCGAAAAGCAACTCGACGAGAAACGCCAGAAGCGTGCCGATGTAAAGGCCAAGAAGCGCGCTGAACTCGAAAAGCAGCTCGAGGAAAGCAAGAAGGACGAAGAAAAAGGCGGCGAAGAAGCAGCCTAGCTTCTCTCGCTCCTCGCTTCTGTTCTCGGACTAGATTAACGGCGCATCGCCCATTCCGGGTGATGCGCCTTTCTTTTTTCTGCGAGAATTCCTTCGGCAACCCGAACCTTTTCCGTCCTCCGCCCGAAGTACAGATCGGAGACCGCACTTGCTCGACGAACGGGAACTCTGGAAGAAGATCTCCGCAGGTGACTCCCAGGCCTTTGACGCCTGGTATCGCGAAACCGCCCCGCGCCTGCGACTCTTCCTCCTCCACCTGCTCGCTAGCCCACAAGCGGCCGAGGACGTCATGCAGGATACCTATACCCACATCTGGCGCCGACCCCAGGGCTTCGATCCCGACCGCGGCACCCTGCGCGCATGGCTCTATGGCATTGCCCGCAAGCAGGCTGCCGAGTGGTGGCGCAGACAGAAGCCTGCCGATCCGCTGGAGATCGAGAATGCTGCTCCCGGTCGCGCCGAAGCATCGTCTGTCATGGCCGATCTTCTCCGCCAGTTGCCTGCAGAGCAGCGCAGCTTGCTCTGGCTACGCGAGGTAGAAGGTCAGTCCTACGCCGAACTCGCCGCCATCCTCGACATCCCCATTGGCACCGTTCGCTCGCGACTATTCGCTGCCCGCGAAGCACTGCGCGCGATGTGGCACAGCGCGCCGCAAGGAGGTCCCCATGATCTGCACTGAAGCCGCTGAGTTTGTCTCCGCCCTCTGCGACGGCGAAATCATCCCGCCCGTCGCTGCCGAACACATCGGCGCCTGCTCCGCGTGCCAGGCCCGTCTGTCCGACTATCTTGCCATGGGCGTCGAGTTGCGCCGCACCGCCAGCCTGGAACAATCTGCGCCTGTCCCTGCACGCGCATGGACACGCCCGCAAACCTCACTCACCGCATTCCTCCAGAAAGGATGGGGAACCATGCGTATTCCACGTCTCGCCTTCGCCGCCATGATGGCCGGAATCATCGCCCTCGCCTGCACCCTCGCCGTCGTCAAGGTCGGCGCAAATTCCAATGGAACCGTTGTGCTGCTGAATGCACTCGGACCAGACGGAACGCTCTGGCCTTGTCCGTTGTCCACCCAGGACACGAAGCCGGCCTGCGATTGGTACGGAAAGATGGGTTCGCAAAATCTTGCGTATCGAGTCAGGCTACTCAGGCGTGACGGCGGCCGGGTCTTGCTCGCGATTCGCACCCGCACTTATTCCAAGGGCGATGACCTTTCCGCATTCACACGGGACGCGGATCCTGCCACAAAGATCACGGAAGTCTGGTTCGTGCCGGGCGAGCAGTCGAAGATCGATGTGGCGGATGTTGGGACAGTGACCTTTACCGGCGAGTGGATGGACCACATGCCAATCTTGATCAGCCCGCAAGGACCCGATCTCAGCCCCGGCCCGGGCGAAATTCGCATCGTCAGCGCACTGCTGTTGAAGGACAAAACCGTGGCCGGTGATCTGGCTGGTCTGTCGGGCTCGATCAATCCCACCGATGATCCCGATCAGGCCCTGGGGATCTACATGCCGGGACAGGGTCGTTTCCTGCTCTCTCAGCTACCGATAAGGGGAGCCGTCGAAGCGTATGTCGCTCTCGGGCGCGTTTCGTTTGAGGAGGGTGGGCACGCATGGGAATTTGTGGCCGGTGCTCCAATCTCGCGGGCGAACCATATTTGGGTTCTGCACCAGCCCGACTTCAAGATTGCCTCTCAAGCAACATTCAAAAACGCGAAGTTGGTCCAAACCACCCCCAGCGAGTGGGTTCCTGGCGATCGATAATGATCGAATGGCCTCACATTCCGGGCATCCATATCAGCGGATGCCCATTTCGTTAGCCCCCGCCGGAGTGTTCTGAACCCTCTTCAGCAACCAATACTGAGGAGGAGATGAACCGATGAATTCGCCCCGTACCCGAATCACTCGCACAAGTCCTCCAGGAGCACTGACTGCTGGTTACAATCGAATGCCACCGCTGAATACAAGGTTATGCCCCCACCTGCGGCAGCCCAGAGTACAATTTATTGTCATCAAATACCGAGTGGCCGACCATGCACCCGGGGTGCGTCGGAGCCGAATATATTTATCTAATCTATCCTCAAAAGGCGACTGCAATGAGGAACTTTGGGCGAGCGCGTGGTTTCTTTGTCCTGTTGAAGGCGATAGGCGTCGTTATCCTAATCTGGCTTTGCTTTGGACTTTGGTATTCCGTTGCCGGTGACTACAGCGATGGAATCGTCTCTGGCACTTACCATCTCTCCGAAAACGGCGAAACATCCACGTTGATTCTCAAACCGGACCACAAATTCCAACAAGTCGTAGATCGTTCAGGCAACGTTCGACGCGCCGAGGGAACTTGGCGCCACGTGAGTTCTCTTGGCGGTATCGCATTTTCCGAAGAGTTCCTTCCGGTTCCGGGACAGGAACTCGGAGCAAACGGCTTGGCCTATGGCGACCTCCATAAGTTCCTCGGACTGCTTCCCTCCTCCATCACGCTAACAACCTATGACATCGAGTGGTATGGCAAGGTCGCATCAGTGCCTGGTGACACGGTGTCTGGCACATATGCTGGAGATGAAGAGGGAGTACCTGCGACTCTGACCCTTAAGCCGGACCACACGTTCGAGCAAACGGTAACTCATAGCGGAATCACGAAACATGCACACGGAACCTGGACCTTCAGGCCATCCGGGGACATCGTCTTTTCAAAATCCTTCATTAAGAGCACTGGAGAATCGGTCAGGGAGGATGAGACTGCTAGCACAGTTGGCGGGACAGGAGCGAGCATCCAGATCGAAATCGCAGTCAATCCCAAGTTGGGTGTGCCGACCTTCCGAAAGAGGCTATTCACTTGGCAGAGGTGAGTAGGGCCGAACTTTTGAATAGCGGTTGAGTCACCGGCGACTGAGACACTGAGAGCAAGAAATTGCCAAGCTCAGGCGGGATGATGCTGCTTCAGCGTCCCGGCCCGGGTGGGGAGATTTCGTCGCATACGGTGGTGGCATAACTTTGTATTCGATGGGGGCATATCGTTACATCAACTGGGGGGATTCGTTGTATTCCGCACACTGACTCCCTCTGCGACGCGAACCAACGACCACGCGTCCTCGATATCTCAGTCGTCGGGTTCACCCCGCGTGATGTCAATAGGCGGCTCCCACAGAATTGTGGCCATCTACCTCATTCCCTTCACGATGTTTTTTTTCGAAATCTTGCAGGTTATTTCGTCCAATTCCGTACACTTCTCTCAGGTGCGAAAAGCGCAAGAGTCTGCCCGGTGAACAAGCACTCTAACCGCCCGCGTCTTTTTTGAAGACACCCGCCATAATCCGGTACGATTCTGCCTCCAAAACAGTGCAAATCGCCGAGATCGGCCTCTAAGTCGTTATTCTTCACGACTTTGCGACTTAAGTCTCCTGTTTTCAACCATTTACGAGACCCCCTTCCGAAGCTGACCGCCCCGGAATCAGGAACTTACCTGAAAACAGCAGAAAAAAAGAGAGAGAGAACCGTCGGAGGCTTAAGCGAGCTCAGCGAGTCGTTTGCTCAGACTCATCGCGTCGAAGGGAGCGCGAACTTTAACATCATCGTCGAAGTAAACGAAGACATCGCGAGCGCCTTGTTTCGGACCCGGATCAGGATGGACTCGTGTGCCATCCGTGACTTCCTCTCCTCGCGACCACGCGATAACCCTGCGAGCCCACACCTCGATGCCCTCCGCGGTGTATCCGTCCGGGTAGACCTTCTCGCTGCCGTGGAGCCGGCAATAGACAAAATCCGCCGTAATGTCCATCATCACGGGCCATTTCACTGAATCTGCCACCACCAGCGCGACGCCGTATTTGCGCAGGATCGCGATGTATTCAGGAACGGCAAAGCTTTTGTGCCGTATCTCGATCGCATGACGCAAAGGGAAATCTTCTTCGACGTCGAGCCATGAGCGGCTTTCCATCCATTGATCGCGTTGCTTCGCGTATGCTGCAGCCTGTTTGTGCGTGTGCGGAAGAAGCGCGCAGAAGATCTGAAGCCGTTCGGCGTTAAATGAGAATTGCGGAGGAAGTTGCCACAGGATTGGCCCCAGCTTCTTGCCCAGCCGCAGCATACCTTGTGCAAGAAAGTTGGCCAGGGCCGTCTCAACATTCTCGAGCTTACGGATATGGGTGATGAACTGAGAGCCCTTGACGGAAAAGACAAAGTCATCCGGCGTCTCATCGCTCCACTGTTTGAAGCTCTGCGGCTTTTGCGTCGAGTAGAACGTTCCGTTCAGCTCGATCGAGTTCAGCCGGCGGGAGGCATACTCAAGCTCGCGACGCTGCGCCAGATCCTCGGGGTAGAAACCGCCGCGCCAGCCGTCATAGCGCCAGCCGGCAATTCCGACACGAATTTGACCTTGTTGGCTCATGCAGTCTTCGACCCTCGAAATTATGCGGCTCGCGCCAGCCGCCTGGGGGCGCGGATCCGCAGGTAGAGGTAGGCAAGCAACTGCAGCACGATGGCTCCGCAGCAATCCAGCAGCACGTCTGAGGGAACACCGGTTCGATTCGGCAGGAAGGATTGGTGGAACTCGTCGGCACTCGCCACAATTGCTGTGCCCAGCAAGGCTAGCGATGCATCGAGCAGGAACCCGGCGCGTGGCAGGCTCATCCACCATGCGCGCAGCCAAAGCAGACCCATCGTGCCATACCCGACGAAATGACCGGTTTTGCGAATGATATGGTGCAGAAACAGCCACCGCGCGTTGCTTACACTTCCGAAGATGTGCTCCCACACCCAGCGCAGTGGCCCGCTGGTACGATCGGCGCCAAACCACGCGGTCGACTCCATCGCAATTACGCAGATGCCCACAACGACCGGCCACCAGGCGCTAACCCAGTAGCCCCTCGATCTCTGATTCGCTGCGGGCGCGGCTTTACTCAACGTGGTAATTGGGCGCCTCGCGGGTGATGATTACGTCGTGCACGTGGCTTTCGCGCAAACCGGCATTGGAGATGCGCACGAACTGAGCCTTCTCCTGTAACTCGGCAATGGTTGCGCAGCCCAGGTAGCCCATGCCCGAACGGAGTCCGCCCACCAGCTGGTAGACCATCGCTTCAAGCGGTCCGCGATAAGGCACGCGGCCCTCAATGCCCTCGGGAACAAACTTGGCCAGGCGATTCTGATTTGAGCGCTCGCGTTGCACCACGCCTTCGGCACCGTTATCCGAGGCTAGGTCTTCGGAGCTTTGAAAATACCGCTCGCCGGAACCCTGGCTCATAGCCGTCAGCGAACCCATACCACGATAGGTCTTGAAGCTGCGGCCTTGATAAAGAATCGTCTCGCCCGGGCTTTCATCGACGCCGGCAAAAAGCGAGCCGATCATCACTGAGCTTGCCCCGGCCGCAATCGCCTTGGTAACTTCGCCCGAGTATTTGATGCCGCCGTCTGCGATCACAGGAATGCCGCGTTCCCGTGCCGCGCGCGCAGCTTCTGAAATCGCCGTGATCTGCGGCATGCCGGCGCCGGTAACCATGCGTGTGGTGCAGATCGAGCCCGGCCCGATGCCCACCTTCACCGCGTCCGCCCCCGCATCGATCAGCGCCAATGCGCCCTCATACGTAGCCACGTTGCCCGCCAGCAGCCCGACTTCAGGAAAGCGCTTCTTCACCTCGCGCACCGCCTCGAGCACCCGCGACGAGTGTCCGTGCGCGGAATCAATCGCAAGCACATCGACGCGATTCTTCACCATCTCCGCAGCGCGCTCCATAAAGTCGCCGGTCGCCCCGATGGCCCCGCCCACGCGCAGCCGCCCTTTTTCATCCTTGCTCGCGTTGGGATATTTCAGTTTCTTCTGGATGTCCTTCACCGTGATCAGGCCCTTCAGGTTGTACTGATCATCGACAACGAGAAGCTTTTCAACCCGATGCTTGTGAAGGATCAGCTCAGCTTCTTCCAGCGTGGTGCCCACAGCGACCGTGATCAGTTCGTCCTTGGTCATCACGTCGCCCACGGGAATGTCAGTGCGCGTCTCGAAACGCAGGTCGCGATTGGTGAGGATGCCGACCAGCCTTTTGCCGCGCGTGACGGGAACGCCTGAGATCTTGTACCGCCGCATCACCTCCAGCGCGTCGGCAATCAGCTGATCCGGCCCAATCGTGACCGGATCCACAATCATGCCGCTCTCTGACCGCTTCACTTTGTCGATCTCGCCGGCTTGCTCGCTGACCGAGAGGTTGCGGTGCACAATGCCGATGCCGCCCTGCTGCGCCATTGCAATGGCCATGCGCGATTCGGTCACCGTGTCCATGGCCGAGGAGATCAGGGGGGTATTGAGCGTAATGTCGCGCGTCAACTGGGTCTGCGTGCTCACCTGCGCAGGAACCACATCGCTATATGCAGGCACAAGCAGGACGTCATCAAACGTGAGGGCTTCTGGCAGGATTTTCGCTAGCATAATACTCTGATGCGCCTGGCAAGCCTGGGATTCGTTCTCCAGGTCCGGCAGGCGCTATGTCTATTGTATCGGAGCAGAGCAGCCAATCCGAATCGGGATGCTATACGCCCACCGGGAAAGGCTTGGGACTTGACTCGTCGCTGCTCTCTGCTGCTCCGGTACGCCAGCGCTCAAAGCGGCCCTGCAACAGGCTCATCAGCCCCGTGTACCAATACCCCACAACAAAAAGAATCAGAAACGGCGCCGTAAAGTAGTTGTGGTTCGTGAAGGTGTAGAGGATTGCCAGCAGAAAGTAGCAGCCGATCAGCAGTTCGATCCACGGAGCGAGCTTCAGCCGCTTGCGGTATTTGGCTGCCTGCGACTTCTCGCCCTTCTGCGCCACCCGATACTTGGGCGTGCGCACAAACGCGCTCTTGATGCCCAGCAGGGCCTCCATCACGGCCTTTGAGTTCGTCACCGTCAGCCCAATACCCAGCGCCATCAACAGCGGCAGGTACAGGAACGTCTTCATCCAGGTCTTCGGGTAAAGCTCGCGCTGGCTGGCAAGGTAGAACACCGCGATCGATGCCGACGACGCCGTGAACAGCGGGAAGTCGATCAGCAGCATCTGAAACCAGCCCTGGTAGAAGCGGCAGATCATCGCCGGAATCAGCAGCGCCGTCATCACGATCATCAGCGGATAACTCAGGTTTGCGGTCAGGTGGTAAACCGCTTCAATCTTGATGCGGCGCGGCACATTGGAACGGAAAATTCGCGGCAGCATTTTTATCGAGGTCTGGATCAACCCCTTTGCCCAGCGCGCCTGCTGCGTCTTGAAGGCTGTCATCTCGATGGGCAGCTCCGACGGGCATTCGACCTCCGGCAAATACTTGAAGCGCCACCCTGCAATCTGCGAGCGATAGCTCAGGTCGGTGTCTTCCGTCAGAGTGTCGTGCTGCCATCCGCCGCCGTCGGAGATGGCCTCGCGTCGCCACATGCCCGCTGTCCCGTTGAAGTTGAAGAAGTCGCCGGTGCGCACGCGCGCCCCATGTTCCAGCACGAAATGGCCGTCCAGCAGGATGGCTTCAATCCGCGTCAGCAGGCTGTAATCGCGGTTCAGATGCGTCCATCGCGTCTGCACCATTCCCACGTCCGGTTCCGCGAAGTGATGAATCACCTTCATCAGCCAGTCCGGCGGCGGAACAAAGTCGGCATCAAAAATGGCGACGAACTCGCCTGTTGAAACCTTCAGACCCGCGTCCAGGGCCCCAGCCTTGAATCCGTGCCGGTTCGTCCGGTGAACGTAGACGATGGGGTGGCCAAGCGCCGCGTAACGTGCCACAATCCCCGCCGCAACCTCGGTGGTTTCATCGGTCGAGTCGTCCAGAACCTGGATCTCCAGCCTGTCCTTGGGATATTCGAGTGAGCAGACCGCCTCGACCAGCCGGTCGATGACAAACTGTTCGTTGAAAATCGGCAACTGGATGGTGACGCGCGGCAACTCATCAAAATGCTTCGCGGGGTTCGGATCGTAGTTCTTGCGGTATTTGAAGTAGAGATAGCAAAGCGTGTAACGGTGTACGCCATAGATCGCGAGTACGATCATGACCGCAAAGTAAGGAAGCAGAAGGGCCGCGTCAAACCAATTCCAGTAGTGGCGAACCGTGGAGAACGGGTCGCTGAGCAGCATCTTCATCTGGTGGCGAATGCTGTTCTGCTCCGCCAGAAAAATGGCGATTTGCGTGGGCAGCCCTGCGAGCAGGCCGGCGGTCAAATTGAGATACGCGAGCAGGGCAGAGCCTCCACGAACCCGATAAGGGCATTGTAAGCGATGGCAGGGACTGAAGCTGCAACATGGAGTACGGCAGAGGCAGCCATGTTGGGATTGCGTTCCTTGTGCCCGCGATCCCGATTCTGTCTGCAAACCCTTCCCAAGGAGCATTACCTCGCGGCGAGTTTTTACCAGAGCGGTTGTTGCTCTGCCGTTCGAAATTAGCGTAATGTTTGCATATAGTTGGAGAACGATCCCATGTCTACCACAGCCGTTTCGTCCGTTCTCGCCGCCAGGGGCGGCAGCTTCCTCATCGAATCGCGCACGCCCGACGAAGTGTTCACGCCCGAGGATATGAACGAAGAGCAGCGGCAGATGGCCGCAACCGTCGCCCAGTTTGCGCGCGACGAGATCCTGCCCGCTGCGGAAGACATCGACGCCAAAAAGCCGGGCGTTCTTTCCGGACTCCTGCGCAAAGCTGCGGAACTGGGGTTTACCTCCATCGATATCCCCGAAGAATACGGCGGCCTGGGGATGGACAAGACCACCTCGACGATCATTACCGACCATCTCTCGGTTCAGGCAAGCTTCTCGACAGCCTACGGAGCGCATACCGGCATCGCCACGCTACCGCTTGTCTGGTACGGTACCGAAGAACAAAAAAAGCGCTACCTGCCCAAACTCGCTAGCGGCGAATGGATCGGCGCCTACGGGCTGTCTGAAGCCACCTCAGGCTCCGATGCCATGAACGTCCGCGCCCGCGCCACTCTCTCCGCCGACGGCGCCACATACACTCTCAATGGCGAAAAGATGTGGATCACCAACTGCGGCATCGCGGGTTTGTACACGGTGTTCGCCAAGATCGACGGCGAAAAGTTCTCCGCCTTTCTCATCGAGCGCGACACGCCCGGCCTGACCGTCGGCGCAGAGGAGCACAAACTCGGCATCCGCGGCTCGTCTACATGCCCGCTTGTTCTTCAGGACTGCAAAGTCCCGGTTGCCAACCTCCTCGGGGAGCCGGGAAAAGGCCACCACATCGCCTTTAACGTGCTTAACATGGGCAGGCTCAAGCTGGGGGTGGCCTGCATCGGAGGCGCGCGGCACGCCCTTGCTCACATGGTCCGCTACGCCAGGGAGCGCAAAGCCTTCGGCAAGCCGATCGCAGACTTCGGCCTGATCCGCCGCAAAATTTCCGAATCCGCCACGCGCCTGTTCGCCGCTGAAAGTATGGCCTATCGCACCGTGGGCATGATCGATGCCAGCCTCGAGCAGTTGGGTGATCACGCCAACCGCTCCGCCCGCGAGGTGCAGCGACGCATCGAAGAATATGCTGTCGAGTGCTCCATCCTGAAGGTCTATGGCTCCGAGATGCTGAGCGGTGTTGCCGATGAACTGGTCGCCACCATGGGCGGCTACGGCTATGTCGAGGAGTATCCTGCCGAGCGCTTCTACCGGGATGCGCGCATCAATCGCATCTTCGAAGGCACAAACGAAATCAATCGCATGATCATCACCGGCTGGATGATGAAGCGCGCACAGGCCGGCGAGTTGCCGCTGATGGCCGCGATCAAGTCGCTGATGGACGAAGTCATGCAGCCCCCATCGTTCGAATCTGCAGATGACTCCGGCGACCCCATGGCGCGCGAAGCGGCAATTCTCGCTGCGGTGCGCAAGGTAGGCCTCTTTGCAGCCGGCGTGGCCAGCCAGCGTTTCATGACGGCTCTGCAGGATCAGCAGGAAATTATGGCCGACCTGGCCGACGTCATCTCCCAGGTCTTCGCCCTTGACTCGTCGCTGCTGCGGGCCAGAAAACTGGCTGCATCCGGCAAGAGTTCCGCGGACACAGCCGCGGCCATGACGACGCTTCTGGCCGACGAAAGCATGGCATTGGCGGAGCAGGCGGCGCGGCGGGTGCTGGCCGCGTGCAGTGAAGGCGATATGCTCAGGACGCAACTCGCAATCCTGCGTCGGCTGGCACGCTACACGCCAGCAGATTCGGTTCGGATTAGCCACGCAATTGCGAGCCAGTGCATCCAGGTGGAGCGTTATCCGTTCTGAGCCGGATTCCGGAGATCACCGCGTCTGACCCTACGATGGATACGCTCCGGCAATGTAGCCTTCGAGCGCCTGGATGGTCTGCTCCTGTCCTGAAATCACCCATTTCACAAGGTCGCCGATCGAGACCACGCCGACAACATTGTCGTTTTGGACCACCGGCAAATGCCGGAAATCGTGTTGGGTCATCAGGGTCATACATTCGTCCACCGTGTGCTTCGGCGATACCGAGATCACCGGGCTTGTCATGAGCTGGCTAACCGTGGTTTCACGCGAAAGATGTCCCCCCAGGATTCCTTTGCGCGCGTAATCCCGTTCCGAGAAGATGCCGACCAGGCGGCTGTCCTTGCAAACCAGCAAGACTCCGATGTTGTACTTGGCGAGCATCTGGAGAGCCTCGTAAACTGATTGCTCCGGTTCGATGGACAGCACGTTCCGCCCGGATCTGCAGCCGAGCAAAATGCCGATTGTATCGTTGATCTTCATTGGGCCTCCTGGGGCCTTGATTGTCGGTCACTATAGACCATCAAGACAACGACGGAAAAGCAGGAAATCTACTATTTTTTAATGACTGCGAAACTCCGTGGCAGATATAGGTATCCGCTCGCCTTCTGCTTTTGGAATCCGGGTCCGGCGGGCTGGTTGTCCCCGTCCATTTAAAATAGAAGCAGGCCCCGTGGTTTCCCCGTCTAAGTAGTGGGAAACTCAGCCTGTTCGAGTGGAGAGAATCTCATGCCCCTTTTCAAGACTTCCAATCCTGCCTTGGGCTCTAAGACCTTCGAGGACGCAGCTCGGTTCGGTGGCGCCATTGACGCGACGAACCGGATGACGCTCAACGGCACCGTAAACCGGACCGGCATCCTGCTGATCTGCGCCTTCGCCACGGCAGCTTTCACCTGGCGTACCTTCATGGAGACCCATGACCCATCCGACGTTGCCGGATGGCTGATGCTCGGCGTCTTTGGCGGATTCATCACCGCCATGGTGACCATCTTCAAGAAGGAATGGGCTCCAGTGACCGCGCCGATCTACGCGCTGCTCGAAGGACTCTTCCTGGGTGGGGTCTCGGCCTTCTTTGACCTGCGCTATCCCGGCATCGCGATCCAGGCTGTCGGCCTCACCTTCGGCGTCCTGCTCACCATGCTGGTCGTTTACAGCTCCGGCCTGATCCGCGTGACCAACAAGTTCCGTATCGGCATCATTGCCGCAACCGGCGGAATCGCGCTTTTTTACCTCGGCGAGATGGTCCTGGGATTCTTCGGCGTGCACTTCGTCACCATCAACGGCTCCGGCCCCATCGGCATCGCGTTCAGCCTGTTCGTCTGCGCCATCGCCGCCTTGAACCTGGTGCTCGACTTCGACTTCATCGAACAGGGCGTGAACCACGGTGCGCCGAAGTACATGGAGTGGTATGGCGCATTCGGCATCATGGTCACGCTGGTATGGCTCTACCTCGAGATCCTCCGCCTGCTCTCAAAGATCCGCAGCCGCAACTAGTAACTCATCAGCCACAAAACCAGGCGGCAACCTCATCAAGAGATTGCCGCCCTCCTTTTTTGGATCCGTTTCCTGTCACGCATATTTTGATGTCAACCCCCATCGACGCCTCACCACGTGTAAAATCCTGATTCTGCAAACAAAAATTGTCGCGCCCGTTTGCATGTAATTTCGGCCTGCACGCGCATAATGAAATTGCGTGCGAAGACCGCTTCGTGCGCCACTGAGCGATCAATGGAGTCAGGAAAAATTTTTCAAATTATTTTCCCCCATATATTCGTTTTTACGTAAATAAGTACCATTGTTTATGCGGCTTATATGATTCGTTATATCCGAATAATGCACCATTTCAAGTGCACTTCACCGCGGAAGGTGCAACTCCTTCTACCGCGCCGCCTGGTCTTGCGCGCCAATAACCTTCTGCGCGTGCGCAACCTCCGGCAGGTTCGCATCGGCCTTCGGCCAGGCCTTCAGGAATGCTGCATACGCTCCCCGCGCTCCCGCCGCATCTCCCGAAGCTTCTTTCACCATCGCCAGCCCGTATAGTTCGAAGCCGGAGTTGGGTCGCTCCACAAGCGCTGCTTCGTAAGCCGCGCGCGCGCCCTTCAGGTCTTTCGCTTTCAGCAGCGCTGCAGCCTCCGTCTCGGCAACCGGCCGGATATAGAACGGCGGTTCATGATACCCGAGCTTCTTCTCCCGCCTTTCCGCCTGTGCGTAGAGCTTTTTCGCCGCCCTCAGCTTCCTCCCCGCCACCAGCACTCCAGCCTGCAACTCCAGCGATTGAATATTGAGGGCCTTCATCAGCGGACCAGTCAGCGCGTCGGGCGACACCGGCATCATCGGCGGAAGAGCCTTATCCTTCTTCGCCGCATCGTCTTTGGATACAAGCCCTTTCTGCAACTCCTTCATCTGCCTTAGGCCTGCATCCATGCTGGTCGAGTGTTCCTGTGCCGCCACCGCATCACCCGCTTCCAGCGCCTTCATCCCCTTCGCATATTCCGTCAACTCCGCGGCCAGAAAGCGCAGGTTCGCGCTTCTGTCGCCCTTGGGCAGATTCGCATCGCTCAACATCGCCAGCACACCGCCCCAGTCCGCCACGCGAAGCGCAACCGGAAGCCTGCGGCCGATTCGCGCTATCTGGTCCCGCGCCGACCATATGTAAAGCGAAGCTGACAGCTGGCCCCGTGCCGCCGCCAGGTGATCCGACAGCGCATTCGCATCCGCCAGCCGTCCCTGTTCCATCAGGTTCGCGATGGCGTACATCATGTTGTGCGCGTAGTTCCAGTCGTCGTCCGGGCCAACGTGCTGCTCCTGCATGTACCGCTCATCCGCCGCCATCGACGCTGCGAACCAGTGCTCCGCCTCGGAATAGTCGCCCACGCGGTAGTAGATGTGCCCCGGCATGTGCACCATGTGGCCCGACGTCGGCGCAAGGCTCGCCAGCAGCGCCGCGCTTTGAATCGCCAGCTCCGGATGATTTCCCGGCTCGATCGCATGAATCCAGTAGTGGTTGGTTGCAGAGTCATTGGGTGCGTCGTGCAGAATGCCTTCAAGCATCGCGATCGCTTGCCGCTCGCCCTTCCTGGGCTCCCTGTGATCGTCGTATCCGTCCTCCAGGGCCAGCGCCAGAAAGAGCCGCGCCTCAATGTCCCTGGGCTCTTTACTTACCAACTCGCGCAGAATCGGAATCTGCGGCTCTTTAGCGCCATGCTTTGGGTCTTCCTTCGCTGCTTCCTCAGCCTGCGCCGCTTCAATGTAGAGCCTCTCCGGTACCGTCACCCGGTCCTTCAGCGCAACGGCTTTTTCCAGCGCCAGCTTGGCATAGGCCTCCCTTTCGTTGTGGCCTCCGCCCGCGCCCTGCGCCAGCCCCCACCAGCACATCGCGCAGTTGGGATCGACGCGTACACCCTGCTCGAAAGCCTTCACCGACTCGTAGTCCCAGAAGTCGTGCATCAGGTTCAGGCCCTGGTCGAACCAGGCCTGGGCCTCCGTAGTGGCTGTAACCGTGATGTGTGCATTGCCAATCCCGCTCATTCTGACAGGCACAGGAAGCTGCTCCGGCGGCGGTACCGGCCGCATGTCTGCCATGTCGTGGCCTGCGCTCATGCTCCCAGACTGTTGTGCCGGCGCAATCGCCGCGCAGATCGCCACCAGAATCGCCGCCGCGTGAACGGGCAGTCTCCAGCGAGCCCGCAGGCACGCGGCTTCGCAGACAGGGAAGTACATGCCAGCACTATACATCCTGCCTTGAAGTTCCAGCGACCTGAAAGGTAATCAGTCCTGCTTCTCTAATCTCCAAGCGAGATCGCCGGCTTGCCCGCGAGTCTCTCGCTGATATGCTCGCCGATTCGATCGGCATAGCTGCCGCGTTCGCCGAGGGTCGCGTTGAGAAGTACAACCGCGGCATAGTCGCCCTTTGGGTTGAAGAACGCATACGCGCTGTAACCGCCGGTCGCTCCGTTGTGCCAGTAGTTTCCTGTCGCCGGATCGAAAAGCCATGCCAGTGCGATCTTCTGCCCGCCAAATGAATCGGCGTGCAGTTCATGATCCTGCACCAGTGCGGCCTTGATCGTCTTGGCGGCCGGCGAAGAGCCCGCCGGTTTCACGCTCTCCGGATGCAGATTGGCCTCAACGTAGGTCAGCATGTCCGACGCGGTGGAGCGAATGGCGCCTGCTCCTGCAAATGCGTCCAGATCCCACGCGTGAGCCGGTTTGTGATCGCCGGTATGCCCGGGAATGAACCGCGCCTGCTGTTCCGGCGAAAGCGCGACCGCCGTGTCGTGCATTCCCAGCGGGTCGAGGACCTCTTCTTTCAGCAACTGCGGATAAGGCATTCCTGCGCGCACAGAGAGCGCCTGTCCCAGGGTCCCGAAACCAAGATTGCTGTAGAGAAATTCCGCCTTGTCCGGCTTTGCTACTCCCTGTTTCGCCAGGTACGCGTAAAGGTTCGCCGCACCATAATCGGCATATGGATTCTGTGGGTCGCCCGGCTTGAAGTTATCGGGCATGCGCGGCAGCCCGGAGTGCTGCGTGGCCAGATCGAGCAGCGTGATCTCCGCTCCCGCCGGCTTTTGTACGGTCCCCGCCGGCAGCAGTTCGCGCACCGGATCGTCGAACTTCACCTTGCCCTGCTCCACCATCTCGGAAAGAATCAGTCCGGTGAAAGTCTTGGTGATCGAGCCGATCTCGAAGATCGAATCTGTCTTCGCGACGCCGTAGCTGAACACGCGGCGCACTCCGTGATCGAGCACGGCAATGCAAACTCCAGCTCCCGTCGACGGCGCGAGCTCGCCCGATTCCAGCGCGCCAGCCAGATCCTTGTCGAGCACGTCCTTCAATTCCGCAGCATGAACTGGAGCCATCGCCGCATCGTTCTTCGGCGGCGGAATCGGCTTGGCGGTGACCTCCGCTGACTGCCGCGTGAGCGCCAGCGGAAGCGAATTACCGCCCTGGCTCCATGTACCGCTCAGCGTGTTCCCGTCGCCGGATAGCTTGCCCGCGTAGTGCCCCATCACTACCGGAACATCGAATGAAAAGTCGTCTCCGCTCAAGGCAACCTTGTCGCAATCCAGGCCCATGGCGTGCTGGTCGAGGCTGTCGAGCGAACAGAATTCCCGGCCTTGGTTATCGCTTTTCACATGCAGTTGAATGCGCAGCGACGTACCTCCGGCCTGCAGCGTGCCCAGCCAGATGCCGTCCACCCGCGACGGCTTGGCTGCCGGAACAAATGTGTCGCGCGTGAACACCAGGGGCATCGCCGCTCCCTGGTCCCATGTGCCCGTCAGCGTCCTCCCGTCTGTTGAAACGGCGCCCTTCCACGAGCCGTGCACCACCGGCACCGAAAAGCTGAGCGCATCGCCGTCAAGATGAAAGTCTGTACACCCAATGCCGTTGGCGCCCTGGTCGGGGCTGTCCATGGTGCCGGTGATCGCACCCGATGCGTCGATCTTGAGATGCAACCGCAAGTGAAGCGGGCCCAGGGTACCAGCATAATCGCCGGCAATGTTCGGCTTGCCTTGTCCTGTAACGGGCAACGACAACATGGCCAGTGCGCCGAGGGCAATCAGCGCAGTGAGAACGGAATCCTTCAGCGCAAACATATTTTGAACCAGCTTTCCTGAATTGTGACAACGGCTTGCCAACACGAAAAACAAAACAGCGGCAAGTGTAACGCCACCCGCTTCATTGCGGGTCTCGCACCAGGGCATCCAGTTCATCGATCTGCGCCTGCAGTTTGTTGGCGGCCCACTGATTGAGCCGCCAGACCGCAAAAAAGACTGCCAGCACGCAAGTCAAAACGAGGGCGAATAAAATGCGGGCGATTCCCGTGTGCTCCGGCTGGCCGGTTGCGTGGGCAACACGCATGGTGGTCTGGAAAAGTCCAAAGAGAAAAATGCATAGCCCCGGAATGAAAGGCAGCAGATACCACGAAAAAACGGAGCGCAGGGCATCGCGTTGATGCTCGAGTTCGCAACGCTGAAAGTCGATGCAACTGTGCAGCGCCATATCTGCCGGAGCAGGCCGGACAGAAGCTTTACGGTGCAGTTGATACATCATGTAAAGCGCTCCTGCGATGGTGAGGCAGCTTCCGATTCGCAGGAACAAGGTTGGGAATCTCCACAGGTAGAAGCTGAAGACGATCACGACGATCGCCCCGGCGATATACTCGCGCATGTTGCGCCATGCAATCTTGCGCTCGAATTTGTGCATCTTGTAGCGGAGATCATCAAGGGATATGCGCGGAGGCTCGCTGGGCTGGTTTTGCCATATATGCTGCACATTCGTCGAGTCGGAGTCATTGGTCATGATGTCCTCCTGATTGAAAGCGGCGGCTCAGAACGCTCTTGATGCGATGGATCTTGGTAGCAACGTTGCCAGGAGAGAGTCCCGTCACTTCAGCAATCCCCGCCGCGTCGATCCCTTCAAGAAAGAGCAGAACCAGCTGGCGATCGAGTGGCTTCAGTTCGCGGATGAGCGACATCAAGCGATCGAGGGCCATGGTTCGGTTCGCAATTGTCTCCGCATTGCCGGCGCCATCGGACACTTCGACTGAATCAATGCTGACCAGGTGTTGGGATTTCAAGCGATGATCACGGACGACGTGCGACGTGGCGACATTGTGGGCTACGCGATAAATCCAGGTGCGAAGAGAACAGCGCTCGTCGAAATTCTCAAAGCTGCGCCAAAGCTCGAGATGCACATCCTGCAGCAGGTCCCGGCGCGCTTCGGGGTCTGCTTCGTATGCGCGTGCAAGGCGATCGAGCGCAGATCCGTGCGTGCGGACCGTCTCCTCGTAGAGGTCTTCGCGTCGTGCCATCTCTGGAGATTTCCCTTTCTGTATAAGGTAGTCTCCGCAGGCGGCAATTCCTTACAGTGAGAACGCAAAAAAAAGGGCGGGGATGAGGCGGAAGGATTTGGTGTTCGGGAATCAACTCAACTGGAGCGAGTGCCCGCTCCATCCTCCCGCGAGCTTCGCGGAAGGATGGATGAGCGAAGCGTCAGGCGTGCGCGTGCTCGGGAACACCGTGCGCGATAGCTTCAAGAATCGCCTTGTTGAACGCCGGGATATCGTCCGGCTTGCGGCTGAAGATGAATTGACCATCGGTGACGACTGCCTGGTCCATCCAGTTGCCGCCCGCATTCTTGATGTCGGTCTTGAGCGATGGCCACGAGGTCACTTTCTTGCCCCTCAACGCGTCCGCTTCCACCAGTATCCACGGACCATGGCAGATCGCCGCAACTGTCTTGCCCGTTGACACAAACTGGCGCACAAAATTCACTGCCGCCGGGTCCATGCGCAGATGATCGGGATTCATCACTCCGCCGGGTAGAACCAGCGCGTCAAAATCGTGCGGATTTGCGTCGGCCAGCGGCATATCCACCTTCACCGGCTGACCCCAATCCTTCTTATTCCAGCCCTTGATCTCGCCATTCCTCGGTGCAATCACTACCGTTGTCGCTCCGGCATTGTTGAGCGCCTTACGCGGCTCAATCAGTTCCGCCTGCTCAAATCCATCGGTAGCTAAGATAGCGATTTTCTTGCCTTTCAACTCTGAAGACATGTAATTCCTCCTCGTTTTGTCGGATCGTTCAGAACCCTATGACGCCACTCCGCTCATACGGGTTGCGCGCCGGTCAGAAAAACGACCGATCAATTCAAGTGCCAATCCCTGGCTCCCGCCGCAGGTTTCTCGTATGAGGCAAACCGCTGTATTTACAAGGCATCTCAGCGCTGTGAACGAAATGGAGACACGGTAAATGAAGCGTCGCGAATTTATATCGGGGGCGGCCGCCGCTGCGGCACTCTCGTCAAAGTTGTGAAAACTTTAGCCTTTCGTCCGGGAAAAAGGGTATGGATGACCGGCCGCGATACGCGCCGAAGGCGCAATGGGTGTTAGCCACGCGCTTCAGCGTGGGGTAAGATTCGCCGTTCACTCCGCCAGAGTCCCGTAGGGACGATGCTGAACGCGCTCAACCGAACACAATCGCCAGTGAAAAACCCTGCGGCCCAAATGAGCCGCAGGATTCTAGAGTCGACAGAGATGTTGCCGTTATGCCTTCGCCGAAGTCAACTGGCCCAGGTCAGCGGCCAGCTTCTCCGTCGAGAAGGCTTCAATTGTGTCGCCTTCCTTCAGGTCGCTGAAGTTGGCAATGCCGATGCCGCATTCCATGCCGTTCGTCACTTCGCGCGCGTCATCCTTGAAGCGCTTCAGCGATCCGATCTTCCCCTTGAAGACCTGTTCGCCGTCGCGCATCACCTTCACCTCGGCATCGCGGCGGATCACGCCGTCCTGCACGCGACAACCGGCGATGGTTCCCACCTTCGGAATCCTGAAGATGTTCAGCACCTCGGCGCGTCCCAGGTAATTCTCCTTGTACGTGGGCTCCAGCAGTCCCAGCATGGCCAACCGCATCTCATCGGTCAACTCATAAATGATTGAGTGCAACCGGATCTCCACGCCTTCCTGCTGTGCCAGTTCGGCCGCCTTGCGCTCCGGACGCACATTGAAGCCGATGATGATGGCATTCGATGCGGTGGCGAGCAGCACGTCGGATTCAGTAATAGACCCGACGCCCGAGTGAATGACCTTCACCCTCACCTTCTCGGTCGACATGCGCACCAGCGAGTCGGCCAGCACTTCGACCGATCCAGTCACGTCGCCCTTGATGATCAGCGCAAGATCCTTCACGCCGGCCTGACGAATCTGCTCCGCAAGCCCCTCGAGCGAAACGCGCGAACTCTTCGCAAGCTGCGCCTCGCGCTCCTTCATCTTGCGATACTGCGCAATGCCCTTGGCCTTGTCGCGATCCGCAACCACGAGGAACGTGTCGCCGGAGTCGGGCATGGCTTCGAGCCCGAGCACTTCCACCGGAGTCGACGGGCCGGCCTCCTCAATCGCGCGTCCGCGATCGTCGAACATCGCGCGCACCTTGCCGTAGGTATTGCCCACGATGTAGCTGTCGTTCAGATGCAGCGTTCCGTCCTGCACCAGCACGGTCGCCACAGCGCCGCGCCCGCGATCGAGCTTAGCCTCAATGACCGAGCCAACGGCCTTGCGGCCAGGCGTTGCCTTCGGCCCCTTCACATCCGAAACCAGACAGATCATTTCCAGCAGGCCGTCGAGGTTGTCACGCTTTTTGGCAGAGACATTGACGTAATAGGTATCGCCACCCCAGTCGTCCGGAGTCAGCCCGCGATCGGCAAGCTGCTTCTTCACGCGGTCGGGATTGGCATCGGGCTTGTCGATCTTATTGATGGCCACGATGATCGGCACATTGGCAGCCTTGGCGTGATCTACGGCCTCCAGGGTCTGCGGCATCACGCCGTCATCCGCCGCGACAACGATAACAACGATGTCCGTTACCTTCGCGCCGCGGGCACGCATGCGCGTAAACGCCTCGTGTCCCGGTGTGTCGAGGAAGACGATTTCGCGGCCCGAAGCTGGCGAACCTTCCTTGGTGAACCGCACTTTGTAGGCGCCGATATGCTGCGTGATTCCGCCGGCCTCGCCCGCCGCCACATCCGTCTCGCGAATCGCATCGAGCAGCGAAGTCTTGCCGTGGTCCACGTGGCCCATCACCGTCACCACCGGAGCACGGGGCATCTCGACAAAGTCGATCTTCTCCGTGTCCAGAACCTCTTCGATCGCCTCGTTCTCCAGCTCTTCTTCATAGCTGATGACATTGGCTGCGGCGCCAAACTTGGCTGCCACGTCCTTCACCATCTCTGCATCGAGCGACTGGTTCACGGTCACGAAAACACCGCGCATAAGCAGAATCGCGATCAGGTCCTTGGCGCGGATTTCGAGCTTTTCGGCCAGATCCTTGACGCTGATGCCCTCCGTCACCGTGATCTCGCGGGTAATGGGCAGGGGCTCGGTCGTGAACTGAGCGGCACCGCCAAACCGCGGCGGTGGCACAAAGCCCTTCATCGGGCCTTCCTTGGTCTTCGGATACTGCTGGCCGGCGCGGCGGCCGCGGTTGTTTGAAGCGCGCTGCGGTCGTGGGGCTTCTCCCGCAGGTGGCGCCCCACCGGCACCCGGACGTGCTCCGCCAAAACCACCAGGGCGTGCCGCACCAAATCCAGGCCTCGCGCCGAACCCCGGCCGTCCACCGGGAGCCCCGCCGGGGGCTCCCGTTCCGGCAAAACCAGTACGTGTCGGATGCTTGGGCCGCGGACCACCCGGGAATTGCCCGGGTGCGCTTGGTGTGCGTTGCTGAAACCCGGGTGAACCGCCAGGTCGGCGATCGAAAATCGGCTTGCCGCGCTGGATGCCTCCACCCTGGGCCGGAGCTGGTCCCGCGCTGGCTACCACCACAGGCGGAGCCTTGTAGACCGGCCGCGGACCCGTCTGCGGCATCACCACGCGTCGCGGAGCAGGTGGCGCCGGTGCCGGCTCTGGTTTCGATTCCGGAGCCTGCGCAGCAGGTACATGCACTTCCACCGGAGGTGCACTGACCGCCGCAGGCGCTTCCTTGGCGCGTGCCGCAATCTCTGCAGGCTGCGCAGTCGGTGCCTCAACAGGCTCGGCCGCGGGCGGTGCTGCTGGCGGTGCTAGTGGCGCCACAGCCTCGGGCTTCTCCTGTACAGGAGGCGCGGGCGCCGCCGCGACTGGCTTGGTGGCGACGGGCTTTGCTGGAACAACTGCCGGTTCGACCGGCTTCGGATGTGTAACTCCGGCCGGAGCAACTGCAGGAGGTTTCACCACCGCCGCCGGCGGAACAACCGTAACTACGGGGCGCGCAGATACCGCTCCTGCCGGAGCCTTGGCAACGACCGTCCCAGCCGGGGGCTTCGAGGCAATCGCCGGCTGCGAAGGCGGAATAATCGCCGGTGCGGGGCGCGGCTGGGGCACAACCCTGCGCGGTTCCGGCTTGGCGGGAGCCGCAGGCGGTGCTGCAACCGACACAACGGGCGCCGCAGGTTTCACCGGCGGCCTCGGCACGACCGTGGCCGCCTTGCTGGGCGGCACGTGGCTTCTGCGGGCCTCGGCCTCCTCCTCCTGCTTCTTCGCCAGAATTGCCTTCATCACGTCTCCCGGCTTGGAGACGTGCGATAAATCAATCTTCGGAGCGATAGTCTGCGAAGCGCGCGAGCCTGCACCGCCGCCCTGATGGGCCGCCGCGCGTCCCTGCTGGAAGTGCGCGCGAACCTTTTCAGCTTCGTGCTCGTCGATCGAACTCGAGTGAGTCTTGCCCTCACCCAGGCCGAGTTCCCCGAGTACGTCAAGAATCTGACGGCTCTTCACTTCCATCTCGCGCGCGAGATCGTTAATTCGAACCTTGCTCATCCGCCTCTTTTCAGAATGTGCTGCCCAAAGCCCGTTAGTTGCTCATTGCTACCTCTTGGCATTGGCTCGTTGCGTTACCACCATTATCACTTGAATGGCGTTGAAAAGCGCGACGCATATTATGCGCCGCCCTCTTCGCTGTTCCTGTCGTTGACGGTCTCGTTCGCTTCGTCCTGCGAAGCATCTTCCACCGCAACTTCCTCTGCAGTCGTCTCGCCTGTCTCCGCCTCTTCCAGGACTTCCTGCGCGTTCTCAAGCTCGGCTTCCGCACTGTCTTCAGCGGCCTCGGGGGTCTCAATCTCCGCTTCGCCATCCGGGGCCGTTTCGGCATCCGCTGTCGTCCCTTCCGCTTCAGCCGTCTCCACAGCCGGGCCTTGATCACCCTCTTCGAAGTGTCCAAAGTAGTGGCGGACCGCAACGCTGATGCGCTCCAGGGTCTTCTCTCCGATACCCGGAATCTCCTCCAGCTGTTCCGGAGTCATGTCTGCCAGACCCTCCACCGTGGTGATCCCGGCGGCGACAAGCTTCTGAATAATCCCTTCTCCAAGTTCCGTCACCTGCTCGATCGGAGTCGAAGGCCCCGAGGTGAGCGCCTGCATCTGCTGCTCCACTTCCTGGCGCTTCTCTTCCTCGCTCTTGATGTCGATCTTCCAGCCCAGCAGCTTGGCCGCAAGCCGGACATTCTGTCCCTTCTTGCCGATCGCCAGCGAAAGCTGCGTGTCGTCCACGATCACTTCCAACTGCTTGTCCGTCAGATCGGTGATCGAAACGCGGCTCACCTTCGCCGGTTGCAGTGCCTTCTCCGCAAAAGTCGTGATCTCCTCTGAGAATTCAATGATGTCGATCTTCTCACCGCGCAACTCGCGAATGATCGATTGCACGCGCATGCCCTTCATGCCCACGCAGGCGCCTACCGGATCCACATCCTTGTCCCGGCTCTGCACCGCGATCTTGGTGCGCTCGCCGGCCTCGCGCGCAATGGCCCGGATCACCACCGTGTTGTCGTAGATCTCCGGCACTTCCGACTGGAACAGGTTCTGCACCAGTTCCGGCGCAGCCCGCGACACGATCACCTGTGGTCCTTTGGCTGCGCGATCCACCTTCAGCAGAACCACGCGCAGGCGCTCGCCCACAGTGAACTGCTCCAGCCGCGATTGCTCGCGCTTCGGGCAGCGTGCCTCGGCCTTGCCGAGGTCGAAGATGATGTCCTGTCCCTCGATGCGCTTCACCGTGGCGTTCAGCACTTCCTTTTCGCGATGCGCATACTCGTTGAACACCGTGTCTCGCTCGGCTTCCCGCACCTTCTGGAAGATCACCTGCTTGGCGAGTTGCGCCGCAATGCGTCCCAGCGGCGTGGTGTCGCGATACATGCGGATCTCGCTGCCAACCTCCACGCCGGGCGCAAGCTCGTTGGCTTCTTCCAGCGTGATCTGGTTTACCGGGTCTTCAAGCTCATCCTCGTCGGCGACAACGGTCTTGAAGATGTAAGCGGTGATTGCGCCCGTATCCTTGTTCAACTCTCCGCGCATGTTTTCCTGTGTCTTGTAGTACTTGCGCGTGGCTAGGGCGATCGCCTCTTCCACCGCGCCCACCACGATCTCGGGCTCGATGCCCTTCTCGCGACTCAGGAGTTCGATACTTTGATACAAAGCGCTGGCCATACTTTTCTTACTCTCTTGGTCTGTTTCTGCGACCATCCGAACCCGGACCGTCACAGCGTTGAATTGTCGTTGAGGAGCCTGCTCCAATCGCTGCCCCCGAAGCCACTTGCCGGGCGTGCCTAGAACTCCGGAATCAGCTCTGCTTTCTCAACATTCTCCAGAGCGATCTCCACTGTGTTTACGCCCGCTTTGCGGCTCTTGCTGTTCTGTTGCACGGCAGCAAGATCGAGTGTAATGATCCCCCCTGAACCCGGCTGCAATCGACCTCTCCAGTGCCGGTTGTTGCGAATCGGCTCAAACGTCTGCACCTTTACCAGGCACCCTGCAAACCGCCGAAATTCCTCCGCCTTCGCCAACTTCCGATCCAGCCCCGGAGAACTCGCCTCCAGCGTGTATTCGCTCCCGGGGACCAGGTCCTCGACGTCAAGCAGAACGCCAAAATCCCGGCTGAAAGCCTCGCAATCCTCGTGGGTGACCCCGGAAAGCTGCTCCACGCTCAACTTGCCTTCTACCAGCCTTTCGGGAAGTCCTGCTCCACCGGCTGCGATCTCTGCCTTCAGGCGCTCTCGTCCGTCCCTGTTCTTCTCCAGGAAAACCTTTAAAACGCGCTCCTTGGCCGGCCCGGAAAGTTCCACGTCCACCACGTCAAGACCATGGGATGCGGCCACCCGCTCTGCTGCCATCCGAATTTCGTCCAGCTTTCCCACCATGGTCGAAAACCGCCCGTTGACTCCTCGTTTCCAAGGAGTTCCCGGTCAAAATCAGCGGCCGTTTCCGGGAGAAATTTGCACCAAATAAAAAGTGGGCTGTAAGCCCACTCATCTCTCCGCCAGCCGGCACAAACACGGCAACTCAGGCGGACAAACTCGTCGCCCCTCTAGCATACGGTGTTTTGTGCCGAAATTCAATGCGAGCACGAACCCGGCAGCTTGATCCGTCACTTCCTGGCCATCCTCCAGCTCGCTGGCACCGCGGGCGCCTCAAATCATGAATCGTTTTACTTCCCTCGCGCTTAAGTTGTATCCAGGCGTTTATCAATACCCTTCGGAATCATGCAGGATCAAAAGTAATGTCCATTTAATTATGTGGATTCAATAGTTTGCGTCACTAATACCCGCGTGGCAGCCGATTAACACCATTGGGGAGCAGAATTTGCACATTCCGCCGGGAATAATGATTGAGCCCGGCTATGCGCACTCTCTTCCAGCGCGTCTTTATAACCTTGCTCTCGGCGGTATTTCTCGCCGCATCGGGCGCCCTCGGCGGCTACCTGCTGGGTGACGCGTACTCGTTGCGGCAGGCAGGGTTTCGCCTCGATCAGTACGCCGACCGTGTTCTCATTGAGACAGTGACCTCGTCCGCCGAATCGCGCGCGTTGCTGGCGACGATGAATGCCTCGCCCTATCCGTTATGTTCTGACGCGGAAATTGAGTACTTTCGCCAGCTCATCTTTCAATCGCAGTATCTCAAGGCTGCCGGCCGCATGCGCGACGGACAGATCATGTGTTCCACTACTTCCGGCCGCAATACGCTTGTAACCGCGAAGTACACGCCAGCCATCTCCCGGCACGATGGAACCAACATTTACCGGAACCTGCCCCCGTTCCGCGTCGATGACCAGACCGTCATCGCCCTGCAGTTGGGTGATTCATTCACCGTCTACAATCCCTATACCCTCGCTTCGCTTGCGGCGCCTCCCATACATTTCGTCGCAACTGCCGTCGACGCGCCCACCCGCCAGTCGGGGCAGATGGTAGGCGACATCCCCAACGTTCGGGCCGATATCCTCGCCCGTCCAGGCAGAGTGCAGGTGGACAACACCCTGTATGCCACGCGCTGTTCTCGCGATTTCGCCACCTGCATGACCGCCTACGTCTCCGTCCCCGATGCCATGACAATAACCCGGGGATACTCCATGACGTTCCTTCTGCTCGGTGGTTTCTCCGGCGCTCTCCTTGGATTCTTGTTGCCCATGCTCTACAGCCGCAACAAGAGCGTCGAGCAGCAATTGATTCGCGCTTTGCGCGCCGACGCTCTCACCGTGGTCTATCAGCCCATCGTCGATCTTGCCACGCGGCGCATTGTCGAAGCCGAAGCACTCGTCCGCTGGACCGACGAGTACAAGAATGCCGTCAGCCCCGACATCTTCGTGAAAATTGCCGAAGAGCGAGGCTTTGTCGCCGAGATCACGAAGCTGGTCCTGCGCCACGTCCTGCGCGATTTCGGCGCCACCATGCGTGCGCGTGCTAGTTTCCGGGTTAATGTGAATATCGCGGCTTCCGACCTCGCCGACAGCGCGTTCATTCCCATGTTGGAGCACGCTATTGAAGAGGCCGAAGTCTCGCCCCGCAACCTCGGTATCGAAATCACCGAAAGCTACACTGCGCGCCAGCAGGTGGCGAGGAATACGATTCTCCGCCTTCGCCAGACCGGCCACTATGTCGCTATCGACGACTTTGGCACCGGTTATTCAAGCCTCGCCTATCTCCACGACCTCTCGGTCGATGCCATCAAGATCGATAAGGCTTTCACCAAGGCCATCGGCACCGACGCTGTCACCGTGTCGATTCTCCCGCAGATCCTCACCATGGCCGATACCCTCAAACTGCGAGTCGTCGTGGAAGGCATCGAAACCCAGGTCCAGGCAGACTACTTCGTCTCCAGCAATCGGAATATCCACGCGCAGGGATGGCTCTACGGACGCCCCGTTCCAGCCCGCCTGTTCCTCCAGATGCTCGATGAGGAAGACGCCCGCCTTGCACAGCAGCAGGAAGAAGAATTTCCCAACGGCGCTGCCCTCGCCATCTGATTCACGCTGCCGATCGTCAGACACCCACATCGCTTCCGCCCCGCACGCTTCCGTTTTGCGCGTGCCGCCATGGCGAGTAAGAATAGCTGGATGAAATTTGTCCGGCCCCTTCTAGCGTCTCTCCTTGTTGCCTCCTCAATTCAGCTTTCCCCAGCACTCGAAAAACAGCCGGCAGCCGACTATCACGCCCGCCGCGTCGCTCTCGGCAATGCGTTGCACGGCGGCGTTGCCATCTTGTTTGCCGCCGAAGAGCCGGTGCTGGATTTCGACCCTTACCGCCAAGACTCAGACTTCTACTACCTGACCGGCTGGAACGAACCGGGAGCCGCATTGCTGATCGTTGGGCCTGCCAGCGAACCGGAGCGCCCCGGCCAGCCTGCGCATCCGCGGGAGTACAAAGAAATCCTCTTCCTTCCCACGCGCAACCTGCGAATGGAAACCTACACCGGCGCCAAGATGGACGAGGCGACTCCAGGCGTGACGAAGGCAACCGGCGTCGATAGCGTCGAGCCCATGGTGAATCTCGCCGCCGACCTCAACAGGATCATCGCGGATGATCGCAGGGTCGCCGGCAACGTGTGGATGCAGCCGGGCGTCAAGGCTGCGGAGTCTCTCCTTGGATTCACCGCGGCGACGCTCGGCGCCTCTGCTCCCGCCCCGAAGGACGTGACCACCCTCATCATGCCTTTGCGCGAGGTCAAGGACGCCGGCGAGCTTGACCTGCTGAAGAAGGCCTCAATCGCATCTGTCGCAGCCCAGAAAGAGATGATGCGATCAATCAAGCCCGACGAAACCGAGCGTGCTGTCGCCGGCAGGATGACGGCTGTCTGGTACCGAGACGGCTGCGAGCGCCCTTCCTACGCGCCCATCGTCGGCACCGGCATCGATTCGACCATCCTGCACTACTCTGAGAACTCCCGCACCATTGAAGATGGCGACGTGGTCGTAGTCGATGCCGCCTGCGAGTACTCAATGTATGCGTCCGACATCACCCGCACTGTTCCCGCCAATGGTCACTTCAGCGCACGCCAGCGCGAGATCTACAACGTCGTCCTCGGCGCGCAAAAGGCCGCCATCAACGCATTCGTCGCGGGTAAATCGAAGATCAACGACTTCCCGCATCGCGATCCGGATTCGCTCGACTCCGTGGCATTCAACTACATCAACACGCACGGCAAGGACCTGCACGGCCAGCCCCTCGGCAAGTACTGGCTGCACGGCCTTGGACACATGGTGGGCATCGATGTGCACGACCCAGCGCAGTATCCGGCGATACTGAAACCCGGCATGGTCTTCACCATCGAACCCGGCGTCTACATCCCTGAAGAAAAACTCGGCGTGCGCATCGAGTGCGATTTTCTTGTGCTTCCCGATGGCAAGCTCCTCGATCTCGACGCTGACCTGCCCCACACCGCTGAAGAAGTGGAAGCGGCGATGCAGAAATAGCAATCAGAAAGCCTGTGCAAGCATGGATCCGCGTGACGAACTAGCCCCCGATCAACTCGAAGTTCTCAGCCAGGCTTTCACTGACCAGCTTATGGCCTGCCTCGAAGAATGCGCCCATGGCCGCCGCGGGCTGTTCTCTGATCTCGAACTGACGACCGACGACGATCGCGATCGCACCTGGCCTGAAGCCGCCCGCCTGCGCGAGCTTGCCTTGGCCCTCCAGAGCCTGTTTGCACAGCAGGAACAGCGCAACGCCCTCTGCGACGAATTCCTCGACCTCTGCTCCATGCACGGCGAGAGTCATCCCGGAGAGCCGCGCATGGCGCGCATGTTCCTTGCCCGCATCGAACGCGGCGAGGTGGGTTCGCCGACGGAAGAACCGAGGAAGCCATGGTAGTTCTGCACGCATTTCTGGCGCTCGCGGCCGGCTTCGCCACCATGGCGGTGCTGATCGCCGTCGTTACCGCGCTGCTTCAGAAACTCACTCCATCATGGGTCGGGGAAACGGTGAAACCGGGGTCCTCACGCACAGGTCCAGGTCAGCCTGGCGGGGAGAAGGCGAAGCCCGGCTACATCTTCGTCAATCTCGGCTATTCGTTCCTGGCCGCCGCAGCCGGCGGCTACGTCACCGCGTGGATCGCGCAGCACAATCCCCTGGTTCACGTCCTCGCCCTGGCCATCACTGTCCTGTTGCTCGCCGCCCTCAGTGCCTTGCAGCAGCGCGGCCCGCAACCCGTCTGGTACATGCTGACGCTGGTGGGGCTCACTCCCATTGGCGTTTTGGCGGGAGGTCTCGTCCGGCTCCGCGTGCTCGGCGTTCTCTAACGGAATTCCTGAGTAACAGGTATCGCCAATTCATCGCCAAAAAGAAACGACCGATCTGTCATCGCGACAGAACGGCCGTTTTCTCTTGCGTACGATGAAGTACCCTTATCGACCTAGAAACGCAGGCCGACCGTTACTGGAATGATCTTGGTATCCGCGCCCACGGTTGTGGTGCCCAGCCCGTTTGCCTGGGTCGTCACTGCAGGTGTGAGCACGTCGAGATAGCGAGCCTCAGCAAACACTCTCATCTTACCGTCGCCATTCCAACCGGCAAACCTGTGCTGAAGTCCCCCGCCAATGCTCCATCCACCCTGGTTGCTGGAGTAATGTCCCACGACAACATTCTGGGTTACGACGCCGCAATAAAAGTAGGTGCAATACTGGCTCTCCTCAGGATCAGTAAAACTTGTGACCGCGCGGTAGAACCCATACCCTCCCGTCGCATACACATCGATCGAACTCTTCGGCATAAAGTCGTAAACCGGATCGAGCGAGAGCGACCAGATGTGGTCATGTCCGCCCGTCGCTCCAGCCTGGGCGATGATCGCACCGGGCAATTTATCGTCGATAAACTGGTATTCGAGCATTACGCTCAAGTTCTGGTTGAACCGATAGCCGCCGCCCACCGTGAAGTTGCCACCCCAGGTAACGAACGGCGAAGAGTCACTGGTCGGCGCGTTGAACCCGCCGCCGAACTCATAGGTCAGGTGGCTCATAATTCTGCCACCCCCGCCACCGCCATGGGACCGGTTGTCATATTGCCCACCGCCTCCGCCGCCCTTCGGATCAGGCGCAGCCGGCAGCGCGTCCATTCCCGGCACGCCTGCATCATCGGCAAGCTGGAGTGTGCTCGAACTCCATTCCGTGGAGGAGACAGCCGATGAGCCTGAGGAAGCGGAAGTCGTTGAATTCTGGGCGCTCGCAGAACCAAGCGAAAAGGCAAGTGCCGCGCAAAGAAGCGTCGTATGCCGCATGATCGACATACAGCGAACTGACTTCATTTCTGTACCTCGCAAAAGAAAGAATTCTTCCAATTTGGGGAGATGAAACAGGCCCCTGTAAGCTTTTAGACTCCATTTTGAAATCAAAGTTGCTTGAAATCTAAAGATAACGAAAGACCGGAGTTACCTCCGGCCTTCCGTTTTGAAGCAATCAAAAAATGAGTGTTCTAACCCTGAATGTCGAATTGCTCTGGATGCAGGGTCGGATCGCTCTTGATCAGGATGTTTTTCCCAATCAATTCCTCGAACTCCGTGATCCAGGATCCGCCGTTCGCCTTGATCACCTTCACCGCCTCCGGATTCACCCGCAGCATCACATCCGCACCCTCAAAGTGCCGCTTCATCTTGCGCAACTCGATATAAATTTCGTTGCACACGGTCGTCGGGCTTTTCACCATGCCGGTCGCCTGGCAGGTTGGGCACGGAACTGAAAGCGTCCGCTCCAACGACTGTTTCACGCGCTTGCGGGTAATCGCCACCAGACCAAAGTCGTTAAACTGCAGAACCTTCGTCGGTGCGCGATCGTTCTTCAGCGCTTCCTCGAGAGCCGCCATCACCTTGAAGCGGTTCTTACGCTCATCCATGTCGATGAAGTCGATGATGATGATGCCGCCCAGGTCGCGAAGCCTGATTTGCCGCACAATCTCTGGAATCGCATCGAGGTTCGTCTTCACGATCGTGTCTTCAAGCCGCGCCGTTTTGCCCACGTACTTGCCGGTGTTGATGTCGATCGCCACCAGCGCCTCTGTCTGGTTGATCACGATCGATCCGCCTGACTTCAGCCATACTTTCGAACGCAGCGCCTTCGAAATCTCATCCTGAATCCCGAAGTGCTCGAAGAGCGGCGTTTCCTTGGTATACAGTTTCACGCGCCGCACCAGAGACGGCGAAAAGCGGTTCAGGAATTTCACAATCCGCTCGTAGTCCGCTTCTGAGTCAACCCAGATCGACGAGAAGTTCGAGCTCACCTGGTCGCGCAGAATACGCTCGATCAGCGACAGATCGTGGTAGATCAGCGCCGGCGATTTCGAATCATCCGACCGCTGCTTGATCTCGTTCCACAGATGAATGAGGAAGCGCAGATCGGCGCGCAGTTCCTCCTCCGACGCTCCTTCCGCCGCGGTCCGTACGATAAATCCGCCTGAAGCGTCGCCACGCTCGTGGGTCAGGATCCGCTTCAGCCGCTGGCGCTCTTCGTCGGACGAGATTTTCCGGCTCACACCCACGTGCGTAACCGTCGGCATGAATACCAGGAACCGTCCCGGCAGGGCGATGTGGCTGGTGATGCGGGCGCCCTTCTTCGCGATGGGCTCCTTGGCGATCTGTACCAGGATCTCCTGCCCCGGTTTCAGCAGATCTGAGATGATCGGCAGGTCGGAAGTCTGTGCCGATCGCCGCGAAGGTGGCCGACGGTCTCCTGGACGATGTCCACGATCGCCCCGTCCACGCCGTCCGCGTCCACCGCGATCCCGGCGTTGCTGCGCTTGTCCGTCTCCGGAGGGCTGGCTCTCGGTCGTGGCGGATTCCTCTTCCTCTTCTTCCTCGGCCTCCTCAAGCACTTCTCCGTCGCCATTCTTGTCGTCGAAGTTCATCTGGATGCGATGGTCGAGGTGCGCCTCCTGCAGCATTTCGCCCAGTTCGCCCGAGCGAATCTGCGTATGCAGCTTCTCTTCCTCTTCGTAGTCATCCAGGTCGTGCTCGTCTGTTTTGTGCAGGTGATGATGGGTTGGTTCGTACTCCTCGCCCTCGATCACCTCTTCCTCAACCAGGCCGCTGCCCGGCGAGAACGTAGAAACCGCCGAAACAGTTGCCGGTTTTGGCTCTTCCCGCACTGGCGGTTGGGGTGGCTCCTCATCCTTCTTCTTTTTTCCGCCCAGCCCGAAGAACCGGAACCCGGACGGCGGCACTGGATCGACATTGTGCGACGCGCTGCGATCGCCCTCAAACTTCGTACTTTCGTTCTCGGCTTCTTCTCGTTGCCCGCTCTCCGTCCCGGCGCTCTCGGCTTCAAATCCGACCTGATGCTCCGACGAAGTTCCGATGGTGGGCTCAACTCCCTCGCTATATGCGGCCGCGCCTGCCGGCTCGCCCAACACCGCCTCCGGCTCTGGCGAACCCGGCGACGCCTCGAAGGTTTCTTCCTCCATATCGTCTTCCACCGGGATCGATGCCACATCATCGTGCAACGACTGTGCCACCGCCGGCTCGACCTCGTGTTCTGTCGGCGAGATGATCTCCTCGACGAAATCCTGCTCCTCGACCTCATCGGCAGATACATAATCGGTTACTGCTGACGCCGCAACCTCGATCTCCCTTTCCGTCGCAGGCTCGGTCTCACGATTGCGCCGTCGTGCCAGCGACTCGCCCGGAAGCAAACCGCTGCCATCCCACACAATCGGGGTTTCGATCAAAGTCGCTGGTTTGTACGTCGATGCCGGCCGTACAGGTGCGAGCGATTCAAGCGCCGGCTTCTGCCCCGTCTCTGCCGGAACTCCGCCGTACTTCGACAGCGATTCGCCCGGCAGCACGAACGGTTCGGGAGCCCGTTCGTTCCTCTGCGCTCGCGGCGCTGTCGCCGAAGCATGAATCTCACTGGCCGTCTCCGGCTCGGGCTCTTCTGTAGCCTCGCTCACGTTCGTGTCGATGAATTCAGAATCCTCCGCCGGAGCGGCAGCTACATTACTGCCTCCGCGCCCTCCGCGCCGCCGCCTCCGGCCGCGCCACCGCTTCGCGCCCGGCTCGTCCGTGCCCGTCTGCGCTGATTCGTGCTGTTCCGGAATCGGCTCCGGGGCCGCAGATTCTGAATCGTCGGATTCCGGCGCGACCTCGGCCGGCGGACGGCTTTCGCGTTCCGGCCGCCGCTGCTCCGCACGTTGTCCTCCGCGCTGGCTGCGATCCTGTCCGTTGCTGTGCCGCACTTCCCGGGGCGGCTGGTTCCCACCGCTGGCCGCGGCCTTCTCCAACTCGTCGGATTCTTCCTGGTCTTCAAGCTCAAGAAAATCCGTGACGTAGAGGAAGGCGTCGCGCTCCAGGCCTAGGTCGACAAATGCCGACTGCATGCCGGGAAGCACGCGCGTGACGCGTCCGTTGTAAATCGAACCCGCCAGGGTGTACTCGTTTTCGCGTTCGTAATAAATCTCCGCGAGTTGATCGTCTTCTAGAATTGCAAGCCGCGTCTCATGCGGCGTGCTGGAAATACAAATCTCTTTTGCCATCGTGCCTTTCCGCCCGGCGTCCGCCGTGGCGGACTGCTGGGGCATGCGGCAAGGTGGGGCGGAGTAACGTGCGGACGGGAAGGAGGGATGCGTGCCTGAGGGATGACCTGTGCGTGACTCGCTTCGTTGATGGCCCACCAACGCCTATCCCACACCGGGGTCCCCGGCGACAGGCGTTCGTCGCTGGGGTGGCGCCTGGAGGCGGCGAACCCGAGCGGCTGTCAAGCCATGCGAGTGTTTCGTAGCGGTGATCCGAATGCAGAGAGTCTGTGGCCTCCCATTCGATTGCCGCCTGCGGCCTTTCATCGCAAGCGCACAACCATGCCCACGCCAACCAGACGATCGACATGAGCGGGGCCGTTAATCCGCCGGCAAAAGGGCTGCCAGTCCGCATTGCAGAAACCGAAATTCCTGCGCGTCTCATGCAGCCTCGAAACCAGCGGAGCCGAATTCCCGCGCGATCGATCTCCCTCGCTGGGGTTGTCCGGCTTGCCCGTCTCTGCGTGCTCATTTGAACCCAATCCTGCCCGGCGCCCGGTCCACCGGGACCTCGCCGGATCTTGCATCCTCTCGAACCCTGTACGTCGGGCCTTCTGACCGGCTTTCCCGAGTGACCTCGGATCGGCTGGCAGTTGCCTAGCGCGCCAGGCATCTCTGACGATGCGGTAAATACTTACAAACTTTGCTCTTGTGGTCCGGAAACCCCCGGCATCCCCCAAGAGGGTAAAGCCCTTGCAATCTTGCCTCCGGGCCTCTAGCCAACCGGCGGAAACCTGCCGCCGGGGCCCGAGAACCCCTTCTCTTAGTTCACGAACCGGCGCATTCGGATGTTCATCACAACTCCCAGCGCCAGGAACGTAAACAGCACCGAGGATCCGCCGTAACTCATTAACGGTAATGGAATTCCGGTGACTGGCATAAAGCCGATGACCATGCCTACGTTGACCGCGATCTGGAAGGCCAACACAGCCACGATCCCCATGATAATGAGGGACCCAGGCAGGTCTGCAGCCGTTTGAGCGTTTTGAATCAAACGCATCAATATGAGGAAGTATAGCAGCAGCACAAAAACTGCGCCCACAAACCCATGTTCCTCGCTGTACGCCGCAAAGATGAAATCGGCGTGAGGAATCGGAATGAACGCCCCCTGGGTCTGGGTGCCCTTTTCCGCGCCCTTGCCCCAGATTCCTCCCGCACCCACCGCAATCTTCGCCTGCAGGACCTGGTAACCCGCACCCCTCGGGTCATTATCAGGATTGATGAATCCCGTCAGCCGCGCCTTCTGGTACGGCTTCAGAAGTTTGCCGCTACTCCATCCGCCAACCAGCAGCACAGCCGCCGCGCAGACCAGGATGGTGGCCTGCTTGAGGTCAATCCCGCCCAGAAACATCCCAATCACCAGCACCGGCACGTAAGTGAGAGACGTGCCCAGATCGGGCTGCTTCAGAATCAGCAGCATCGGTACTCCGACCAGCGCAAAGCCCTTGAAAATCTCCTTCCAGGTGAGATTCCGGGCTCCAAGATTCGCGAAGTATCGAGCCACCGCTAGGATCATCACCAGCTTCATCCATTCCGAAGGCTGAAACAGAATCGGTCCCAGTTTGATCCAGCGCCGTGCTCCCAGGGCCTTGTGTCCGATCCCTGGGATCAGTACGGCGACCAGGCCAAACAGAAAGAATCCGTAGAACCACGGCACCAGGTCGATCAGCTTGTGATAGTCGATTTTGGAGAAGATGAACATGGCCGCCACGCCGCCCACAATCCAGTAGATCTGTTTTGTGTGGAAGCCAACGTACTTCGTATGCAGTGTGGCCGAATAGATTTCCAGCACCGACACGGTGCACAATGCGGCGACGATTCCCAACAATCCCCAGTCGAAATCGCGGAAGCTCATGAAGCGGCGCATCGGGCTCATTGCGGCTTCACCGAGGCCGGTTTCCCCGGCAACGCAGGAGTGCTCAGCTTTGCTGACTCAGGAGCCGGCTTTCTCGCTTTGCCAGCGTCTTTCTTCGCCGTTTGCTGGGGAATAATCCCATTCGACCCCACGTAGAACTTTCCGGCGTGCAATTTGGCCGTCTGGTCGCCATTCGCGTTCTTCGCGCCATCCGGTGTGGTCCACACCGCCCCAACCTCCACCGGAGGCTGGGCTGGCACCTTTACCGGCATCAGGTTGTGAGCCAGTCGCCGCTGCTTCTCTACATATGCCGCGACAAAGCGTGCGCCCAGCCGTGCCGGGTAGTAGCTGAATTCGCCGTTCATCCACAAAACCGCAACCACCAGCTCCGGATTCCGCCTGGGCACGACCCCGACAAACCACACATTCGGCCTGGTGTTGTGGCCTTTTGCGGTCTTGTCCAGCGCCTCGTGGCTCATCAACTGCGCGGTTCCCGTCTTGCCTGCGAGATCGATCCCCTCAAGGTGCGCCGAGCCCGCCGTGTGGAAGTATCCCGGCTGCGTCACCTCGGCCATGCCGTCTGTGATGGTGGTCCAGTTCTCCGGATCGATGGGGATGTTTACGTCGCCTGAACCGGGCAGGTTCTCATACAGATCGCGACGAAAATCTGCCGGCAGCTGGTCGGGAAACACCACGTGGGGCCGCACCAGGCGTCCGCCCGAAGCGATCCCACCGATGATCCGTGCCAGTTGCAATGGAGTCGCCTCCACCGCGCCCTGTCCGATTGAAACGTCCAGCGTCTCATCGGGATACCACTTGCGGTGATAGTTCTTCATCAGCCAGTGCGCGCTCGGCATCAACCCGGCTTGCTCACCCGGCAGGTCGATCCCCGTCTTCTGCCCATATCCAAACTCGGTTGCATACTTCGCAATGCGATCGATCCCGAGCAGGTCGCCGAGATGGTAGTAATACGTGTCGCAGGAGAACGGAATCGCGTTGTGAATGTCCACCGCGCCATGCTTCTCGTCGCAATGATGGAAGAAGCCGTAGGGTCCCCATCCCCCCGCGCAATCCACCTTCAGATTCTGTGCGATGCCCTCCTGGAGGCCGGCCACCGACATCAGGATCTTGAATGTGGAACCCGGGGCCAGCTGCGCCTGGATCGCCTTGTTCATCAGCGGATGATCCGGATCTGTGACCAGCTTGTTCCACTCCGCGGGATCGATCTTCACCGCAAACGCGTTTGGATCAAAGCTGGGTCGCGATACCAGCGCCAAAATCTCACCATTGCGCGGATCCATCGCCACAATCGCACCGGTGCGGTCGCCCAGCGCCAGTTCCGCCGCCTTCTGCAGATCGTTGTCGATCGTCAGCCGCAGATCCTGTCCCGGAATCGCATGCTGCGTCCCCAGGTAGCCGACCTCGCGTCCGTGGCTGTCGACGATCACGTCGCGCGAGCCGTTCTGCCCGCGCAGTAACTGGTCGTACTCTTCCTCCACGCCGGCCTTGCCCACCACGTCGCCCGGCTCGTATGCCGCATAACGCGTCTGGTTCAGGTCGTCCTCGCTCACCTCACCCACGTAGCCGATCAGGTGCGAGGCAAATCCATCGCGAGGATAAAGTCGGCGCTCTCCTTCAATCGTCTCCAACTCCGGCAGTTCGTTGCGATGCGCCTCGATGAACGCCTGCTCGTCCGCGCTCACGTCCTGCTTGATCGGGATTGGCTGGTATCCCGGCGAAGTCCGGTACTTGTGCAGCGTCGCTCGAAGCTGGTCCAGGTCCAGATGCAAGTCCGCGCGCAATCAGCGGCAAGTCCGCGTCCACATTGCGGTTCTGCTCACGCACCAGGAAGCACGAAACCGACGGATAGTTGTCGACAATCAGGCGGCTTTCGCGATCGAACAGCTTGCCCCGCGGCGCCAGTACCGGCACTTTGCGAATGCGGTTCTGCTCGGCCAGCATTTTGAAGTTCTGCGCACCCAGGATCTGCAGCCGCCACAAACCGGCAGTCAGGGCCAGCATCAGCCCCAGAACGCCATACTGCACCACCGCCAGCTTGATGGCTGACAGCTTCTCGCCGCGTGTGACCTTGTCAAAAATCATGTTCCTCTACTGCTTTAAGCCCTGGATTTGCGATCGAAACTCTCAACCGATCTCATCGCGATGCGTAACATCAGCATACTTCCATATTGATTCCGCCCACCCTCCAACCTCAGACGGAAGTCGCGCTTTTCGCTCGAAAGTACCAACGCGCTTAATCGCGAATCGCCGCATGGTCGAGCAGGGGAAACAGGATCAGCGCTATCAGCGAGTTGCCCACAGCCTTGTACAGCTCCGTCAGCCAGTTGGTGTCGATCGTCAACCCCAGAAGGAAGCGCACCACAAAGAAATACGTCGCACTCCCCACCAGCGACAGCACAAACGTCATGATCAAACGGATTGCGTGGTTCTCGACATTGACCAAAATGCCTGTCGATGCCGCCAGATAGCCGACCAGCGTCTTCCCAATTCCATTGATTCCGATCGCGTGTCCCGTCAGCGCATCCTCAAAGATGCCCAGGAGGCCGCCCAATATCGATCCCTGGATGGGGTTACGCCGGCTCAATGCAAAAAAAACCGTCACCACCAGCGGCAGATCGAACCACGCAAATCGCCCCAGCAGCCGCGGCAGCCAGGCCTGCAGCACTACCGCCAGCACAGGCACCAGCGCATATACCAGCACCGGGTAGCGATGAATCTCAAACTCGCGGCTTCTCTCCGCCGATAGCACCGACATCACTGGCGATTCTCCCCCTGTGGTGTCGCGGGCGGCGCCGATCCTGGATTCGCTCCCGGCTGGCTCGTCTGCGGTTTCGGCGTAGCAGCCTTCTTCTTCTGCGTTGCCGCGGAGGAAGCTGCACCCGGGCCCTGGCCGTCCTTCAGGTTCGAAGGCGCGTTCGACGTCCCAGCATTCTCGGGCGTAAACCGGTCGGGATGAATCGCCACCGGAGGCCGCGAAACCGGGTTAGGATTCGACGTATCTTTCAGTGGCTGCTGATCCGGCGGCAAGCTCGGATCGAGCAGCCCCGGCAACTTCTCCGCCATACCCTCCGATGACTTCTGCTGCTCAGCTTCCGCCCCCTTCAGAGCCTCGCTGGCGGCCATATCCTGCTGCTGGTCCTGGGGAAACCGCGGCTGCATCGAAGTGATCACGACAACTTCGTCCAGCTGGTCAAGATGCGCGGCCGGCTGCACAATCACATCCACAAACCCGTCGCGATCCGGATCATTGACCACATTGTTCACCACGCCCACCGGCAGCCCGCGCGGAAAAATCTCGTCGCCTCCCGCGGTCAGGACCTTCTCGCCCGGCTTGATGCGCTGGTCGCGAATTACATCTTCCACCTGCGGCTGTCCGGCGGCGTTACCGCGCAGAATCCCGCGGATCCGCGTCGACTCCAGAATCACCCCCGCACCGCTCGTCTGGTCGTTGATCGCCAGCACCTGTGCCGTGTGTGGAAACACATCGCGCACCTTGCCCACAATCCCGTCTGGCGTAATCACCGCCATATCGCGATCGACGCCCGCGTCCTTGCCCTTGTCGATGTAGAACACCCGCGACTGATCGGTCCCGCTCGATCCGATCACCTGCGCCGCCAGGGTCTTGTAGACGTACTTCTGCTGGAAATTCAGCAGCGCTTGCAGCCGTTGGCCCTGCTTGGCATCTTCCAGCAGCGCCGCCTGTTCCAGCCGCAGCCGGTCCACAGTCTTCTGCAATTCCTCATTCTGCTTTCGCACCCGCCGCAGGTCGATGTAGTTGTTCCACATCCAGGAGACCCCCGACCCGGAGGAATGCAGAACCCTCTCCGGCGGGCTCACAATCGAATCTGCCCAGTAGCGAATCAGGCGGACGCTGCGCCCGTCTCCCGTCTGGCCGCTCCCGGCGCGGCGCACCTGCATGGCAAGCCCCAGAATCTGGGCCACCAGCAACACCAGCAGCACCAGCAGATTCCGATAGCGAACGACAAATGATTCCATGGGATCAGTCAACAGTGGACAGTGAACAGTGGTCAGTGTTTTGCCGACCCTTACCTGGAACGAGTACCAATGTCGGAGGACGGATCACTGTGCACTGTCCACTGATCACTGTCCACTGCATTTAGTCGATCTTGATCTTCCGCAGCAGCCTGAAGTCCGAAAGCATCTTCCCGGTCCCCAGCACCACCGACGCCAGCGGATCGTCCGCAACCGAGACCGGAAGCCCCGTCTCTTCGCGGATGCGCTTATCCAGGTTCTTGATCAGCGCGCCCCCGCCGGTGAGCACAATCCCGCGATCGGAGATGTCCGCCGACAACTCCGGCGGTGTCCGCTCCAGCGCCACGCGGATCGCGTTCATGATCACCGCGATGCACTCGCTCAGCGACTCGCGGATCTCGCTGTCGTCAATCGAGATCGTCTTGGGTACGCCTTCAATCAGGTTGCGCCCCTTGATCTCCATCGTCAGCGGCTTGTCCAGCGGATAACGCCGAGCCAATGTCCATCTTGATCTGTTCCGCCGTGCGCTCGCCGATCAGCAGGTTGTACTTCCGCTTCAGATAGTTGGTGATAGCCTCGTCCATCTGGTTGCCGGCCATGCGCACCGAACGCGAATAGACGATGCCCGAGAGCGAGATGACCGCGATGTCGGTAGTCCCGCCGCCGATATCCACGACCATGTTGCCGCCCGGCTCGGTAATCGGCAGACCAGCGCCGATCGCCGCCACCATGGCCTGTTCGACCAGATAGACCTCGCTGGCCTTCGCGCGATATGCCGAGTCTTCGACCGCCCGCTTTTCCACCTGCGTAATCTCAGACGGCACGCCGATCACGATGCGCGGATGCACCAGCATCTTTCGGTTGTGCGCCTTCTGGATGAAGTAGTTCAGCATCTTCTCGGTGACTTTGAAGTCGGCGATCACGCCGTCCTTCATCGGCTTGATGGCCACGATGTTGCCGGGCGTGCGGCCCAGCATGTCCTTGGCTTCCTTGCCTACGGCTTCCACCTCACCGGTGTTTTTGTTGATGGCCACAATGGAGGGTTCGTTGACAACGATGCCCTTACCGGCGGCGAAGACCAGTGTGTTGGCGGTGCCCAAGATCGATAGCCAGATCGCTCGAAAACATGCTGAAGAGGGAGCGAAGACCATGTGACCGCGAAGTGCGCGAAGGATAACCGTTCTGAGACATGTATGAGTGGAATCTACCTCAATTAAGCATTGTACGGCCAACGGGTAATGCAGCGAAAAACACCGTTGGTAATCAAGAGACGAGGGCAGCTTTGTAAATAACCCTGTTCGCAGTAACAGCCGAGTGGGAAGGGCCGAACCAGTTATGCTGCGTCAGGATCGAGTCACTTCGTTTTCAGTGACGGCTGACACATTGGCGTCCGAGGTGACAGCCTCCGTCACGCCGTACGCTAAAATCAAGTGTGGTTGTGCCAAGGTCCGAGGCAAAGCGCCGCCAGCTCCTCAATTCCGTCGAATCTCCCCGCCAGATACTGACTGACTGAAGACTGACAACTAACTCAGAACTACGAACTTTGAACTGAGACCCCCCATGACCTATCCCACTTATCACAATCTGATTGGCGGCGAATGGACAGCCCGCCGCAAGCGGCAAGACCATCCTCAACGTGAACCCGGCCGACCACGACGACATCGTCGGCGCATTTCCGTCCTCGGGCCCTGAAGACGTGACCGCAAGCCGTAGCCGCCGCGAAAAAGGCCTTCGCCACCTGGCGCCTCGTGCCCGCGCCCAAGCGTGCCGAGATCCTCCTCCGCGCCGGCATCCTCCTGCAGCAGCGTAAGGAGCAGTACGCCCGCGACATGACCCGCGAAATGGGCAAGGTTCTGGCCGAGACCCGCGGCGACGTGCAGGAAGCCATCGATGAAGCGTTTTACGTCGCCGGCGAAGGCCGCCGCCTCTTCGGCCAGACCACTCCCTCCGAGCTGCAGAACAAGTTCGCCATGTCGTTCGCATGCCCGTCGGCGTCGTCGGCCTCATCACGCCGTGGAACTTCCCCATGGCCATCCCCAGCTGGAAGCTCTTTCCGGCGCTTGTCTCCGGCAACACCTGCGTCATCAAGCCGGCGACAGACACGCCCGTCTCCGTCTACAACCTCGTCCAGGCCCTCGTTGACGCAGGCCTGCCCTCCGGGCGTGGTCAATATCGTCAGTGGCAGCGGTGGCGCCACCGGCAACGCCCTCGTCGAACACCCCGACGTCCGCGCCATCAGCTTTACCGGCTCCAGCGAAGTCGGCTCGCATGTCGCCCAGCGTGCCGCGGCCACCTTCAAGCCCGTCTCCCTCGAGATGGGCGGCAAGAACGCGCAGATCGTGCTCGACGACGCCAACCTCGAACTCGCGCTGGACGGCGCTCTCTGGGGATCTTTCGGCACCACCGGCCAGCGCTGCACCGCAACCAGCCGCATCCTGCTGCAGGAGGGAATCGCGAAGAAGTTCACCGATGAGTTCGTCGCGCGCGCGAAAAAACTGAAAATCGGCAATGGCCTCGACGAATCCGTTCAGGTCGGCCCGCAGGTGAACAAAAGCCAGATCGAGACTTCAACAAAATACGTCGAGATCGCGATCGAAGAAGGCGCGCAGGCTCCTGTGCGGCGGCCACGCCCTCACCGCCGGCGACTACGCCAAGGGCACATTCTTTGAGCCCACCGTGCTGCGTCGGGTCACGCCCACCATGCGCATCGCCCGCGAAGAAGTCTTCGGTCCCGTCGTCGCGCTCATCGAGTTCGACACCTTCGAGGAAGCCATCGAGATCGCCAACTCCATCGACTACGGCCTCTCCACCGCGCTCTATACGAAGGATGTGAACCGCGCCTTCACCGCCATTCGCGACCTCGAAGCCGGCATCACCTACATCAACGCGCCCACCATCGGCGCCGAGGTGCATCTGCCCTTCGGTGGCGTCAAGCACACCGGCAACGGCCACCGCGAAGGCCTACGGCGCCCTCGACTTCTTCACCACCTGGAAAGCCGTCTACGTCGACTACTCCGACAAGCTGCAGCGCGCTCAGATCGACAACGCGGAATAAGCCATCGAATCTGAATGAAAATTCGAGTAGGGGTTAGAACCATTGGTGCAGCGCGCCCCAGGTCTCAATTCTGAGACCTGGGATAAGGTTGCGTTAGAAGCTATCGTGTCATCCTGAGCGGAGCGGCTTTCTTCAGCGGAGCGAAGGATCTGCTCTTGTCTCAGATCCGCACAGCACCACCCATCAGAACTTCGACCCTCAAAAGCCGGGTGCCCCAGATCTCGCTTTTGAGATCTGGGAAAGCACAACCCGTATCCCCCGGGGATCGTCACGCTGGCATGATGCGGGTGCCCCACCCATGCGCAGTCCGGGGTCCCCACAAACAGGTCCTCGTTTGTGGGGTGAAGTTTCATCGCGCACAGGTGGGAAAGCAACAAGCGGTGGTCAGCCGGGTGCCGGGGTCTGGTATGAGTTTTACAGTATGCCGCGCGTCAGGCGATAAGCGGCCAACGCGAAGAGCGGCCAGTAAACTGCCTGAACGGCGACCGCGAACCCGACATTCATTGCGCGATTTTCGCCACGATAACTGAAGACCGAAACCCAAGGTCTATCCGCTGGAATACGGAGGCTGTACCTAGTCCACAGCATCGAAGTACAGCTTGAGACAATTGCACACAGCGGAACTGTAAAAATGAGAACGAGCGGCCCCTGACCGTCACAGTACGAGCCTTGTGCGCTCATGTCTCTGCACCAGCTTGACTCCGCCAGGCGATAAATTCCAAATGCCGTGATTTCACCAGCGATTCCGCCGAGAATCCCTAAGGACACCTTCTTCCAAAAGCCCAGCCTCAGGCCCGTCCCCTCATTTTGCATTTTCAGACCCGAGAGGATGAATGACGGAGTAGCGGCGAAGAATAGAAGAAACGCCGCCAGAAAGCACCACAAGAATAATTCTCGGAAATTCTGAAAGTTAGTCACGTTCCACCATCAATCATTCACGCGCTTCTTCTTCATGCAAACGAAACATGCCGCGGAATCAGCCGGTGTTCGTATGCCTGTCGTTCCAGTTCCTCCCGGAAATCAGGATGCGCGAGCGCAATTAATCCCTTCGCTCGTTCCGCCACGGACCGCCCTTTCAGATTGACGAGCCCATACTCCGTAACCACATACATCACATCCGAGCGCGGCGTAGTCACAATGTTCCCGGCCGTAAGGCTGAACACAATCCGGCTCTTGCGTTCCCCGCGCTTCTCGTACGTAGAAGCGAGACAGATAAACGACTTCCCGCCCTTCGATGCGTAAGCCCCGCGCACAAACTGCAACTGCCCTCCGGTGCCGCTGATGTGCCGCTGCCCGTCCGATTCCGACGCAACCTGACCCTGCAGATCCACCTGCGTCGTGTTGTTAATCGACACGGCTTTCTCGTTCTGCATGATGATGTACGGCGAATTCGTGTAGTCCACCTGGTGGCAGTACATGTCGGGGTTGCGGTTCGTCGTTGCGTAAAGCGAATTCGAACCCAGCGCAAACGTATACGTCACCTTGCCCGGATCGAGCGCCTTCCGCGACCCCGTCACCCGGCCCGAACGATAAAGCAGACCGAGCCCGTCCGTCATCATCTCCGTGTGGATGCCCAAGTCCTTCACCGCGGTTTCAAGCAACAGGCAGCACACAGCGTTGGGCATCCCGCCAATCCCGATCTGCAGGCACGCGCCATCTTCGATTTCTTCTGCAATCCGCCGCGCCACCGTCTTGTCGATCTCCCCCGGGTCCGGATTGGGCAGTTCCGCGCATGGTTGATGATCACCTTCAATCACGAAATCAACCTCTCGCAGATGCACGCCGTTCTCCTTGCCGAACGAGTACGGCAGCTCCCGATTGACCTCGACAATCACCATCTTGGCGCGTTCTACCGCGGCCCGTTGCCACAGGTTGGTCGGCCCAAAGTTGAAATACCCGCCCTCATCCATCGGACAGGTCTTCAGGATGACGATGTCCGCCGGATCGAGAAAGCGCCGGTAATAATCCGGCACCTCACCCAGATTCAGCGGCACGTAGTTGCAACGGCCGGCGTCATGCATCCTGCGGTCATAGCCTGAAAAATGCCAGCTGAACATGTGAAATCTCTTGCCTTCCGGATCCTCCTCAAGAACAGCCCGAGGCCGCATCGACAGGCACGACCGGATTTTCACGTTCGCCAGTTCGTCCGTGCGTGCAGCCAGCGCTTTATCGAAAACATCCGGCTGGCAAAGCGCCGCACCGTAGTCCAGCCACATGCCCGATTTGACGAGGCTGGCCGCCTGTTCCGGGGAGATCGTTTCACCGGGCATCTCAGAGTCCTTTGCCGCCGTAATCGTGTTTGCAAAAGAGTCTACGACAGCAGCACAAACAAGGTCCTCAGTTTTCGCAATCACTGGCTTTTCTGAGCACCCGCCTGGCGCCCCACGTCTTTGCGGAGCACCCCACCACCATCGATGCTCTCGTCTCGATTCAGGGCACTTCACGAGCCATCCCCCCTCGAAACGCGTCTTAGTTGTAGGCGCCCCGCGCCTTTGGCACGCTTCCTCAATCACCGGAGGTCTTTCCCCGACGCTATGCGGCTGTTTCAGCGATTCTTCGCCTTCTTCATTCTTGCGTTCAGCGCCATGTTCGCCTGCTCTCAATCGGCCCCCGATCCGCACACGACATCCCATCAGAACCTGGACCTCAAGACCCTGCTCCATGCGCCGGTGTTCACGCTCTCTGAAGTTTTTATCCTGGATAACGCCCTGCATCCAAACTCCCGCGTGAACCAGAACTACGTCTCCGCACCCAGCGCTCCCCTGGCGTGGACAAATCCCGTCTTCAATCAGTCCGTCGCCGATTCCGCCACTCGCGTGCAAACTTCAACGGCCCAGGGAGACCCTTACGTCACCCCCGTCACGCGCATCGTCTCTTCTGACTACGGCGTGAACGACACAGCGCCCCTATACACCTACCACAACTGCAACTACACTTTTGCATCTTCGGCCGCGCCCTGCGTCGGCGCGTTCATGGTCTCGCAGAATAACCCCGGCGATCTGCACAATGGCGTCTGGGGCATCAATCCCATTGCCATCCAGCGCCACGGCAGCGGCAACTCCCTCACCTACGGAGTAGAAGCCAACGTCTTCAATGAAACCGGGCTCGATCCCGGCCCTCCTTCTACTCCATCCCGTGCCATGAGCCAGATCTTCGGTATTGCCGCAACCATCAGCGGCAACCACTCCGGAACCACGCACGGAACTTCCGCCTTTCTCGTCACCGATGAAAACAGCGGCTCCTACTGGTACGACGGCCTGTGGGTCGAACGTGCGATCTACGCGGCGCTCGAAGCCGGGCCTGCCGGCGGAGGCTCTGATCTGCAATGGTCCGTCGTCTCCAACGCCGCCGGACGCGCAAGACCACAGGCCAACTTCGCCAGCATTCCCCAGGCCGACATCGAATCCTGGTGGAACGGTCGTTCATCGGTCCTCGAAGTTCTTAAACGCCAGTTCATGCCCAGCGCAGGACCACACCCCATCGGCTGCTACGACTACACGTTTTCGACCGCCCTTCGCCAGCAGTTCTGCGACGACGGAAGCAATGTCTTCCTGCCCGCTCCAACCGCAGCTGCTATCCGCATCACTCCAGATGCAAATGGAGAAACCGGCGCCGCAGTCTCGGTCACCAATGCGGCCAACAACGCATACACGTTCCTGGTCCAGAAGAACGGCGCCACCACGATCCACAACTCGCTTACAGTGACCAGTGCCGCACGGGCCGCTTCTTTCCAGGTCGGATCGAATACCGTCCTCGCTTCGGGCCTCAACGGCTACCACGGCTCCGGCGCCAAGGTCCAGATCAGCGACGGCACCGGGAAGGGCGGTAACCTGCCTCGATATGATTCGGGCGGCAACGTAACGGACAGTGGCGTTTCCGCCGCCCAGGTCCCGGTAGCATCACCCAAAGCCAGGCAAGGACACGTCGCGTGCATCAAGTCCCTCGGCCCGCCAGTCCAGATCGGCTCCTGTTCTACGCAACCTGACACCACCGGCGCGTGCTCCTGCAACTAGCTGCGCGTGAAGTCCTTCGGTCGTCGGGAATTCCAACCCCGAATCAGCATCAGACTATTCTTGTCCCCCGACCGGAGGGAGCAGCGGCCTCCAGGCCGCGTTGTCATCAGAAAGTTTCGTACTCCCTACTCCCTGTTCCCTAATCCCTGCTCTCATCAAATCCCCGCGTACCACGCGTATCCGCCCTCTGGCGACGCGGACCCCAGCCCTTTGCCAAAGCGCTTCATTGAATCGGTCGCGGTAATGCGGGCGAGATACTTCACGCTCTTGTAGCCGAGTTGGCGAGGCACGCGCATGCGCAGCGGTCCGCCGAAGCCGACCGGAAGATCGTCGTCATTCATTCCCCAGGTCAACAGGGTCTGTGGATGCGACGCATCGGCCATATCGAGACTGTCCCACCAGTCGTGCTGCGTCGAGAAGTAGACGATATAGCGCGCCTGCGGAAGAACTCCGGCAGCGTCCAACACCTCGCTCAGCGGCGTCCCGATCCACTCGGCTACATACGACCAGCCTTCCTCGCAGGCGATCTCGGTAATGTGGCTGCGGAAGGGAAGACCGCGAAGGTCCGAGATCGAAAGCGAGAGAGGCCGCGCAACCATTCCGTTTACCTCAAGCCGCCACTCTGAAAATCCATTCGCCTGCAAGCGCTTGAATGCCGCATCCGGCGGGGCGGTCTCGTTGGCAAACGGCGTCTTCGAAATCATGCTGCGGGGAAACTGGCGTGCCATCGAATGCCTGGTCAAGAGCCGCTGCGCAGCATACGTCAGCGTTTCGCCAGGACCGTAGAGTCCGTCGTGATCGGGCGGGATGAGGCCATAGCGCTGCGCAATGCGGGCGGCTGCTGCAAGTCCCGACAGCCCCGCTGTGGCAGCAAGCCCAGTAGTGATGAGTTTGCGGCGTGAGAGAGGATTCATCATTGTTCCTCCTGATGAGGGACTCGGCCGGTGATCATCGCGCGCATGCGGCTTCTGAACCCCGACACGGCAACCATCACAACGTGCACCACGAGGAAGACCACCAGCGCGCCGGAAATAAGGAAGTGCAGCGTGCGCGCCGATTGCCTTCCTCCCAGCACATTCACCGCGAATGGAAACGCGGAATCGAACGCAGGGGACAAGGCAAGTCCGGACCAGATCACCAGCGGAAACAGCACGAAGATGACGCCAAGATAGGCGGTCCGCTGCAGCACGTTGTACGAGCGTGCCTCCGCCGGATCAGCCGGTGCGCGGCGAAAATATTGAACAATCCGCGCCCCATACGCACGCCAGCTCCGCGTGCCCCGCTCCGGGATCAGGTTCTTGCGGAAATGCCCGGTCCACAGGCCCGCAATGCCGTAGACCAGCGCCGTCCCCACCAGCAGCCATGCAGTCTGAAAATGCAGAGCCCGGCTCCAGCCATTCTGGTCCGGCATCACATACCCGTAGCCCGTCGGAACTGTATCCCGCGAAGCCGCGATGTGCAGCGTAAACAGCGGTTGAGTGTTTACGTTGCCGGTCTCGCCCCAGTAAAACCGCGGGTGAGAGATCACGATCTCCCCGCCAGTGATCAAAAGCGCAAAGAAGCACACGACCGTCAACCAGTGCGTCAGGCGGACCCAGCCGGGGTGCCGCGCACCTTCTGCCAGTCTCTGAGATGTCTTCGTGCTATCGGGGTTTCGGAGTGAAGTTGGGGCCACAATCCCAGCCATGCCGAAGCTGCTCCTTTTGAAACTTCCATCATGGAAACGAAACGGGGAAGAGGGGCCAACTGGAAGTGCTGTAATTATCCATGCTGGCTGGAGCTACGCACCACAAAAATCGTCGGGCGTGCAAATGGCCGCTGCGCTTGCTGTGCAAGGGACGGTTCTTCCCTGGAGCAACTGACAACTGAGAACGACAACTGAAAACTGCCGCCTGACAACCGTCCGTTATCCCTGCTACTCGTTCAGTCGCGCGTGCAGCACCGCTGCTTCCCCCGCCGCTGTCAACGCGCAATTCGCATGCTGATCGCAGCGGTAGTGGATCAGCGAATAGTTGTTCGCCCACTCCGTCGCGGTGGCCTGCCCGAATCGCCTGTCGATCTGGAAGGTCTTTCCTTCCGCCCACAGCAGTCCGCGCACCGAGTCATACCCAGTCACCCGGTCGTCTCCCTGGATCACAAATCCATCCTGCAGTTTCGCCAGAGTGCGTTTCCCTGGATGCCCTGGTGGCTCGAATTCATTCTTCGCCAGTGCCGCTGCCCTCGGATCCACCAGGGCCGCCTGCTCCTGCAGCGTAGGAAAATTCGTGTTGAAATCCCAGTAATCGGCGCGCCTGTACTGATCGGGCGAACAGGGCAGCGCACCCTGTACGTTCACCGCGGTCACCTGGCCATCGGCCGTGGTCTGATTCTGGAAGATGTCTTTTCCGTGTTCCCGGGCTGCCTCTTCGGCCTGCATTCGCGTGATTTCGCCTTGGCGCGCCGCTTGGATTGCCGCATTCCGCTCTGCCGGTGACATCTTCTTGCCATCGCCGCCAGCCGCGCCTGAAATCGCCAATGGCACGCCGGCGCTCTGCGGATCAAAACGGAAGTCCACTTCCTTCCCGCACAGCGCGAAACCCGTCGAATCGAGCAGACGGATATTCACCGACAATGGCATCGGCGGATTCAAAGTCACCCGCGAAAATCCAGCCTGCCATCGGTCTTCCATCGGCTCAACTCGCAACTGATATGCCAGCCTCCCCGTCTTCGCGTCCCCGTCCCATCTCGTGTCGAGATGGCCTCGCAGACCCGCGGCAGCCACAATGCCTGGTCCCAGGTCGCCAGGTGGCGGAGTGTTCTGCTTCGGACGAGCCGTGTAGATCACGAAAATCGTGAACAGCACAAGTGCCGCCGACCCTGCGAGCAACACCACGTTGGGCTTCTTTCGTGGCGGAGGCGGCGGCGCTTCTTCCTCCGTCTGGCCGTAGTACCCGTCCTGTCCCTCTTCGTCCTCCTGAATCGACTGCTGCTCTTTCTCCTCCTCAACAATCGGCTCGGCAACCGCTACGGGCGCTGAGTGCATCGGTTCTGCTGCCTGTGCTGGTGCAGCTACCGCCGTCGGAGTCATTTGCGGAGCCGGTGAAGTTGGCGGAGATTGTGGCGTTGGTGCAGTCGGAGCCGCATGCGAAGTTGGTATCGCATGCGGAGTTGGAATCACTTGCGGAGTGGGGGTCGCTTGCGGTGTCGGCGGAGATGGCGGAGCCGGATGTCGGTACCCTTCGTACTCTTCGTCGAATTCGTGCTGGTCAGACTCAAACATAAACTACGCCTTCCAGGAGCCCTGGGGAATTCTCCCACGTTAGTAATACCGAAAGCAAAGTACCTGCGTAACCATAATCTATCGCTGAATTCTTGAAACGTATCCGCTGACAAAGTGACTAGCTAGGTTCGCCGCCGGCTTTACAACCGGCTTCCGTCCAGAACGTCCCGCAACGCAAAGCTCGTCTCCAGCCGGATTACGCCAGGGAGCCGCGAAAGTTCGTTCTGGTGCAGTCGCCCATAGTCATCGATGCCCGCCACTCGCGCCACCAGCATGTAATCGTATTGGCCTGCCATCAGGTGGCAGCTCACGATTTCCCTGCAATGCCGCACCGCCGTTTCAAACGCGCTCAGCACGGGGGCCGACTGTCGTTCCAGCGTTACGCGGATGTAGACCGTCATCTGTTTCCCCAGCAGCCGGTCGTCCACCAGCGCCCGGTACCCGCGGATAGCCCCTGTCGCTTCCAGAGCCTGGATCCGCCGCGACGCCGCCGAGGCCGACAGCCCCACCGCCTCGCCTACCTCGTAATTCGTGGCTCGCCCATGACGTTCAAGGTGGCGCAGGATCGCGGTATCCAGCTCATCCAATCGGGCTGTTGCGCGCCCGCCAGCGGTTTTGCGGTTGTTTCTTGCATGTTTAGTAGTCTCGATTCACGTTTCGTTCTCAACGTGATGTTTTATCACGAACTTTGCACACATTGGAAGCCCCACCCGCCGTAGGATTGAGTCTCAACTGGAAGCCAGCAATGAACCATCGCGCCGGATTCAAGCCCTCCCCCCAGCAACCCGGGTCCCCGCCGACAGGTCTTCGTCGCCGGGGTGGAAGACCGGATATCCGGCGCGAACCTTCCCAGTGAACCTCCTCCCCCACACAATCGAGCAATCGCAGCCTGAACAAGGAGCAAGAACCCATGATCATCGGCGTTCCCAGAGAAATTAAAGACAACGAAGCTCGCGTTGGCGTTACGCCTGCCGGCGTAAAGGCGCTCACTGAGGCCGGCCACAAGGTGCTGGTAGAAACCCACGCCGGCGCGCTTTCCGGATTTATCGACGCCGAATATCAGGAAGCCGGCGCAGAGATCGTGGGCGAGCCGGCTACGTCTGGGGCAAGTCCGACACCGTCGTCAAGGTCAAGGAGCCGATCGAGACGGAGTACGTCTACTTCCGCGAGGGCCTGGTGCTGTTCACCTATCTGCACCTCGCGCCCGTTCCCGACCTCACCAACAAGCTTCTCGAGTCCAAGGTCATCGGTATCGCCTATGAGACGGTTCGCGACCGCAACGGCACATTGCCGCTGCTCACGCCCATGAGCGAAGTCGCCGGCCGCATGAGCGTCCAGGTTGGCGCCACCTATCTCGAAAAGGAGCGCGGCGGCCGCGGCATTCTTCTCGGCGGCGTCCCCGGCGTGCCCCCGGCGCACGTCACCATCATCGGTGGCGGCATCGTCGGCACCAACGCTGCCAAAATCGCCCTGGGCTTCGGCGCCAAGGTCACGCTGGTCGACGTCAACCTCAATCGCCTGCGCGAACTCGACGACCTCTACGGCGGCCGCCTTTACACCCTTGCTTCCAACAGCTACAACCTCGCCAACGCCACGCGCGAGGCCGACCTTGTCATCGGCGGCGTCCTCATCCCCGGCGCCACTGCGCCCAAAATCGTCACCCGCGCCATGGTCTCCCAAATGAAGAAAGGCGCCGTAATCGTCGATGTCGCTATCGACCAGGGCGGCTGCGTGGAAACCGCCAGGCCCACCTCGCACTCCAACCCCAGCTACATCGTCGACGGCGTGGTGCACTACTGCGTCACCAACATGCCCGGCGCCGTGCCGCACACCTCCACGCTGGCGCTTACCAATTCGACATTCCCTTACCTGATGCGCATCGCCAACCTCGGAGCGCGCGAAGCCCTCAAGCAGGACGCCGGATCTCGCCGAGGGTCTCAACACCTGGCTTGGCACGCTCACCTACCGCGGCGTAGCCGAGAGCCAGCAGCGCGAATGGACACCCGCAGCCAAAGTCCTCGCCTGACCGCCAGATCGGACGTGATCCAGATCACGTTGCTAGAATCAATCCTGCTCGTAGGATGATTGCTGTGATGGGTGATCTCCACTGCCGGCGGCGCGTACTGTCTGTGCTCGTGTTGTGCGCCTTCCTGGTAGTAAACCTTGCATGCGTTCCCGCCGGACCTCCGGCGGTGCCTGATTCCGCACAGCACATGCCGTGCTGCCCCGCCAGCCAAAACTCACACCCCACCTGCTGCGTAGTTGACCGCTCCAGCGCGATGACTCTCTCACCCGTCCGCGAGACTGTGCAACTCCAGCCTGCATCGGTCCCCGATCGCGCCTTGGGCCTTCGCCCGCATTCCCCGATTCCGGCAGGCGCCCTCGCCTTGTCACTCCACGTCCCGGTCTTTCAGCTCAAAGCCGACCTTCGCGTCTAGACCACTCTTTGTGTCCAATTGCTGATCTTGCGCTCCGGCGCACGCATTCACGCGTTGCAACACACAAAGAGGAGATTCAAATGAAATTCAGATTGCTCGCTGTTCTCGTCCTGGGGCTTTCATCCCTTTCCGCACTGGCCGTCAAAGCTGATTCCTGCTGCAAGCCCGGAACAAAATGTTGCACCGCCTCCTGCTGCGACTCCAGCTGTTGCAATTCCGGCGCGGGCTGCTGCCCCGGCGATTGCTGCGCGAAGAAGTAAGCACGGTTAAAACTGCGCCCGCCCGTCATTCTCTCAGGCCTTCTCAGCCCTTCGAGCGATGCGGGCGGGCGTTCGTCTCTCCAGTCCTGACCGCTGCGCCCCTGTGCTACCGCCGGTCAGATCGGCTGGCTCTTGAATCTGCCTGCGCCTATAATCGCCCCATGCTCTACGAAGGCGACTCGCGGCGCAGGACTGTGATCTTTCTCGGTGCGACGTGTTGCTCTTCTTCGCCTTGCTCGGCGGCTCTTCAGGCTTTCAATACCTCGAAGATCCGCGTTCCTCAATCCTGAAACCTCCGGCGAAACCCTGGCCTTCACCGGCCTCACGGTCGTTGTTTTTCTGCTGCTCCTCGTCTTGCTGCTTCTGCTGCTCCGCAACATCCTGAAGCTCTACGCCGACCAAAGCAGCAGCGCTCTCGGCGCACGACTGCGCACCCGCATGGTGCTCGGCGCTGCTCTCATCGCGCTTACGCCCGCGGTCTTCATGTTCCTGTTCAGCTTTCAGCTGATGAACCGTTCCATCGATCGCTGGTTCTCGCCGAATACTTCGCAACTGCGCGAAGACTCTACCCGCGTCGTTCTCGAACTGGCGCAATACGTCACCAGCAACGCGCGCAGCGAGGCCGATGCGATCGTCGCCACCGGCGCACTGGATGCCGACGCGCCCAGCGCTGGAGAATGTGCTCGAATCGCACCGCATCACTCTCCAGGGCGGCTTCGTCTTCGTCTACAGCAAGGATCATCAGGTTCTCACCAGCTTCCAGGCGCCGCCCGAGAGCAGCCAGGCCAGCCTGATTCCGTGGCTTCCTGAAAAGGCCGGCGCCACCAAGCTTCAATCCGCTGTTCCCCTGCAGGGTCCGCTCTCCGCCAGCGTTCTCAGCATCGGCCCAGCGCAACGACGAGCCCGTCCTCCGCATTGCCGGCGACCGATTATGCGCTTGGCAAATCAGTCACCGCCTCCGGAAAGATGGTGTCGCCGCTCTTCCCATGCCGCAGGGACTTGAGCCAGACCACCGCGCGCATCCGCGAGGGCGCAGCCGAGTACTGGGATCTCTTCCGCTCCCGCAACAGCATCCGCAACACCTTCTTCCTCATGCTGCTGCTGATCACCGTCGTGGTCTTCTTCTCCAGCGTCTGGCTCGCCTTGTTTCTCTCCAAGCAGATCACGCGCCCCGTCGAAGCCCTGGCCGACGCCATGGACGAGATCGCCGCCGGCAAATACGAACATCGCGTCGCCCTCGTCACTACCGGCGAGATGGCCGACCTGGTTCGCTCCTTCAATCACATGGCGGCCGACCTCGATGCCAGCCGCAAGCTCGCTGAAAGCTCCTCCGCGCAACTCACCGCCGCCAACCAGGCCATTGAAGAGCGCCGCCGCGAACTCGAAACCATCCTCGAAACCATCCCTTCCGGCGTCGTCACCCTCGATGGCTCCGGCACGGTGCTCCAGGCCAATCGCGCCTTCGCGGTGCTCATGGGACAGGACGAAAACGCCGGGCTTCGCGGACAGAAGCTCGATGTCCTTCTGCCGCTCCGAACTCGTCGACGAACTCGCCGGCGTCATCCGCCGCGGACAGCGCATGGGTGCGGCCTCGACCGAAATTGAATTCCATCTTCGCGGCCGCAACATGCACCTGGCCGTCACCAGTGCGCGGCTCGAACTGGCCCACGGCAGGCCAGGCACCGTCCTCGTCGTCGAAGACACCTCGGAACTCCTTCGCGCCCAGCGCCAGCTTGCGTGGAAGGAAGTGGCGCAGCGCGTGGCCCACGAAATCAAGAACCCGCTCACGCCCATCGCGCTCTCCGCCGAGCGTATCGGCCGCCATCTCGACCGCGAGCCAGCCCGATTCGCCTTCCGTCATTCGCAAATGCAGCGAAGTCATCCTGGCCTGCGTTGGCACCCTGCGCACGCTCGTCGATCAGTTCTCCGCGCTCGCCCAGTTTCCGGCGCCGCAGCCGCGCCCCTGCGACATGAACCAGATCGCCGACGAAGCGCTCGCCTTGTTTGCCGGCCGCCTCGAGGGCATCACCGTCAAGCGCGACCTTGAGCCCGGTCTGCCCGCCGGTTCTCGCCGATCACGAGGCCATCCGCCGCGCCCTCGCCAACCTCATCGACAACGCCGCCGAGGCCATGCAGGGCAGCCTGCTCCGCGTCCTCTGCGTGCGCAGTTCTCTTAGCGAGGACGGCGCCGCCGTCGAAATCGAGGTCTCCGACACCGGCCACGGCCTCACCGACGAAATCCGCGAGCGCCTCTTCCTGCCCTTCTACTCCACCAAGCACCGCGGCACCGGCCTGGGCCTCTCCATCGCCGCCAAGATCGTCCAGGAACTCGGCGGCTCCATCCGCGCCGAAAGCAACGCTCCCAAGGGCGCGCGCTTCCTCATCCGCCTGCCGCTGCTGGATCACGCTGAGCACTCCCGCGCTCGAGGCCGAACGCGCCGGCGCGACTCCTCTCACCGAGGCGCGCTCATGAATCATATCCTGGTGGTCGACGACGAGGCAGAAATTCGCACCTCGCTCGAAGAGATCCTCACCGAAGAAGGATATGGCGTGGCCACCGCCGCCACTGCAGCTGAGGCCCTCGTGCTCATTCAGGACGCGCCCTACGACGTCGTTCTGCTCGACATCTGGCTCCCCGATCGCGACGGCCTCGACGTTCTCGCCGACATCCATGCGCTCGCTCCGGAAAAGCGCCCTGAAGTCGTCATCATCTCCGGCCACGGCACCATCGAAACCGCCGTCAAAGCCACCAAGCTCGGCGCATACGACTTTCTCGAAAAGCCGCTCTCGCTCGATCGCACCTCGATCGTTCTCAAGAACGCGGTCGAGGCCCGCCGCCTGCGCAACGAGAACCTCGAATTCAAGCGCCAGTTCAGCGTCGGCGCGGTGCTCACCGGCGAAAGCGTGCCGGTCAAGGCACTGCGCCAGCAGATTCGCCTCATGGCTCCCACCAACGGCCGCGTCCTGATCTATGGAGAGTCCGGCACCGGCAAGGAACTCATCGCGCGCGCCATTCACGCCGAAAGCCTGCGCCGCGACGGCGTCTTCGTCGAACTCAACTGCGCCGCCATCCCCGAAGTCGCACATCGAGTCGGAACTCTTCGGCTACTCGCCACGGCGCGCAGCCCGGCGGGCCGCCCGAGCAGCGCGGCACCCTGGAACGCGCCGACGGCGGCTCTCTTTTCCTCGATGAAGTCGGCGACATGAGCCTCAAGACGCAGGCCAAGATGCTCAGCGCTCTCGACGACCAGATGTTCACGCCCGTCGGCGGAACGCAGCCTCTGCGCGTCGACGTCCGCCTCATCGCCTCCACCAACAAGGATCTCGAAGAAGAGATCGCCAAGGGCAACTTCCGCGAAGACCTCTTCTATCGGCTCAACGTCGTTCCGTTCTTCGTGCCGCCGCTGCGCGAGCGCAAGCAGGATATTCCGCTGCTTGCCCGCGAATTCCTCGCCGAGTTCGGCCGCCAGTACGGCCGTCCCGCGCATGGAGATCGGCGAAGAGGCCCTCGAAGTCCTCCAGCAATATCACTGGCCGGGCAATGTGCGCGAATTGAAGAACGTGATCGAGCGCGTGCTCATCCTCAATCCGCGCACCCTGCGCATCGAGCGCAAACAACTGCCGCCGCTCACCCACAAGTCCGGCTCGCGTTCGACTGAGGATTTCTCCACGCTCCAGCAGGCCCGCGACGCCTACGAGCGCGACTACATCCTCAAGAAGATTGAAGAAGCCCGCAACAACGTCAGCCGCGCCGCCGAACTCCTCGGCCTCGAGCGCAGCCATCTCTACCGCAAGATGAAAACCCTCGGCATCAGTGTTCGCGAGTAGAGGCTGGATCATTCCCGCAGTTTATCGGCGCGTAGCCCGGCGGTCATTCCTTGTTCTGTGCGTCGATCACCGTGTTCACACGTCGATCCTGCATGCCGGTACGCCGTTCGAATCCCGGCATCATTTGCTCGATATCGCGCCGGCGGCGTCGGCGCCTTCGCCGCTCTGTCGTCGATCCAGGCGCAAGACATTGAAGGGCAGGATGATTGGTTTCGACCCGTTCCACGTGTGCGACCCGTTTCCCCGCATGCGATCCGTTCCCGCGTGCGATTCGTGCTGCTCTGCTTTCGCGCGTGCGCTGCTGGGCCAATCTGCACGTTGCCATCGGTCAGCAGCTTGTTCAGCACCGGCAGATTGGTGCGCTGCGTCTCGATGTAGTCCACACCCTCGGCGGTCAGCGTGAAGTCGGAGTTGTCGGCCCTCGTGATGTATCCCTTCTTCGCCAGGTACCAGGTGGTGAAGTCCAGATAATCTCGCGGAAATCCCATCCGCAGCTCAATCTCCGCCAGCGACACTTCTGGAAATCGCGGATTCGCTGCGCCGCTTGAAGTAGAGCACCGCCAGCACCGCGACGCGGCGGTTCAACTCGCCCTCGACGCTGTCCATGAAGTCGATGGAACTCGAGAGCGGTTGAGCTCGGTTCGCCTCCCGCCGGCAAATCGCATCGTATTCCGCTCCGCGCGACGGGTTCGAGAGCGTGTCGTAGGCCGACTTCAGCAGCCGGAACATCTCCGCGATCGCCCGAGTCCGGGTTGTCCGGATGCAGGCGGTGCAGCCAGGTAGCGATAAACGCGATGAATGGTCTCCGCGTCGGCGTGCGGGCTGATTTGCAGGAACTCGTAGTAGTCGATCATCCCTGTCGTGTCTCTCGTGCTCGAATGTTCAAGCGGCATCTCAGGATGCAGATTCGGCTTAATCTGGGAGGATGCCGAATTGTAGCAGTCATCTTGTTTGCCTCAAGGAACGTTCATCGGACCAATCCGCGTTCGAACCTCCGTGTTTCGTACCCGTCGGGTACTGACGCGGTCTGTCCAGCCAATTCCGCGCTCTCCGTCCGTTTGGCACGCGCGGTTGTCCACTACTGAACAGAGGATTTGCGGAATCGGCCAGGCCCGACAGTCGGCGCCATTCAATTCAGGAAACCCATTCAACTTGCAACTGTTTCATTGCGCTTGACAGCAATCGTCGCCGCTACTGGCCTCGGAATTGCTTCGACTCATCACATTGCAGTGTCTTTTGGAGGCTCCCATGGCCTATTTCGAGCGCATTCGTGATGTGGTTTCCGAGCCTTTCAGCTCGGACGTGATCCGTCAGCGCACTGCTGCCGGGTGGCAGATGGTCTCAATCGAGTGGCGGCGCGAGCTGCCCGACTCCGAAACTCCGTCCGACGGCGCCTTCAGCGAAGCCATCCCCTACGGCCTGCGCATCTCAGAGGACTGCAAACGCCTCGAAGTCGATCCCCACGAAAACCAGGTCCTTCTGCTCATGATGGATCTGCTGGCCCAGGACTTTCTCCTATTCGGCCATCGTCAGCGATCTCAACGAGAAGGGCTTCCGCACCCGCGAAGGCCGTCCCTGGAGCCGCGTCGCCGTCTTCAACATGATGCCGCGTCTCATCGAGGTCGGTCCGCGCATCTTCTCCAGCGAAGAGTGGGAGCAGCGCCGCATCAAGCTTGCCCGCCGCGAAGCGCCATAACGCCGGCGGCGAGGCGCATCCGCAATCTCTACTTCAGAATCGGCCCCAGCGAAGCCGGGATTGTCGCCCGTTCGCGGATCCACGCGAAAATCCCACACCGACTGGCTGATGTCCGACGGCGAAAGAATCTCCACCAGCGCATATTCGCCGATCGTCAGCGTCGTCTCCGGCGTCAGCTTCAGCCAGTGCTTGCCTGGCATTACTTCGGCTTTCGTCGGAATCACATCTTCGCTCTGGGTCACCTTGCCGGTCGGGCTTATGTGGACCGCGCCAAGAATCCTCACCGTCTTGCGCTCGTCCACCTTCACGATCGCGAACCCTGACTGCGGCGAGTGCGCGCCGTGCTTTCGATTCGCCACTTCCTTCGCGCCGTGCGTCTGTACCGTCACCGCGTGCGAAAGCACCTCTTCCACCTCGTCCTGCCCCTCCAGCGAGAGATAGATCGCCGGATCGTTTACGTGCAGGTGGACCTTGGCGTGCGCCCCCGGCAAGCTCCAGCGTCGCCTTCGCCCCGGCCAGCGGATTCAGCGTCGCCAGCCCCTTCCGGTTCTTCTGGTTCAATCTCAGGTCCGACGGCACCAGCTCCACCAGCTCCGGTGTACCCTGATAGGTGTCCAGCACGAACACGCCATCCTCGTCCGGCAGTTCCAGCCCCTTGGCCACCTCAGGCGTGCGCGACTTCATCTCGTTCCGCTCCGCCGCTTCTTCCTTGTCGATCTCCTCGGCCTCTTTCATCGCCGGCGACGCGTCCTCCGGAATCCTCGTACGGCCCAGCTGTGATTTTTCTCCCATTTCCGCGTCGCGTCCCAGTCCACCAGGTTGTAAGGCAACTCCTCCCATTCGCCGCGTTCCAGAGACAGATACCGCACGCGGTCGCCAACCACCTCATATTGCCGAACGATCTGGTAGTTGCCGTCTTTCAGGATCAGACGATGGTTATGGGCCAGGCCGGGCGCATCCGGGGTGAGGACCTTTCGGTTGTCCTGCGCGTCCGAGCTCTGCGCGAGCAACGGAATCCCCGCCAGCAGCACCATCGTCACCGCTACTACCAAAAACCGCGCTGAATGAGAGAAATGCTTCATTGCCCAACAGTTTAGACGCTTGCCGTCCAGTCTCGTATGCGTTCCGTTACTTCGGACGGCGTTTGGCCTGTGACATATGATCGCCCGGCGCATCCAATCCTGTGTATTCTTGAACTGGGTCCCCATCTCCGCAGAAAGCTTTGACTTTGACCGAACTTCACCCATGGATGCGTAGCGATCGCCGCATGAGGCCTGGTGCCTCCGTCGCGATCGTGATGGTGTGTCTGGCGCTGCTTGCGCTGCTCACCTTCATCCAGGTGGCGCACGTCCACACCGTCGATACCGACGCTGACCATTGCCCGTTGTGCATCGTTCTGCATGCCGCGGCGCCGGTCGCGGTAGCGGCAGCAGTTGTCGTGCTGGTCCAGCTCGAAGCAGTCACACCGGTCGTCCGCATACGTCCCATCAGAACCGTCTGGCACCGGCAGCTTTTTATCCGTCCGCCTCCCGTCGCCTCCCCGGCTTCGTTCTGATCCCGCGTCTGATCCAGTTTCAATCCCACCCTCGTTCTTCGAGGGCGTGAGCGCGTAAACCAACTGGCTCAACCCGTCTCGAACGATGCCGCCGTTGCACTGACGCCGTGCGTTTCCTGCACGGGCTACGCCCATTCAGTCAACTATCGGAGGCTTTTCAATGCGGTTTAATTGTGGTGCATTTCTTCGCATTTTTTCCGTCGTGGGCATTTTGCTGGCGGCGGTGGTCATCCACGCACAAAGCGGTAATGCTGGCGCAGTCCGCGGTACTGTAACTGATCCTTCCGGAGCGGTGATTCCTGGCGCCAAGGTTCACCTGACCAACACGGTTAGCGGATTTGATAGGGCAACGACGTCGGATAAGACCGGTCAATTTGAGTTTTCCAACGTTCCCTTCAATCCATATCAAATAAGCGTTACGGCCAAAGGGTTCGGTCCACTCACTGAGGGTGTCGAGATTCGTTCGTCGGTAGGAGAAAACCTGAAACTGGCCCTTTCGATTGCTGGAGCAACCTCCACGGTGACGGTAGAGGCTTCCGGAGATCTCGTGGAAACGGATCCAACTTTCCATACGGACGTGGATCGAGATCTGTTCGCCAAGGTGCCCCTGGAGAGCCAGTCTTCCACTCTCAGCTCCCTGGTCACCGAAACCTCTCCCGGCGTCTCCGCAGACTCCAACGGTCTCTTTCATGGTCTTGGCGATCACGCCTCCAACTCCTTCTCGGTCGACGGCCAGGAGATTACTGATCAGCAGAGCAAGGTCTTCTCCAACCAGCTGCCTTCCGCCGCCGTTCAATCTCTTGAGGTCATCGACGGTGCACCCCCGGCCGAGTTCGGCGGCAAAACCAGCCTCGTCATCGTTGCTACCACCCGCTCCGGGCAGGGCATGACCAGTCCGACAGGCAGCATCAGCACCTCCTATGGTGCGTTCGGATCGAGCACGGTTGGATTGGACTTGGGTTATGGAGGAAAGAGCTGGGGCAATTTCCTGGAGTTGGACGGGCTCAATACTGGCCGGTTCCTTGATCCGCCGGAGTTCTCGGTATTTCACGACAAGGGCAACGAGGAGAACACATTCGATCGACTCGACTACACGTTTTCACCCGCCGACTCGATGCACCTCGACCTGAACTACAGCCGTTCCTGGTTCCAGAACCCCAATGCCTATGACAATGTGAACATCCAAAACGTGGTGAGCGGGGGCGCGAGTCCGGATCCCATCTTCGGCAGCGTGGGCAACACCGATCAGCGTTCCAAGATTGGCACCTTCAACATTGCGCCCACCTTCACGCATGTCATCAGCAAAGATGCGGTGTTCAACCTGATCCTCTTTGCCCGCAAGGACCAATACTTCTACTATCCAAGCGGCAATCCGCTACAGGACCAGGGCGCGCCTAACCTTCAGACTTCATCGATCTCACAGGGTCGGACGCTGTTCAATGTCGGCGGGCAAGCCTCGTTGACGTACACAAAAGGGCCTAACAACCTCAAAGCGGGGGCTGAATACGACACCACCTTCCTGCGCGAGCACGATTATCTGACGGTGGTGAATCCAACCTACAATTCACCCTGCGTGGACGGGAACGGCAGCCCCCTGCCGGGGTATTCCGACCCGTCGCAGTGTTTTGGCGCGGCGAGCGCCAATCCCGCTTACAATCCCGTTCTTGCTCCTTACGATTTCACGCGCGGCGGAAATTACTACAGCTACTTTGGGCATGCGGATGTCAAGGTTACCGGGCTGTATCTGCAGGATGAGATAAGGGCCGGCAACTGGACAGCAAACCTGGGCATCCGCGGCGATCTTTACAACGGTTTGGCAGAGACGAAACAACCTGAGCCGCGTCTTGGCGTCGCTTACAATATCAAGCCGTCGAGCACCGTGCTGAGTGTTTCCTACGCGCGCACTCTCGAGACGCCCTTCAACGAAAACCTGGTGCTTTCCAGCCAGGGCTGCTCGAACGCCGTGCTCTCGCCGTTGCTCGCCTGCCAGGGTGGAACTGGAACGCTTCAGCCCGGCTTCCGCAACGAGTTCCACGCCTCCGTTCAGCAGGCCGTTGGCAAGCACTTCGTGGCGAGTGGCGAGTACATCTGGAAATACACGCATAATGCTTTCGACTTCAGCATTCTGGGAAATACTCCAATCACGTTCCCCATCGACTGGCACAACTCGAAGATTCCTGGTTACGCCCTTCACTTCGACATGCCCGAGTGGCGCGGCCTCAGTGCCTACTCTGTCATGTCCTCGGTGGCCGCGCGCTTTTTCCCGCCCCAGGTCGCGGGAGCCGGAGCCACCGTCGGCCAGACCGGACTGCCCTTCCGCATCGATCACGACGAGAAGTTCAACCAGAACTTCCACGTCCAATACACATTGTCCCAAGGCAAGGTTCTCAACGGCCTTTGGGGTGGCTTCAACTGGCGCTATGACTCAGGCCTGGTCGCAGGGAATGCCCCCTGCTATGGCACGACCGATCCCAACAGCCCGTGCGGGGCTACTTCAACCACGCTCAACGGCCAACCCGCCATTAGCATGGTCGATGCATTTGGCGTACCGTTGACCGCAGACGAAGAGTTTCAGGCGGGCTTCATGTGCAACGGCCAGCGCGCCACGCCGACCAGTCCGCTGCCGTCTGTCTGCCCAGCCAACGAGTTCACCTCGAGCCTGATCAGCATCCCGGCGCCGAACACTGGCGACAACGACAAGAACCCGCAGCGCATCGCTCCACGCAATCTCTTCGATGCAACCCTCGGAAAGAACAACCTGTTCCATGGCGATCACTACAAGTGGGATCTGGATCTGACTGCCGTCAACTTAACCAATAAGTACGCCCTCTACAACTTCCTCTCCACCTTCAGCGGCACGCACTACGTAACCCCCCGCGCCCTGACCGCCAAGGTGACCTTCAACTTCTAAGAACAGGGAGCAGGGAACAGGGAACAGGGAATAAGGAACCATCTGGGTGCCCCAGGTCTCGATTCTGAGACCTGGGATCCGCGTTTCGCACCTGCACAAACCCTAACTCGCAGGAGGGAGCAGGGAACTTTCACAGCCCGCGGAGAAACGAAGTGCGTTCGTGTCAGGGCACGACTTTCAGTCGTGCCGAAAAGGGCCGAAAAAGGTGATGGGTTTTAACCCCTGAGGAATGCCGGGTGCCCCAAGTCTTGATTTTGAGACCTGGGATCCGCGTATCGCACCCGCACAAACCCAACTCGCAGGAGGGGGCAGGGAACTCTCACAGCCCGCGGAGAAACGAAGTGCGTTCGTGTCAGGGCACGACTTTCAGTCGTGCCGAAAAGGGCCGAAAAAGGTGATGGGTTTTAACCCCTGAGGAATGCCGCGTGCCCCAAGTCTTGATTTTGAGACCTGGGATCCGCGTATCGCACCCGCACAAACCCAACTCGCAGGAGGGGGCCTTCTTCATGCCCGGCCGCCGATCAAACTCATCGCAACACCAACCACGCCGCAATCCCCGCGATCACCAGCTTCACCAGCCAGCCCACCGAATACGACGCCACAAATATCCGGTGCAGCTTGATAAACGCCGCATTGGTAAGAATTAGCGGCAGCGGCCCGACGATCCACGCTACAACCGCCAGCTTCATCGCATCCCCGGGCGAAGCGACGCGCAGCCACGCGGCCAGATACACAAACGCCCCGCAAGTTACAAATGGCAGCGCACTCGACACGGCAATGGCTCTCGTCTCCGATCCTGTGCGCCAGATCTCTGGATACGTAAACCGCCGATGGATCCAATCCCCCGCAAAGAACCAGTCCGTCATCGAAGTCACGATGCCCGCGCCAATCACTCCGAGAACTATCCGAGTCCAGTGCATCTGTAAGCTGCTTTTTGAAGCCGCATCCTACTCTTGCCAATTCACTGCGCGCAATCGGAATCTCTGTTGGAACAATCTCAACACCTGAAAGAATGCTCACAAACCAACGCCGTTTCAGATCTCGATACCCTGATGTCAAGTCTCTCGCTTTGACTTTTTTTGTAACGTATTGCAACAGAGGGGCTTCCTTCGAGGGCGCTTTTGCAGGTTATTTCCTCAAAGCGGCTATCCTTTGAATCAGGACAGAAAAAGCAGAAGCCGCGCAACAGATTCACGAGTACTCCGAGTTTGCCTTCCTTCAGAATCTCAACCAGACACTTACCGTCCAGATCTGCTTTTGCAAGTTCTTGTCTCAGAGATATTTGCGCTCTAAGGTCTTTGTTTTCAAATTTTTGCGACCCTTCTCGTGCGCAACCCACTGAAAATACAAAACTTTCATCGTGAGGGGGGAGTGGGGGGGTACGTGCACGAGTTTGCGTGCATGAAGAAGAGACACTGCACTCCCGTAAATCGCTGCGCCGGACAGCTAGGAACTATGAAGTATGACCTAAGAACTGTGAACCGAAATTTGGCTGCCCGTCGCCTTCTCAATCGCCAGCAGCTTTTCCAGCAGCGGCTTCAGCAGGTCCAGCCGCAACGCATTTGCGCCATCCGACTTGGCATGGGCCGGATCGTCATGCACCTCGAGAAAGATGCCGTCGACCCCGGCCGCCACCGCCGCCCTGGCCAGCAGCGGAATATACTCCGGCTGACCGCCGCTCACGCCGTTGGCCGCCGAAGGCTGCTGCACCGAGTGTGTACCGTCAAAAACCACCGGCGCCATCGCCCGCATAACAGGCAGCGACCGATAATCAACAACCAGCGTGTTGTAGCCGAAGCTTGCGCCGCGTTCCGTAAGAAACACGCGCTCATTTCCCGTGGACCGCACCTTTTCAACCGGGTGCGACATGTCCCAGGGCGCCACAAACTGGCCTTTTTTGATGTTTACGGCGCGGCCCGTTTTTCCCGCAGCAACCAGCAGATCGGTTTGCCGGCAGAGAAACGCCGGAATCTGCAGCACGTCAACCGCTTCGGCAGCCACTTCGCAATGCGAAGGCTCGTGCACATCGGTCAGGACCGGAAGTCCCGTGTCCTTCGCCAGCCGTCCAAGGATATTCGTGCCTTCTACGAGTCCGGGGCCGCGAAAGCTCTTCACGCTGGTGCGGTTCGCCTTGTCATAGCTGGCTTTGAAGATGTAGGGAACGCCCAGGTCGCTCGTGATCCGCTGGATGGCTTCGGCCATCTTCCGCACATGCGCTTCGGATTCAATCACACACGGTCCGGCAATGAGAAACAGACGGCCCTCGCCGATACGGACAGGGCCGACTTCAAAAGAGTGGCTCACGAACCCGATTCTATCCCGATCGCCAGCTTGTGCCCCATTCATCGCAGCATCATCGCGATGAGTGGGACAGTGGGCTCAATCGATGGAACGGCAATGTCGATGTTGCCGTGTCTAGGCCGTCGCCTTGGCCTTCACTTTTTCTTCCTTGGGGCGGAAGAGCATCATCCGCTCTGCTAGGCCCAGAACAACAACTACCGCTATTGCGACAAGGTCGTAGTAAGTACGGCCCGACCTCTGAGCGATAGTCAACGATTCGTCGGTGGATTTGAGGTAATACAGGAGCCGTGTAACACCGACCACAACCGCCAGAAAACAGGCGTGCGTCAGCAGAATCGTGGTCACTTTCTGCCCTGCAAGCGAGTGCCCCTTGAGGAAGGTAGCGGTGAGTCCATCACCGAGCACCATCACGGTGTAGCCGACAGCGATAGCAAGATCGAAAGCCCATGCGAAATCCCGCAAAGCTTCATAGGTCAATATCGCGGACACGACTGCAACAGCAAGCACAATTCTGCGAGCAAGAAATCTCATGGACCCTCTTTCATATGTGGGTTGGAAATCTTGCCAATTTTGACACAAAACCGGCGTTCTGCAAGCGGGAGTTTTTCCGAAGCGTTGATTGGATCAATCAGCCGTTAATCGTCGTCCCTTCACGCCGACGGGCGTTCGACCGGGTGCCCGTTCACGCTGACCGGCGCGTTCATCGATCGCGTCTCAACTCGACCTCGCCGGTTAGTGTAGCTCGCCGCTATGAACTCCTGGAACAGAGGATGCGGCTCCAGCGGCTTTGATTTGAACTCAGGGTGGAACTGGCAGCCGATGAAGTATGGATGATCCGGCAGCTCCACGATTTCGACATAGGTCGAATCCGGCGTCGATCCGCTGATCTGCAATCCGCCGCCCGTCAGCAGCGCCTCGTACTCCCGATTGAATTCGTAGCGGTGGCGATGCCGCTCGCTGATCTCCGTCGTGCCGTAGACGCGATACGCCAGCGTGTCCGGCTGGATGATACAGGTCCACGCGCCCAGCCGCATTGTGCCGCCCATCTCTTCCACGCCAAGCAGTTCGCGCAGCTTGTAAATCACGCGATGCTGTGTTGCCGGGTCAAACTCGCTGGAGTTGGCGTCCTTCAACCCGCACACATTGCGCGCAAACTCGACACAGGCTGTCTGCATGCCGAGGCAGATGCCGAAGTAGGGAACCTTCTTCTCGCGCGCATACCTGATCGCATTCAGCATGCCTTCGATGCCGCGCTTGCCGAACCCACCGGGAACGAGAATGCCGTCGAACCCCTCGAGTTGTGTTTCGAAGCTCGTGTCGTCCGGAGTCTTCGACTCCAAGTCCCTCGGCTTCGATCCAGGTCACGTTCAGCTTCAGATTTTGTGCAATTGCACCGTGCGTCAGGGCCTCCTTGAGCGACTTGTAGCTGTCCTCGTACTCCACATATTTGCCGACGATGCCGATGTGCACCTCATCCTTGGGATGGTGCACGCGATTAACCAGCTCCTTCCACTTGCTCAGGTCAGCTTCCGGCGCCTCCTTGTGGAGATACTTCAGGATCAGCCCGTCGAGCCCTTCCTGCGCAAAGTTCATCGGCACCTCGTAAATCGACGGCACCGTGGTCGCGCCAATCACGGCCCGCTCCTCCACGTTGCAGAACGCGGCGATCTTCTGCTTCATATCGCGGCTCAGGTTCCGGTCGCTGCGACAAAGCAAAACGTCCGCCTGGATGCCGATGCTGAGCAGTTCCTTCACCGAGTGTTGCGTCGGCTTGGTCTTCAATTCGTGTGCGGCAGCGATATAAGGCACTAGCGTGAGGTGAACGAATACCGTGTTTTCGCGGCCAAGTTCCTGCCTCATCTGGCGGATGGCTTCGAGGAACGGCAACGACTCGATGTCGCCCACCGTCCCGCCGATCTCGACGATCGTCACGTCCGCGCCATTGGCCGAAACCTTGCGCATGGCGTTCTTGATCTCGTTGGTGACGTGCGGAATGACCTGAACGGTCTTGCCCAGGTAGTCGCCACGGCGCTCTTTCAGGATGATCTGCTCATAGATCCGGCCGGTCGTAAGGTTGTTGTCGCGCGAGAGTGGCGCATGCGTGAAGCGCTCGTAGTGGCCCAGGTCCAGGTCGGTTTCCGCTCCATCGTCAGTCACAAAGACCTCGCCGTGCTGGAACGGCGACATGGTCCCCGGGTCGACGTTGAGGTAAGGGTCAAACTTCATCAGGTTCACGCGAAGCCCGCGGCTCTCGAGCAGGCAGCCGATCGATGCCGCGGCAAGACCCTTGCCTAAACTGGACACAACTCCGCCCGTCACAAAGACATACTTTGCCGACATCGATGCAACCTCACTATTTGGTTGTTGGGTTTGGCCGTACCTGGTGGGCACAGTCAAGTATGGCAGAAAATCCGCCGCGAGTGAAGCCTAAATGGAAACCGAGTTGCTACGAATCGAGAACTCCTGCGAGAGCCGCTGACAATCTATTGTTTTCAATGCATTTCGGCGAGAAGAGTGCTACTATTCCCTTCCATCAGCGGAGAAAACAGGCGGGTTTTGGGTTGAAGCGCGCGATCTTCGTTCGCATTACCCGCTATCCGCATCCTCAGATTTCCCAGTCGGAGAATCACAATGTATTTCCTTACCTCGGCGCGTTCTTCCACGTCGCGCCAGCTTGCCGTAGCTTCTCTGGCCGCGTTCAGTCTTGCCTTTGTCTGTTCATCACACGCCCAATCCACCACGGCAAAACCAGCTTCTCCTCCCACCCCTTCTTCCCCCGGGTTTGCCATCGAGTCGGAGATGATGACCTACACTGCCATGGACGCGGAGGCACAGGCACTGGCATGCGGCATCACTCGAAATGTCGGTGTGACCGATGACAAATGCACGCCACGGGGAATGTCGGGGCCTGTCGGAGGCATCGTGGTTGTCTCGTCGCCTTCGAGTGCTCTGGCCGAGTTTCAGCTTTGGCGCGCGGACATCTCCAACATGTCGATGCTCACCTCGCGTGCCACTCCTTTCTGCGCAAAGACAGCGGAGCGTGGTGCATCGTCTTCTTCTTCTTCCTCTCTCGGATCCACGATCCTGTCCATGCTTCCCGGCGGCCAGGCCCTCTCGTTCGCGCAGTCTCTGCTCTCAAGTACCTCTGAGAGTGCGCCACTCGAGGGAAACGTTATCGATCAGACCCTCGTCAACGATGTCGCCGGGCACCTTCGCGCCCTTGGCGTCTCGGTGGTGATTCCCGATACGTACATGCCCGGTTCCCTCATGGCGCTCGACGAGCGTCACTCGCCCTACATGACAAAACTCCTCGCCCTCATGAAGGTGCGTGACTGCCTCGTGCCTGCGGCCAAGGAGAAACTGCCCGACGAGCATCCCGAAGCGGGCGGCGAAGGCAACAAACAAGCTGGCGATCAGGATGCGGCAGAAAAGCAGGGCATCGCCGATGCAATTGACGCCTTCCTAAGGGGCTTAAATCAGGCCCAGATAGCCCCGCCCCCGCCGGCGACAACATCAACCCAGACGAGTACAGTTCCTGCGCCGGCCCAGCCTACGATCTCCCATCTCAGCGCGGTTCTGAGGGCCGACGGCCTGGCCCAGCAACTCGGCACTGCCTCAGGCGAGCCACGATCGGGAGAAGGTGGGGCCTGGTATCTCCTTTCCCTCAAGGCGCTCGAATCCGGTGGAACGGTGCACAAAACCGGCAACGCGATCCTGGGATCGAAGACAACTTATGCCGGCGGCGCGGTCGGCACCTACGCGCTGTTCCGTCTCGCGGGAAGCGTCGTCTGTTCGGGAGTTTTCTATAATTACGTTCCGCCGGTACAAGACAGCAAAATCCCCAATATGCTGGAGAACGGCTCGACAGCGCAGGGCGGCAAGCTTGTCGGAGGTTGCGCGGCAAGTCAATAGCTTGCTATTCGCAGGATAGGCGCTCATCCGAGGCAACCATCCGTGTCCTCCGTCATCTCCAGGCATGATTTTCCCTGTGCATCAGCGCACCGGTTCAATGCCCTGCTGCATCTCACCGCCGGGCTTGCATTCCACCACGCGCTGGGGAGACCGCCATGCTCGACAGCGAGAGATAGCCACTGATCAAATGGAACGGGCTCATTAAACTTGAGTTGCTTATTCGATCGCGGAAACCGGTGACAGGAGCACTGCTGCGGCCGATTTCCCTGCTGCCAGATCCTGAGTGACAGCCACGCTATGCGCATCCGGCGAGCCGTCCAGAAGTTCCTTCATTCTGACATAGCAATCGCGGTCGTAGTTGTAGGTTCCCACGTTGTGGAGCCTCTGGAGATATACATTTCCAACTGCCCAGGCCTCGCGCGCGATCTGACCCTGATTTTCGACCCAGTAGAGGGCGCTTTTTGCGAGCCAGTAATCCTGATTGAACGTCTCCGGTTTTTTGGCTTCCATGCGATCCCACCACTCGCGAGCCGAAGCGGCATCGTGCCGGAGTAAGACGGCCTTGATCACGAAAGAGGTGTGCAATTCGGCGGAGATGTCGAGAGCCGAGTCGTGATAGATGCGTTCGGCTTCGGCGAGCGCCAAAGATGACTGCGCATAGAGGCCGCGATCGAAGTAGCAGGACGCGGCAAAGAGACGTAGCATCAGAGCGCGATGTCCCGCGGTGATTGCGGCGGCTGCACGTTCGATTGTGGCGATGTCGTAGTCCCTCGGACGGCGCGAAGTGATGAGCGTGGAAGACACATCGTGCGCAACATGATGGTAGTCGGCCATGGGGCCGCCGCGAAGCATCTGATAAATTTGCGCTCCGTCAGAGTAGGCTTGGTCGGGGCTGAACGGAATCAGGTTCACCAGAAAGCTGACAAGGCTGACGGTGGCAAAGAGCGCGAAATACTCCCAGAATGACCACCACGGATAATCTTCAGCGGAAAAAGCCAGCGCCGCAGCGACCGCGCCAGTGATCAGATTCGACGCCGGGCCGGCCGCAATCATGACGATCTCATCCCAACGGCCCTGGTTCGGATCGGTTGGTATGAGGCCGGTTGCACCTGAGAGGGAGAAAATCCCTGTGGTGCGGAATTTGAAAGTCCAGCGGCCCTCGCGCATTTGCCACTGGAACGGACCGACGATGAAGGCACGAAGCTTCATACCGAGTGCGAGGCCAACGATTGCGTGCGCGGACTCGTGGATGAGCGCAACAGCGAGGATGACAATGAGGATTTGGATCCACGACTCAAGCCCATGTGCGACGGGAAGATGACGCTTGAGGCCCCATCGCAGGTAGAGGTTCATGCCGGCGACCAGACCGCCCAGTTGAAGGATCATGAACAGCCAGTCGAGAGATTTGTGAGTGCCGTCACCAGGAATGCGCGATCGCTGGGGAGTTGCAGGCATATGCGAATCGCGTTTTACGAATGCCACGATACCGGCAATTCCTATATACAAGAGGAAGCAGGCGACAATGAGGAGCCAGGCAAAGTCGCCCAACCTTGTTTGTCGCAAGGCGGCGAAGTCGGCAAGAAGGAACAGAAGGCCCAACGCCAGCAACGAAATGCTTGCAGCGATCGCCCACCACCGCCCCGAAGTCTTGCCATTTTTGAGTGTCCACCACGCCATTCCATTCACGAAGGCTACAATTGGCGGCATCAGGAAGAAAAACAGAAGGCCCATCTCAATCTGACCGGTGGCCTGAAGTAGCTTGGGGCTGAAGAGCGCCGGGACGATGGTGACCGTCACCATTAGAGAGATCAGCGCTACATTGGCGAAACAGCTGCCCACAAACTTTCGGAGCTTGACCATCGGAGCGGGTTCTCCCTGGAGAGATGAGAAGGCCAACTGCAGGAGTTGAGGTCTGGTGTTAGCTACTATACCTCAGGTTTTGTGTTGTGCCCGATGCAGAATCGTCGCACTCCGGTTCTTCGGAATAGACAAACCGGCTCACGAGATGGGTACGGTGAGTACCGCATGGGGACGGGCAGATTGCTTGGTGCTATTTGTCGCGAAACAGCGCCACACGAATCATGACATTGGAATTGAGCGTGATATTGCGGTGCACACCCCGCAGCAACGTCGCGCCATCGGCGTCGAAGTTTACACCCAGAGCGACACCCTCAAGCGTGCTTCCTTTGGTAAGCGGGGGCTGGTCCTTGTTGTACTTATCCGCTCCGATCGATGGGTCCAACTCCGGAGTGGAACCGACTCCTCCGCGGCTCAGCACGGAGTTGTATCCCAGTCCCGTTTCATTCGACGGTGCGGGACCGATCGCAACGACTAATCCACGGATGCGCAGTTCCCGGTCGCCCTTCATCTCGATGCGATCGAATCGCACACCCATTAGTGAATCGCCGTTCATCTCCTTCGTCGATTTCACCGAAGTGACTGTGCCTATCAGCTTCGATCCCTTCGGAATGTCGAGATCGCCGAGTTTGAGTTCCTTTGCGATCCTGGCAGTGACAGCACCGCCCGCCTTCACCGACTTTGTGTCGAGCTTTTCATCGAATATCGCCAGGATCGAAGGTGGCTGGACTGGTGCGGCACTCGTGCTCGGTTCAGCACCGGCAGCAGGACTTTGGGCATTCGCGCGGCAGCTGCCCGTGACTACGGCCATCACGGCGACCAGGCAAGCAGTTATTTGAAGGCTCTTCGTGACCTTTCGGTTCATCGCCAACAGCATAGACTATCGGCGGCCAAAACGTTGCCGAATCGATTGCGAACGCCCGTAGTTCGAATGGCGATCCCGAGCCTTGCGCAGATCGCTGCCCGAATGGGCTCCTGGCCCGTCATTTAGGAACCGCGCGCAATCGCTTGCGCCTGATAGCATTTCTGCATGTCTCTGATTCCCCTTCGCTCGTGTCTCTCCGCCACGATTGCGTCCGGCGCTCTTTGCCTTCTGGCCGTGGTCACCGTCTCGCCCACCAATGCGCAAACCAGCCCTGCACAGCCTCCAGATCGCACGCACATCGAAGACGTTCTTCGAGGGCTGAATCGCGGTCGCGGGTTCGGACAGGTTGCGATTTCGCCGGATGGAAAGCGGCTGGCGTGGATCGAAGGTGGCCGCGGGGGTGGCGAGATCGTCGTAGCGTCGCCGGCCGACCTGTCGAAGACCGAGCGTGTGACGGCGGCCGGCAAGCCCGATCAGCACTGCCGCGAAGGCGAGTTCGCCTGGGCGCCGGATTCCAAGGGCTGGCGTTTTTTTCCGATTGCGCGGATCCGCGGACCACCAGGTCGACCTTTACCTGTCCCGCCTCGACGGCAGCCCCGCGAAGCGACTGACCGCACTGAATGGACATTGCCGCAGGCTCCCGCATTTTCGCCGGACGGCAACCAAGATCGCTTTTCTTTACGTCGAGGGCGCGACACGCCCCGCAGGTGCGCTGGCCGCTATGAAGCCGCCCTCAGGCGTCATCGGTGAGGACGGTGTCGAAGTGCAGCGCGTCGCGGTTGCACGCACGGACGCGGACGCAGCAGCGCCCACGCAGGTGACGCCGGCAGATCTGCATGTCTACGAATTCGACTGGGCGCCGGATTCGAAGGGCCTGGCGTACGTCGCGGCTGATCCGCCGGGCGAGAACAACTGGTGGGTGGCCAAGCTCTATACGCCAGACGCTCGATAGCCGAACCGAAGGCCGATTCTTGCGCCGGCTGAGGTCGCCGGACCGCTGCACGGATTGCAGATCGCCGTGCCGCGCTGGTCGCCGGATGGCAAGACCATTGCCTTCATCGGCGGGTTGATGAGCGACCAGGGCTCGACCGGCGGCGATGTCTGGATCGTGTCCGCGGACGGCGGCGCAGCCGCGCGATCTAACCGCAGGGAAGACCAACCTCGCCCGCATGGATCGAGTGGGGCAGCAACGACTATCTGTTTGTGAGCGAACTCGCCGGCGGCAACAGCCAGCTGATTCGCTACAAGCTTGCAGGGCGACCGCACGGCAAGCGGACACGTGACCTTCGGCTCGCCTATCTTCAGCATCCCCGGCAGCGTGGGCGACGGTCGCCTGGAGATGAGCCTCTCGTCAACGGCGGATCGGTCGATGTTCGTCTTCGGCGCCAGCAACTTCGAGCATCCGCGCGAAATCTATGCGGCCAAGCCCGGCACCGTCATGACCTCCGGCCTCGAAGGCGTGATGCAGCTTTCGCACTTCAACGACGGCGTGCAGCCGGCATGGGGCAAAGGCCGAGTCGCTGAGCTGGAAGAGCGACGGATTCCGCGTGCAGGGCTGGCTGCTGCTGCCCAAGGACTACGATCCGGCCAAGAAATATCCGCTGATCGTAGAGGTGCACGGCGGACCGGCCGCAGCGGTGATGGCGCGCTGGGGCGGTGGCGGCGGACTTAGCTCTACCGCGTTTTCGGCGCTCGGCTACTTCGTACTGGAGCCAAACCCGCGCGGCAGCTACGGGCAGGGCGAGGCCTTTACCCAGGCCAATCGCAAGGACTTCGGCTACGGCGATCTTCGCGACATCCTCGCCGGCGTCGACACCGTTGATCGCCAAGTATCCCGATCGACCCGCAGCGCGTCGGCATCACCGGCTGGAGCTACGGCGGATTCATGACCATGTTCGCCGTCACGCAGACCAATCGCTTCAAGGCGGCGGTTGCCGGCGCCGGTCTCTCCAACTGGCAGAGCTACTACGGCGAGAACTCGATCGACCAGTGGATGATTCCGTACTTCGGCGCCTCGGTCTACGACGACCCGGCGGTCTACGCCAAAAGCTCGGCGATCAACTACATCAAGCAGGCGCACACACCCACGCTGGTGGTCGTAGGCGACCGCGACGGCGAGTGTCCCGCCCCGCAGTCGTATGAGTTCTGGCATGCCCTTCGCGATGAGCATGTGCCGACACAGCTGGTGGTGTATCCCAACGAAGGACATGGGTTCGTGAATCCCGAACATCGGCGCGACGTGATGGACCGGGCGGTCGAGTGGTTTGACAAATACATGCCAGCGACCTCGTCGGAAACAGCGCGGGCATCCCATTGACGCGCGCTTGCTCGCCATCCGCGGAGCGAGCGAGTCTATTGAAGTACAAGGCAATCTGAAGGGCCGGAGCCGGGCCGGACGGCCATCCCGTCCTGATACACTTTTCTTTGGAGCAAATCGAGCGTGTTCTGTCGACCGGCTGCATGGAGTGGACGAATGCCGAAGGCCGGTAGCCTGCGCGCAATGAGCCGGGTCCAAGGCCGGCGCCGGGCACTAAGGCAGGCTCGCTTTTAACCCATATTTCTTAACGGATTCGAAGAGACCGTTCCGCGGTTCGATCGGGCGGGGCGGGGAGGATTCATGCGGCGGTATCTGACGCTTGTCTTCATGGTGTTTCTGGCAATTCCAGCGGGGATGACCTTCTCCGGCTGCATTCGTAACCCGGCAGGAAATTATTGCAACGGTCTCGGGCTACGGATTGAAGAATACGGATGTTTATGCGATCGATCTGGAGCCGAAGACCACCGGCGTTTCGCTGGCGTTCGGACAGGACACGCCAGATCAATGCACCCACGGCAACCACCTGCCAGGGCACCAACGCGAGCGTTTCCACCTACAGCTATGCCACCACCAACAACCAGTTGCTCGATATCTCTCCGACCGGGAACATGTGTGCCGGTACCTGGAATCGCAACTCGGGCGGCGGCATTCCCGATTTCACAATCTGCAATCCTCCCAGTCCGCTTCCCAGCACCGACGGCTTACCGTACGCCACAGCGTACATTTCGGCTTCGGCCAACTCAGTGACCTCCAATCCCGTTGAAGTGTACGTTCACGCTCAGGTAAGCTCCGTAGCGCTTGCCTTGTCGGGATCCTCGACAGGATCCCAGCAGTGCTATTCGCAGGGTGCGAGCACCCAGCTGGATTCCGAGGCGTGTTACGCGTCGAACGGAACGCAGTACGAGTTCTGCGCTCCGGCCACGGTGACGCAACTATTCGTGCCCGGGTGGATTGGCTCCAGGCGTTACCTCGGTTCCGAGTTGCTCCAACTCGATCGGTGCGCTGACCTATGCAGTCGGCACCACGGCGATTGGCGACTCTGAACATGCCGCGACCAACATGATTACCGCTGCAGCAACCGGGCACCACGGCGATTACCGCGTCGGTTGCCGGATCGGGTTCGTCGGCCGGATACTTCACCACCTGCCCGCCAAGAATCGATTTCCGTCACGCTGAATGGCAACACCAATGCAACCGTGACGCAGGGAGTCACTCAGAATTTGACCACGGTATACGACACCAACGTGACTCGACTACCAATCGCTCAGCCGATCACCGGGTCTGACTCTCGATTACCAGTCAACCAATCCGCTGGATATCTCTGTCGGCACCGCCGGAGCGGTGGTGCCGTCGTTTCCGGGCGCGGCATCGGTCTACGCCATCTGCCAGCCCTCCACGTGCAATCCTTCGCCCATCAACCAGATAGGACTATTCGGAACGGGCTGTCGATTTCGAGTAATGCCGTCGAATATCACCACGCCCGGAACCGCCAGTTCCTATGTGTGGTTTTCGGCGCCCGGCCAGTCGCAGTACTTCGTCCCATACGATCTGGTCGGAAACTCGGCTTGGTTCCACCGTCCGTCTGCCCTACGTTCCCAACTCGATGGTGATGGATCAAGCTCGGCAGCACGCTCTACTTCGGTTCGTCGCACGCCCTGATGACGTTCAGCACCTCGAGCGACGCTCTGAATGGAACGCCAAATACTGCGGTCCCCGGCGTCGTGCTGGCGGTTGCTCCCAACGACCAGCAGATTCTGATCAATGACCAGGTCCGGCGCGTCTTCTACATCTACAACACCTCCGGTTCTGTTGCCGCGACCTTTACGGGCCTGGGCAATTCCGCCGTCTGGACACCCGACTCGCAGAACCTTGTATGTCACCGACAGCGCTTCGCTCGGCGCCGAATCACACCGACACGCTCTATGTCTACAACGCCAATACCGGCTGGACGACCTACGATCTGACCTCCTCCGGCGGCGCAACCAACCTTGCTTTCACCATCCCCAGCGTCGGCGCCTACCTCAGCGGCAATCCCACCGTCGCTCATACGTGGTGCCCGGCAGGTACGGCGAGCAACTACGCCAGCCTGGTCTTTTATCCCGCAGGGCGACTCGGTGCCCGCGCAGACCGACGTACTTGGCCGCAACCACCGATGGAGCAGCACGTTCTTGGCGCGGCAATCGTAGGCGGCGCAGTGCAGTTGTCCGATATCGGGTGTCGATTCCGTTTACCCAAGCAGCGGCGCGGTCACCGGCGGATCGACGGCACCGGTCAATTTGCCCGATGCATGCCCGCAGTCCGGACAAACGCTGGAGCCTCTGACGATTAACCATCCGTATCCGACAAATCAGCAGGCCGGTGAGCGGCATCAACGCCGACAGCGATCAATCAGATCGTCGCATCACCTGCTTCGAACCTTTCGTTCCTTACCTACACCGGCTCAACGCCGGGCGCCACGCTGCCCTACTATCTTGCCGGGATCGGGTGGAGCGGCGGGCACACTGAACTACGTCACCCTGAGCGGCGGCAATGCGGTAACCGCTCCAGTCGCGGGCGCGTTCAGCCTCGACGATCAGCTCTTCTTTGTGTCAACGGCGGGCGATAATCTGATTCACTTCATCAACACGACCACGCTGCAGGATACGCAGCAGATCAATCCTAATTTGCCGGCGTGCACACCTGGATCCGATCCGGATTGCCTCATCACGACGCCAACCACAAGCACCGTTCCTGCCACCGTGATCATCGTGAAGCCGCGTTCGACCACCTAGCCCCGGCTTCATTCGAACCCTACAAAAGGCCGGCATCACGCCGGCCTTTTTTCACCCAGCCGTGAGCAATGCAAGCCGATTGCCGTGAAAAAACGAGCCAGCGCAGCACGATAGAATCAGAGCATGATCAAGGGGATTTCGATCCTTCGCCCTGCCGTAGGCACGGCCGTGTATAAGCGGCTGGCGAGTTTCTTCGAAGCGATGGGTTTCGCAAAGGGTTCCGGATGGAAGGACGCAGACGAGCAAGGGTGCCTCCTTTCTTGCGCCATTGGGCAACCTTGAATTTGTCGACGGTCAATTTCCGTCGGTCGCGGATGTGATGGTGGAGGTGACGTCGCTCGATACCGCGCACCAGGCTGCGAATGCCTGGCTTCACGCCAATGGCGGCGACGCGGCACCCGCGCGTCTGTCGCCGATCACCGGATACCGATTGGAAATCGCGCATCTTTACCGTCGAGCCCGAGCCGGGCTTCGCCTTCACGTTCTGGGCGTGGGACTGACCCTGCAAAAGGCAAGCCAATCGCGTCGAGGGCGACCTCTCGGCGGAAGGAATGAGGTTTGCCAGTCGTGGTGGCTCGCTGGAATGCGGTGATCACCGATCGCCTGCTCGATGGCGCACTCGACGCAATGCTGCGCAGCGGCGCCAAATCGCGCTGACATCGACGGTGGTTCGCGTGCCGGGTGCGTGGGAGATTCCCGCCGCGGCCCGCACCATCGCCGAACAGCACAAGGTCGACGCCATCGTCACGCTGGGATGCCTGCTACGCGGCGAGACCGCGCATTACGAGGCGATTTACAACGAAGTGTCGCGCGGCATCGGACAGTCGCAGCAGGAGACCGGCGTGCCGCACGGCTTCGGCGTGCTGACCTGCGAAACCCTGGAGCAGGCGCTGAATCGCGCCGGAATCAAAGCTGGAAATAAGGGATTCGAAGCCGCCATCGCAGCAATCGAGATGGTGAGCCTGCAAGCGCAAGCTCGCGGAAAGCGGTAAAGCTTGACGGCCGGCACGCGACGCAAATCCCGCGAACTGGCGATGCAGATGCTCTTTCAGGCAGACGTCGGAAAGCAGACGCCGGACCAGGTGCAGGCGACCTTCTGGAAATCGGTCGACGACGTCGAGCCGGAGGTCCGTGGCTTTGCCGAAGATCTTTTCCAATCCGCACTTGCACATCAGGAGCAGATTGACGAACTGCTCGCCGCCAATTCGCGCCATTGGCGCCTCGAACGCATGCCGGCAGTCGATCGCAATCTCCTCCGCATGGCCGTGGGCGAGATGCTGGGTTTCAAATCCACGCCTTTCCCCATCGTGATCAACGAAGCGCTGGAAATCGCGAGACGCTATTCCGCGCCGGAGTCGATCAACTTCCTGAACGGCATCCTCGATGCGATTGCACGCAGTCTTCTTCCGAAGTAAACGGCGCGTCGCATGATTCCGAGTTCTGCTTTCCCAACGCTGAAATCCAGGGCTTACAACTGATTCCGGGACGATGGCGTCCAATGCGAACAGAGCCGGGAACGATGATGTCCAACGGCGCGTAGTCTTCTTATTTGCTGGACGCGTGTCGCAAATTCCGCGCATCGGCGTATTTGCGGCGTAACATGGAACTTTGGTAGGCTCAGGTTTCTTGGATACCGAGCAAGAAGGAGAAATAGTTATGAGCGATGATACTGGCAAAATTCAAGGCGTGGCATGGTTTCTGGCTGGACTGGGCGTAGGCGCCTTGATCGGCATTCTTTACGCTCCCAAGGCGGCCGGGAAACGAGAGAAGATATCGCCCAGGGAGCTCGTGAAGGCACCGAGTATCTGCGAGCCCGCAGCCGCCAGGCTGCCGAGCAGGTTGGCCAGATGGTCGACAAGGGCAAGGAACAGGTGAATCAATACGTCGGACGCGGGCGCGAGGTAGTGGATCGCGGCCGTGCGCAGTGGGAAGATTTCGTCGAGCGCGGCAAGAACCTGGTGAGTGATCAGACCACCCGCGTAGGCGCCGCCGTCGACGCCGGCCGCGAAGCTTATCAGAATGCCAAGCCGTCGGAACCCACCACATAATTCCGGAATGAGCCTGGCTCAGTTCCAGGCCAGGCTCAATTCCCGGGGTTGAAGAAACACGCTGGCTGCGAATCGGCGCCGGCTTGTTTGGGCCGTAAGATCGCGTCGGTGCCAAGATGAACAATGACATACTCCTCGTAGCTTTTGTCGGCCTCACCGGAGTTGCGATGCTGGTGCAGGCCATCGTCATGCTGGTTGCCTTCCTCACCATACGCAAAACCATCGTGTCTCTCCAATCCGACGTTCAGGAGATGCGGACATCGGTAATGCCCATCTTGACCCGGTCGAAGGAAACGATTGACAGGATTGCCCCAAAGATCGAGTCGATTGCTTCCGACATGGCAGATCTTGCGCAGCGGGCCAGAGAGCAAGGGATCGAGGTTCAGGCCACGACAACGGAAATCATGGATCGTATTCACAGGCAAACGAGCCGCGTGGACACCATGTTTACCGGACTGATTGACAGCGTGGAATACGCGAGCAACGTGGTCGCAGATTCCGTAACCAAGCCAGTGCGGCAAATCAGCGCGCTGCTCGCCTCTGCAAAGGCGTTCCTCACCGTGATGGCCACCGGCAGGCGACCCGGCCCAGCGGCTGACGTTGTCCAGGACCAGGACATGTTTGTCTAAACGGCCTGACCCATGAAAATCCAGAAGCCATTCCTGCGTCCTGGATGGATAGCTGCGATCCGCATGAGGTAATCGCATCCAGAGTCAGGCCCGAGTTCCCAGGAGTCCCTAGCGCAGATCGACCTGCAACACCTGGATCGAATACGCCGGCAGCGTCAATGAAAAATCGCCGCTGACATTCTGCACCACCGAATCCACCGGCACGAGTCGATTAGGATGATCGATGCTGTTGGTCGTCTGCGTATCCGGCGCGCTCAGGCGAACCAGTTTTGCATTTGCGTCGGGATGGGCACCCGGCATCGCGATCTGGATCGGCTGCGCATCAGACGACGCATTCACCAGCTTCAGGTAAAGCTGCTTCTTCGCCGTATTCAGCGTGGCAGAGTAGAAGAGCTTGGCCCCTGCCATTCTCCAGCTTCGAAGCGAACGGTGTGGTCGCCAAGATACGACGCAAACATCACCTGCGCGTAGTAGCCCGGCGAGCCGTAGCTCTTCATCGCGTTGTAGCCGATCAGGTCCGTCTCCCACTGCATTCCGCCGGGATTCACGTTCACCAGCAGCGGTGCATACGAGGCCATCACGATCAGATCGCTGTTGCGCTCCAGGCCCGTCATCCAGGCGGCATCGCCAAGCGCGGCGCCCATGTTCGGCGTCGGCGCTCCTTCGCGCGTGGCCCATTCGCCGACGAAAATCTTCGGCCCGTTGCGGTCGATCTTGTCGAAGTGGCCAGATTCCCAATGTTGCGATGAAGCCGAGCCGGCGTCGACGCGTCATAGTGCGTGGCGTCGTCGAAGTTCTGCGTGGCGCGCACATAGTAGTGTTCGTCGATCACGTCCGGCTTCACGCTCTTCACCGGCGCGGTCGCGATCAGCTGCAGGTCGGGATACTTCGCCTTGATGGCCTTGTAGAACTGCGCGTAGCGCCCGTCGTAGCTGCCGGAGCGGTCGAACTAGTCTTCGTTGCCGATTTCGACATAGGTGAGCTTGAAAGGCGCTGGATGACCGTCCTTCACGCGTTCAGCGCCCCACTTCGTATCCGGTCCGCCCGTGACGTATTCGATCTCATCGAGCGCGTCCTGCACGTAAGGCTCGAGATCCGACGCCGGGATTCACGTGCTCCTGCGCCAGCGAGTAGCCGGCATACACAGCCAGCACCGGCTGCATGTGCAGGTCTTCGCACCATTCCAGAAACTCCAGCAGCCCCATGCCGTCCGACGATTGATAATTCCACGGGCTGCGATGCGTCGGCCGGTCGACCAGCGGGCCGATCGTCTTCTTCCACTCGAAGCGCTCGTTGATGTGATCGCCTTCGAGGTAGTTGCCGCCGGGCAAGCGCAGAAACGCCGGATGCATCGCCGCCAGCTTCTCCATCAGGTCGATGCGATTGCCGTTGGCGCGATTGTGATACGTGGGCGGAAAGAGCGACACCAGTTGCAGCCACAGCGTGCCCGCATGTCCCGCGGTAATGACCAGGTGATTCGTCGCCGACGGCTCACATCGCGCCGGTCTTCAGCGTAAAGGTGTACTGCTTCCAGTCCGTGCCGATCGCGTGACCGTCGCGGAGGCAACGGCTTTGCCGGTGTCGTCATTGACCAGGCTCACGGTAAGCGGGCCAAGATCCGCGGCAGTCCGCCTTCGCGTAGAACGAGCCCTTGTACTCAGTGTCTGGCTGGAGCGCCATGCCCCACCAGCCGACGTTCAGCACGCCGGCCTGGTTGCGCGGATCGGCCTGTTCAATTTCGATCTTCAGGCTCTCGGGCAGCGCGGTGCTTGGGCCGGTGGATTCGTCGACCTGCCATCTTGGCGCGCGCGTTTCCATCTTCGACGAGGTACCAGTAGAGAATGCCGCTCCAGTCTCCGCGAAAGGTGCGATTGCGCACCATCTCCGCGTAGAGCCCGCCGTCATAGGAGTAGTTGATCTCCTCGGTCATCAGGCCGTAGAGCGTCGGGCTGACGGTGGAGATGGGCTGATCGGGATGAATCGTGAGCGTGGCGGGGCCGTTCTGGCCATGGGCATGAGCGAGGCAGCGAGGAGAACAGAGAGGGCAGCCTTTCGCGCAAACGTTTTCTCAGACATTGATAAACCTCTCCGAAAGGAATGCCGGGCCAGTATATCGCGTGAATCCGCCCCGGCACCGGTTGCCCAGCCGTTCACATGATTTGTTATGCCATTCCGTTCGACTTTGAGATGCGTTCAGATGATCCAGCCGCCGCCCACCACTTCGTCGCCGTCGTAGAAAACGGCCGACTGCCCCGGCGTGACCGCGCGCTGCGGCTCATCGAAGGTTGCGAGCACTTCGGCGTCGGCCGACGGGCTCCAGTGTTGCCCAGGCGGGCTCGTGCCGATGGCGGATCTTGGCCTTCACGCGCATCGGCGCTGTCAGCATCGGGAATGCTGATCCAGTTCAGACGGTTGGCGCGCAACGTGCTGGTTGCGAGTTCCGCGTCCGCGCCCACCGTCACGCGATGGCTCGCCGGATCGATGTTCAGCACATAGAGCGGCGATGGCGAAGAGACCTTCAGCCCCTTGCGCTGCCCCACGGTGAAATTCGAAATGCCCTCATGATGGCCGATCACGTCGCCGGTCGACGACACCAGCTCGCCGGCCGTCTCCGGCATCGCCTCGCCCTGCTCCTCGAGGTAGGCGGCGAGGAAATGCTTGTAGTCGCCGCCGGGAATAAAGCAGATCTCCTGCGAGTCGGGCTTCTCGGCCAGCGCCAGCCCATGCTTGCCGCGCCACCTCGCGCACCTCCGGCTTGGTCATGCTCTCCCAGCGGAAACAGCGTGTGCGCCAGCTGCGCCTGCGTCAGGCCGAAGAGGAAGTAGGTCTGGTCCTTGGCGAGATCCGCCGGCCGCTTCAGAATCCAGCGCTCGCGCGCGGGGTCATACTCGTTGACCGCGTAGTGTCCGGTGGCAATCGAATCCGCGCCGATGGATCGCGCCGTCTTCAGCAACTGGTCGAACTTCAGATGGTTGTTGCAGAGCGAGCAGGGAATCGGCGTGCGCCCGGCGAGGTACTCCGTCACAAACGGCCGCACCACATCCTGCTCGAAGCGCTCCTGCTGGTTCACCACGTAGTAGGGAATGCCGAGGTGCTCGGCCACGCGCCGCGCGTCGTACACGTCGTCGAGCGAGCAGCAGCGGCCCGCCTTGGGCGCGTCGGGAATCCCATGCTTGCCCGCCAGCCGCGTCTGATCCCAGAGCTGGAGCGTGAGGCCGACAACGTTCGCGCCCGGTCAGTTTGCGGGCGAGGATTGCCGCAACGGTGGAAGAGTCAACTCCTCCGGACATGGCGACGGCAATGGTGTGGTTCTGAGGCATATCCAGACTCAATAGGGATCTTGCATTCCCACCCATTTCGCAAAAGCGCGAAATGGACGAAGCACCAGCGATCATCTCTGATCAACTTCTATTCTCGCATTATTGTGATTGCCGATGCGGCCGGAAGCAGGACGATCCGCGATCTCCCGCTGAAGTGCAACCGATTGGTTGCATGTAGCCTCCCCCCACCCATACTCTGTAAAGAAGCTCCCTGCTTTCATGGGTTTGCAGGGAAACGTCTCGCCAAAGTCATCTGCTCATTGAACTTGGCCGCAGAGTCGTCTCAATAAAGCAGTTAGGAGGCAGGGAACACGGGATCGGGGAATAGGGAGCCGGGAGTAGAACCTATCAGACGTTTTGACGTTGTGCATTGCAGGTACCTGGAGTAGAAAGTCGATTCAATTCAATTGTGCGCCGATGAGGGGAAATACCATGCAAAGTTGGATGAAGATTTATTTCATTGTTTCTGCTGGAGTTAGGTCTCTCGGGCGGCAAGATGGGGGTTGACAACCTTTGCTATGGAGGGCTGGCTGGGGCCGGCTACTGCGCCGTAGACCGGACCGCTGTTGTTGCCATATACTTGTGTATATGGCAATGATTTGGAGGTGATCGATGCCCCGCACAGCCAAGATTTTTATGAACAACCGAAGTCAAGCAGTTCGGTTGCCCAAGGAGTTTCAATTCAACACTCAAGAGGTGTTCATTCGGAAGCAAGGCGATGAGGTGGTTCTATCTCCGCGCCCAGAAGACTGGTCTGACTATCTGGCTTCGGGTCCGGTGGCTTCGGAGGGCTTCATGGAAGGGATCGAGGATCTTCCGGTGCAGGAGCGGGAACACTGATGGCGGTTTACATGCTTGATACGGACATCTCGTCGTACATCATGAAGCGGTCGCATGACAGCGTCGTGAAACGGTTGCAGACCGTTCCCATCGGAGACGTCTCGATCTCGGCCATCACGAAATCGGAACTCATGTATGGCGTTGAAGTCTCTCCGCGAAAGCAGCAGGACCGCGTGGCACTCGACGCCTATCTGAAGCACGTCGAAGTACTGGACTATCCCGATGAAGCGGCACTTCATTACGGGCAGATTCGCGCGGCGCTCAAGGTGGCCGGGAATATGATCGGCGCGAACGATCTCCTGATCGCCGCACATGCGCGTTACCTCGGGCTCATTCTGGTCACCAACAATACGCGCGAGTTCGGTCGTGTACAGGGTCTTAAGCTGGAAAACTGGACGTTGCCGCTGCCATAACCCTTTGAGATTATCTCCCCGGAGACACCCCGCCGCCAGTTGCAGATTGCGGTTTCCCACGCGATGACAAATCTGTGTGGTGGTGGGACCTATCCCAGGGTTCCGGCGGCAACGGGAGAGAGAGCGCGGAGTTGCTGAACTGCTTCGGGCACAATCTGGAGGACGCGGTCGATCTGGGCTTCGGTTACGGTCTTCAGCAGGCTGAACCGGAGGCTGGCGCGAGCGCGGGCCTTGTCGAGACCCATGGCCATCAGCACGTGGCTTGGCTCGGTGGCGCCGGAGTGGCAGGCCGAGCCGCCGGAGACCGCGACGCCCTTCAGGTCGAGCGCGATCACCAGCGCTTCGCCTTCGAGATTGTCGAACCAGATGTTGGTGGTGTTCGCCGCGCGCGGGGCCGGCTTGCCGTCGGCCAACGCGCCATTGAGTCCCGTGCCGGGCAGCGAGAGAATCCCCGGCTTCAAGCTTGTCGCGCAGCGCTGCCAGGCGCGTCATGGTGCCGTCTTCGACGCTGTGCATGGCGAGTTCGGCGGCCTTGGCAAGGCCAACGATTCCGGGGACATTTTCGGTTCCGGCGCGACGGCGGCGCTCGTGGCTTCCGCCCACAATCAGCGACTCCACCGGCGTTCCGCGGCGCACGAACATCGCGCCTACGCCCTTGGGACCATGCATCTTATGGCCGCTGATCGAGAGCAGATGGCAGCCGAACCGGCGCACGTCAAACTTGACTTTTCCAGCGCCCTGAACGGCGTCAATGTGGAAGAAAACGCCGGTGTCTGCGGCAATTTTGCCGATTTCGTGCCACCGGCTGCAGCACTCCGGTCTCGTTATTGGCCAGCATTACGCTGATCAGCCGCGTTTCCGGGCGGATGGCACGCAGAATATCGTCGGGATCGATCAGCCCGCTGGGCTGGGGAGCGACGAAGGTCGTCTGCACCCCGAAGTTCGCCAACTTGTTCGCTGCCTGGAGGATAGCTGAGTGCTCAATGGACGTCGTGATGAGGTGATCGCCGGGATGCAGCAGTCCGAAGAGCGCGGTGTTGTCACCCTCCGTGCCGCCGGAGTTGAAGACCACCTCGGCATCGTGGCAGTTGAAGAACTCGGCCAGGGTCTCGCGGGCATGGTCGAGCGCTGTGCGGGCCTGCTGGCCATCGATGATGGATCGACGAGGCGTTGCCGAAGTGCTCGGTCCAGTAAGGACGCATCGCGTCGACCACCTCCGGCAGAAGGGGAGTGGTGGCGTTGGCATCCATGTAGATCCGGGTGCCCGGTGCGTTGTCCTGTAACCATGAGCAGAAGTCTCTCCTTTGGGAGGTTATCACAGGAATTGGATCGCATCGCGGGACGGCTCGGAGGGCGGAATATCGGGTCGCGCAAGCTGCATGACTTTTGAGGGCCGAATACCGTAATCGGCCGCAATGGCCGTAATCCGCCCCATGCCGCGAGCTCCCCAGCTCCCGAGAATGTTGCCCGCATGCGGCGGGAACTGCTGGAGTTGGTACGACCGCAACAGGCGCGACCTGCCGTGGCGGCGCACGCAGGACTCCCTACGCCATCTGGGTCTCTGAGATCATGCTGCAGCAGACGCGCGTGGCCGTGGTCATCGAGCGCTACAAGGCGTTTCTGATGCGATTTCCGACGGTGCAGGCGCTGGCCGAGGCGAAGGAGCAGGATGTGCTCGCGCTGTGGAGCGGGCTTGGCTACTATCGGCGCGCGCGCATGCTGCACAAGGCCGCGCAGGCTGTCGTCTGCGGAACTCGGCGGCGTCATTGCCCGCACACCGCTGATGAACTGCGCAAACTGCCCGGCATTGGCTCTTACACAGCGGCGGCGATCGCCAGCATCGCGCACGGCGAGCCCATAGCCGTGGTCGACGGCAATGTGGAGCGCGTGCTGAGCCGCATCCGCGGCTGGGAGTCGCACGATACAGCCGGCGAAGCGGCGGTGCGGCGCAAAGTGGAGGAGTTCGCTGCGAGCCTTGTCGATCCGCGCGCGCCCTGGCGACTTCAACCAGGCCATCATGGAGCTTGGCGCCACGGTCTGCACGCCGCGCAATCCGCAATGCCTGGTGTGCCCCTGGGCAACTGAATGCCATACGCTGGGCGAACACAAGACGCCCAGGCGCGCTCCCATGACGACCCGCGAAATGGCGTGCGCTGCTTGCGGTCCGGAATGCGAAAGTCCGGCACATGAAGTCCTGCTTGAACAGCGCCCCGCCGCGAACACCGTGATGCCGGGCATGTGGGAACTGCCTGCGCTGCTCGGATGACCGCACGACTGACCTGCGATCGAATCATCACCGTGCGCCACGCGATTATGCAGGTCAACTACACCGTGCGGGTGTATGCGCCCGGCCCCGCGGAAAATTCCGCGGATGCAAACGGCCGACGCCGTTCGCCGATGGGTTTCGCTCGACGAGGCGGCGAGCATGGCGCTCACCGGGCTCACGCGCAAGGTGCTCTGATACGCGGCTACAATGCTGCGGCTGACGCACAACGATTCCTCCGACGGCGTTTGCGGCACCCCGAACCATCGACAGTACCCTGAGACTTCGCGCCGGCGGCAATCGCGGGCGTGGCAATCGAAGCCTGCACTTCGATTACGGAGACTGAATGAAAAGCAAAATGCATCCTCTTGCTCGTTCGTGGCAATCCTTTCTCTGCCTCTCCTCGCATGCGCACAACAGTCGATCGGCAAATGCGGTTCCGCCGGTCGACGGGTGTGCCTGTTGCGGCCCGCACGGCTGCTGAATCCATCGATCCTGAAAAGATTCGCGCGCATGTGCGCTTTCTCTCTCTGGATCTGCTCGAAGGTCGCGGACCCGGCACGCGCGGCGCCGAACTGGCCGCCGAGTACATTGCCACGCAGTTCGCGCTCGACGGGCCTCGAGCCCGCCGGCGACAATGGCACTTACTTCCAGCAAGTGCCGCTCTATCGCCGTGCACACGATCGAGGACAAGACGAAGTTTGCCTTTGTGCCTGCGAGCGGCCGAGCCGGTCGAATCTGACCTACGGCTCGGAGATCGTCTCCAAGGACCAGACCGGCCAGCCGACCGCCGACATCGACGCGCCCATTGTCTTCGTCGGCTACGGCATTCATGCGCCCGAGTACAACTGGGACGACTACGCAGGCGTCGATCTCAAGGGCAAGATCGCGCTGGTCATCGTCAACGAGCCGCCCTCCGACGATGAAAAGTTCTTCAAGGGCAAGGCGCTCACCTACTACGGCCGCTGGACCTACAAGTATGAAGAAGCCTCGCGTCGCGGCGCACTGGGCGTGCTGATCATTCATCGCACCGATCTGGCGAGTTATGGCTGGCAGGTTGTGCGAGAATTCGCAGGCCATCGAGAAGAGCTATCTCGCCGGCGATCCCATCAACACGCTGCGCGCCGCTGCGTGGATCCAGCACGATGTGGCGCAGCAGCTGTTCACGCTCGCAGGGCTCGGCGATCTTGACCAGGCCATCGAGCGGGCGGGCCAGCGCGGCTTCCACGCGCAGGAACTTAACGTCCGCCTCAAGGCGCACATCGAAAGCCGCGTGCGCAAATACGATTCGTCCAACGTGGTCGGTCGCGTCGCCGGTTCTTCAGCTGGCCCGGAGAACGCGGTTCTCTACACCGCGCATTACGATCATCTCGGCATCGATCCCGACGCGAAAGGCGACGACATTTACAACGGGGCTGCCGACAACGGCACCGGCTGCGGCATTCTGCTGGAACTGGCGCGTGCCTTTGCGCAATCGCCGCAGCGCCCGCCGCACGCCATGTACTTTGCCGCGGTTACCGCGGAAGAGCAGGGACTGCTCGGCTCGCAGTATCTTGGCGAGCATCCGCCGGTCCCGGCGCGCGACATCGCGCTCGATCTCAACTACGACATGCTGCTGCCCATCGGCGTTCCGCGCTCGGTGAGACCTGGGCGGAGCGGAGCGCATCGACTTCTGGCCGACGGTACAGACGGTGGCGAAAGGACTTCGATCTGCAACTGCTGCCGGATCCGAATCCGATGGCGGGGCACTACTACCGCTCCGATCATTTCTCGCTGGCGCGCGTGGGCGATTCCTGCGTTCTCGTCGACCAGGGCGAGCTGTTCGAGGGGCACGACGAGGCGTGGGGGCACGCGCAGTCTGAGGACTACGCTGCGCATCACTACCACCAGCCGTCGGACGAGTACCACGCCGACTGGGATTTCCGCGGCAACGCCAAGCTGGCTCGGTTTGGATTCGTGCTCGGCTGGCTCGCCAGCGAACAGGCGAAGACCGTCGAGTGGCAGCCCGGAGATGAATTCGAAGCGGCGCGGAAGGCGAGCGAGAAGGGCAGGGAATGACTAAGGGACTAAGGGACTAGGGACTTGGGACTTGGGACTTGGGACTTGGGACTTGGGAATAGGAAATAGGGAATAGGAAGACCAGCGATGCGCGAGGGCATCGCTGGTTTTTTTTGTGCTTGAAGAAAAATGCCGCAACGAATCAGAACGACAGCTTTGCGCCGAATTGAATCTGGCGCGAGGTGGTGGATGTGGCTGAGACCAGGCCCGCCGTGGGCGAGACGCCGGACGTGGCCGACGTGTAGACCACTTCGTTGGGGGTCTGCAGGTTGGTGTGGTTAAGAATGTTGAAGAACTCTGCGCGAAACTGCAGGCCGAGGCGCTCGGTGAGATGCGCGTTGCGGGTAGCGGAGAAGTCGAGTTCTGACAGGCCAGGACCGGTCAGCGCGTCGCGCGAGACGTTGCCGTAGGTTCCGGCGGCCGGCGGCAGAAACGCGGCGGCGTTGAAGTATTGCTGGGGCGTACGCGGGTATAGGGTTCCGCTGAAGTTCGGATTCCAGTTGGGTCGCACGGGATTGCGCGTGTCGCCATTGCCGGTGGGGTTGTAGCCGAGTTGGGGCGTGAAGGGGAAGCCGGTTTGCACGGCCAGGATGGCGCTCGCGGTCCAGCCGCTGGCCACGATGTTTACGGGCGTGGATGCGTGAGCGAGAAAGCGGCGATGCGGGCCGAACGGCAATTCGTAGCTGCCGTTGAACGAGGCGGCGTGGCGCACGTCGGTGGCTGCCGGTCCCCAGTCGAGCTTGGGATCGAGCGGGAATTCAACGAAGGCGGGCGTGTTGCCGCTGACGCTGGTGTTCCATGCCGATCCGTCGTCGAGATTTTTCGAGTAGGTGTAATTGCCGCGGAACTGGAAGCCGCTTGCAAATGACCGCCGCACATCGACGATCAGCGAGTGATATGCGGCAACGCCTTGCGAGACCCACGATGTGGAGTTGGCGAGATTGGGATTGGCGTTGGTTCGCGCCCGCGGGATAGAAGGGCGATCCGTCGGCGAGATACGTCGGCACCGGTTCGTTCATGTCTTCAGAGAGAATCTGGTGATAGCTGTGCGAGCCGACGTAGCCCACGGTGAGCGAGGTGCGCGGAGCAATCTGCTGCTCGATGCGGAGACTCCAGTTAAGGACCGCCGGCGTGTCGATATCGGGCTGCACGTTGCTTGGCGAGACCTTCGATGCCGGCGGGCGGTGGCGTGCCCGGCGTGATGTGGAGAGTCGGAAACCGCGATGTTCGAGATGGACTCGGCGGTGTTGAAGGGCGCGGTCTGGTCGAGGCGATAGTCGAGCGTGTCGAGCAGTCCGTGATAGAGGCCGAATCCGCCGCGAATCGCGGTCTTGCCGTTGCCCCACACATCCCATGCGAAGCCGACGCGCGGCTCGGGCAGGAAGACGGCTCGATTCTTGCTGAGCGCGGAGCCGCCGACGACAGGCTGCGTTTGCAGAACGCCTGCGACAATCGCGTAGTTGGCGGCACGGTCCTGCGCTTCGTTCCAGCCGTTGGTGGATTCGGAGCGGAAGCCGGCGCGCAGTTCGAGACGCGGCGTGAGCTTGATGGTGTCTTCGACAAAGGCTGCGCCTTCGAGCGAACGCCAGCCGAGCTCCGTCGGCGAGGGAACGACGGTGAAGGTCTTCACGGTGCCCTGCAGAAATGATTGCAAGCGTGCTGAATGAGGCCTGGCCGTACTGATCCTGCGCCAGCAGATCGTTCGATTGAATGCGCTGGAGCCACACGCCGACCTCGATCTGATGGCGGCCGTGCGACCAGTAGACGTGATCGTCCCAGGTGAAGAGATTGCGCGTCGCGGCGTTGTTGCTGCCGACGTTGAGGCCGGCCTGGGTGATTTGCGGATGCGCCGTTGGAGGCGGTGCTGCCGCTGATGACGATGGCGCCGATCGGCTCGCCGGCAACCCATCCGGGAATGGAAACAGGGCTGTAGCCGGTGAAGAAATAACTAGCGCGCGAATAGCCGAAGCGGGCGGTGTTGAGCAGGGCGGGCGAAAAGACGTGCTGCTCCTGCACGCTGGCCACCTGCTCGCGCAGGCTTTCGTCAATCAGGCTCAGCGGATTTTGCGATGGCGTGTTGGCGGTGCTGTCGTCGACGGTGTAGACGGCGAAGAGCAGATCTTTGCCGCCGAGGTTGTCGTCGAAGCGCGTGGTGCCGAAATCTTCGCGGATGTGCTGCGGCGGATGACTGAAGGCTTCTCGCAATTCCGCTGCCCAGTTCAGGACCGTTCTGCACGGGCCACAGAGCGAGCAGAGGCGCGACGGCAGGATTGACGCCGACATACTGCTCCTGCACCGGAGGAGTTGGGCAGATAACCCTGGCGCGCTTCATTGTCGGGCACGAGCGTGACGCGCGCTCAGTCCCCAGTTCTGGCGGAATCCTTCGTAGTTGCCGAAGAGGAAGAGCTTGTTGGCGCGAATGGGTCCGCCGAGCGAGCCGCCGAACTGGTTGCGCTGAAACTCGGGAATCGCGCCCTGGTCGAAGTAGTTGCGCGCATCGAGAGCGCTGTTGCGGATGAACTCGAATGCTGTGCCGTGCAGTTGATTGGTGCCGGAGGTGGTGACGATGCTGACCTGCGCGCCGTCGCGCTTGCCGTAGGTTGCGCCATAGGTATCCGTCGCCACGTTGAACTCGCGCACCGCGTCGACGCCGAGCAGCTGGCCGCTGGTTCCGCCGGGCGTGACGTTGATGAGCGAGGAGCCGGTGTACTCAATGCCGTTCAGCAGGAACAGATTGTCCTGCGGGCGTCGGCCGCTCACGGCGAACATGTTGCCGACCGACGAGTTCGACGTGCCGATGCCGCCGGAGCGCTCGTTGGTGTAGTTCACGGTGGCAGGGTTGAGGGTGAGCAGTTCGTCGTAGCTGCGGCCGTTGAGCGGAAGCTCCTTCACCTGGCGCTCGTCGACGAGGCCTGCGGTCTGCTGCGTCGTGGTGTTCACATCTCGGATCGGAAGCGTCGACCACGATCTGCCTGCTGCGACAGCGGCAACACCGAGGACGAAGTTGAGCTGAAGGCTCTGGCCAATGGTGAGGGTGATGCCGGTCTGCTGTTGCGTCTGCAAATCCCTTGATGCGCGGCTGAGACGTCGTAATGCGCCGACCGGGACGGACGGCGCAAAGAAGCGGCCTTCGGAGTCGGTGGTGAGCGTGCGAGTTGCGCCGGTTTCCAGTTTGACGGACGGTGACGGTGGCTTCGGAAACGGATGCGCCGCTGATGTCGTGAACCGTGCCGCCGATGGTGCCGCCGACGACCTGCGCATGCGCGGCCAGGGCTGCGGCGAGAAATACGACGGGAAGAATGCGTGAGAAACGGGATGCTAGTGTCACGGGATCTCCTGAAGAATTGCGGTGGATCAAGGCCTTGTTTTCTGAGGGCCGGGGAAGGATTGCGCTCGTCAGCCTGAAGCTGAGGATTCGCGCGATGCATTGTGAAAAGGGGAATCGGGTCAGCGGCTACAACAACAGCCAGCCCGCCGGGAGGCGGTGGTGTGGAGCGGCGAATTGAGAAGAGCAGAATTCATTGGACCTATAGAACGCATGGGGCAGAACGCATTGGGGCCGAAACGCAATTTGAAAATTAAATACCGAAAAATCAAAAGCCGCATCAGCGGGATGTGCTGAATGCGGCCGGGTGGTGAAACTGGATGAATCGAGCCTGAATCACCCACACGGCCGGTCGAGCGCGCAACAACACGCGACGGACACGGCGGGAGTGAAAACAAACTTCATGTCGTAAATATATCGGGAATCAAAATGGCGTCAAATCAAAGGCACCGGACCGAAGTACCAAGGGCCGCGTATCGAGGGCGCCGCTCGCTCTGCTTCGCGCAGTAACGCCGTTGGTTATTTCCTACTCGGGACTCCCTGTTTTGATATCAGTAGTAGTCCGCGCAGCTGAGGTAGTAGCCGCAGTGGGTGCAGACCAGCTTGCACTTATGTCCGGTCAGGCGGTGGGAGCAGGTGGGGCAGATCTGGCAATGGTGGTCGACGGGCGCCTTCCTCCGCGTCCGTCGTGCAGAGCGCGCCGCTTCGTGAAGAATTCGCGGGATTTTCCTCATCGAAGAGACGGGGCCTGTTGGGGAGCATGGGTCAGAGATTACCATGAAGTAGTGGGCCTGAATCCCGTTGCATCGCAGCGGATGCCCAAAGAACCAAATTCGTTACGCCGCCAGACTTTTCCTGGGCGGCGCGCCCCCCAACACAGATCGAACGATCCGAAATTCCCCAAAGGAGAATATCTATGGCAAGCAAGGCAAGTGCGGTTTGGACAGGTTCACTGAAGGAAGGCAAGGGCACCATTTCGACCGCCACCGGCGTGCTCAACAACGCGAACTACTCGTTTGCGACCCGTTTTGAAGGCGCCGCCAGCGGCACCACTCCCGAAGAGCTGATTGCGGCAGCCCATGCAAGCTGCTTTTCGATGGCGCTGGGCGCGCAGCTCGGCGGCGCGGGCCTGACGCCCACGAAGATCGAGACCCACGCCGCGGTGACCCTGGCCAAGGTGGATGACGGCTTCTCCATCACCAAGATCGCTCTGACCACGACCGCCAGCGTTCCCGGCGCCACCAAGGAAGTCTTCGACAAGGCTGCGGCTGGAGCCAAGGCCGGCTGCCCCATCTCCAAGCTCTTCGCCAACAACACCGAAGTGACCCTCGACGCCAAGCTGGTGTAAGCGCGTCCAGGCCGGCCCTCACATCCCATCCGAGTCGCTTGCGCTGCGTATGTGCGACCGGATGGGATGCCTGCTTTTGGGCGGATTCCTCGCATTTTCACGTTGATTTCAGAAGGTCCGTGTGGCAAATTGACGGCACTGCGCGGGGTTTCTCGCGGCGCGTAATGCGAGGTTGATTGCATGAAGAGATACAAATTCAAAGCCACTATCCTGTCGGGCATTGGCGGTGGGGCCGGTGTCGTTTTTCCCTACGAAGTCGAGAAGGAATTCGGCGTCAAAGGGAGGGTTCCGGTGAAGGCCACCTTCAACGGGGTGCCTTATGCCGGTTCGCTGGTGAAATGCGGAGCCACGGAACACATGCTCGGCATCCAGAAGGCAATTCAGGCTCAGATCGGCAAAGCTCCCGGAGACACCGTGGAAGTGGTTGTGTGGAAGGACGATGAGGTTCGGACGGTGGAGGTTCCGGCCGAGTTTGAGAAGCTGCTGAAGAAGGCAGGCCTTTTCGCCGCTTTTGAAAAGCTGAGCTACACCCACCGGAAGGAGTACTGCCGCTGGATTACCGAGGCGAAGAAAGAAGAAACGCGTCAGAACCGTATCGCTAAAGCCTTGGAAATGCTGGATAAAGGCGTGAAAACGCCGGGTTGACGTATATTACGTCGGAATGTTGATTCCACCTGTACCATCCCCTGTTTGTGCTTGACAGTCGCTTCCGCGGGGGCGACAGTTTAGGCGCAATCACAGAGCAAATCGATTTGCTGTGAAACTGCTGCGCAACCGCGCTTCGGGGGGATTTACATGATTCATTTTCCTTCTTTGAACAACATCGCGATCCTGGTCTCAGGGATTATCCTCTGGGTCCTGGGCGCCACCTGGTATTCACCGCCGCTGTTTGCGAAGCCATGGATGGAACTGAGCGGCGCGAAGCGGGAGCCGGGCAAAAAGGATGGATTGCTGCTCGGCATGGTCGCATCGTTCATCGGCGACCTGGTGTTGTCCTTCATCCTGGCGTGCATCATCGCCTGGTCTCACCAAACGGGATTCAAGTATGGATGCGTGATCGGCGTCCTGATGTGGATCGGCTTCTTCGCCGCGCCGAACGTGCCTCAAGGCCTGTATGAAAGGAAGCCCTTCAAGCTGTTCGCGATCAATGGCGGCTACTGGTTAGTGGGGCTGTTCATCGTGGGCGGCCTGCTGGGAAGCTGGCAATAGCTTGTGGCGCTCTGCCTCTCCGGGGGTCTCGCCTGCCGGCGCACGCGAGCCCCGCAGGAGTCCCAGCCACTAAAATTGAGGCATGAGCAAAACGGTCATTTCGACACCCTCTGCCCCCAATGCAGTGGGGCCCTATTCGCAGGCCATTCGCAGCGGCAACCTTGTTTTCACGGCAGGGCAAGCCGCACTTGACCCTTCCACGCAGGAGCTTATCGCGGGCGGAATTACCGAACAGACCCGGCGTACGCTCGAAAACCTGAAAGCGATTCTCGAAGCGGCTGGGAGCTCTCTCTCGCGCGTTGTGAAAGCGAACGTCTACCTGAAGGACCTCAAGGACTTCGCCGCGATGAACGCCGCCTATGCCGAGTACCTGGCCCCGCAGGGGGTTGGCGCTCCGGCCCGCACGACGATTGAAGCGGCCCGATTGCCCAAGGATGCCCTGGTGGAGATCGACGTGATCGCCGAAGTCGATTGATAACGCATCCATGGCTTTCCGCGTGCATCCAACATTTCCCTGGAGGTCTGATGAGCGCCGAACCTAACGAGCAAGACAAGTCCGCGAAAATCACGCACAGCGATACCGAGTGGCGCAGCATGCTGACGCAGGAGCAGTATCACGTGCTGCGCGAAAAAGGCACGGAGCGGCCCTTTACCGGCGCCCTCACCGAGAATCACGAGACGGGCAACTACCACTGTGCCGGCTGCGGGGCCCTGCTGTTTCTTTCGGGAGCCAAATTCGACTCGGGCTGCGGCTGGCCGAGCTTCGTTATTCCCGCGGACTCGAAGGCCGTCCAGGAGCATGAGGACAATTCGTTTGGCATGCGCCGCATCGAGGTCACTTGCGCCCGCTGCGGCGGCCATCTCGGCCACGTCTTCCCCGACGGACCGCGCCCGACAGGACTGCGCTACTGCATCAACTCAGCGTCGTTGACCTTCGAGCACGAGTCCGATTCGAAATAGAATCTGCGATCCGCTGCGTTACGCTGATTCGCATGACCTTCTCCGTGCGCAGCACCGCCCTGGCCGTCCTGGTCGCGTTGGTTTCATCCGCCGCAGCATTCCCGCAGGAAGACACCCCGCTCGACCAGCAAATCAAGGCGATCGCCGATGCGCACCACGGCCACGTCGCCCTCTATGCGCACAATCTGCGCACGGGGCAAACCGCGTCGGTTGATCCCGATGAACCGGTGCAAACCGCATCCGTCATCAAGATGGGAATCCTGCTCGATGCGGCCGAACAGATCCGCGCAGGCACGGCCGCCTTTGACGAGCGCATCGTACTGACAAAAGCCAACCAGGTTGGGGGCTCCGGGGTCCTCGGCGAACTTACCCCATCTCTCGCATTGACGCTCGGCGACACGCTGACGCTGATGGTGGTGGTCAGCGACAACACCGCGACCAACATGGCCATCGACCGCCTCGGCCTCGCGCATATCAATGCGACACTCCTCGCGGCCGGCCTGCACCAGACCGTTCTCTACAAGAAGATCGCTATCCCTGCTACCGAACCCATGCCGGCCGATCAGCCGAAATTCGGCCTTGGGAAAACCACCGCGCGGGAGATGGCCACTATTGTGGAGCGTTTCGCCACGTGTCACCTGGCGCTCGACAACTCCGCACCGCAACAGGGCGATGGGCCAATCTGCGGCACGATTCTCGACATGATGCGCCACACGGAGGACCGCGACAGCCTTCCGCGCTATATCGAGACGCTCGATACCAGCGAGACCGGCTCGGCTATAGGCAACAAAATCGGAGCCCTCGACAAGGTCCGCAACGACGTGGCTCTGATTTCCACCAAGGCCGGCCCGGTGGTGATCGCCGGTTTCACCTGGGACAACGCGGACCAGCGCTGGACGGGCGACAACGAAGCCGAGCAAACGCTGGGCAAGCTGGGCAAAGCCGTCGTCGATCGCTGGTCGCCGCAGGGGCTGGATGCGAAGGCATTTCCCTGGGAGAATCCGCTGGCCGGGGCCGGTGCAGTTCCGGCGCCGAAAGCTCCGTAGTCCCTCTACCGGCAATGAAAAACCCCATCCGCATGGGATGAGGTCTTCGAGTGCAATTGGTTGATTCGATGGCCGGCCGATCGGGCCGGCCATGAACGCGCAGCTACGCTTTGTTGATCTTGCCGCTCTTAATGCAGCTGGCGCAAACACGGATGCGCTTGGGCGCGCCGTTGACCAGTGCCTTCACTGCCTGCAGATTCACATTCCAGCGGCGCCTGGTTACGTTGTGCGCGTGCGAAATGTTATTGCCAAACTGCGGCCCTTTGCCACAAACATCACATACCTGTGCCATCTCATTTGCTCCAGACTTGTCTCAAGTTTCCGCGCCAGCCCGAGCCGCTTGCCTGCGGCTCTCATCCGTCTTGTGTCACTGACGGGCGATGGGGCGAATGAAGACACACCCACCCTCAGCTTGCCGAATTTCTAGTATACCTTGAAGCGGCTCCCGGAGCCAAGTGTGCGTCATCGCCCCAAAACAACCGCAACCAAAGGACTTCTGCGCGACCGGGCGAAAAATAACCCCTTCCGGTAAGGGCCGGAAGGGGCTTAGGAGAGTTCAGACACAGGAGCGTGTATGAACAGAACCTTTTGGGGAAGTGTCAGAGGCTTGGTCTGACGTTGTTCCGGCCCAACGACAGAGACCTGTCGTTGAGAACGCGGAATTCGATCCGATTTACTGGCCGGAAACTGCAGGGCTCTCGAACTGCAGGCTCAAGTTGCTGAGTTGAATCGCTTGCAACTGATCCGTGCCGCTGGCATGACTGACCACGTAGCCCTTGTGATTGTTCTTCTCTTGAACAAGCTTTGCGGGAATGGTAGCGATTGACTTGCCGTTCTCGGTCAGGGTGACTTGAACGTTGTCGCCGGTGCCGGTCCAGGTCACTTTGCAGTCACCCGCGGGAATATTGGTCGAGCCCACTTTAACAGCTTCCGAAAAATTAACCGACTGCGAATTCTTGGCAGCCAACGCCGGGGCAGCTGTAAGAGTGAGCATAAGTGCGTATCCAAACAAACGCTTCATGATGTTCTCCTCGGATGCCTCGATGAATTTGAGAAAGTGAGGCACTACACTGAGTGAACTACAGAAGCGGAATTCTGCAGCTTAAGAAACGTTAAGTGCTGGAGTGCACTCGAAGTGGTGTCATTTCGTGTTCATAACCGCTTCGCGGGTCAGCGGAATTGCGATCGCAACGCGCAACCCTGGGGTTGCGTTCTCCGCGGTAATCGATCCGCGATGCAAATGTACGGCTCGCTTGGCGATAGACAAGCCCAGCCCCGATCCTCCGCCATTGGTGTTGCGGGCCTCCTCGACCCTGAAGAACGGATCGAAAATCCGGTTGAGCGCCTCGTCGGGCACTCCTGGGCCGAAGTCGCGGATTACGATGTTCGCATCATCCGGCGTCTCGTTGATGGTGAGTTCGACAGGCGATTTCTCCGGCGAGTAGCGGATGGCATTGCGCAATACATTCTCCACCGCGCGCCGCAGCAACTCTGGATTTCCATGCACCGACCCGCAAACGTCGCCGCTCACTTCGATTCTGCAACCGCGCGCCTCCGCTTCGAGGTTGCAATCGCGCACCACTTCGTCGATGACGTCGCGCACGCATATCTCCCGCTGTTCATGGAGCGCCGGGTCGTCCTCCACCACGTTGATTTCCACAATGTCTGAGACCAGCGAAGCGATGCGGTTCACATCCCGCTCAATGCGCTCCAGCGCCGCAGCGGGGTTGGGGCTGGTGCGCGCCAGCTTCATGGCAAACTTCAACCGCGCCAGCGGCGACCTGAGCTCATGCGAGATGTCGCCAAGCAGACGCCGCTCGCTTACAATCAGCCGCTCCAGCCGCTCCGCCATCTCGTTGAACGACCGCCCCAGCTGGCCGATCTCGTCGTCGCGATCGGTTTCGACGCGAACGCCCAGGTTCCCCTGCCCGAAGAGCGCAATGCTCGTGGCCACCTTGCGAATCGGCGATATCACTCCGGCGGCCGCGATCCAGCACAGGATGCCGGTCGCGCCGATTACGAGAAAGTAGTAGGGAAGAAACGACCAGATGCGCGGCGGCCGGGTTTGCCCTTCGGCGGCAAACCAGAAGCGGCCATCCTGCGAACGATGGGTGATCTCCCAGTGGTTGTGTATACCGGTGCGCGACTTAACCGCGGGCGGCGCGGGCAGCATGGCCGAGCGGTCCGCGCCCGAAACAAGATCCCTGCCTCTGGCGTTGAGCAGATAATGCGATCCGCCGAAGATGTTATTCAGCGTGTTCAGGTAGTTCGCGAGCGCCGGTTCACCGCTGCTGGAGAGAATGTTGCGCGCGCTTTCCAGTTGCAGCTCGTCGAAGCGGTCGTAGACCGGATCGATCTTCTGCGTCTGCATCTGTTCTGAAATGGCGCGGAATACCACGAACGAGAGGGACAGAATCCCCACCATGGCCAGCAGCACCCAGATATACAGTGAGTGCCGCAGCAGAACCTTAGGCTGCGCCGGTGAAGACATATCCCACTCCGCGTACGGTTCTGATCAGGCTGCGTCGGCCTTCGAGCTTTTTGCCCTCGATTTTCCTGCGTAAATGGCTGATGTGCACATCGAGGAAGCGGTCGTATGGCGTCGCCTCGCGCTCGAACAGCGCGGCGGTGATCTCGTCGCGAGAAACCACGCGCCCCGCCGAGCGCATCAGCATCTCGAGCAAATCAAATTCGGTTGCCGTCAGTTCCACGGGCTCGCCGTCGATCCACGCCTGGCGCGCGGTCGGATTCACGCGGATGTTTCCGATGACAAGGTCTTCCGATTCCACGCGCGTCAGAGATTCTGATCGCCGCAGCACCGCGCGAATCCGCGCCAGCAGTTCATCCGGGTCGAATGGCTTGGGAAGATAATCATCCGCGCCGGAATCGAGCCCGCGAATCCGGTCCTGCTGCTGCACGCGCGCCGTGAGCATGATGATTGGCAGATCCTTGCGCCGCCGCAGCCGCTGCAAAAGCTCAAAGCCGTCGAGAATCGGCAGCATTACGTCAAGAATCACCAGGTCGTATGACCCATTCAGCGCGGCCGTCAATCCCTCGCGCCCGTTGTAGGCGCACTCCAGGTGATGGCCTTCCTGCGTGAAGAATTCCCGCATCATGCCGCACAGCTCCACGTCGTCATCGACCAGCAACAACGAGAGCGTCCTCTGCCTCTCCGCGCTTTCCATCTGCTTCACTTCAACCACAGCCGACAATGCCGAATACCCCTACGGCTGATAAGTCTCGCACACCGCAGTAATGGCTTCGTAGCCCGCTTAACAATTCTTAACGTTAGCAGCTGATTCGATCGCTGGAAAGGGTACGAAACCATGCCATGACGACGCTTGCCATGATGTATGCGAGGTACCGACGTTCGGACATTTCCGGCAGACTGCCTCGATTGCTCTGGCGGATGCCGTGCAGAAACAACCGCGGTCATGTTCGGCGCGATGCGACGCCCGAAGATCGCGGAAATAGAAGGATTTTCCTGTGTCCCTCCGGGACTTTGGATATTGTTGTTCGCTATCCCCGGGTTCCGCTACGCTCCACCCGGGGCTATTTTCCGTTGTTCCCTACGGGAACTTTGCGATCCGAATGCAACCCACCTATCGAATAATTGTCAGGCAGGTCTTTCAACCCGCTTCGCTCAAGATGACAAGCTTACGTGGGGACGCATATCTCGGTGAGGTTTGGATCACGCGGCTGGTGATTCAGCGGGGAATGGCGGCGATTTATTTCCTGGCGTTCCTTGCGGTTGTGAACCAGTTCAAGCCTCTGCTGGGCGAACGCGGCTTGCTTCCCGTGCCGGATTATCTGGGAAGAACGAGCTGGCGCACCGCGCCTGGAATCTTTCGCTGGCGATACTCCGACCGGCTGCTCGACGTGGTGGCTTGGACGGGCATTGTGGTGTCTGTGCTGGCGTTCGCGGGTTTCACTGAACGGGGGCCGGCGTGGGTTTCGATCGGGGCGTGGCTTCTGCTGTATGTGCTTTACCTCTCTGTGGTGAATGTCGGGCAGAAGTTTTTTGGCTTCGGGTGGGAGTCGATGCTGCTCGAGGCGGGATTCTTCGCGGCTTTTCTGGGGCCGATGCGGATGCAGCCGGACATTATTCCGATCGTGATTCTGCGCTGGATGCTTTTCCGGACGGAGGTGGGAGCGGGGCTGATTAAGCTGCGGCACGATCGATGCTGGCGAGATCTGACCTGCCTCTACTACCACTACGAGACGCAGCCTTTGCCCAATCCGCTGAGCTGGTATTTTCATCGCATTCTCAGGCCGATGCATCGGCTTTCAGCCCTTGTGAGCCACTTTGTGCAGGTGGCGGCGCCGTTTGCGCTGTTTGCTCCACAGCCCTTTGCGGCGATTGCGGGCGGCCTCATCATCTTTCACCAGCTGGTTCTGATCGTGAGCGGCAACTACTCGTGGCTGAACTGGCTGACGGTGGTCATGGGAGTGAGCGCATTTGACGATCGGGTTCTTTCATTTACCCTGCCGCTGAACGCGCCACCGATGGTGGCGCGGCCGTTGGCATTTGATGTTGTCCTGTACCTGCTGGCAGTGGTGACGGTGCTGTTGAGCATTCAGCCGGCTCTCAACCTGATGACGCCGAACCAGGCGATGAACCTGAATTACAATTCGCTGCACCTGGTTGGGGCGTACGGCGCATTTGGCAACATTGGCCGCGAGCGATACGAGATCGTGATTGAAGGCACAGGCGATCGCGTAATCACGGCGGCGACCGAATGGCGGGAGTACAGCTTCAAAGGCAAGCCCGGCGATCCGATGCGCAGGCCTCCGCAGGTGGCGCCGTATCATCTGCGGCTGGACTGGCTGATCTGGTTCCTGCCGTTTTCTGTGCGGGTCACAGGCCATGGGATTCGCGTGCCGGACTACAGCCAGTGGTTCCTGCGCTTTATCCAGAGACTGCTGGCGGCGGATCCGGCGATTCTGAAGCTGATGCGGAAAGATCCGTTTGAAGGGAAGTCGCCGGCATTTATTCGCGCACTCTTTTATCAGTACCGATTCACGACTCCCGAAGAGAAGCGCCAGACCGGGGCCTGGTGGGTGCGGAAGCTGCTCGGGGTCTATCTGCCACCAACCTCCCGTGAGGTGCTGGATCGGCTCTGATGATTCCGGTGATGAATCAATGTCGAGAGTTGTTCATCTAAAACAATGATGAGTTTGCCGATTTCGGTTTTGGACCTTGTTGGAATGCGACCGGGGGAATTGCCAGGGGTGGCAATTGCGCGTTCGGTTGACTTGGCGCGACATGTGGAGGAGTGGGGATTTCGCCGCTTCTGGCTGGCGGAGCATCACTCGATCGAAGGGCTGGCCTGTTCGGCAACGCCGGTTCTGATCGGATATGTGGCGTCCGCAACAAATTCGATTCGTGTGGGCAGCGGCGGCGTGATGCTGCCGAACCACGCGCCGCTGGTGGTCGCGGAGCAGTTTGGAACACTCGATGCGTTGTACCCGGGAAGGATTGATTTGGGGCTGGGCCGCGCGCCGGGCGGCGACTTCCACACCATGCGCGCGCTGAGACGCGATCTGCGGCAGACGGGAGATGATTTTCCTGAGTTGCTGGCGGAGTTGCGAACGTACCTCGGACCGGAGTTCCCGGGGCAGGTGGTGAAGGCGATTCCGGGGAAGAATAGTCGTGTTCCGATCACCCTGCTCGGCTCCAGTGACTACAGCGCGAGGTTGGCTGCCGAACAAGGCTTGCCCTTCGCCTTTGCAGCACATTTTGCTCCGGAGATGATGTTGCACTCGGCGCGTCTTTATCGCGCACTCTTCAAGCCGAGTGACATTTTGCATCAGCCATGGCTGATGATCGGGGTGCCGGTGATTGCGGCGGAGACGGATGCGGCCGCGCAGAAACTGTTCACTACTCCGCAGCAGCGGTTTCTGCGGCTGATCCGCAACCAGCCAGTGGAGTCATTGCCGCCTGTGGATTCGATGGATTCGCTGTGGAGCGACTTTGAACGAGCAGCCGTCGAAAGCAGATTGCGCGAAGCGATTGTAGGATCGGATGCGACGGTGAAGGCTGGGCTCGAAAAGCTCGTCGCCGATACCGGAGCCAACGAAGTGATCGTGGTGACGGACACGTGGGATCACAAGGCGCGCCTCGACTCGTACCGGCGTGTAGCGGAGATTGCCGGCGAAATTAAAACGAAACATCTGGCAGAGCCGGCACAGGCTTCGCTTTGATTGCTTCGCGGAAACGAAATGGGCGGCATCATACAATGCCGCCCGATGAACTGCCGTACAGCAATCCGCCAATTACGGATAAATTCCGCGGATGTGGATGGCTTCGGCCACGCGGCCGATGCCGAGCATGTTGGCGGCAATCCGCATGGGAACGTTGCGCTCCAGGTGAATCTTGACCACGTCGCGGAACGAGGTCTTCATCACCTTCTCCAGGCGGTTGTAAACATCCTGCGCCTCCCAGAAGAGGTGCTGCTCGTCCTGCACCCACTCGAAGTACGACACGGTTACGCCACCGGCGTTGCACAGAATGTCGGGAATGATGAACGCGCCCTTCGTCTCGAGGATGCGGTCGGCCGCGGGCGTTAGCGGTCCGTTGGCAGCTTCGGCAATGATGCGCGCGCCGATGGTGCCGGCGTTGTCGCCCGTGACGGTGTTTTCGAGCGCCGCCGGAACCAGGATGTCGCACTTGAGGGCCAGGAGCGCGGCAGGATCGATCGGCTCGCTGCCCGGGAAGCCATTCACCTTTCCGGTGATCGTCTTCATGTGAATCAGTTCCGGAATGTCGAGTCCGTCGCGATTGTAGATGCAGCCGGTGGAGTCGCTGACCGCGATCACCCTGGCGCCGGCTTCATGCAGCAACTGCGCGGCGATGGAGCCGGCGTTGCCAAAGCCCTGAACAGCCACGGTCGCGCCCTTCAGCGGCGTGCCGAGATGTTCGCATGCGCACTGAATGGTGTAGTAACACGCCGCGGCCCGTGGCTTCGTTGCGTCCCAGCGATCCGCCCAGGCTGATCGGCTTGCCGGTCACAACGCCGGGAATCGTGTAGCCCTTGGTCATGCTGTAGGTGTCCATGATCCACGCCATGGTCTGCGAATTGGTGTAGACGTCCGGCGCGGGAATGTCCTGTTCCGGCCCGATCAGCGGCAGAATCGCGCTGGTATAGCGCCGCGTCATCCGCTCAAGTTCGCCCTGCGACATGTGCTTCGGATCGCAGGTGACGCCGCCCTTGCCGCCGCCGAACGGGATGTTCACGACGGCGCACTTCCAGGTCATCCACGTGGCCAGCGCCTTCACCTCATCCAGCGTGACCTGCGGATGGAAGCGAATGCCGCCCTTGGCCGGGCCGCGCGCCGTGGAGTGCTGCACGCGATAGGCTTCGAAGCGCCGGATGTGGCCGTCGTCCATGCGCACCGGGACGGTTACCGTCAGCACGCGCTCGGGAAACTTGATCATCTCCCGCGTATCGTTATCGAGGCCCAGGGCGTCCGCCGCGGAATCGAAGTTCTCCAGCGCAACGTCGTAGGCATTTTCTGCGAGTTTTGTTGCGAGCATTTGTATTCCTCCGTTGGCCGCACCGTTTACCCAAGCGGTTTCGGCAGGAGAGAGCCCGCTCCATCTACATGGTTCCAGCCGTGGAGACCAGTTCCTGCTCGTGCTTCATCCGTGATTGGTAAACCGGGGTAAGCCAGTTCCAGTAAGCCTGCAGGTGTCCGCGGGTCGCGTCGAAATACAGGTTTTGTATTGCGTGCGTCACCGCTCCGATGGTTCCGTCCTTCACCGGGCGATGGTCGACGCGCACGATGGGTGCAACGCCGACGGCCGTGCCGGTGAAGAACAGTTCGTCACATACGTAGAGTTCGCTGCGGTCGATCGGCCTCTCAATAACGCGCAGCCCCATTTCGCGAAATGCGAGTTCCATGATGCAATTGCGCGTGATGCCTTCGAGCGCGTTTTCGGTTACGGATGGCGTGATCAGCTTTCCGTCGCGCACCATGAAGAGGTTGCAGGTAGCGCCTTCGGCGACATGTCCGTTCTCGTTCAGGAAGATCGCTTCGTCGAAGCCTGCCTGCCGTGCATCGTCGCTGGCCAGCGCGCTGTTCACATAGGCGCCGCAGATTTTGGCGCGCGCCGGGATCGCATTGTCCTCGATCCGACGCCAGGAGCTTACGCCCGCATGCAGCCCCTTGTCACTGTGCAAATATTCACCGAAGGGCAGCGCAACGATGGCGAAGGCGTCCTGGTCGTCGGTGCTGACGCCGACGCGTTCGGCGGACTTGTAGGCCAGCGGCCGGACATAGACATTCGTGTGGAGCGAATTGCGCCGCATCAGCTCGACGGTGATGGCGCAGAGCTCCGCCACGGTTGCCGGAACGTGAATGCGCAGGATGCCGCAGTTCTTCTTCCAGCGCTCGTAGTGCTCGTGCGCGCGCAGGATAAACAGCTCGTCCTCGGTCGGCACCCAATGCGCGCGGATGCCTTCGAAGACGCCGGTGCCGTAGTGCAGCGCATGCGTCAGGATATTGACCTGCGCATCGCGAAGCGGCATGTATTTGCCATCGAAGTAGACGATCAGATTTGGATCGGCGGTGCCTTTCATACTGCAACCTCTTTGTTGCGCGATTGCCTCGCGTAAGCTCACGCCCGCGCGCCAGGGCACGTTCGTCGAGCTGATACCAGCGTTCGGATTTGACCAGGCGGCGCAGAGCCGCATCGATACTGGCCTGCGGCAAGCCGCCGGAGATTTCAAGCAGTGCGCCCAGCATCACCATGTTGGCGGCGCGCGGATCGCCGAGTTCGTCGGCGGCGCGGGTGAAAGTTCAGCGCGAGCACGTTGACGTCGTTCCGCTGACAATCTTCCGGGAAGACGTCGCCGTTGTAGATAACCCAGCCGCCGGGCCTCACGCTCAGGTCGAACTTGCGCAGCGACGGCTCGTTCATGGCAACCAGGAAATTCGGTACCGTGACGAGTGGTGAATCAATGGGTTCTTTCGGAGACGCGCACGTGGCAGTTCGAAGTTCCCGAACGCATCTCAGGACCATAGGACGGCAGCCACGAAACTTCGAGCCCGGCATCGAGTCCGGCCTCGGCCAGCACTTCGCCGAGCAGCAGCACGCCTTGCCCGCCGAATCCTGCGACGCGAACGTGCAAGGTCGACGTCGCTCTGCTCACATGCTTGCGAAGGGCAGCATCGGGTTGATCGTGCATGGCCGATTCCGAGGATTGCCGGAATCTCTTCGAGGCCCGGTGCGTGATCTGCAGCGGCGCGCGGCTCCGGTCCTTGGTGCGGTCGCAGACCACGCCCAGCGGATAGGTCTTCTCCATCACGTCGCGAACCCAGTGCTGCGCGTCGACCGCGCGACATCTTCCAGATCGTCGGGCAAGGCGAGAGCACTTCAATCAGCGAAAAGCCGAGACCTCTGCACCTGGTTTTCGACCGCCTTCTTGATGGCGCGCGAAGCCTGCGCAATCTGCTTGTTGTCGCCAAGGCCGACGCGCTCGATATAGACCGGAGCATCGAGCGTGGCCAGCAGTTCGCTCATGCGCAGCGGATAGCCCTCGTTCGCGACACTGCGGCCGAGGGGAGTTGTGGTGCTCTTCTGCCCCAGCAGCGTTGTGGGCGCAGCCTGGCCGCCGGTCATGCTGTAGATGGCGTTGTTGACGAAGATCACGGTGATGTTTTCGCCGCGATTGGCGGCATGCAGAATCTCGGCCGCGCCGATCGCGGACAGATCGCCGTCGCCCTGGTAGCTGATGACGATGCTGTGGGGATGGCTGCGTTTCACGGCCGTTGCCAACCGCCGGCGCACGGCCATGCGCGGCCTGCATATTGCCCACGTCGAAGTAGTTGTATGCGAAGACTGAGCAGCCGACAGGGCTGATCAGGACGGTCTGATTCTGGATGCCAAGTTCGTCGATCGTCCGTGGCCAGCATCTTGTGGACGATGCCGTGGCCGCAGCCGGGACAGTAGTGCGTCTGGTGCTGCAGTTCTTCCTTGCGCTCGTAGGTCTCGTAGAAACGCTTTCGCTTTCGAGTGCACAACTTCGTAATCGGATTCCATGCTAGACATGGGCCATCTGCTCCTTCTCCGCAAGAGCCAGCACAAATTTGAGGACCTGTTCGTGCGACGGCACATTGCCGCCGACGCGATTGAGAAACTCGACGGGACGTGCGCCGTTCAGCGCCAGCCGAACATCTTCGAGCATCTGTCCGTTGCTCATTTCGACGACGACGAAGGAATGGGCGCTCTTGGCGAGCCGCTGAAAGTCCTCAGTGGGAAATGGATACAGCGTGATGGGTCGCAGCAGCCCGACTTTGATGACCCATGGCGCGAGCTTCGGCGGTAACGGCTTTCAGGATGCGTCCGATAATGCCATAACCCACCAGGACGATGTCGGCGTCATCGGTGTACCAGCTGTTCGGCGCGCGTTTCGCGCTGCTCGGCGATGCCGGTACTTCGCCTCGAGCGCGTTCACGTGCGCTTCGAGATCATCCGTACCCATGTGCAGCGAGGTGATCATGTTGGCGCGCGTTTCGGCAGTTCCGGCAACGGCCCACTCCGGCAGCGGCGGCAGTGCAGCCTTCTCCGCGAACTCGACCGGCTCCATCATCTGGCCGACAAAGCCGTCGGCAAGGATCACAACCGGATTGCGATAACGATCGGCCAGTTCAAAGGCGAGAGCGGTCAGGTCGGCCATCTCCTGGACGGAGTAGGGCGCGAGCACGATGGTGCGGTAGTTGCCGTTGCCGCCGCCTTTCACCACCTGGTGATAATCGCCCTGCTCTGAAGCGATGTTGCCGAGCCCCGGTCCGCCGCGCGTGATGTCGGCGATCACGCAGGGCAGTTCCGCGCCGGCCATGTAGCTGATGCCTTCCTGCATCAGGCTGATGCCGGGACCGCTCGAGGCAGTCATGCAGCGCACGCCGGCCGACGATGCGCCATAGAGCATGTTGATGGCGGCCACTTCGCTCTCGGCCTGCAGAAAGACGCCGCCGGTTTGCGGCATGTAGAGCGCCGCAGCTTCGGTGATCTCGCTGGCCGGCGTAATCGGATATCCATAGAAAGCGCGACACCCGGCAAGAATCGCGCTCTTCACAATCGCTTCATTGCCCTTCATCAGTTGCTTGCGCATGCCAGGGCCTCCTCCTGCTGCATCGCTGCGCCACGGCGCAAACGCAGAACCGTGATCGCGCCGGGCTCAGGACAGGCCATGAAGCAGATTCCGCACCCGGTGCAGCCCGAGCCTTTGTAGGTCGCGGTGCGATAGCCATAGTGATTCAGCTGTTCGCTCAGATGAATCGCCTTGGGCGGACAGGCTTCGATGCACAGCCCGCATCCCTTGCACTCGTTCACATCGACTCGCAGGAGGCCTCGATCTCGCTTGCCGGCACTCGTTTTCTCTGCGACTGTCATTGTTCGTACCTCGTCATTCCTTGCTGCCTCACGCATATGCGGCTGTCTTGCGTTCCAGGTAGTGCGCGCGCACCGCGAAATCTTCAAGCTCCTGCTGGAAGCGCGGGTCGGCAATGCCGATGAGTGCCTCGGCGCGCTCCCGCAGGGTCTTTCCGTGCAGGTACGCAATACCATGCTCGGTCACGACGTAGTGCACGTCTGCGCGCGAGGTCACAACGCCCGCTCCCGGCTCCAAAACCGGCACAATGCGGGAAACCGAGCCGCGGCAGGCGGTCGAGGGCAAGGCGATGATCGGAACTCCTCCGCGAGAACGCGCCGCGCCGCGAATGAAATCGATCTGGCCTCCAAATCCGCTGTAGGGCTTGGTGCCCAGAGAATCCGCACACACCTGCCCGGTCAGGTCGATCTGCAATGCGGAGTTGATGGCAACCATGCGATCGTTCTGCGCCACGACGAACGGATCGTTGGTATAGGAGATCGAGCGGAATTCGAAGCTCGGATTCTCGTGAATGTAGTCGAAGAGGCGCTGCGTGCCGAGCACGAATGCCGCGACCGCCTTGCCGCGATGCAGTGATTTGCGTTGTCCGTTGATGACTCCGGCTTCCATCAGATCAACTACGCCGTCGGGACACATTTCGGTGTGAATGCCGAGATCGTGCTTGTCTTCGAGGCAATGCAGCACCGCTTCGGAGATGCCGCCAATGCCGGGCTGCAGGGTAGCGCCGTCGGGAATGAGTGAGGCAACATTGCGGGCGACACTCAGATGCGTCTCCGTAAAGGGCTCGGTGTGCATTTCGAGCAGCGGGCGCGAAGTCTCAACGAATGCCGATATCTGGCTTACGTGGATCGACGTGTCGCCGTGCGTGCGCGGGGCGCGGTCATTCACTTCGGCGATCACGGTCTTTGCGCAACGCACCGCGGTCAGCGTGCAGTCGACTGTCGTGCTGAGGCTCACGAATCCGTGGGCATCGGGCGGCGTTACCTGCATCAGCACGACGTCGAGCGGCAGCGATCCCGATTCGAAAAGGGCTTCAATCTCGCTGAGGAAGATCGGCGTGTAATCGGCGCGTCCCGCGCCAACAGCTTCGCGTACGTTCTCGCCCAGAAAGAGTCCGCGATGGCGGAAGTGGCCTTCGTATTCGGGTTTGGTGTACTCGGCTTCGCCGAGCGTTTTCATGTGGACGAGTTCCACATCCAGACAGGTCGGACGCGCGAAGAACGAGTGCATCGATCAGCGGCTTCGGCGTGCCGCAGCTCGGTTGAATCCAGACGCGATCTCCGGAGCGCACGGCTTTTAGCTGCCTGCGCCGCGCTCGTGCACTTGCCCCGGTACTCTTCTCGCCAGTTCACAATGTTTCGTCTCAGCGGTCTTTTGCCTAATAACTTCAAGGCCTCTCTTAAACTTCGGGAGTCAAAGAGCATCCCCCAAAGCCCGAAATATGGTGCTCTCACTCACTGAATCGGGACTGTGATGACAGTCACCCGTGACCGGTTGGAAAATGCGCTCGCTCAAGTTGCCTGAATCGAGACAAAAACGCTGGGAATCGGCGCACGAATTTTGCACTGAACGCGGGCAAGAAAAGCGGAACGAGGCATGAGTCGTGCGCAGGCAGTCGTTCGCAAGTGCCTGAACCGCGCAAGACCTTTTCGAGGTCAGCGAAGAACACGCAGCAGTGAAGGGGACAACCGGCCCGGTTTGCGTCACATCTGAATGGCTGTGGAAGATTGTGCGTTAATGCACCAGGAGAGGAATATATGAAACTTAGAGGAATCACCGCCACTCGTTCCTGCTCAGCTCGGCTGCCATTCTGGCCGGCGCCATGGTCGTTGCAGGCTGTAACAAGCCATCACACCCCGACGAGAAATCAGCAGTCAGCGATTCACTCAAGAACAGTAATCTAAGCGCCGTCAGCGTCTCGCAGGACCGAGACAAGGGCGTCATGACGCTTAAGGGCAATCTGGATTCCCAGGATCTGAAGAACCAGGCTGAAAATGTCGCCAGGCAGGCGGCGCCGGATTACACCGTTGCCGATGAAATCGGCGTGCGGCCTCCGGGCGCCAGCGAGGCAGGTTCAGTTGCTTCGAACCTCGACAGCGCCATCGAAGACAACTTCAAGGCGATGATCAAGGCGCATGCGAACCTGAATGATCAGAGCATCAGCGGTTCGGCCAAGAATGGTACGCTCGTGCTGAAGGGATCGGTCAAGACGGCCAAGCAGAAGAAGGAAGCCGAAGATCTCGCCAAGAAGGTGCCGAACGTGCAGCAGGTCGTCAACGAACTCGAAGTCAAGCCGGGCAAGCACTCGACCTCAACTTCGTAAGCCGGAGCTGTTAGCAGATTCCACACTGAAGGGCCGAAAAGTAGATAGATATATCGTCAGCGTCGTAATGCCGATACACGAGGGCCCAGGCAGTCGCCCCTCTGCCGGGCTCTTCCTGCAATCCCGCTTTGAAACGGATTCAGTCTTTGGAAAGGGCTGCCGATTTCCCATTCAGGAATCCTGCACTTCAGTGTTGTTTGAGGCATGTCGCTTTACGGATGCCCTGAGCGGAGAAGGTTGAAAGATTAGAGATAGGGGGGGCCGGAATGATGCATCTTGCGATCCGATGGTTGTACCCGTTCCTTTTAGGGCTCGGTGCTTGGCTTAATTGCGATGATCCTGCACGAATGCGGACATCTCGCAGCCGCCTTCGGAATGGGCGTACGCGTGAAGCGAGTGGGGCATCGAAGTGGAACAAGGGCCTTTTCACTGTTCGCGAACAGGGAACAGTCCGTCAGAATCTGGTGATCGCGGTGGCGGGCCCATTGTGAACTTGCTTCTGATCGGCACGGAGCCGTGGTTTCCCGTTCTTCAGCCTGGCCAATTTCTGCTATGCGCTGGCAAATATGCTTCCCATTGAGGGGTCGGACGGGTTTCGAGTAGCGGCATGCTGGCGCCGGATCCGGGAAGAGCAAGGTGGCGAACTGAGTCAGACCGGTAACTCGGGAAATGATCTCCGAGCTATTGAGCAAGACGTGATCTTCGGCGCGACTGGGGCTGCCGAGTTATGTTGCTCATTTATTTGTGATTTGGATCACCCCTGATTGCTCCGATGGGGCAGGTGCACCGATGGAAGTTGTACTTTTGTTACCACGATCGTGCGATGCATCAGCAGGGAAGGTGTGCTACACTTTGAATCGTGGAGAGACTCATGAGAGAGAACGTTCATAAAGACGTTTACCGATTCGCTTACGACGAGGCCTCATCGGAGCTGCGAAAGATCCTCGAATGCGTTCGAGCAGCTTTGCGCCCAGAAGAACCGCGTAGAGAAGCTCATGGAGGCCCTCAAACCCCAGGCTGGACTGGCCGCACAGACAGAAGGTGACAAGCACGTTAAGCGCACCAGCCACCTTCCACACTGCACCATCGTCACTCGCCTCACAGTTTTATAGGGAGCTGCGGTTTAGCCCCTCCTTTCCCCCGCGGTCAGCCGGATATGACCCCAGACACATCCGGCTGACCGCGTAGTTTACTCCCAAAAATCCTGCGGCAGCCTCTGACCTCCAGTTCCAGATTGTCTGGACGGTTTCACCCTTAAGAGTGAGACACTTATCGTCGCGCGGTGCAACAGCTCGAATGGAAAAAGGCTAAGAGATTGCGCCGCCTCTGCAGGTTCCAATTGAATTTCGTCCGCGGAATTGAGAGAATCCCTTCCTACAGCTGGATTTGTCCAAGGCCAAAAAAATTGTGAGCAGGGTTGACCTGCCAGACCCAGCTGCAGGCGCTAGATTCCCCAAGACTGTGGATGTATGGACACCAGAGTTTTCTGCGTTTACAACCAGGCAAGACGAGTTTTCCTCAGCTCGAAGGTGATGGTCGCCGACGGCGTCAATCAGCCTTTGAAGATGTTGAAGATACTGACCGGCCTCGAGTTGGACGCAGAATCGGGACTCTGGCTCACACCATTGAACGCGACGCCAATGGTGGCGAGGCTATTTCAGTTCGACCTGGCGTATCTCGATAGGGATAATCGCGTACTGGAAATGGTCGAAGTTGTTCCAGGTGTGGAGTTTCCGCCTTATCATCGCGAGGTTGCAAGCGCTCTCTTCTTTCCTCTCAAAACCCTTGGTTCCACGCATACAGAGTGCGGCGATCAATTGGTTGTTTGCGAGCAACATGAAGCAGATGAATTGTTTAGAGGCGTCGACAGCCCGAAACCGGCTTTGGTCGGGAGCAATCAGGAGCTGCGCCTGCAGCCGCAAAGGCAGGAATCCGCATTCGTAGATTCCGGTGCGGCGGTAGCCGTAGCCAGTCAGCCGGTCACGGTGCATGGGTCTGCAGTGGCGATTGCCGTGGGCGAAAGTACGGTCGAAGTGGCAGACCTTCCCATGGCCGCGCCGGTTGATGCGGCTGCGCCCATTGTGCTGACCCCCGTTGCCACGACGGCGATGGAACTGCCTCCCGCCACATCGGCTTCAGGAGTTGAGGGCTCGTCAGGGTCGACCGCCGAGTTCACATTGGACGAGCACAGCGTTCCTCCGACGCAGCCGATTGTGGAACACGTGGGGCTCATGGAGGATCTGTTTGCGAACTGGGTTGAGTCTCCAGCGGCGCCTCCATCGTGGATTGTGCAGAAGGCCCACTCCATCGCGACGAGGGTGGATCCGGCCACCAACGGAAGCGATGCGGACGTCGCTCTCGGGCAGGCGCCGGTGAAGGACGAGGCGGCGTCCGAAGCCTCTGCCCAGCCCGTGGATCAACCGATTCTCAATGACGCGGGGACAGCGCCGGCAAGAATTGAAGTTTCGATGGAAGCGGCAGCAAATGGCCGAGTCGATGCGGATCATTCTGCTACGCCGCGGGAAACAGCCGTTGGACCTCCGCAAGCGCAAGAGCCCGTCGCAAATCGTTCGCTTCCTCCGACGGATTCACGCGGGGCCGCAGCAGCGCCTGTTTTGCCGCCGGGCACGATTCCGGTCGAGGCCGCCATTCCGCAGCCCGCTCAAACGGCGGCGTTCACCGTCGCGCAGTGCGGGAGGTGGCAGGTGAGCACGCCGACGGCGGTCAGCCCGATCATCTCAGCGAAGCGGCCGGTCGGGGAAAACGTTGTCGCTCGGGTCGCGACGAAAGCCGATGTCGATGCGAATCCCGCCAAGCAAGCCAAAGTACCGGAAGGGCCGAAGGCGACGGGCATGTTTGCTTCTTCGGGGCCGGTTCCTTCTCCGGTGACTGAACCGGAGTCAAATGCGCGGGTTTCGACGCCGCCTGGGAAGAAATCGCCGGCCGTTGAAGCGACTCTGGAGAAGCCGAAACCGAACGCAGCAAGGGCAGTTGAAGCGGTTGCCGAGGAACGGAAGGAAAGTGTAGTCCCGGTGGCTGGCGAGATTCGGGATCAAAGTGCAGCTTCGGTGAACGGAAGACCCGAAGACCGTGCAATGAACGCAGCAGCATTGGAGGCGAAGGCTGCGCCAGTGTGGCCGAAAAACCGAAATGCCGAGTCGGCTTCGGATTCAGGAGCGCTGCCTGCGAAGCCTGGACCGGCAGAAGCCAAGAGCAGTACCGACTGGCTGACCAGCAGGATTCTTGAGGCGACACAGAAGGCGGCGTCTGCAACTGCCAGGCCAGATCCGCCGGCAACCCTCAAAGCTTCTATACCCGCTAGCGGTTCCTCTGCGGCGAAGGCTGGAGACAAGAAGGAAGCCGCGGCCGATGCAAAGAACGAACTTTCGATGACGCTTCAGTTGCCGCGCTTTCTCAAGCCCGATCAAAAGGGCAAGCTGAAGATCTCGATCCAGCGCGTGGAAAGCAATGGCAAAAAAGAGACGAAACCTGACAGTTTCGGGACAAGGTTCAAGCGCTGGCTCAACACGACTTCCCAGCCCAAAAGCGACCGGAGGCGGGCATACCGCCGGTATGTGCCTGGAATGGTGGCTCACTACTACACCGGGGGCGCCCCGAGGCCGCACGACATTGCCGATATCAGCATGACGGGCTTCTATGTACTGACCCAAGACCGCTGGATGCCCGATACGATGATCCAGATGACGCTGCAGAAGCCCTGTGCCAAGGGCGAGCGGAAGCAGTCGATCAGCGTGCTCTCGAAGATCGTCCGGCGAGGAACGGATGGTGTGGCAGCCGAGTTTGTCATGGCGGAGTCTCTCGATCCGCAGAGCCGGGATGTTCTGCCCTCGCAAGCGACCGACAGATTTGCTCTTGCCCGGTTTATCTGATTCTCTCTCTTGCCAAGAGGGACAAGGGTAATCGTGGCGCTAGCCCCTATGTAATCAATACCGTAGACCGTATGGTCAAGGGTCAATTCAACTTATTGGGTATAGAAGGTCCTTTTGACGCGATGGTACGTTGAAGTCCTCGGGAAGCAGGCTCTCGATTGGTCACTGGTGCGCGTGAAAGGAATCTGCGAGTATGGAGAGCAAGATCAGGAGCGCGCGGTCCGCACATGTCGCCGAGGTCACAGTCATCGACTCCTTGAAAACCTCGCCGGAGAAGCAAATGACGTCTCCCCGTTCCAAAGGCCCCATGATGAAACGCTTTATGCGGTGGCTGCTTCCAGACCAGCGCGTGGCGAACCGGCACGCCATGCCGCCGCTGGTTGTGTATCTCGGGATGGTGCGCTCTTCGAAGGAAATCAAGGTTGGCGACGTCAGCGTTGCGGGGTTCTACATGATCACCGAGGAGCGCTGGATTCCGGGCACCGGTTTTCCCGTGACACTGGAGCGCACGGACGCAGCCGGAAAAGGCCAGACGCTTACGGTATATGCGAGTGTGGTTCGAATCGGCACCGATGGTGTCGGGTTCACATTCCTGAAGGCGCCGGAAGACGGTCAGGCGAAGCCGGAAGCCAACGGTGTTACGCGAATGGATCTGACCAAGCTGGCGCAGTTCCTGAAGGGATTGCCTATGTCGGAGGCCAGTCCCGAGGCGCTGGAGCGCGTCTCCTAGTTTGATCGGCGAACAGGGTTGAGCGCGCAGGGCACTCAGCCTTGCTCCGCCGATTTCGAACGTTCGATCGATCAGCCAATCTGACCAATCCTGGCCGCTTGTCTCTTGCACTGACCGATAGATTTTTATAGATATGAGGCCGAGGCCCTTCAGAGGCCCGTGTAGATCTGGAGGGGAGCCCAGTAAAAGGGCTTGCGAAACTCGCGTTGTGAGTGGAGCAGTGAGAGCTTGGCCTGGCGGAGCGCGGCGCTGGGAGGTATGCCGCTCTCGAGTCCCTGATAGAGATTACCCATCAACTGAGAAGTGGAGTCATCGCTGACTTCCCACAAGGCGCCGATTACGCCGTGAGCGCCGGCGCGCAGAAAGGCCCAGGCCAGGCCGACGAGACCCTCGCCTGCATAAGACCGGGTACCGCCGCCATAGCACGCGGAGACGGTAACGAGGCGGGCGTGAATCGGATGCTGGATAATCTCGCGGGCGTGAAGTTTGAATGAGTCCTCGGCCGCGCTTGAGCGCGAAAGAATGATTGCCGAATCGAGGGGATCGGTGCGGCTGGCGACGCCGTGGGCCACGAAATGAATGTAGGCGAACTGCTGCGGGTTGCTGGCCAGATAAGCCGCGGCATTTGCCCGCTCGCGGGAGTAGACGGCCTGGTCCTGCACTGCGAAGTGCTGCTCGATCTGTTTCATCTCCGACGCAGCCATTGGCAACCGGGGATAGTCGGCGTTGGGAGGGACGGCATCACCGAACAACAGCAAATTATGGCCGGGCGGCTCAGCGGAATTGGCCGAGCCAAGTAGATGAAGCGAGGGCGCGGAAACCAGCGTAGCGTCTTCGATCCAGTAATGGGGATGCGGCCCAGGCACAATCAGGGTCTCGAAATTGAGCTGGCTTAGCGCGCCGTCGCACAGGATCACGACATTCGAGCCCGGCTGAAGCATTGCGGAGGCGGGTGCGACGAGCATGCGATAAAGCACGAGGCCGCCGGCGTCTGCATTCTCAACCGGATCAGTGAAGCCGAGCAGGGTCTTGCGATAGCGCTCGATGGATTGGGTAATCTCATGTTGCGGAGGCAGGGGAAACAACTCCGACTTCTTCGGAGTAATTGACCAGAGGTAGGATTGCCTTGCTCCAAGCCAGTAGAAGAGAAGCGTGGCGCCGGTTTTGCGGGCGACGTCGGACGGGCGCAGGGCAGGGATGGCGAGGGAATGAGTCTTCGATGAGACACCCAGGCCTTGCGCCAGGGTCTGCGCCCGGCTCTGGTCGGCGATGCGCAGGGCTTCGTCGGCTTTGCCATGGGCGACGAGGAAGTGGATGTAGTCGTCGTAGATGCTGGTGGCGTTGGCGAGGAAGGGAAGCTTGGAATCTTCGTTTTTGAGTTGATCGCGTGCGGATTCAAAGGTCGTGAGGGCAGTGCGGTACATCTGATTCGCGGCGGAAGTGTTGCCTTGCCGCTCATAGAGGCTGGCGATTTCATGCTCGGCGCCGAGCTTCATTGAAGTTTGCGCAACCGGATCCTTCTCGACTGCGCGAAAGATGGTTTCAGCGCGTGGGTCCTCACGTCGTGCAGCGGCTATTCTCCCTTGAGCGAGCATCACATCCAGTGCATCGAGGCGATTGCCATTTCTGCGGATGAGCTGGTTTATTTGGTCAACATAGGAGTTGGCATCGTCCAACTGTCCTTTCTCGACTGAAATATGCGCGAGATCTTCCAATGAAGTGACGATGTCATCTTCGCTATTGATATGCTTTGCGAGTTCGAGGGCGCGCCTGTAATACGGAGCGGCTTGGGTTAAATTGCCAGTGTTCTGATAAACATATCCGGCGTTTGCCAGCCATTTGATTTGATCGCTGGGATCCCCGAGCCTGCTTGCGCTTTTTTCGGCTTCGACAAACAGATCCAGCGCTTTCTCTGAATCTCCCAATTTGAAATATGCCCATCCGAGATTGCCTAAAGCATTTTGCGCAAGATCTTCCGCGCCCAAAGTCAAAGCGCTCTTATACGCCGAGGTCGACCAGTCCACCGCCTCGTCAAATCGCTCGCTCTGAAGAGATTCATATCCAAGATCCAGGAATGCAGTCGATTCGGCAAACCGGTCGTGAAAATCACGGGCGATAGGGAGACTGCCGAGGAGTTTCTCTCTTGCACCCTCAAAATCTCCGTGCGATACGGCTGACATGCCCTGCGCCATTAACAGGTCTCCACAAGCGGGGAAGCTTGCCTTTGCACAGAGGTTCGCGGCCTGTGAAAACCGGCGATTCGCTTCTGACAGGTCTTTCAAATGACTGAATGCCGCACCTTCGAGCGCTCGTTCCTGGACGATGTCGTCGCTGGTGGCGGAAGCGGGGGACCACCTGGCGAGGACGTGCAGCGCATCCTCACTCAGACCTCGCCATAGCATTGACTCTGCCTCCAGCAATAGGAACTTTGCGGCAAGCTCGGGATTGAATCGCAGGGATCGCCGGTATCCGTGCTCTGCTTGCAGTTGACTCTCTTCCAGATATCCATGCACGAACACGACCCGGACGCGATCATATTCAGCCTGCGTGCTGCCTGGCTGGACGTCCTCGAGGAAAATGAGCGGCAATAAGAGAAGCGCCCACCCCCAGCGGGATGGGCGCTTTGCAGGTGTCTTTCGGGTGATTGATGGGTGAATGCGCGCAGGATATTCTTCGCAGGTAATTGCGCCTGGCTTCGAAGAGTGCTCCTTGGTTACGGCTTGCCACCACCGTTGTTGATCAAAGAACCTACCCCACCCTCCCCATTGATTGGGCAGCCCCACTTCATTTTGATCATTGTCAGGCTGATGGTGGTTTTCTTCGGTATGCCGTCCGAGTTGAATTCCGAGTGATCGAGGCGCAGCACTCCAAGATAGATCCTGCCGAAATTGGGGACGTCGATCACGTGCCCAAAGGAGCGGCCGGGATAGGAACCCTCTGCCTGGTTGACGAGTGAACACTCGATCGACTCCCGATTTCCGGAACTGGACGGAAGTTGATTGTACCGCTCGTCAATGTCGGCGGGAAGGTTCTGATGGCTGCGGATGCGCTCGTATTGTTGCCTGACCCGCTCGAGAAAGCCGGAGTCGCTGGTATAAGGCGCGTCATTCGCGGGCTTCGGACCGAGGATGTTTGGGTCGAAGTCCAGTTTGACAGGATGACCGGCAATCCGGAGGTTCTCAAAGCGCGTCCCCAGAAACGTGACTGTCGGGACATAGCCTACGAGGGGATGGTCTGTCGACATCTGCGCAACAACGCGGTCGGCCGTGACCACATCCAGCACGTTCAATCCCTCTATGACCGAGGTCGACAAGGTATTCCAGCCGTGGTCTGGCTTCTCGTCACGATTGCCTGCCACCTGGGTGTAGGCGGCGCGGAAGGAAATGACCCCGCCGAGGCGGAAGATCTCAGTGTGCTGAGAGAGGTATCCGCCCTTTTCATTCAATTTCACGAAAGTGGGAGCGGAGAGTCGTTGGACGAATGGCAGCTTCAGCTCGCCCTCGAGGGCAGAGGCTTCGGCGAAGTAGATATGGTATCTCTCTTCTTTTTCGGGGAGATCAGGTTCGGGCATTTTTGCTCACTTTCTGGAAGCAATTTCGGGGAATCTCTCAAGGATTGAATTGAACATCCAGAACACGCCGGTCAATTTCGACGTGGCTATTTTGGGGAGTTATGCCGGAGATGCTGAGGGTGTAAGAACCTTGCAGCAGCCCGGGGCCCGGAATGACAAGGGACACGATGCCATCATCCCCGGTGTCGGGATTCGATCTGGCCACCGTCCGCGTCCATACCTGTTTTCCCTTCGGATCATACAGGTCAAAGACAAAAGAAGAATACGCGGAAGATTGGGGCAGTTCAATGGAAAGTGCCAGACCTTCGGTGCGATCGGCCGGAACCGTGGTGTGGGCAGAGCCGCGGGTGCCGAGGTGAATGGCGGTTGACTCAAGAATCCGGGGCTCGCCGGCGGCTCGCCGCAGGGAGGGGATTGTGGAGACGTTCTGGAAGGCGATGACGGTCAGCATCACAGCAAACGCGGGCACCGCGAATGCCGGCTGCCACCAGAAGGACCAGCGGTTCTTTTTCGGCGCGCGGCGGGTAGGCGTTGTCCGGGGCGAAGATTGCGATGCGAGCTCTGGAAGCTGCGCCTTGGCCTCGGTGATGAACACGGAGCCGGCGCGAAGATCGAGGGCGCATTCCGGGCAGTCGAATACGTGCTGTTCGAAGGACTCGCGCTCTTCCGGAGTCAGCTCATCGAGAAGGTATCGCTCCGCTGTCATTTGTTGTACCGCTTCGCTATGTTCCATCATTTTGTCCTGGCTGGCCCCGTCTTGAAGATGGTGAACCAGCTTCTAGAACCGTTTCAACTCTTCGCCTGATAAAGTTCACCACCGATTCGCTTCAAGTATTCGGCCTTGAAATCCTGTTTTGCGCGGTGCAGGAGGACCCGAAGATACTCACGATCGACGCCGAACTCCTTGCAGACTTCGTCCCGGTCTCTTTCATCGAGGAAGACGGCTTGCAGCAGAGAACGGTCGCGCGGCGCGAGGCCGAGGAGGATCTTCCGGACCTTGAGCTTGATTTGGCCCGCGGCAACGATGCTTAGCGCGTCCGCGCCTGTGGCGGGCAGGCGGGATGAGTCTTCCTCATCAAGCGACTGACTGCGGGAGGACGAGCGGTAGTGCTCAAAGAGAACGTTGTTGCAGACGGTATTGACGAAGGCGCCGAGGCTTTCGGGTTGGCGCAGGGCGCCTGGCTTGCTGAGCCCGGCGAGAACCCGGGCAAAGGTCTCCTGGCGCACGTCCTCGATTGCGTGGGGGGACTGGAGCCGCGAGCGAAGTTTCAGGTGGAGCAATTCTGTGAAATACCCGACAAAATGCTCCTGGGTGCGGAGGTCCCCGGCACGGAGGTTTTCGATGTAAGCTGCATCGAACGCATGAAATTGCAAAGCGGTCCCCGTCAACCCGAGAGGACGCAAGTATAACATCGCAAACGGTTGCGAAGTATTACCGGGGTGTTGGTTGACGCACCGGTGGGCGGTGGCCCTTGACGCGTAGCCGGACGTTCTGCGGGGAGTTGAAGTGGGCGTCGGCATCAGATTCGAGTCTTTGGCGAGGGTCTCCGCTCGCGCGGGTCAAAGGGTCTTCTCCAGGTGGCAGGCCGCTCGGGGGAGAGGGCCAGCCAATGGAGAAGCGAGCCAATCTGGCGACTTTCGAGCCAGATCGCCAAGGGTAGAGAGAACCAAAAGCAAGCGGAATGGAAGAGATTCATCGGAACATCCCATCAGAAGGCAGTTGCCTGGTAGTCGCAGTTCTGCGAAGCCGTTTCGTGAATGGGGCCGGTTGACGTGAGAGCGCCAACCGGCCTGGCGTCGGCTGAATCGAAGGGTCGTCCCAGGCCTGCCTTCGATACAGGCTCGTCTGCAAATGGAGTTTTGGATTCTGTCTGCAGGCGACGTGTCCGACGAGCATCAACCGCTCCAAGCTGGATTTGTGTCTCCGCGATATTGCCCCATAGCGGAGTCCACTCCGGCGCGTCTGGAGGGGGCGGTGAATTCCACGAGAGGATGGCGCGAACCAGGGCTACGTCATCGACAGAGGCTTCGTCCTCGCGCAGATAGATTTTCTTCGTGACGAGGTACATGCGCGGCTTGTCCCCTGGTTCATCGACAACGTTCACGGCGCTCATTCCCCTGTCGTGCCAAGTAACTCCGCGATCATAGGAGAGATAAAAGCGGACATATTCTCCCGAGATTCGATTGCCGATGCAAAAGGAATAGCCCGTGTTCTGCTTGATGTTGATCGAGGCATAGACCCGATCGAGCAACGGGATGTACCTGACGCAGCCGAGACTCTCGTAGCGAGTGTCTCCATTGATGTTGAGGACAACCTTGAAGGAGTTTTCCGTGAGATTGGCGAAATAGTTGGGGTTGTTGAGGAGAAGTTTGCGCAAACTTTTACTGGCATGCTCCGGTTCCAGGGTCGCGAGATAGATCAACTCCAGAGCCGGCTGCAATGAAGGTGGGTTGGTCCTGCCTATGGGGGAGAGGGAGGGCATATTCATTCCTTGAGTGCAGAAGTTCGATTGACGCCAGGAGTGCCCCGGCGTGTAGGGAGAAGGAATTCTCAACAGCGGGTTTTCTGTTGAGCAGTGTTTCGAACGATCAGCGTCGATCCTGACCGGTTTCGTTTCTCGCTTTCAGGGGGATAGTGAACACAGGGACCGGGGCGTTTCTTGTTTTCCAAAAATATTGTGGGGTGCCGCTATCGGCACTGGAATCCGGTAGATTGACCCATGCGGTGGCCGGGATGCACGAGCGCAGATGCGCCGGAGTCTCGGGACAAGCGAGGACTGTCGAGAATTGCTTCGGATTATGGCGGGGCTACTGGGCGCAGCCCAGCGTGGGGGCGGCTGCAGAAACCGGCAGATTCAGTGCGTTTTGCGTCCGCAGGCTGTCGTTGAATGCATTCCACCGGCCGAGGGCGTTGTCGAGCGAGTTACAGGACTGGGTTACGGCCTGGGTCTGCGGTTCGGTAGGGGCCTGGTCGGCTGCTTCCACGCTGTTGAGCAGGCGGCTGAGGTCGCGGTTCGCCGGACCCATGCCGGGGTCGTCGTGCGTGCCTTCCTGGATCGCTTTGATCTGCTTCTCGATGTTCTGGACAGCAGCAGCGTCGGGCTTCTGTGTCTTTTGCCGGTCCTTCAACGCGGCCTTTAGCGCATCCAGCTGGTGATAGATATCGAAGGACACATTCATTCCGGCTATGAGGCGGCGCGCCATGGCAAGTTGGGCCTCGAGATCCGCTTGCGATGCGGAGACACGAGGATCGATGGCGATGTGGATCGTCTGCTTCCGGGTTTGGCCGCCGGCTGTGAACTCGACGGTGTAGTCTCCCGGGGCGACAAGCGGACCTTGCGGCTGCTGGCGCGGTGTTTCATGGGGAATGGCGTGGTCGGCCAGGGTGTATTCGGTGTATTGGAGGATCGGCCCGTAATACGAGGCGGGAAGAGCCCTGGGGGCGTCGTAGCGAAGATCCCAGACAAAGCGGTGCAGGCCGGCGGCCCCATCGACGGAGACGGTTTTCGCAAACCAGTATTCGGGAACGTTGGGTAATGGCAGGTTCGGTTCCGGCATCTTGCCTGTGTATTTGCGCACGATGTTTCCGGCCGCATCGCGGATGGTGATTGAAGCCATGTCATCCGCAGATTTGAGCCAGTAGTCGAGGATCAGGCCGTCGGGCGGGTTCTTCGCGGTGGGTGTTTCGATGGGGAGTGGTGTGTCCTGCCAGGTATCCCAGCGTACGCGCGTCCCTTTCACGGGCTCGAAGAGATGGGCGGACGAAGCGAGCACATCCGGCGTCCACTGGCGAATGGGAGCGAGGTCGTCGAGAACCCAGAGACCGCGCCCGTAGGTTGAGATGACGAGGTCGTCGCCGTGAATGTCGATATCGGTGACGGGCGTGGCGGGCAGATTCAGCGTCAGCGGACGCCAGTGGTCTCCGTCATCGAAGGAGAGAAACATCGTGGAAGCCGTACCGGCAAATAACAGGCCCTTGCGAACCGGATCCTCGCGCACCACGCGCACGCTTTCAGGCGGTGGGAGGCCATCGACGATCGGCTGCCAGGTTGAGCCGTAGTCGCGCGTGCGCAGGACCTGCGCCGGGGCGGCCTGGCGGCTTGACCCGATGGAGAGGAAAGCTTCCGCTGGGTCGAAGTGCGAGGGCTCGACATAGAAAACTTCGCGTGCCGGGTCGATTCCGGTGGGCGTGACATTCTGCCAGTGCGCACCGCCGTCGCGGGTCACCTGCACCAACCGATTCGAGGTGGCTGCCCACATTTCAGACGCATCGAGCGGCGACTCCGAGAGAGCATTGATGGCCGGCGGGCGCTCTTTGGTCTTTCCAGGAGGCTGAGCTTCTGCATTGTCGGCGACAGTCAGGTCAGGGCTGACGGGATTCCAGGTCTTGCCGTCGTCGGTGGTCTTCAAAACGACCTGCGTGCCCATGTAGAGCCCATGCGGATCGTGCGGCGAGAAGAAGAGCGGAGGCATCTGCGTGACACGGTATTTGTCGCCCTTTTCAAATACGGTCGCCGTCTGGCCGGTCTTGCGGTCGTAGCGCACGACGGTGCCGTACCAGCCGCCGGAGTAAATCCAGTTGGGATGGAGCGGGTCGGGCGCGATGAAGCAGAATTCAAAACCGCCGACGGAGATCACGTCGCCGGGAGTGATTTGGCCGTTGTCGCTGCGGATGGGCACGGACTGCGTGCCGCTGTCCTGCTGCGCAGCGTAGGTGCGGTACGGGAAGGCGTGATCGGTGCTGACGTGGTAGAACTGGCCGGTCGGCTGGTTGTACCAGGTGCTCCAGGTCTTGCCGGCATCGACGCTAATGATGGCTCCCTGATCAACGCCGAGAAAGAGGCGGCTTGGATTGACGGGATCGATCCACAGCACGTGGAAGTCGTCGCCGGAGGGTGCTCCGACAAAGGCAGCGAAGGTGCGGCCGCCGTCGGTGGAGCGATAGAGCGAGGTCTGCGCGGCATAGAGGATGTCGGGGTTACGGGTGTCGGAGAAAATCCGGCTGAAGTAGGAACTGCCGACGATTCGGGGATCCTTCGTGGATTGGTAGAACGTTGCGCCGCCGTCGTCGGAGCGATAGAAGCCCTGATCGACGATGGCATACAGGCGCTGCCCGTGGGTTCCGGCGGCTACGCTGAGCCCCAAGCGTCCGCGGCCCGGGGCAGGCAGGCCCTTGCATGACATCAGTGTCCACGTCGAACCCTCATCGGTTGATTTGTAGATTGCGGAATCGTCCCCTTGGGACAGCTGATCAGAGGAAGGGTTGGGAGTGGAGCGCGTGGGGATGAGAACTGACGCGTAGAGGATCTTCGGATCGCTCGGATCCGCGGTCATATCGAAGACACCAGCAGAGTCGTCGCGGCTGAATGTCTGCTTCCAGGTCTTTCCCCCGTCGGTGGATTTGAAGATACCGCGAGGGGTGGAGAAGGTAGGCGGCGAATGCAGGACGGGTGGAGTGAAGACAAACACTCCGACGGAGTTGGCGCCGGCGACTAGAATGTCGGGATTGTGCGGATCGACGACGATGGCCTGGATGAAGCGGGTGTTGTCGAGACCGGCATGGGCCCAGGTGCGGCCTGCGTCAGTGGATTTGTAGACTCCGTTGCCGGGGGTCTGCTCGCCGGTGCCGGCGTAGAGGATCTTCGAGTCGGATGGCGCAAGCGCGAGGGCGCCGATGGAAGCGATGCGCACCTGGTCGAAGATGGGCGTCCATACGCGGCCTGCGTCGGTGGTCTTCCAGATGCCGCCGCCCGGAGTGCCGAAGTAATAGATGTTGGGATCGCCGGGCACGCCGGCCACCGCGCTTACGCGGCCGCCGCGGAAGGAACCAAGAAGTCGCCAGTGCAAGGCATCGAGAGCTTGTGTGTTGACGTCCTGCGACCGTGCACCGGCCGAGACGAGCAGAACGGCGAGCCCCGCAGCAGCAAATCTCTTCAAGATACCGACCTCCAGTGGCTGATACAGACTTCAATTGGGGGAAAGCAGCCGCAGCTTGCCGCGCATAGTCTCAATAAGACCCTCCGACGGCAAAAGCTCAACTGACGAGAGGTGTTTATTTTAGCAAGGGGAATTCGGATTAGAAGAGAAAGTATCCCTCAGGGGTCAAAGCGCGTGCGCGAGAACGATTTCGAGGCTTCCCGGGAGAAATGTTCAGATATCTTTCGTTCAAAGCAACAGCAAGTCAGCGCCGCTTCGCGGCACAGCGAGTTAGCAAGTTAGCCGCGAGATAGCGGTTCTGACGCAAACACTAAACCTCATCTGGTCTGAGACACTCGCGGCACAGTTGAACCGGTAGCGGAAGAACTCATCAAGTGCGGCTCAACGCGTAAGAACATGCCTCGGGGGCTGAAGCCCCGAGTTATTTTGTTGGCTTTATCGGCCCGGCTAAAGCTGTGCCCTTGTTACAAAACGGTCCCACACATTTTTCCAGGCCTGTGAAGTCGCGCCCTTTCAAAACGGCGAGGGCTTCTGGGGCCAGCTAAAAGACGACCCTGAGGCCGAGTTGCGCTGCGAAGGGGATGCCAACGGTTGTGCCGGGACCGAAGAAGTCTCCCAGGGCGCCGCCGGCAACGCGCAACTGATTGGGACTGCGAATCGGTTCCGTCGCCGAGCAGTCGACATTGGAACAGAGGTCGGTAATGTTTCCAGCCTGGGCTTCGGCCGTTGGGACGGGAAGAGACGCGATGTTGGTGACGTAATTCGCGCCTGGATTGTTGCGGTCGAAGAGATTGAAGAACTCGGCGAACGGAGTCAGCTTCCAGTGCTCTCCGAGGGGCACGGGCCGACTGACGCGCAGGTCGGCTTGAATGTAGGGCGTGCCGCGAAACTGGTCGAGAGCGGTGGGCGCTCCATTGATCGCGATGCGATTGGAGTTGTCCGCAGTGGTGATGGTGAAGGGGCGCGCACTCTCCGCCTGCGTCAATGTGCTCAGTTCGAATTTGCCGGGCGCATGCCACGTGGCAGCGAGAACCGCGCGATGGCGGACGTCTTCGCCGGATGGGCCGTAGTCGCCGGGAGCAAAGGGGTTCTGCGGATCGCAGACACCATTGACGTAGTCAAACAATTCGCCGAGGACGCATCCCCAGGTCTGCGCTTTGGAGAATGTGTAGTTCGCGATCAGGCTGACGCGACGGGCAACGTTGGCTTGCGCGTGAAACATGAGCGCGTTGTAGCTGGAGCGATTATTCGAGTGGAAGACGTTGACATCGGGCACCTCGGTGGACTGGGCTGGGTCACTGGCGGACAGTAGAGGCGTGAACAGGTTGGCGCCGCCGGTGTAGCTGTAGGCACGATAGGCGTGGTTGCCTTCCTCGTGGATATAGTCGGCGCTGAGCAGCCAGTGTTGACCGAAGGCATGCTGCACACCTGCGGAAGCGTGCAGAGCATAGGGCGTGCGGTAATGGGAATCGATGAGGTTTGCGGTGCCGCCGGCCGAATCTCCGGGCACACACCCGGAGTTCTCGGGCGCGCCGGGATTCTGCAGTGGGTCTTCGCAGGGACCGGGTGGGGAGTTCACGGCCTGAAACGCTGTCACCCAGCCATTCTGTGCGAGATCGTCGTAAAAGAGGCCGAATCCGGCGCGCAGCACAGTGCTTTCGTGCGTGCCGGGCGACCACGCCAGCCCCAGGCGCGGTGCAAATTGCCGGCGATCGTCGTGCGGTGTTGCTGACACCAACGGAATCTGGAGCGCCTGCAGCGTGATGTAGCCGGGATTCTGCGCCTGGGTTCTGCCGGATGCGTCAAAGAGACCCCAGGTCGCAGACCAGCGCAGACCGTAGTTCAGCGTCAGCCGGCGAGTGATGCGCCATGAATCCTGCCCGTAGAAGGCGAGCCGCTGAATGTTCTGGGAGAAGCCTCCGCCCAATGTGGATGTTGAAGCGCCGGCAGCCAGATCCGCCGCGAACTGAGCCGGATTGTCAACGTAGTACGTCGGATTCTGCGGAAGCGTGTACAGGGTTTCTGTGTTGCCCGGGAACGAGCCGCCGAGCGCGGGTTCATGAATGAAGTTCACGCCAAACTTCAGGGCATGGGCGGATAACACGCCGCTGATGTCGGAGCGGAACTGGTATTTTTGCTGGTCGCGCGCGGAGGGGAAAAAGGTAATTGGCGTAGCGAACTGGTTGTCGCCGAAGGTTTCGAATCCGGAGATCGTCAGCGCGGTGGAACTGAAGGGGAATGCCAGCGCAAATCCAAGGTTGGAGTTGCGGGTCTGGGTCAGGTGTAGTCCGCTCGCGGCGAAGACCGTCTGCACGAGCCACGCCGGGGAAAGGACGTACTGATTTCCTGCGACCAGGTTGAAATAGTTGTTATGCGTCAGCAAGCCGGTGGAAGGCAGCGTTCCCTGCTCAACCAGGTCGTTGTGCGTGGTGTAGGAGTCAATTGAACCGCGCAGGAACCAGGCTGAGCGGGAAGATTGCGCCAGGTCGATCCGCTCAGAGCCGAGGAAGTCGCGAAACGGAATCGGAACGGTATTGGGCACGGGGATCGATGAGACTCCGGGGACCAGGCCGTTCGCGGCCAGCGTGGCAAGCGCATTGAACTGCTGCAGGCTGGCAGGACTGTAGGCGATGCTCGCGTCTTCGTGTACTTGTTCGTACGAGGTAAAGGTCCACAGTCGATTGGGCTTGATTGGACCGCCAAGGGTTGCGACGTAATTTTGCCGGGAAAAGGGCTGCTTGGAGTTGGGCGCGGGATTCTCAATGGGGAAGCGGGCATTCAGCGCCGCTGCACGCTCATAGAATGCCGCGCCCGCGTGCCATTCGTTGCTGCCTCTTCGCGTGGTGATCACGACGGAGCCGGCGGTGGTGCCGCCGGTATCAGCGTCCTCTTGCGCCGTGCGCATGGAGAACTCCTCGATCGCGTCGGGTGAGAAGTTCTGAAGAAATCCGCCGATGTAATCGTCTGAATTGTCGGCGCCATCTACCGAAAGCTCGTTGTTCAGTCCCGAACTGCCTCCGGTAGAAACGGCGGTGATGCGCGCCTTGGTTGGATCGGAAGGCTCTACGGGTTCGGTGCCTGCGGCGAGATACGCGATGTTGGCAAAGCTGCGCTCTGCCAGCGGCAGGGTCTCGAGGTCCTGCCTGGTAATGATGCCCTGGTGAACCTGGCCGGCAACGTCTATGGGTTGCGTGGTGATGGAGGAGGCGAGGGCTTCTACCTTCACCGATTGCGAGACCGCGCGGGGTTTCATCATTACCAACACGTCGCGGATTGCGCTCACTTCGATCTGCACGGTGGAAACTGCATCGGCAAAACCGCTGGCCGAAACCGTTGCATCCCATGTGCCCGGAGCAAGTCCGTCGATGCGGAACTCGCCACGTTGGTCACAAGCAGTGGTGCGGGTTTGCGAGTTGGAGAGCAGGTGAACGGATACGGTGGCTGAGGCGACGCGGTTTCCCCGGGAATCCTGCACCGTGCCGCGCAGCGAGCCGCTGGAGTTCTGCGCAACCATGGCGGCTGCGCACAGCAGGCCGGCGATGGTGAACAGCGTCGCCAGTCTCACCGCGAGCTTGAACGGTTTCGGAATTGTGATCGCAGCAAGCAATGGATTGTTTGAATGTCGGTGTTCTGCCAGCCTGTACATCTTATGCTGATTTCGTATCACGTTGAAGAGGCTTTGCGGTACCCCGATACAGGCAGTTTAGACTGCGGCGGGCGAGACGGGAGGCAGGAATCTCATCCTGTGACGCATCATCCTTTACAATCCATTACGAGCAAAGATCGCTGCTTCCCCAGCCGTCGAAAAAATCCTGAAGACAACGGAGCGTTCTCATGGACGCAATGCGTTTTGTTCGTGTCGCTTCTTTTGCGACTCTGTTTGCAATTCCGGCTTTTGCACAGCAATACCCGGCGGAGATGCTCTGCGGGGCTGCATTGGCGCGATGTTGGTCCGATGCGCGGCGGCCGCACCTACGCGGTTGCCGGAAATGCATCGCAGCCCGACACGTTTTACATGGGCTCAGTCGGCGGAGGCGTGTGGAAGACGGAGAACTCCGGCCGCACCTGGTTTCCGATTGCCGACGATCCGAAGACAGGAATTCCGATCGGCTCGATCGGCGCGATTGCAGTCGCGCCTTCCGATCCCAACATCATCTACGTTGGCACGGGCGAGCCGGACATTCGCAGCCAGCACTCCTACGGCATCGGCCTCTTCAAATCGACGGATGCGGGCAAGACGTGGCATTCGATCGGGCTGGCTGAGACGCGCCAGATCGGGCAAGATCGTCGTCGATCCCGCCGATCCGGACCGTGTCTATGTGGCGGCGCTCGGACACGTGTACAAGGCCAATCCCGAGCGCGGCGTCTATCGCTCCACCGACGGCGGAGCGCACTGGACAGAAGGTTCTGGCATCGCAGAAGGACCCGGACGATGTGGGCGCCGTCGATCTGGCGCTCGATCCGCAGCATCCGAGGACCATCTACGCGTCGCTGTGGGCCACGCGCCGGCCGCCGTGGGCCGTTTATGCACCGTCAAATATGCCTGGCGGAGGACTTTACAAATCCACCGACGGCGGCGACACATGGCATCAACTTAGCGGCGGCCTGCCGACTGATGATTTCGTAGGTAAGATCGGCATCGCCGTTGCGCCCAGCAATCCGAACCGGCTGTACGCGGTCGTCGACGATCTGGGCACGGCGATCGCGCCTTCGTTCCGCGTGATTGCGGCCAGAGGGCCAAATGCACCCGAAGCCGTCCGGCGGAATCTACGTCTCGGACGATGCGGGAGCAACGTGGCGACTGGTGAACAACGAGCAGCGCCTGTGGGGACGCGGGTGGTACTTCGGCCAGATCGCCGTCGATCCCACCAATCCCGATCGCGCATACGACATCAACACTGCAACCTATATGACGCTCGATGCCGGCAAGACATGGGTTCCCGTCAAGGGTGCTCCGGGCGGCGACGACTATCACCAGCTGTGGATCAATCCCAAAGACGGCAATCGCATGGTGCTCTCGAGCGATCAGGGCACGGTGGTCTCGGTCGACGGCGCGAAGACGTGGAGCACCTGGTACAACCAGCCGACGGCGCAGATTTATCACGTCGCCGCCGACAATCGTTTCCCATATTGGCTCTACGGCGCGCAGCAGGACTCAGGTGCGGTGGGCGTGAGCACCTGGTCGCGCATGGGAACGCTCGGATTTTCGCAACTGGGAACCAATCTGCCAGGCGGGCGAGAGCAGCACCGTGGTGCCCGATCCCGAAAGACGGCAATCTGCTCTATGGCAATGGCGATCAGCGCTGCAACCAGGCGCTGAATCTGCCGGCGCCGGCGGGCGGCGAACTGCCTGCTGCGGATCCGAACGACCCCTACCGCAGGACCTGGACGCTGCCGCAGGTCTTTTCGCCTGGCAGACGATGCGCTCTACTACTCGAATCAGTTCGTCTTCCGCACGCGCGACCGCGGCAAGACCTGGATGAAGATCAGCCCGGATCTGACGCGGCTGAATCCGGAGGTGCCGAAGACGCTCGATCCGGTTACTGCGAAGGACATCGACGAGCCGATGACAGATCGCTTCGGCGTGGTGTACACCATCGGCCCTTCGCCGCTCGATGCGAAGACCGTTTGGGTGGGCACCGACGACGGCCTGATCCACGTGACGCGCGATGACGGCGCGCACTGGAACGATGTAACTCCGCCGGCGATGACGGCGTGGAGCAAGGTGTCGCAGATCGAGGCCGGCCATTTCGATGTGGAGACAGCTTATGCCTCAGTCGATCGCCATCGCCTGGCCGACGATCAGTCCCTACATCTATCGCACGCACGACGGCGGAAAGACCTGGACAGAACGTGGCGAATGGAATTCCCGAGCGGCGCCTTCGTCAACTCCGTCAAAGAAGACACGAAGCAGAAGGGGCTGCTGTACGCCGCGACCGAATTGCGCGTCTATGTTTCATTCGATGACGGCGATCATTGGCAGCCGCTGCAACTGAACATGCCGGTCACTTCGGTTCGCGACATCATCGTGCACGGCGACGATCTTGCTGTCGCTACGCATGGCCGCGGATTCTGGGTGCTCGATCAGATGACTGCTTTGCGGCAGATTGCGGCGCAAGCGGCACGGAGATTGAATCGGCGAAGCGTATCTGTTTGCACCCGGAGAAACGTTCGCCATTCACCAGGGCAGCCAGAATGGCACACCATTGCCGCACGAAGAGCCGCAGGAGTTGAATCCGCCGGCAGGCGTGGTTGCCTACTACTGGTTGAAGTCCGCGCCCGGCTACGCCGATCAAACTTGAACTTGGTTGACGCAAGCGGCAAGGTCGCCGCCTGTGTGGCCAGCGACACGCCGGTGAAGCCGGTCGATACCGAGGCCATCAATGTACAGGCCTATTGGGTCGAGCCCACGCCGCCGCCATCGGCCGAAACGGGCATGCATCGCATCGCTCTGAACGTGGTTGCGCCGCGCCGATTTGGTTTTGGTGGCCGCAGGCCTGAAGCGCCGCCGGTGGATTCCTGCCATCCGGCCGGAACGAAGGCACCAGAGCCCGAAACTCCCGCAATGCCGGGTCGCGGGCTTGGCGGTCTCGAGCCTGGCGAGTACACCGTGAAGCTCACTGCTGATGGGCAAGTTCTGACGCAAGCGGTGAAGATCCTGCCCGATCCGCGCACATTACCGAAAGGGGCGGACGCTTCACCTGACGATGACGATGATGAATAGAGTTGCGCGAGACAGGCGCTGAATATGAACAAATGAACAACCAGAAGGCCTGCTTATCTTCCACTTGACAACCAAGTGACGGTGGGCTCATGATGTTTTCTTGTCCACTTGGATGCCCAGTGAAGAAGATGCCAGCTCCGATTTCAATTCTGCAGGGAACGCTCGATCTCATGATCCTGCGCACGTTGGCGACACTCGGCCCGCGGCATGCCTACGCCATCGCCACGCGGCTTGAGCAGGTTTCGGACGAGCTGCTCAAAGTCAACCAGGGCACCCTCTACCCCGCGCTCGTCCGCCTGGAGCAGAACGGATGGATCAAAGGCACCTGGGGAAAGACTGAAGCCAACCGGGAAGCCAAATACTATGCCATCACCAAAGCGGGATTAAAAGCTATGGAAGAGGAGGCGCAACGCTGGCGCCAGATAACCGGTGTCATGGACAAGCTGCTGACGGAGGAATCGTGATGCACGCTTTTCTCAGACGGGTCGCGCTGAAAATCAGAGATCTGTGGCGTTCAAAACGCGCGGACGAGGAAGTGGATCGCGAAATCACTCTGCACGTCGGGTTACTTGAAGAGGAGTACAAGCGGCGCGGACTGTCTCGTGAGGAGGCACGTGCAGCGGCGCGGCGAACGCTAGGGGGAGTGGAGCAGGCAAAACAGGCACATCGGGATCAGCGCCGGATCGCGTGGCTGGAGCAGTTGTGTCAAGATCTGCGCCAGGCATGGCGAACCTTCAACCGCAATCCAGGCTTCGCCGTTGTGGCCGTCGCTACGGTGGCGGTGGGCATTGGCCTGAACACCACACTCTTTACAGCCTACGACGCTGTCGCTCTGAAGCCGCTGCCGGTTGCAGATCCGAGGCAAGTTGTGCGGCTAGAACGCTGGTTCAAGAACGGATGGCTCGGCGATATGCAATACGGGTTCTCCTGGCCGGAGTATCAGTATTGCCGCGAGCATCAAGATGCATTCTCCGACCTGGTTGCCACGAGTTGGCCCGTCCGCGTTTCGGCTCAGTTGCCGGGTGATCATGCGGGGACGCAACGCAAGGCGTTACAGGGCCAGCTGGTCTCAGGCAACTACTTCAAGAGCTTTGGAGTGGCTGCCAGACTCGGTCGTACTTTCGGACCCGATGAGGCCGGCGCCAGCGGAGGCAATCCAGTGATTGTGCTCAGCCATTCATTCTGGCTGCGCGCATTTCATGGTGATCCCGAGATCATCGGTTCGTTCATAAGGATCAACGGCTTCGCCTATTCGATTATTGGCGTCGCTCCGGAGGAGTTTACCGGAACGGAGTTACTGCCTCAGGTTCCTGATTTCTGGGTTCCGGCGCCAATGCAGTCACAAGTTGTGCCCGGTCAGGACTGGCTGCACGAGCCAGCGGATTACCGCTTCCAAATTCTCGGCCGGTTGAAGCCAGAGGCCGGACTGAGGGGAGCCGAAGCGGAAACCGCGGCTCTTATCCGTCAATTCGCGACTACCTATGTAACGCGCGAGCCAACGCGCAACGTTACATTGCAGCATACCGCGTTCTTCGGAAATACAGATGACCCGCGATTTGAAGCCGGAGTCGCTGCCCTGATGCTGATCGTGGCCATGGTGCTTTTTGTGGCTTGCGCCAATGTCGCGAATATGCTCCTGGCCCGCGGCGCAGTACGCCAACGGGAAATCAGCGTCCGTCTCGCACTCGGGGCGAGCCGGGCACGGTTGATACGGCAGTTGATTACCGAGAGCATTCTGCTTTCACTGGCAGGTGGGATTGCAGGACTGGCGCTCGCTGTCGTGGCAGGCAAGCTGCTGCGAATTGCGGTGGCGCAAATGCTGACAACACAGCTCGGCGGCGATTTCACGTTCAGTCTCAACCTCAATCCAGACGTGCGTGTTCTGGCCTACGCACTGGTGCTTTCCGTGGTGGCAGGAATTGTGTTCGGCCTATCGCCCGCACTACAGTTCACAAAGCCAGAGCTGGCTACATCGCTGCGAGATGAGAGCACGTCGTTCGGTAGTCGCTTGCGGCGCTCGCACTTGCGTAGCCTGCTCATCTGCGGACAAGTTGCCGTCTCCATGCTGCTGCTTAGCTGCTCGGGTCTGCTGGTGCGCGGCCTGATGCAATCGCAGAGCGCCGATCCTGGGTTCGACACCCGTCGGGTCTTCCTCCTTCTGGGGGATTACGGAGACAACGCCACGACATCGGTTGCGCGGTTTCAGCGGCTTGTAAGGGGTCTTCGAGAGGTACCGGAAGTAGCGAGCCTCGCTTATGGCGGCGGTCCAATGATGGGAACCTGGACGCCGCCAATCAAGATCAACAAACCTGGAGCCGCGGAGGGCGTCGAGCGGGGTCGGACCCTGGCCAGCTATGCGTCGCAGAACTACCTGAAGACGCTGGGTATCCCTCTGCTTAGCGGACGCGATTTCACGAGGCAGGAATCGGCAACGGGTGCACCGGTTGCCGTGATCAGCGAAGCTGCAGCGCAGCGCTTTTGGCCAGGAGAGAATGCTCTCGGCAGACATTTTCAACTCGATCTGCACTTCACTGGAAAGCTAACAGACTTCGAGGTGATCGGCGTAGCCAAGGATGTGCGGTTTACGAACCTCACGCGCATTGATCTGGCCCACGTATATCTGGCTCCGGATCGAACAACCACGTTTCCGATTCTCTTGAATGTGGGAGCCAACCAGCAGGCAGCGCTAGCGGCCGTATGGAGCGCCGTGAGCCGTTTCGACGCCGACCTTTTGCCCGATCTGTCGCTTTGGAACACAGAAACGATGCTTGTTCAGCCCCAGAGAACGCTGGCACGGGTGATGGCCATGTTTGCTGCTGGTCTTGCGTTGCTGGCCGTGTCTCTTGCTGGTGCAGGCATCTATGGCGTAATGGGCTACGTGGTCAGCCAGAGAACGCAGGAAATCGGCATTCAGATGGCGTTAGGTGCGCGATCCGCCGATGTGCTGAGGAGCATCGCTCTGTGGGGATTGAAACCGGTGGCCGCAGGCATGATCGTCGGACTGGGGTGCGGCGCCACGGCGTCCGCGGTGCTACACAGCACCCTGGCGTTTCCAGGTTCCAACGACTTTCTTTATGGCGTGAAGTTTTACGATCCGTGGACCTTTGCAGGGATTTCGTGTTTCCTCGTTGCCGTTTCGCTGTTGGCGAGCCTCATCCCCGCGGTCAGGGCCGTCAGGGTCGATCCGATGGTCGCGCTACGATACGAATAGTCGAAGAAGAGGATGGGCATGGTTACGGCTGGATTCCTCGCCTTCGATCTTTTTGCGGCAAGTAAGACTTCAACGAGCGCTGCTTTGTTCGTTTCGCATCTTGCCGCGAAGAATTTTCTCGTGTGCGGCAGGTGCACTTCAACTTCACGTGCGCGCGGATTTCGACGCCGGCGAATCTCGCTCCATTGACGTCAGACCTTGAGCACATCTCCGTCGCGGGCGACCATCTCGTACAGCACGGGATTCACAAAGAAGCCAAGAAAGAGCCGCGAAACCAGGCCTGCGACAATGACGATTGCAAAAGGCTTTTGGGTGTCGGAGCCGATGCCGGTTGAGAGCGCAGCGGGCAGAAGCCCAAGGCAGGCAACAAGCGCGGTCATCATGATGGGACGCAGCCGCAGCAGGGAAGCCTCGCGGGTTGCGGTGCGGATATCCATGTTCTGCTCAAGGCGCAGCTTGTTGATGTAGGAGACGAGAATCACGGCAGTCTCGACGGAAACGCCGATCAACGCCAGCATGCCGAGCACTGAGGACGCACTGAACGGCGTGTGGGTCAGCTTGAGAGCAACCAGCGCGCCCACAGGATCGGTCAACAGAACGCCCAGCAAAACGATGGCCGGAAACTTGAAGTTGTCGTAGAGAGCAAAAAGGATCATGGAGATGATGAGCAGGGCCAGCGGACCGATGTAGCTCAGCTGGTGCTCGGCGGCCAGAAACTCGTCATATTCGCCGCCCCATGTCAAGCGGTAGCCCGGCGGCAGCGTCTTCTGAATGTCCGCGATGGCCTGCTGGCCGGCATTCACGGCACTCTGCAGGTCGCGGCCTTCCACGCTGTACTGAACGCCGATATAGCGCGAATTACTTTCGCGATAAATGAACGAGGCGCCGGGAGTTTCGCGAATATCAGCCAGTGCGCTCAGCGGAACCTGCTGTCCAGCCGGCGTGCCCACCAGCAAGCCTCCGATCTGTTGCTGACTTTCGCGGAATTCCGGCTTCATGCGAACCACCAGATCGAAGAGCTTCTCGCCCTGCACTACCTGCGTAGCCGCCTGCCCGCCCACCGCCGCTTGCACCACAGCCTCCACATCCGCCACATTGATGCCGTAGCGCGCAATCTTACCGCGATCTACATTGATAATCAGGCTCGGCTGTCCCAGCTCGCGCACCACGGTCAGTTCCGTGAAACCCCGCACCTGGTTCAGCCGCCGCTTGATCTCGAGCGCGGTATTCTGCAGCACATTCAGGTCGGGTCCATAAACCTTGACGGCCAGCGAACTCTTCAGCCCGGTGAGTGCCTCGTCGACTGCGTCTTCGGCCGGCTGTGTGAAGTTGAAGATCACGCCTGGAAATACACTCAGTTGCCGCTGAATATCGGCTGTGAGCTCCGCCTTGTCGTGAATTGTCCCCGTCTTCCACGCCGAATCGTTGTATGGCTTCAGTCCAACGTAAAACTCGTCGTTGAAGAACCCGGTCGGATCGGTGCCGTCGTCGGGCCGTCCCAGTTCAGATCCCACGTCCGTCACCATCGGGTATTTCATCAAAATGTCGCGTACCTGCGGGGAAAACTTGCTCGCCGTCTCGAATGAAACGGTATACGGCATGGTGGCGCGTATCCACAGCGCGCCCTCATCCAGGTGGGGCATGAACTCGCCACCGATAAATGGAATCAGCAGCAGCGTGGCGAAGAAGATCAGCACGGACAGAACAACCGTGGTCCGGGGCCGGTCGAGGCACCATTCCAGCCACGACGCGTATCTTTTGCGGATCCACTCGAACGGCTTGTTCTCTCTCTCGTGCACTCCCTTCTTAAACCAGAACGCGCAGAGCACAGGCACCAGCGTCAGGGTGAGGACCAGCGCGCCGACCAGCGCGATCGCCACTGTGTCCGCCATGGGCTTGAAGAGCTTTCCCGAGGGCCCGCTCAGAGCGTAGATGGGCAGATATCCTGCGATGATCACAGCCACCGAATAGAAGATCGGCCGGTCCACGTCCTTCGCTGCGCTCTTGATCACTTCTTCCAGGTCGTATTCCTGGCCTTCGCGCATGCCCAGTTCGCGGAAGACGTTTTCGACCATCACCAGCGTTCCATCGATGAGAATGCCAAAGTCGATGGCGCCAATGGAGAGCAGATTGGCGGGAATGCCCTCGGCGTGAACAAAGATGAACGCGAATAGCAGCGACAGCGGAATGGTGAGCGCCACAATAACCGCCGCGCGGAAGCTCACCAGGAACGCCATGAGCACAATCAGCACCAACGTCATGCCCAGCAGCAGGTTGTGCTCCACGGTGTCGATGGTCAGCTGAACCAGGTCGCTGCGGTCGTAATATCCGCGCACCTTCACATCCGGCGGCAAAATATGCTCGTTCAGCTCTTTGGTTTTCGCCTCCACGCCCCTGAGCACGTCCTGCGTCTGCTCGCCGCGCCGAATCATGATGACGCCTTCAACCGCGTCATCTGTCTTGTTGAAGCCGAATTCGCCCAGCCGCGGCGCGTGCCCGATCTCCACCTGTCCGATGTCGCCGATGCGGGTTGGCACGCCGTTTTGCGAGCCCACCACGATGTTGGCAATATCCGAGGTATCGCGCACCAGGCCTACGCCAGTGACGTAATAGAACTGATCGCCCTGCTCGTAGAATCCGCCGCCGGCGTTGGAATTATTCACCGAGAGCTGCTGCAGTACCGTCGGCACCGTGATGTGGTAGGCGTACAGCTTGGCCGGATCAAGGAGCACCTGGTACTGCATCACGGTGCCGCCAAAACCGGAATCGTCCGCGACTCCCGGCACCTGCTTGTACTGCCGCTCCAGCACCCAGTCTTCAAAGGTTTTCAGTTCCTGCGGCGAGCGATCCGGGCTCTCGATTACGTAGCGGTAAACAAGCCCCGAGGGGCTGGCGAGTGGAGCCAGCGTTGGCGTGACGCCTTGCGGATAAGTCACTTCGCTGAGCCGCTGGAAGACCAGATCGCGCGCAAAATAATCGTCGGTGTTGTCGTTGAACGTCATGATTACGTCTGACAGCCCGTACAGCGAAATCGAGCGCATCACTGTCAGATTCGGAACGCCGTTCATCTCCACTTCTGTGGGAACGGTCACCAGCCGCTCCACCTCTTCCGACGCGTGGCCCGGCCATTGCGTAATGATCTCCACCATGGGCGGCGAAAGATCCGGATAGGCGTCCACCGGCATGTTGTGAAATGCCACCGCTCCGGCGATCGAAATCAAGGCCGCCATGAGGAGGACAATCGGCTTCTGGTGGAGCGCGAATTGAACGATGCGATGAATCATCTCGGCCTGTCCCCTCAATGTTGCAGCGAATTCGCGAACTGCAGAAACAGGCTGCCGTTACCCGCAACCTTGTCTCCTCCGGAGATGCCCTTCACAACCTGCGTTTCGTTGCCCTGCGTCTGGCCCAGGTCCACATCGCGGCGGCCGAATTGATTTGCGCCGGTGAGGACATAGACGAACGGCTGATTATTGTCATCGCGAAGAACCGCTGCGTTGGGCACGGACAGCGCATTGGAAAGCACACCGGCGGTTACGGTCACGGTGCAGTACATCTGCCTCTTCAGCTTTTCACCGGGGTTGTCTACCTCTACTCGCGCCTGCAGGGTCCTGGTATTCGGATCGAGCGCAGGGGAGACGTAAGAGATCCTTCCGCGGAAGCTGCCGGGATATGCGTCGGCCTGCACAACAACCTCGTCGCCGCTGCGGACATACTGCAGATCAGCCTGGTAGACGTTGGCAAGAACCCATACCGTGCTTAGATCGGAGATGGTGAAAGCCTGAGTTTGGCCCGCCTGCACCACCTGGCCGGGCGAGACGAGGCGCTCAACGACTTCGCCGCCGATGGGGGCCAGCACCGGGATCTGCGCCGACGACGGAGCCTTCGCCAGATCAGCCGGATTCTTGATGCCGAGAATCTTCATGCCTTGCTCGGCCGCGTTCAGGTCGGCCTGGGCCTGGTTGCGATTGCTCTCTGCCTGCTCCAGATCCTGTTGCGCAATGGCATGATGCGCATACAGATCCTGCGCGCGTGTGTAGAACTTGTCCGCCAGGCGGTAGGAATCCGCAGCTTTCAGATACCCGTCCAGCAACTGCGCGTAGTCGGGACTGCTGACCTCGAGCATGGGCTGGCCGGCCTTGACGTGCTCGCCGGGCACCACGAGGATTCTGCTGACAGGGCCGCCGACCTGGGTGATCACGGGGGTTGTTTTGAATGCGTTGTACTCCACCACGCCGGTGAGCCGAAGTGTGTTTTTCAACGTGGCCGGCTCGACCGTGACCAGCTGCACATGCTCCATTTGATCCTGTGGAATGGTAAAAAGCTGTGGAGTTGCAGAGGCAGCCGCACGCTGTGAGAAAGATGTCATTTGCTCGGCGCGGTCGCTGTCGCTGGAGTGACAGGCTGCGAGCGGAAGCAAGCTAGCCAGGGTCAGCGCGCTCCCGACAATGCCGCCGCTTTTGATAGTTCGAATCATCATGGTATGCTCCTGGTTCCCACGGCCTGGCGAAGCTGCTCGAGAGCCGTCAGGTACGACGCCAGCGCCTGGCGGTAGCCGAGTTGCGTAGCCCGGTAGCTACGTTCCGCATCAAGAAAATCAAGCAGGCTGGCCGCGCCATGCCTGTAGGCGTAATCGCTGATGTCCCGCGACTGCTGCGCCTGGTCGAGGTAGCCGGAACGATACAGCGTGACGATCTGATCGTTGACGTGCAGGTTTTCGTACGCGTCTCTCACATCGGTGAGTACTTGTCCGTTCGCGAACTTCTCCTGCTCCTGGGCTTGCGTAATGGCAAATCGGCTGCGCGCAATCTCTCCCTGGTTGCGGTCGAAGATGGGCAACTGCATCTGTCCGAAAAGGGAGATATTGTTGAGATCGGTGAGGTGTGTGTAATTGATCTGCCCGGTCACATCTCTTTTGCCGATGGCTTTCTGCAGTTCGTGCTGGCTGTTTGCAGCGGTCACCCCTTGCTGTGCGGCGCGCAGGTCAGGCCTGGTCTGAAGAGCCTTGGCCTGGAAGTCATCCACGCTGCCCGCCACGGGCTGGTAACTGAAGTCCCCAGCAATGTCGTAGTCCGGACCGACCGATTCATACCCCAGCAACTGGCGGAGGTCCGAAAGGCCCTGCACCTTGGCAAGTTGCGCCTGCGAGACATCCATCTGGAACTGAAGCAACTGGAGCTTGATCTTCAGCAGGTCATCCTCACCGATATCCCCTGCCTTGTAGCGTGCCTCCGTGATCTCCACCGTATCCTGGAAACTCTTCAGATCCTGGTTCGCCAGCTCGAGGGTCGATTCGGAGAGCTCGACGCCGATGAATTGCGAGGCGACGTTGAAGGTGAGGGTGCGCTCGTTGTCGGCGACCTGGGAACGGGTCTCGGCAGTTACATCTCTGGCTGCCTGCAAGCGGTGCTGACGCTTCTTGCCGCGCTCAAACAGGTAGCTGAGGCCGAGATCGAACTGGGCTGTGTTGTCAATGTAGTCGGAGCTGAACTGGCTGGGCTGGAAGATCGGCAGGAACTGTGTATCTCCGAGAAGCACCGGATCCGGGCGCAGATTGGCGGTGATTTCCTCCGCTTCGCTCTGCTGAATGGTGGAGCGCTGGGCCAGCAGACTGTGATTGTGCTGGAGGGCCAACTGGATGGCGTCGCCGAGCGTGATGAGCTGTGCGCCCGGCTTCTGGGCAAGCGTACTGGCTTGCGGCGACGGCGACTGGCTCTGAGGAGGCAGCGACTGCGCGCTGGCAACTCCTAACAAAATTCCTGTAGTCAGCGATATAGAAATGCGTAAAAACGGTAGACGCATAGGCAGTCAACCTCCTGAACGAGAGACATAGCCGATGATTGTGCCGAGGTGGCACCGAAGGAAAACGATCGGTTATGCAGGAGGCGCCCGTGCGGGAATTTGCCGCGCAACTAGCCGCGGGACCAGTCGATTGTAATGAGATGCAGATTCAGCAGAGGCGAGAACCACCCCGCAGACGGCAGCATCGGCGACCGGCGGGGCAATGACCAGATGGCACACTGTACATTGCGCGGAAGTGCAATGATCGTGGTGATGACAGACCATTCCGAGTGTCATCGCCATCACGAGGACAATCAGCACGATCGGGACTATCACCCGCCAGGTGCGCGCTTGGTCAAACATTTGGAGTGCACATGTAAGGAAACACTTTATGCGTTAACGTAGTCTATTCCAACAGACTCACCTTTGGACAACGATAAACGAATGCGACTTAATAGCGGCGCCGAAACCGCCAGCACCGGCAGGAGCGCTTCCATCGTCTGGATTCGAGTGGGATGCCGACCGATACCTTCGTCTGATTGCAACTCGGAGGATTTCTCTGTAGCGTGAGTAGTTATTGACGGGGTGTTCGGCTTGCCCGTGCCCGCGTCTCTGTCACTCACGACCGCAAGGGCCTCCAAGCAAAGGGATCGGCGAAGCCGGTTCTCTCGGAAAAACGAGGCATTCCGTTGGACTCCTCCAAGCCGCCAGTAATCCCCGTTTAGAAGCTCACAGCGGGCAGGAGGGGCTTCGCTTCGCAAAAGGTATCGAGCGTCACGCCTGGGGGGAAGTGATTCTGTCGGCTGACGCTCGCATTCATCAACTATGGCTTTTGATCCAGTGGACTAAAGGAGCAACGAAGATGGCAAATGCGACGTATGAGGTCCAGGCGAACGACGCCACCAGCGAGGCGAAAGTCGCGAAAGTCGACATGAAATTCGAAATCGTCGTTATCCCCGTCTCGGATGTCGACCGCGCGAAGGAATTCTATGGAGACCTCGGGTGGCGACTCGACGCCGACTACGACAACGGTAAAGACTTTCGCGTGATCCAGTTCACCCCGCCCGGTTCCGGGTGCTCGGTCATCTTCGGCAGGAACGTGACAGGGGCGGCTCCGGGCTCTGCCCAGGGCCTTTATCTGATCGTAGATGACATCGAGGCTGTCCGCGTAAATCTGCTCCGTCGCGGCGTCAAGATCAGTGAGGTGTTTCACGGCGCCGGCGACGTATACGCTGGACCAAATGAGCCCTACCTTTTTGGGCGGATCCGGGTCAATGGTCCTGATCCCGAACATCGCAGCTACCGCTCGTTCGCTTCATTCAGCGATCCGGACGGCAACGGCTGGCTGTTTCAGGAGATCACGTCGCGGCTGCCCGGTCGCATCGACTCCACGGCGACGACCTTCGCATCGGCGAACGACCTGGCAAGCGCATTTCGGCGTGCGGAGGCCGCCCACGGCGAGCACGAGAAGCGCATCGGGCAGCGCGACGAGAACTGGCCGGACTGGTACGCGGCATACATGGTGGCGGAGCAATCGGGCAAAGAGTTGCCTCAATAAACGACTGGGACCGTGATTGTCATCGGCTGCGGCACGCGCTCTGAAACAGTGAGCCGCTGGGGTTGGCTGCCGGTTGCCTGAATCTCGCTGTCGTCGAGCGCAAGTTTGTCTTCAGCGAGTGCACGCACTGGTTGTGCATCCAATGGAAGACGCTGCTGCGTCCTGGAACATAGATATGAAGCACAACTTTGACGCCATCGTGGTGGGAGCCGGCCAAGCTGGTCCATCTCTAGCGGTTGAGCTTGCCAAGGCTGGAAGAAAAGTCGCGATGGTCGAACGCAAGCTTTTCGGTGGCACCTGCGTTAATACCGGGTGCACGCCAACCAAGGCGATGGTAGCCAGCGCCCACGCCGCTCATCTCGCTCGCCGCTCCACTGATTTTGGTATTCAGGCGGGGGCCATTACCGCAGATATGCGGGCGGTGAAAGCGCGAAAAGACGCAATCGTTCTCAAGTCGCGAACTGGAGTCGAGAAGTGGTTGCGCGGGACAGAGAACTGCGAGGTTTTCCTCGGTACCGCCTCTTTCGAGTCTCCGCATATCATGCGTGTGCAAGATGACCTGTTGGAAGCACCGCATATATTTTTGAACGTCGGTGGCCGTCCCCTGTTGTCCAACATGCGCGGAGTCGAGTCTGTGCCGTTTCTCACCAGTTCGACAATTCTTGATCTTGAGGAACTCCCCGAACACCTCATCGTGATCGGCGGGGGATACGTTGGACTCGAATTCGCGCAGATGTTTCGGCGCCTCGGCTCCGAGGTCACGGTCGTAGAAAAAGGTGCGCGACTCGCGCCACACGAGGACGAAGACTCCTCCAAAGTGATTGAGGAGGTTTTTGGCAGCGAAGGGATTCAACTGCGGCTTCGGGCCAACTGCATCCACATTGAGCGACGGGGTGGCGAGGTTTCTGCAAGTGTCGAATGTGACGAGGGCGCCCCACACGTCATCGGTTCGCACGTCCTGCTGGCCATGGGCCGCATTCCGAACACGGATGATCTGAATCTAACCGCGGCCGGAATTCAAACCGACAAGCATGGCTTCATACTGGTCGACGATCAGCTTCAGACCAGCGCGCCAGGAGTCTTCGCACTCGGCGATTGCAACGGCCGCGGCGCATTCACGCACACCTCGTACAACGATTTTGAAATTGTTGCCGCGAATCTCCTCAAAGGCGAAAGCCGCCGGGTCAGCGACCGTATTCCGGCTCACGCGCTGTTCATCGATCCGCCGCTGGCGCGCGTCGGAATGTCCGAAGCGGAGGTCCGCAACAGCGGCATTCCCGCGCTTATCAGTCAACGGCCAATGACACGCGTCAGCCGCGCCATCGAAAAGGGCGAGACATTCGGCTTTATCAAAATACTGGTGAACGCTCAAACGGGCGAGATTCTCGGAGGAACCATCTTCGGCACAGGCGGAGACGAAGCCGTGCATTGCATCCTGACCGCCATGTATGCGGGTCAGCCAGCCTCGTTGCTCGCTCGGTCGGTACATATTCATCCCACGGTGGCGGAACTGATCCCCACGGTGCTCGGAGAACTCAAGCCGCTTACACCGGATATGCAGCAGGCCCAGGGATAGCGCCGTTTGGCCAAGCTGATCCGCGAATGGTAGACAAGTTCGAAATCACCGAATCGTTCAATTTTTCAGGGCGAGGCCGCTCATTCAATTCGGAGTGCGGTCATCGGATCCACGCGGGTGGCCCGCAGTGCAGGCGCCCAAACCGACACGAGGGCGACGAGACTGAGCAATACCGGTGTTGCAACGAACGATATCGGATCGAGAGGTTTTACTCCGAACAGGAAACCGGCAAGGAAGTGCGTGAGCCAAAAGGCGCCGCCGGCCCCGATAAGCACCCCGATGAGCGTGAGCGTCATTCCCTGGCGGATGACCATGTTGCGAAGATTCGAGGCCTGCGCGCCGAGCGCCATCCTCACGCCTAATTCCTGCGTGCGCGTTTGAACGGAGTAGGACATCACGCCATAAACGCCGATAGCCGCCATGAGCAGGCCGGCAGATCCGAAGACGGTTAGCAGCAGCATATTCAACCGCTGCCGCGCAATATTCTCTGCTTCAAGTTCCTCCATGGTGCGAATATGAGCAACCGGCAAGCCTCCGCTCGCGTCGCGTAGAGCCTGGGAGATGGACGTCACCAATGTATGAGGATCCGCCTGGCTGCGTACGAACCAGTAGAGCGGAGCCACCTTCGAATTCAGCGCCGTCTCAAGGTCCGGCATTTGCACCAGCGGGATGTACATCATGGGAGCCGGATCGGTATTGGGGCCATTATCGTGCGTGTTACCAACAATCCCGACGACCTGGCGCGGGCCCTCAGCAAAGGCGGGCCCGGCGCCGGCGCCAATCAGCATTCGATCTTTCAGCGCGTCGCCATTGGGCCAGAAATGGCGCGCCATAGCCTCGTTGATCACGACAACACCGGGCGCCGCAGCATTGTCCTGCTTCGTGAAGGTGCGTCCGCGCAGCAGCGGGATTTTGAGCGTACTGAAGTAGCCATAGGAAATCGAGCAAAATCCGCCTCCGCCCGAAGAGCTTGCACCTCCTTTGGGCCGTCCAACTACATCAAAGCTCATTCCGAAGCCGCCTGCCATGGGCAGGCAGTTGCTCACGCCCGCGTCAACCACGCCGGGAACTGCGTGGAGACGATCGGCACCCTCCTGGATAATCTGTGCCACCGGCGCGGTCGTCTGAAACCGGTCGCCGCTCACCGACATCGACATGCTGATCACGTTGTGCATCGCAAATCCGGGATCGACCGCCTCAAGGTTCATGAAGGTGCGAATCAGCAATGCGGCGCCCACCACGAGCACCACAGTGAGTGCCATCTCGGCAATCACCAGCACCGACCGAAACTTGCCGCTGCGAACACCGATTCCCGATCTGCTCCCGTTATCGTTCAGAGCAGCTGCAAGGTTCAGCCGCGATGCGCTGATGGCCGGAACAAGACCGAAAACCATTCCGGTAAGGAGTGAAATTCCCAGCGTAAAGAGCAGGATGCTGGGATCGAGCGTAATGCCTGCACCATCCTCTCCAATGCGGGGAATGTCGCCAGGATTGATCGTGAGCAGCAGGCGGACTCCCACGAACCCGAGCCCCAGTCCGATTACACCACCTGTAAGGGACATGGTCAGACTCTCGACAAGAAGCTGGCGGATGATCTGAATGCGACCGGCCCCGAGAGCGGCGCGCGTGGCGAATTCACGTTTCCGCGCGGCCGCTCTTGCCAGCAGAAGATTGGCCACGTTGGCGCAAGCGATCAGGAGCACAAACGCAACCGCTCCCCATAGAACGAAAAGCCGGGAGCCGGTATCGCCAATCATCTCCTCCTGGAGTGAGTCGACGCCGAAACTGCCTCCGGGAGGCAGCGAGTCGCCGCCATACAACCTGCGAAACTGGTCCGCAACCAGCCGCATTTGCGCGTTGGCCTGCGGAATCGTCACGCCCGGCTTCAGGCGCGCAGCCGCGGTGAAAAAGAACACCATGTCCTTCGAATTCAGATCGAATTGAAAAGGAACCCAAAGATCGGCCGGCGTGTCAGTCACAAATCCGGGTCCAATAACTCCGACGACAAGGTATGGCGCGCCATCAAGCTGAATGGTTGATCCGACAATCTTCGGATTTCCACCGTACCGGCTCTTCCATAGGCCGTAACTCAACACCGTAACGTGGCCGCCATTGGGACTATCTTCCGCTGCAGTAAACGTGCGCCCGGCGACAAGAGGCGCGCCGAGCATCGCAAAATAATCTGCCGAGACGTGAATGCCCTGCACCTGTTGCGGATGGTCACTCCCGGTGAGGTTCATTCCCGCTCCGCCAAAATCGATTGCGGCAACTTTCTGGAAGATGCTGCTCTGCTGACGCCAGAGATTGAACCTGGGTATGCTGGCTCCCGCGAAAGAGCCCTGCGGACCTGTATTTGTCAACGAGACCAATTCCTGGGGATTGGGATAAGTAAGCGGCTTCAGCAGCACCGCATCGATGACCGTAAAGACCGCAGCGTTCACCCCTATTCCAACGGCAATCACCAGAATGGCGATGAGGGTGACACCGGGTGTCTTTCTGAGTGATCGCAACGCGAATGAGAAGTCCCGCTTCAGATCCGCAATCCAGGGCAGCGACCGATAGCGCCATACCCGCTCGCGCGTAGTGCGAGGATTGCCGAAATGCAGACGAGCCTGCCGGCGCGCCTCCTCCAAATCAAGACCGCGGGCGGCATTCGCATCCTGCTGGTGCGCGAGGTGCGATTCGATTTCGGCGGCCAGGTCTTCATCTTTTCTGGCACGGTGCATGAAGCGGCGCATAGACATTTGGACAAGCCTCCTGGCTACTCCGTCGATGGCCCCAGAATCAGGTCAATGGCGCGGGTCATCCTCCGCCAACGCCCGGTAGCCGCGTACAGCGCTTTCCGGCCTCTCGCGGTCAGGCGATAGAACTTGGCTTTGCGGTTGTTGTCGCTGACGCCCCATTCGGAGACAAGCCAGCCGCGATCTTCAAGCCGATGCAGAGCGGGATACAAAGAACCCTGCTCCACTTCCAGTGCATTTTCCGAGGTTTGCTCGATCATTTGCGCAATGGTGTGGCCGTGCGCGGGACCCATGACCAGGGTGCGAAGGATCAACATGTCCAAGGTCCCCTGCAAAACGTCCCCGGCTTCCGGAGGTCTTTTTATTCCCATGAGTGCTCTCTCCACTCGAGTGGCTATGGGAGATGTTTATATACCACTCGAATGACTATGGGAAGGGGAAAGAATGGTGGATGGCAACTTTCTAATATGCGATTGTTTCCGCTGCGCGTAGCGCGAGTCCTCGGGCGACCGACGTAAACTCGTTGCCGCCACGGATCCGGCTTTGGCCGAAGCGGCGAATGAAAATCTGGCGCACCGCTGGGACAAACGAGCTGCCGCCGGTGAGGAAGACCCGATTCACCTCGCGCGCCTGAACCCCGGTGCTTTTGAGTAAGGCGTCCACGCTGTGCTCGATCGCCGCCAGATCCTCAGAAATCCAGCTCTCGAACTGGGCGCGCGTTATCGGAATGCGCAGCTCGACAGTAGACGCGCCGGATAGGCCATCGCCGAAAGCGAATTCCGCACTCTCCCTCTGCGACAGTTCGAACTTGACCTTCTGCACGGCCTGGTGCAGCTGGTACCCGAGGTCGCCCTCAATGACCGCGATCAGCGCCTCGATCTTCTCCGGCTCAAGTGCACGTACTCGCGCGCTCTTTAGAATCTCGCGGACGTTGTTGGTGCGCAGAAACGAAAGATAGTGCCAATGCTCCAGGTGCGAGTAGATCCACGCCGGCACGGCAGGGAGGATCTTGTTAAGAGAGCGCGCCTCCGAGTTCGATCCCAGTGCCGGCGACACCAGTTTGCGGACGATCCGCGCATCGAACGCGTCGCCGGCCAGCCCCACGCCGCTGTTACCCAGCAGGTCTTCCGGTCGTCGACCGCGCCGACGTACTTCCGGGCCGACGCGCAGGAGCGAAAAATCGCTGGTGCCGCCGCCGAAATCGCCAATCAGGATCAGCTCCTCGCGATCAAGGGTGGCCCCGTAGGCAATGGCTGCGGCGACCGGCTCCAGTTCGAACTGCACCTCTTCGAATCCGGCGGCCATGAAAGCCTCGCGCAGTCGCGAGACGGCGAAATCGTCTTCCTCTTCCGATTCGGCTCCAACAAACCGCACCGGCCGTCCCACGGTGGCGCGTCTCACAGACTGCATGAATTGCTCTTCGGCCTGCTTGCGCAGGTCGCTGACGATGCGGGCGACCAGCTCTTCCAGGCGGTGCCGGCGACCGAAGACTTCGGTTCCGCCAAGGGAGTGACTGGACAGGTGCGACTTGAGCGACTGAATCAGGCGCCCCTTCTCCTCGGCATCGAGGTAACGCTCGATGGCTCCAGGGCCGGAGTAGCCATGAACGCGGCGCTGGCCGCTGGCGGCCTTCGACTGTTCGAAGTAGAGCACTGATCGGCAGGAGAGGATCTCTTCACCACGAAAGAAGAAGCGAGCGAGCTCAAGTTCCTTGCCGGGCCCGAGCATCGCTACCGCACTGTTGGTAGTTCCGAAATCGACGCCGAAGAAAGCCTGCCCGTGCGCGCCTGAGCTCATCTCCTGATTATTCCGCAATGGACTGCCCACGGAAGGAAGGCAGGGATTGTGCCAACGTCCCGGCCTACATCGGTTTGAGTTTGATCGCAGGGAATCGCAGGGAGTCACCGGTCTAAAGTCAGCTATCACGGTGATGTGCGTTAAGTTGTTGATTTTATTTGGCGTCCCCGACGGGATTTGAACCCGTGTTATCGCCGTGAAAGGGCGGTGTCCTAGGCCGGGCTAGACGACGGGGACGCTGAAAGAAGGGCAGAAAGACGGTCAGGGTTGGCCGGAATGCGCCCTTTTGAAGGGTATCAACCTGCTTCTAAGCTGTCAAAGAAACCACGGCGATTCGCGGAGTTGGCAGATTTGGGATAGGTGCGAGCCATCCTGGAGCATGGTCCGGGCCTGAAGGTTGCTTTCATCTGGCGGCTTGATTCAGCGGCCTGAAGGGCGCTGCTCCCTCCGTCCTGATCCCGAGATCGGCTGGGCGGATCCAATGGACTGAGGGCAACTGCCCTTTTTGATGGGAAGGCTGCCGCTCCCTACGATTAGGAGGCGAGGGTCGGAGAGGCTTGGGATTCGGTGTGATTTATGCTCGGGAGAGGATGCGGCGCTATCGCTATCTCGATCTGCTGACCATTGGATTTTTGGTGGTGCTGCTGATTTCGAACCTTGTTGGTCCGAAGATCTGCCGACTCGGGCCGCTGCGTCCCAGTGCCGCCGAATTCCTGTTCCCGCTCACGTACATCTGCGGCGACATATTCACCGAGGTGTATGGGTATCGTTCGTCGCGGCGGGCGATCTGGCTGGGTTTCTGCGCGATGGCGCTGCTGATTGCGATGGGGCGGATGGCGGTGAGTCTGCCGCCGGCTCCGGAGTGGCACGGGCAGGAGGCGTTTGCCACGGTGTTCAACGTGGTGCCGCGATTTGCGCTGGCCAGCCTGGTGGCGTACTGGGCCGGCGAGTTTACCAATAGCTACACGCTGGCGAAGCTGAAACTGCTGACCCGCGGGCGATGGTTGTGGACCCGGACCGTGGGATCGACAGTGACGGGGCAGGCGGTGGATACGGCGGTCCTGGTGGTGGTGGCCTTTGGCGGGAGGCAGGCGCCGGGGATGCTGCTGCGGATGATTCTCTCGGCCTACCTGATCAAGGTGACGGTGGAGGTGGTGGCGACGCCGGTGACGTACTTGGTGGTGGGCTGGCTCAAGAGTGCCGAGTCGGTCGATGTGTATGACCGGGGGACCAATTTCAACCCGTTTGCATGGCAGGGAGAGAGCGCCTGACGTCACACCGGGACCGGGTAGCAACAACCCGGGTGATCCCTGGTTGATTTTTTGCGACAATCCAGGGATTCGGCGCATCCCCTAAGTCTGTTTAGCTCAAACGGATTCAATTGCTTGGCAAATCGGGTTTCGGGGGTTCGCATCACAGAACTCAGCGGCGTCAGGTTGTACCATGATTGCTGCATTTCCTGGGCCGGGTGAACCGTGCACAGGCTTACGACCGTATACACGTAAGGGGTTAATTGCTTGAGACGGATTCATGCTTTTTCTTGTACTGCTCTCCTGATTTTGGTTGTCACCGGCTGCCAGAAGAGCCAGCAGCCCGCCCAGGCGTCCGCCGGGATGCAGGCGATGCCGGTGAAGACGGTGTCGGTGTCGCTTCAGCCGGTGGCGCAGAGCAACGAGTATATGGCGACGATCAAGTCGCGGCGGTCGGCAACGATGATGCCGCAGGTGAGCGGGTTGCTGACGAAAATTCTTGTTCATAGCGGCGAGCATGTAAACGCCGGGCAGGTGCTGATGATGATCGATCCGCACCAGCAGCAGGCCATGGTGGACTCGCAGGAAGCCACGGAGCGGCAGAAGAAGGCGTTATATGACTACGACGCCATCGAGCTCAATCGCCAGAAAAAGCTCTTCGATGCGGGCGTGACCAGCCGGGACGCACTGGACCAGGCGCAGCAGGCAAACGACAATGCCAAGGCCGATTACGAAGCCGCGCTGCACACCCGCAACATGCAGGCAGAACAGTTGGGCTACTACACTGTGCGGGCGCCGTTCGACGGAGTGGTTGGAGACATTCCGGTGCACGTGGGCGATTATGTTTCGCCGTCAGCTGCGCCGGCAACGATTCTTACCACGGTGGATCAGCCGGGCGACCTCGAGGCGTACATCTACATTCCGACGGAGCGCTCGAGCCAGGCGCGGATCGGACTGGACGTACAGCTTTTCGACACCGCTGGCAAGCTGCTGGAGAAATCGAAGATTGATTTTCTTTCGCCACAGGTTGATCCGAATCTGCAGGGAATCCTGGCTAAAGCTCCGGTGCATTCGACGCCGGAAATCATGCGCAATGCGCAGCTGATCAAGGCTCGCGTGATCTGGAGTACCAAGCCGATGGTGGTGGTTCCGGTGCTGGCGGTGACGCGGCAGGGCGGGCAGACCTTTGTGTTTGTCGCGCGCAAACAGCCCAATGGCCAGTTCGTTGCAGCGGAGACGCCGGTCACGCTGGGTGACACCGTGGAGAACTCCTACGCCATTACCTCCGGCTTGAATGCCGGCGACCAGGTGGTTGTGTCGAGCACCCAGTTCCTGGTGAACGGCATGCCGGTTTCTCCGATTCCGGGATGAGCGCGGATGGCATGGGCAACCATTCGGTTGCCTGGAACACAGGGACCAAAACGAAAGAGGGCTCACCTTGTTTGTTGATTTCTTTATTCATCGGCCTGTGTTTGCGACGGTTTGCGCGCTGCTGATCATCCTGGCGGGTGCGGTCTGCATCCCCAATCTTCCCGATCGCGATGTATCCGAACCTCGCTCCTCCGCAGGTTAACGTGACCTGCAACTACGTGGGTGCGAATGCGGACACGGTGGAGAAGGCTGTCACGATCCCGCTGGAGGAGGCGATCAACGGCGTGGAGGGCATGCGGTATATCCAGTCCTCGAGCACCAACAGCGGTACGAGCCAGATTACGACGACCTTCAAGACGGGCTACAACCTCGATATCGCCGCTGTGGATGTGCAGAATCGCGTGGCCAGCGTGACGGGCCGGTTGCCGGCGGCGGTGAACGCAACCGGAATTACGCATCAGCAAGGCCAACATCAATTTCGTTTTCGGTGCGGGGTTTTTCACACGCGACGGCCGCTATTCGCACGAGTTCATTTCGAACTACCTGGACGTTTACGTGAAGGATGCGCTGAAGCGCGTGCCTGGCGTGGGCGACGTGAACATCTTCGGCGAGCGCAAGTACGCCATGCGGGTGTGGCTTGATCCACTGAAACTGGCGGCGAATGGGCTTACGGCGACGGACGTTGTAAACGCGCTGGTGGAACAGAACGTGGAGATCCCCGCCGGTCAACTCGGCCAGCCGCCATCCGAAAGCAAGCAGGCATTCCAGATTCCGGTGCGCGTGGTGGGACGGCTTTCGAGCCCCGAACAATTCGAAAACATCATCCTGAAGAGCACTGCGAATGGTTTGATTCTGCTGAAGAGCGTGGGCCACGCCGAGGTTGGAGCTGAGGATTACAGTTCACTGCTCGAATATGACGGCCTATCTGCGCAAGGCATTGGCGTGCAGCAGCTTTCGAACGCCAATGCGCTTGACGTGGACACCAGGGCCAAGGCAGGTGCTGAAAGAGCTGTCTAAGAGCTTTCCGCCGGGCCTTGAGTACGCGGTTGCGTTCGACTCGACAACGGTGGTGGGCGACTCGATCCACGAAGTGCTCGTCACTCTGGGCGAGGCGATCGGAATCGTCATTCTCGTCATCTTCCTGTTCCTGCTGGACTGGCGCGCAACCATTATTCCGGCGGTAACGATTCCGGTGTCGTTGATCGGAACGTTTGCGTTTATCCGCATTTTCGATTTCTCCATCAACTCGCTGACGCTCTTTGGAATTACGCTGGCCACCGGACTGGTGGTCGATGACGCGATCGTGGTGATCGAGAACGTGCAGCGGCACATTGCGATGGAGCACTCCGATCCGCATGAGGCCACTTCGCACGCCATGGGCGAGGTGACCAGCGCGGTTATTGCCACATCGCTGGTGCTGATCGCGGTGTTTGTGCCGGTGTCGTTTTTTCCGGGAACGACGGGAATTCTATACCGGCAGTTTTCGCTGACGATTGCGTTTTCGATCGCCATTTCGGCGTTCAATGCACTGACGCTGTCACCGGCGCTTTCGGCATTGTTCCTGCGTGGCGAAGAGGCGCGGCCGCGGCAGCTCGATTTTCTGCATATCCGTCCGGTATCGCGGGCATTCGCCGCCTTCATTCACGGGGCCGATGCATTTGTAACCTGGCTGGCGAAGACCTACGCCAAGATCATTCACGTTGCCCTGCAACTGCGTTACCCGCTGCTGGCGGTGTTCTTCGTCGGGCTCTGGGCGACAGTCTGGATCTACAGAACGGTGCCAACGGGTTTCATTCCCCAGGAAGACCAGAGCTTCCTGATGGCCATTGTCCAGGCGCCGCCTGGATCATCGCTGGCGTACACGCAGGCGCTTGCGGAGAGGGGTCAACAAATCATCTATTCAAATAAGGACGTCGCCGGCGCGTTCTCCGTTATCGGCTTCAGCTTCACGGGAAACGCTTCGAACGCCGGCATGATGTTCATCAGCACGAGGCCGGCTGCGGAGCGCCGCGGAAAAGGACACTCCGCTGCAGACATCGTCGCTGATTTGTCGCCGAAGCTGTTCTCACTCATGTTCCGGCCCAATGGAGGCCTGGTGGCGGTGATCCAGCCGCCGGCGGTGAATGGTGTAGGCAGCTACGGCGGATTTCAGTTCATGCTGCAGGACACGGGCGTGAACACCATCTCCGACCTCGATCGCGTGGCGCACCAGATCGTCAACGCGGGGCGCGCACGCAAGGATATTACCGGCCTGATCACGACGTTTTCGGCCAACGATCCGCAGGTGCTGGTCACCATCGATCGCGAGAAGGCGAAGGCAATGAGTGTTCCGCTTTCGCAGGTCACCACGGCGCTTGGTGTTTACATGGGTTCGCAGTACGTGAACGACTTCGACTTTAATAACCGCACCTACCGCGTGTACGTGCAGGCCGATCAGCCTTACCGCATGACGGCAAAAGATCTGCACGACTACTATGTCCGTTCGGATAACGGGCAGATGATACCGCTCGACAACCTGGCGGCGGTGACGGAGAGCTCGGGACCGCCGGTCATTACCCACTACAACCTCTTCCGCGCAGTCGAGATCGATGGTTCGCCGGCACCGGGATACAGCTCGGGGCAGGGCATCACGGGTATGGAAGACCTGGCCAAAAAGAACATGATGCCTGGTATGCGTTACGAATGGACGGGCTTGACCCTTGACGAAATTGAATCGACCGGACGAGCGTTGCTGATTTTTGGATTGGGAATCCTGGTTGTGTATCTCACGCTTTCGGCGCAATATGAGAGCTTTGCATTGCCGTTCATTATTCTGCTGGCGGTGCCGATGGCGGTGCTGGGCGCGCTCGGCCTGGTGTCGCTACGAGGACTGTCGAACGATGTGTACTGCCAGATCGGATTGGTAATGCTGATTGGTCTGTCGGCCAAAAACTCGATTCTTATTGTTGAGTTTGCCGAGCAGCTTCGGCGCAAGGGGCGGTCAATCGCGGACGCCGCAATCGAAGCTGCGGAGTTGCGACTGAGGCCGATTCTGATGACTTCGTTTGCGTTCATCCTTGGCGTGCTGCCGCTGGTATTCGCTACAGGCGCGGGTGCACTGGGGCGGCGCTCCGTCGGCACCACGATCGTGGGCGGCATGCTGCTGTCCACCGTGCTCAACCTCGTTTTTATTCCCGTGTTGTATGTGCTGTTGAGCCGGCTGCTGCGGCGCGGCGATGATCACGAGTCGGCGCACGCCGGGGAGGCCGTGTAGGGATTCACTGCTTAGGGCGGTGAGCGATGATGTAGTCCTTGATACGGTCGTAGACTTGGCTGGTCACGACGCCGCGATCAGGGAGATCATTCTTGGCGCGATAAGGCCTGAAGCGGATGATGCGCGCGGCCCAGGGGCGGGTCATTCCCGGGACTTTCATCAGCTCGTCAAGATTCGCCGAGTTGATATCGACGCGCGCATCCGCGGGTGGAGTGAGGCGGGAGTCGGCCGTTGCGGGCAGGGTCTGCGGAAGAGCCGCGACCCCCGCGGCGAAGACACAGGCCAATGCGCAAACTGCAATCCCGAATTGAGCTCCTGATCTCACGTACTCATTTTCGCTCCTGGAAATGGATGAGTAAACTCTCGCCGGTTTGTAAGGAGTTGCGCGCTGGGAACCGATTGCATAAACTCCGCTCGTCAATCCAGGGCCGTCCCTCCGGAACTGAAGCCCTTGATTCTATGGGCGACTTGCGGCGCGGCTAAAAGCCGTGCCTTTTCGAAACGCGATTCGTGGAACCGTCCTAGAGACCGGCGGAACGGTTTCCGGCAACAAACATGTGTGGTCAAATATGGTCATGGCAATCCCCCCAGTTGCTCTTTCCCCTGCCCGCGCGCTACGCAACAGAATACTCGGCAACACCAGGCTGGTTTTGCTTCTTGTTTTGATCGCCCTGCTGGCGGTGTTCTTGATCTTCGCGTGGACTACGCGCGATGCGATGGGAAATCTTTCGTTTCTGAATATGAAGGGCTCCGCAGGCAGTGGGGCGGGCGCCAAAAAGGCCATCGTCGACATTCGTCCCTGGCAGACGGCGCAGGCTCTGGCGCCGCTTGCGGTTACCGCCGAAGAGACTGAGTACGCTCGCGATGCGGAGCGGCTTGCGGACCACGAGGTGGACCAGGCCTTTGCCGCTGCCCTACGCCAGGCAACGCTCGACGCACAGCATCTCACTTTGACGGGCGATGCGCTGGCACTGTCCCAGAGAGTCGCCCAGTTGCAGCAGCTCATCGTCCAGGACAAAGCGCAGGTTGAGAGCATCACCGCACAATTGAATTCGCCTGCGAGCCAAGCGAAGAATGCCGCACCGCCGGTTGACCAGGGCGACGTGGAAGTTGCGAAGGCGCAGCTCGACCTCGACAAGGATGAGCTTGCGGATGCGCAGCAGGACCTGGACCGCATGTCAGGCGACCAGACGTCGCAGATCCAGGCGGAGTTGAATGCGCACGAAGCGTCAATGCAGGCATATGACAAGCAGGTGCATGCCGGCGGCCAGACCGCCGTCATTACCGAGCGCCAGCACGGCACGATGGCCGGACGCGTGAAGGCGTGGTTCAGCCAGCGCGATCGTTCCAACCTTCTCCAGCAGGCCCTCGAGCAGACGCGTACCGACATTGTGGCGTTGACGACTCAGCACAACGCGTTGGAGGCCAGGGAGAATGCCAGTGCGCAGTCGACTGCCACGGATCGGGCCGCAAAGCTCGCCGAGCTGAAGGACAGAAGCGAAGAGCGCCAGATCCTGAGCATTACCGACGACCGCATTCAGACAGATCAGCAGCTTGCCACGGTCTATGGCAAGTGGGGCGTGCAGGTGCAGTTGCAGCATCGCATCGTGCTGCATCTGATCCTGCAATCCCTTGCGGTAATCGCGGTGATCGGCATCTGCATGGTGTTGTGCGATGCGCTGGTACGCCGGCTGATGGCCAACCCCGCGCTCGACCGGCGCCGGTCGCAAACCCTGCGCAGCATTCTGGAACTCTCGATCCAGGTGGTGGGACTTGTTCTGATCCTGCTGGTGATCTTTGGTACGCCCCAGGAAACGCCCACGATTCTGGGCCTGGCAACCGCCGCACTCACCATTGCGTTGCAGGACTTCATCATTGCGTTTCTCGGCTGGTTTGTATTGATTGGCAAGAACGGCATCCACGTCGGCGACTGGGTGGAGATCAACGGAGTCGGCGGCGAGGTTCTTGACGTACGCCTGTTCTCGACAACGCTGCTGGAGACGGGTAAGCTGACCGACAAGGGATTGCCTACAGGACGAAGGATCACGTTCATGAATGGGTATGCGATCCGCGGCCAGTACTTCAACTTTTCAACCAGCGGCCAGTGGATGTGGGACGAGATCATGCTCAGCCTGCCGGCATCGGAGAACATCAAGGAAGTGCTTGATCGCATCCAGCACGTGGTGGCTGCCGAGACGGGTAAGAACTCCGATCTTGCCGAGCAGGAGTGGAAGCGTGGCGCACATGGCCGCAGCCTTAACCTCTTCAGTGCGGCTGCGGTCGAAAACCTGCGTCCGTCGGCTTCAGGAATCGATGTCCTGGTTCGCTATGTGACGCGCGCATCCGAGAGATTTGAGATGCAAAACCAGTTGTACCAGAAGCTTGTCGAGGCATTGCATCAGCCAGAGCAACTCGCCGGATCAAAGAGTGGGTGAGAACGTGCCAAATGACTGAGTACCTAAGCGGCCCGGGCACACCAGGTTGACACGGCTCGGCGTTTCCCTTACTTTTTAGGTAGATGCAAAGCAGCCGCCATCAAAGTCATCATCACCATCATGGGACATCCATGTCGGCGGACTGCCATGGCCTGAACTAGACGGCCAGAGAGATCAAAAGGAATCACCAGAGCCCGCCGGCACAGAAGCCGACGGGCTTTTTAGTTTGGCGTCAGAATTCACGAGTATAGGAAGATCATGAGCACTCAACCAGAGATTGATTTCGAGAAGATGGACGGCCTGGTGGCCGGAATTGTGCAGGATGCCAACACGGGCGATGTGCTGATGCTGGGCTTTCTGAATCCAACCAGCTACGCCAAAACGCTGGAGACCGGATACGTCACCTTCTGGAGCCGCACCCGGCAGAAGCTGTGGATGAAAGGCGAGACCAGCGGGAATCGGCTGCGCGTGGTTTCCGCCGCGACGGACTGCGACAACGACACGTTGCTGTTTAAGGTCGTGGTTGAAGGGGACGGGCTGGTCTGTCACGAAGGCACGGTGAGTTGCTTCACCAAGCCGCTGGCGTTTTCGAACGCAGTGGAGGTGGCCCGTGGCTAATAAACTGCGGCTCGGCCTGCCCAAGGGCAGCCTGCAGGAGTCAACGATTGCACTGTTCAAACGCGCGGGATGGAACATCTACGCCGATGGGCGATCGTATTTTCCGTCGATTGACGACGCGGAGATCGAGTGCATGCTGATTCGTGCGCAGGAGATGGCGCGCTACGTAGAACATGGCGTGCTCGACGCCGGCCTGACCGGAATCGATTGGGTGGTTGAAAGCGGACTCGACGTGACCAGCGTGACCACGCTGACCTATGCCAAGCAGAGCCGGCGCAAGGTGCGGTGGGTGCTGGCGGTGCCCGATGCGAGCGCATATCAAAAGGCCGAAGACCTTGAAGGCAAGATCATCGCGACCGAACTGGTTGAAGTCACCAAGCGCTATTTTGCTGAAAAGGGTGTGAACGTGAAGGTGGAGTTCAGCTGGGGCGCAACCGAGGTCAAGCCGCCCACACTTGCCGATGCAATCGTGGAAGTGACCGAGACAGGCAGTTCGCTCAAGGCGAATCACCTGAAGATTATCGATACGGTGATGGAAAGCGAGACGCATCTGATCGCGGGCAAGCCGGCGCTGGCTGATGATTGGAAGCGGCAGAAGATTGATCAGATCGCCGTGATGCTGCGCGGCGCAATCGATGCTCAATCGCAGGTGGGGCTGATGCTGAATGTGAAGCGCGAGGACTTGGAGGGTGTGCTGGCGGTGTTGCCGGCGCTGAATTCGCCGACCATTTCGCAACTGAGCAATTCGGAGTGGGTTGCGGTGAACACGATTGTGGAAGAGCGGGTCGCGCGGGACGTGATTCCGAAGCTGAAGGCTGCGCGCGCGACGGGCATCGTGGAGTATCCGCTGAACAAGGTTGTACTGTAGGCGCTGAAATTACGGAAGAGAACGATGAGACTGATTCGAACCAAGGGCCGAGGTGCACATGAAGCAGCGGCGCGCCTGGCGGCACTGGAAAACCGGGGCGGAGCGGCGCTGGATTCGGTGCTTCCCGCCGTGAAGCGCATCATAACGGATGTGCGCCGGCGAGGTGACCGAGCATTGCTGGGCTACGCGGCGCAATTTGATGGCCTCGCTGAGACCGCCAGGTTTCGGGTTGCTCCGCAGGAGATAACAGAGGCGTGGGATGCGGTGAGTCCGGAGCTTCGCGACGCGTTGACCACGGCGGCCCGGCAGATTCGCGCATTTGCGAAACGCCAGCTGCCAAAGGCATGGAGCAAGCCGTCGGGCAGCGGACTCGCGGTCGGCCAGCTTGTTCGCCCGCTCTCGTCGGTGGGCTGCTATGTGCCAAGTGGCCGTCACCCGCTTCCTTCCACGCTGCTGATGACGGCGATTCCGGCACAGGTCGCAGGCGTGGAGCGCATCGTGGTGGTATCGCCGAAGCCTGCGCCCGAAACACTGGCTGCGGCGCATCTGCTCGGAATCACGGAGTTCTATCGCGTCGGCGGAGCGCACGCCGTGGCTGCGCTTGCCTATGGAACAGCGACACTCACGCGGGTGGATAAGATTGTCGGTCCCGGCAACCTGTACGTTACGGTGGCCAAACGGCTGGTGGCATTCGACTGCGCGATCGATATGCTTGCGGGGCCGACGGAAATTGTTGTGACCAGTGAGAGTGGTGACGCGGCGGAGATTGCCGCGGATCTCGTGGCGCAGGCTGAACACGATCCGGAAGCGCTGGCGATCTTTGTGACCACGCGTGAGGAGCTTGCGAAGAAGGTGATCAACGAGACCAAGGCGCAGAGCCGCAGTAATGCCGTAGCTTGCGAAGCGCTCAGTCGCAAGGGTGTCGTGATGGTTGCAGGCTCCATTGAGGAAGCGCGGTCGATTACCAATCGTCTCGCGCCGGAGCATCTGACCGTCGATTCGGCTGAAGATCTGAACTGGGTACGATGCGCGGGTTCGGTATTTGTGGGTGGATGGTCGGCGCAGCCCATGGGCGATTACATCTCCGGCCCGAATCACACCCTTCCGACGGGTGGAATGGCGCGGGTACGCGGAGGATTGAGCGTGAATGATTTTGTAAAGATCATTACTGTGCAGGAGTACGCGAGCCTAGGTATCAGTCTGCTGGGCCCAAAGGCCGCACTCCTGGCCGACGCCGAGGGGCTCGGGGCACACGCGGCGGCAATTCGGCTCCGGATGAAGAAGGCACCGCGTGAACCCGCTGCCGTTGCGGCGCGCAAAAGGAGGGCTCGTGCATAAGCCCGATGCGGTCGCCAGCCCAACGCCGCGAGCGCGTGTTCAGGCGATGAAGGAGTATCACCCGCCGCTCGGGAACCGCGATGCGCTGCGGTTGGATTTCAATGAAAATACGATTGCCTGTTCGCCGAAGGTGAAGGAGGTTCTTGCCCGGATTTCAGCCGGCGATCTGACCCGCTATCCGGAGCGCGCGCCGGTGGAGCGAATTGTGGCCGAGCACCTTGGCGTCGCCCCGGAGCAGGTCGTTCTGACCAACGGCGTGGACGAAGCCATTCACGTGCTATTTGAGACGTTTCTCGATTCTGGAGATGAGCTTTTGCTTCCGGTGCCAACTTACACAATGTACGAGGTGTACGCTTCGGCGACGGATGCTCGCTCGGTTGCGGTGCAGGCTGCGGATGATTTGCAGTTTCCCTTCGATCGCCTGGTTGCAGCCATTTCTTCCCGGACCAAGATTGTTGCGATAGCCAATCCGAACAGTCCATCGGGCTCGATTGCGACACGAGCACAGATGATCGAAATCGCGCAGCGTGCCGCGGATGGGGTGGTGCTGGTGGATGAAGCTTACTTTCATTTTTGCGGTGAAACGGTGATTGACCTGGTGGGGACGATACCCAACCTGGTTGTTGCGCGCACGTTTTCAAAAGCGTACGGGCTGGCGGGATTGCGGCTGGGGGTGCTGGTTGGCCCGGTGGAACTGATGCAGTGGATTCGCCGCGTGCTCTCGCCTTACAGCGTGAACTCGCTTGCGCTGGCATGTCTGCCGCCGGCGTTGAATGACACAGCCTACCTCGATTGGTACGTTGGCGAGGTGCTTGCGGCACGCGCAGAGTTTGAGGCGGCGCTCGATGCGGCGGGAGTGCGGCGCTGGCCGAGCCGGGCAAATTTTGTGCTGGTCGAGATCGGCGCGCAGCACCGGGAATTTGTCCGGCTGATGTCGGCCGGCGGCGTGCTGGTGCGCGATCGGTCGAGCGACCCGGGTTGCGACGGCTGCGTCCGCATCACCATCGGTACGCGAGAACAAATGCGCAATGCAATTCTTGTTCTCCACGAGACGTTGGAACAACTCCGGAAGGACGAAAAAAAATGACGATAGCTGGAAGCCCACAGAATTCGTCGAAGAAAACTGCGTTGCGTAAAGCGGCGCTGGCACGCGACACGAACGAGACCCGGATCGCGATCGCGCTCACAATCGAAGGCAAAGGGGTTTACAACATTTCTACGGGCATTCGTTTCTTCGATCACATGCTGGAGCTCTTTACGCGGCATGGAGCATTCGACCTCGAGCTGACGTGCAGGGGCGATCTGGACGTGGATCAGCACCACACCGTCGAGGATGTCGGCATTGCGCTGGGCGAGGCATTCGATCGCGCTCTCGGGGACAAGCGAGGGATTTTGCGGGCGGGATATTTTCTGATGCCGATGGATGAGACGCTGGCCATTGCGGCCGTGGATTTGAGCGGCCGGGCCGCGTTTGCCGTCGACACAAAGGTTCGCACGCGGCTGGTTGGCGATCTGCAGACGGAGCTGGTTACGGATTTCTTTGAGGGATTCGCGCGCGGGGCGCGGGCCAACGTGCATGTGAAGACGATGTATGGCCGGTCGAATCACCACAAGATCGAGGCGATTTTCAAGGCTTTTGCGCGCGCGCTGCGGGTGGCCTGCTCGCGCGACAAGCAACTCGGTGATATGCTGCCGAGCACCAAGGGTCTCCTCTGATGCAGGTTACAGTCATCGACTACAAGG
>CAVZDT010000004.1:0-71578 GCA_963774175.1 uncultured Acidobacteriaceae bacterium
GAACCAGGTTTTGCGCTTGTACGCCAGATACTCGTCGCCAAACCTGGCCTCCAGCACTTGCGATTCCTTGCGGGCGCGGTAAATCTGCATGGGGATGAGGACAGCAAAAAAGAGAAGCAGCCACAATTTTCCGCTCCAGATCATGACCCCGGCAATGAACAGCGCGCTGAAGACGTAAATCGGGTTGCGGATACGCGAATAGAGCCCGGAAGTCACCAGCGTCGATGCCTTGGCCTGGATGCTGAACGCCCGGCCAAGCTGGATGCGCGCCAGCATGAGCAGCAGAACAGCCGGTGCCGCGATGGCAACGCCGGTGATGCGCATGACTGTCCACTGGTAACCGGTGGCGTGCCGGAAGAAGATCACTGCGAAGATGGCGATCAACGCGAGCGTGATGAGGTTGAGCTTCATGGGATGCTGTGCCTTTGTTGATCAGTCTAGTGGCGGCAAGGCCACCGAGCTACGAGATCCTGATTTTACGGGACGAGAGCATTGTGGGTGGCCGGTCCTGTGTCCGCCAAGAACGATTCGATTGGTCACGTAAAATCCTCGACATGGCGCATCTACAGATTCGTGAAGCACAACCGGGTGACGAGGAGGATCTCGCCGCGATGATGGCGCTTCTCTGGCCGGACGGAAGGGTCGAAGAGTATCGCCGGGAGGCCGATGAACTGATTCGAACGCGGATGTATGGGACCATGCCGGGAGTCTTCCTGTTGGCGCTGGAAGAAAACCAGAAGGCGATCGGGTTTGTCCAGGTGGGTTTGCGATCGCACGCGGATGGTTGCGATATGGAGCATCCGGTCGCCTTCATCGAGGGCTGGTTCATGCACGATAGCTTTCGCGGTGCGGGAATGGGCCGGAAGTTGATGGAGGCGGCCGAGAATTGGGGCAGGACCATGCGATGCCACGAGATCGCTTCCGACGCCTTGATCGCTAATGACGAATCAATTCGTGCCCATACCGCGCTGGGATTTGAAGCCGTTGATCGCTGCGTGCACTTTCGCAAGAAGCTCTGATGTGAGCCTGTGTTCTACTGCGATGATCCTGGTTGAGCCACGAGCGCTCGGGCGGGATCGCTCGGCCAGTGAGCAAGCAGCGCACTTACCACCTCGTGCCCGACCCTGTAGGCGGCTTCGAGCGATGGCAGATAGGCGCTGTAGGTGCCGACGCGTTGATGTGCCAGGCTCTCTGCGGCGCTCATGCCGCGCGGCTGCTGATCGAAATTGCTAACCGTCCGCAGCACCAGCACGCGCTGCCAGTCTGCGCGGCCGGCGTGCGCCAGGTTTTCGAGCGACTGTAGTGTGCCGGTATCTTCCATCGCCGTGGTCACGAACTGGCCCTTGCCGCCGGTGAAGTAACTGACCCACTGATCGGCCCAGGCATCTGACAACTTTCCATGCCAGTACGTCGAGGAGGAGATTTCATCGCCCATGATGACAGAGGGCGACCGCCCGGCCGCTGCGCCTTCGAAGTGCGTGCGAATCTCCTTCAGGGCATCGGGATCGTCCAGGGACGCGTTGCGGGTCAGATCGTACGCCCATTTGGCGAGGCCGCCGTTCAGCGCGTAGACCTGCCCATCGAGCGGAGCGGCGGGCGGCTCAAACGGCCGCGTCTTGCGCAGCGGCACATAGCCGGTCGACCAATCCTCAGGCATCTCGCGCGGATCGATCTCGTACCCAAGGTCGCCATCCACCACCCAGCGGGCCCAGACGGCCGAGCCCAGAGATGCGCGCTCCGGCGTGGCTCCGGCGATTCCATCGATCAGCCACCAGGCATGGCTGAAATCAAAACGCGGATCGAGCCCCAGCGCCATGATGGTCGCCGCTGCGTGCGCCGTGCCCTGGCCGGTGAGGATGGCCATCTCTCCGTTCTTGTTCATGCGCGCCGCATGATAGCCCGCGGGCAGAGGGTAAACCTGGTCGAGGTGATCCCGCTCAACCCAGTATTGAAGTTCGCCGGGTGCGTCGCCGGTGTCGTTGCCGACTTCGAACATGGCAACAATCACAACCTTCACCTGGATTGGTCGTGGTTTGGCGGGCGCAACGAGGGACACGGCGAGAACGCCGAGGAGCGCGGCGATGGAGCGGATGCGAGGAGCCATTGTGTGGATGGTAATTCAAACTCGCGTGCCCGCTCGCGGGTTATACCATGTTCAAGGTGTCCGAACAGATGAAGCGGGGTATCAAAAGGAGGTCATCCAAATGAGAATGGCGTTTTGCGTTTGCGGGCTGGTAGGGATGCTGGCGGTTTGCCTGCCGGGAGCACTTGCGCAACAGCCGCCGCATCATTGGGCAATCGTGGTGCATGGGGGTGCGGGAGTGATCGAGCGTTCCAAGCTGGGACCCGAAGGCGACAAGGCTTATCGCGAGGGGCTGGACCGCGCCATTCATGCCGGAGCGGCCGTGCTCGATCGCGGCGGCTCGGCGATGGATGCCGTGGAGGCCACGCTCCATGTCTTTGAAGACGATCCGCACTTCAATGCCGGCAAAGGCGCGGTCTTCACGCGTGAAGGGAAGAACGAGATGGATGCTTCCATCATGGACGGATCGAATCTGAAGGCGGGCGCCGTCGCCGGTGTCGAGCGCGTGCACAGCCCCATCAGCGCGGCTCGCGCCGTCATGGAGAAGTCGCCGCACGTAATGATCGCCGGGAAAGGCGCCGATGACTTTGCCGCCAGTGTAGGACTGAAGATGGAGCCGCCGAGCTACTTCTTCACTGAGAGCCGCTGGGACTCGTTGGTGCGCCAACTCAAGAAGGAGGGCCTACCCATCCCGCCGCGTCCTGAAGGTGTTCCACCGGAAGGAGAGAAGATTCCCGTCGCGCAGCTTGACGAGTCGAACGATTCAGGAGTCCACGGTACAACCGGAGTGGTCGCGCTCGACAGGAACGGCAACATCGCAGCGGGCACTTCGACCGGCGGAATGCAGGGCAAGATGCCGGGCCGCATCGGCGACTCGCCCATCATCGGCGCGGGCACGTATGCATCGAATCAATCCTGTGCTGTGTCTGGCACCGGCACCGGCGAATACTTCATCCGCCTGGGCGTGGCGCGCGAGGTCTGCAACCTGGTGTATTTCCGGAACATGAAACTGCAGGATGCCGTTGACGAGGTCATTCACAAAGAATTGGAGGGACTGCACGGCGACGGCGGCGTCATTGCCATTACGCCCGACGGCCAGCTCGCATGGAGTTTCAACACGCCTGGAATGTTCCGGGCAAAACTCGCGGAGGGTGGCCAGGTGCAGATGGGTATTTATCGCGACGAGCCATAGCGCCGGCGCAAAAATCGCCGCAGATATCCCTTGCGCGGGGGACACGCAGGAATGAAGCAGCTGAACGTTGCCGCAGTCCTCGACAAGCTGGAGGTGTTCCATGGCCCGCAGGAGCCGTCTTGGCCGGTTGAGCCTTACGAATTCCTCATCTGGTGGCACTGCGGGTATCCGGCCAGCGATGCGACCTGCACGCGAGGGTGGAACGCACTCAAAAAGAGTGTTGGCATCGAACCGAAGCACATACTGAAAGCGACGCAGGCGCAGCTCGCCGCTGCACTCAAGGCCGGCGGTATGGTGCCGGAACTCCGGGCAATGCGCCTGCACGAGATCGCGCAGCGCGTAATGAACGAATTTGGCGGCGATCTGCAATCCGGACTCTCCGGGCCGATCGGGCAAGTGCGCAAAGTGTTGAAGAAATTCCCCGGCATCGCCGATCCGGGAGCGGATCGCATCCTTCTTTTCGGACATCTGCAACCTGTCGCGGCCGTACCCTCAAATTGCAACCAGGTGCTGGTGCGCATTCAGCTCGGACTCGAGCGCGAGAACTACGGCGTTAACTATCACGAAGCGCAGGCGCTCATCGAGGCCAATATCCCTGAGCAGTTTCACGCGCGCATGCGGGCCTATCTGCTCCTCAAGCAGCACGGGCAAACACTCTGCAAGCGCAGCAAGCCGAAATGCGATCAGTGCCCAGTCAGCTCAAACTGCGCCTACTTCGCAAGAAAGAATCGCGGACGAACGCGGCCGCAATGATCCCCCTTGCTGCCCTCTGGCAAATCGAGCCCCGGCAGCGATAAGCTGGCGCCATGGCTCTCAAGTTCACCACCTCCTACATCGAAGACGCGCTCGCGGTCTTCCGCCAGTACAAGCGGCTTGGCGAGCGCGCCATGGAGCAGGTCACCGATGAGCAGCTCTTCGCGCTGCTCGACGACGAGTCCAATTCCATCGCGATCATCGTGAAGCACATGACCGGCAACATGCGCTCGCGCTGGACCGATTTCCTGACCACCGACGGCGAGAAACCGACCCGCAATCGCGACAGCGAGTTCGTCGATCCGCCCGCCACCCGCGAAGCGTTGCTGCGCGAGTGGGAAGACGGCTGGAGTCTGGTCTTTCGCGGCGCATCGAGCCGCTGACCGATGCGGATCTCGACGCGCACCGTGACCATTCGCGGCGAGGCGCATTCCGTGATGCAGGCCATCAACCGCCAGCTGGCGCACTATCCGCAGCACGTGGGGCAGATTGTGCTGCTGGCCAAGCATTACGCCGGCGACCGCTGGCAGTCGCTCAGCGTTCCGCGCAACCAGTCGGCCGAATTCAATCGCAAAGTGGCTGCCGGCGAGGCCAGCCAGCGCTGATCAGCGAATGGTCTCGAACTTCTTCCAGCTCAGGTTGCACACCGGGCAGCGTTCGTGCTCGTCGGGCGATTCCGAGGTATATCCGCACACGGTGCATACATAGAAATCGCGCGGACTTCCAGCCCAGGAGTCCTTGTTGCCTGCTTCGACCAGGGCGATGGCTTCGGCAAAAAGCCGGGCATGGGTCTTTTCCGCTTCCAGGGCCCATGTAAAGGTGCGAATTGCCGCATCGTTATGGACGGCCTCGGCCACGGTGATGAATTCCGGGTACATGGTTTCGATTTCGAATTGCTCGCCGCCCAGCGCAACCCGGAGGTTCTCGAGCGTGGACCTTATCTCGGCGCGATGAATTTCGCAGCGAGCGGTGCCGCCCATTTGCTTGATGACGCGGGCGTGATTGCCGGCATGGGTCTGCTCTGCCAGCGCCGCCGCACAAAACAGGCTTGCAACGCCGTGCCAGCCGTCGGCGTCGGCCTTGGCCGCAAACGAGAGGTACCGTGCACGCGCATTGGATTCGCCGCTGAAGGCGTCCACCAGGTTTGCAATGGTTGTTGTGGTTTCTGCGACAGTCCCCGCCATGATTGTGCCCCCTGAACTCTGATTCAAGCCTAGGAGCACGGGCGGCATGAGTGCTGTGATGAGCGGTACAAATTAAAACGGCCACCTCCGAAGGAGATGGCCGTCGATGTTGCTCGAAAAGGCGACTATTGGACGGCTGTCGTGCTCCGTGCTTCCGCCTTCTCGGCCAGTACTTTATGCGCGGTATCCTCCAGGGCCTGGGCTTCCGGCAGGAAGCTCAGAGCCTTCTGGACCATCGGATCCCAGTCGGCCATTACTCGCAACCCCTGCAACTGTCCAAACTGGCTGGTGATGACCTTTTCCCTGATGCTGGTCTTCACCCAGTCCAGGTTGGCGTTCAAGTCTTTATCGGTCCACTCGATGTCCTGGCTCGTAAGGAATTGCTTGAAGTCGCTCACCACCGCGTCGTCGACCTGGAAGTTCTTGTCGACGGTCCGGTTGGCCAGGTAGTGCGCGGCGAAGTGCAGAAACGTGTTGTGATAGACCAGGTTGTCTTCAAACCCGGTGCTCTTGGGCGAATCGATCTTTTCGTCCGGCGTGATGCCTCCGCCGCCGTACACCGTGCGACCCGAGTCAGTGAATTTAACTTCGCGATTGCTCGAGTTCGCGGCCAGCGCACCGGCATGGTTGTAGTAGTAGTCGTACAGCGAAACGCCGGAGTAGTTGCGCTGGATCAAGCGGCCGGACGGGGTGTAGTAGTGATACGTCGTCAGCGCCAGGCCGGTATTCTCGCTCAGGTTATAAACCGTCTGCACCAGGCCCTTGCCAAATGTCGTCTCGCCAACAATCAGCGCGCGATCGTGATCCTGGAGCGCACCGGAAACGATCTCCGCCGCCGAAGCCGTGTTGCGATTCACAAGCACCACGATCGGGAATGTCTTGCCGTCGTTGCCGTGAGTCGCGGTATAGTTCTGGTCTGGATAGGCGCGTCCCCGCTGCGAGACGATGGTCTGTCCTTTTGCCAGCAGGTGATCGCACACCTCGACCGCCTGGCTCAGCAGGCCGCCAGGATTTCCGCGCAGGTCAAATACCAGCCCCTTCAGATTCGGGAAGCTGTCGATGGCATCGTCTACTTCCTGGGCCGTCGTTTCCTGGAACTGGGTGAGGTGAATGTAGCCCACGCCCGGGCGGATCTCGTACTTCAGATCGACCGAGGGATGCGGAATCTCGTCACGGATCAGGTCGAAGGTAAGCGGCTTCGTCTGACCGTCGCGAATCACCGACACCTGCACGTGCGTGCCCTTGGGGCCTTTCAGATTCTTGGCAACCAGGTCGGACGACATGCCGTCCGTCGACTTGCCATCGATGGCCGCAATAATGTCGCCGGGGCGAAGGCCGGCCCGGAACGAAGGCGTCCCTTCGTATGGCGTGATCACATAGACCTTGTTGTTCTGCTGCTGGATCACCATGCCCACGCCGTAATAGTGGCCGCGCTGGTCTTCGCGCATCCTGGCATATGCCTTGGGGTCGTAGAAATTCGAGTGCGGGTCCAGAACGCGCAGCATCCCTGGAATTGCGCCGTCGTAGATGGCCGTGTCCGCCTTGTCGCCCTCGATCGGTTCTGCATAGTTCTGCTCGACGATGGCGTAAACGTCGGTAAAGGATTTCAGGCTGTCGCGAATCTGGCTTTCGTCCTGTGAGGACTGGGCTCCCACCTTGCGCTGCAAGAAAGTACCGACAACCGCGCAAACGGCGAAGAAAACAATGAGGCTGAAAAGTGCCCGGCGGGCGCGGGAAGTCATAGGCGAGAGGAACCTCCGGAGTGCAGCTGCAGCAGGTGCCTCCGAGGGACCTCGCAGGCCAAACCTGGGCTAAAGTATAGCACCCACTTATATGACGATTTTCGGCGTCTTTCGGATAGCCCATTACCGTAGTCAAGCCCCAAAGTGACCAGTTTGCGGTCGGGAGCGCACCAACGCGATGCTCTTGTTTTTTGCCGCCAGGGCGGAAGTGATTGCCCCTGACCCGCTTTCGATTCTCGACCATCTTCGGGCGCAATTGCTCTCCAGGCATTTACAATGGCGTCTATGCCTATGGTGGAGCTGGCTGACCGCCTGTTGTGTGCCAAATGATGAATTTGAGACTGATTCATACCCCCGGAGCGCTTTCCCTCGCCGCAGTCCTGCTTACCGGCTTTGCATTCGCGCAGTCCCGACCCACTGCCCCTGAAAGCCCCTATGGCGGATCGACAGTTGAAGAGATCATTGCGCGCGTCAACGACCAGATCATCACCAAGTCCGATTACGATCGTGCCCAGGGCGAGCGCGACCAGGAGATGCGGCAGCGCGGCGCCACCATGCAGGAGATCGCTGAATCTCACAAGGACCTGCTGCGGGACCTCATCGATCAGCAGTTGTGGCTGGCCAAGGGCAAGGAACTCGACATCACGGGCGAAACCGAGTTGGTCAATCGGCTCAATGAGATCCGCAAACAGTACAACCTCGCTACGATGGACGATCTGGAGAAGGCAGCCAAGGAACAGGGGGTCTCGTATGAGGACTTCAAGGCCAATATCCGCAACCAGATCGTCACCCAGGAAGTAATGCGCGACCAAGTCGGCCGCAAAATCGCCCCCACTCCGGGCGAAGTCGAGCGCTACTTCGAAGCCCACAAGCAGGAATACGCGCAGCCCGAAAGCGTGAAGCTGGGGGAAATCCTGATCTCCACCGGCTCGCAACCCGATGATCAGCAGAAGCTTGCCGAGGCCAAGGCGAAGGCCGACGACATTGAAGCCCGGCTCCACGCAGGCGGCGACTTCAGCCAGCTGGCGCGAAGCTTCAGCGACGGCACCACGGCGGCCGAAGGCGGCGACCTGGGCCAGTACAAGCGCGGCCAGTTGGGTCAAGGTCTTTGAAGACAAGACCTTCAACCTGAAGACCGGCGATGTCACCGATCCCATCCTCACCAAGCAGGGATACGTGATCCTTAAGGTGATCCAGCACGTCCCCGGCGGGGTTCCTCAGCTGAAGGACGTCGAGAACGATGTCGAGCAGAACTACTTTGAAGAGAAGGCGGGACCGGCCATGCGCCAGTACCTGGCCCAGCTGCGGGACGAAGCCTTCATCCAAGTCAAGTCCGGCTACGAAGATAGCGCGGCTACTGCCGCTGAAAAGCACTCCAGCATCACCTTCAGCGCGTACACGCCTCCAACGCCCGAAGAAGAAGCGGAAAGTCGAACGGACGCGCTTCCGCGAGACAACGCGCACTTTCCGTCAGAAGTCTGCCGCGCCTGCCGACGGACCAGGCAGCCGCTACGCCGCCTGCCAAGTCGAGCAAGAAGAAGGATAAGACCGAGCAGGCCTCGATGAAGCCGGGCAAGAAGGAAAAGATCCGCTTTGGCAAGGCCCCGCAGGAGACACTGCCCTCAACACCGGTAGGCAAGACGGAGGATGCAGGCGCCGGAGAGCGGCAGGTCGCAAACAATGCGACCGCCGAGCCGGACAATCCGCTCGAAAACAACTCCAAGCCCGAGAAGAAGACCCGCTTCTCTGATCGTGCCCGTTTGCCCAGGCAGCCCAAGTCGAAGGGACCGCAGCTCGACCCGGAGGCCCCAGCTCCAGCCAGCGCCGCCGAGGTTGCCGATCGGCAGGCACAGGCGGGACCGCTGGGCCTTGGCGGCGATCAGACGAACAAGAAGAAAAAGAAGAACACGACGACTGGCGACAAGACCCGTTTGAGCGACCAAAAGAAGACCAAACAGTCAGAGGATACCGGCGACAAGCCGTTGGGCAATGTCCAGCCGCAAGCGGCTCCGAATGCAACCACGCCGGCGCCTCCGCAACCGGGAACTCCAGCCACGCCGGATGCAACCGCGCCTGCGCCGCAGCCGGGTACCACACCTCCGCAATAAGCCTCAGCTTTCGCTGCTTAGCGCCGTGCCCGGGATCAAATTCCCGGGCACGCGCTCTTCTCAGGGCAGTCCGGACGTTCCTTCTCAAAGACCTGAGAAACCTTCGTCAGAGCGTAGCCGTTTTTGAGATAGAAACGATGCGCATCGGCGCGAGTGCTGCGCGAGGTCACCCGCAACTTTGTCAGCCCCTGCTCCCACGTCCATGCCTCGGCTTGTTCGCAGAGCCGAAGCCCGATCTGCTGGTTGCGGTAGCCATCCTTCACCACCAGGCCTCCAATCATTCCGAATGGCGGCGATTGCAGACGGTGTTCGACTGAAATCTCGATCCACCCGATCACCTGTTCTCCCCAACATGCCACGAAGGCGATCTGCATCTCGCGACGTGTCTGCGTCCGGTCAATCCATTCCGCAACTTCGGCCTGATCGCGCTTGTAGCCAAGCTGCTCGATCAGCAGCGAGACGTCGGCGGCATCCTGCGGCTCCATTGGACGAATTGACAACTGCGCACATGGCTCGCTCACGGCTCCATATTCTCACGTTGCGGGCCGCGGCTTTTGAAGCGCTCTGCCGGTTGCTGTATGCTTTCCGGCAGAATGAAGGATATCTACGTAACCGATCTGGCCACCTTTGACGAGAGCCGGATCTTTGACGCATTTTTCCTGGTGCTCACCAAGCAGCAGCGAATGACCAAATCGAACAAGCCCTATTTCAATCTCATCCTCGGCGATAAAACAGGCCAGGTGGAAGCCCGCATCTGGGATCCCGAACGATTCGCGCATTGCAAAGGAATTCGAGCGCGGCGATCTGGTGAAGATCCGTGGCACCGCCGCGCGCTTCGACGACCGGCTGCAGACTGAAGATCGACCAGCTGCGCAAAGCGGCAATGGGTGAAGTCGACAAAAGCGACCTGCTACCCTGCACCACCTGTGACGTTGACGAACTCTGGCAAAAGCTTCTTGGCTTCGTCGAGAGCTTCACCGATCCAAACCTGAAGCTTCTGCTCAACACCCTGCTCGCCGATCCGGCCTGGCGCAGGCCTACCGCGAGGCGCCCGCCGCCAAGCAGCTGCATCACGCCTGGCTCGGCGGGCTGCTTGAGCACGTTGTGAGCCTGCTTGCGCTGGCCGACCGGGTCGCTCCAAACTATCCCATTCTGCATCGCGACCTGCTGCTGACGGGCGTCGTCCTGCACGACATCGGCAAGGTGCGCGAACTGACGTGGGAGATTGGCTTTGAATACACCGTGGAAGGGGTTCTGCTCGGTCACATCCAGATGGGCGTGGCGCTGGCGGACAAGACTATCGACAGCCTGCCCGGTTTCCCGCCGCAAGCTGAAAACGTTGGTCCTGCACATGATCCTGTCGCACCACGGCAAGCTCGAGTTCGGCTCGCCCAAGCTGCCCATGATTCCCGAGGCGCTGGTGCTGAACTTCATCGACGACCTCGACGCCAAGATGCAGGCCGTGGCCAGGGCGAGTTTGAGAAGTCGACGCGCGAAGGCAAAGGTCCCGACGAACTGACCGGCAAAGTCTGGGCCCTCGATCAACGCCAGTTGCTGAACACCGCGAGTGGCTGAAGCGCGATGCCAAACCAGAAACCGGCACGCTATTTTAGAAACCACTCCCACTGCTGTCCGGCAGGCGACGGAGGAGCACCGTTAACCACGTTGAATTCCTCGCGTTTCCCGTACATCGCAATGATAGGATTTCGCACATGCGAAATCTGGGTTTTTCTTCACTGCTGTTGATCGTCGGCACAGTCGGCCCAATCGCCACCGCTCAAACAGCTATGCTGCCACAACCACCGGTCGCGGCGAAGATCCACGTTGAAAAGAACGATCAACGGCGGGGTTCTCGTCGACGACTACGGCTGGCTGCGCGAACGGACCAGTCCGAAAGTCCGCGAATACCTCGAGGCGGAGAACGCCTACGCCGAGGCATACACGGCCGGCGAAAAGCCCTTTGCCGAAAAGCTCTACAACGAGACGCTCAGCCACATCAAGCAGACCGACGTCGCCGTACCCCATCGCAGACACGGCTACTGGTATTACTCGCGCACCGAGGAAGGTAAGCAGTACCCGATGCTCTGCCGCAAGAAGGAGTCGCTCAGGGCGCCCGGAAGAGGTGTATGCTCGACGTAAACGAACTGGCCAAGGGCGAGAAGTTCATGTCGCTCGGCGCGCTCGAGGTGAGCGACGACTCCAACCTCGCTGGCCTATTCGACCGACAATGTCGGCTTTCGCCAATACAGGCTGCATGTCAAGGACTTGCGCACCGGCAAACTGCTGCCCGACACCGCCGAGCGCATCGATTCGATTACCTGGGCTGCGGACAACAAGACGCTTCTTCTACAGCACTGAAGATGCGCAGACCAAGCGCAGCGATCTGGTGCACCGGCATGTGCTCGGTACCGACTCGGCGTCCGACCCCATCGTCTTCAACGAAAAGGACGAGCGCTACGACGTCTATGTCACCCGCACCCGCGACGACAAATATCTCTTGATGGCAGCGAAAGCCACGTCACCAGCGAGGTTCGCTTTCTTTCCGGCGAAGACTCCGGACGGCGATTGGCAGATGATTGAGCCGCGCAACGAGAACGTTCGTTATTCCGTCGACGAAGGCAACGGCCTGTTCTACATCCGGGTCAACGATACCGACCCCAGCTATCGGGTCGTCACCGCGCCGGTTGCCACTCCCGACAAGGCGCATTGGACTGAGCTGATCGCCGCGCGCAAAGACGTTCCGCTTGATGACATCGACGTCTTCAATGACTTCTATGTCGTCACTGAGCGCGTCAAAGGCCTGCCGGTATTGCAGGTCATATCCGGCAAGACCAACGAAAAGCACGCCATCGAGGTTCCTGAGCCGGCCTACGAACTTGGGGCCTCAGTCAACGTCGAGTTCGACACCGACAAATACCGCTACAACTATCAGTCGCCCATCACGCCGAACTCCACCTTTGAATACGATGTCAAAACCCGGGAGTCTACGTTGCTCAAGCAGCAGGAAGTGCCGGGCGGATATGACAAGACGCGCTACGCGTCGAGCGCGTTTTCATTCCGGCAAGAGACGGCGTCCGCATTCCCACCACCGTCGTGTACCGCAAAGACATGTTCAAGAGTGGCGAAAACCCGCTCTATGTCTACGGATACGGCTCTTACGGCATCGTCATCCCCGACACGTTTTCAGCCAACCTTTTGCCGTTGCTTGATCGCGGCCTCGTCACGTCTGTTGCTCACATCCGGGGCGGCGGCGAGCTCGGTGAAGCCTGGCACGATGCCGGGAAAATGATGACCAAGCGCAACACCTTTACTGACTTCGTTGATGCCACTGACGGACTGCTGGCAAAGGGCTACGGCAAGCGCGGCGAAGTAGCCATCGAAGGCGGCAGCGCCGGCGGCCTGCTGATGGGAGCCGTCACCAACATGCGCCCCGACCTGTTCAAAGTGGTGCTGTGCGAGGTACCTTTCGTCGACGTGATGAACACCATGCTCGATGCGTCGCTGCCCCTCACTGTTCCCGAATACGAGGAGTGGGGCAACCCAAATCAAAAGGCTGCGTTCGACTACATGCTCACTTACTCGCCTTATGACAACGTCGCTGCGAAGGCCTATCCAGCCATCCTGGTGCAAACGTCGTTCGACGATTCGCAGGTGATGTATTGGGAGCCTTCGAAGTATGTGGCCAAGCTGCGCGCTCTTAAAACCGACCAGAATCCGTTGGTCTTCTTCATCAACATGCACGGCGGCCACGGAGGATCCAGCGGGCGCTACGACCGCATCCGCGAAGCCGACCGGCGTTACGCCTTCATGCTGACCGAACTGGGCATCACCCAGTGAAGAGCGGCTCCTGTATCCAGGGGCCGCTTGCGGCTACGATACGAACCACTCCCACTGCTGCTCGGTAAGCGGCACCACTGAGAGCCGTCCGATCTTCACCAGCGGGGAATCGCGGAAGATGGGCTCGGTCTTGATTTGATCCAGGGTTTTGGGTGACTTCAGCCGCTTGCCCACCTTGACGCGCACCACGGGAACCTTGGGATCGCCGGTATCGACGCTGACGACGGAGCCGGTTCCGACCGCGGCACGCTCGTCACCTGTGTGATAGAAGATCCACTTCGTTCCAGGCTTCATCTCGCGGAGGTTTTTGACGGCCGTCGGGTTGGTCACGCCATCCCAGTTGGTCTCCTGGTCGCGGAGAAAATCGTCAAACGAGTAGACGCCCGGTTCGGTTTTGAAGAGGAAGTAAGCCATGCGCTCCATCGTATTCCAGGGAAGAAGGAACGGAATAGCAAATCTTGCGCGAGGGGGTCAGGCGATGCCATTTACACTCAGCTTTGTGAACCTCGCGGTATCCACGTCATACATCGCTTTCCAGTAACACTTGCCTCCATCGGACACAAGCACGAGGTGCTTGCGCCATTTACCTGAAGTATCCTGGCCGATCGAACAGAATGCATTAACGAGGATAGTTCTCCGGCCGTCGATGACGACCGCTCCATACTGGCGGAAGTACTCACCGGGATTGTCGATATGCCTGTCTGGATCTGGATCCTCTTTGCTCAGTGCAGGGATCTGGGAGAGATTGGCCTCGATATCGCTCATGTCGCCCACCGTCGGTTCCCAACTCCCGATGTTCGCTTTAGGGCCGGCAAAGAACCTGGCGATGCCGGTCGCCTCACTCGCGGGAAGAAGGACGAAATCCGTCTTAATCTTCTGGCTGATGGGCGCTGGATTTTGACGGCCTGAGGTAGGCGCAGTGCGAAAGTGCCACACCTCGAATCCAATGGCAGCGCAGCAGAAGACGAGCAGAGCGATCTTTACCCAATTTTTCATGTCCTCACCGAAGCTCGGATTATCGCTCTTGAGCTTGTCGAATCCAGCACCGACACTCCCCTTAGCCTACTCGCTCCCGTTACAATCTAAAGAACATGATCCGATTCTCAACTGCGGGCGAGTCGCATGGAGAAGCGCTGATTGCGCTGGTCTCCGGCCTGCCTGCCGGCCTTCCGGTCGACCTGGAATTCATCGACCGCGACCTTTGGCGCCGGCAGCAGGGCTACGGCCGCGGCGGCCGCATGAAGATCGAGACCGACAAGGTGCATATTCTCTCCGGCGTACGCCATGGCAAAACCATCGGTTCCCCCGTCGCCATCGAGATCGTGAATCGCGATTGGAAGAATTGGGAAGAAAAGCTGCCCGTAGAAACCGGTGACCCAGAGAAACACCAGCCCGTGACCTCGCCGCGGCCCGGCCATGCCGACCTCGCCGGCGCCCTCAAGTACAACTTTCCCGATGCCCGCTACGTGCTCGAGCGAGCCTCCGCCCGCGAATCCACTGCCCGCGTTGCTGCCGGAGGCTTTGCCAAGCTGCTGCTGCGCCACCTGGGAATCGAAGTAGGCAGCCACGTCATTCGTGTTGGCCGGGTCGAACTGGAGCGCACGGCGGAGTGGGAAGAAATTGCCGCGGTTGCCGAGCGGCCCGAGATCGTGCTCAGTTGTGTCGACGCAGCCACCGAAGCCCGCATGAAAGAAGAAGTGGAGCAGGCCTCGCGCACCGGCGACACGGTGGGCGGCGTCTTTGAGGTGGTTGTCCACGGAGCCCCGGCCGGCCTGGGCACCTATGCCAACTGGGATGAGCGCCTCGACGGGCTGCTTGCCTGGTCCGTCATGAGCCTGCAGGCAGTGAAAGCCGTCGAGATCGGGCGCGGTGTCACCGCTGCCGAGTCATTCGGTTCCGCGGTTCACGACGCCATTCACTACGCCGGCCAAGACACCGGCAAACCCACCCGCTTTACCCGCGAGAAAAACAACGCCGGCGGCATCGAGGGCGGCGTCTCCAACGGCGAAGACATCGTAGTCCGCGGTTATCTGAAGCCGATCTCGACGCTCCGCCGTCCCCTCGAATCGGTGCGCTTTGACACCCGCGAGGCCACCAGCGCAAGCTACGAGCGCAGCGATATTTGCGTGGTGCCGGCTGCCGGCGTGGCCGCCGAAGCCATGGTTGCACTTACCGTTGCAAACCTTGCCCAGCAGAAGTTCGGCGGCGACTCGGCCGGCGAGCTGAAACGAAATTTTCTCGGATACATCGAACAGATACGGAGCTATTAGCAGCAGAAATGATTTTGAAGATCGTCAAATATCCCGAGCCGGTGCTCTCGCAGCCCGGCGAGCCGGTAACCGAATTCGACGCGGAGCTGAAGAAACTCGTCGACGACATGTTCGAGACCATGTATGCCTCGCAGGGTATTGGGTTGGCCGCGCCGCAGGTTGCCGTGCCCAAGCGCGTCACCATCATCGACCTGAGCCAGGGAAAGGATCCTGCGCAGAAACTGGTGCTCGTCAATCCCGAGATCATCTTTCGCGAGGGGAAGCAATACGAAGAGGAGGGCTGCCTCAGTTTTCCTGAAATTCGCGAGAAGGTGCAGCGCGCTGCGAAGGTGAAGCATCCGCGCACAGGACCTGAAGGGCAAGTGGTTCGAAATGGATGGCGAAGAACTGTTGTCGCGCGCCTTTCAGCACGAGATCGACCACCTCGACGGCATGCTGTTCATCTTCCGCATGAGCTCGCTCAAGCGCGACCTGGTCCTGCGCAAGATCCGCAAGCTACAGCGCGAAGGCACCTGGTAGCACTGTGAAGCTGGTCTTCTGCGGGACTCCACGTTTCGCCGTTCCCACGCTGGAAGCGCTGATTGCTGCGCGCTACGAGATCGCGCTGGTGGTTTCGCAGCCCGACCGCCCCGTCGGCCGCTCGCAGCAGTTGACAGCGCCGCCCGTGAAGCAAACAGCCCTAGCGGCCGGTCTCGAAGTTGCGCAGCCCGAAAAGATCAAAAGCAACGTGGAGTTTCGCATCCGGCTCGAATCCATCGCGCCTGACGCCATCGTGGTCGTCGCTTACGGGCGCATCATTCCGCCGTGGATGCTGGCGCTGCCGCGGCTTGGATGTATCAACCTGCATGGGTCGTTGCTGCCGAAGTATCGTGGCGCCGCGCCGATCCAGTGGGCCATCGCCATGGGCGAAACCATCACGGGCAACACCACGATGCTGCTCGAAGAGGGCCTCGATACCGGGCCGATCCTGCTGCAGCGCGAAATCCCCATCCGCAGCGCGCAAACTGCCGTTGACCTGTTCGATCTCCTCGCACGGGATGGCGCGACTCTAGTCGTCGAAACGCTTGCCGGGCTCGAGAGCGGCGGTATTGCGCCCAAGCCTCAGGACCACGCCCGCGCGAGTCTCGCACCGCTGCTGGATCGCGAAGACGGTCGCATGGATTTCTCTGCGCGCACGGCAACCGAACTCTGGAATCGCTGGCGCGGATTCCAGCCGTGGCCCGGGGCGTTTACCACTCTGCAGGGCAAAAAGCTCATCGTCCACGCCATGCAGGTGGCACCCGCCAACAGACCCGCCGAACCGGGCACAATGGAAATCGAGGACCATCGACTGCTCGTCGCATGCGCGCAAAACACGTGGATCGAAGTAGCGGAGCTTCAGATCGAAGGCAAGAAGCAGATGACAGCGTCGGAGTTCCTGCGTGGTGCCGGATTGAAGTCCGGAGAACGACTCGGTTAGCGCCATGAGTCCAATCTCCGCGGCGCGCCGCGCAGCTTTTGCAATTCTTGAAGCCGTCGAAAAGGGCCGCAGCCACGCTGACGATTTACTGCGGGGCAGGGAAGTCGCCGCCCTTTCGCTGCTCGATCGCAACCTCTCGACGGCTCTCGTGCTCGGCACACTGCGCTGGCAGATCGACCTTGACCGCCGCATCCGGCCGCTGCTCAAGCACCCCAATGCCAAGCTCGATTCGGAAGTGCTGATCGTGCTTCGTCTCGGCGCGTTTCAACTGCTGCACATGGATCGCATTCCGGCGCATGCAGCGATCGACGAGAGCGTCGAACTCGCCAAGCACTCCGGCCATCGCTTCGCATCCGGCATGGTAAATGCCGTTCTGCGCAAGCTGGCCGCCTCGCCCGCGGCGCCCGCAGCGGATTTCCGCCAGGCCTGGCCCGCGTGGATGGTTGAGCGATGGACGGCTGCTTACGGCGAAGAGACAGCATGCGCGCTCTGCCGGAATGGCCAATCGCAGCCTGTTCTCACCGTTCGGCTCAGCGGGAGCGAAGTCGAAGCCGAACTTGCATCCCAGTACATCGCCCTGAAGGCCGGCGAAATGCTCACGGCTGCGCGTCACGTCGTCACCGGCGATGTGGCCTCGACCGCGGCATTTCGTGAGGGCCGGGTTCGCATCCAGGATGAGGGCTCGCAACTCATCGCCGAGCTTGCGCCGCGCGGAAACAACGTCCTCGATTGCTGCGCCGCGCCCGGCGGCAAGACGCTCATTCTTGCCGAGCGCAATCCCGCCGCGCACATCGTCGCCTGCGAAGCAAACTCCCGGCGCGAAAGAGAATTGCGCCATCGCCTCTCGCATCTCGGCTTTCGCGTCGAATGCCGGCTCGCTGACGCCGGCGCTCTCGTGGACAATTCCGTATTCGACGTCGTTCTTGCGGACGTGCCTTGTAGCGGCACCGGCACGCTGAGCCGCAATCCCGAAATCCGCCACCGGCTGCAACCCGAGGATTTGCCCCTCCAGGCCGCGCGCCAGCAGGCGATTCTCTGCTCAGCCCTGCGCGCAGTGCGCCCCGGCGGATTCGTGGTCTACTCCACCTGTTCGCTTGAACCCGAAGAGAACGAGCACGTCGTCAACGCCATCCTGTCGGAATCAAAGGACGAGCAAATCGTCCCAATCAATTCGCGGATCGAGGAGCTTCGTGCTGAGGACATCCTCACCGCTGTGGGCGCGGACCGCCTGCGCGAATCCATCACTCCACAAGGCTTCCTGCGCTTGCTGCCCGGCGCAATGCAGACCGACGGGTTCTTCGCGGCCCTGCTGACAAAGAGCGGATAGCGCAAGTTTCAAAGCCTCGTGTCAGGGCACGCGGGGACCCTCTGGGTGAGTCGTGCCGCAAGCGCGCCAAAATGCGCCAGGCTCCAGCCCCTGCCGGACCGAAACTCGGCGCACAGACCATTTTCTGAAACAAGCGTTGAGACTCGCATGCGTCCGCCGCTAATATCGACCGACCGAGTCAGGCTCGCAACGCTTCACTCGTCCGTAAGCTTCAGCTCTGTGTATTCGAGCCCCAGAATCGCGCAAAGGGCCTCGATCACCAGCTCATGATCATCGCGCATCGGCAGGCCCGACACCGTAACGCTGCCCACTACGCCTGCGCCGCTCACAGCCAGGGGAAACGATCCGCCATGCGTCGCATAATCTGCCAGCGGCAATCCCTGGCTCTCGCAGATTGTCTGCCCCTTCTGTTTTTCCCTCAGTCCCACGGCATACGAGCTGCGATGAAACCGCGCAACCACATTGCTCTTGCGCCGAACCCACTCCGCGTTGTCCGGCGCGGTGTCATCCATCGCCGCGTAGAACAGCGGCTGTCCAAAACGCCGGACGTCAATCACCACGGCGAGTCCGCGTTCATGCGCCATGGTGCGCAGTCGCGCTCCCAGTTGCCATGCTGTTTCCGCATCCAGCCGGGGCAACACCAGTTCGCGCTCCTGAACGGCAATGCGCTCCAGGTCTTCACTCAGTCCCATCGCTGTTCCACCCTCGACCCACCGGCCTCGAACCAGTGGGCCTCGACCAGCAATCATAACCCGATTGCGGCCTCGGGCAGAATCAGCTTTCGGCGCCCTCTTCCACCGGTGCGGCTTGCGGAACGATCCCCAGTCGTTGATAAATCGGTCGCATCTCCCGCCGGATCGCCCTCAGCCGCGTGGTAAACCAGATCGATCCCACGATACATGCAATTCCGCTGACGATTATCGTGCGCGGCGCTCCAATGGCGTGCGCCAGCCCGCCGGCCAGCAGGCTGCCGAAGGGCGCCATGCCCACGAATGCCATGGTGTAGTAGCTCATCACCCGCCCGCGCATCTTCTCGTCGACCAGCGTCTGGATGATGGTGTTGCTTGCCGTCAGGCCCTGCATCATGCCGAAGCCCGTCACCAGCATCATCAGCATCGAGAGCCACAAAAAATGCGAAAATCCGAAGCAGATCAGCCCGATGCCGAAGATCGACGCGGCAATCGGGATCATCTTCGTCAGTCCGCGCACTGAGCGGCGCATCACCATAGAAAGCGCCGACACCAGCGACCCCACGCCCACCGCGCCCATCAGGAAGCCCAGCGTGTGCGGCCCGCCGTGCAGCACCTGCGCGGCGAAGATCGGCATCAGCACCATGAACGGCCAGCCCATCAGGCTGAGCAGCGCAAACAGCATCAGAATGGTGCGGATCGGCGCGAAGCTTGCCACATAGGTCCAACCTTCGCGCATCTGCGTCATCATCGATGTCGTCGCACGCTGCTCCTTCGCTCGGCGCCACTCGCATCATCAGTAGCGAGGCAATCACGGCGATGTAGCTGATGCCATCCACCAGGAAGCACCAGCCCTCGTTGGTCGCTGCAATCAGCAATCCGGCCAGCGAGGGCCCGATCAGCCGCGCCATGTTGACCATCGACGAATTGATGGCGATGGCATTCGACAGATCGGCGCGATTCCTCCACCATCTTCACCATGAACGACTGCCGGCCCGGCATGTCGAATGCATTGATGATGCCCTGCATGGCGCTGAGCGCCAGCACCTCGCGATGGTGATCCGATGCGACAGGGTCAGCCACGCCAGCGGCCAGCGACTGCACCATGGCCAGTGTCTGCGTCCACACCAGCACTTTGCGCCGGTCGATGCGGTCGACGATCACGCCGGCAATCGGCGCCAGCAGAAAGGTCGGAATCTGCCCCGCAAAACTCACCGTGCCCAGCAGCAATGCCGATTTCGTAAGCCGGTAGACCAGCCACGAAGTCGCAATGCGCGTCATCCATGTGCCGATCAGCGAAATGCTCTGCCCGCCGAAGAAGAGCCGGAAGTTGCGATGCCGCAGCGCCCGCCACGCATGGGAATAATCGCGCTCCGCAGCCGCGGAACCAGCTTGATCTTGTGAATTCTTCGCGTCCGGTGTCATGCGCCTCTGTCTTGGATGTTTCGCTGGGGCCATCGACCCGGTCTATTTCGCTGCAGTCAGCTTGATCAGGGTGGCCTGGTCGACGCGCGCTCCGGCCATGGGCTGCTGCCCAATTACAGAGCCAGGCACGATCGGCGCTTTCGGCGGCTGAGCTCCTGTGCCCACGGCCGGGACGCTCACGTCGGCGTAGGTTGGCGTGTCGGCCTTCAAACCGATTTTGTTCAGTATCGCCTGCGCCGTAATCACCGGAATGCCAGTCAGGTCGGGCATCACGTATCCGTCAGGCGCAGCATTTCCCGGCGCGGCCACCAGGATGTTCACGCTTGGCTGCGCGATTCCCTGCGAATGCGCCGGAGGATCCTGTGCCAGCACGGTCCCGTCTTCCGCGCCCGCAAAGGGCAGCTTAGCTGTTACTCCAACTTCAAGCCCGGCGCGTCGCAGCCTCAATGCCGCAACCCGCGCATCCGTCCCCACGGTATCGGGAACATCGACTTTCTGCGGGCCAAGGCTTTCGGCCACGCGCACGTGCCACTCGCGGCGCACCACGCTGCCGGGCGCAGGCGATTGCGAAAGGATATGCCCCGCCGCAACGTCTGCCGAGTAATAGCGGTTGTCGACATCCAGGTTCAGGCCCATTCCCGCTGCCTGGCTGCGCGCCTCGGCTACCGTCATCCCCTTCAGCGCAGGAATCTTCACCTCCGCCCCATGAATCGCAAAATGCATCGTCGTGATCGCCGACAGCAGCGCCGCGGCAACCAGCAGCATCACCACCGACGCCATGCGAAAGAAGCGGATCAGGAAGCCTCCGTTCATGGTTCCGGCTCTCCATCGGGATAAACGATCTCGTACTCGATTGTCGCCGCCTTCTCCAGCATCTTCGAAACCGAGCAGTACTTGTTCTTCGAGAGAGAAACCGCGTCCTCCACGGCCTTCCGGCTCAGTTTTCCGTGGACCGCGTATGTGAGCTTAATATGCGTAAACACGCGCGGCGGTGCAGCGGCCTGCGTCGCAGTCGCCGTGACGCGAAGCCCGGTAAGTTCCTGGCGCTTTTTCTTGAGAATGCTGACCACATCCACCGAGGTGCACCCGCACAGTGCCATCAGGACTGCCTCCATCGGGCTCGGCCCGTGCGTATGTGCGGAATCCGCGTCGAAGGTTATGGTGTTGCCGTTCTCGGCGATTCCCTCGAACACTTCGCCGTGTTTCCACTCACTATGCGCAATCACGCGGACAGGCCCTCCTGGCGCCACTTCCATTATCGAGCATGCACATGAGGCGCCTTCCCGTGCACTTTGTTGCGGGCTCCGGGAGCGAGCAGGCTGTTCTATCGGAACGCGATTTGCGCAAGGCGGGTCATCAGCAGGTACGCCGTCAACAGCAGGATGCCAATGCCGGAGCTTAGGCCCTCCGCCAGGGGCGCGCTGATCTGCCCTCGTCGTGTCATGCGGCGAATGCTCTGCATCAGGACGAACGCACCCAGCGCCGGCGTCCACACCAGGAAGGGAAGATCAGAACCGTGCACCGCATGCATCGTTGGGTACGACCGGAACCACAAGGCGCGAATTGCAAATGCCTCGTCGAGACACATGCACACCAGCGAAGCGACAAACAGGGGGGTGGAAAGTGCAAACCGACCCCTGGACGAGGTCGGAATGGCAAATGGCATTGACCCAGCCTCCAGCGTTTGCCTGTATAGACGGGCACTGCCGTGCGCTGGTTGCGCCACGGTCAGATTTACCGCGTATTGTCCGTAACCGGCTCGGGATGAATCGTGACCCGGTGCACCTCGGGACACTCCAGCTTGAAATGATCTTCGAGCGCCGTGATCAACTCGTGCACTTGATGCATGGGCAACTCGTCGGGCAGAGTGCAATGGCAGGAGAGCGAAATGTGCTCCCCCGCGCGTCCCACCTTGATCTGGTGCACATCGATGATTTCGTCGTAATGCGCGGCTGTCTCGCGGAGGATCCGCTCGATCCTGCGGTCTTCCTCGATCATGTCTTCCGGCACTTCGATGGTTGCGGGCTGGCTCTCGATATGCGTCAGCACCGTGTCAACCTCCGGCGTCTCGCGCAGGATTTCGGATTCGAGGCCGCTCACAAAGCTGTGCGCCTCCACCAGGGGCAGGTTTTCGTCGAGTTCCACATGAAGTTCCACGTGAAGCTTCCCATGCCGCGACTGCACGCTCAGGTCGTGGACCGCGACATTGTTTCGAGCAGCCACGGCTCGCACGCGATCGAAGATGCTCTCCGCCCTGGCCTGTCGCGGCACGGTGTGGATCACCACGTCCGCCTTTGGCAGCACGTGATGCACCGCCTCCGTCGCTGTGCGCACCAACTCTCCCGTGTGCTCGAAGGTATAGCTTCGAGGCAGCGCCAGCGTCAGGTCGGCAAAGTAGTTCGGCCCGGAACGGCGCACTCGCGCCTGCTCCACGGCCAGTACGCCTGGAACCCGTTCTGCCTCGAGAATCACCTTGAGCCGCGTCTCCGCGGGAATCTGATCCATCAGCACGCCGACGGTTTCGTGCGTCAGTTTCGTTGTGACCCGCAGAATCACGATCGATACGCCGATGGCCGCCACCGGATCCGCGTAGCGCAGCCAGTCAACCCGATAGATGGCTCCGGCCCACGTTGTCAGCAGTCCTGCCAGCACCGCAACTGAGGCCCAGATGTCGGATGCGAAATGAAACGCGTCGGTGGCGAGGGCCGGCGACCCGGTGAGCTCAGCCGCCCTCCGCAGTGCACGCGACCGCCAGTAATCCACCGTGATCGACGCCAGTAGCACCAGAACCGGCCACAGTGAGTAGCGCAGCTCATACGTGTTGTGCCGGATTCTCTGGACCGCCTCCCAGATGATCCATGCGCACGAGATCGCCATCAGTCCGGCTTCAAAAAATGCGGAGAGGTTCTCTACCTTGCCATGACCGTAGGTATGGTCTTCATCGGGGGGCTTGTCAGAGACGCGAACGGAGAAAAAGGTAATCGCGGATCCCGCCAGGTCGAGCCCCGAGTGAGCCGCATCCGACAGGACACCCAGTGATCCGGAGATCAGGCCCGCCGCCAGCTTAAGCACCGTCATGCACGCCGCCGCCAGCATCGACCGCAGCGCGACACGCCGCTTCAGTGCCGAGTCTTCCATCGTGCTGGATACAGCGGGACTTGGTGCGGTGGAGTTCATCGCGCTTCCCATGGGAAAGTCAATAACAGGCTCTAGACTACAGGCGTGCGCACCGTCGTGTACAACCCGGCGATGCCGAAGGTATACGGCTGCCAACTGCAATCGGAATACCCGACCCGTTGCATCATCGCCATCAACTCCGGTGGCGGAGGAAATGCGCCCACCGATGCCGGCAAGTAATTATAAGGCCCGTTTTTCCCGCAGATCATGCGACCAATTGTCGGCAAAACGCGGCGAAAATACAGCGCGTAGAGCTTTCCGATCAGCCCGCCCGGCTCACTGAATTCAAGAATGCCGAGCTGGCCGCCCGGCTTCAACACTCGATGAAACTCGCGCAGTCCGGCCTCGTAATTGGCGAGGTTGCGGAAGCCGAACGCCGTGACAATCAGGTCCAGCGACTCCGTCCGAAACGGCAGATGCAGCGCATCGGCCTCCAGCGCAACCGCGTACGAGCGTCCCGGCTTCGCCACGCCGAATTTCTGCGCGCCCCGTCTCAGCATCTCCCGTGCAAAATCCGCCGCGATGATCGGACGCGCATCAGGCGGTCGACGTTTCAGCAGCGCCATGGTCAAATCGCCGGTGCCGCAGCAGATGTCGAGAATCGCAGCGTTCGGATCTTCGAGCACCGCCTGAAACCTTGCTGCTGTCCGCCGCCACCATAGCCGGTCGATGTTCGCGGAGAGAACATGATTGAGCAGGTCATAGCGCGGAGCGATGGCGTTGAACATCTGCTGCACTGCTTCTGACGCGTGGGACTCGTCCCCGGCTCCCAACGGCTTTGCGCCGGTCGCCGTCATCACGAACGCGGCTCCCTGGCCTCGGAAAGCATGTAGCTCACCGCCGCCTGCAACTCGGCCTGTGTCAGATCCTCCACCACTCCCGCATCGCCGATCCCGATCGGCAACACAAACCTCCGCACCCCACCGACATTCTTCTTATCCCCGCCGGTCGCGGCAATCACCTTCGGCGCGCGCAACTTCAGAGCGGGGAGCGGCCCGTAAAGGTGAATCAGGTTCTCCAGCCGCTCGGCCTCCGCTCCCTTGATCGTCCTGCGCCGGTGGGCAACGTAAAGCGTCGCGATCATGCCCCAGCCAACCGCCTCGCCGTGCAGCAGTATCTTGTAACGCGTCACCTGCTCGATGGCGTGGCCTACGGTGTGGCCAAGGTTCAGAATCATGCGCAGTCCGTTTTCGCGCTCATCGTGATTCACCACTGCGGCCTTCATGCGAATCGACGCGGAAATCACTTTTTCCAGCGCCTTCGCATCGCGGCCCAGCACCTCATCTGCGTGCTCCTCCATAAAGCGCACCAAGGCTCGATCGCGAATGATCCCCGCCTTGATGCTCTCCATCATCCCCGCGCGCATTTCGCGATCAGGAAGCGTCCCCAGCACGTCAATATCCGCGAAAACCGCGACCGGATGATGAAAGCTGCCGACAAGGTTCTTTCCTTCTGGAAGATTGACGCCCGTTTTTCCGCCTACTGACGAATCAACCTGTGCGAGAAACGTCGTTGGCACCTGCACGTAGCTGATGCCGCGCATAAATATAGCCGCAACAAACCCCCCAACGTCGCCGACAATCCCTCCGCCGAATGCAATCAGCAGCGAACCGCGATCGCCACCCGCGGCAATCATCTGGCGAAGGAGCCGGTCGACAGTCTGCATCGTCTTGTGCTTCTCTCCGGACTGCAGAAACAGCGTGACCGGCGGCTCGGCGAAGGAAGCGAGAAACGCATCGCCCCACAGCGCCCAGATCTCAGGCGATGTGAGAACGAAGACTCGTCGCGGCAGTTTTCCCGCGACTCTTTCAATGCGTGGCGCGAGCGAGCCCAGCAATCCGCTGCCGGTTACCACGTCGTATTTCGCTGAAGGTGTAGCAACCCGTATGGTTTGCACGTTACTTTTATCCTAACGGAATCAAGCGCGTCGGCGGGCAATGAGCCTCCGAAAGGGAAGGTCGTCCACGATGAACGCACCTGGAATCAGAATAGTCACCTTCGAGTGCATCTGCGCTGTCACCGCAGGCAGTTAACGCGACCAGGCAATTGGCCAAGTTACAGTCAAACTAAGCGCTGAACTGCGCTCGAGTTACCCGCGCCTCATCGGGCCTGCAAAATTCCCTCCTGGCCGAAGATATCCTCTTGGCCCTTTATTTCATCCCATTCTTATGGTTTTCTGACCTTCCCCGGGTTTGGAAGAGCACGCTACCAAGGATTGTCACTTATGAATTCTTATGCTCGTGTTCTGGTTGTGAGCCGGGACGAGACGCTGCTGAGAACGAGAGAGATGATTCTAGGCGCATTCTTTCGGGTCGAGGGCGCAGGACGATTTCAAGAAGCCATAGCTTTGATGAAGAGCAGCAGCTTCGATCTAATCGTGCTGTGTCATTCGATCTCTTACGATGAATGCGAACGCCTGGCCATGTTGGCCCAGGAGCAAACCCCACGCCCGTTGGTCCTTGCCATGACCGCTTCATCTCGCGCAAGCATCAAGCCGTGGGCAGACAAGCAGCTCGGCGTGGATGCGGGGCCTTACGGAATGGTAAAAAAGTGCGCCGAAATGCTCGGCTACGTCCTGAAGAGCAAAGCCCGGGCCGCGCCTGTTTCAGCCTCAAGTTCTGCGGCCACGCCACGCGGGTGAACCGGCGGTCTCCGGCTGCCGAATCCGCAACCGCTTCAAACGCGAATACACAGTTTCTTCGTCTTCGGGCTGAATGATAGCCTCGAAGTGGATGGTATTTCCCTCTTCGGTTGACTACCTGGTGATGGGCGCGGGCGTGGCAGGCCTGCGCGCAGCTATCGAACTGGCCGATCACGGCGACGTTCTCGTCATCACCAAAGAATCGCTCAGAGAGTCGAACACGCACTACGCGCAAGGCGGCATCGCTGTCGCTGCGACCGGAGACAACGACGATCTCACTCTCCATGTAAGCGACACCGTCTTCGCCGGCGATGGGCTTGTGTATCGGCCCGCCGCCGAAGTGCTCGTTTCTGAAGGCCCACCGCGCGTCGCCGAACTCATTGAGTGGGGCACGCGCTTCGACAGCGAATCTGGCCGCCTACTCCGCACCCGCGAAGGTGCGCACTCACGTCCGCGCATTCTCCACGCCAATGGCGATGCCACCGGCGCTGAGATCAGCCGCTCGCTGGTAGCCCACGCTCATGCAAATTCCCATATCCGCTTTGCGGAGTGGACCATGGTCACCCGGTTGTTCGTTGCCGACGGCAGAGTGACCGGTGCCGAACTAGCTTCGGCGAGCTCGAACATCCGTGAAAATCCGAATCCGCAAACGATCAGCGCGCGCGCCGTGCTTATCGCTTCCGGTGGTGCGGGCCAGGTCTACAGCGACACCACTAATCCCGCGGTCGCCACCGGCGATGGACTTGCCCTTGCCCTTGTGGCGGGTGCTGAACTCGCCGACATGGAGTTCTACCAGTTCCACCCCACGGCGTTCTCCCAGCCGGGTGCGCCGCGATTTCTGCTTTCCGAGGCTCTGCGCGGCGAAGGCGCCTGGCTTCGCAACGATCGCGGCGAGCGCTTTATGGAGCGCTATCATCCCTTGCTTGAGCTCGCGCCGCGCGATGTCGTCGCCCGTGCCATCACCCGCGAGGGCCTGGACACCGAATCTGGAGCAGCACGCGCTGTTTATCTCGACATGCGCCACGTGAAAGGCGTCGATCTTCACCAGCGCTTTCCCGGTATCAGCGCGTTTCTGGCGCGTTATTCACTTGATCTGACGCGCGACTTCATTCCTGTCCGTCCCGCCGCACACTATCTCATGGGCGGCATTCGCACCGACCTCAATGGACGCACCATGGTGCACGGACTCTACGCGGCCGGCGAAGCGGCCTGTACCGGCGTTCACGGTGCCAACCGGCTGGCGTCCAATTCGCTGCTCGAGGGCCTTGTCTTCGGCGCGCGCGCAGCCGGGTCCATGCTCGCAGACGACCTGCCGCTGATCTCCGTGGAATCCAATCCGATCCCGTCGCTGCCGCTCGATGCCAGCGAAGCAGCGCGCATCGAGGACCACATGAAGAGCCTGCAGCGTGCCATGTGGGCCGATGGAGGTCTGCTGCGCTCCGAATCGACCCTCCAGCGCGCGCTTGCTGCCCAGGCCGAGTGCGAAACCGGGCTGGCCTGCCTTGCGCAGCAGGGCAAGCGAAGCCGCTCGCTTTTCGAGGCGCAGTCGCTCGCGAGCGTGGCCCGCGCCATCCTCTGCTCGGCGCTTGCACGGCACGAGAGCCGTGGCGCCCACTTCCGCAATGACTTCCCGCATCACGACGACACGCGCTTCCTGAAGCACTCTTCTTATTCTGAAAACAACGCAGTCAGCTTCGAGACCTGGTAAGCCCGATTAAGCCGATTTGTGATTGCGGGTCCGTGCGGCCTGCCGTTCGCTTACGATCCACGACACCACAGCGCACACCGCGAGGATCGCTCCCATCACTGCCAGCGAGATGGTGATGGGCACCTCCAGCCAGCGCGACGCCAGCATCTTGAAGGCAACAAAGCCCAGCATCGCGCCCAGGCCGTAGTGCAGATAGCGCAGCCGATCGAGCAGCGCGGCCAGCGCGAAATAAAGGGACCGCAAGCCCAGGATCGCGGCGATATTCGAGGTGTACACCACGAACGGATCGTGCGATACGCCGAGGACCGCCGGAATCGAATCCACGGCAAACAGGAGGTCGGTGACTTCGACTGCCAGAATCACGGGCAATAGCGAGCCCTTTGCGGGCTGCAGGCGGCGAATCCACCCCGGAACGGCAGCCCGTGTCGACCCGCCGCGCACCATGCGAAACGCGGCGATCAGCAGAAACAGGCCAAAGATCCAGCTTATCCAGTCGAAGCGATCGATCAGCGTAACGCCGGCAGCAATAAACAGTGCGCGCAGCACGACTGCGCCCGCCACTCCCCACAACAGCGCCGTGTGCTGCCGCTGCCGGCTGATGCGGAATCCTTCAAAGATGACGAGAAACACAAACAGGTTGTCGACGCTCAGCGAAATCTCGATCGCATATCCCGCGACGAATTCGAGCGCGTGATGCCGGCTCTGTCCCAGCCCGATCCACAGCGCGAAAACAGCCGTCGCCGCAACGAGCACCGCCGTCCACCACCACGCCGTCGCCGGCGTGCGCGGCTCTTCACCCCGGTGCGTGGGCAGAAATGCATCCACCAGCAGCAGCACCAGCACTGCGGCGTGGAAGCCCAGCCACCATCCCCAGGAAGCGCCGGCAATCATAGATGGATGCTAACAGGGGCAGGATCAGGTTTCAGATGTCAACAAAACGGTGGTCAGTGACCAGGTCCCGGATTCCTGTTTCATCACCTCTGGTCAATCAGCCTGATCGTCTCCATGAACACGTCACCGTCAATCGCCAGGCTGTGCGCGCTGATCTTGTCCATGGTGTCCTGCGCCGTGTGGTGATAGCTGTTATTTGGTCCGTAATTCAGGTCGATTACGTCGATTGAGGGCACGCCGCGCTGCACAAAGGGCAGGTGATCGTCGTCCACCGCCTCTTCGGTTTGAAAGAAGTAGCGCTCGTCCCCGTACTTCTTCGCCGCTTGTCGAACCAGGTCGACCAGCCATGCGGTCGAGCGCGTCTCGCGCTGGATGTCCAGATCCTTGTCGCCGATCATGTCGGCCAGCATGAACGCCTTGATGCGCCCCAGCGTGCCGTCTCCGCCCCATTTAGCTGCGAGGTGCCGGCTGCCAAACGTCGAATCCGAGGCCGACCAGTGCTCGAACGCCTCTTCGCCATCGAAGAACACGAGCCATACCGAGTAGCCATCCAGTTTTTTGCCACGCAGTTCGTCGCCAATCGCCATCAGCAGTCCGGTCGTCGCCGCTCCATCATTCGCGCCCACAAAGTTGATGTTGCGCAGCGGATAGTTGGTCTCGTAGTGCGACCCCAGCACGATCATGCCGTCTTTCTTGCCTGGAAAACGCACGATGAAGTTGTGCAGCGTCACCGGCCCGATGGGCGTATTCGCGGTGAACGTATCCTCTTCGAGTTGGTCGTGCTTGAAGTGATCGCGGAGGAATGCCTCGGCCTTCACATGCCCCGGCCCCGTGGGCCAGCGCGGACCAATCGCCGCAAACTCCCGCGCATACTCATAAGCCTTGCCGCCGTTGAAATGCGGCTGTGCCGACGCGCCGCGCGATGCCGGAACCATCAGCACCAGCGCCATCAACCCCGCAAACCTGCGCATCATTTTGCCGCCTCTTTGGCTTCTTTGGCCCTTTTGCGCGAAGGATGCACCCACCATGCCACCCCGATTCCGAGCAGGTAAAGCGCCAACATCGGAATTGCGTAGATGCACATCGTCCATGGATCGGGACTGGGACAGATGAACGCCGCCACGATAAATACCACCAGGATCGCGTAGCGAACGTTCTTCCACAGAAAGCGCGGGCTCACGATCCCGAACATCGCCAGGAAGAAAATCAGGATCGGCAATTCAAAACTGATGCCGAGGCCGAGGATGATGGAGAGAAAGAAGCTGCTGTACTCCTCGATGGTGACCATGGGCGTGAAATTGTGCCCGAAATCGATGATCAATATCTTCAGAGCGCCAGGCAACACCCAGTAGTAGCCGAAAGCGGCGCCAAGCAGGAACAACGTCACCGTGGCCAGCATGAACGGAACTACGAATCGCCGCTCTTTCTGGTAAAGCCCCGGCGCGATGAAGAGCCACACCTGGTAGAGGATGAAGGGAGACGCCACGATCGCTCCGCCGACCAGCGACACCTGTAGATCGAGGTTGAGCGCATCCATGGGGTGTGTAAAAACCAGCGACTTGCCAATATGGATCAGCGGGGCCTGAATAAAATCGACGAACCGGTTGTGAAATGCCCAAACCGCAAGGAAGCCGGCGGCAAGATAGAGTGCCGAATGCACGATGCGCTTGCGCAGTTCGTCTAGGTGCTCCATCAGGCTCATGCCCGGGAGTTCTGCGCGTTCCGTCATTGCCGCGCGTGCCTTGTCGATCGGGTTTGGGACATCAACCACGGTGGTCAAGTGCCTCCGCAGCCTCTGGCGCCTGATTCGGTTTCTGTTCTGATTCCGCTTGCTCGCCAGTCGTTTCCGGCGCACCCGGCGCTGTTGCTTCGCCGGTCGGCTCCGGCGCCGTCTCTGCTGCCCGCGAAGGCCGGGCTGCGGCAATCGTCTCTCCCGTCGAGGGAGGCATGATCCTCGGCGTGGGCTCCTCCGCCTTTTCATCGGCGGCTATCTCCGGCGGATACGGCGGCGGGGCAGAGCCTTCGCTGTAAGGCGACTCCACAGGCTTCGCCGCGGCCGGCGGATCCGCCGATACCGACGCCTGCTGGGCCGCGGTCTGGGCCGCCAGAAGACGCTGCCGCTCCTCTTCCTTCTTTCGTCTCTCCGCCTCTTCGGCGTTGCGCAACTCCTCTTCCATCTGGAACTTGAAGTCGTTTGAGGCCTTGCGGAATTCGTACATGAGCTTGCCGATCTGACGCCCGATCTGCGGAAGCCGCCTCGGCCCAAACACCACCAGAGCCATCACCATCAGGATCAGGGAATCGCCTATTCCCAGTGTCCCCAGCAGGATTGGCGGATGCATGCTCATGAAGGCTAATGATAACTGCCCGCGTGCTGCGCTCACAAACCATCGATCGCAGGACTTCGCCAATCCTTACGTGCCGCGCTGTCAGGCGGATGCGGAGTCTTTGCTAGAATTCAGGCAGTGGAGGCGTTCGAGGCGGGCCCGAACTCATGAAACCGCCGCAATCCGGACGCATCCCTTAGTTAAGGGGCTGCAACATCCCCGTGGATGGGGTCGCTAATGCGACAGCGCATTCACTGCAGTCCAGTTGTTGCTTTCAACATCCCCGTTCGCCGGTTCTCGATAAAGCTCCGGGCGGACTGAAGGCGGAAAAGGTGAATCTTCTTATCGACGACGTTACGGCGGTCTCGCCGGAGACTGGTGTCTTCTGCGGCCTCGAGAACTACCTGGCACTTCCAGACCACAGCATGGACGAACGCATCGCAGCCGCTCGCGAGCGACTCGGCGCGTCCACGATCCTGCTCGGCCACAACTATCAGCGCGACGAAGTCATCCGCTTCGCTGACTTCACCGGCGACAGCTACAAGCTGGCGAAAGCCGGGGCTGAAACCGGCGCGCAATACATCATCTTCTGCGGCGTCCACTTCATGGCCGAAAGCGCAGACATACTCGGACGCGACTCGCAGCAGGTCATCCTGCCCGACCTGAACGCCGGCTGCTCCATGGCCGACATGGCCGAAATCTCACAGGTTGAAGCCTGCTGGGAAGCGCTCGAGCGTCTCGGCCTCGCTGCTGACACCATTCCCATCACTTACATGAACTCCACCGCCGCCATCAAGGCCTTCTGCGGCGAGCACGGCGGCCTGGTCTGCACCTCGTCCAACGCACGCGCAGCCTTCGAGTGGGCATTCGCTCGCGGTAGTCGAATTCTCTTCCTGCCCGATCAGCACCTGGGCCGAAACACCTGTTACGCCATGGGCATCCCGCTTCCGCAGATGTCCGTATGGGATCCGTGGGCACTCCAGGGCGGCCAGACAGCCTCCACACTCGCCGATAGCCGAGTCTTTCTCTGGAAGGGCCATTGCTCCGTGCATCAGCGTTTCCTGCCCAGCCACGTCGACGAAGTGCGCGCCAAGCACCCTGGTGTGCAGGTCATCGTGCATCCCGAGTGCCGCTGGGAGGTCTGCCAGAAGGCCGACGCCCTTGGCTCAACCGAACGCATCATCCAGCTCGTGGAGCAGGCGCCTTCGGGAACCACCTTCGCCATCGGCACCGAAATCCACCTGGTCAACCGCCTTGCGAAGCAATTCGCATCGCTAGGCAAGCGCATCATCAGCCTCGACGATCACGGTTGCCTGTGCACCACGATGTATCGCATCAGCCCGCAGCATCTTGCGTGGGCTCTCGAAAACCTCGTCGAAGGCCGCGTCGTCAACCGCATCAAGGTGCGCTCCAGCGTCAAGCAGTGGGCGCGTGTAGCCCTCCATCGCATGCTGGAAATTGGTAAATAGCCGCCGCGATGAAATAGGTCATCAACCGCTCGCGTTGTGCTGCTCCTCACCTGCGATCAGCTACTCCGTGAGCGGCTCGGTGAACTTCAGCTCGTTCCCGAATTCGTCGCGCACCCTGAAGTCGCGGTTGCCCCATGGCTTCCGCTCGATTGCCTGCGTAATCTCGGCACCGCTCCGGCGCAATTCGGCAAAAAGTTGTTCCAGGTCCGGTGTGAAGATGTGTACGCCAACCGCAGATCTCCCCGCGTCATCGGTGAACAGGTGAATCGCGACTCCGTCCCGCTGCACAATTGCGTACGCATTCTCCGGCATCCGCATGGCAACCTCGAACCCCAGCTTTCGCTCATAGTAAGTGACGGCCTTCTCCAGATCAGAGGCTGGCAACTCCGGTGCAACTCTCGCGAGGGTAGGCATGATTTTGTCTCCAGATTTTCGTGCCCGGTGAAGGAGAAGTCAGCGTAACAGTAACGACACGTACCGGTCCAGAATGAGTACCGAAGTGCCTGTTCGATCGGACCCATCCGTCGTATCCTAGTCGTAGGGAAACCGGATGAAGACTTTCACTCTCGACGAGGCGCAATCGCTTTTACCGCTGCTCGAATCGCTGTTGAAGCGGGCCATCGACAGCAAGGTTGCAGCGCAGGAAGTGGAGTCGCACCTTGCCGAACTGGGCCGGCGCATTTACCTCGCCGGAGGTATGCGCGTAAATGTCGCGGATGCCGGCCGCCAGCGCGCCGAGCTGGATGGCCACCTGCAGAGAGAGCGCGAGAGCGTTGCTGAAATCGATGCTATCGGCGTGCAGGTGAAGGACGTCGACTCCGGTCTTCTCGATTTTCCCTGCCGCGTCGACGACCAGGTTGTGCTGCTGTGCTGGCGCATGGGCGAGACCACCATCGAGCATTGGCACACGGTCGAAGACGGCTTCAAAGGCCGCCGCCCCGTTGACGAACGCTTCCGCCGTCGCTCCAATACCAACCGTCCCAACTAATTCCGGCGCGCTGTACACTGGCATCCTCTATGTACATCTCCGAGCAAGAGGTCAGCTCTGTCCTCACCTATGGAGCTCTCATTCCCGCCATCCGCCAGGCGCTCATCGATTACTCCGCCGGCCGCGTGAACCAGCCGCCGCGCATGATTCTTCGCGCGGGCAATGCCGATGACCATCGCAATGGGTGGTTCGGCGTCATGCCCGTCGTGGCCGGCGATGTGATGGGTGTCAAGACCGTCACCTTCTACGCCGGCAACGATGCCCTCGGCCTGCACACCCACATGGCTGTCATCGAGCTGCTGCGCCGTGATACAGGCGAGCCTCTCGCTGTCATGGACGGCCGCCTGATCACCGAGATGCGAACCGCCGCTGTCTCGGCTGTTGCGCTCTCCGCGCTGGCGCCGCTGCATTTTCCGGAGCCTCCGGCCACCTTCGGCATCATAGGCTCCGGCGTGCAAGCCCGCGCCCATATCCACGCGCTGAAACACGTATGGCCGCAACTCCGCGAGATCCGCATCTCCAGCCGTAATCCTGAAAACGCCGCTCGGCTTGCCGCCGAAACGGAGGCCCGTGCCGTCGCCGTTGAAGAAGCCGCCGCGGCTGACGTCGTGCTCACCGCAACAACCTCGCCGGTTCCCGTTCTTAAAGGATGCTGGCTCAAACCCAACGCGTTGGTCATCGCTGTCGGTGCGTCCGGTTCGAGTGTGCGCGAACTCGATGATGAGGCCATGCTCACAAGCTACGTCATCGCAGAATCACGGTCATGCGTCGAACGCGAATCCGGCGATGTGCTGCTGTCAGGAGCCAAGGTGAAGGCTGAAATCGGGGAGATTCTCGCCGATCCTGCTTCCGCAAACATCCCCCGGGATCAGCGTATTGTCTTTAAAACAGTAGGAATGGCGATCGAAGACATCACCGCTGCACGGCTGGTCTGGAATAAATCCCGCGGTTCCTCGCTTGCGTGAAGCGTATCTTGGCGAAAATTTCGCATACGGTTTCCGTGACCCTGCGCATTAGTGTGCGATCGAATACATTATCTCTGTGGTAAGTTGCTGAACGACTAGAATTACGGTCTGTTTGCAATAGACAAGGCCATGAGCTCCTTTGTCGGCGCGGACAATACATTAGTATTAAGCCCCCGATTATGAGAATCCGCTTGCTTCGCAATCTCATCTAGATTGATGTAACTCGCCTCCAAAGACTTTGTGGAGGTAATTGCAAAATCAAGCATTCGGAGTAATTTGGTGAAAATCATGAATCGAGTCTCGTTATCTATCGCGGCGTTATTAATGGCACTCTGTTTTTCGGGTTCCACTTATGCGCAAAGCAATGTGAGTTCAGAATCCTCGCCGGACGCGGCCGGTCCATCCAGTGAATCTGCACAGGCACAAGCATCGGTAATGGTGCCTGCCCGGGCTTACTTGCAGCATAAGATCAACGCCAGGGATGCCCAGGTAGGCACTCATTTCGGCGCGACCCTCAGCGAGGCTGTGCAACTCAAGAACGGATCTGAATTGCCGAAAGGCACGGAATTGATCGGGTCCATCGTGACCGATGACATGCAGGCGAAAGGAACGGCGAAGCTCGCTCTGCGCATCACGGCGGCTCGCCTCAAGAACGGCGAAACGATCCCGGTGAAGGCCACAATTGTCAGCGTGTTTGGTCCTGAGAATGAAACTCCGCAAGGCATCAGCATCGTGCCGGGCGAAGAAGAAGGCAACGTCTGGAACCAGAATGTGCTCACCGTCGATCAGCTCAACGCAGAATCGGGAGTGGACATGCACAGTAGTGTCGATGACGCGAACTCCGCCGAGTTCGTTTCGAGCAAGAAGAACAACGTGAAGATCTCCGCGGGAAGTGAACTGGCGCTTGCCATCGCAGAACAGCCCCAAGGGACCACGGCGACCGGCGGAAACTGATTTCCGCGGGGCTTATATTTGACAGTTCTGAATCAAATCTTGCATCACAGCTTTGGCCGGGGATAGCATCCTCCGGCCAGCTTCGTTTGCACGTCTGCGTGAGTTACAAGCACCTGATCAGGCCATCCGCTGACGCCCTCTCCACGATTGCGTCTCTGTCCTTTCACGAGCCACGAACGAGCTTCAGCATTCTCGGCTCCGCGGTCCGCGAACTTATGCGTACCATGAAGGACGAGCGGAAGGCCGCGCTAAGTAGATGTTTCACTCGATAAGTATCTCAATTAGGCAAGATATGGAATAACTGCAAAAGATGCGCCCGTCTGTTTTTTCATGGATACCGGTCATCAGACCTACCTCAAATGCCGATTTTCGAATCAACGTTACCGACAATTCCATCCAAGCCTTCGTGACACGCCTTGAGTTTTTCCTGGAAGGCGTGAGCAAAATCAATCCGGAGTAACTATTGATGAAAGCAATAACTCACCTGTCTATCTCAGCTGCTGCGTTGTGCATGGCACTTATTGTGCCGGAGCTCACTTATGCACAAAGCGACAGGAATTCACAATCCTCACCAGACTCTGCCAACCTTTCCGATGTCGGCGGGCAAGCGGAAGCACAGCGGATGGTGCCTGCGCAGGCATATCTGCTGCGCAAACTCGAAGCAAAAAGCGTGAAGGCTGGCGATCAATTCACTGCGCGGCTCAGCCAGACCGTGCACCTCAAGAATGGCCAGGAGTTGCCGAAGGGCACTGAGCTTATCGGCGCTGTCACCACCGACGACATGCAGTTAGCGGGAGCATCGAAATTCGCTTTGCGCATCGATAACGCTCGACTCAAGGATGGAACGATGATCCCGGTAAAAGCGACCATCGTCGGCGTGTCTGCTCCCGACGCTCCGGGAGATAAGCAATCTAACCTGTGGGCGAAGAACATTCTCGTAGTGGATCAACTCAACGCGGAGCCGGGAGTTGAAATGCACAGCCGAATTGACGGACGCAACTCCGGCGTATTCGTCTCGACCAGGAAGGACAATGTGAAGATCTCCGCCGGCAGCGAGCTGTCGCTGGCGATCGCGGGACAGAATAACGCGCAGCAGGCCGCCGGCAACAATGCAAACTAGCTGATCCGGGCTTCTTTACATGCCTGTGAATCAAAGTTGCACGTGGGCCCTGGCCGGAGAGAACACGCTCCGGCCAGATTCGTCTCGGACCCCGGTCGCTTTCCCCCCACCGCCATATCCGCTGTCATTCATCTCTCCTCGCCCGACCATCAACCGCGTGAGCGAACGATGCTCTTCGCGCGTCTTTGTTCCAGATGGGAAAATAGGGAAATCCCTGTCCAAGGCGGAATAAGGACAGATGCACCGGAAGGCGTTACCCTTAAGAGCGCGACACCGGTGTTGAGAAGGAGCGGCCATGAGGACTCGTGTTTGGGCGGGCTTGGCGATTGCGGCGTTGTGCCTGGCAGGCTGTAAAGGATTCTGGAATTCGGTGGCGACGACCACTACAACCACCACTACCACCCTCACCAGTGGCGATGTCTACGTCCTCAACGTTGCCACCAGCCAGATGGTCGGCCTTTACGTCAACGCAGGCACCCTGACCACGCTTCCCGGCAGCCCCTATTCCCTCTCGGCGGCGCCCATCGCCATTGCGGTCGCGCCGAATGATGGCTTCCTCTATGTCAGCACCCTGGGCGGAATCTTCGTTTATACCGTCGACACATCAACGGGACAGCTTACGCTGGGGAACTCCGGCCAGCCCATCTCGTCCGATCCCGCCACCACCATGCAGGTTGACACGAGCAACTCGTGGCTGGTCGAAGGAGTCTCCGGCGCTTCAAATCTCTTCGCCATCCACGTCAACTCATCCACCGGTGTGCTCGCCTCCAATACCGAGCAGAGTGTCGTCCTGCCGGCAACCAGCATCGAGCAGGTCGCGGTCTCTCCCGACGACAGTTATGTTCTAGTAGCGATGGGCGCCGGCGGAACCGAAACCATTGCCTTCAACTCGAGCAGCGCGAACCCCTTCGGCGCCCTCGGCAGTATCGGCGTCAAGAACGCCACTGGCGCGGCGTTGTCTGTGGCCTTTGATCCAATCGTGACCAACGCCACGGCTCCACGCCTCTTCTACATCGGTGAAACCGTCGCAACCTCAGGGTCTGCGAACACCGGAGGTCTGCGCGCATTCAACTTCAGCACCAAGCAGGAGATCTCCGGCTCGCCCTTCGCCATCGGCGGCCTCGCTCCTTATTCCATCCTTCCGTTCTCAACCGGTGATTACGTTTACGTCGTCAGCCGGCAAACCAGCAGCGGCACTACCGGCGTTGTTGCAGGGTTTTCGGTCTCGGCAGCCAGCAACGCTTTTTCGCTCACCGCGCTGGGAAGTTCCTTCACCGCGGGAACCGAGCCCCAGGCATTGGTCGAAGACAGCTCGCACCAGTTCGTGTTTGCGGTCGATTTTGGCGGCAGCCCTGACATCCTGGGCTATACCCAGGACACCACCAACGCCGGCTATCTCGATCAGGTGATTTCGAACGCCACCGGTACCGATCCGGTGCAGGCCAGCGCCATCGGCGCGCTGCACTAGGCTGGCGGCGTTCCCCGCTGCATTGATCACACCGGTACTGTCCTCTGCGGCACTATTGCTGTCCCGAGCATTGCTGCTATCCTCAAATTGACCGCTCCGGCTGTGCTCACGCGATTGCCAATTCCTTCCGTCCCATCATTCCGGCGCCTTGTGGCGAGCTTTCCTGCTTTGCTCGTAGCCGCTCTACTCGTGCTCACCACGGGATGCAACCGGTTTCGTCACGAGCAGCATGAAACCGTCTATGTCTCCGCCCGGCAGATGTATCTCCACGATCGCGTTGCCGCTGTCTCCAATCGCGTAGGCGAGGTTGTCAACGGACAGCCCCTTGAAGTCCTCGAACATGGCCGGCGCTTCCTCAGAGTCAAGACCGTCAAAAATGAAATTGGCTGGATCGAAGAGCGCGCCGTCATCGATGCCAAGGCCTACGATGCTTTCTCGCAACTCGCAACGCAGCACAAGCAGGATCCCGTAGTTGCAACCGGTACCCTGCGCGACGAGGTCTACCTGCACATCGGTCCGGGACGCAACTCCGATCGCTTCTACCTGCTCCCCGAGAACGACAAGGTTCAGCTGCTAGTCCGCGCCTCGGTGCCGAAGGCAGCTCCCGGTGCACCCGAAGAGCCCACGCGTCATCCCGCGCCAGCCACGGCGGCCCAGCCGGCGCCGTCGCAATCTCCTAAATCGGTAAAGGCAGCCAAAACTTCGACGCCGGCTCCCGCTCCTTCGAATGCGGCGATCAAACCCGCAGCCGAACCCGAAATCCCCATGGAAGACTGGTGGCTCATTCGCGATGTGCAGGGGCGCGTCGGATGGCTGCTCGGGGGGCGTGTTGACGTTGATGTGCCGGACGAAGTCGGCCAGTATGCCGAGGGTCAGCGCATCATCGGCGCCTACGTGCTGATGCACGTCAATGATTCCGAGGCCAATGTTCCCAACCACCAGGTTCCCGAGTACGTCACGGCGCTCAGCCCGCCGAAATCCGGTCTGCCTTTCGATTTCGATCAGATTCGCGTCTTCACCTGGAGCGTCAAGCGCCATCGCTACGAGACTGCGTTTCGCGTCCATCCCATCCAGGGATTTCTGCCGGTCAAGGTCTGGACCGAGCCTGCGGCCAACGGCACCGAGCCCGTATTCAGTTTCCGGATTTCGGGATCCCCCGACGTCTCCATCAATCCGGAAACAGGAATCACCAAACCCGTGAACCCCCGCACCATCACCTACACCATGCGCGACAACATGGTGCGCCGCATCGGCCCCGACCTCGCCCCCATACCCACGTCGCACCTCCCCGGCGAAAAGCCAAAATCCCCCAAAGGCGAAAAGAGGAAACGCAAGTAGCGATGGACGAAAGGAAAGCGTCCTTCAGGTCGCTGACGAGGGCCATTTCAGATGCGGGCTCTTAGGCCCGGATACCACTCCGGCCCTAAGCGCCCCATCCGGAATCCGCGTCCCTGCCGCAATTCTCCGCATCGCGTCCGGCACAAGCGACAACAAGGACGGCGCCATCACCTGCCCTCCCACCGTCACCATGGCTCGCGACAACCCGCACGCAAATCGCATGCCTCCCCGCAAGTGATCCTCGAGGCAGCGCGCATACTCCTCCGCGCCTTTGCCGTCCAGGTACATCTCCGCTGCCAACGCTCCACTGTGCAGCGCAATCGACATCCCGTCGCCGGTAAACGATGGGATCACCGCCGCCTGGTCCCCCACGCGCCAAATCCCGTCCGCCGCAGCGCGCAGATACCCGTAAGGAATCGGCGATATCGCCAGCGGTCTTGCCCAGCGGGGAACTGCATCCTCCAGCCGCTCGCGCAGGGCCGGCGCTTCATGGCGCATCGCCGCCAGCAACTCGCTCCAGCCGCCTAGTTCACGAAACCTGCGGCGTCGCACCACCAGGCACAGATTGGCCCTGCCATCTTCAACGAGCGAGAGGCCCCCATATCCGCCGCGAAATAAGAAGAGCTCCATTGTCCCGCGCAGACCCTCCATGTGCGCTGGCGTCAGCTTCCAATACATCTTGAATCCAACAAGGTCTGCCTGGCTCCCGCCAACCCGTTCCCATGCATTCACATCGTGCTTGCCCGTGGCCAGAAACACCACTTTCGCCTGAATCGTCGCGCCACCGCGCAGCCGGACGAACCATCCGCGATCACGCGCCTCCTCCAGCTTGTCCACAAACGCGCCGCGCTGGACCTCGCACCCGGCTTCCCGCGCTCTTTCGAGCAGCGTCTCATCCACAACGCGACGCGACAGGGACAAGGCCGTGAACGGCAGTCGCGCCTCCACTGTCCGCCTGCCTGACGTGAGCCGCACCCGCTGAATCGCGCAAGCGCCCAGGCCGCGCGGTTCAATCCCCACCTGCCCCAAGTACGCTACAGCTTCGCGGCTCAGGAACTCCCCGCACACCTTGTCACGTGCCTCACGCTCCTTCTCGAGCAGCACCACCTCGCGCCCTGCCGCGGCCAGTCGCATCGCCAGCATCGACCCCGCCGGGCCGCCGCCGATCACCAGGTGCTCAACTGCATCGCGCATCCCGCTTACCGCTTCTTCCTTCCAACGCACAATCGCGCCGGAGTGAACGCCTCAATGGTCACGTCCCGCTCGCGCAGTCCCGCTGCTCCGCACATCCTGCGCCAATCCTCTGCAACAAACGCCCGTCTGAACGAAACTGGCCCATCGTGCTGCACAAATCGATGCAGTCCCCCAATCTTCGCAAATGCTTTGAACAGCCAATAGGGAACCGCCGCGCGCGAAAGATCGTTGATAAACCACCCCACCCGGGCATGGTCCTCCATCCACAACAGGAACCTCACAACATCCTTCCCGCCGAGGTGATGCGTAAACAGCGAGCTCACCACGATGTCGATCCGCTCTCGCTCATCAAGTGTGAAAACGTCCGCGGCAATCCACTGCATTCTGCTCACTTTCGGACTAGCCTCCGCCGCAATCGCCACCGTGTCCGGATTCAGATCACATCCCGTGAGCCTCACGCTGATCCCGCGAGCATCGGCCCATTGTGCAATGCGCCGCAATCCATCGCCGTATCCGCAACCAACATCGAGAATGTGCAGCGGCTCAGGCCGGTGCGCTAGTCTTCAGCGAGTCCAGCCACCGCAGCACCGGCCGATACGCGCGGAACCAGCGATTCACTTTTTCCAAATCGCGCAGGCAGGCCCGCATCTCTTCGCGGCTGCACGGATCATCCATCAACTCCGGCAGCTGGGCAGGCTCCGCACGCCTGCGGAAGTCAGGCCGCATGGAAGAGCATCGTCTCTGCGGTCACGCCCGGCCCGAACGACATCGCGCATCCCCGCTGCCCCGATCGCGCCTCCCGCATCAGGTTCTCGAACACAAACATCACCGTGGCTGACGACATGTTCCCGAATCGCGCCAGCACGTCGCGCGAATAGCGAAGCGAACCTGTGCCCAGTCCCAATCCTTTCTCCACCGCATCCAACACCGTACGTCCGCCCGGGTGCACAGCCCACAACTCAATCCCCAGCGGATCCTCGCCGCGTGTGATCACGTGTCCCGCTTCTTTCATTGCCTTCGCAATCTCCGCCGGCACCTGCCCCGAGAGATGCATGTCGAATCCCAACTCGCGTATCTTCCATGTGATCAGGTGGCTCGTTTCGGGAATCCGCAGCGCGCGAAAGCTGTCGATCGCCAGGCCCACCGGCTTCGCGCTCACCACGCAGGCCGCGCAGCCATCGGCAAACAGCAGGAACGACAGCATCTGCTCGAGGTCCTGCGTCTCCTGCATGTGCAGCGTGCAAAGCTCCAGATTCAGGATCAGCACCACCGCGTCCGGCACCGATCGCACGATATGGTGCGCCGACTTCAGCGCATTGATCGCCGCATAGCACCCCATGAATCCGATCATGGTTCGTTCCACCGATGGGTCCAGCCCCAGGTGGTTTACGATGTCGTAGTCAAGCCCCGGCGCATAGAGCCCGGTGCAGGAGGTCACGATCACGTGCGTCACCTACGGCGCTCCTCCATGCTCAGCCCGAGCTTGTTCAACGCGCAGACCGCCAGTCTCGGCGCAAACTTCTCGAAGGCCTGCATGCGCCGCGCGGTGCCCGGAGACGTCCCGGTCACGTACAGGTCTTCCGAATCGCGCCACGTCCCGTTCTCGGTCGCAATGGGCTGCAGAAACGAATAGCGATGCTCGATTGCCGACATCCGCACCATGCGCCGAAACAGCGACCGGGTCGTCCCTTCCGGGAGCAGGCCCTCCGCAAAGTCGATAAACGGGCGGTGAACATCGTGCGGTGGTACCGATGTGGCGACGCGATTGATGTAAGCGGTTGTCAAGGATTCCTCGTTTCGCGATCGAATTGCCATTTGGTAGTTTTAGATTCGCCGCGCCCCGGAAGTGTCATCCTGGTGTAATCCAGATTTCAGCAGATTGTCGAGCCCGCCTGTTCGTTTTCAGATCACGAACAAATACCTGCATTTGCTTACCACTGCACGCCCGGGTACAGGCTCGGCCACCGGTAGGCATGGAACTGGTCGGCATTGGCGGTCGTGCCCTGCCAAACCACCTGCATCGATTGCGGATTCAGCTCCTGCACAATCGCCCCGCTCAGAGGCGCGCAGAAATCCGCATGAATGTCTCCGTTCGCGAGCAACTCGGCGTTTCCTCCAAAAAACGAGAAGGAACTGGGCGGCGGCACATAATGCGTCACCATTGTTGCCGTCATGTTCGCTTCGTTCAACTCCAGCACCGGCACCGTCGAGTAGCAGCTCGGCGTGGTCGGGGTAAAAGGCTTGCACAACACCTGCCCCGTTGGGAAAATCCGGTCATTTCCGTTATCCATCAGGCCCAGACGGTACACGCCTGTCGTATTCGGCGTAAAGAAACTCATCCCGTGTTGCGCATAGAACCAGTCCGTCGGATCTGTGCCGCCCACCAGCTTGAAGTCGCCACCCTCACCCAATCTCCACATCACGTCACCAGAGCCTGTCCCATCCAGAAAATTGATCTTGATAATCCAGTTCTGATGGCGGATCGAGAGCAGCAGGTTGTGATCGTCCGTCGAATAAGCCATGTCGTTCGAGTGCGTCCAGTCGGGAAAATTCATCGGGTGCCGATTGATGTCCAGATGATCGAAAGTGTTCCACACCCAGTCCGGATTGTTGTTCTGGTCCACATCGACAATCGCATCTCCGATCACCGACGTGGTTCCCGGATAACCCGGCAGATTTGTGTAGGTCTTGTTGTACGTCGTCAGCATCACCCAGTGGCCATTGGGCAGGGCCAGCACGCTGTGGTGAAAGCTCTTGAACTTGTAGACATTGCCCTGCGCATCCCGCAGATTCGATGCCGCCAGAGTCTGGTTCAGTGCGTCCATGCTGATATCGCGAATCGTGTTTCCGGCCAGGTCGATCTCGCGAATGTCATTCACCAGCCCCACGGTTCCATTTACCGTCACCGACGACAGGTACGAAATCAGCATCAGCATGTCGCCATTCGGCAGCAGTTGTATCCCCTGGATCAGATCGACCGTCGAGCCCTGGTAGAGATACGACCAGATCACGTTCCCCTGTAAATCCGTCGCAAGCGCCTGGATCACCGTCGACGGAACCGCCGTGTTCCAGATCTCGATGCCGGGCTGCGGCGTCGCTCCATTCGTTGTTGTTGCCTGCACCGCTGATGTCGGCGGCGGAGTTCCTGTCATGCAGGTGTGGTCGCTATCGGTATAGCTCGCCCCATTGTCCATCACCACATTTGCCCGCATGTGATAGAGCGTGTTCCCCAACATTCCGGCCACCAGCACCTTCACCGTGCCGCCAGTGGATCCACTCGCCACCTGCCACGTATTCAATCCGTAGCTGGTAGTCTTGCCGAACTGCACTGACATCTTCCCGGATGAAGGCAGGTTCAATGAATACGCCGCCACCAGAGGACTTCCCGTTGCATCAGGGCACGCCACCTGCGCGCCCGGAATAAGGGCAACCACGGCCGTTGCATAATTCTGCGCCGGCGCAGAAGCCAGAGCCGCCGTCACGGAAATGTTTATGCCTTGCGAAATTACCGATGGCGCCGTGTAGTTGCCCGCCGTATCCACCAGGCCCGTCTGCGGCTTGCCGCCCGTCACGCTGTTTACGAGCCACTCAACCTGCCCGCCCGTTGACGACGTCGCAGTGAACTGAAACTTCTGTCCTGGTGAAAGCGCCACATACGTCGGCGAAATCGTCACCGAACCGGCTTGCGAAGGGGTGCCCGGACCCGTCGGCACCTGAGCATTCTGATTGATGAAGTAGCCGCAGCCCGCCAGCGCCGCGCTCAGGAGGAGAACGCAGCAACCGCCACCGCGCCGCGCCCAGCTACGCAAACTCCAGGCCGGCGCGCGACGCACACTGCGGCCGATTTCAGGGGAAGGACTCATCAGCCACTCTCAACCTATACAGGCAGGGGAAGGTTATGCAAATTCAACGGGAATCCAGCGCTAGAGCTATTGACGGTCTGCGCGGGACAAAGGGTGTCCCATGCATGCGGCACTTTTTGCCCCATGGATGGGAAAATAATCACCACAAATTGTTCCTGTTTTGAAAGTTTTCACCCGCGCTTGTGCAGTTCGTGCTCCACCACGCGCATCATCTCCGACTCCGGAGCCGGCTTACCCGTCCATATCTCGAACTGGCGCGCGCCCTGTTGCACAAACATCTCGATCCCGCTGATGGTGTGAATCCCCCGCGACTTCACCAGCTTCAGCAGCGGCGTTTCAAGCGGGCTGTAGACCATGTCGAACACCACGCTCGCGTTCAATTCGTTCTCTGAAATCGGCATGGCCTGCTTCGTTCCTGCCATGCCGCAGGGAGTGGCGTTGATGATCACGTCAAATTTCTGCCTGGCCAGCAGTTCGTGCTTCAGCGACTTCGCCTTCGCCTGCCGTGCCAGCGAAACCGCATGTTCGTGGGTGCGGTTCACCACCAGGACCTCGGCGCCCTGCTCCACCAGTCCGAACACCGCAGCCCGCGCCGCACCACCTGCGCCCAGCACTGCCACCCGAGCGCCCTTCAGCCGCAGCCGGCGCTCCAGCGGCCGGACCACACCGGCCACATCTGTGTTGAAGCCGTACAGCTTGCCATCCGCGCCCATGCGCAGCGTGTTGCACGCACCGATTCGCGCCGTCAGCGGATCCATGTTCGCCAAGTGCGGCAGCACCTCCGTCTTCAGCGGCATGGTCACGGCGCACCCCGCCAATGGCAGCTCCAGCGCCAGCGTCAGCAGGTCCTGCACCGTCCGTGTCTTCAGCGGCAGAAGAACGGCATTCACAATCTCCCGCCGGAAGGCCGCATTGTGCAGCAGCGGAGAAAGCGAGTGGCTGATCGGGTTCCCCGCCACTCCAAACACCCGGGTCGCCTGGTCCAGGTGCTCCAGCCGATACAGATCCCGCAGCGCCGCCGCCGACACCTGCCCCGGAGCCGTCTCCGACCCCTCCGAACAGGAAGCGAATGTGAACGCCGCGCCAGCTCTCGGACCCAGCACCCGGCTTACCAGGCCCTCTTCGCCCATCGCGATTCCAACCACGTGCGAAGCCAGCGACCGGTCCTCGATCAGCCGCAAAACCGCCAGATTATCCGCGAGGCTCCGGGCCGTAGAAACAACCTTCACGTAGTCCGGCTTGAAGGCCTCGATCCGGTCTGCCGCCTGTTCCAGGCCCTTGGTCCGGCTGAAATCATGAAAACTAACCAACAGGGCCGCGCCACAGGCACGCAACTTGCTCAGTTGCGCGGACTTCGCCTCTTCGGCCGACTCCACTTCGAGGTCGATAATCTGGCATCCGGCCTGCGCCGCCCTGGTCAGGATCTCAAGTTCCGCAGCTAACGGCCCGTCAAATTCACCACCGTGCGCCTTGCGCCGGCATGTAGCGATCGTCGTTACATCCCGATGTTCGGCCAGGAACTGTTTCACGTAGGCTGGCGCATTGGCGGGCTTGGCGAGCGAGTCAAGCCGCAATTCGATGAATTTGAAGTGCTTAACGACCTCCTCGGCCCGGTCCAGCAGCTCTGCCGGCGAACTGCCCTGGATGGCGACGCACATCTTTCCGACTCGCAGCCTTGGAACTGCGGGAGTCTGGATCTGTGCCGGCATTGGAGCGACTGCTTGCGTCATATCCGTCCAATTGACGCATATTAGATGCCTTGGGTTTCGTATGCAACAGGAAGATAAGCTCTTTCGTAACCCGAGGACTCCCTCCGAACGTCCGTAAGTCCTTGAACGACCGCCCTGAAGCCCACCGCTGACCCGCGAAAGAGGTCCGGAAAGACAGAGCAGGTCCCCGGGAGGAGTGTAGACTTAGTTCGAGCCGGAGATTTCCGGCTCGATGGACAAAAAAAGGCAAATCTTTTCTTTATCGGATTGGTCAAAGAAAGGATGACCCGCCGGCGCGTCCCGGCATCAAGGTAAATATAAGGCGCGGTATCACTTTCCTCCTGGGCCCTGAGCAGTGTTTTGCGACCTTGGTTTCCGCCTGCAAGCATGTGTTGTATTTTTCCCACTTCAACCTGATAGGCCATCGTCACAAATCAAACTTAAAACAGGAGATATGAAATGGTCGCGAAGCTCCTTGTCGCCATAGCAGTCGCTCTTGCGTCGGTTTCGTGCAATGCCCAGGTGGTGTCTCCCACCACCTATCGCCCCTGGCTAGCTACGTCACTTGGCGGAGGAATGAACTATTCGTCGGGGGATTGGGGAACCGGAGACATCAACAGGTGGGGGCCTTCAGTCTGGGGCACCGTAACGGTGTGGCATGACTTCAGCGTGATTGCAGAAGGACACTCGATGATTGTCGGTGGAAACCAAACGGCGTCGAACTTCAAATACTTCACTGGTGGAGGCGGCCTGGTCTACACCTCGGATTACTGGGGCAGGTTTCAGCCCTTGCTCAAAGCCGAAGCCGGTTATGGAAGCCTGAGCCACCCCCCGAATGCCTCTGGCCATCTTCACGATTCAAGCAATATCTGGACACTCGGCGGCGGCGTGGAATACCACACGTGGGGACAACTGTGGACGCGAGTGGAGTATGACTATGATTTCTTTCCGAACTTTCACAGCAGCATCACCAACCAGTACCACAGCCTGAATCCGCGAGGCTTCACCTTTGGAGAGACGTGGCGTTTCGGCCCGTCTGGCTCGCGATTCTGATCCAGCCGGCGGTGTCCTGAGGTTCTCCATCACGCCTGGCTCGATCCCGTGGGAGGGAATCGAGGCACATGGACTCGGGAGCAGCCGTTTGATCGCCTGCTCCTAAGTCCTCTGTCGGGGTGAATCTGCGGGTTGATTCTGCGGCTAATACGATCTCTGTGCCGACAGCCCTTTGAACCGGAAGCTGGTCCTCACCCGGCGCTGGAACGGATCGCCGTCCCCTTGGGGCAACGCGGCGGGAACTTCAAGATACGAATACTCCGACTCCTCGCCCGCTTCTTGTGCGGCTTCAACTGGAGCGGTTGCATTCTCTTTCGGCATTTGCTCGCGCACCGGCGCGGCGGAAATTGCCTCTGAACGGCTCGATTCCGGCGTGAAAACCGCCTGAAGAACTGTAATCAGATGCTCAACGTGGCCTTTGCGTGCCCGCAAGCGCTCCAGCGTAGCCGCGATTTCTGAGATTTCCGTCAGGGCTTTTTCGTATGCGATGCGATAGGGATCGGGTGTCATGCTTGGCCTCACTTCACGCGAAGTGTAGCACCGGGCATCTTGCGGCAAACCAAAGTCCAGTAGATGGTCCAACCCTAAAGTAATGGAAATTCCGCACGGAATATGTAGTTCCCGAAAGTGGCAGGAGTTGTCCCGGATTGAACCGGCCCGGCCCGGTCATGCCGGCTGAACTATGTAAAACAGGATGGCGAAGTAATGCGCAATGCTGTCGGCCAGGACGAAAATGTGCCACGCCGCATGAAAATACCGGATCCGGTCCAAGGCAAAAAAAGTAACGCCGAGCGTGTAGGCGATCCCTCCGGCGCCGAGCCACATCATCCCGTGCGCGCCAATCGCGTGCACGAGCGGCCGCGCTGCAAAAATGACCAGCCATCCCTGTAGCAGATACACCGCGACGGACGCTGCCGCAAACCGCTCAACAGCAAAGCTTTTGAAAACGACGCCGGCAACCGCCAGGGTCCACACGATTGCAAACAGCGTCCATCCTGCTGGCCCTCGGAGCGATACGAGCGCAAAGGGCGTGTAGGTTCCGGCGATCAGCAGGTAAATCGCCGCATGATCGAGAACATGAAAGACGTGTCGCGCACGCGTCCGCACCAGGGAGTGGTAGAGCGTCGAGCAGAGATAAACAAGGACGAGTGTGCCCGCGAAAATCGAGCAACTGGCTACAATCCATGCTGAGCCAGTCGTACTTGCCACGATCAGGTAGGCCCCTCCAACAGCAGCCAGCGCCGCACCCACTCCATGCGTAATCGAGTTCGCAAGAATGTCGCCGAGCCGCTGCGTGGATTCCACACGGCGATCATACGCGGCGCAGCGATAGGCGTCTGTGCAGAGGCCCGCTCACACCGACTTCGTTGCCGGCGCGCTTGACCGCACTACTGTCTTCCATTCCACCTTGCGCGCTCCCTCGGAATCGGTGAATTGCAGATTCTCGATCGCGAGTTCGCCTTCAATGACGCGCACTACGAGGTTATGCCCATCGAGCGCAATCGTGCCGTAGCCCGAGGCTGTCGAAAACAGACTCACGAATGGGTGGGTCTTGACTTTCGGGGCGAAATAGAGAGTCCGGTCCACAGCCGAGTAGCGGAAGCCGGAGAGCGCCCCAACCAGGGCAAAGCTCGACATTGCCCGCGCATACCAGTTGCCGCACTCGTACTCGTTCCATGGGTTGCGCGTGCGTCCGTCGTAGCGGCCGCGCGCGGCCTTTACGATCGTGAGTCCCTCCTCGACCAGTCCCACGTGAATCAGGTACGACGCGACCTCATATTCAATGCCTGTCCAGACTTCGTCAGAGTAGACAAATGGCAGGGTCGGCTTGCCGCCGCGAGGCCAGCTGCATAGCAACAGGCCCGGCTCGTGGCCCATTGCATACCCGGGGCGCTGTGCGTTAGCGTGCTGGCTCAGGTCCATTTTGAAGTTGTTGCGAAAAATCGCCTGCAGCGTAGAGCGGACGTTTTTTTCGGCAAGCGGTGTGTCGATGCCGTAGATGCTCGCCATCCACGTGCCGATCACGCCGTCTGACAGGCATCCTGATCCGTATTGGTATTTCGGGCCTTCACGTTTGAGCAGCTGTTGCATCTCGCTGCTCTTTTCGTCAACGTGGGCAATGGATTGTGCGAAGGACTGGTCGCGCAGATCCTGGAATTCGACCTTCTGCTGATAGTAGTCTCCGTTGAACAGGTTCGTATCCATGAAGGTCGCCGAACGCTGCGCAAGATCGCCATAGAGTTTGGCGTCGTCCGACTCACCGGCTGCGGTCGCCATCCGCGCCATGGCACACAAGGCTCCAAGGTAGATACTGGTGCACATTCCATCGGGACCCCAGAACTCTATGTCATAGGTGTTGTGGTGCGGCTCAAACAGCGCGCCACGATGATCCGGGTCCCAGGTGGCGATGCAGTAATCGATCGAGCGCTTGGCCAGCGGATACATCCGCTTCAGCCACGCCTCGTCGCCCGAAATCTGCCAGTCGCGAAAGACCTTCATGATCCCGCCAAGCTGGCCATCGGCTGCCGCGGGCCCCGTCTGGTCCACCGGACCGTCCGGAATCGCCCCGCGAAAGTTCACATGCCCGCGTTCGTCCATCGAGCGCCCGAGTTCAAGGTCACGGAGCGTTCGCTCCAGTTGCGGATAAAGGTGCGGCATCGCCTGCGCATAGTTCCACACGTGCGTGCACGAACCATGACAGCAGCCTGAATCGGGGAAGCAGCCCTCCCATCCCCAGATATTGCCGTTGGCCTCGCGCAGGATCGTCGGCGCCTTCAAGATCCCAAGATTCGCCGACACCGCATCGATCACATACGGCGGGAACGTCGAACTGAACAGCGCATCCTTGAATTGCACGGTGCGCGCGCGGAGCGTCGGGTAGTTTTGCTCGACATAGGCCGCAACATCGCGTGCATCCTTCCACTGCGTGGAGTAATAGGGATGCCAGGGCGGCGGCGCATCAGCCGGAACCGTCCGGCAACCCGGCTGGCCTTCGATCACACTCGCGTTTTGCGCGGAGGCCACGCCGCCTTCGCGCAGATAGCAGTTGGGGAAATGCCAGGTAATCAGGATCGGATACGTACGCGAATCACCGGGTGCAAGGCGGCCATCCAGGAGGATCGACGCGCCGTTGCGTCCCGCGCTGTCTACGGTATTCGAACCTTCGTTGGTGGTGAAACTGCCTGTCGAAACCTCGCGCCAGAGGGCGGAAAGCGAATCGAATTCCCAGCCGGGGCTCCGCAACCACATGGCCTTGATACGCGGCTTCCCCCCGATGACCGTAAGCGTGGCGCTCCCGTAGCCTTCTGCGTTGGGTGCTTCACGATTGAAAAGGAAGGCCCCCTTGCCCGCGATCGTCGCGTTTGCACTGGCAGCCTGGTCGGGTCGGCAGCCCGGCGCCAGGTGCGACAGATGGTAGGAGAATTCGTAGTCAACCGCGTGAGACGAATTGTTGTGCAGCGTGTATTCAAGGATCGCGCACGGGATCCCGGAGTTCTTGTCGTCCAGAGGAATGAAGGGGTTCCATGCAACCAGCGACACGTCGAGAGGAATTGCCTGATCGGCAAAGCGGACCTCGGCGAAGGGAAATTCACCTCGAAAATTGCACTTCTCGAAGCGCGGGAACCCTTCCGATCCTGCTCGGCGTAATCCTTGTCCCTGCAATCCCTGGTCGAAGATCTTGAAAGGCGGGAACGGTCCCTCGATCACCTTGGTGACCGGCGCCGCACCTTTTATATAGAGAGCGGCAAACGCCGCCTCGGGAGAGTTGGATGTGAAGCCCGCGGGAAGTGCTGTGGTTTCAGGCCGGGCGCGGATGGAGAAGTCCTGAAGACCGCCGGTTCCGTTGATGCAAATGCACCCGGCTCCCAATCCACCCAGGGGCATTGCGACCTGCGTCGCCCTGTCTCCGCTGAAGGTGCGCTGAGAGCCTGGCTGAAGGAGTTCGGCCTGGCTGTAGGGAAGCGGATCGCGATCCGGCGGGGTCAGGCCCGGAGCGGCGTTTGCCGTTGAGGTTGCATCGGATGGTGTAGCAGAAACCGCGGCGGCGAGGGCAGCAGTAGAACCCGCGACGAGGAATTCGCGTCGAGTTGGCTTTTTCAAGGACATAAAGGTATCGGCGCAGTGGCTGTGGAAAGGGTAACACCGGCCGGAACCCTGGCGATGATCCGTAGACAGAAGGTTCACCCGGGATGTTTCTGTTTGCGCTAGAATCGGGAGCTACAGCTGTTCCGCAGCGAACGGGCACCAAAATCGTTTCTGTCAGATGCTTTTTGGGAAGGGCCGTCTTGAACTGAGGCTCGATTCAAATGGCTCGGAACCTCTCATAAAGGTTCCAAGAGCGGCAATTTTCCCCTCCCCACCTGCGGTTTCAAAGCCGGTCAGGCATTGCGCGCTCGGGCGAGCGGAGAGGTCCTTCCAATGCGATCGCTGTTACTCGTCGGAGTTCTGGCAGGGCTGGTCTCGCCGGGCAATGCCGCTGACAAAATGACCGTCACCCAACTCGAGCAAATTGTTGCACAGCACGCGATGCAATCAACAGGCGAAAAACCCAAAAAACAGACCGCCCATGCTCCCGATGAAATTGCAATCGATTTGAGCGACGGCGACTTGTTGCATCAACTGGACCAGGACGACGAACTCATTCCGCAGATCCAGGGGACAGAGCTGACCAACCGCCTGAGCACGCTCACGTTGTACCGTCTGATCGGGAAATACAACCTCGGTCCGCACGTGCAGCAGGCACTGGAGCAACTGGCAGACCGTTCAGCATTGCTGCCGCTGCCGCCAGACGAGCAACTCCGGCTGCCGTCGCCGGATGCTGCGGCGCAAGTGAAGATGCTCGCGGCATCGCGGAGCTACGTGCTTCGCGAACTCTCGCATCTGCCGAATTTTGTAGCTACCGAGACCACGACACGGTTTGACAACTCCCCGACAACCTTGAAGTACTTCCAGACTTTGACCGACCGCGCCGGCTTCCATCGCGTGGGAACCGTGGAGCGCAAGATCACGTTTCAGGATGGAAGGGAAGTTGTTGACACCGCGAACGGAGCACCCCAGGCCAACCGTAAGGACGGCGGCCTTGAAAGCCGCGGCGAGTTCGGAACCGAAGCGGCCGAGGTTCTCATGGATCTGGGAAAAGGGACTACGGTCTTTGACCACTGGGAACAAAGCATGGGAGGCCCAGCGGCTGTGTACCGCTATTCTGTTCCGCGGGAGTCGTCCCATTACGAAGTGGCTGACGAGTGTCTGGAACGGGTGTCTTTTCACGAGACTCCCGCGTACCATGGCGAACTTGCGGTTGATCCAAGGTCGGGGGCGATTCTGCGCATGACGCTGGAAGCGGATTCGACTCCCGGCGATCCGGTTTCGCACGTGGCAAGCGTGGTTGAATACGGCCCGGTCGTGCTTGGAAACCGCCGCTCGATATGCCCCTTGCGAAGCCTGGCCTTCATGGTCGAAGAGGCGAATGGCTGTGCCCATGGAAAGCAGAAACTCCAGAAGCCGGTGGCAATGGTCAATCAGACTATCTTCTCCAATTACCACCGATTCGGTTCAAGCGTGACGATGATATTCAACGAAGCGGAGAATGGTCACACTCTGCCGGGAGGCTCGACGGGCAAACTGGCGGCTGACGGAGAAAAGGGACTGCCCACAGGTCCTGCGGCAACTGGACAGAGCAGACGGCCTTGATTTTCCAATTTCACGAAGACGGCCGCATTGGGAAGATGCTAGTCTTTCCGTGCGCGGGAGGCTTTCGGATGAGGCGATTCAGCATAACCACGGCGGTACTTGCAGCTTTTTTTGCGACTGCGCTGATAGGGCAGAGCAACGATGCGGCAACCAACTCCCCTGAAGCCACGCTGAAGGTAAATAGCCGGGCCGTCCTGGTGGATGTGATCGTAACCGACCACAATGGAAATCCCGTTCGGGGATTGACGCAGGATGATTTCAGGGTGCGGGAGCAGGGAAAACCGCAGGCGATCTCTTATTTTGAGGAGCATTCCGGGCCGTTCTTCGCGCAGCACGAGCAGAAGCTGGAGATCCCGAGTCTACCGCCCAACGTCTTCACCAATTTCTCGCCGTTGCCTACGCCTCCGGTCGTCACCGTTCTGCTGCTGGATTCTCTGAATACGCCGATGGCGGATCAGATGTATCTGAAAAAGTCTGCGCAGCATTATCTCAAGACGCTCAAGCCGGGAACGCGACTTGGCATCTTCACGATGTCGATGAGGCTGAGTTTCATTCAGGGTTTTTCGGACGATCCGGCGGTGCTGGCTACCGCCATGGGCTACCGCAAGAACGACAAATCTGAGCCGGCTGTTCTGCTTCAGTCGCAGGAAGAATCCGATGCGCAGCAGACGGTGGTTGCCATCATGGACTCCGAGGAAGCGGCAGGTCCGACTTCGCAGACTGCCTCCGTATCCCCGGAGACGATCCAGGCTTTTCAGGATTTCATGCAGGAGACCCGCTACGCGCAAGACAGCGATAGGGAATACCGAACCCTGCAGAACCTTAATCAGCTGGCAGCGTTTCTCGGCTCGTTCCCGGGCCGCAAAAACGTCATCTGGATGTCCGGTGCATTTCCGCTCGCGCTGTTCGGACAGACGTCAATGCGCTTCGATGATTCGATCGCGCATACCATAAACCTTCTGGCTGCTGCACGAATTGCAATGTACCCGGTTGATGTGCGCGGCGCGACCGTGCCCAAGTCCGACACTGCCGAGAATACACTCAACCCGACTGCGAATTCTGCACCAGGTCTGCTGGGTCCGCCGCCAGGAGTGACGGCAGATGCTCCAAATGCAGGGACGGGCGCGTTCGCAGGCGATTTGCTCAATGAAGGTCAAGCAAAGAATTCTAGCGACTCCACCATGGACATGCTGGCCGAGGGGACCGGCGGCAAAGCCTTCTACAACCAGAACGATCTTTCGAGAATCATCAACAACGTCAACAGTCACAGCCTGGATTTCTACACTCTTTCGTATTCACCCAGCGATACCAAGATGGATGGCACCTTCAGGAAAATCGATGTGAAAGTCGGAGACAACCAACGATATACCTTGTCTTATCGGCGGGGGTACGTTGCGCGGGACGGAGACTTGCCCGGTTCCGCGCTGTCATGGCAGGACGAGGCTGCGCAGCAAGCTTCGCAGAACCCGACGCGGATTGATCCCCTCGGGCCCTTCATGGTCTTCGGTATGCCTGTGTCCGAGCAGATTCTCTATAAGACTCTCATCCAGCACCTGCCCCCCAAACCTGACGCTGCGGTTGCAGCAAAGCCCTCCCTGAAGGGTCCGTTGGATCGATACTCGATCGACTTCGCCGTAGACCTGGGCGATCTGCGCCTGAAACTCGATTCCGACGGACTGCACAAGGGTACGTTGAATCTGTCGATGATCGTTTATGACAAATACGGCCAGGAAGTCAGCCGTGAGGACCACCTGGTTAAGCTGAACATCAAGCCGGACGTTTATTCAGTTTTCCAGAAGACCGGACTACAACTCCATGGCGAGATCATGGTGCCGAAGGGTCAATACTGGGTGCGTACCGGCGTCTACGATGAATCGTCGCGAAAGGTCGGAACCCTCGAGGTCCCGCTTAGCTCGGTACAGGACAACGTGGCAAGCAAATAGCTTCCAAAGAGACTTGCGACGATCCGCAAGCTGGGCAACGGTTTGGCGCGCGCGATTGCGAGTTGGTATACTACCCAAGTCGTTGCAGCGCACTGTTCGTGGATACACCCTCCTTCGGCAGAGCCGGATTCCGCACAGGAAATGCAACCAAAAAGTCTGCACTGAGGCCAGGTAGCTCAGTGGTAGAGCGCGGCCCTGAAAAGGCCGGCGTCGGCGGTTCGATCCCGTCTCTGGCCACCACATTCTGAAGGACTTAGCGGCGACCAAAGAGTTGCTGTTTGAGTCACACGACCAATACACGACCATCGTTCGAGCGATGGTCGTGTACGTCGTCCTCTTCCTGCACCGGCTTCTTCTTATCCAACATGCTCCATATCACCTTGGCCGTATTGCCGGTCTTGGTGATATGCGCGCGTCCCAGCTTGGCGTAGCGTTCGGTCATCTTGATATTGGCATGACCAAGAAGCTTCGCGAGCTCGTAAAGATCGCCGCCGTTCATCATGTACCAGGACGCAAAGGTGTGACGCAGATCGTGGAACCAGAAGTCCTGAATCTTCGCTCTGTCGAGCAGGTCCTCAAAACTTCCTTCCAGTCGCTGACGTCGGCTCGTTGGTCCCCCCTTCGGCGGAAAAATCCGATCCTGACCGATCACCGCAGGGTACCGCCGAATTTCCTCGGCCAGCTCCGACGGCATGGGGACGTAACGCACCTTGCCATTCTTCAGCCTTGCCCGAACTGCCAACAGCCCTTCGCTATACATCACGTCGGACCACCGGAGCCGGTGAATCTCGGTTGAGCGCATCCCCGTTGATACGGCGATCAACACGATGAGCCTCATCCGAAGATTCGTCTGATTAATGTCCTTTGTGCCTTTCCTGAACATTTTTTCGTCCAAGGCTACCTTCAAACGGTGGAGTTCATCTTCCGAAAGGTAACGCTCCCGTGAATCATCCGGGCGATTTACCTCCACCAGATCGGCCGGATTTCGGTCGATGCCGGTCTCCTTAGACCAAATTGTCGATGCCTTCTCCATCATGTGGTGCATGACGTTGAAGTGTCGCACTGCGGTGTTGTCAGCCAGGCCACGAACTCCGGTGAGGTTTTCGTACCAGCGCTGCACGGCTATGCCGTCAACCTCTCGTACGAACTTCCGACCCAATTCGGATCGAATCCCTTCCACGATGCTCTTCTCGCGATCTGCCGAAGCCTTCTTGCTTCCGTAGTGCGTCCAGTAACGATCGATCAATTCAGTCATCCGGTAGTTGATTTCCTTCTTTACGTCGAGATGCCGGTTTTCGTCTCGCGTCGACAGCTTCTTCCGTAGGATCTTGCGGGCTAGGTCATAGCCGCCATGAATCCGTTTGGTCTTCTGTCGACCTTCCTCCCTCCAACGAACTTCGTACAAACCTTCACGCAACTTTACAACAGACATAGATTGCTTCTCCTTTAGTCAATGGTTTGGATCGAGTGTTGCTCGATGTACTGCTCAAGTGCCTTCACATCGAACCGCAACGCATCGACCGACCTTGACGCAGGGAACCTCCCGCAACCTGGACTTTTTGTAGACCGTGTCCACTTCGAGTCCCAGGTATTGGGCAGCCTCCCTGACATTCAGGAGCCGCCTAGCAATGACTCCATTTGACACCATTTCGACGGTTTGTTTGCGAAACATATGTGCTTCCCCTCGCTCGCTAGCCACCAAATGACGGATGATTCGTCGCCAAACGGCGCTGGTTGAGTTTCCAAATGGGCGAAAGCCGTCAAGGGAGCCCTGTGCGAGAACCGGCCCCTAAATGAAACAACGAAATGTGCCAATGCAGTCATGGTCGTGAAAAGCAATTCCGCCGCGTTGTGCAATGTACATTTCAATACCAATGTGCCACATTTCCATGCAATTCTGCAAGAGGAACTGCAGGATTCTCATGCCCGGCAGCTTAGGTGAGGACTCCGGACATCTCTCCTCCCGGATGGCCGACTGCGTGAATCTCCGAATTGACTGAATGGGTTCAATTCGACCCACTGTCGACAATTTCACTTTCGACTGTCTAGCTGTTCAACCTGCCAACCGTTTGGCTGTTTATGATAGTCTTTGGTGATCAGATGCGGCGGTAGGTCCCGACGCCGCGAAAACGTGAATCAGGATGGCTTGATGACGAGACGCCCGCCGTCGCCGGAAAAGGAACGTCCCCAGACTCCCCTCGGGACCAGTAAGTCTGTCGACGTTGCAGTCTCGCGCGCCGTGCCAAAGAAAAGCCGGAATATGTCCAAGCGCTTGGCTAAGAGCAACGATCCGGCTTACATGAAGTTCACGACGTATATCAAAAAGTCCACCCATCGTGGGGTAAAGACGCGCTTGGTCAGCAGAGAGAAGGAATTAAGCGACCTGGTTGAAGAACTGCTTTTCAATTGGCTGAAGGATAACGATTCCTTCACCATATAACGCTCAGACCAATTCAGAGGAGTTGGACCAAACCATGAAGAAGAATGCCGCAGGCGCCGCGCCGCCCAAAGTACCAGACGGTGGGTATGACCACATTGAACTGAAGAAGCTTCTGCTCGATTCCAAGAATCCGCGTCTGGCTGAACTAGGCATTCTTCCCAATGCGCCTCAATTTGACTTGCTAAAGGCTCTATGGGAGGAAATGGCAGTCGAAGAGGTCGCCATGTCGATCGCCTATAGTGGCTATTTCGAGCATGAGCCGCTCTTTGTGGAGCCGGATGGCAGTGGCAATTACATCGTCATCGAAGGAAACAGAAGGCTCGCAGCAGTCAAGTTGCTCGTTGACGCCTCCCTGCGACAGAAGGTCAAAGCGACAAAACTGCCAACCATCAATCAGGCACGTATCAATGCCCTTGCTGAGCTACCGGTAATCGTCACGACCCGGAAAGACTCTTGGCGCTACTTAGGATTCAAGCACGTCAATGGTCCGGCAACATGGGGATCGTATTCAAAAGCTCAGTACATCGCGCACGTCCACAATGACTACGGCGTGCCGCTGGAAGACATCGCCCTGCAGATCGGCGATTACAATTCCACGGTCCTTCGCATGTATCGCGGACTGATGATCATCGAGCAGGCGGAACAGTCGAAGGTTTTCGCGCGTCATGACATCGCGAAGAATAAATTCCACTTCAACTACATCTATACCGGCATGGACTATCCAGGCATCGTCGGATTTCTTGGGCTGCGATCGAAGGGAACTTCACCGCAGAAGCCAGTCCCATCCTCGAAGCTAAAGAATCTTGGAGACCTCCTCGGTTGGCTATATGGACGCGAAAGCTCCGACAGCCCCTCGCTTATCCGATCGCAGAACCCGGATCTGAAGACGTTGGACACTGTGCTCCTCAGCGACACGGGAATCAAGGCATTGCGTGACGGTCTGCCGCTAAGTGTCGCGCACGACATCAGCCAAGGCGATGAGCGCATATTCCGGCAAGCATTGCAACAGGCAAAACTGGCGCTCCAGAAAGCCCATGGCACATTGACCACCGGCTATGCAGCCGGCGACGCAGACTCTCTCAAGCTCGCGGAAGATGTTGAGAGCCTTGCGCATGATCTGGTCGATGCGATGTCTGCGAAAAAGCAACGCGACCGCCGCGAGGCGAGAAAGCCAAAAGCATAAGGATGACAAATCTGCTCAAAGTTCCGTCACCCGATGCTGACGACAGGCTGGTGACTCTTGCTGATTGGGTCGAAATGAAGGCGCTCCTTGAACCTGACGGGAACGCGTCTCAAGAGGACTTAGCAAGGGCTGTTTCCCGTGCCTATTCGACGAGCGAAACAAATTCCAAGGGTCTAGCCGCCGACGTTTTCAAAGAACTCTCCGATCGGCTGAGTTCCTGCGTTCCCCTCCAGGGAATGGGGCGCACCTGGGAGTATCCCTTCGTACTGAACGACAACGCGAATCTTCTCTCGATGCGCGCTCCGCTCACTTCCCGGTCGAAGGCCGGCATCGTTTATCTGTTTCTGCTTGCGGCCAGCCGCGCCGACATGGACGTCCAGCGCAAGCTGGACGGCCTAGATGCCGCCACTCTTTTCGAACAACTCTGTGCCGACGTGCTCATTAATTTCTGGGGTGGCCGATCAGAACTTTCCGGTTCACTTATATTCGGCACCGCGCGCAAGAAGGCATCTCACAATCATAAATTCCAGTCGAACATCGAGCATCTATGCGTCACTCTAAGAGAAGGACGCGGGATGAAGCCATCCGCCAAATTGCCAGGTGCTGGCGACGGCAAACTCGACATCGTCGTGTGGCGAGTATTCTCTGACGGAAGATCGGGTGGCTTAGTCGGATTCGGCCAGTGTAAAACCGGCATTCACTGGAAAAGCCATCTGACGAAGCTGCAGCCACGAAGCTTCTGTCACAAATACTTCAGCAGCCCCTCATTATCGATCCCATCCGGGTCTACATGGTGCCGCATCGCGTGGATGAAGCTCAATGGAACGACCATTCGACGGAGGGCGGTTTGCTCCTTGACCGGTGCAGACTGGTCCAATACGGTTACGAAATCTCTACGGATGTGTTCGATAATTGCAGGCCATGGCTGGATGCCGCTCTACGACGGCAGCGCAAGGACAGTTCCAGCTATGAGGCATCGTTTCCATGCCATGTGTCCATACTTCGCGATGTTCCCTGAGAGCTTCGCGGAGTAGTGGATTAAGCGGCTGACAAAGCCGGATGACACGGTGCTGGATCCTTTCAGCGGCCGGGGTACAACGGCTCTGACCGCGCTCCTTAATGGACGCAACGCCATCTCGAGCGACGTCAATGACGTCGCCGTGTGCCTGACGAAGGCCAAGACGATCCGCCGTCGCGCGGCCGTCTGAAAACGCGCCTTTCGACTGCTGCAAAAGGACTTTGACCCTTGCATGGAAGAAGCCGGCGAGTCACGCCGATGAATTTTTCCAGAATGCCGTATGCGCCGGCCACGTTGGCCCAGATTCTCTACTTCGCGAGGAACTGGACTGGAAGAAATCGCGCGTCGACAACATGATCGCCGCGCTCGTGCTCGGCTCCCTTCACGGTGAGTCAGCTAGCAAGCGTTATCTCAGCAACCAGATGCCGCGCACCATCAGCACGAAGCCTCGTTACTCGGTTAAGTTCTGGAAAGATCGTGATCTTGTTGCGCCGGAACGTGATGCGTTCGAAGTTCTCACGGCATGATCGCCTTCGGTACGAATCACCGTTCCTACTGGCCAATCGGTCGTCCTGCATACCGATATGCGCAATCTGCCGAGAATCATTGATAAAAGCGCAGGAAGCGATTCGGTGCGCGGTGACGTCGCCACCTTATCTCAACGTCACGAGCTTCGAGGAAGATCAATGGCTTCCGCCTGTGGTTCCTTGGCGGCCTTCGCCTATCCCAAGAAGGGCGTGATGTCGCGGGATGACCGGCACGGAACGGCCGATAATTACTGGTCGTTTATAGGCGACATGTGGCGCTCGCTCGGCGCTGTGATGGCGGATAACTCGCATGTCGTCGTTCGGATTGGCAGCAGGAGAACTCTCCTGACCGATTGAAGCGCGGTCTCGCCGGCTGCGCTCAGTTTTCGGGCGGAAAGGTAAAGCTTGTGAGCAGCCGGGTTACCGAAATCAAACGACGGCAGACCGATGCTTTCAGGCCCGGCACGAAGGGTTGCGTCGTCGAATTGGACTGCCACTTTCGGTTCGCCGACTAAGTGAGAAGGCGAAGCCGGAGGCTCAGTGATGGGCATCTTTCCGGAAAGGATCGATATGAAATCAGGACTTTCTCTTCTTTTTCCCACGCGCGGGGGAAGGGGCCGTTTCGGTCGCCAAAGGTTGTGGCCGAGCTTCGACATTATTGAAGAGTTCCGCCACAATATCTCCGCCCTGCTTTTCAGTGCCTGTCTCAAATACCAATGGGAGTTGGATCTTCTGAAGACGAGGGCCATCCTCAACTGTGACGGTTCACGGCGTAGCCGAGCTTGCCCCCAGACCGAAAGCCGTTTCCGGGTTAATTCCACCGTCAGCCGAAAAACACCTGATTCTGTCTCACCCAGCGAAATCTCGAAAGTTGTCGAGGCCGTGAGGGAATCTAGCTTAGGAAGCTCGGACTCAAAGCTGAGAAGATTTTCTTGTCCGTCGTCCAATGTTCTCACGTCTTGCCGAGACCATATACGCGCCTCCGGCAAGCGTTTCGCACTGTCAATTACACGCTCAATATCACTTTGGGCGACCAGCGACTCCGATTGACGATCTACGCTCTTTGGGGATAATGTATGTGGGCTCGCTGTCTTCTCAAGCATGAATCCCTGCTTGAACCCTCCACGCCGCTCATGTTTATCAGCTTGTTCCGCGTTAACCTGCTCTTTCGAAGCGGGAAGCGCTTCACAGATACCGTCGATTACCTCCTGGACGTCCGCTAGCTCGCCGATCAGCTCGTCAAATGACTTTGCATCAAGTGCCTCGTAGGCCTCCTCTACGAGCTTTTGTCGTGAGCGCTGTGAGCAACGCAGTCGCCCTTTAGTCGCACTACTTCAACCGACTCTCCCTTACGTCTTATGACACTTGGGATCTTGTCTCGAACGAGCTTGTTGTATTCAACGATCTCTTCTCCAGCCCCGAATAAGTCGATACACTCCACCCGAGCCCCGTGTCGCTGCAGCATGTAGTACGCATGGGATAGAACACCGCCGGCAAGTTCAATCACTATCTTGTTCTTCGCGGCAAATTGGCCTAGCGACTTGGCGAACTCTTGGTTGCGAATGAGTTCTGGGTCTGTCGGTTCGAGCATGATTCTCTCGATCTTTCTCCTCCCCGGACCTTCGCTTGAAGTCTTCCCAATCAGCCGTCGTTCGGATTGCAAAGTCCGATGCGGTTGTCAGCTTTCTGCGAGGCGCGGCTTGGGGTCACCGAGTTCCGATTGATGTGATACCACGGCAAAACCTCGTGAGAAGTTACACGAGCGATCGTTATCGATGAACCACATTACGTTGGTTGGGCGCCGGTCATGATCGGCCACCTTTCGGGTAGTCTTCGCTATTTCCAAGAGCCATTCGTTTTTCCGAATGCTTTTATTCCAATCGTATGGTGCAGAAGTGTTGTAAGGAACCCACTTTCCATTCGAATCCGAACAAGACGAAAGTTCCCTTATAACGCAGCGGTTTCGCAGTCGAATATTGCTCTACGTCGTCATACTTCTTGGCGTCTTTTGTATCGACTTCAAACGTGTCATGGGAATACCAGTAAAGGCCATCGGGAAGGCCCCACAGTGATTCAATTCTCACTAACCGACTTTCCGGGCTCTGCACGAGCCCAGGCCGCAGCGGCCGACGGGATGAAATGATGCGCTATCAGACAGAGAGTTGAGTCTTGCAGGGCATTGGCGAGTATTTCCTCTCGAAATTTACCCTTCAACCAGTTAGTCGCATCGATAGCTGTGCGCAATTCGTCGCTACGAGGAAGCATTTCACGTTGTGCCTTGGGAATGTGTGTACCGTCGGTTCTGTATCATCAACGGCCTTTTCGTCAATTCAGCCAAGTCCTTTGCTAGATCCTCGGTTATCAATCCGGAGAGAATCGAGCGAATATTATCGGCATCATCGAGGACAAAAAACTGAGGCATCGTGTAGACCAAGCTGGGCATAGGTGCGCGCATTTCTCAACTTTCCGAACTTTGCAAAATCAGCTGTGGTTGCCGCTCGGAATAGTGTCAAGGACGCTGGAGCGATCGACGGAATCGCAGAGGGAAATAATGATTGTGGATTAACGCCCTCTAGGCGTCTTTGCAACGTCGACCTTGCACGATCCATAGCTTGGTTCCGCTCCATACCCACTCAAAGTGCAAGCGGGACGAGAAGCCGGTGGACCATAGCGCGACCGTCTTCAGTTTCAACGTCACACCCGGCTCTGAGATTGCAGTCCAAGATCGAAGTCCGTAACCTTATCACCGACTCTCCAGTGCCGAATTGCAACCGGCACGGTGAAGCCGGGAAGACTCGCCCTGCAGCTCGAATTCTGCTACCCAGTCTCTCGGTTCGCGGCTCATTCGTCGCTCATTCGACAGATGACCCTTCCGGACGGGGTCTACATGTTCTTGTACCAGCCAATGTATGTCGGCCGGATTGTCGTCCGTGTAGTTGTTTGCTCAATGCTCGAATGGTCTCGACGACATCGGCAGCGCTGCACACATTCGACACGAGGCGTCCACGGTGTTCCATCGTCTCGGACGTTCCGCTGGAACGAACGATCACATCGCCGTTGAGACCGGACGTTGATGGCCGAGGTGACCCAGTCCGTCAATCGTTGATCATCGATCGCGCTTCCACTAACGACAAAATATGGCAGCACCCATACCTGCGGCAGACACGAAAGCCCGTACGCCTTCGCGCCAACGGCCAGTATGCACTCCAGGCTCGTCGTTAGGCAGGCGCTCAATGCCATCATTGGAGATCAGCAGCACTTCGTTCATCGGGATCAGATCTCGAACCGAGGTCCTGGGTATGCGCTTTGCGGGTTTACGGAACTGATTCGCCATAGTGGTTTCGGCCGCCATTTATCTGAATTGCCGAACGAGCGACAAAAATTGATGCCGCAGGCAGTGAACCGCATCCATGTCAACGGTCGGGGCTGGGGATCAATGGACACACGCTCCGGTTCGTATGGCAGGAAGGGGCAATCCGCTTATTGTTCTCCGGCATCCGTGTCGCGATCCCTCTCGGATGGATGAAGATTTTCCTGGTCCCTGTGCTTTTCCTTCGAGCGCGTTGTCCCAAAAAGTGTTTCTGCGACCTCGGTCAGTTTCGCTATGGCACTGTCTGAGAAATATCCAACCAGGAAACCAAGCCCAACGATCAACGCCGGGGAATTTGTTGCTTTGCTGTCGAATATTCGCAAAGCACCCGACGAAATGAGCGCCAGAACAAAGAAGCTGAGCCCACCTGAAATATGCGGTGTGCATACTCGCCAAAGCCGCCTGTCAAGATGCCACAGCCCGCGCGCAACCGTATGGTAGAGCCATTTCAAATCAAAAAGAACGCCGCCTAGAGTTCCCGCGGCCCAGGCGAACCCATACTTCAGGAGGGGCGCGTATTTTTCATCAGACAAATGAAACCAATATTTGGGAAATTCGAGCCACAATACCACCATCAGCAGTGGCATCAGAAAAAGGAGCGTGGCGAGATAAATGGCTTCCCAGCGCTGCTTCCTGATCGCAATTGGATCAGTATATTTCGACAGCCACTCAAACGGTTTTCGACCATCCGTCGGATCAGCCTGGCCAAACGCTGAGGAATTGTTCTGCCGTGTCATTGTTCACGGGCAATCACTTCATGGGAATGTGCCGCGTGAGCAAAGACATTTATTGTCCTGGCTACTGTGTCCAATTCAGGATGTTCTCGCCAGTTGAACTCATCTGGTCGACCAATTTGAAATGCAATGGCTTTCCGAAAGATCTGGCTGCCAAAATCTCTGTGTGTGGAGATGCTTCCAAACCCAAACGGCTGTTCGAAATAGAGATAGTCGTTCCCGGCTCGATGAGCTTCCTGGCACTCGCTCCACGAGGCTCTACGCCACTCCGAATCGGGAGGCATAAATGGACGCGCGGATTCAGCAATGTCAAAGGTCAGGGGGACGATATGTAAATGGGCATGATCTACGCTACAGCCGACATTCCGACTTGAAACCGCCGGCCCATGCTCAAAAATGCAAATTTCCCCATATTGGCTTCTCACATGTGCGCCAACCCTTGCCTTCATCTCCTCCATCTCCGTTACGAGAGAAGTGGGAAGGGCCCCCATTGAGATGTAGTGCTCCTTCGGAACAAGAAGGAGCCACCCCTCCACTAGGGACCCTAGTGAGGGAAGTGCGACGAAGTGATCTGATTCGAAAACTGGCCTATCCCAGGCTTCAGGGGATACACCGAAGGCCAAATTAGAGCAGAGGCAGCATGTTTTCATTTTTGATACGCCTCCGTCGGATGGGGATTTTACACACACTCTACCATTTTATCGCGGCTAAAGCGGCAACTGCATGATCTGCTCGGAAAAGCGGTGTCCAGAGGATATGCTCGATAAACATCCTCACGTCGGTTGTACGCTGAAACGCTCATCATCGTTGGAAGGTTGAGAATAGCGAGCAATGTCAGTGAGTCCTTCGGGCTTTGTTTTCGGTTGGCTACGTGAGGGCGGTCCAGACAATCAACCTCCGAGACGTCGAGATGGTGCAGAACAGGAGCCATCTCCTACTGTTCGCTCGTGTTCAGCGGTCTGTCGCGCTACCGTCGGTCTTTCCGGAGGCGAGCCGGGGTTGAGGCGCTCCGTCGACTATCTCCCTCAATTGGATTGGGCCAATCCCGGCCCACTTCCACCATGCGAGCTTTCCACACCCTCCCGGGAAGGTTGACAGATTTCCACGCATAATCAGGGTATAGATCTGCGCATAAGCGGGGTATCGAAGGTGATCGTGCCCGCATAATGGGGGTATCTTTCGCGCATAATCTGGGTAACAACTGCGCGTAATCCGTTGTAGACAAGAGGGTTAAGTCGCTTCCTGTATCCCTGTATCAGATCCTATATTTACAAGCCTGTAGAAGTCCTGGTGAGCAGTGGAAATTGACCATAGGCGTCGAAAGGGTCTGCGAATACCGCAGCGCGCGAGAGCCTCTGCCCCTTCTGGGGAAAGGTGTGTCTGTGCCTAAAGCGTAGGTGATTTGGGAACATGAGTCAGCGACGGATAAAGCAGGACTCCGTCTTGCTGAATTTCGATTTTCAACTGCGGATACACAGCTTTCACCCGGTGCAGTGCTTCCATTGCGTTTCCCCGGAATCGAGACTTTCCTTGCGGTGTCTCAGCGTAGCCTGCCCCGAAGCTCAACTGGAAGGACGCCCATGATATCCGCAGCGGCCGCTTCAAATAGCTGACGCGCCGAGTCGCCCACGCATACAGATCGAGAGACAATGGCGACCTCTTTAGAGCTTTGATTGCTCGTAAATCGAGCGGAACCGGGGCCTCGACAAGCTGTTCGAAGAACTTCTGTGAAAGCGTGACGCTCGACTGCGCAAGTGGCGCCTGCGGCAACTTTTGCGGCGTCCACCAGAGATCGAACTCCTCCGCCAGCAGGAGATTCGAGCCTCCAGTGTTGCTTTGTCCGCTTTGGTCCTGCTTCCATCGTGTCGAGATCGCAGCGCCGAAGAGACGCTCCATTTGTCCCCTAAACCGCGGAATCGTTCCCCAGTGACCGCCAGTGCATTGCAAGCCGAGTTGCCCCATGAAACTCGATAGCGAACGTCCAAGCTCCAGCTTTCGTTCACCCGTTCGCAGAGCTTCGGTTGTCATCCAGATCGAGAATCAGTCTGTGGATACGCCCCGTAAGGGAGCCCTGCGCCACCCAGATCCGTGATCGAGAGGGTCACGTCGCCATCGGTACGGGTGTATTGCTTTCCGGGCTGCGCCCGGTGAGGGAGAGTGGTCTGAACAAGCATCTTTGCCATGAACCCGAGCGCATCCGCGTCTACAGCGACTCTGCGGTGTACATAGCTTCCGCCAACGAGAGAATTGCTTCAGAATTTCGCTCTCGCCGGTTCGCGGCGGGCGCTTTCGAGCCATTTCCATTCGGTTCGGAGTGCCTTCGTTGCATCGACTGGCCGATCTTCAGCAACGGTCGATCGTCGCGTTCGACCTGCCAGAGTATGGACTGAATGCTTGTCAGATCAGAGGACACTCTTCGACGTCACCGTGCGTCCAGTACGTTTGCAATCTCTGAGGTACGAAAATAGACCCGGCGACCGAGCCGCAGACGAGCAGCATTGATTCGGCTTACCCATTCGCCCGATGATCTGAGGCTGCATGCGCAGCCCCTCCGGAGAGCGATCGAGAATCATCGCCAATTCTGCCAGGCTCAGAAGCGGACCATATTCCTTGACCAGAATTTCTTCAATAGTCATTGCTGTTCTCCCCAACAAACGAAGTACTACTTGCTCTCTATTCGCATTTTATGCGTATTGGAGTGTACATTTCAATAGTGTATTCAGAGATGCCGATGTTTCATCCAAACCCATCGACTCCAGTTCAGCAAAGTATGAGAGGTCCGCGAAGGATGGATATTGTCTCCTGAAGCCCGATCCAGAGGGAGGAAGTCTCCTCCCTGGCTCCTGCCGGTACCGCACGTCATCCGCCACCCACCACTGCGGGCCTGTTCGAGGCTGTTACGAAACTCTCCCGGCCGAACTACTGATATTGTCCTGTCGCTGCTTCATGCTTGCCGACGGACTCAGCTCTCAATGGGGCCGCGCGTCAGAAAACAGACATAGAGCACATTGGCGTTTCAACTGCTCAAAGCAGCCGCACACCGCTACGCTCCTTCTCAGAACTCATCATCTCGCTGAATGTCCACGAAACAGGAATCGAGAACTGATTCCGAGAACGTCTACGCGACCAATTCGGGCCTGCGGCTATCTGATTGCTGGAATTCTCAGCAACGATCCTCTGCGAGAAGGGCGACCACTTGTGGCAAATGCGGAAGACAACGGCGGTAACAGTGTGTCCCAAGCAGCGGCGCGAGGAGTGAAGTAGAGTTACCCTCCTATTGACGCCGGATCCCTATTGGGCGGGTCCACACGGGTGCCGCTATCCCCCTCGTTTTCGAGACCTTGGTGCGGAATGAAAATCGAAAATACAGTACCGCTGCTTCCTGGCTTTGTTGAGGAGCGGAACCGGATAGAGCCGTGATGCTTCTCAATTATTCCTTTGCTAATCCACAATCCTAGTCCGGTGCCATTGATCCCCTTTGTTGAATGGAAGGGTTCGAACAGATGAGCAATCACATCTGGGCTCATGCCAGTGCCGGTGTCAGCCACGGTGATCCGCACGCCGATTTGACCGGTCTTCAGGTGCACTGCTGCCCTCTCGCGTAGAAGGATGTGTCCGCCTTTCCGAGTTGCGTCGAAGGCATTACCGATGAGGTTGGCGAAGACCTGTCGAAGTTCGCCGGGGCGACAGGTGAGGGGTACACCGTTCCGGTAGCGGCGCTCGATCTTAGTGTTCGAGCCAGCAATCCGTCCTTGATAGAGCACCAAGACCGAATCCAACAGCGCAGAGATGGATGCTGATCCTCTGATGTCCTGTTGGCGGTTGTGGGTTAACGTCTGGGACGCAATTTCGGAGACCCGCGCCAACTCCTGTTGAGCTGTTGTCAGGTATTCGCGCTGCTGCTCGTTTAGCTGAGTGCCCTCGAGAAGATAGAGGAGGTTTGTAACAGCCTCAAGCGGATTATTGATCTCGTGAGCGATGCTGGAGGCTAGGCGACCCACGGCAGCAAGCTTTTCACTTTGGCGAAGAATTGTTTCAGAGAGCCTGCGCTCATACTGGCGGCTGCGAGTGTGGAGAGCGACCGTAACACTGCTCACCAGAGTGGCAGTACGGATGGGTCTTTCAAGCAGGGTAATGTCGCCGAGCGACCGCCGTGCCCACTCCTGCCGCCTACTCTGAAACGTCTCTTTACCGCCCATCGTCAAAACTAGGACAGGGAGATCTGACCACGAAGGCTGCTGCACAAGGGCTGAAGAAAGATGGGTGATTGCCTCCGGGTCCAAGGCTTCTTCTGCGATCAACATCGCACCAACGTCTTTCGCATGGAAGACGGCGATCGCACTGGCGACATCCTGCATTGACTCGCTTTGCACATTCGATATGCTGAGTGCATCCGCGATCAACTTTGCGTCACGCCCCGTAGGAGCAACTAGCAGAACATGCAAGCCATCCCTTACGCTCACCTAAGACTCCTTGGTTGGCATCTCCGGAGTTCTGATGAAATCAGGAGTGCCGGAGAGCACCCCTTTGAAGTCAGCGAGGCGCTCACCGAACTGGATACCGTCCGTGCCAAATCGCAGCTCACGGATAGTGTTTTCGTGCGCTCCGCTGCGTTTTTTGAGCACGGATATTGCCCGGCGCACAGAAGCCTCAGCTTCGAAGTAACGCATGATCAGCACGTTGTCCGCTAGATAGCTGATATCGATGTCTCCCGATCCTTCGCCCAAGAGGGTTCGTTGAGTGAGAATGATGAAGGTGGAGACTCCCTTCTGGTTGAGAAATTCGAGCAACTCATGCATGTGTAGTGCGAGATCGGCTTCTCCGGGCATGGAAAGCATGTAACCGTTGAGACTATCGATGACGATCACTCGGGCGTTGCTATCTTCCACCTCGCGTCGTATCTTCCAAACAAATTCACCCGGGGAGAGTTCGGCTGCATCCACCTGTTCTATGCATAGATGTTTCTCCTTGATCTTGGCGTCAACCTGCATTCCTAGAGAACGTGCTCTCTTCCCGGCCGTCCGTAATGTCTCGTCGAAATGATAGACAACCGCTCGTTCACCCCGTGTGGCGGCAGCAAAGGCGTACTGCATAGAAATGGCAGACTTGCCGACTCCGGCAGGGCCAAAAATCAGGGTGCTTGTACCGCGTTCGATGCCCCCTGCGAACAGGGCATCAAGCACTGGCAGATTGCTAGAGAGCTGTTCATCGGGAAAATCGTCCCCGTGCTCCGCAGCTACAAGGCGTGGATACACAACCAGTCCCCTGCGATCCAAAGTGTAATCGTGGTAGCCCTTCCTATAGGCTACAGACCGCATCTTTACTACTTCCAGGCGGTTGCGCGTCACCCCATAAGAGCGCTGAACTGAGTTGAAGCGAATGACGCCATGCACAACGCTATGCACCTGCTGATCCCCATCATCCGATAGCTGATCGTCGAGCAGCAGAACGGTCGTCTTCCGGCCCGCGAAGAATTGCTTCAAGGCCAGGAGTTGCCTCCTGTATCGAAGTGGGTCCTGTGCCAGTAACCGAAATTCAGAAAGCGAATCGATGACCAACCGATCTGGTCCGACTTGCTCAATTTCCGCCAAAAGTTTTTTGATCGTGTTGGCAAGTTCGACCTCACCGGGATGAAATACGGTGTAGCGTCCCTCATCAGATAAGCTGGCTTCGTCAGGCACGAATTCGGCGATCGAGATGTCATCGAGCGACCAACCGTGGGACACTGCGGCTGCTTCAATCTCTGCTTTCGATTCGGACAGCGTTACATAGAGGCAGCGTTCCCCTACGCGCTTTCCTTCCAGGACGAATTGCAGGCCGAGAGTTGTCTTCCCAGTGCCAGACCTGCCTTCGACCAGGTACATGTGACTTTTTGACAGGCCACCCAGAAGAATATCGTCGAGCCCAGATACGCCAGTAAGAAGACGGGTTGGCGGCAATTCCGCAATGACATTCATGCAAGCCATTATCCACTATGGAACGAGCTTCGCGCTGCTGGGGAAAGAGGACGGCGCCCTGGCTATTCACCTTCCTAAATGGATGTGGGATTAACGGCACCCCATTGGTTTGGCGCGCTTGCCCCTAAATGAAAAGCGACGGCTCCTTGGGACACCGAGAAGATTCGCCCCTCAAGAGCACTTGCAGTAACGACGAGGGTTCCAGAAAGGTAGACAACCCCTTACAAACCGAGATTTGAACAGGGAAGAACTGAGAGGATACCTTCGCAGGTAGGGAGGCGTGTTTGCTATGGGCTTCATTCGAGGCGAAGGCCGGAGTCAGGGAAGTCTTTTTCCAGTGGTGTTGGACGATCTGGTTCCAGCCGATCACATGTGCCGAGTGATCGATGCCTTCGTGGATTCCCTGAAGATGGTTGGCCTGAGCTTCGTGCGTGCTGAGGCTGCGGAGACGGGACGTCCTGGCTACGATCCCCGGGACCTTTTGAAGCTATATCTGTACGGGTATCTGAATCAGATCCGTTCGTCTCGGCGATTGGAAGCTGAGTGCCGCCGGAATGTGGAATTGATGTGGCTATTAGGGCGCTTGTATCCAGATCATAAGAGCATCGCGGAGTTCCGCCGTATGCACCGTGATGCAGTTACGGGAGCAGGCGCCGAACTGGTCCGCTTCGCGAAGAGTTGCGGTCTGATACGTGGCGAGTGGATCGCCATCGACGGCTCAAAGTTCCGCGCTGTGGCCAGTATCGACACCGTTCGCGAAAGACTCGCGTTACAGCGCTATCTCGACAGCTTCGAGAAGGATGACGACGAGCCGCAAACGAACATTGATCAGTCTGCTGTGCAAGCTGCACTTGAGAAGCTCAAACAAAATCCAGAGCCGGAAGCGGGCTTCATGCTGGTACGTCGACAAGCCCTCCCGGCGTACAACGTACAGACTGCCGTCGACACGGAACATGCGTTGATCGTGACTCATGCTGTCGTGCTTGATGCATCTGATATTCGGTGCCTCCAACCAATGGCTGAGGCTGCAAAGAGAGCACTTGGGGTAGATAGTCTTCAAGTAGTGGCGGACGCCGGTTACTCCAATGGAGAACAGGTCGCTCACTGCGAAGCGGCAGGCATGATCCCGCATGTTCCCGTCATGCGCACAGTTAATAATCAAGGCGATGGCAAACTGTTCGGGCGCGACGGACTTCCGCTACGAACCTGATAGCGATACCTATGTCTGCCCTGGCAACAAGAGACTGCTGCGCAAGAGCACCAATCACAAAGATCGTTACACCATGTACAAGGCTTCGACTGGCGACTGCGGCACTTGTTCGCTGAAGTCACGCTGCACGCAGGCTCCGAGACGTGGCTTGGCTCGCCACTTGTATGAAGACGCATTGAATCGGATGCAGGAGCGAGTGACGCCAGAAGCGATGAGGCTGCGTCGATGGACGGTCGAGCATCCCTTCGCGACGATCAAGTACCGTATCTTCGGACATCCGCGTCTGTTGATGCGCGGGTTGTCCGGCGCACGGGTCGAAATCGGCCTCGCGACGATGGCATACAACCTCAAGCGCATCACTAACGTGCTCGGCACAGTCAAACTGACGGAAGCACTGCTTCAGGCGTGATAGAACGCCGCCACGAAACGCACGATCTCGACTCCTGAGTGCGTCATTGACAGCAACTGCGCCACTTTTTCACGGGATCTCCTAATCCGAGTTTCGTAACGACCTCGTTCCTGCCCGCAACGCCGACCCTGATCTTCTGAAAAGCAATGGCAACAGCAAGAG
>CAVZDT010000005.1:0-92606 GCA_963774175.1 uncultured Acidobacteriaceae bacterium
CTGGGCAGGGCAGCCTATCGGAAGTGCTCCATTCCACCTCCGAACCCGGCTGGCGCCGGAGGGCGATTGGAGCGGGAGACGAGATTTGAACTCGCGACCCTCGCCTTGGCAAGGCGATGCTCTACCACTGAGCTACTCCCGCTTACTGCAAATTTGAGTATACCGGGCGGTCCAAAACGGGTCAAACCACGGCAATTCCGTGACTACCGGACGCACCCGCCTGGCCACCCGCATGCGCCGCGCCGGTCTCAACCTTGATGATTTCCCCGTCCCGCATGTGCAGGATGCGCCCGGCGATCGCCGCCGCCTCGGGATTGTGCGTGATCATCAGCGTCGTCTGCCCGAGTTCCTGGTTCGACCGCACCAGCATCTTCAATACCGCGTCGGAATTCTTCGTGTCCAGGTTCCCCGTCGGCTCGTCCGCCAGCACAATGGCCGGCCGCGTAATCAGTGCCCGCGCAATCGCCACCCGCTGCTGCTCGCCGCCGCTCAACTCCGAAGGCCGATGATGCAGCCGCCCGCGAATCGACAGCAGGTCGCGTCAGGTGCTCCAGGTACTTGCGGTCCATCGGCTCCTTGCGCCCGCTCACGGTGTAGGCGATTTCGATATTGCCCATCGCCGAAAGCGTCGGCAGCAGGTTGAATTTCTGGAAAACGAAGCCGATACGGCTCTTGCGCAGTTTTGTCCGTCTCCGCGTCGCTCAGGCTGGCAAAGTCAATCCCATCAATGACAACCTTGCCTTCGCTCGCCTTGGTCAGTCCGCCCAGCAGGTAGAAAAGTGTCGATTTGCCCGATCCTGAAGGCCCCACAATCGCCACAAACTCGCCGCGCTTCACTGCAAACGAAACATCGCGCACCGCGGCGACCATGATCCGGCCCGCGGCATAAACCTTGCTCAGGTGTTCAGCAAGAATGATGGGAGACGACGCTTCTGCTTGCACAACAATCATTGTAAATGTCAGGCCGAAGCGGATGTCCGCCTCGGCGCGGCCATCCGGTCAAACCAGCGCATCCTGTCGCGCGTAGTTCATCAGCTCGGCGTTGTATCCGATCGGCGCCCGGAACCCAAGATACCCGTCCGGCCGCAGAACAAATAGCTTTCCCTCGACTCCAAGCAGCCGCCTGTCCTCATATTCCAGATCCGCACTTGCCAACGGAACCACATCTGCGTTGCGCACGCTGTTCCTCAGTGTCTCCACATCGTCCTTGTCGAGATTCCAGCGCAATTACGCGATGCCGTGGCGCAGTCCAATCCTGCAAAAGCGTCGCGTGGGTTCCGGGGTGTGGCAGGCGAAGGTCCGGCAGCCGGTCTCCGGCCCGCAGCTGCCCATCTCCGCCGTAATCCACAACCGCCGACGACGACCGGTATCCGATCGCGGTCTCCGATACAAACCCGATCGCATTGCGTTGTACCGGTGGCAGCTTCGTGACGATCGGCGCCAGTGCATCCCGCACTCGCTCCACGATCGGGTTCGTTGTCGTCGCCATCTTCAGCCCGCGCTCAGTAAATCGCAGCAATGCCCTGCCCACCTCGCCGCGTTCCTCTTCGTAGCTGTCGAGCAGCCGTTCGTCTGCGCCCCGCGAAACCGCGGCGAGCTTCCAGCAGAGGTTCGCCGCATCCTGTATTCCTGTATTCATCCCTTGTCCGCCCACCGGCGAGTGAATATGCGAAGCATCGCCGGCCAGAAATACATTGCCGATCCGATAATGCTTCGCCTGACGATCATTGACGTGAAATGGCGTCAACCACTCTGCGGACTTGATCCTGACTCTTGCTCCGATGTGATCGACGATGCGCTGAAGATCCTCAACCGTGATCTCCTGTTTTTCATTCGCGCTTTGCTCATGAAGCGCCACAATCAAACGCACAATCTTGTCCGATAGGCGGGCCATGAAGACCACATCGCCGTGACTCACGTGCAGCGAGAGCTCATCCTGCGGAACGTCCTCGCCTTCTATCTCACAATCGCCGAGATAGAACGACAATCCTACGCCCCCGCCCTCAAATGCCGTACCGGTCTTCTCGCGAACCGCGCTGTGTGCGCCATCGCAGCCAATCATCCATCGCGGGTGACCTCTTCTGTTCCTCCGTCGGCGTGGCGCAGCGTCGCCTGTCAGGTGTGGGTATCTGCGCGAGTGACGTCAGCTCGACGCTCCGTTCTGTCTGCACTCCAAGCGATTCCATATGGCTGTTGAGGACTCTCTCGGTCTCCGACTGCGGAATGAAGAGAGCGAAAGGGAAACGGCTCTCCATGTGATCCAGCTTGAAATCGACTATCTGCTTTCCGTCGCTGTAGAACTTTGCCTCGTGCAGCTTGCGTCCATGCGCCATCGTCTCTTCTGCAAGGCCATACCGCTGAAATTGCTCCAGCGTTCGCGCCTGCACCACCAACGCCTGCGAGTACTGAGCCATGTGATCAGACTTGTCGATAATGCGTACATCCATCCCGGCGCGTTTCAGCTCGATTGCCGCCGTCATTCCGGTCGGCCCGGCACCCACAATCAGAACCTCGTTGTCTCCCATACGTTTCTCCGCCGATGCACTCAATTGGATGCGTCTCGGCGACCCGCAGTGGGATGATCGCAAGTCGATTAGGGTCAATTACTCCGCTCGATTCGGTGCGGCCGCGTTCAAAATCTGGATCCCCAACTTTTGAGCCTCCGCTAGGCCGCGTCACCCTGAAACTGCGAATGAAGGATCACCATCGGTCTCGCTTTGGACTCTTGTGATCGCTCGCGAACCCGCAAATGCTTCGCTCTCGACACGCCGGATCCCGCCTATGCCATAAACTGGAATAGCAACGATTCCACCGCAGGTTCCGTCATGACATCGAAAGCTAATCTCGTCTCCTCCATTGAAACCGCCGCAGCCAAGGCCGGCCTCAAGCTGGTCTCAGCCACCGAGGGCATCCGACCTCAATGGCCAGCCCACACAAGTCTTCCAGCTTGGCCTGGCCGGACTCGACGATCGCCGCCTCCAGCTGGAACTGACTGAGGCTTTCGACTTCGACAAGCCGAACCTGCTGCCGGAGATGACCGCCCACCTCGCCGGCGAAGCCAAGCGGCTGCGCAATCCGCGCCCCGAGTGCTACGTCACCCTCGGCGGCCTGCCTCTCGCCTTCGGCAAGTTCCAGTGGCCCTTCCACCGCTCCACTTCCGGCGCCGACACCTACATCGTCCACGGCGAAATCTCACCTCGCCGACGGCGGCACGCACAACCTGCACGCCAAGGTCGCCGCCTCCGTCACGCGTCACCTTCGCCGAGATCGTCCCCGCCATGGAGCAGCCCTACGCCGAGACCTTCGTCTACAACGCCGTCCGCAAGACCGTCGACTATCGGCCAGCTCGAATTTGTGAAGTCCGGCAATCGCCAGCCCGTCCCCGTCACCACGCGCTTCTACAGCCGCTGGCAAAAGAAGTTCGTCTTTACCGAGACCGACGACAACGAGCGCCTGCGCTACCTGCTCAGCAAGGTCTACTGGCTCTCCGGCGTGCTGGGCGAAAGCAAGCCGGTGTGGATCGCCGACCCGCGCGACGCGCAGTACCTGAACACCACCGAAGCCGACCTGCTGCGCATGGCCGGCCACGAAGCCGGCGAAGGGCTGATGATGCTCGATGGCGAGTTTGCCGCGGCCACCCCGCAGCTGATGGCCCGCGCCGCCGAGTACCAGGCCGCTCGCGACGCCGCGCTCAACTTCACCAAGCCGCAGTTCAACGAGTCCATGCGCTCCGGCCACGCGAATATGTAGTTTTGCTGTTGGCATGGGAAAACTGCGACGCGAGTCGGAGCGCGAGCTGGCCCGGCGCGCCGGGCTTGTTACTGCCTGATTCCCTGCTTCTAGAGCGCGTTCCCGCACCCCGAGCAGAACTTCGCCCCCGCCGGATTCGCCTTCTGGCAATTGCCGCACGCCACCAGCGTTCCCGGCTGCGTAACCGCAGTCACCGGGCGTGTAAGGCGGAGGAGCCGGCGTTCCCGCGTAAGCAGTCGCCGGAGCGGGCGGCACATTCACCGTCACATTCACCGGCTGACCCCATACGCCGGCATCGGAATCCCCAGCGCCGCCGCAATCCCCGCCGCCTGAATCGCGTTGAACTCCCGCACCCGCCCCGGCATGAAGAAGCACTCGATAAAGCCCAGCACCCACGGAAACGGCGTCCAGCAGAAGCACAGCATACAGAATGCCCAGCCCCGTCCGCCGCAGATAGAAGTGGTGAACCCCAAAGCCGCCCAGAAACAGCGCCAGCAGAATGCCCACAACCTCGTCGCGGCGCACCGGCTCGTATTGCTGGTAAAAGATTGCCTGCGCATTCACATAAGGCGGTCGTCGTCATTGCCGCATCTCCAGGCGTTCCTTGCATTAAAACATACGCATCCCAGCCGTCCCGAGTTCCCCTCCAGTCCCTACGTCGCAGCAGTCCGCGATGTCGCTAGTCCCTAGTCCCCAGTCCCCAGTCCCTGTTCACCTGATCCCTGTTCACTGTCCACTGCTCCCTGCCGTTTAGCATCATAGCCATCATGACCACTCGCCTCCGCCGCCGCCAGCGGCACCTTCCGCATCGGCGGCGATCTCCCGGTCCATCGCCTCGGCTACGGAACCATGCGCCTTGTCGGCGATGGCGCCTGGGGCGAGCCGACCGATCCCGACGAAGCCCGCCGCGTTCTGCGCCGCGCCGTCGAGCTCGGCGTCACGCTCATCGACACCGCCGACGCCTACGGCCCCGAGATCGCCGAGCGCCTGATCGGCGAAGCCCTGCACCCCTACCCGCCCGGCCTCGTCATCGCCACCAAGGGCGGCATCACGCGCCAGGGTCCCGCCAAAACCGAATACGTCGGCCGCGCCGGCTATCTGATTCAATGTGTCGAGATGAGCCTGCGCCGCCTCAAGCTCGAGCGCATCGATCTCTACCAGCTCCACCGCATCGACCCGCGCACCCCGCTCGAGGAATCGCTCGGGCGCCTTCAGCCAGCTGCAGGAGCAGGGCAAAGATCCGCCACATCGGCCTCAGCGAAGTCACGCCCGCCGAGATCGAGCAGGCGCAGCAGATCGTCCCCATCGTCACCGTGCAGAATCGCTACTCGCTCGCCGACCGCCGCCACGAGGAGACCCTCGACTGGTGCGAGCAGCGCGGCATCGCCTTCCTGCCCTGGTATCCGATGGCCGGCGGCAAGCTGCTCAAGCCCGATCATCCCGCTCGCGAAGTCCTCGACGCAGATCGCCAGCGCGCCACAACGCCACCCCCGCGCAGCTCTCGATCGCGTGGCTGCTGCATCGCTCGCCCGGTCATGCTGCCCATTCCCGGCACATCGCAGGTCACGCATCTCGAAGAGAACATCGCCGCCGCCTCGCTCCAGATCGGCCCCGAAGAATGGGCTGCAACTCGAAGCCGCGACGTTTCACCAACTGTGACTCGTGGGTGCCCCATCCATGCGGCGTTCTGTGCCGCATGGGTGGGAGAGCACGAACGAGGGCAGGCGAGTCACGCTACTTCCGGCCGTCCTTGTCGTCCTTCTTCTCGCTCGGCCGCGGCGTCAGCGCCGGCGCCAGCGGATCGCCCCAGATGTAGTGCCCGAACCAGTTCTCGTTCTCTTCCATCACCGCACGCTGCTGCTTCGGCTTGTTGATCGGATGCCCGAAGCCGTCATACAGCACCATCTTCACCGGCACGCCATGATCCTCCAGCGCCTGCCGCAGCTCAAAGCTGTCCGGCACCGGCACGCGCTGGTCCGCGCTCCCCTGCTGGATCAGCGTCGGCGTCTTCGCCTTCGCAATGTAGGTAATCGGCGACGTCACCTTGTAGATCTCCGGATCATCCCACGGCGTCGCGCGCAGATACTGCCGCGTGAACGGCGTGATGTCGGTGTTCACGTAGTAGGTCATCCAGTCCGAGATCCCCGCGCCCACGCTCACCGCCTTGAACCGGTCGCTCGACGTCGTAATGAACGCCGAAATATATCCGCCCTCGCTCCATCCCATCGACCCCACGCGGTCCTTGTCCACAAATCCCTGCGCAATCAGAGAATCCACGCCCGAAATCACGTCCGCATAATCGCCCACGCCCAGGTTGCGCACATTCAGCGCGCGAAACTTCTCGCCATATCCCGCCGACCCGCGATAATTCGGCCGCAGCACCAGCGCGCCCTTCGCCACAAATCGCTCAATCGGGTAGTAGCGATCGGGACTGACCAACGGCATATCGATTCCCGTCGGCCCGCCGTGAATCACCACCAGCAGCGGATACTTCTTCGTCGGCGTAAAGTCCGCCGGCTTGTAGAGCACGCCCTCAATCTCCGTTCCGTCGCCCGACTTCCACCGCACCACCTCGCGCTTCGCCACCGTGAACCCCGCCTCCTGCTCTCCGGCATGCGTCAGCTGCATCGGCGATCCAGCCGGCAGCGCAGCTCGCATAAATCTCCCCATACTCGATTCGCGCCCGCCCCGCGATAGGCCACCTGCTTGAAGTCCTTCGAGAACGTGAACGATCGCGGCAATCTCGCTGCCCGGCATCGCCAGCTTCTTCACGCTCCCGCTCTGCGGATCGAGCAGATACAGCGACGAGCTCATCTTCTGCAGCCCGGAAAAGTAAATTCCCTCCGGCGCCCACTTGCAGCAGGTCCGGATCCTCATCAAACGCGTCGCTCACCACCCGCGGCGTTCCGCCATCCGCATCCACCACCGCAATCTTCTGGTTCGTATAGAAGAAATACTTCGCCCCGTTCGACGTCGAATATGCGATCTGCTTCCCATCCGGCGACCACTGCGGATCGGAATCCGGCCCCGGCGTATCGACAATCTTCTTCACCACGCCGTCCGCCACCGTCACCACGTAAATGTCCTTCGAAAACGCCGAAATCAGATCCGGATCCTGCGCCGCGCTGAACGCAATCCGCGTCCCATCCGGCGAAAACGAAAACTGCTCCACGCTGAACGTATCTTCCTTGCGTCAGCAGCTTCGGCTCGCCCACCGCGCTCACGCGCCCGGCCTCATCGGTCTTCGGCAGATCCACAAGCCACAGATGCGCCATCTCGTAATCGGCATGAATCACGTGATACTCGCCGAAGCTCTCCTTGCGATCCTTCATCGCTTTCGGCTCCGGAGCCTCAGCCGAAATCGCAATCCGCTTCGAATCCGGCGCCCACTCAAAGCCGCCCACGCCCTGTCTCCATCTTCGTCAGCTGCTGCGCCTCGCCGCCATCCGCCGGCATGATCCACAACTGCCGCTTGTCCTCAGGCGACTTCGGCAGCGCTCCCGGCCGGTCCGACAGAAACGCAATCCACTTCCCGTCCGGCGACCACTCCGCCGGATTGCACGAGTGCCCCGTCGTCGTCAGCTGATGCCGCTCGCCCGTCGCCACATCCGCAATCCACAAGTCCGTCTCAAACGCATTCGCATCCCAGTTCGTCCGCGTCTGCTCATAGACAACGCGTTTGCCATCCGGCGAAATCTTCGGCGACCCCACGCTCGTACATCTCCAGCGACTGATCGATCGTCGGCGCTTTCGGATTGGAGAACGGCGAAGCGGCAGGCGATGTCGTCGCAGCGGACTGTACCTGGCCCTCATCCGACGCACTGCACCATCACAAACAGCGCAACCAGCTGGCAGAATTCGCATCACGGGGAATCTCCTCCGAAGAATTTCTCCGCAGTATACCCCGCACCCTCATGCATCCCGCAAAGCACCAGGCCGGGTTCCCCATCCATGCGCAGCATGGGTTGGAACGCGACAGTCGCGACATCGGTCGTGCCGTAAAGCCCGCAACTCCGCCCCAACAAAAGACCCGCAACCATTCAGTTGCGGGTCTTCGTTCAACCTGTTTCGCTGTTACTCCACCGCGTTCGTCGCGATCGCCTGCTTGTACCACTCCGCGCTCAGCTTCGGATAGCGCTTCAGCGTCTTGAAGTCCACGTAGTGAATGCCGAACCGCTTCGAGTACCCATCGGCCCACTCGAAGTTGTCCATCAGGCTCCACAGGAAGTATCCCTTCACGGGATAATCCTCGCTCACCGCTCGATGCAGTTGCGTGAGGTGGTTGCGCAGATACATCACGCGATCGACATCCTCCACGCGCCCATCCGGCGTGAGCACATCGTCTGACGAGGTCCCATTCTCCGTGATGTAGACCGCCGGCACCTTCTCTTTCCAGATGTCGCACACGTTGCGCACGGCCCAGTAGATGCACTCCGGCCCAATCTGAATCCACGGCGAGAACATGTGCGGATAGGATGCCGGCATCGGCTCCACAGCGTATCCCTTCGGCGAGTCGGCCGCCTTCACATAAGAAGGGGTGTAGATATTCAGGCCCACAAAATCGAGCGGGCTTCCGATCGCCTTCATGTCGCCTTCCTCGACTTTCGGCGCATTCGCGCCCTGCTCTGCCAGGTAGCTCTCCGGATACTTGCCTTCCAGCATCGTCGTCAGGAACGGCGCATTCTGGTCGCGCGTTGCCTTGCGCGCGGCTTCGATGTGTTCGGCCGTCTCCATCACCGGCGCAAACATCGATGCGTTCTCGGCCAGGCCCACCTGCGTTCCGCTCGGCGCATTCGCGCGGATCGCCTGCACGCCCAGCCCATGCGCCAGAATGGCGTGATGCCGGATCTGGTTCACCGGCCCGTCCGGCAGTTTCAGTCCCGGCGCAAACTGGCCAATCTTGTAGCCCAGATCGGTGAAGCAGACGAACTCATTCGTGGTCATCCAGTGCTTCACGCGATCGCCAAGATGCTTCGTCACATACGCGCAGTAGTCCGCAAATGCCTTCGACGTATCGCGCGACTGCCAGCCGCCCTGCGAGCCCCGCCGGCGTGTCCCAGTGAAACATCGTGATGTAGGGCGTGATGTTGTTGGCGAGCAGCTCATCGACCACGCGGTTGTAATAGTCCAGTCCCTTCTGATTCACCTCGCCCTTCCCGGTCGGAAACACGCGCGACCACGAGATCGACATCCGATAGGTGCTCACGCCCAGGTTCTTGAGCAACTGCACGTCCTTCTTTGTAGAGGTGATAGGAATCGTCGGCCACATCGCCGGTGTCGCCGTTGTGCGTCTTGCCCGGCGTGTGCGAGAACACGTCCCACAGCGATGGCCCACGCCCGTCCGCCTGCGCGCCGCCTTCAATCTGGTACGCCGCGGTCGCGCATCCCCACAAAAACCCCTTCGGATACTCGAGCCTGCCTCGGCTGCGGCTCGCCCAATGCAAACTTCGGCAACGAAACTCCCGCATACGCCGCGCCGCCGCAGCAGCAGCCACACCCTTGCCAAACTGGCGGCGTGTAATCGTTTTCATTTCGAACTCCTCGAACCAGCACAAACGTTTTAGCTGGGTACTTTTACGGAACGCAAGCAATTCTATCAACTTCCCATGCCCTGAGCCGCGAATATAATCATCTGCCATGACTCGCTTGTTCAAGGACAGGAGATGGCGCGCCGCTGCCATCGCGCTGCTGTTGCTTGCGGTTGCGGAGTTGGCGGGAGTCAGAAGTTGGCCTGATCAACTGGCCGGTATGCGGCCGCCGAACAAGAACGATGAGTTCTTCCGATACATCGCCCAGCAACTCCACGAGCCTGCGCTCTGCAGGAAGATCCCATGGTCAGTGGTTTCGCCGGGGGGATGGTTTATTTCTCCCTCGTACGAGCGATCGGAGTGTTACGAAACCCTTGCAGGCAACACCAGAAATCCGTGGCTATGCCTGCGCGTAAAGAGGCTCGGCGCCCAGAGTTTCATCAACGACCAAACCTCCATGTGGTCCTGTCTGCAGCAGCGCACAGGAAGGCTTCCAGAGCGGCATGGGAATTTCGCAGGGCGACCTCGCTGCCTTCTTCACTCGAATGGGTTACGACCCCGATACGCTTCAACTCGAAGGCATCACGCCGCCCATCGTGCGCGTGAAAGACCTCTACCGGGGACTCACGAATCGATACGGTCTCGCCATCCGAAGCCAGAGCGCGGGCGGACCCCATAGCGGTGATCGAACCGGGATCTGTCGATCACGCAGAGCTGGTAAAGCGCATCGAGAATGCCATTGGCGCTCCCGGCAAACCCCCGACCGGCGAGAAAACAGACGTCGAAGACGCAGCGTACCTGGCCGATATGGCCGCAATGGTCAGCAAGGATTCCCAATGGTGCATGCAGATTCCCGCGACCCTGCCGCTAGCGACCGAGCGCGCCGGATTCCGCGACTGGTGTTTGTTCACGCTTGCCGTCGAAACCAAAGATGCTCAACTCTGTGGGCGAATTCCGCCTGCGGCGGACGGATCCGACACGCGACTTTCCATGCAGGCCAACTGCGAGCGACAAGTGAACTCGACAATACCGACTACCATTCACTACCAGCCGGAAGTGCCCTCCGACGACGAGCGTACTCGCGTGCTGCTTACCCAGTTGCATGTCGGGATTCCCCGCGCCAGCGACCTGCCGCCTGAACGCCGGGAGGAAGCCTACGGCCTGTTTCTCGAAGAACTTTCCCACAGAACAGACTCAGCTCACTCAGCGGCCCGGCAGCGTTTTATTGAACGCGTGGAGAGCCTGAGCGAAACCAACTGAACACACAGCCACGTCCTGCAAGTGATCGCAGGCCTGTTCTTCTTCTACATACTTTGACCGTTGATTCGGGTCGACGGTTGCGCCTTCCCGCAGTCGCCAAGAAACAAAAGCCGCAACCTTTCGGCTGCGGCCCCTGTTGCATTCTCCCGCTCCACTTACATTTCTGCGACGCATGGCGCTGAAGGCGCAGTCGGCCCCACCGCAGGCCGGTTACATTCTCCTTTCACGCCTTCCACAAACGCCTTCAGCTTGCGCGACGCGCGACGGATGCCGCAGCTTGCGCAGCGCCTTCGCTTCGATCTGCCGGATGCGTTCGCGCGTCACCTGGAAGCTCTGTCCCACTTCTTCCAGCGTGTGCTCCGAGCCATCTTCCAGCCCGAAGCGCATCTTGATCACCCGCTCCTCGCGCGGCGTCAGACGTGCGCAGCACCTGCGACGTGTACTCCTTCAGGTTCACGCTGATCACGGCCTCGGACGGCGAAACCGCCTGCCGGTCTTCGATGAAGTCGCCAAGGTGCGAGTCTTCCTCTTCGCCAATCGGCGTCTCCAGCGAAATCGGCTCCTGCGCGATCTTCAGCACCTTGCGCACCTTGGCCACCGGAATATCCATGCGCCGCGCGATCTCTTCGCTCGAAGGCTCGCGGCCCAGCTCCTGCACCAGTTGCCGGCTCGTGCGGATCAGCTTGTTGATCGTCTCGATCATGTGCACCGGGATGCGGATCGTCCGTGCCTGGTCCGCAATCGCGCGCGTAATCGCCTGGCGAATCCACCACGTCGCATACGTCGAGAACTTGTAGCCGCGCCGGTATTCGAACTTGTCCACCGCCTTCATCAGGCCGATGTTGCCTTCCTGAATCAGGTCGAGGAACTGCAGTCCGCGGTTGGTGTACTTCTTCGCAATCGACACCACCAGTCGAAGGTTCGCCTCAATCAGCTCCCGCTTCGCCTGCTCGGCGTCCATGTCGCCCTGGATCATCTCGCGCTGCGTGCGCTTCAGTTCGACAATCGATACGCCCGCGTCGCCCTCGATCTTTTCGAGGTCGACCTTGCAGTTCTTCTGCTGGCGCCGATACTCCTTCTTCAGCTCGTCGCTCTTCGCTCGCTTCGTGCTTCTGATCGAGCGAACGAATCTGCCGCTCCAGCGTGCGCATCGTGTCGACGGTCTTGTTGACCTTGTCGAGCAGCCGCTTGCGCTCCAGGCCCGTGTACTTCAGCTCGCGCACAATCCGCGATACGAACACCTTCTCGCGCGCAATCAGCCAGCGCGTCTTGCGCTGTTCCTTCTGGCTGGTCTTGCTGTTCGCCGCGGCCTGCTTCTCTTCAAGCAGCGCAATCTTCTTCTGGTGCTTCACCAGCGCGTCGATGCGCGCCACCGTCGAGCGCACGCGCGCCTGCACCACGTCTTCGGTCAGCTCTTCTTCGTCGAAGACCACGACCTCTTTCACGTTGCGCACGCCGCGCTTCAGGTCTTCGCCCAGCGCCACAATCTCGCGAATCACAATCGGCGAACGCGAAATCGCCTTCAGCACGCGCATCTGTCCGCGCTCGATGCGCTTGGCAATTTCCACTTCGCCTTCGCGCGTCAGCAGCGGCACGGTGCCCATCTCGCGCAGATACATGCGCACCGGGTCGTTGGTCTTTTCCAGGGTTCCCGGCGTCAGATCGAGCTCGACGTCTTCGCCTTCTTCGAGCTCAAAATCCTTGTCCGCGCCAAACTTCGGCGCGTCCAGCAGATCAATGCCCTGGGTGCCGATGGTCGTCATCAGATCGTCGAGTCGTCGGCAGAAGTGCTGATCTCTTCCGGCAACATGTCGTTCACGTCGCCGTACGTCAGATAGCCCTTCTCCTTGCCGGTCTCGATCAGGTTCGTGATGTCGTCTTCGAATTTGTCGTTGATGGCCAAAACGGTTCCTACTCTCCAGCGCGATCAAGTTTTAGCACCGGGTCGCGCACCAGTGCAGAGCCCGTCCGCAGCGCAACAAGATTTGGATGCCCAAACGCTGCGCATCGCGGACACGGACTCGCGGTCTCCCGCAAAAAAAGCGGTCTCAATAGTCGCTCGGAGCAGGATGTTCGCGCTTCAGGTTTCGCCTGGGTCGCCCGCGAGCCGAAGCTCATGTGTGGGGCAAAGGGGGCGCGCATCCTCACAGAGATCAATAGATTAACACAGCTCGATTCCGCCGTTACACGGCGAAATCTCAGCCTGGCTTCTCCGCAGGTAACCGCCATTCCCCGCCTGTCGAAACCTGGACCAGCGGAAGACGCCATCGTCTGCCCGCCATTCCTATTATTTAGACGCGATCTCGCCTTAAAGTGACTCAAAGAAATCAGTGATTTGAGCCTATGCGGAAACCTACTTGCCGCGGCACTTTGGCACGGCCCCGCAACTGCAGCTGCAGAGCGCCCGGTCCAGTTCCAGCTTCCGCTGCGTCAGCACCGCCAGTTCCGCAAAATCGCCCCGCCGCTCCGCTTCCGGCGATTTGCGCCCGCACATCCCGCAGTTCCGCCTCAATCTTCCGCTGCTGCAGGCTCACAATCGCCCCAATGACCGTCTCAGCCGCCGGGGACTCCGTCTCCGCCAGCAACGCTTCGGCCAGCAATGCCCGCTGCGCCGCGATCCTCGACCACTTCCATCGGGTCCCGCGCTCCGCTCCCAGCCAGCAGCGCACAGCGACTCGGAAGCGCCAAGCCCCTCAAACCACTGTGGTTGCCTCGTTACTGCGTCTGCCGCCGTCCGCCGCGCTTCCTCGTGCTCCGGGTCGGTGATCGCCAGCGCCCGCAGCAGCACCCGCTCCACCTCCGTCAGCGCCGTCGCCCTCACCTCGATGTGGTCCCGTCGCTTCAGCGCCGCCTGCCGCAATTCTTCCCGCAGCACCGCCGAGTCGAATTCCCAGCTTCTGCGCCGCATCCATCGCAAACTGGTCCCGCACCAGCTTCTCCGGAATCCGCCGGATATGCGGCAGCAAGTAATTCATTGCCTTCAGCTTCTGCTCCGCCGCTCGCACCGGGAAACATCTGCCGCGCCCGTTCGATCAGGTAGTCCGACTGCCGTCCGCGCCCCCATCACCGCCTGGGTGTAGGCCTCCACCCCTCGCTCGCGGATAAACCGGTCCGGATCCAGGCCCCCATCCAGCGTCACCAGCTTCAGGTTGAACCCCTCTTCGGTCAGCAGCGCAATCGACTTCTCCGCCGCATTCGCCCCCGCCGCATCCGGATCGAAATTCACCACCACATTCGACGTGTGCCGCTTCAGAATCGCCACCTGCTGCTCGGTAAATGCCGTCCCGCTGGTCGCAATCACGTGCTGAATTCCGCGCAAATACAGCGAAATGCAGTCCATCTGTCCCTCCACCAGCAGCGCATATCCCGCCTGCCGGATGGCGGTCTTCGCCTTATCCAGGTTAAAAAGCACCTGCCCCTTTGAATAAAGCGGCGTCTCCGGCGAATTGATGTACTTCGCGCCCGCCTTGTCACCCGTCTCCAGCGTCCGCGCCGTAAACGCAATCACCCGCCCGCTCTCATTCGCAGATGGGAAACATCACCCGCTTCCGAAACCGGTCGTAAATCGGCCCCTGGCGTCGCCGTCTCCCTGCTCCTTGGCAGCTGAACAGCCCCGACGCCCGCAGCGTCTCCTCATCCGCCATCCCGCTCAGCCGGTCGCGCAGCGCTTCAAAGCTGTCCGGCGCGTACCCGATCCGAAAGGCCTTGATTCCCTCCGGCGTCAGTCCTCGACCCGCCAGGTATTCGCGCGCCACCGCCCCTTCCGGCCCGCGCAGTTGTTCTTCAAACCAGCTCGCCGCCGCCTCGTGCAGATCCAGGAGCTTGCCCGCGCAGCCGCGCCTCGGCAGCCTCCTCCGGCGAAGAAAACTCCCGCTTCGGCAGCGGAATCCCGCTCTTTTGCGCCACAATCCGCACCGCCTCAGGGAAGCCGACGTTCTCAATCTTGCCCACAAACGAGAACACGTCTCCCGATACGCCGCAGCCAAAGCAGTGATAAAACTGCCGCACCGCATGCACGCTGAAAACGACGGCGATTTTTCCTTGTGAAACGGGCACAGCCCCGAGTACTTCTGTGCACCCGCTTTGCGCAGGCGGATGTACCCCTCGATCACCTTGACGATGTCGACCTGCTGCTTCACGCTCTGGGCAAAGTCACTCACGTATGGCTTTGACTCCAGCATACGTCCGCCCGGAGTTTGCGGATGTGGAAGGCGTGGAAACCCGGTCCGCTTTCACGTCGCGTACGCGCGTGCAGGACGCTTCTGCTATAAATGGCCGCAGCATTTGCTGTCCTCTCCGGGAGGTTCATGTGAACCACATCTTGCGGGTCTTTATATTGTTACTGGCTATCTCCTCTCTTAGCCCGAAGCTTCTATTCGCCGCCGATTGCAGTTCTCTCAAATCCCTCAAACTCGAAGACACAACCATCACCGTCGCCGAGCCCATCACCTCGGGTTCGCTTTCGGTCTCCGATTCGCGGCCGCCCTTCGCTGGACTACCGGCGTTCTGTCGGGTTGCTGGTGTCATGCGCCCGACCACCGATTCAGCAATCCGCTTCGAAGTATGGCTGCCCGAGCACGACTGGAACGGCCGCTTCCTCGGCGCGGGCAACGGCGGCTTTGCAGGCTCCATTGGCTATGACGAACTCGCGAATTACCTGAAGCGCAACTTTGCGGTTGCGGGTTCCGATGCCGGCCACGAAGCCGAAGCCACCGATGCCAGCTGGGCCTGGCAGCATCCCGAAAAAGTAAAGGACTTCGGCTGGCGCGCCGTTCACCTCACCCGCCTTCGCGCCGCCGAAATCATCAAGGCCTACTACGGCAAACAAGATGAGAAAGCCTACTTCGACTCCTGCTCCGACGGAGGCCGCGAAGCCTTGATGGAAGCGCAGCGCTTCCCCGGCGATTACAACGGAATTCTTGCCGGTGCTCCCGCCAATGCCTGGTCCACCATGCTCGGCACCGCCGTCTATGTCATCCAGGCTCGCGAACTCGATCCGCGCGCCTACTTCTCCGACTTGAAGCTGCGCGCAATCCAGAAAGCCGCGCTCGACGCCTGCGACGCCCTCGATGGCGTCAAGGACGGCATCCTCAACAATCCATCAGAGTGCCACTTCGATCCGCAGGTCCTGCTCTGCAAAGGAGAAGAAACGCTCGACTGCCTCACGGCTCCGCAAATCGCATCGCTGAAATCGATCTACAACGGGCCATCCGACAGCCAGGGCAAGATGCTCTTTCCCGGATTCACTCCTGGCGATGAAGTCGGCTGGCGCGAATGGCTTATCGGTCAGGACCCGTCCGGCCCATCGGGCTTCCGCTACATTGAGAACTACTTCCGCTACATCGTCACGGGCGATCCAAAATGGAGTGAGCTCACGGTCGATCCCGCCGAATCACTCCGCCAGTCGCGCGAAAAGGGCGCTGCGGATTTGGATTCCGCGAATCCCGATCTCAGCAAGTTCGCAGCGAACGGAGGCAAGCTCATCCTCTACCACGGCTGGAACGACTCGGCGATCTCGCCCTGGAACACCGTCGACTACTACCGGAGCGTTCAGGAGAGGATGGGAGCAGCGAAGACCGAATCTTTCCTTCGCCTCTACATGGCTCCGGGCGTGGAACATTGCCTCGGCGGACCCGGTCCGAGCTTCTTCGGCCAGTTCGGACTCGAGACGGCCAAAGGCTCTAAATACGGACTCTTCGATTCGCTGGTCGACTGGGTAGAGAAAGGCTCGCCCGACAGCGACATCTTCGCTACGAAGTACGCTCCCGGCGAAAAGGGCTCCGTGAAGGTCGTGATGACACGTCCCCTGTGCGCATATCCAAAGGTTGTCAAGTACTCCGGATCCGGCGACACGAACGACGCGGCAAGCTTCACCTGTGCAGCGCCCTAACCTCGGCGACGAAGGTAGGACGTAGACTGTCATTCGATACAAAAGATTTCAGCTTGCCATCCACACCTGTCCGGGGTAGAGTGCTTGCACAACTCCCCTCTATTCTCAATTGCCCCGGAGGCCTTTCATGAACACCAGGACTCTATCCATGGGAGTGGCCGCGACGCTGCTCTGCATCGCACTCGCAGCCTGTGGCAGCAAGGTCAAAGGCAACACCTACGAAGCCGGCATCATCACGGTCTCGTTTCAGTCCGGTGGCAAAGCCACCTTCGGTACCACCGGAGATTCCGCTCCCTGCACTTACACCGAAAGCGGCAGCAAAATCAGCCTCACCTGCAACGGAGACACCAAGGTTTTCACCGTCGACAGTGATGGCAATCTCAACGGGCCGCCCGACAGCCTGATTCCCAAGCTGATCAAACGCAAGTAGGCATCGTGCGATCAGTCCCCAGTGTTTCAATCTGCGTTCTGACGGTTCGTGCTGTCTGACACCGACAGCTTCACGACCGCGGAGTTGCTTGTCGGCGCTCCCGTCGTGCTCGAGACCACGATCACAAGGTCGTCTGCGAGAAGACTTGCTGTGCCCGCGGGAACCGCAAGCACCACCTGCACCTGCCCGGTCTCACGTTCTCCGAGCGTGAATTCCTTCGGCTCGAAGCTGGTTGCAAATCGCTTCGCATCGATTGCGGTTACTCTGAAACTCCGCGCTGGGCCCAGATTCCTGACGGCAAACACAGCCTTCCGCGTTTCGCCAGGTGCGATCTCGTCGAAGTCGAGCTTTGGGATGACCTGGACCGTCTCCGCATGAAACAAGGGTCCATAGAACCTCTGATACGTTTCCCCCTTTTTATCGCGACCGCTGACCGCGATTCGAAACGGCACAGCCGGCAGCGCCACGTCTCCGGTGAACTCCAGAAGTTGGCGATCGGCGTCTGGCGTCTTCATGCGAATCTTCTGGAGAACATCGCCGCGCTCGCTCACAAATGTGAACTCAGTCGTCTTCGCATTCGAAGCCGAAAGCGAAGCCTGCAGCGTCGCCGGTTCGCCTGCGACCGGTTGCCCCTGTATCTTGAACAGCCCCTCGTGCCCTGGCCGTCCCCCCACCTTCACGAATTCCGCTTTGATGAAGTAGATATCGCTCTGCGCCTGCGCTTCAATCCAGTACGTCCCGGTTCCGCTCACCTCTGCATGCCATTCTCCCGCCTGCGGTTTCGCCACTGTGATGATGCGCCCACAATTCAGCTCCGTATCGTCCGCGCGCGTCGAACCCTGTCCGACCTCCTGCCCGTCTGCCTGGCGCAGCACCAGCCTGTTGCCCTTCGTATCCGTTGAAAACGTAAACGTGATCCGCTCCGTCACCGCGTCCACAGGAATCTCGAACGTCTGCGCCGCACCCGCCAGCTTTGCTGAAGCCCACAACACTGTCGACACATTCTCGCGCGTCGACTCGCGCATCAAAAGCATGGCTTTGCCGGCTTCGCTGCGTTGCAGAAACAGGGGAACCCCGCCAGTTTCGTTAGCAGTGCGGATGTAGGCCGGATCCGCAGGACCGCATTGACCCGCACCAAAGCTGTGCGACGGATTCACGCCGCCCGGCTGCTGCCCAACCGCTCCCAGCGCGCACGCGCACACCAACCCCGCGCCGAGCGCGCGGCTGCCAGGCACTCCCAAAGATCGTTTAGGGATCATTGGCAGCCAAGTCTACCAATTTCCCGGCTTCGATGCGCGAGGCTCTCAGTGCCCGTATCGTCTCCGCGACGGCGCACCCGTGCTCTGATTAGCCGATCCGTCCTGTTGCGGCGGCGCCGTCTGCGGGTCGATGCGCTCATAGGACGGCACGAAGGGCTTTCCGTCCAGGATGTAGACCACCGTCCATGCAACCTCCACCGGCTGCCCATCGACGAGGTACGGCTTGTATTTCCACTTGTCTATCGCCTTGACCAGGGCGTCCTTCAGATCCTGGTTCCAGAACGAAGTGTCGTCATTCCTTGCCTTCACGCTTCCGTCCTTATGAAGGATGACAGGAATCGCAAAGCTGCCTCGAAACGGAAATCCATCCGGTTGGATCGGCACCGATGCGCCGACCTCGTATACCGAAACCGGCTTCGGGTGCCCCGGCTCAATGGTGTACAGCATGGCGATTGCGCCCTTCGCCGGTTTCACCAGGTCTGCATCGGCGTCGGCCAGCGGCTCCAGCAGCCTCACCTTCATCTCCGCGATCAGAGCGCCATTCGACATGACCTTCACATCGCGGGCGACGGCACGCCCGTCGAAGGGCTGTGGGTCTTCGAGCTTCACTGTCGCATCCGGCGTCGCGGTGAGCCGCAGACGGTTGTCGCCATCGAAACACATGGTTGGGAAGAGCCAATCCGGGTTCACCTGGTCCATGCGGCGTGGCGGATCGGTTACCGCAACACAATTCAGTGCGAGTCCCGCGGCATTCACGTGCTTCACATCCATCTCGTAGTCCGGCTCGATGAGTGCCGTCTGAAAGAGAGGGTCGACGACCGGCCGCGCAACATCTGAAACCAGCAGCTGAAGATCGAATCCGACTTTGCTCGGCTTGCTCTGGTACCGCGCCGTGTCCGAGACCCTCCACTCGGTGCCCGTCAGCCTCTGTTCACTACTTTTGAAGGTGCGGGCCCATTGCGCCGGCCCCACGTACCACTCCTCCATCGTGCCGCTCACGGGCTTCTTCTCGCCCAACGGAGTCAACTGGAACTCCAGCTTCATGTGCCAGGGCTTCACGTCGACGCCGGTCAACGCATTGCGCGCCACTCCCGCGATCATCAGTCGATGCGCCAATTGGCTGATCCTCGCCGGTGTAACCGGCTGCTTCTCAGCCGCGGGAACAGCCTGCACCGCCGCACATCTCGTGCCAGAAAGCGTAACCGCACACAGCGTCAGAACAAGGAACGACGTTCGTCTTATCGATGAGAACAACGAGGAACAAGAGTGCATCACGGCAGGTCTCAATGGTTTTGACCCACCATCTTACACACAATCCCGCAGATTTCGTACACGTCCCTCGGACTAGCGCCAATTCCGCCAATCGCTCTTTACTCTCTGTTCCCTGTTCCCTGTTCCCGAGTCCCTAGAAGCACTCCCATGGATGAATCAAAATCGATAACCGATCTGCAAATCGTTGTAAATGAACAGCGGTCAGAACACAGCATTCAAGGGCTGTCATGAAGTGCTTGATGGTGATTCAGCGACTTGCGGCTTAGTTGATCAATTCGGTTCATTCACGGGACTGGTTCTAGTCCCTAGTCCCCAGTCCCTAATCCCTGTTCCCTGCTTCTCTCTCATTCATCCCGAAGCGCCTGCATCGGCTGGATCGATGCTGCCCGCCGCGCCGGAATCAACGCCGCCACCAGCCCGATCGCCGTCAGCGCCACTGCGACCGCAACGTATGTGCTCGCATCCAGCGGCTTCACTTCATACAGGAATCCCTTGATCAGCCGTCCCGGTCGCAAACGCCAGCACCAGTCCCACGACGAGGCCGGCACCGATCAAGGACCGATCCCTGCCGCAGCACCAGCGTGGCCACGCTGCCGCGCGTCGCGCCCAGCGCCATGCGCACGCCAATCTCGCGCTTCCGGTAGCTCACCAGTTGCGACAGCACGCCGTACAATCCCGCAATCACCATCGCAATCGCCAGCCCCGCAAACGAACCGACGAGATACAGCCCGAGCCGCTGGCTGAAGGTGTTCTTGTCCACTGCCTCCTGCATGGTCTGGAAGTTATCCAGCGCAAATCCCGGCGCCTGCTGATGGAACACGGACCGCATCTCCTGCGCCACGGGAATGTCTCCGCGCGTCTTCACCACGAAGTTCACAATCGTCTTCAGCAGTGCCTGGTAAAACAGCGACGTTGTCGGAATCTGCTGCTGCGACAGCATGATCAGCGGCTGCACCTCGCCGCCGACGCTTGAGTCCACCTGGTCGCCCAGCACGCCCACAATCGTGTACGGCTTGATCATCCCCGTGTCTTTGCCGCCCAGGTTGATCTGCTTTCCCAGCGGATCCTTGCCGGCAAAATACTTCTTCACCAGGGTCTCATTCACCACCGCGACAAACGGCGTCGTCAGGGCATCTCCGTCGCCGATCATCCGTCCCCGCACAATCGGCGTGCTCCAGCGTTCGCGCATAATCGCCGCTTACTGCCGACACCCGCGCTCCGGGGCTTGTTCGATTTATCCGTCGGCTGTCCAACTATGTCGAAGCTCGAGTGCAGATTCCATCCCCGACAACGGCGGAGCCGTCGACAGCGCCGCGCTCTCCACGCCCGGAAGCTGCCGGATTCGCTCCAGCACCGGTTCATAGGTAATCGTTGCCACCGACGCGGGCGCATTTTGCGTATCTTCCGACACCGCCATCCCCGAGAATCCGGCCGCATCCGCCGGCATCGCTGAAAACGTGGTGATGTGTTCCGTCTCAAATCCCAGATCGCGATTGCTCCAGGTTCCACAGCGTCCGAAACAGCAGCCCCGTGCCCACCAGCAGCAGAGTCGACAGCGCCACCTCGCCCGCCACCAGCCATCCGCTCAGCTTGCCACCGGTCGACTTCGATCCCACTCCGCGCGAAGCCGCTTGCAACGCCACCTGCGGATTGGCCCGCGCCACCAGCAGCGCCGGCAAGCAGCGACGACAGCACCGTCGTCAGCGCGGCGATTGCCGCCAAGCACCAGCAGCACCGTCCAGTGAATCGAAATCGAATCCGCGCGCGGAATCGTGCCATCCGGCAGCTTGCGAACGCCCACCATCGCCAACTCCGCCAGCACCACGCCGACGCCGCATCCCAACACGCTCAGCAGCAGGCCCTCTGACAGCATCTGCCCGATCAGCCGCGATCGTCCCGGCACCCAGCGCCGCGCGCACCGCAAACTCCTGCTGCCGCCCCAGCGCCCGCGCAATCAGCAGATTCGAAACATTCGCGCACGCGATCAGCAGCACCAGCCCCAACGCCCCAAGCAGCGCATACAGCACCGGACGCACCGGTCCCGTCAGCACCTCCTGGTAGGGATCCACGCGAAACGTAACCGCGGTTTCGTTGTGTCTCGATGCGGAATACGCGCGCCGATCGCGTTCACCTCCTGCTGCAACTGCGCCACGCGTCACGCCCGGCCGCATCACCCCGGCCACGCTGAAAAAGTGATAGCCCGCGATCCTTCAGCATCTCCGGCGTCGGCTGAATCGGAAGCCACACGCCCTTCTTCAGGTCCGGCGCCCATGCTCGTCGGGAAAGTGGAAGCTCGCCGGCATCACGCCCACCACCGTCGTCGGGCTTTCCGCCAACCTTCACCACCTGCCCCACGATGTTCGGGTCGGCGTGAAACGTCTCCCGCCACAATCCTTCCGACAGCATCACCACCGGCAGGTCCACCGGCTTGCCCTTCTGCGTCGGTAAATGTCCTGCCCAGCAGCGGCCGCTGTCCCAGCATGGCGAACAGATTCGTCGTCACCCGCGGCGCAACCACGCTCACCGAGCGTGTCCTGCGTCTCCAGCACGCTCACGTCTTCCGCATACCCGGCAGCAGTCCTCGAGCAGCTTCGATTGCGCGTGAATGTCGGCGATAATTCAGCCACGACGTCGACCCGAAGCTCGGCTTGTCGCCGCCGGGCCCGATAAACACCAGCCGGTCAGAGTGCGCATACGGCAGCGGACGCAGCAGCACGCTGTCGATCACCGTGAAGATGGCCGTGTTCGCTCCGACTCCCAGCGCCAGCGTCAGAATCGCCAGCAGCGCCATCCCCGGTGTGTTGCGCAGTTGCCGAAGCGCGTACCGCAAGTCATAAAAGAAGTTCTGCATTCCAATGCCTCCTGAGAACGCACTGAGTCCTGAGGAATAATGACGAAATTCGAGCCGGTCAGGTTCCGAACCTGGCCCGCGATCTCATCAGTACTTCGAGCCGCTTCCAACGGCTCACAACACCGCAGTTACTTGTTGTACTTCGCGAGCCAGTCCGCCAATTCCTTCATGATGTCCAGCCGCTGCTCCCATAACACCGGAAAATGCGGCGACCCCGGATACGTCACCATTCGCACCGTCTTCCCCCGCGCCGCCAGGATCTGAAAGTACTCAAACCCCTGGAACGTCGGCACGCGCTGGTCTGCTTCGCCATGCAGAATCAGCAGCGGCGTCGTCACGTTTTTCGCAAAATCCACGGCAGAAAACTTGCGTAAATGCCTCCGGATTCTCGTCCGTCCAACGTGCGTCGTAATCGACCTGCGGGATGTCGCTCGTCCAGAGGAACGGTCCCCAGTCGGTTATCCCCGCTCCCTCGATTGCCGCCTTGTACCGGCCCGTCTGCGTCACGGTCCACGACGTCATGAATCCGCCCGCGCTCCACCCGAAGATCGCCAACCGGCTGGGATCGGCCCAGCCCTGCGCGACGGCATTATCCGTGGCGCTGTCCACGTCCTGATAGGCGCGATCGCCAAAGTGCTGATAGATCGCCGCCAGAAAATCCGCGCCGTAGCCCGTCGAGCCGCGATACTCCGGCTGCATCACCACGTATCCCAGTCCGGCGACGATCCGCGCCAGCGGATCAAAACCCAACTCGTCATTCGCCTCCGGCCCTCCATGCGGCAGCACCAGGAACGGATACTTCCTGCCCTTCTCATACACGGCTGGAAACGTCGCAATCCCCTCGAGCGCGATGCCTTCCTTGCTCTTCCACTGCACTGCCTGTACCGGTCCCAGTTCGATCCCCGCCAGTTCCTCATCGCCCTCGTGCGTGATACGCCGCAAATGATCTCCGTCCGGAACTGCCACATTGCCCGTATGCGTCGGATCGGCCACGGTAAACGCCATCTGCTGGCCCGCACCCGCATACTCGCTCTCTACCGGCGTGCCGCGCACAACGCCATCCGGCCAGCGATACGCCGTCTTCAACGCGCCGTCGCGAAACTCATCCACCTCGCTGCGCACACCGTGATCCACCGAAACCCACACGTGTCCCTGCGCATCTGCCCGCCAGTTCCACGGCCGTCGCGTTCAAATCCGGCGTGCGATCCTCTGCCGTTCCGCCCGCCGCCGGCACGGTCCACACGTGTTCTGGCGTCAGCACCTGCGATTTCGTCGACAGAAACGCAATATCCTTCCCGTCATCCGCCCACGCGATGCCATTCACCGCATTCGGAATATCCGCAACATGCCGCGCCCCTGATGCACTGCAGGCATCGATATTCGACGCCACCTCGTGATGCCCGATCCGCGGTACCTGTGACAGCACGGCCAACGATTGCGAGTCCGCGCTCCACGCCGCCGCGCCAGCACCGCCTCCCACGGTCAGTGTTCCCGATATGTACTTCAGGTCCCTGCACCACCACGCGCCGCCGGTTCCATCCGCATTCACCACGTAGAGGCTCGTCTCCTCCGGCTCCTGCACGTGGCGCGTGCTCTCCAGCGGATCCGGCTCCCGCGGATCGGCGCTGATCGCAAACCGCTTGCCATCCGGCGATGGGCTCGCCGATCCGATCCCGCGCGGCAGCACCACGACCGTCGTCGGCGCCGCGGCCAGCTTGTCGTCCTTCAGCGCAAAGATGGCAAACTGCTGATGATCATTTACCTTCCATCCGCCGTAGAGGCTCTGCCCGTCCCGCATGAACCCCATGGGATGAAATCCCTCCGGCGTCTCCAGCTTCTTCGCGTTGTTTCCATCCGCGCCCACCAGGAACCAGTCCGTATGCGTCGGCCCTTTCTCCGCGCCATGGCTCACCGCGTACAGAATCGTTCCCTGCGCACTCACCGCCGCCGCTCGCGCGCTGTGCAGCGTCGCCCAATCCTTCGCCGTGAACGGCCCATGCGCCGGCTTCGCCTGCCCCAACGCAATAGCCGTGGCTAAACAGAAAAGGGCACAGCCAGAGATGAATCTCCTCATGCTTTCGACCTCCATGCTCTGAAGAACGGGGAACTTCAAGTCTTCCGAATTGTATTCCGTGCCTCCGCGCGCCGGTACAACGCTCCTTTGTGACCGCCGCCCTCGCCCCTTACTATGGCTCTTCGGGAGAATCATTCCCATGCGCCTGCGTCCAGCCGTCCTTCCTTTCGTCTTCCTTCTGCCTCTCACCGCATCCGCTCAGGCCCCCACGCAATCTCCGGCGCCACCACCCACCGACGAGCAGATCAAGGCCGCAGCAGCCATGCCCTTCCGCAATCCCGCTCTCCCCATCGACCAGCGCGTCGACGACCTCGTCTCGCCGCCTGACGCTCGAAGAAAAAGTCTCCCAGCTCATCGATCGCGCCGCGCCCATCCCGCGCCTCGACATCCCCGCCTACAACTGGTGGAACGAAGGCCTCCACGGCATCGCGCGCTCCGGCTTCGCCACCATGTTCCCGCAGGCCATCGGCAACGCCGCCACCTGGGACGCGCCTCTGCGTCCACTCCATCGGCGACGTCGTCTCCACCGAAGCCCGCGCCAAGTACAACGACGCCATCGCGCCACGACAATCACGACCGCTACTACGGCCTCACCATCTGGTCGCCCAACATCAACATCTTTCGCGATCCGCGCTGGGGCCGCGGCCAGGAAACCTACGGCGAAGATCCCTTCCTCACCGCCACGCCTCGGCACCGCCTTCGTCGAAGGCATCCAGGGCGACGATCCGCACTACTTCCGCGCCATCGCCACACCCAAGCACTACGCCGTGCACAGCGGACCCGAGTCCACGCGCCACAAGGCCGACGTCGACCCCACCCCGCACGATCTCTGGGACACCTACCTGCCCGCCTTCCGCGCCACCATCACCGAGGGCCACGCCGACTCCATCATGTGCGCCTACAACGCCGTCGACAAAGTCCCGGCCTGCGCCAGCAAAATGCTCCTCGGCGACATCCTCCGCGGCGACTGGCACTTCCAGGGCTTCGTCACCTCCGACTGCGGCGCCATCGGCGACTTCTCCGAGCCCAACGGCCATCACTACTCCGCCGACTTCGCAGCCGGCTCCGCCGCCGGCATCCTCGCCGGTACCGACACCGACTGCGGCACCGAATATCTCAAGCTCACCGACGCCGTCCACAAAGGCCTCCTCACCGAAGCCCAGCTCGACGTCTCCGTCAAGCGCCTCTTCACCGCGCGCATGAAGCTCGGCATGTTCGATCCGCCGCAGCAGGTCCCGTTCTCCACGATCCCCTACTCCGTCGTCGACTCACCCGAACACGCCGCGCTCGCCCTCGCGCGCCGCACGCGAATCCATGGTCCTGCTCAAGAACGACAACCACTTCCTCCCGCTCGATCCCGCGAAGCACCAGACCATCGCCGTCATCGGCCCCCTCGCCGCATCGCGCGTCGCTCTCGAAGGCAACTACAACGCCATCCCGCTCCACCCAGTCCTGCCCATCGACGGCATCGAGTCGGAGTTCGGCCACGACCACGTCCTCTACGCCCAGGGCTCGCCCTACATCATGGGCGGCGAACTCCCCGTCCCGCGCACCATGCTCCGCGCCGCCAGCCGACTCGACAGTGGATGGCCTCGAAGGCCAGTACTTCGCGCGCCCCAGCTTCGACGGCGCTCCCGAAATGATCCGCCTCGACAAGGAAATCGACTTCGACTGGGCCTTCGCCAACCCCGTCCAGCCCGCCGACACCACCACCCAGGCCTTCGCCGTCCGCTGGACCGGCGCCATCGCGCGCCCGGTCGCCGAGACACTCGAACTTCCAGGTCCGTCTCGCCCTTCTGCTATCCCTGCGGCGACAAGGTGAAATTCGCCATCTACCTCGACGGCAAACAGCTCGAGCCCGCGGCGCCGCCAACACCGACCACCAGCAAGCTGCCGCCCTCCGGCCGCAACTACGGAGCCATCCAGCACTTCGCCATTCCCTTCGCCGACACCCGCCCCCACGACCTCCGCATCGAGTACACCCAGACCGCCCGCATCACCGGCGCCGGCATCTCCTTCGAATGGAGCCCGCGCCACGAAGCTTCTGCAGGACCAGGCCGTCGACGCCGCGCAGAAAGCCGACGTCGTCGTCGCCTTCGTCGGCCTCACTCCGCGTCTCGAAGGCGAAGAGATGAAGGTCGACGCCAAGGGCTTCTGCCGGCGGCGATCGCACCGACATCGTCCTGCCCGACGTCCAGCAGCAGATGCTCGAAGCCGTCGCCAAAACCGGCAAGCCCATGGTCGTCGTCCTGCTCAACGGCAGCGCCCTCGCCGTCAACTGGGCCCAGCAAAACGCCCGCGCCCTCCTCGAAGCCTGGTATCCGGGCCAGTCCGGCGGACAGGCCATCGCCGAAACCCTCAGCGGCAAGAACAATCCCGCCGGCCGCCTGCCCGTCACCTTCTACACCGGCGTCGACCAGCTCCCCGCCTTCGACGACTACTCCATGGCCAACCGCACCTACCGCTACTTCAAAGGCAAGCCGCTCTACGCCTTCGGCGACGGCCTCAGCTACACCACCTGTCGCCTACTCCGGCGTGAAGCTCTCGACCAAGAACTCTGAAAGCCGGCGACTCGCTCACCGTCGAAGCCGACGTCCGAAACACCGGCACGCTCGCCGGCGATGAAGTCTCCGAGCTCTACCTGATCCCCCCACAATCCGCCGCTTGCTCCCAACGCGCCCTCGCCGGATTCCAGCGCTTCCATCTCAACCCCGGCGAATCCCGACACATCACCTTCCACCTCGATCCCCGAACCCTGTCGCAAGTCGATGAAAAAGGAACTCGCGCCGTAACCCCAGGCAACTACAAGTCTTTCCCTCGGCAGCTCCCAACCCGACGGCGACCAGCGCGAACCGTCCAATCCGCCCCCTTCACCATCACCGGCACAAAAGAAATTCCTCGCTAATCTCGGAGCGCTTCAAAACCAGACATCTCGAGTGCATCCAAGCCCTTGACCCATCATTCGTTACTGCTACTCGCTATTTCCTGTCCCTCTCTGACAATACTTGTTGCAACGAATATCTTCGAGCCGCATCCAAGACAGTTGAAAGGAGCCAACCACCATGGCAACCACTACCTCCACCTCCGCAGCCACCACCACCTGGAAACTCGATCCTGCGCACTCGCACGCCGAGTTCAAGGTCAAGCACATGATGATTTCCAACGTGAAGGGCACTTTCTCCGGACTCACCGGCGACCTCACCGAGCACCTCACAGATGCCACGCTCTCCTTCATCGAGGCCTCGGTCGACGTCGCGACAGTCAACACCGGCGACGCCCAGCGCGACGGCCACCTTAAGAGCGCCGACTTCTTCGACGTCGAGAAGTACCCCACCATGTACCTTCAAGTCCACCAGGTCAATCCCGATGGAGACGGCGAATACAAGGTCACCGGTGACTTCACTCTCCACGGCGTCACCAAGCAGGTCACCTTCAACGTCGAAGGCCCAAGCGCCCCCGCCAAGGACCCCTGGGGCAATACACGCATCGGGCTCACCGCGACGACCAAGATTAACCGCAAGGACTACGGCCTCAACTGGAACGCGGCCCTCGAGACCGGAGGCATCCTTGTAGGCGAGGACGTCCACATCACCCTGGAAGCCGAGTTCATCAAGGCCTGACCTTCGACGAACCGAAGGGCGCCTCCTCTGGTAATTCACATGGAATAAAGGGCGGCTTTTCCCCAGACGCCGCCCTCGATCTTGTGCTCAATGCACGGTCGGCGCATCATGATTTCCACGGTTCACGGGAGCCGCTTGGCCCACGCAGGCAGTCCCTCGAAAAAATAAAAGCAGGCGGCAGCATCGGCCTTCAAAGGAGACTCGGCATGAACAGGCTCAAGGGAAAGCGCGCCCTCATTACCGGTGGCACCACCGGTATCGGCCTTGAAACTGCGCGTCGCTTCATCGCGGAAGGCGCCCGTGTCGTCATCACTGGCATTAATCCGGAAACTCTCGAAACTGCTCGCAGGGAACTCGGATCTGACACCCTTGTCCTCTCGTCCGATGCCGGGGGCGCCGCCGAACAGCGCAATTTGGCCCTGGCCGTTCAGCGCCATTTTGGCCAGCTCGATATCCTCTTCATCAACGCCGGGATCGTGCAGCTGCAACCCATCGAACAGTGGACCGAAGAGGCCTTCGATCGCAACTTTGCCGTCAACGTAAAGGGTCCGTTCTTCCTTATTCAGGCGCTTCTCCCCGTCTTCGCGCCAAAGGCCTCCATCGTCCTCAACGGCTCGGTCAACGCGCACATTGGCATGCCCAACACCTCCGTTTACGCCGCCACAAAGGCGTCCCTGATCTCCTTCGTGCGAACTTTTTCCGGCGAGTTGATCGCGCACGGCATTCGCGTCAACGCCGTCAGCCCGGGCCCGATTTCCACTCCGCTTTACGGCAAGCTCGGCCTCTCCGAGGCGGAACTCAAGCAGGTGTCCGCTTCGATTCGAGGGAAGGTGCCTGCAGGCCGGTTCGGCACTCCCGCCGAGGTTGCCGACTCTGTTCTCTTCTTCGCTTCCGATGAGTCCAACTTCAGCGTTGGCAGCGAATTGCTCCTTGATGGCGGCATGAGCGCTCTCTGATCCATGATCGTCGGCCGAGATACTTGTTGCAACGAATATCTCCCTCGCGCATCCAATACCTGTAAGCACCAAAAGCCAGTCGGAGGTCCACCATGTCGCTTCGCGCGGTCAAACAGATTCTTGAAACCAAGCCCACCATCGAGGGTGCGGGCGTAAAGCTCCAGCGCGCCTTCGGTTTCGGCAAAACCAAGGAGTTCGATCCGTTCCTGTTGCTCGATGACTTCCGCAACGAGAACCCCTCGGACTACCTCGCCGGATTTCCCTGGCACCCGCACCGCGGCATCGAGACCATCACCTATGTCCTCGCTGGCGAGGTGAACCACGGCGACTCGCTCGGCAACAAGGGCCGCATGACCGCGGGCGACGTCCAGTGGATGACCGCCGGCAGCGGCATCCTCCACCAGGAGATGCCCAAAGGCGACGCCAACGGCCGCATGCACGGATTCCAGCTCTGGGCCAACCTGCCCTCGCAGCTGAAAATGACCGACCCGCGCTACCAGGACATCCCCGCCGCCGCGATCCCCGAAGTCACCGAGGACGACGGCACCAGGGCCCGCATCATCGTGTGGCGAATTCTGGGGCAAACGTGGACCAGTCGAAGGCGTCGCAGCCGATCCCAGCTATGTGGATATTTCGGTGCCGCCCAACAAACTGCGCCGCATCAAGGTCGACGTCACGCGCAACGCCTTCGCCTACGTCTTCGCAGGCGCGGGGAGCTTCCGCGACGCGTCCGATCCGAAAGCGGTTCTAACCGAATCGGCCGTGGATCCCAACGCGCCCGCAAGGTACGACGCGAAAAATCACTCGCTCGTCTTGTTTGACCGTGGCGATGAGATCGTCGTCCAGGCCGGCCCCGAAGGCATCCGCTTCCTGCTTGTCTCCGGCAAACCGCTCGAGGAGCCGGTCGCCTGGTACGGCCCCATCGTGATGAACACGCAAGCCGAGTTGCAGACCGCCATGCACGAACTCCAAACCGGCAAGTTCATCAAGCACCAGTAAAAACCGAAAGGGGACGAAGTCCTGAACTCAGGCCTTCATCCCCTTTTTGACTTCTTGGGCAAATCGCCCAAAGTGGCTCACTACCGTCCGTTCGCCGCGTATGACTGGATAGCTTCAAAACTCGAGTCTGCAAAAGAAGCAGAAACAGAAACCTTTCGCCTGCTCAGCACGCTCGCTGAAATCGGCAGGAGTTTGACAACCTCAGCCTCGGCGTCCTCTTCCCGGGCGAGGACTGCCACAGGTTCCTCCTCATGTTCGCGAACCTCGACGCGTTCCGCAAGGACTTGGCAGATTCGTTCTTCCAGCCTCTGCCTCGATTTCAGTTCATCTGCCTCTTTGTGTTCCTTCTGCTTCCTGTTTCCGAACAATGAAGACAAAAACCCTCGCTTGTTGTCGTGTGCCATCGCCTGCAGTACTCCTGGGGGGAACATTGTCCGGGGTCGATGCGCACTCGCGCCAACGTTGGAGCTTCGGTCCCGAAAACTTCCGGTATCTCAAAAGTGTGGCACCGATAGCACTTTGGGACCATCCCCGGATAGTCACGAGGGCACTTGGAAACAGTCATCTCCCTGAAGGTACCCCCCGGATTCGGAACTCGGCCTTGAAGTTCGGCATCCGTGAAGTAAGGCGCATCTCTCCACGCCGCCACCGCGAAGACGCCGGCGAAATGTGACGCGCGCTACCGCCGCTCACTGTCCTACGCGGGAGGCGGTCCTTTGGGCAGGGTCAGCATCGCAACCGCCGACATCGCAACCACAATCAGGATCGGTACAGCCCACGCAACGGCGCGCGCCGTGTGATCACAGCAGGTCGAGGCGGTCCAGGGTGTCGGCGAGGGGCGGAGGGCGGCGGGAGCTATAGCTTTTTATTGACTGGGGTTTTATCGCGCGAAGTTTCACTGGTATTGGGATTCGAGGTGCTCCCCAGATGACTTCACGCCAGGGGGACGGGCCGCCATCTCTCGATCTTCGAGATTCGCGATGGCGCGCCCGATTAGGTGCTGAAGTTCGTTCAGGGTGGGATAATCCCCGTCGTATCGGTAATGCTCCAGGAGAGAAGACGTGCTGTTGAGGACGGTGATCAGAATTTCAGAATCGCTATTGTTCACGGCGCTGGGTCCTCCAACGAGAGCCTGAATCCTAGATCGAGCCAGAGAGAAAAGATGTGCAATAGTGCTCAATCTGGCATCACAGCAAGTCGAGGCAGTCCAGGGTGTCGGCTCGTCTTCTGCGGGCGGCAGGAGCTTTCTATCTAGCTCTTTATCCAGGTGGGTTGTATCTATGGTCTTTAATTTGGCGGTTCGCTGGCGGTGAGAGATTGTCCGCGTAGGCGATCGAGGATCGCAGTGGGGTGGACGGGCTTGGCGAGGATTTCGAACGTGTATCCGTCGCGCACGGCTTCGGCGAGGAGATTGGCAGTTCGCGGGTTGCCTGACATCAGCAGCACTTTGCACTCGGGACAGATTGCTCCCATGGCGATGGAAACCTGGATGCCGTTCATGGGCTCCATCATCACGTCCGTTACGAGATGGTCGTATGCTGACTTTCCTGCGAGTTCAAGGGCGTGCTCGCCGCTGTAGGCTGCGACAGCGTCATAGCCGCTGACATTGAGAACCATGACGAGGGTGTCGGCGACGAGGTTATCGTCGTCAATGACAAGGACTTTCAGTTTTCTGGCCTGCATGCGGTCCCCTGACGGCATAGTCCGGTCGCACTGCAAACGAGATGTCCTGCGGCGGGGATTGGTTGTTTGTCCGCTGGTTCGTCTGCGGATAGCTCCGGCGATCTCAGGCGGGGTCGAGGCGCCGGAATTCATGTGGTGCGATGCTAGGCGCCCGGACGGAGCGATGGTGTGACGAGCGTCATAGCAGGTCGAGGCGGTCCAGGGTGTCGGCTGCAGGATCGCGGCGAGGCGCGCGACGGGCGCGGCTCGGAGAGCTACCGTCTACCGGCTACAAGCAGGGAACTACACTGGACCTCTGTGACCGGCAATCTTCCAGCCACGTCTGCCGCGTATCGCGGCCGTCTCGCCCCTTCGCCCACCGGCTACCTCCACATCGGCCACGCACGCACCTTTCACCAGGCATGGCAGCGCGCACGATCTGCCGGCGGAATCCTGGTCATGCGGATGGAAGACCTCGATCCCGACCGAAGTAGGCCGGAGTACGCAGCCGGCGCCCTCGAAGACCTGCACTGGCTGGGCATCGACTGGGATGAAGGACCCGACGTTGGCGGCCCATTCGGCCCCTACGTCCAAAGCGCACGACACGACGTCTACCTCGCCGCCTGGAAGAAACTCTACAAAGGCGGCCACATCTACCCCTGCCGCTGCTCCCGCAAGGATCTGGCGGCTGCCCTCAGCGCTCCGCATGAAGGCGCCGCGCGCGAGCAGGATCCCAACGACGAGCCAATCTATCCCGGAACCTGTCGCCCCTCGCGCACCGGTGAGGGCGTCTTCGAGTTACCGGCCGCCCCTGAGGACGGCCCCGGCCGGATCAATTGGAGATTTCGCGTCCCCGAGGAAGAAGCAATCGAATTTGAAGACATCAAGCTCGGCCCGCAGCGCTTCGTCGCCGGCATCGACTTCGGCGATTTCCTCGTCTGGCGTCGCGACCAGCTGCCTGGTTATCAGCTCGCCTGCGTCGCCGACGACGCCGCCATGCAAATCACTGAAGTGGTGCGAGGTGCCGATCTGCTCAAGTCCACCGCGCGTCAGATCCTGCTCAACCGCGCCCTTGGCTTCGCCGATCCAAAGTGGTTCCACTGCAACCTCGTCGTCGACGAAAACGGAGTCCGCCTGGCTAAACGTCATGATGCGCTGAGCATTCGCGAGTTGCGGCAGCAGGGAAAGAAGCCTGCGGAGATACTCTGAAAATCCAATCGAGTAACGCCGGCTCCCAAGTACCGCACGGCCGGTGACCTTTCCCTCCCCCGGCAGGTGACTGAAAGGGACTTACACTTTAGTGGAATAGGGGCTAGCATCTTTGAGTAAGACACAGCGTTTAAAGCAACCCGCCTAATCGAGAAGTTGGAGAGCGGCGAGCATGGCTGGACCTCAACCCCCAGGAGAGCCACAAGTCATGGCACAAGACGGTAAAAAAGGCATTTTTGCCTCACTATTTGGTCCCCGGAAGCAATCGGAAGAAGAACTGGACGCGGAATTGGAATCCCGCCAGAAGATAGAAAACCGCATCCGCGAAGTCCTCGTCATCAACGACACACCCGGCCCGGTCATGCCTGAAAGTGCGGATCGGCGGCCTGCCAACCCAGCGCCGGTCTTTGGCCACTAAAACTGCGCTAAAAATGCGACCCTGAACGGTCTAATCAGACTCTCCGTCCTCCCGCTCCCTCTTGTCTGAGTCGTCGTGATGGCGGTGATCGTACTTGCCGATGCTCTCGTTCAGGTGATTCGGATCCACCGAAACCTGCACCACGTCCATCTCGTTGCCATCCAGATCGAGCACAAACAAGCCCATCTGCGGTCCCTTCGGGATGCATGAAGATCAGCGTCTGCTCCTTGCCTTTGCGGCTGGTCTCGCGAATCACGCGCTCCCATCCGGCGCCCAGCTTCTGCTCCACCATGCTGTTCAGCTCGTCGCCGTCCACATCCGCGTGAAAGTCGTCGATCTCGGCCACGTGCATGCCGCTCACGCCGCCGCTCGTGGCCTTGTGCGAGATAAGGCTGATCAGCCCAAGAAAGGGAATGCGCTGCGCATGCACGTGATAGCGCGTCTCGATCGAGCTCACCACGCCGTCAAATCCGCCCTGCGCGCCGCCCGCCAGCACCACCACCGGCACTGCCAGCGCCAGAAAGCAAATCGGAATCAGCACGAGACGCTTCATTGGTCACCGTCCTTCTTGGTCTTGTCTTTCGGCTTGTCCTTGTCCTTGTGCGAGTCCTTCTGGATATCGCCCAGCACGCCCAGTCCGCCAATCCCTCCCAGCTTGCCCAGGTCTTCCATCTTCATCGGGCCGAGGATCAGCACAATGCTCAGCTCCTTCGGCTCCACGTCCAGAATGAACATGCCGTGCGACTCGCCGTTGACCATCTTCACCATCACGTCGGTGCTTTCGCCGCTCTTCTTCTCGCGCTCGCGCACAATCGGCGTCCAGTCGCTCGGTCTCGAAGTACTGGCGCAGCTTGTCGATATCGTCCATCGAGTACTGGCCCTCCTTGTCGAACTCGTAGTCGCGCACGTAGATGCCGTCGAGGCCTTCGATCAGCTGCCGCGTCGCCGCCTCATCCTCATCCTTGCCGTTCATGAACTTGGCGGCAAACGCCAGCATGTTCTTGCCCAGCGTCACCTCGGTCACGTTCGAGGCCTTGCGCGGCCAGCTCCTTCTCCACCGGCGACGGCAGCGGCAGTTGCGAATTCTGCGCCACCGCCGGAACAGCCAGCGCCGCCACCCCCAAAACCAAAGCTGCAATCCTGTTCTTCATCGATCTCTCCTTCATTGACCGGTTCCCAACCACGCAGTCCAATCTCAATCCGCCACCACTCTCGGGTGCCCCATCCATGCGTAGCATGGGTGGGAAAGCACCATGAACCCAACCCTGTCCAACCTCAATCCGCTACGACCCTCGGGTGCCCCATCCATGCGTAGCATGGGTGGGAAAGCACGAACCCAACCCGTCTATCTCCCTGTCCGGTCGTGCGCCAGCCGCCGATTCATCTCGTTCAACGCGCGATTCGTAATGCGCAGCGCGGTCAGCACCTGCTGCTGGGCTTCCTCACCCTTGCGCCGCTCTTCCACCTGCCGCCAGCTATATCCGCCCGCAATCACGCCCACCAGCAACACCGATGCCGCCAGCCGCTGCCACCACGATCGTGTGGCTGTGCACCCGCTCCGTACGCTGCGCGCTGCGCTGCTGCATGATCTGCCGCTTCAGGCTCGGCGGCGCCGGCCGGCGCTCCATCGCCTGCCGCAGTTCCCGCTCAAACTCGTCGATTGGTTCAGGTTCTCGGGTTGTCCCTGATCAGGCCGTTCAAAGTCCACGAATGTACTCCTTCAAATGCGTTGTCGCCTTGGCGCGCAGCAGCTTCAGTCCGCGCTGCAGGTTGCTCTTCACCGTCGCCACCGGCGCATCCACCGTCGCCGCAATCTCCTCCGGCGTCAGATCTTCCTGGTAGCGCAGCACCAGCGCCGCCCGCTGCGCCTCCGGCAACGTCGCCAGCAGCTGCTCCAGCCGCGCGCTCAGCGGCGAGGTCCGTTCCTCCGCCGGCGCGCCGTGATTCTCTTCAATCTCCACCCACAGGTCCACGCCGCGCACCTTCCGCCGCCGCAGCGCATCGGCCGACCGGCTCATCGCCACGCGCCGCAGCCAGAACATCGCGTGCTCGGGACTCTCGATCCGGTCCATATGCCTGTCCAGCTCCAGAAAAACGTCCTGCGCAATCTCTTCCGCCAATCCGCGGTCGCCGGTCATCCGCCACGCGAGCGAAAACACCATGGACTGATGCTCGTCCACGAGTTGTTCGAAATCCGGGTGCCACTTCTGCGGCCATGGGTTTCGCTTCTACCTCTTATCCGCACAGGAACGCGGTTCGGGATGCAAAAGGTACGCGAATGGGAAAGAAAACGTTCAGGAAAGCCAAAGGCTAAAGTTGGAAGCCTGGCCGAAGGCCCCGGCCCCGCTAGTCATCCCAACCACGCCGCGGGTGCCAGGAGGAATGGTAGATGGCGAGGGTGCCCCCGGTCCCTCGCCTTCGGGGACCGGGGAGGGATGCTCGTCCACCGCATATCCACGCATTACACGAAATGAAGGGTGCCCCCGGTCCCTCGCCTTTGGGGACCGGGGAGGGATGCTCGTCCATCGCATATCCACGCATTACACGAAATTCGGGGACCGGGGAAGTTGGCTCACTTATCACTGCAGCCGGATTTACGGTTGGAGTATTCTCGCGGTGCATGAAAGGCCAGCGCATCCGCTATCAGCACACAGGCGAGTTCCACTTCCTCACTTTCAGTTGCTATCGGCGCCGTCCTTACCTGGCCTCGATCGCCGCCATGGAACTCTTTGAAGATGCTTTGGAGCGGATCCGCCTGCGGTATCGCTTTGTTGTCGCCGGTTACGTGGTCATGCCGGAGCACGTCCATTTGTTGGTGAATGAGCCCCAGCGTGCTCTTTTATCCACGACCATCCAGGCGCTCAAGTTGTCGGTTGCTTTGCGAAGCCTGGAAAGGCCGTTCTGGCAGGCTCATTACTATGACTTCAATGTGTCCTCTCACGCCAGGTTCGTAGAGAAATTGCGCTACATCCATCGCAATCCGGTCCGCCGAGGGCTGGTCGCGAAGCCGGAAGACTGGCGCTGGTCGAGCCATCGCCACTACCAGACCGGCGCCCGCGGGTCCGTAGAGATCGAGTCGGCATGGACTGCCCAGCATAGGGGCGGGCAGTTGCCGGAGTGGATGCGCTACCGGCAGTCAGCCTCTTCCTCCCCGGTCCCCAAAAGCGAGGGACCGGGGGCACCCTAAACTGGATAGTCCCTCGACATCGGGGCCACCCGCCAACCATTTTTTGTCGGTAAACTAGCAATCAAACTTGGATTCCAAGGAAGCTCAGAGATGAAGAACGGCGTATGGACTGGCCTATGCGCTACAGTGCTGGGATTTTTGCTGATGGTGCCTCTCGCCCGACTATTCGACGCAATGAACTGGGCAGTCTTCGATACATGGGGCCTCGCGCACGGATCATTCGTTTTTGCGTGGCCGATGCTCGCATACATCAGCTTTTACCTTCTCAGAATACTGATCCCAACACTGCGAGGAGGAGGTCAGGGCCACTAGCTTCAACGCCAAACGGGATCGGTCGAAACATCATCTTCGCTCGCCAGACCGCCAAGTTGAAGCCGCAGACAACCCAATGCTACCTCGAAATCGTGCCAACCAGATTAATGTCGATCGCCACATCATTCTCCGCCTTCCAGATCAAGAAGCTCGGATTCTTCAGTCCCCACTGAACATAAGGCACCACAAAGTGGCCCTTGGCAGTTGATCCCGCGCCGGCGAGATGTACAACCATGGGGACGGTGATTTCGTGAGGCGTCCCGAGCAGGGAGAAGATTCCGGTTACCTGGATCGTCGAGTCGCCTGAAGCTGCGAGGCTGCCGGCATAGGTCTTCGGCTCAAAGGAAACCGTCGCGTACTGTTCGACCTTCAGGATGTCCTTCTTCATCTTCTTGTCGCGACTGTCATTGCCCGTCTTGCCGCTGCCCGCAACGACGCTGATCAAACCCGACATCTTGGGAATGCTCAAGTCAAACTCAATCGATCCGGATTGGACATGAAAGGTGCCAACGACAAGCTCGTGAGTTGTTTTCAGCGTCATCGTGACCTCGCTGGCATCGGGATTGACGACAAAAGTCTGATGCTGGGCGAGCGCAGCCGGAGCGAGTAGGACAGCGAGGGCAAAGACCGCGAAGGATTTCATTGCATCTCTCTTCCGATTGCTGATGGCTGAAGGCTGATTGATTTAGCCGGCGACTAAAGGGCTAGCAACAGCTGCCTGCTGGGCGACGCGCGTCAGCCTCGCCGTCACGCGCATCACACCTGGCCACACCCTGAGGCAAAACGGTAATACAGCTCGTGAAATTGAGTTGTTCAACCCGCCGGCGGCAAATTCGGCAAGGCGCATCTGGGGCAGCAATGCGGACCGCAGGCGAGCCTGAAAAAGCGGCGCCGGTTCGGCCGCGAGACAGGCGGCGACAGCACAACGGGCAGTGTGCAGGGCGATGGAAATGCCATCTCCGGTGAACGAGGGAATGACGGCTGCCTGGTCGCCAATGCAATAGAGCCCATCCTCGGTTGTGCGTCGGATGTGACCGTACGGGATATGCGTGACTGCGACTGGCTTGTCGAGCAACGGCTCACCCCCGGCAAGCCTCCTCGCAAGGTGCGGACAATCTTGCTGCATCTTCTTGAGGAAGTTCTTCCAGCTATTGCCCACACGTGCGAAATACCGCTGTTGCACCACCCAGCAGAGGTTTGCAATGCCGCCTTCAACCGGCTGGATACCACCATACCCTCCAGGAAAGAGCATCAGCTCAGAGGCGCGTGCAAGCTCCGCGGCCTGCGCCGGCGCTAGCCGGAAATAAATCTTGAAGGCGACCCATCGCTGCGGGTCCTTCGGACGCGCGTAGCCGCGAAGATCGTGCTTGCCCGTGGCGAGAAAGACCGTTGGCGCTTCACGGACGGAGCTGTCGTCGAGCGTGGCCTGCCATTCGCCGGTTGTCGTGCGCGTGAGTGCCTGAACACTGCGACCTTGCTCAACGCGGACCCCCGCGGCAATGGCCTCGGCGATGAGTGCGGTATCAAGCGTTTTACGCGAAAGCGAGGCAGCGGGAAACGGCAAGGGAGCCTCGGCTGCGCGTCTCGAAGTGGCCAGACGAACGCAATCGATGGGCACCGCTCCAAGCGCGGTCACGTCGATGCCGAGCGCGCGCAGGTCCTCAAGAGCTTCACCGCTCAGAAACTCTCCGCAGACCTTGTGGCGTGGTGTGGGCTCGCGTTCGATCAGAGTAACGCTTCGCCCGTTACGGCTGAGCGCGATGGAAGCGGCACACCCTGCCACTCCACCACCAATGACGAGAACTTCGCTTTGCCCTGGAATCCGATGAAGACTGGACGTTCTAACTGGAATCTCCTTTGTCGGATCCGATACGCAGGGATTGTACCCCTCTTATGGGGTAACGCGTGGCCGATGCTGTAATTGGGTAATCGAGTAGTTTGAAAGCCGCCATACTGGTACCTCGGGTTTGACGGAGCCCAGCCGAGGATCGTGAGCCACAGACCGCTATGCCCAATCCCTTCAACAGCCCGGTTCAGAGAAGGCAAGCCCGGGCACTGTGATCACACGCGCCGGTAGTGAGTTCGCGCCAGTTGAGGCCGAGATCGACGATAAGAAGCGATGCCAGGGTGAAGGCGATGACGCCGACGGCGGCAAAGCTGTCACCGAGATGGCTCCAGTAGCGGGGCCACAGATTGAGCACACGGCTTGAGACGAATGTGAACGTGACGGCGTAGGAACGAGCCATCCATTGGCGATGCTGGACGATTTGGCGGTTACGCGCGGTGATAAAGGCAGCGGTGGTGCAGACGATCCAGGCAGCGGCCTGCATGGACGTTCCCGGCAAGCCGGGGCGGCCGGCAGCCAGGGCGATCCCTGTGAAGGCGCTGATAAAGACGGACACCACGTACATGCGGCCGAGCACACGATGGAATTTCAGGTAGCGCTGGCGAAACCGCGACGAGAACTGCAAAGGGCCGGCCAGCAAAGCGACCGAGCCGCAAATGGTGTGGGGGATGAGGAGATGGCGGTCGGCGATCACCTGCAAACGATATGCGTGATACATGGGGTAATCGGCAACCAGAAAGACTTCTGAAGTGACGAAGACGAAAAACGCAGTGAGACCAAGAGATATCCAGAGAATGGTTTTGAATCTGGAGCGCCCCGTAGCAGGTGCGAGCAGGGTGGAAGATGCCATCATTACCTCTCAGGATAGACGTAGCGAGGGCTGCGAAGTTGGCGGAAGACTCTCTTCCTTCGACCAACGAGAAACTTCAGAATGCGACACATTGGAGTTATCAACCTCACTTCCACCGCTGCACGCACAAGCATTTCGGCCGGGTAAAAACCACCGCCGCTGTTCTCCTCCCTGATCTGACCCACCAATGCCTTGTGATCCAAATCACGGCGCGCAACGCGGACCTAATTTGTCCTATATGAAATAGAGACGCTTGAGGCATCGGAAGAGGACTGATCGTGAAAGTCGATAGATTATTCATTTTATGGATGTTCGTTGCACTTCTATCGGGAATGGCTTCGGCCGAAGACCGCTATACCCTGTCCGCCGTTGCCCACGACCCATCGGGCGCATTCGTTCCCGGTGCCAAGGTAACCGTGCGGCTCACCGGGTCGGCCTCCGTCATCTCCTCCCAGACCGATGATCAGGGGATCCTTCAAGTCACGCTGCCCTCGCCGGGATCCTACGACATTGAAGTGCGCGCCACCGGCTTCAAGCCTTACCGGACGCAGGCGACCCTGACCGATGCCTCTCCGTCCGCAAACCTGGACCTGCCGCTATCTGTCGACGGAAGCGTCGAGACCGTTGAGGTGACCGCCGATGCACTGGCCGCCGAAACCACCAGCACACAACTTGGAGAGACACTCGACAACCGGAAGATCGAAAGCGTGCCGCTCAATGGACGCAGCTTCACTGACCTGATGGCTGTGCAGCCGGGCATCGTGCCGCAGAACACGGCGCAGCCCGGCGCAGTCATCATGACCGGCGTGGCCTCGACGCCGCCTTCGGGCGATGCCAATCCCGGCAATCTTTCCATCAGCGGACAGCGCGAAGCCTCGAACGGTTTTCGCGTGAACGGCAGCGACGTGGAAGAGGACGTGAATATGGGCACGTCGATCGTGCCCAATCTCGACGCCATCGACAGCTTTCGCGTGCTGACGTCGAACTTCGACGCCGAGTACGGCAACTCCAGCGGCGGCCAGGTGCTGGTGATCACCAAGTCCGGCACGGCCCAGACTGCATGGCAGCGCCTTTGAGTTTCTGCGCAACACGGCACTCGATGCGCGCAACTACTTCTCCGCAGGACTCGCGCCGCTTACCGTCAGAATCAGTTTGGCGGCAACGATCGGCGGCGCGGCATTCCATAAGACCGTGATGCTGTTTCGCCGACTACCAGGGAACGCGCCTGACGGAGGGCATCGATACCGGCGACATCTCGGTGCCTTCCACTGGCGGAACGCAGCGGCGACTTCAGCCAGAACCCGCTCACCGGCAGCGTGAACGGCGCTTATTGGGCGGCGCATGCTTTCCGCGCGTCTGGGCCAGCACCGTGACCGCCGGCGAGCCCTACTCTGCACGTCGTTCCCGGACGGCCAGATTCCCGCAGTCCGCCTGGTCGGCGCCGGCCAAATATCTGCTGGCGTCGATTCCCGCGCCCAACGCCGGCGCCGCGCTGTTTGCAACCGCCTCCCAGGCGCAAACTCTTCAGGACGACAAGGGCGCATTGCGCGCCGACTGGACGCATGGCAGGGGAACGCTCACCGGCTACTACTTTCTCGATGGCTACTCGCTCTTGAATCCCTTATCCCACCGGCACCGGCGGAGCCAGCGTGCCGGGATTCGACGCTGCCAGCAATGGCCGCGCCCAGCTCGTGAGCCTGGCCCACGTCATCACCTTCGGCAGACGCGACGCTCAACGAATTCCACGTGAGCTATATGCGCAACGTCAATGCCGTGGGCCAGCCGCAAGGCGGCGTAGGCCCATCGCTGGCGTCGCAGGGATTCACCGGCATCGTTCCGCTCAAGCCCTCGACCGAAGGCATTGAGAATATCGCCTTCAACGACTTCACCATGGGCGTCGACACCACCGCTCTGGTGCAGGCTGAAAACATCTACGAGCTCAGCGACGCCTTCTCGCGCATCGTGGGCAAGCATGGCATCAAGGTCGGCGGCGAGGTCCACGCCAACCAGATCAACACCCATCCCGACGTCATCTTCAACGGCAGCTTCGCCTTCAACGGCTCGGAGACCGGCCTCGACTTCGCGGACTTCCTGCTTGGCGTGACCTCGAGCTATACGCAGGGGCAGGCGAACGACTTCTACAATCGCAACCTCTACATGGCAGCCTTTGTGCAGGACAGTTGGAAGGCGACCGACCGCCTCACGCTCAACTACGGCGTGCGCTGGGATCGCATTCGCCCCTGGCACGAGAAGTTCAATCAGTTGCAGACGCTGGTGAAGGGCGAGCAGTCGCAGGTCTTTCCCGGCGCGCCGCAAGGGCCTGGTCTTTCCCGGCGATCCCGGCGTGCCTCGCTCGCTCGCTCCGGCGCGCAACAACTTTGCTCCGCGCATCGGCGTGGCCTGGTCGCCGAACTTCGCCGCTCCGTGGTTGCACAGAATCTCCGGGTCCGAGCGGCCAAACCAGCATCCGCCTCGGCTACGGCATCTTCTACACCGCGTATGAAGGGCTCTCGGCGGGAATCATGAGCGCCAATCCACCTTACGGCTACACCTATACCTCCGCCGCGCCGCCGCTCTTCGATTCTCCCTTTACCGTGGCCGCCACCGGCGCCAACGCCGGTCAGCGTTTTCCGCTGCAGCAGGTCGCCGTTTGGCGCGAGCCGCGCCCATCCCAACGCCAGCGTGAACTGGAGCCAGTTCGAGCCGCTCGTTGGAATTCCGGCCGTCGATCCGCAACGACGTGACTCCCTACGCCGCAGCACTGGATGGCGAGCGTCGAACGCCAGTTCGGCAGCTCGACGCTGGCCACTCGTCAGCTACGTGGGCACATCCTCGCATCACCTGCTGGTGCTTGAAGAGGCCAATCCCGCCGATCCCGCGCTCTGCCTCAGCCTCGGCTCCGCTTGCGGCCCGTTCAACGAGCAGGCGGCGCGCACCGCAGTTCGGCCCCGCTTTCGGCAGCGTCGAGTTGCAGCGCACCATCGCCAACGCCAACTACAACGCGCTTGAGGCTACCATCAATCATCGCTCCCACGGCCTGGAACTGCTGGCAAGCTACACCTATTCGAAATCCATCGATCAGTCCGCCGGTTTGCCCGAGCCGGTGAATCCCAGTTGACCCTTCGCTCAGCCGCGGCTCTCTCCTCTTTCGATATGCGCCACAACCTTGTCACCAGCTTTCACTACGAGGTTCCCCGGCTGCTCGCATCCAACGGGCTGCTGCACGTGGCTTGCTGTCGGGCTGGGCAGTGGCGGGCATTGCGCGCTTCACCACCGGCCTGCCGGTCACGCTGCTCAACAACAACGACACCTCGCTGCTCGGCACCATTCCCAACGGCATCAACAACAACGGCGTCGACACGCCCGACTGGAGCGGCAAATCGCTCGGCCTGCACACAAACCCACGCGGCGGGTCAGCCGGTCTTCGATGCCGGCCAGTTCACGCTGCCTGCGCTGGGAACCATGGGCAATGCGCGGCGCCGCTTCTTCTCCGGCCCTGGCATGGAGAACCTCGACGCCACGCTCTCGCCGCAGCTTTCTGGTGAGCGACAACCGCGCCCTCGAATTCCGCGCCGAGGCCTTCAACGTCTTCAACCACGCCCAGTTCTTCGGCGCCGCGGCAGTCGAGGGCAATATTTCCAGCGGCAGCTTCGGCCAGGCCGTCAGCGCCATGCCGCCGCGCCTTATGCAGCTCGCAATGCGCTACAGATTCTAGACTGGTCGAATAATGGATTTTCCAATAGGCACGACCTTACTCGCCGCAGCGAGCCCAGGGCGAAGTCAAAGGTTGCCGCATACCTCACCTCACCACAAAGGTGTCATCCTGAGCGGAGCGGCTTTCGCCGGGGTCCCCAACGACGGGCCCTTGTCGTTGGGGTGGTTCAGCGAAGCGAAGGATCTGCTTCTGCCTTTTCAGCGATATCATCCTGAGCGATCATCACGCGTCGAAGAATCTGCCGTCGTTAGCGAAATTCAAAAAATCAGCTTCACTTCCTGAATTCGCTAAAAACAAAATCATGCTCTTTTCGACTGGCGTGGCAGGCCGCACAGGCTGCTTGTCGCTCGGCCGTTAGCTTTCCGCCTGCCGGGTTGCCACCCGGAAAACTCATGAATTCCCAGCCACCGTTTGTGCGGTAAGCTTCGCTCTGCTTCATCATCACATCGATTCGGCGCGTCGGTCCTTCTGTCGTGTTTCCCGAAATTTCCTTGGTTTCAAGCAGGTCATAAACAATCACAGACCCATCGGAAAACTTGCCCGTCTTATAGCCCTCAAGAGCCTCTTTGTTTGCGTAGATGTGGTGGATTCCGCCTTCCGTAGCAAACGCGGCGCTTTGAGGCCCCACCAGCACACTCTTGACGTGGGCCCAGTTGCGGAATTCCGTTGGAAACAGAGCCGTATCGTCGAGTTGCGCCGACCCTGATAAGCCACATGCAAGCACTGCAACTGCAAACAGCAACGTTGTATCCCTCTTCACTTCTCACTCCCGCACTGAAGGCAGTCTGTGCCAGGCGCGACCTCCGCAAGAAGCAGAATTTGACTAACCGGAGTAGTTCCTTGGCGAACCGGACTGCGGGAATGGTCAGACCGGAATTCTGATCAACATCCACACACGTCTCGACGAACACCCGCCCGGATTGCGGATCGCGCATTTTCGCCGCAGACGTGCGCTCCGGACACTTCCGTGGTTGACCCACCCTCAAAACAAATCCGGAATGTTATGAAATGCAATCCGCGTCGGCGCGGCCTTGTATGCCGCCAGCATCGTCGCCGGCGCCAGGGTGCCCATTCCGTACTTCAGGTTCAGCTGATCCATCGCCTCCAGCAGCTTAGCGCGGCTCTTCGCGTGGTCGAGCGCGTCAAACAGGTTCAGCGAGTGCAGCCGGTCCGGCACCAGCTCGTTCAAGCTCACGCCGATAAAGTACGGCGCATCATACCCGGCGCCCTTCGGCTTCTCCGCCCACAGGCGGCACAACGCGCCGATGAGCGTCTGATTATCCTGGCATTCGCTCAGCCGGATCTCGTGATGCCAACCGCGCGTCGGCACTCCGAACCTGCTCACTGGTGCGCTCTGCCCGCGCGGCACTGAGAACCCGACCGCAAGCCCAATCGAGCTCGCCCACAGCTTGTGTGTCCGCAGCCGCATCGCTGCCTTGTGCAGCAGCTTGTGCGCTACCGCCCATGCCTTCTCCGCTGTCCGCATCTCCGGAGCCAGCACATGCGAGTGGCTGATCGACTTCAGATGCTCGGTCTCCGACATCTCGAAGTCCTCGACCCCTCAGCCAGTGCCACAGCCGCTCGCCCCACACAGACCCCCACAGCTGCCCCGCCTGCTCGCAGTCCAGCCTCATCAGGTCATCCATCGTGTGAATGCCCTTTTCGTTAAGCCGCTTCTCCGTCTTCGCGCCGATCCCCGGCAGATCCCGCAGCGTCAGCCGCCGCAGCGCCTCCGGCAACATATCCAGAGTCAGCGCCACCAGCCCATCGGGCTTTTCCATGTCGCTCGCCACTTTGGAAAGGTAGCGGCTGGTCGCCAGCCCGACTGAACTCCGCAGCATCGGCCCAACTTGCTCCCGGATCGTCGCCTTCACCTTCCGGCCCAGTTCCAGCGCCGCCAGCAGCGGCCGCTCCCGCCCCATCAGCCGGCAGGCCATCTCGTCAATCGACATCACCGCCGTCACCGGCAGGCAGCTCTCCACCGCCTCCACGATCCGGTGGTGATAATCCACGTAAATCTCGTGCCGCGCCTCCACCAGGACAATATTCGGGCACATCTTCTTGGCGTCCGCCACGATCGTCCCGGTCTTTACGCCATGTGCCTTGGCCTCGTAGCTCGCGGCAATGCAGCAGGTTGTGTCGGCCATCATGGGCACCACCCCAACCGGCTTCCCGCGCAGTTCGGGCCGATCCTGCTGCTCCACCGACGCAAAATAGGAGTTCAAATCGACAAAAAGCCAGTTCAGGCACGGCCCTCGATCGGAACTCTCAGAGGAAACAGCCAGCGGCGGAGGCGGCACCGTCCCCTCCGGCCACTCACCCGGCTCCGGTTCATTACCGGGATTTGCTCCGCCAATTACCATCGCGTCCTTATATTCGCTCTTTGTTCGCCTGTTTACAACGACAGATTATGAAATTTACATCATATTCAGTGGTAGACTTGGGCTGCCGGAGGGCATTTCCCTCCGCGCATTCCGGCCGCTACTGGTGTTCAATCCAAAAGCGGGGTTTGGTGCGAGCGCAGTCCGCCGTGGCATATGCATAACCTCATTCATTGGGTCGCTTCGTACGCGAGCGTGTTGGCCATCCTGATAACGCTGGGTGTGGCAGTGCTCCTCGTGTGCTGCCTTGAATGCACGAACTGTCCCAGCCGCGAGAAGGACGACATCTTCAGCCGTCACGAGATGTAGCCGCATCGACGCACGTCAAACTGCACGCGTTCTCGAATGGAAGCCCATCTTCCACGATCCCCATTTTTTCCGATTGCTCTTCGCAGGCCTCAAGCCGGCTCACAGCACTGGCGGCTTCAAATACTGCTCAAACTGCGCCAGAATCCGCGTAAACAGGTGCACGCGCACATCGGGCCCTGAGATCGAGTGCGTTTTGCGCGGATAGATCTGCAGATCGTAGGGAATCTGCGCGTCGATAAGCTTCTGCACAAATTGCACCGTGTTCTCAATGTGCACATTATCGTCGCCGGTTCCGTGCGCCAGCAAAATCCGTCCCTTCAAATTCGCAGCCGAGTTCACCACCGAAAAGTCCTTGTACCCATCCGGAAAATCGATGGGCCGGCTCATGTACCGCTCCGTATAGATCGAGTCGTAGTTGCGCCAGTCCGTCACCGGCGCAACCGCAACGCCCGCGCGAAATCGATCGGAGTGCGTCATCGCGTAGAGCGTGAATGTCCCGCCCCAGCTCCAGCCCCACCACCCCAGCCGCTTCGCGTCGAGTTGCGGATACTTCGCCAGCGCCGCGTCGATCACCGTCAGTTGATCTTCGAGTTGCACCGGGCCGAAGTTGTGATACGCCGCCTGCGCAAAATCGCGCCCGCGCATCGCCGTGCCGCGATTGTCCGCATGCAGCACCGCAAATCCGTGCTGCGCCAGCAATTCGTCAAACAGCAGAGCTTCGCGCATCGCTCCATTCATTCGCCACTGTCTGCACCCCGGGTCCGCCATACGGATTCACGATCAGCGGAACGGTCGCCGCACCGTCGTTCTCCTCCGGCAGCAGCAGCGTTGCATACAGAGTTGTACCGTCGTGCGCCTTCACCTCAAGCTGTTCCGGAGCGCGCAAGCCATACGAATCGATCGCGTGCGACGCCCAGAACACCGTGCACTTGGTCCCCGCCCCGCAAAGCTGCACCACCGGCGGCTCCATGCGCGAGGAGAACTTGTCGGAAAAGGCGCCGCCGGTCGGCGCAAAATCCGCCTTGTGCTTGCCGGCCCCGGTCGTCAATTGGGTGCGCTCGCCGTCAAACGATCACTTGCCAAACCTGCTGCTCCAGCGGCGAGTTTTCGTTCGACGCATAGTAAACGTCCTTCCTCGCCGAATCGACGCGATACACCTCGCTCAACCTCGAAATCGCCCTTCGTCAATTGCTTTACGAGCGTTGCGTCCGTTGAGTCGGGCTTGCCCTCGTCGTATTTGTAGAGATAGATATGGTTGTGGCCGTCGGTCCAGTTGGTCAGCACAATCCATCCGTTCCCCACGGACACGTCATAATTCTCATCGAGAAACTTCTCGTCGGAAATTTCCAAAACTCTGTGCGCTGTCCCCGTGCCTGGATCGGCAAAGTAAATCCTTCGATGCTTTTGATCCCGGCTCAGCGTCTCTACCCACAGCGTCTTGTGATCGACCCACCCGAACCGCGGAATGTAATCCTGCCCCTGGTCAATCGGCACATGAACCCACGAAATCCTGCCGCCCTTCGCGCTCACCACGCCCACGCGCACGTCGGGATTGGGATCGCCCGGCTGCGGATACCGCTGCTTATCGACCGTGGCATGCGTCGGGATCCAGTCCGTGATCGGATACTCGGGCACATCTCCCTCGATCATCTGCAGAAACGCCAGGCTCTTCGAGTCCGGAGACCAGAAGTAATTGCTGCGCGTATCCAGCTCCTCTTCGTAAACCCAGTCCACTTCGCCGTTCAGCGTAGCCGGATTCGGCGCCGGCGCCGCCATCACCGTTGGCGTGCCCGCCGTGCGCAACGGCACCACCGCCAGCCCATGATTGCGGATGAAGGAAATGAATTCGCCATTCGGAGAGAACTTGGGATCGTCGCCTGAGCCCTCGCCCGCGTAGCCGATCTCCACTCCGGTTCCGTTGCCGAGATCGTAGATCCACAAGCGGCCGTTGGAGTCGAACATCAGGTGCTTTGAGTCCGGCGCCCACAGATAGTTCGCCATTCCGTAGCGCTCGCGATGATCGCGGTCCTGCTCTGTACCTTGTGCCCCTGCCAGCGAGGAAAGCTTCTCTGGCTCACCAGCACGTGCGGCTTGTGCGATCCCGGGTCAAGGTCAACCAACTCACCGCCATCGATGTACGTCAGGTGCTTCCCGTCCGGCGACCAGGCCAGTCCCCGCGGCGGTGTGCCCATCACCGATTCATGCGCGAAGATGCCCTCCACCGTGAGCGGCTTCGTAGTCTCCTGCGCGAAAACCGCGGGAACCAGCAACAACAGGGCAGCAGAAGCCGTCGCGAGCAGCGAAGCAAAGCGCTTCAAAAGGATTCCCTCCGAGCAGGCACAATCAGCGAGCATTTGATTTCGGGATGGATGGTGTGCCGGAAATCCAGTGTAAACGAGCCGTAGCGCACTTTTGTCACCTGTTCCGGGTGCTGATCCGAAACTGCGCTTGTCAGGACCGGGTCGCTCATCGTTGCAAACGAAAACCAAACAGGACACCACCCATGCCGTAGACTTTCATACGGAGCACGATCTGATGAATTGGGCAACACCGGAGGAACGACGCAACCTCGGCCAGACGCGGCGCAAGCAGTGCGGCCGCCAGCACAACGATGAGCTCAACCCCAAGGCCAGAACGGCGACCCCGCTCTCCCTGCTGGAGCGCGCCGAGCGCGGCCGCGTTCCCGCCCTCCTCAAGCTCAAGCACCAGCTTGATGGCCCAGTCGCCCTTCGGCTACTTTCGCGGCGCCGCGCCGGTGATGGCCGCCGACCTGGCCGTCCTGCCCAATACCGGCATCGAAGCGCAACTCTGCGGCGACGCGCATGTGCGCAACCTCGGCGCCTTCGCCGCACCCGACGGCCGCCTCGTCTTCGACATCAACGACTTCGACGAAACCATCCGCGGCCCCTTCGAGTGGGACCTGAAGCGCATGGCCGCTTCGCTCGTCCTCGCCGGCCGCGAATCCGGACACAAGGAGTCTTCCGCGCACGAGCCGTCGCGCACTGCATCCTGCGTTACTGCGAACAGATGCGCGCATTTCGCAAAGATGCCCCTCCTCGAAGTCGGCCGCTTTCAGGTGCATCGTCTCGGTGACGTTGAGCCCGTCCACGAGGCGCTGCTCAAGGCCGAGCGCGCCACGCCGCATGCACACCCTCGAACAACTCACCGAGCCGGCTCCCGGCAAACCAGGCACGCGGCGCTTCAAGGAAATCAAGCCCAACGCTGACGCGCATCACCGGCTCGCAGGCCGAAAAAGTGCTCGCCTCGCTCGGTCCCTATCGCGAAATGCTCGAGCCGCAGCGCCAGCATCTGCTCTCGCTCTATCGCCCCATCGACGTGGCTTTCAAAGTCGTCGGCACCGGCTCCGTCGGCCTGCGCGACTACTGCATCTACTTTGAAGGCAACGGTCCCGACGATCCGCTCTTCCTGCAGATCAAGGAAGAGGCGCCATCGGCCTACACGCCCTATCTGCCCGAGCGCCCTCCCATCCCGCACAACGGCCAGCGCGTCGTCGACGGCCAGCGCGCCATGCAGTTGCAGTCCGATCCGTTCCTCGGCTGGACGCACATCGGCGCTCGTCAATTTCTCGTCCGCCAGCTCAACGACCACAAGGGCTCCATCGAACTGACGGACCTGGCCGGCAGCGGACTTGTCAGCGCTTTGGCGAAGTCTGCGGCGAGCTGCTCGCCCGCGGTCACGCCCGCTCCGGCGATCCGCTCGTCATCGCCGGCTATCTTGGCTCCGGCGAGACCTTCGCCGAAGCTCTCGCCAAATTCGGCGTCACTCTACGCCGACCAGACCGAGAAAGACTGGCAGGCCCTCCGCCGCTCCAGCAAAGTCGACAAGAAATAGACCAATCAATTTGGAGGGAGCATGTACGTTACAGTCTGCGGAAAACTCAAGACCTTGAAATGCCACAGCTTCGGCCTCTTAGCGTTCATTTACCAAAGCCGTGTCATCCTGAAGAGCCGCACGCCTGGCGGCCCGCAAAGCGGAGTAAGCGGCGCGAAGGATCTGCTTTTGCCCTTGAGCCGCGCCACCGACCCGACTTCTGAGTCCGATGGAGGGATCACGCCATGACCAGCCTCAATCGCCGCCAATTCGCCCAAACCATCGCATCCGCCGCCGTCGCATGCCACCGTCCTGCGCGCCGACACCATGCAAGCTCCCGCAACCGCGGCCACGCCCTTCCCGCTCTCCATCATGCTCTGGACCGTCTGGACGAGATCTTCCCTTCGAACAGCGCCTTGCCAACGTTGCCGAGGCCGGATACCAACATGTCGAGCTGGTCGGCGAATACGCCAAATGGACCGACGCCGACTTCGCCCGCGCCAACGCCGCGCGCAAACGTCTCGGTATCAACTTTGATGCAACCGCCGGGTTGCATAACGGAATCGGCAATCCAGCCGTTCGCGATGCCTTTCTCGCCGAGCTGCGCCAGGCTCTCACGCCGATGGAAACGCTCGCCTGCCCGGCGATGATCGTCCTCTCCGGCAACGTCGTTCCCGGTCTCTCGCGCGAGGCCCAGCATCAGAGCTGCATCGAAGGCCTCAAGCGCGCCGCTGCGCTCGTTGAAGGCAAACAGATCGACGGCCAGCCCGTGCGCCTGCTTCTCGAATGCATCGATCTCGAAGAGAACCCCCACTACTTCCTGCCATCGGCCGCCGAAGCCATTGACATCGTCCGCGCCGTCAACCACCCGCAGGTGCAGTTTCTCTACGACATCTTCCACGAGCAGATCGCCGAAGGCAATCTCATCGAGAAACTCGACAAGCACATCGACGTCATCGGCCTCATCCATGTCGCCGACGTCCCCGGCCGCCATCAGCCCGGCACCGGCGAAATCAACTACGCCAATATCTATCGCAAGCTTGCGGAGCTGAAGTACCACCGCATGGTTGCGATGGAGTTCCGGCCCACCGGCGACCCGGTTTCCGACCTGCGCGCCGCAAGATTAATGGTGACGAGCGCCACAGCTTGAACAGGCTCTTGCGGCGCTCCGGCACACCGGTCAGTTCAAGGGGGGATACCCCGCTATTTCGGCATCGCAAATACCGCGGGATCGATCGTCTTGTTCAATTCCACCTTCTTCACCGCGATGCCCAGCTGCGAATTGGCCGCCAAAGTCCAGGTCGACAGCGTAGGGGATCACATACCCCAGATCCGTCTTGCGGTAATCCGAGTACTGCATGGTGATGTCCACGTCCTGATCCTGCATCTTCCCTTTCGACACGGCGGTCTTCACCAGATACGTATTCGAATCGATCAGGTAAGTCGTCTCGACGTTCTCCTTCGTCGTCAGTTTGACTTTGTAGGCGCCGCCATCCTTCCCCACCAACTCGACCTTGCTTCCCTTGGCCGCATAGTCATAGAGAGCGCCGCCCACATTGATCTGAGCCTTGCCCAGGTTGTAGACCTCATCCGGCATCGCCGTGGGGTCGTTTTGCCCGGCCATCGGATTCACCGTCCAGCCACCCTTATCCGTGTAGCACTGCACGATCTTGGCGCCGTTCAGATCAGTTTCTGTTTTGTACCCGACACCATCCACGATCGTCGTAGTGCTCGGACTCTCGTTCCCCATCACCTGCACCGAAGTCTCCAGGTACATCGACTTCACCTTGCTGATCGCGTCCTTGCCGCCAATGGCGGCAACATACTTGCTGACGATTTCATCGGCCGTCTGTGCCGGAACCGCCGGCTGCGCCTGGTCAGCCGTCTGTGCCTGACCTGCTGCTGGCGACTGGCCTGCCGGCTGCGCTTGACCAGCCGTCTGCGCGCTCATCGAAACCGCGCTCGCCATCACTGCCACCATCAATATGCCGTGGATAAAACTCTTCATCATCTACCCCATTACCTTTCCCGTACACTCAGGCACGGTATTCCCTGACGGGAACAGTGTAGCCCGGTTTCATCTCCTACGCTTTTACCAGGCAGGTTGTTCCGTCTCTTGCGCAACTCGCCGGCGTAAACGAGGGCAAAGTCCCCGTCGAAGTCATGGTCGTCGCAATCGAGAAAGGGCACTGAGCCGTCGCAAACCACTGACAACTGTCCACCGGGCATCCCTATCCCACCGGCACCAGCGTGCGATCCGACGCGTCGCGCTTCGGCTCGTTGAACAGCTGCCTGGTGGTCGGAGAAGCATCCAGATGCAGCGTCTTCTGGCTCGACTCGAACCGCACCAGAAGCTTCTGCTGGTCGAACGTGATCGCGAAATGCTGCAACGGTGTCGACCCGAAGTTCACCAGCGGAAACGCCGGGTTGATCTCCACAAATGCCTGCCTGAATGAGTATCGTCCCAGCCGCACATCCGGCCGCAGCCGCGCCGCCTTGATCTGGAATCGCGTCGCCAGCGATTCGCCTCTCCCGAACGCGACCGGCGTCGACTGGAACTTCAGCCGCGCCGCCACCGTCTCCGGCAGGCTCAGCCCCGTCCCGCCGGAATCGATCTGCGCCTCCAGATGCTGCCCGTCGATCCGCAACGACACAATCGGTACGCCATCCGGCATGCGAAACGGCAACACCGAACCATCCCTCTCTGCGGCGAGCGATCCGGAAGTCAGAATCAATCTGCGGCCGGGATAATCGAGCGTAAACAGCTAGTCCTTGAACAGGGTGAATCCCAGCACACCCTGGCAGTTCTCTTCCTCGCCATAGAGCCGGTGGCGGATCGCCTGATTTCAGTGAACTCCACGCCCGCTACGCTGAGCGAATGCACCAGCAGAATGTCGGATCGTTGTTCGCCCTGGCCGCTGGGATCAGTCAGCCGCGCGTGGCCCACAACGGGCAGTGCCAGTTCATCGGCAATCGCCGGACTGATGAGCGCCTGCTCTCCGGTCCCCGTGTCAATCAGAAATCGAAACGGACCGCGCCCGTTCACCATCACCGAAACATATGGCTTGTCATGAAGAAGTTCGATCGGACGCGGAGGAGACCCTTCTGGGCGGAGAAGCCTGGGCCGCGAATCTTGCGCAAGCAGAACCGGCGCGCCTGCCCACAGCAGGAGTGCAAAGCCGATTCCGAGCCTTGCCCGGGACAGGCATGGCGTTCTCCTTTCGCGCGTGTGCTCAACGCGACTCTGGATCCGAACGCACCCTAATTCTACGAGCATTCCTACTGCTCGGTTCCTCTAAGTTGCAGGCAGCGGTTGCCGGAGCGCCGGTCGGCCCCGCTCTACAATGGACCGGTATGCCGACAACCGTCCGCTCGCACGCCAAGATCAACCTCGGCCTCTACATCGGCGCGCCCCGCGACGGACGGCTTCCACTCCCTCGTCACCGTCTACCAGACCCTCGAACTCCACGACCTGGTCACGGTCTCGGCTCAACCTGCCGGAGCCACTTCCATCCGCCTCACCTCCAACGACCGGCGTGTCCCCACCGACAACCGCAACACCGCGTGGAAGATGGTCGCCCTGGCGCTGGAAGCCCTCGGCGCCCATGCCGAATGTCACCATCCATATCGACAAGCGCCTCCCCGTCCAGGGCGGCCTGGGCGCCGGCTCCGCCAACGCCATCGCCGCGCTCGTTGGACTGGAAAGAGAACTCTGCGTCCTCCAATAATCTGGGTGCCCCATGTCTCGCTTCTGAGACATGGGTGGGAGTCTCTCCAATCGAACTGGCCCTCCCGATACCTCTCGCATCGCCGCCCAGGTGGGTTCCGATGTCCCTTTGTTTCTTATAGGAGGCACAGTTCTCGGCACTGATCGCGGCCAGCAGGTCTACCCCCTCCCCGACCTCGATCCCGTCTGGTGCGTCGTCGCCACCCCTGCCATCGGCGTCTCCACCCCCCAGGCCTTCCGCGACTGGGACGCCCTCTGCGCCGCCGAGGGTTTGACCCCGCAGGCAAGTACCGATAAACTGAATGAGTTGAGCCGCGCCTATGCCAGCGCCTTCGCGGGAGCAATCCCCGAGGGTCAGCATGGATCAGGCTCCTCCGGTGTCCCTGCCAAAGGCAGGGACCTGGCCGGACCTCAAGAGTCCGCGCTTGTCCGCACCGGGATCAGTAGCTGGATCCAGAACGACTTTGAACGCGTCGTCTTTCCCCAGCATCCCTCCCTTGCAGAAATCAAGCGCCTTCTTGCGGCCGCCGGCACTCCGGAGGCAGCCCTTCATGCCTCGTTGTCCGGGTCCGGTTCGGCACTCTTCGGGTTGTACCTGACCCGCGGAGATGCACAGGCAGCCCGCGAACGGCTGACTGCGGCAGGCGTCGAGAGCCAGATCACACGCACCCTGCCGCGCTCGGAATACTGGGCCAAAATGCTTGTGGAATAGTGCATGTTGACAGCCCGGTTGACGGCGCGCCGAGACTCGCGAGACGGCTGTCGCCAACGGCTCTCAGGATCAGCGCGGAACTTAGTGCGTAAGTTGGGCGATCGTCTAATGGTAGGACAATGCCCTTTGGAGGCATTTGTCTAGGTTCGAATCCTAGTCGCCCAGCCAGATTTTTGCGAGTACGACCCGGAATGCAGCCAAAGCCAACCAGCTTGGAGGTATTCGGAGATGGAAGTGGGAACGGTGACGGTAACGTTGGAAGACAAGCAACAGCCGGGCTGCGAGCGAACGACGCCAACAAAGACGGCGGCGCAACCAGGCAGCCCAATCCAGGCCAGAACCCGGACGCCAAGGCGAAGGATGCCAAACCGGCCGCCGAGCGCAAGCGGACTCGCAATCTGAGCGAGGATAAGCGCTTCAAGCTCTTCAGCGGCACAGCCAACCGGCCCTTGCCGAAGAGATTGGCCCGCCACATCGGCGTCCAGGTGGGCGAGGCCAAGCTGCAGCGCTTTGCCGACGGCGAAGTCTACTTCCAGTTGCTCGAGAACGTCCGCGGCGTCGATGTCTTCGTCGTCCAGCCCACCTGCTACCCCGTCGACCAGAACCTGGTCGAGCTCTTCGTCATGATCGACGCGCTCAAGCGCGCCTCGGCCGCCCGCATCACCGTCGTTGTTCCCTATTACGGCTACGCGCGCCAGGACCGCAAAGACCGCCCCCGCGTCGCCATCAGCGCCAAGCTGATCGCCGACCTGCTCACCACCGCCGGCGCCAACCGCGCCCTCTTCGTCGACCTGCACGCCGCGCAGATTCAGGGCTTCTTCAACATTCCCGTCGACCATCTCTTCGCCAGCCCGGTGCTGGTCAGCTACTTCCGCGAGCTCAATCTGCCCAACCTCATCGTGGTTTCGCCCGACGCCGGCGGCGTGGAGCGCGCCCGCCATTTCGCGCAGAAGATGGGCGCGCCGCTCGCCATCGTCGACAAGCGCCGCACCGATATCAACGTTGCCGAAGTCATGAACGTGGTCGGCGATGTCGAAGGCAAAAGCTGCCTCATCATCGACGACATCATCGACACCGCCGGAACGCTCGTGAAGACCGTGGACGCGCTTTACGCCAACGGCGCCGCAGCGTTTACGCCTGCGCCAGCCACGCCGTGCTTTCCGGACCGGCCATCGACCGCATCGCCAACTCGCGCCTCGAACAGGTGGTCGTCACCAACACCATTCCGCTGCGCGAAGCGGCACAGAAGTTGCCCAAGATCAAGGTGCTCTCCATTGCCGGCCTGTTAGGCGCGGCCATCGAGAGCATTCACATGGAGACCAGCGTCAGTACGCTGTTCTCGTAAGCACAGTGAGTCAGTGATCAGTTGATCAGTGCATCAGAACACATCAACTCAGCTGGTAGGCTGCCAGGAATGTCGTAGGTCGGTAGTTCTTAACTGACCACTGACCACTGATCACTGATCCACTGGCCTCACAAAGGGAGCGGCGACCTCAAAACGCCCGTGCCCGAATACGAGAAACGAGAGATTCGAATGCCTGAAGTCGTCGTAGCCAAGCCCCGTGAGGGCAAGTTCAACAAGAATGCCGCGCGCCGCGTGCGTGTCGCGGGCAAGATTCCTGCCGTTCTTTATGGTGCCGGCCACGATGCCGTTGCCGTCGAAGTCGATCCCAAGCAGATCTCGCGGATCCTTTTCTCCGAGACCGGCCACAACACCATCTTCGATGTCGAAGTCGCCGGCTCCGGCACCGGCCAAGGCCATGATCGTCGACTGGCAGCGCGAGCCCATCAAGGACAAGCTGATCCACATCGACATGAAGCGCATCGCGCTCGACAAGCTTCTCCGCGTCAGCGTGCGCGTCAAGCTGCTGGGCATTCCGATCGGCGTGAAAACCGAAGGCGGCATCCTCGACCAGGTGCTGCGCGAAGTCGAAATCGAGTGCCTGCCGGCCGACATCCCCAACCACATCGACGTCGACGTGTCCGGCCTCGAGATGCACGGCGTGCTGCGCGTCAGCGATCTGCCGCACTCCGACAAGATCAAGTACCTGAACGCTGAAGACGCGACCGTGGCCCACGTCGTCTCGATCCGCGAAGAAGTGGTTGCTGCTCCCGCCGAGGGCGAAGTGCGCTGCAACGCCGGCGAAGCCGGTGCAACACCGGCCGAACCCGAAGTGGCCAAGAAGGGCAAGACCGAGCCTGCCGCTGCAGAAGGGCTGCCAAGGCACCTGCGGCCGGAGGAAAGAAGTAAGCATCGTGGCCGACGCAAGCGATTCCGGAGTCTCGCGACCGGGCCCCCCAAGCCATTCCTGGTGGTGGGGCTCGGCAATCCCGGACTCGAGTATTTGTGGACGCCGCATAACGCGGGGTTCATGGCAATCGACCGCATCGCCGAGCAAGAGGGCGTTGTGGTCCAGAACCGGCGATGCCGGGCCGTTACCGCAACCTGCCGTCTGGCAGGACGCGAAGTGGTCCTGGCCAAGCCGGAGACATTTATGAATCTGAGCGGGCTTGCACTGGCCGCTCTGATTCAGGAGTTCGAGGTGGACCCGGCACGAGACCTGCTCGTGATTTACGACGAGCTGGACCTGGTGCTGGGGACATTCAAGATCAGGGAGCGCGGTTCGCCGGCGGGACACAACGGAGCCCGCAGCGTAACCAGCGCCCTGGGCAGCCAGGAGTGGTTGCGTTTGCGAATCGGCGTTGGACCGGATCTTCCACCGGAAGCCAAAGAGGCCCCGGGATGGCAAAGGCCCGGCAGGGATTACCTGCTCTCGCCGATGCGCAAAGCGGACCTGGCCAAACTGGATGAGGTGCTCGACAAGGTGGCAACGGCCACCCGGCGCATCATCCAGGACGGACCGGGCCCCGCAATGAACGAGTTTAACCGCCGCGAGTAAAACAACCCGGCGGAAACGAAGCAGGGATAGGGATCAGGGAACAGGGATTAGGCGAAGAGCGCTTCCAGGACTGTGAACTGATACGAACTGTGAACTGCGAACTGGCTATTATGCCGCGCAACGGCTGGAGCCAACGGGCTCCGGCGGAAAAGGAACACGGATGTCTCGTTTGTATGAGGTTATGTTCATCGTTCGGCCCGATGTGGCCGAAGAAGACGTCGACAAGCTGATCGCGGGCTTCACCACCAGCGTCACCAATGGTGGCGGCGTGGTCAAGAACGTCGAGAAGATGGGCCGGCGCAAGCTCGCCTACCTGGTGCGCAAGTTCAACGACGGCAACTACATTCTGCTGACCGTCGAGGCCGGTGGCGCCGTGGTGCTCGAACTGGAGCGCCGTCTGCGCGTCTCTGAGCCGGTGATCAAGTTCATCACCGTGCGCATCGACGAGGAAGAGAAGCGTCTGGCCAAGGTGAAGGCCCTTCGCGGCACGCGCCGCAAGGTCAGCGCCGAAGCGCCTGCCGCTGCTCCCGCCCACCGGCTGCCGCCGCCGAGCCTGCTGCATCCGTTTCGGCCAGCTGCCTAGGCTGCCGAATTGGCGGAAGTCGGCGTTGAGACGGCACCGCTTTGCGGGTTGCGACAGACTGCGCTCTTCGAAGGGGGCACGGCTTACAGGTTGTGCGTGCTGCCTTGAAAGGGCACGTGCCGCTGAGCCTACTAAAAATCAACGGGGCTTGAGCCCCAGGTTTGGATCGAACCCAAAGAGAGTAAAGAGGAAACAAAATGTCTGATGAAATTCAAGCAAAAGCGCCCGAAACGAGCGCACCAGCAGGCACAAAGCGAACGCCCGGCCGGTGGTCCCGGCGGCGGTTCTGGCGGTCCTGGCGGTCGTCCCGGAGGGCGTCCCGGCGGACCCGGCGGACCCGGCGGCCGCGGCAAGTTCTTCCGCCGCAAGAAGGTCTGCAAGTTCTGCACCGAGAAGATCGACGCCATTCCCTATCGGGATGTCCGTCTGCTGCAAGGATTTGTGGCCGAGCGCGGCAAGATCGTGCCCCGTCGCCTCACCGGCGTCTGCACCACGCACCAGCGCCGCCTGACCCGGGCCATCAAGCAGGCTCGCAACATCGCCCTGCTGCCCTTTGCAACAAGGCACTAACTTGCAGGCTTTCTGAGGCGCCTGTCCCTTCTGACGCTTTAGTTGTAGCGACTGTAACAATTTCGCAGGCGACGTTCGCGCAAGAGTCGCGGTAGAATCTGGCGCGGCGCAACTCAATGTGAGCCGCCTGTGTCTAACACAACGGACGGACGAACGGACCTTTGCGCTGCCCGTAAAATCTGGAGAGTTTCACATGGAAGTCATTCTGAAAGAAGACGTAGCCAACCTTGGCCACCGCGGCGATGTCGTGAAAGTGGCCGATGGCTACGGCCGCAATTTCCTTCTGCCGCGCAAGCTGGCCCTGCAGGCAACTCTGGCCAACAAGGCCGTCATTGAACAGATGAAAGCCGCTGCCGCGCGCCGCTCTGCCACTGAAAAGATTCAGGCGCAGGAACTGGTTGCCAAGCTCGAGCCGATCACCCTCAGCTTCACCCGCAAGTCCGGCGAGAACGGCCAGCTCTTCGGCTCCGTCACCTCGGCCGACATTGCCGGCGAACTTGCGGCCAAGGGCTTTGAAGTCGATCGCCGCAAGATCCAGCTCAACGAGCCGATCAAGAGCCTCGGCGACTTCACCATCTCCGTCAAGCTGCATCGCGAGGTCACCGCTCACCTGCGCGTGCAAGTGACTGCCGATGCGGCCGCCGAAGCCCACGAAGCCGTCGCCGCTCCCGCCGTCGCCGACTGACACAGTTTGCGGCGGGCTTTTGTCGCCGACTGATTGAACTGGTCGTTCTGACCAATCCGCCTCCCGCAGCAAGGGGAGGCGGTCGTGTATCTGCTCATCCCCCGCGCCATCACAAATCCGTCCTCCGATGCCCCATTCATGCGGGCGTTCTTTCCCGCATGCGTGGGAAAGCACGAACCTGCCGGTGTCGTCCTGAACGGAGCGGTTTTCTTCAGCGAAGTGAAGGACCTGCTTCTCCTCTCACGTCAAAGTCATAATCCCGATGCCCGTCCCTGCGGAGGTTCTTTGCCGCTTGGGTGGGAAAGCGCGAACCCGCTGGGCTGACCTGGGGCTCCGCAGACGACTTCTCGGCCGTGGGGTGAGCGGGGTCTCCACAGACAGCCTTCGTCTGTGGGTGAATATGCGGCACGAAGGATCTGCCCTGAAAATTGCGCCGATGGATGTGTGGCATTCTGTTCGCAAAGTTCCCGTAGGGAACAACGGAAAATAGCCCCGGGCGGAGCCCAGCGCAACCCGGGGAAAGCGAACAACAAGAACCAAAGTCCCGTAGGGACGTCCGAACCACATTTTTATCGTCTTCGGGTGGCGCAACGCGCCATTCATGACTGCTTTTGCCTTCGTTCCGTGTCAGGGCACGACTTGATCGGCGGCGGAAACGCTCCGTCGACACGAATTCCGTGTCAGGGCACGACTTGATCGGCGGCGGAAACGCTCCGTCGACGCGAATTCCGTGTCAGGGCACGACTTTTAGTCGTGCCGAAAAGAGCCTTCAAGCGCGAGGGCTTTAGCCCCTGAGGACGCCCTCTGTGCGCAACTTCCCCATTGACGGTCATTCGCCAGAGATGAAATCACAGGCCGAGTTTCTTCCTCATCGCCTTTTCGAGCGCGGCCTTGTATCGCGCATTTGCCGCTGTCGTTGCGTTGTCGGAGAAATCCAAGGAACCGAAGCTACCCGACGGTTTGTGGTCGTCATAGCTGTAATGCGCGAAGAACGCCTGCCTTACGCGTGACGCGTACAGCACCATCCCAAACACCCCGCCGTCCAAGCCCCCGCAAATCGTGAGGGGCACATCCAGAGAACTCAACGACTTGCTCATCCCCCAAGTCATCGATGTCAAGCGCGTCAGGTGAACTCACAGAGAAGTCATCGTGAAGTCCGCCAGATTTCCATTCGATTTTCAATCCTCCTTTTATGTTTTGAAGGACAGTCACGTGCCATCCAGTATGCGAACTACTCAGGATCGCAATGTGCGCTCCAGAATCGCCCAAATCTCGAAAGGTGAGGATCGATTGAATCCTTTGCGAGCAGATCCACTATTCGTCACACGGCCGCATTAACTGCTTCAACGTGAAGCCGGGCAGCACATCATCAGATGCAGAAGCAATCCTCGGCGAGGAGAGCACTATCGCAGCTAGAGCACTGACGAGAAAACAAGTTTAGTCATGGCGATCTCACGATTGTTGAGTCAAGACTGATGATAGTCCGTTGACTCGTTTCGGAGTCCCGGTCGTATTGTGGGCAAAGCGGAAGTTTCGAGTTACGCCCACCCACTAAGGATTCTTGAAAATATCCTTCTCCGCGTATCCCCCGCTTTGCGCAATCAGCTTCTTCATCGCCTTGCTCATCTTCACTTGCACCGGATCGGTCCGGAATCTTCGCCAGCAAAAACAGGAATCGCGCGCGATTGGCCGGAATCGCGGCGTCCACCTGATTCTCCAGGTCGTAGCAGGTGCGCGCATTCTTCCCCGGCAACGAGACCACCGTCAGCCGCAGCAAAGGCTGGCGCGATGTCATCGAATCGCTGGCATCGTAAATGTCCCACATCACCGTGTTCGCATCCAGCGCGCTCAGGAACTGATCGCAGTGCCCGTCCGGCTGCGTGATGGTGAGAACCGTCGCCGTCGGATCGAGCGAAGCATCCAGGTTGTCATTGATCCGATCGTCCGGGCTGAACTCGATCAGCGACCCCCGAATGTACTCAAACAGCTCCGCCGCCGTCGGCTCCGGCTTGGGATCGGCTTTCTTTTCTGCGTTGCGGCTGAGTCTGCTTGTGCGCCCGGGTCTGCGTTTGCGTCTGAGTCGGCCCTTGCGGGGTGGTACACGTAACATAACGGCACTGCGCGCGGACCTGCGGACACATCGCCAGCACAGTCGCGGCAAAGCGGCCGCCGCCATCGACAAACCTGCTCTTCTCCCGACCCTGATCATGAGGCTTCCCGCCCATCATAGGCCACAAACCCCCGCTTCAGCCACCTTCCCTCAAATCCTCGACTCCAATCCGTAACCTGACTTTGGTTTCAGGCGATCCCTTGCCAACCCCGGGAAGTTTTCAGGCCTGCTGGGCGCGGGGCATGGCGCCAATGCCCGCAGCATCCCGTAATCCTGGATAAAGCGAATCGTGACCACAGGCTGGTCTCACGCGGTCGCGAGGCTCGTTATGTACTCGCTGGGACAGCCAAAGCCCTCCACTTTCACCCCCAGGTGTCGCAACGCGTCCATCGCAAGCATCCGACGGTGGGCATTGAACGTAATCACGTGAGCGAACATACCGCCGAAGGTGAAGGTCTCCGGCGGTTCGCAGAGTGCATCGACAAATGTGTCGTCCCAGGCACTTCGATTGCGCACCTCTGTGAGGACTCCATGGAACTTCTCGTCCGCTCTATCCAGGCGCGCCAGCATCGCCGCAGGAGTTCGGTCCGCCGCCGGGGCATTGTCCAAAGGGGACCAGCTGCCGCCTGTAAGCGCCGCAGCCCAGGCTTCCTTGGTCTGCACCATCCGATCCAGAATCTGGCGCAGACTCTGGTCTGGGCCATCCCACGGAAAGACCTTCACCGGATTTTTCAACGGACGGTCAAGCTGTTCATCGTTCAACGTCTTCGCTAAATCGAGAAGACGTCGCGTATGCCAGGATTCCTGGCCCGAGAATATATCGAATAGGTCCATGAATTGACCAACTCCTTTCCTGTCTTGCTGCCCCGAATGGTGATGGATTCCGTTCGCCGCGTGAAGGTGAGTGTACGTCGCTCCCATGCGGCGATAGAGGCTCGGCGAAACGCGGAACGCCTTTCGGAACGCCCTGGAGAACGCTTCCAATGATTGATAATTCGCGTTAAGACTGACCTCTGTCACGGAGAGTTGCGTTCGAGACAATTGCCACGCCGCTCTCTCCAGCAGCAGCCTTCGCCGCATGGCAACCGGCGTCTCCTCGATCATTGCCTGAAACACTCGATAAAACTGCGTCCGGCTGCGATAAGCGTTGCGGGCCAGACCCTTTGAGTCCTGCTCCTGGTCGAGCGATTCCAGAATCACGCCGCGTAGCCGCTGCTCATCGTTCACGGAAGAAAAATACCATTTCGAGCGCCACGCTGCCTGATCGGGAGTCCCAGAATTGCAGCTTTGGTAAGGTTGATGATCGAGTCCCGAATTGCTAAGGACGTCTGTCGGTGTGCCGAGGGGTCAATTCCAGGTCCCGCCAAACGAAGCCGCTGTTTCAATGTCAAGGCCCCCGGCCGCCCGGATTTCTCTATCTTCCTCCAACCAATCACCTTCACACTCTCGGTGCAATTGCATGTTATTTCGGCAAATTCATTATCCTTGTAACTGAGGTGGAAGCTCGTCCGGACTTGGTTCGGCCAGTGCCCTCAGAAATCTTTGCGCCATAAGTCCTATGGCGTGAACACTCTGCAGGTAAGTCCAATTACAGGAATCTTTTGCAGCGATAGCTTTCTGTAGCCTTCTCAATCCAGAGGCATTCCTTACAGTACATGGGGGGGAGGAGTAACCAGCAACCAAATGGTTGCATATCGCCTGAACATCATGACGAGGATGGACTTACTCTCGACCGTGCCCGCGGTTCCTCGCGCATCGTCCGCAACGTCGGCTACCGCCCTCAGCAAGCTCTGCGTGTACACACTTCTCAGACCAGGCAACCTTTCACCGGGCAACGCCAGATGACCGCTTTGCCATCTTTATGCCTGAACGGAGGTAGATATTCTTTATGAACATAAAATGGTTTGCCCCTTCCTTGCTTGCCCTCTGCGTCGCCTCAACCGGGGCGATAAAGGCCAAGGCCTATGAGGCGCAGCCGCTCCCCAGCGCTGCGTCATACCAGGATCGCGATCAGGACCGCTGGGAGCAGCCGCCTGACGCCTATCAGGACGCTCAACGTCGCGGCTTTCACGAAGGAATCGAAGCTGCTCGCCACGACTTCGCCGACCATCGTCGCGCCGACGCCGATGACCACGAGGTCTACAAGCATCCCCCGGTCGAGGCATGCTCCCGCGCAGTCAGCGAAGGTTTCCGCGAAAGGATACCATCCGCTAGAACAACTGAACACGACCAGGGCATGCCTCAACTCTAACTGTTCCGACTCCCAACCAGTGCCCGGCCACTCTGCCGGGCACTCCTGTTACCTGGTTCAATCGCTTAACAACCCAGGCGAAAACCAACCAACCCAGGATGATGTTCTCCAGAGTTTCCATTGGCACAGGGCGGCCATCGGCGCTACGATTGCGCCCGGGAAGACTCAGGCGGGGTTCTAAATCGAACTCGGGGAAGTATCCTGGGTGCTGCCATTCACGAAGGGAGAATTTGCACGATGAATCTCAATTGGCTTCGCAACACGGTCCTGCTCGGATGTGCGATGCTTTTGCTGCTCTCTGCTCCGCGCATAAATGCGCACGCAAGTCCCAGCCCAGGACTCCAGCCCGCAGGCTTTGGCCAGGACCGCGGCTGGGACAGACCGCCCGATGCCTGGAACGACATACAACGGCGCGGGTTCCACGATGGTATCGAAGGAGCCCGCAAGGATTTCGACAATCATCGCCGTCCCGACGTCGACAACCGCGACGAATACCGCCATCCCAGACGTCCCACCACAATGTGGGGCGCGTATCGCGAAGGCTTCCGTCGCGGGTACGACGTCGGCATGTCGCACCTGGTGGTGCGGGCGACTGGCGCATGCGTGCACCCGAGAGGCCATGGGACGCTCCGCCGGATGAATTCGATGCCCTACGCCGCCAAGGATTCCAGGATGGTATCGAAGGGGCCCGCAAGGACTTCGACAATCACCGCCGTCCCGACGTGGAAAATCGCGACGAGTATCGCCATCCGCATCTTCCGCCTGAGCAGCGCGAGGCCTACCGCGATGGATTCCGCCGAGGATATCAGGTGGCCGTAGATCACATGATGGGCGACCGCAGATGATCAGCGAAAGCAATCAGCAGAAATGCGAAATGCCCGGCAGCTTCCACCGCCGGGCATCGTTTTTCGCGCCACACTTGCAGAGCCAATTCGTTCACAATGAAATCCACCCGGCGCGAATCAGCGCCAGCGATCCTGTCGCAACCACCACCCACAACAAGATGCCCTGCAGCAGCGGCCGCACGCCCACTTCGCGAAGGGTGCTTCTTCGAAATTCCCGTGCCGATCAGGAACAGCGTCACTGTCAGCCCCAGAATCCCAAGATGCCGCAAAACCGAGTACGCCGGCTGAAACACACCGACATATGTATTCGCGACCGATGCAAGACAGAAGAACAGGATGAACCACGGCCATTGAATCTTCGCCTTGCTCTTCTGCACCAGCGCCGTACCTACCGACATCGGCACAATCCACAATGCCCGCGCCAGCTTCACCGTGGTGCCCACCGCCAGCGCAACTGCGCCAAACTTGGCCGACGCGCCCACCACCGAGCTCGTGTCGTGAATCGCCAGCGCCGACCACAGTCCGAACTGCGTCTGCGTCATGTGCAGCGCTGTTCCGATCGCTGGAAACACCAGCAGCGCCACCGAGTTCAGCGCGAACACCGTGCCCAGCGAAACCGCGATCTCCTCTTCCGTCGCATTCGCTACCGGCGCTATCGCCGCAATCGCGCTTCCGCCGCAGATCGCCGTGCCCGTTGAGATCAGAAATGAAATCCGGCCCTTGCACCGCCAGCAGCTTGCCCAGATGCCCATCCCAGCAGCATCGCAAACGTGATGCCCGCTGCCGTGTATACCAGTCCGCTGCGTCCGACACGCAGCACCTGCTGCAGATTCATGCCGAACCCGAGCCCGACAACCGAAACCTGCAGCAAGCAGCTTTGAGAGCCGCCTGGCATCGAGAGGATAGGGATGCTCAAATGTGAATCCATACGCCAGCCCCGCAGCCAGCGCCAGCGGCGGCGAAAGCAGGCCGCTCGCAGCAAGAATCAACCCGCAAAAAACAGATTCTTCGACACACCTCAAGCCTCGCTGAAACAGTAAGGCCCTGTCCAAGCAGAAGTTCTCATCCCCCATTTGCATTGCTTATCGGACCTTCAGACAAATCGTCCGCCGCAATGGGACTAAGCACCCGCTCTCCTTGCTCGTTTATCTCGCTCTGCATCTCGCATTGCCGCGCGGCCAATCAGGAATCGCCGGAACTCCTGCACCGCTCCCTGCGGCTCCAGGCCCGGCAGCAAAGACCATCAGAAATTGCCGTTGCATCCGCAGATCCATTCACGTCGACAATCCTGAAGCTCGTTCCGGTCGCGAGCATCTTTCGCAATCGCCCACTTCGACACGAACCCAACCCCAAGCCCTGCATCCACCGCCGACTTGATCGCCTCGGTCGAGTCCAGTTCCATCGCAATGCGCAGCGACGCCGGCTTCACATCGTGCCGCTCCAGCGCCATCTCCACCACGCGCCGCGTACCGGAACCCCGCTCCCGCATCAGCATCGGAAATGAGCTCAACTCAGCAGTCTCGATGTGCTCGCGCTCTGCCCACTCATGCGCCGCCGGCACAATCAGCACCAGTTCATCGGCAAGAAACGGTTCCTCCCGCACGTCTTTGCTGCGCGATGGCCCCTCGATGAAGCCCAGGGCGATCTCGTGCTGCACCACCGCATTCAACAATCCGCTCGGTGTTTCCGCTCATGAGCGACAACTGCACCCGCGGATGCTGGCCGAGAAACTCCGCCAGCAACCGCGGCAAAACGTATTGCGCAATCGTGGTCGAAGCGCCCAGCGCCAGTTGTCCCGCCAGTTCTCCGCCGATCGCAGCGATCTCTTGTTCGGCCTGCTGCCAGCAAGGCATTCACTTGCTACTGCGTAGTTCAGCAGCAGTCTTGCCGGCGGCTGTCAACGCGACGCGCGATCCCGTACGATCGAAGAGCTGCACGCGCAGGTCTTCTTCCAGCGCTTTGATCTGAAGACTCACCGCCGGCTGCGTCAGATAAAGTTCCTCCGCCGCCTTGCGAAAGCTCAACTGCTGAGCCACAGCGCGAAACACAACCATCCGCGCATTCTCGAGATGGGCCATGGCGGTATTAGAACATCCGAAACCGCACTCCCTATCAGAGGCAGAATCCCCCGCTAACTTACCACCGCAGGGTCCGCCGCACCTGTCGCCAACTCAATCTCGATCTTCGGCGCCGACAACAGCGTGTTATGAATCAGGCAATGATGCACGGAGCGCCGCAGCCCCTCCGTCTGTTCCGCGCTCAACGCTGCCGGGCAAGTCACATGAATGCCGAAATTCCCCAGCCGCGCCGGCTGCAACAACTTCTCTGCTGTCACCGTAACTTCCACGCCGCAGTCTTCGATCTTGCGCGCCCGCAGATACTGAACTGCATAGAACTCCGCGCAAGCGCCAAGCGAACCCAGCAAAAACTCCGGCGGAGTCATCCCTGCATCCTCGCCGCCATTGTCCACGGGCTGATCGCAGATCACCGAGTGCGATCGGCCTCAACGCTGAATTTGAACCGATCGATCTGCCGAACCTTCACTTCCATGGGTATCCTCGTCTTTCACTGGAAGAAAGACACGAAGCCTGCATTTCGTTACATCGTGCGCAGCGAATTCTTCCCCTCCGGCGCTCCGATCAGCCGCAGATACTCTCGCGTAAACACGGCGCACAGCCGTTTCGCAACTGCCGGGTCGCACTTGACCTCAAGCCCCCGGCAGCGCTCGATCGCGCGGCGCAAATCGCCGAGGAACGCCACGCATGCCGGACAGCCCTTGATGTGCCGTTCCATCTCTTCGCAACTTGCCGGCTCAATCCGGCCGTCCAGGTATTCGGAAAGCTGAGCAAACAGATCGCGGCATTCTGTCGGGCGCTCCTTCGCCCTACCTCTCGCACGTTGCACCTTCCGGACCGCTGGCGCCGCCTTCGCACTCGCTCGCAAGTGGCGCGCCGGCTTATCTCCTTGCGCACCGCAAGCCGCGCCCGATGCAGCCGAACCCGCACCGTCCCCGGCTGCAACCCCAGCACCTGCGCCACCTCCTCGGTGGTCAGCTCTTCCATGTCGTGCAACACCAGCACCATGCGCAGTGCAATCGGGATGCGAAGAATAGCCTGCTGCAGAATGGCGTGCTCCTCCGCTTGCGCGGCATTCCCCTCGGGAGAGGCTCCCGTCATCCTCCAGCAGCGCAGCCAGTTCGGCATCATCGGGCATCAGCTCATCAATGGAGAGATTGCGCCCGGAGCGGTTCACCGTCTTGCGCCGCATCCGCCAGCACCGGTTGCGGGTCACAGTGTAGAGCCACACTGAGAGAGCCCGCGGATCCTGCAGTTTGCCCAGGTGCTTCAGCGACCGGAAGAGCACCTCCTGCATCGTGTCTTCGGCATCCTCAGGATGCCCGCAAACCTTCATGCTGAAGGAGTAGACCGTGTTCTGCAGCAGCCCCAGTGCCTCGTTTATGGCCTCGGGAGTGTTGCGTTGCAGCAGATCGATCGCTTTCGTCAGCTCAGATCGCATTGGGCTTGGGCCGCGTCCAGTATATTGGCGCTGCGCTTATCTCGCCGAAGCCACTCGGAAGTGAGCCCCGCCCTTACCGGTCCTTGCGGTAAAGCAGATCGCGAATCGCCTTGCGTCGCTCCGCGTTTGCTTCGCTCTCTGCCTTGCGCTCCTCGGCGCTCATGTGACGCTTGTCTATCGCTTCCTGCGGCCTCAGACTCGCTGCACGACGGACAGTGATTCGCAAACCCCGGTTTGCCAGGCCTTAGTTCGAATTCTTCACCGCAAACAACGCATGTTTTGATCGGAAATCCCATCGCAATTCCATGATAGCGAAACCCGGTTGTGGAACTCCGCGTCGAGTTTCATCAAGCGAAATCAGAGGACTCTGCGTCGTCTTGATCCGCCCAACCGGGCGCCTGCGCCCAAGTTCAATCGCTCGTTGAATCAATTCCTTTTGACCTTGAACCGCGATGTGGTTATCATGTACGCTCACGCTACCCAGACGGAGGCTGAAATGCAAGCGATTCATCCCAAAGTGCTTATCGTCGATGATGACCCGATGCACCTTGAGATCTACGGCCTCCTCCTGAAGCAGGCGGGCTACGAAGCCTTTCCCATGCTGGTGAGATTCAACGGCGCAGAAATTCCGAAACATGAAAATATCGGCCTTGCTCTCCTTGACTACCGCCTCAACTCCGTCAAAACCTCGCCTCAATATGCACAGGAAATCCGCTCGACTTATCCTTCCGTCCCTATCATCCTTCTCTCCGATCTATGGGCTCTGCCCGCCGACATTGCTCCGTTCGTGACCGCCTTCGTCCGAAAGGGCGAACCCGACAAATTGCTCGAAACCGTCGCCCGGCTTTTCTCCATCCCAGATACCGACAATGACGAGGCCCCCGCAACACTCGAATAAGTTGTCGAACGTCTTCGGAAGGGATTCGGCATCCGCCCGCTCCCCGACTTGCTGAATGCCGGATTGCGAGCCGCAAAAATGCAAATGAGCCTCTCCATCGAGCGATCCAGACGCTCCCAGGCCGTTCGTGCCTGTCCCTGGCCTGCTGTGATGTTGCTTCTCGCTTGCCCCGCTATGTCTCTCCTGACCGCGCAGCCCGCCGCGCCCACTGAGAAGGACGTCAAGGCCGCCGATCTTCTCAACTTCGGCAAGTTCATGCGCCATTCCAATGCGCGGCCGCCGCGTTCCTCCTTCGACATCTGCATCCTCGGCCGGGATCCGCTGGGCCGGGCCATCGACGACATCATCGCCACTGAAACCATCAACACCCTTCCCATCCATATTCGCCGTTTGCCCGATGTGACCGACGCCAAGGCCTGCGAGATCGTCTTCATCAGCGCGAATGAAGGCGACAGCATCCGCGAAGATCTCGCCTTCCTCGCCGGTCCGATGCTCTCACCGTGAGCGACGCATCCGACTTCCTCGACCGGGGCGGCATGATCCAGTTTCTGCTCGTCGAAAACCATGTTCGATTTTCCGTCAATCTCACTCGCCGTGAATCGTGCCCATCTCGTCTTGAGTTCGGAACTCCTGCGCGTCGCGTCCTCGGTCACCGGCAAACCCGTCAACGGGCGATTCGCCATGAGGTTCTGGAGAAGCCAATCCATAGCCGATAAGCTCATGCGCGTAACCCTTGTCGTCAGCGGCATTGCGCTGCTGCTGGCTTATGTCTCCTTCCTGATCTTACGACCTGTACAGCCTGCGCCAGGAACTCATCAGTTCCATGTACACCGAAGCCAGTATCGTCGGCTCCAACAGCGTCACGCCCCTCCTCTTCGACGACAAGCAGGCGGCGGAGAACACCCTTGCCGCGCTGCGCAACTCCCCCGAGATCAGCGCCGCCGTCATCGTCCGTCCCGATGGCACCGTGTTCACGCGCTATCTGCGCACGCCATCCACACCGTTCGATCTCACCAATCATCTTGCGCCCGGCGAATCCCAGCACTATTGGACAAAGAGGCCGCGACATTCTCATGGGAAGCCGCATCCAGTTCCAGGGTAGATGGATGGGCACCGTCTATCTGCTCGCCGAGACCGGAGATGTGGCGCGCCGAGCCGAACGCTTCGGCCTCATCTCCGCCGGCATGCTGCTCATCTGCTTCGCCATTGCACTCCTGTCAACGTCGACCGTCCGCCATCTCGTCACCGATCCCCTCACCGGCCTCGCCGAGACCGCGCAGATCGTCACCCGCGAAGAAGGATTACTCCGTTCGCGCCAAGATCCCCTCTTCAAGCGACGAGCTGGCCTTCCTCGTCCAGTCATTCAACGAGATGCTCGAACAGATCCAGGCACGCGATCGCGCCCTTGAGGCTTCGCGCGCTGAACTCGAGCAGCGCGTCGCAGAACGCACCACCGAGCTCTCCGTCACCAACAAGGAGCTCGAGGCATTTTCCTACTCCGTCGCCCACGACCTCCGCGGACCGCTCCAGCACATCAACAACATCGGCTTTCTGCTCCAGCACTCCGCTGTCGGAAGGCCTGAATGCCGAGGGACGCATGCTGGTTGACCGCCTGCTCGACGGCACCAGGCGCATGTCGCTCCTCATTGACGACTTGCTCAATCTTTCCCGCGCATCCAGCCATCCCCTGCATCGCACGCCTCTCGACCTCAGCCACATCGCCGAGACCATCGCCGCGCGTCTGCAGGCGGAGAGCAACGAGCCGCAAGGTTCGCTTCATCATCGCGAGAGGGGCGCCGTCTTCGCAGACGACGGTCTTATGCAGGTCGTGCTCGAAAACCTGCTTGGCAACGCGTGGAAATATACTTCGAAAGTGGAATCCAGCGGAGATCGAGTTCGGATACACCGAGGAAGAGGTCTGGAACCGTCTACTTCGTTCGCGACAATGGCGCGGGATTCAATCCTCGCTATGCCGACCGTCTCTTCCGGCCATTCCAGCGTCTGCACTCGCAAAGCGAATTCATCGGTACCGGCGTAGGACTTGCGACAGCTTACCGAATCATCACCCGCCACGGCGGCAAGATCTGGGCCCGCGGCAACATCGGCCAGGGAGCCACCTTCTACTTCACCTCCCGTATTCCGCCGCCTAGCAATTCAGCACGGGAATGGGTGCCCCATGTCTCGAATCTGAGACATGGGAAAGCACGAATCTGCAGCCGCGCAAATCAAGACCGTGTGCCTCCATCCATCGGGATCGGTGGGAAACCACGAACCTGCGCACTCAGGCCGGGCTACCGGATCCAATACTGCCGGTTCAGTCCCAGGCGATACTTCAGCCCCGGCGCAATCCGGCTCTCCCCTCGTCCGATCTTGTACCCAGCATACTTCGCAAGCGTCCGCATCATTGCCGACGGCACATGCTGCGGCCCATGCTTCATCAGGTGCTTCAGTTCTGAAACAACAAAGCGCCGTCCTTCGCCCGAGGCACTACCGAACTGCTCGATCGAGCCAGCTCTCGCGCGCGTGCAGCACTCCGATGTCGAAGTACCGCCTGAATTCCTCGGCGATCGGAATACGCGTGCGAATGCCGCACCATCGCATCGGCCACGTACGCGGTCTTCCACCCGGCACGATGCATGCGCGCCACCACCAGCGTATCTTCGCCAAAGATCACATCCGGCGAAAAACCTCCCACACTCATCAGCGCCTCGCGCCGGTACGCTCCAAATGCATTCGAGAAGAAGATGGACTTGAAGCCCAGTCGTCCGCCGTGCTGGCCCATGAGCGCACAGCGGCGATGTCGCCGGATAGCTGAAAGCCGCGCATGCGCTTCGATCGGACTGGCACCTCTCGCGCGGCAGTTGCCTTCCGTACGCCGCTCCAATCTCCGCATCCTCAAATGCGCGTACAAGGTTCGCGAATGCATCCGCGCCAAGCGGCACCGCATCCTGCGTCAGATAAATCAGGATGTCGCGTCTCTCGGCAAACTCCGCGCCCATCTGCCGCGTTCCGCCGTGATTGAAATCGCTCGGTGAAATCTCGAGACCGTAAACCCATCGTTCCTCGCCAGTCCGCCGTCCCGTCGGAAGACGACGAGTCAATCACGATCACCTGGTCCGGCGCCAGGCTCTGCGCACGAATCCCGTCCGACAATGCCGGCCAATACCGCGCCGCATTGAACGTCGGAATGATGACCGCGACCCGACTCCGCGTCGCCGACAACCCTTGATCTCATCACGCCTTCTCCAGCGTCCAGATGATCACGCATCGCGGCGATCCGCGCTCAATACTCCGCATCCATGGCCGGGTGCACCCAAGTCTATGCGTTCCCTGCGAAGCAGTCCGCGTTCCTATGCCGGAGATCTCGATTCGCTGGCCTGGGGTTTTTCTGAAACGAACGGCATACGCCACGTGCGCCAGCAGCAGTTCAACCCGCGTCTGAATCTGTCGCAGCAGCGATTTCGCTGCGGCTCGCATTGTTGCTGATGCCTCCGATAGAACAGAAGATCCTCATCGATGAACACTGTTCTTGCCGCCCAGCAGATCGTTGCGCGTGCCGATCCACGCATCGTGCAGGAACACTCTTCCGCGCCGGAAACGGCAAGCACCCGTCCTAGCAGCGACGCACGTATCGCCATCGCCGATCCCTGGTAGTGGTTCATGAAAAGTTGCGCCAGAATCCCGGGCAAAAATCTGCCCCGCCGGTTGATCCGTGAATCCGGCGATCGGTCGATCGGACTCGTCGATCATCCGCACCCGGCTCGTCACAATCTCTACATCCGGCCTGCTCCGGAAAGCATCCAGAAACCGTCCGGCCTTCGTCGGCGCCCACACGTCATCGTCATCGCACAAAAACAGGATGTCGCCCGTCGCCGAACGCAATGCATCTTCAAACGTCGCCACCACGCCCAGGTTCCGCTCATGCCTGCAGCACCCGTGACCCGCGCGTCGCCGATTCGCGCAATGCGCTGCGATCGTGTCGTCCGTTGATCCATCGTCGACAATCACAACCTCGTCTTGTCGGCCTTCAGCTGCGACAGGATCGACTCGCAATTGCGCCACTACAAAGGCGCCGCCGTTGTAAGCCGCCATGCACGCTGAAACCGTTCAGCTCGCCTCCGGCGGTACGGTCGCTCGCTCTCCGGCGCTCACGCAATTCTCCGTCGCCTGCATCCACTCCGTCGATCCGTCTCCGCCGTGATGTGAAGAGCCGCCGCATCAGCGCCTGCCACGTGATCCGCCGCAGATCCGCCGAATCCTTTCGCAACCACTGCTTCACGAGCCGCAGCACCAGCCGCAGCGTTCGCTCCCACCCCGCCGCGCGATTCATCCGCAGAGTCCCAGAAGGCCGTCTCCGCCAGCAGCGCATTTCTGTAGCGCTCCGGGCTCATCCGCCGCTGCATGTCCTTCATCGAGAACTCGTGCTCGACCTGGATGTCGCCCGCCACATAGACGCGCTTGCCATGCTCGTGCAGCCTGCTGAAGATCATCGCGTCGCTGTCGTCGAGCCAGAATCGCGGATCGTATCCGCCCACCTGCCTGAGCGCCGCCACCTTCAGCATCGCACCCGAGTTGAACGCAAACACCGGCTCTCTCGGCACGCCGACATATCCTGCTCGATACCATCGCGGAATCGCGCCAAACTGGAAATAATTCGGCGAAATCTGCCTGTCTCCCGCCGCGATCTGCGGCACAATCGCACGCAATCCCTGCATACCGCGTGCTCTCTCGCGCCGCTGCCGCCATCCTTCACAAAAAACTCCGCCGGCACCGCCGTATCCTGGTCCAGCGTCAGCAGCCAGTCCGACTCCTGCCCGATGCCGCCCATTCGAGCGCGCGGTTATAGGCCTTCGCCAGTCCCGAATTGCTTTCATCGGCGAAGTAGTGCACGCCCTCCGGCAGATCGCGCGTCCTTTCGGATCTGGACTGTTATCCCAAAGCAGCACCCGCACGTCGCCCTCTCCGCGCTGCAGCCTGTCGCGCGCAGCCATCACGCTCTGAAACGCCGGCGACTCACTCCGGCTCCATGCGATACAGCACGATCACCGCCGTCACCGTCAGCCGGCATGTCGCCTCCGCAAATACTGGCTGAACCTCGCTCATTCGGGCACCATGCCTTTCTCTGGCAGTGCTCGCCCCAATGGAAGCACTTCCGCTGCACCACGCTTTGAATCGCAAACTGCAGAATCGTCGATAGCGGCGTAAACATGTCGCTGAAAAAAATGAACGAAAGGCAGGCAAGAAACATGCTAGCCACCAGGATGTTCTTCGGCAGAGAGCGCTCCACTCAGCCAGCCGCATCCCATGCCCAGTATCAGGTTCGCGAGATACACACCCAAGATACGAGAAATCCAGTGCGTACGCCGCGAGATACGTGCTCGCCCCGTCGATGATCCTCAAATCGTTGTGAATTGATGCGTGGGGATTGGCAGGCATTAGAAACGATGGCAGCAACGGATACAGGAACGACAACGTCGGCCCGTGAAAATTTCCCTTCGCAAACAGCCAGCACAGGTTCGAAAACGGAATCGAAATATACGATGTCAGCCACAGATACGCCATCGGCCAGTCGGAATACTTGTGCCGTATCTGCAGATACTCAAGAAACACCCATTGCGCGGTGCGCGCATTCCCGATCAGCGTGATCGCGACGACCGCGAGCGCAAGACAAGCCGACCGCGATCGCGTAGAGCTTCCGCTTGCTCATCCGCGTCTTCAGCGCGAAGACAAACAGTCATCTGCAGCAACGCCACCATCAGCAGTCCGCGCGTGATGTACAGCGCCATGCCTGCAATGCCGAACATCGCAAACAGCACCTTGCGCCAGCGCGATGTATCGAGCATCGAGTTCACCGTGACCACCACCAGCAGCGGAAACAGCACCTGCTTGAATCGGCCGTAGGTCAGGTACGACGATGGATCGCCCAAGCGCGGGCGGAGGACCGGAGAGTAACCAGTTGAACGCCGATAATCAAGAGTCGACGCCCCGCAGAGCAGCAGGTTTGTCTGCCACAACCGCGTCACATCCAGTGAGTAGGGGAGCGATTCTGAATGTGTCGGCCAGCGGTGCAGCAGGGTCCGCGATACCAGGTATCCGAACAGAAACGAACCCAGCGAAATCGCAAACAGAAGAACCGGCATTCCCATCGCCGGATACGTCACATAGGTGATCTGGAAGCTGAGCGACACCAGCATCAGCACCCAGTTCACGCAGAAGAGCACCAGCGGATTGCAGAACAGGGGAAGATCGTTGCCTCCCTTCAGCACTCCATGGCACAATTTTGTGTTTTGCGAATTTCTCCGTGATTGCGGGCCAGAACGCCGCAGGGGACAATCGAAGCTTTGGCAGGTTGAATCGCGCTGTAGCTCGTACCGCGGAGCGGCTCGTTCATATCATCTCCCGGCCCAACAGAAAATCCGTGCGCAGCGACCCAAGTCCACGCGCATAGTGCACGTAACTCGGCAGCTGACCCACCATCTGCAGCGTGCGAACCCCAAGACTCGGCGAGAGTGTTGATTGCCTCTTCAAAAATGCGATCTTCTCCCGAATCTTTCCGATCAGCGCGTCGTGCTCATTCCAGCCCTCAGACAGCACGCGCTGCAGACAGATCTTCAAACTGGCGCGCCACGCGCGCGTAGTACTGTCGCCGCGTCTCGGAGCGTGTCGTCGCGAGCCTCTCCGTTCACCGCATTGCCGCCAACCCCGAGTTGCTGCCCGGCATGAACGCGGTATTCGATCAGCGGTTCAGCAATCAAGGTCAGACGCGAGTGCAGTGCAATCATCCACGCCATCCATCCGTCGTGTACCCACGATCGCCGGAATCGGCGAGCAGTAGCGCCGGATCGATGAGCGGAACATCAGCGTCGCTCCGGTCACCACGTCGTGCTTCAGCAGCGTCGCAGTCGGGCAGCGGATAAACTTCCGCTGCTTCGCCGCCGTAAACTTGTGCTGTCGCAAACAGCCGCATCCCCGTCCCCCGGCCATCGCCGTCAATCAGGTTCGCGTCTGAAAACACTCCGCCCAGAAAGGGATTGACGTTCAGCTGCGTCTGCCAGCCTCTCCAGCTTTCCCGGCATCCAGCGATCATCCTGGTCGCACAGCGCGATAAATTCGCCGCGAGCCAGGCCGATAGCCTGGTCAAAATTCCGTGTCGACCCCAGCCGAAGGCTGTTCTGAATCAAGCGTACCCGAAACGGCGCCTGTGCTTGAAACTGCTTTAATATCGCAATCGAATCGTCTGTCGAATGGTCGTCGCAAACAACCAGCTCGCAAGGCAAGCGCGATTGCGCTGCGATACTCTCCAATTGCTCCGTCAGGTAGCGTCCCGCCGTTGTAGGTGCACATTGCCACCGAGATACGCAACTGCCCGGTTTCCGCACCGTCCGAATGCATACGTCAACTCTCCGCTTGAGCCCACTGGCTTCGCTTTGTTCTGAAGATCGCTGTCGCAGAAATTACTCCGGCCACGCCAAGCACCACAAAATACGCCAGCGAAACTCCCAGCGCACCCGAGGTCTTCGCAAATACCACCACGCTGCCCGCCGTGCAAAACGCGATCACAATCGACTGCACCAGGAACGGTTCGCACTTGTGCGCGCGCAGATAAATCGCCTCGCTCTGCACCACGTGGCTGCTCAGCGCTGTCAACAGCAGCAGCAGAAAGATCGGCCAGTCTTCAATGCGCCGGCTGATCTTCGGCACGATAGTACGGCGCGACCAGCACGCCCATCATCACCAGCATGGCTCCGCCGGCAAACAACGAGAATCGATTGCCGCAATGACCGGAAGAACAACCGGTCCAGTTCCGGCGTCTCCTTCTTCGCAATCAGGCTCCCGAAAGGCGCCGCCTTGGTCGTCATCCACGCCAGCATCATCGCGCTCATCTGCAACACGATGCTCATCGAGAGCCCCATCCTGCCCCGCTTCCACCGGCCCGCGAAACGCAAACAGCACTGGCGTAAACAACTGGAAGATGAAGTAGTCGCACAGCCAGCTCACGGCGATCTTCCACTGGAACGGCCACACCTCGCGCCGCCAGCTGATTCCCATTTTGCGCCACATGCATCCGCAGCAGAGGGACCAGCAGTCTCGCGTGCGCGAGTAGCAGCAGGATGCTCGCCACAAATCCCTGCCCCAGCAGCACCATCGCCGGCGAAAACAATCCGTGATGGCTCAAGCATCGCGGTCCACGAAAGCGCCACGCTCACCGCCGACTGGAAGAAACGCATGCGCGCCACCTGCGCCACCTGCCCGCATCCCTCCAGAAACGAGAGCACCGGCCCGATCGAAAACGTGATGGCGCAAGCCAGCACCGTGACCCGCAGCGGAACAACCCAGACATTCGGCGCCTGCGGCTGCTGGTGCAGCGAGAAGAAGCGCATCCCGCCGACCATCAGCACAATCCCCATCACCACCGCGGCGCTCGTGTACCAGCTCACCGCGCGCTGCAGCAGCGACGCCAGCCTGAAGTGCGCGGCCTCGCTGCCGGTGATGCGTTCCATCCGGGTGAAACTCCAGGTGCGCCCGCTCGTGCGCCGCCACCTGCAGAATCACAAATGAGAATCCCAGCTCGAACACGCTCTGCAGCGCCACCAGGCTCCACAGCGCGTAGTAGTATCCCTGCTCGGCCGCCGACAGAAAATGCACAATCAGCAGCACGCTTCCCACGCTGCCCAGTCCCTGACACCACCCGGCCCAGCACCGTGAACGCGATAGCCCGGTCAAGGCCGATGATAGTGCGGAAGCTTGTAACCGCAGGAAATCGCGTACCATCAGCCAGGAGACTTCCCGAGGGCCGTGGAGATGTCGTGTGGTCTCGGTCAGCATGAGTCCAAGCCGAGTTCTAAAGTTCGGCGCCTCATCCATGCAAAGCATGGGTGGGAAATCACGAACTCACGTACAACAGTTCGGTGCTCCATCCATGCAAAGCAATGGCGGGAAGGCCCAAACCCCTGCCAGAGCCGTATACCAACCGCCAATGCAATCTTACTCATCCCGTTGCTTCCGGTCGCGCGTGACGCAAAGCGCTCACTTCTTCCTTGACCGGCTGCCGCCGGTGCTTCCGCCCGCTCCATAGCGAGCGCTTCAATAGATCCAGCTTGTCCTTGGTCGCGGGGTTGTGCTGCATCCTCACCAACCCTCCCTGCAGCAGCGCCAGCATAAGCCCGAAAGTGAACCCCACGGAAACCCCCGCCATGATCAACAGCCCGCGCTTTGGAAACGACTTCTGCTCCGGCGGCACCGCGGCATCCACAATCTGGATGAACGCTCCCTCGCGTGCCTCATCCAGCTTGGCCAGCTCCAGCTGCTTTGCCAGCACATCGAAGATCGCCTCGTAGTACTTCACATCACGCAATCTGCGGACATACTCCAGCCCCGCCTGCGGCACCTCGCCCTTGGGAATAAACACGTCGTCCGCGGAATCACCCTTTGATCCAACCATCTTGTTAAATTGTGCGCGCAACCCGTCCAGTTCCGTCTGCGCCTGGGTCAGCGCCGGATTCTCATCACCGGCATACGAGCGCATCGCCTGGATCTGCACTTCCTTGGCCACGATCTGCGCCCGCAACCGCGCGGCGGAATCGATCATCGCCCGCGCCTGCCCGTCCACTTGCACCATACCCGTCGATAGCTGCGTGCGCTTCAGCGCCTCGTCCGCATTCTCCAGGTCGGTCTTGGTCTTCTGCAGCTGATTCTCAAAGACCACCCGTCGCTGCGATGCCTCGGTGATCGCGAGATTTTGCGACAGGCTTCGAAACTGGTCCACGTACCCGTTCGCAATCTCCGCCGCGCGATTCGGGTTGCGATCCCAGAAATTCAGCCGGATCAATCCGTCCTTTGACGAACCGTCGATCTTCGCATGCTTCTCCAGTTCCTTGCGTGTCTCCGCCAGGTAGGTCTTGCGATACTCCGACTGCAGTCCATACCGCTGAATCACCGCATCCTCCACCGTGCGGCTCTTCAACATCGACACGTACATGTCGTTAACGTTTTTCATTCCCAGCAACGTGCCCGTCATTCCGGTCACCGTGCTGCCCATGCCCGCCAGCTGGCTCGCCAGCATCGAACTCATCGACGAGTTCCCTTGCGGCGGAAGAATGATCACCGTCGCCGTATATTCCTTCGGCAGCCCAAACGCCAGGATCAGCGCAATCCCCGTGCAGATCGCCGTTACCATTCCCACCAGCTTCTTCCGCCGCGTAATCATGAGCAGGAAATCCAGGAACGTCAGGTCTTCATCCGGAGCAACGAACGGCAACAATAGATCTTCTGGCTTTTCCTTGATCTTGCCTTCGCTTCGCATATTCACCATGTGGCATGTACTCCAATTGTCGCTATTGCAATCTCAATTTCACTTCCACTACGCGCCGCTTACGCTGAGCGGCTCTGTTCACGTTCCCGCTACTTGATTACCTGGATCGCCGCTGCTCCCAGCGCAAATTGCGAGAACACCGCCGACCAATCCGTCAAGCCCCGCAAGAATGTCGTCTTGTTCAGTTGCTCCGGAACCACGATCGTGTCGCCCGGATACATCGCCTCGCGTTCGAACTTGTCGTCCGTCCACAGGGTGTGATCGAGATACTGACGGCTCACCACCGATCCATCCGCGCGAATAATGAATATCTGCCGTTTGTCCGCAGTCCGGTTCGGCCCTCCCGCGTTCCGCATGTAGTCGCCCGCATGCTCGTGCGCAATGTAGACGAACGAATTCGGGTCATACACCGCGCCCACAATCCCCACCGTCGATGGCATCGGCGGCACCACGAAACGATCCCCGTCCTCCAGCGGAAGATCGGGAAGCGAGCGCATGTCTGATCGAAATGGCTCGATGTGCAGCACTACGCGCCCGGTCGCGCGTACCTCCCGCAGCCGGTTCACCAGCTCGCGCTGGCTCGCGACCGAAGCCCCTACCGTCGCCGCCTCCTGCGGGCTCACCACCGATGACGCCTTATTTGAAGTTGATATCTCGATCTCGTACGACAGCGCCGAAACATACTCATCCAGCCGCTGCTGCTGTTCGCGTCGGGTGCTCTCGCGGCTGAACTGCGATCCGTACAGGTAAGCCTGCGGCGTCAGCCCTCCCGCTCGAATCACCAGCTGACGCAGCGTTTCGCCGGGTAGCACGCTATAAACCCCGGCATGCACAAATTCGCCTTCCAGCCTGACATACTTCGTCTGCTGCGCGCGCGGCACGCGAATATCCGCGTCCGAAAAAATCGTGATCACGTCCCCGGGCTCCAGGGCCACATCCGCGCTCTGGTCGTGATCGATCACCAGCGCGCCAAGGTCGAACGGCAACAGTTTTGTGGTCAGCGTCTTCTTGTCCACCCGTTCCACAACCGCATAGCTCCAGTCGATATCCGGCGACGTCCTCACCACCTGCGTCTCGATTGGAAAATGCGGCGTCGTCACCAGTTGCGGTCCGGTGCCCAGCGCCTCGCGGCTTGTCTGCTCCGCCTTTCCTGGCTGCTGATTCCTGGCTTCCTTGGTTTCGTCATCGCTCGATGCGGCCAGCGACTGGAATTGCCCGGAACTCCCCTGCGGCATCGTCGTCTCAGTCGGAACTCCCGCGGTCAGTCCCGGAAACAATCCGCTGTTGATCGTCTGCGTATCCTGCGGGGTTACGGGCCGATAGGATGTTTGTCCCGGCTGGGTCGGCGGTGTCTCCACCTTCACTGGCGGCATCAGCGGCTGAAAATCCGCAACCGGCATTCCAAGCTGTTCGCGTCGCAGCCAGTAGTCCGGGGTCAGCAGCGATTCCTTGTTCGGAATCAGATCGCTGACGCGCATGCCGTCATGCCACGCAAACCGCCCCGGCGTCGCAACATTCCCCCGCAGCATGACCGTCTTTTCAAAACGCGGAGCCTCCGTGCGTACCCGCACAATGTCCGCATTGCGCAGCGGCGCCGCAAGCGACGAACTGTTCATCTCTACATCCACTGCAACCCGCGCGCTGCTCCCATTCGCCTGCTTTTCAGTGCGTTCAATCTCCAGTGACGACGTACTCGCAGCCGCTGATGCTCCTCCGGCAAGGGCAATCGCTTCCGCGATGCTTTCGTGCACGCGTAGCTCGTAGATTGCAGGCACGCGCACGCTGCCCACTACCGCGACCTCCGGCCCCACCGCCGGAAAGTAGATGACGTCTCCCGACTCGAGGTTCACGTCCTTGGACTTGTCGCCTCTCAGCAGCAGGTCATACAAGTCGAAGTCCACAATCATTGCCCCGTTGCGCCTCAACAGGATGTGCCGTAACGAACCCTGCGGCCCAGGCCCACCGCACGCAAATACCGCATTCACCAGCGTGCTCAGCGAACTGACCGTATAGCTGCCTGGACGCCGCGCCTCTCCCGTGACAAACACTTGGATAGATCGCAACTGCCCCAGGTTTACATTCATGTCGTAATTCCGGTAGACGCGGTCGAAGCGCGCCTTCAGAAATCCCTGCAATTGCCGGAACTGCAACCCTGCCACCCGGAACTCCCCAACCTGCGGAACGTAGATCGATCCCGACCGGTCAACTGTAAGATGCAGGTTCTGCGTTACCTGTCCCCAGGTGCGAATCAGCAGCTCGTCGCCCGGGCCGATCACGTAATCGGGAGTCATAGGCAACCGCTGCACCGGCGCAAACGTATCCGGCACGTCGGCAAACAGATCCGCTCCGTATACCGGTACGATGCGTCCGATAGAACCAGCCACCAGCATCTGAAACTCAGTCAACGATTGCGGCTTGGCAGGCGTGCTGGGACGTTGCCGCAATCCCGCCGTGCGATCCATCCCATCCGTGTCATCGCGATAGACCGACATCGGCGCGTTCGGCGCGCCGGGGTTTATCGTCGGAAATACCCCCGTCGAGCCGGTCGCCCCCTCTCCGGGTAATCCCTGGGTCGAAGGGGTCGTCGTCTGGCACGCCGACAAATCCCCATTCGCGCAGTTCTGAGTGGTGTCCTGCTGCGGGCTGCTGGGGCTCTGAGTCGACGGTTCCGTCTGTGCTCTCGCTCGACTTGGAGGTAGGGCAACTGCAAAAACCATCAATACCCACAAATACTTACTCTGGCTCTTGCTCATCTTTTTTTTGTCTTCCGGTCTTGAACTCCAATGCCGCGCAACACGCCGGTCCCCCACCCTCGCGACACTCCTCTTCTGTCGCCAGGGTGGTAAAGCGCGAACTTATGACCTAGTAAGCGCCGCGCATCGTGACCACGGCGGGAATCGTCATCGTCAAAATCTTGAAGTCGAGCCCGCAACTCCACCCGCTCGCATATTCGCGATCGAACAGAACTCTTCGGTCAAACGCGACGTCGCTGCGTCCCGATACTTGCCACAGGCCCGTGATCCCCGGCCGAAACAAGTCGTAGTAGGGAAAGTGCTGCCCGTAAAGCGGAACCTCTGCCTCCACAATCGGACGCGGTCCCACCAGCGACATGTCTCCCCGCAGGACGTTGAACAACTGGGGAAGTTCGTCCATGCTCAGCTTGCGAATAATCCGGCCCACCGGCGTGATCCGCGGATCCGGCGTGTCCTTGTTCAACGGATACGCCGCTTCGTTGCGCCGATGAAACTCGTTAATCGCCTGCACGTTGTCCTTGTGCTTCTTCGTATACATCGAGCGAAACTTGATGATCCGGAACGGTACTCCGAAACGTCCCTTCCGCTCCTGGGTGAAAAACAGCGGCCCCGGAGACGTTAGCTTCACGGCGAGTGCCACCACCAGCATCACCGGAAAGAAAAGGATGATCAGTGCGCTCGACATCAGAATGTCGATCGATCGCTTCACCACTGCGTAACGCCACGACAGTGATCGTTGCACTGCAGCGGAAAGGTAAGGCGTTGGGCGTCTCCAAACTGACGCCGAAGTTGTTTCTTGCAATATGCCGACGACTGAAATCGCGCTCACAATCGATCCATCGGCTTCCAATATATTTAAGGCGGTACTTTTTCCTTGCATTCGCGATACCCTCGCTTCGTGTGTTTCCATGCCCTCGCGAATTCCTCAAAAGAATGAATTCGCCACGGTTTGCGCATGGGCTTGCGATATATAACTTCCCTCCGCTTTCTCTCTCGGCGCCTTGCCAAAGCACGCGCCCGCGAAAGTTATCGGAGAACATTCTGGGTACGAATCAAGGCACCTGAAGTGGTACAGCGGAGTTCGCTCCTGCTGCTCGAATCTCTTTATCTGTAGCTTCCACCGTCACGTTCCTGATGACGAGATGTGAAGCGAAACCGCTCTAGCGGAAATGACGCATCAACTGCCCACGCGTCGCCCCGTCAATTTTTATGCAACGCTCTTCATCTGAAACTCGTGCGTAAATAAATCCAGAGAAACACTCTTCCTTGTAACTGCGATTGCTTCTGTTCCGGCGGCTGTGCCAACTCCGATCCACACCCGCTGTCCTGTTCTCACAATAGATGCGCTTTTGATAGATGCGGTTTTGCGCCCGGTGCGACCGAGTCGACCCGCAGTGCCTCAAGCTTCCAACTCAAACGTAAAACTCCCCGTATTCCTGTTCATGGCTTTGCCATCCTTCGCTTGGTAAGGCATTATCCACATCTGCCAAATCTGCCAACCAGCGCGAAATTGTCGTCTTTCTCCTGCCACCCTGAAGACACCTGCGCGCACCCCGCTCGCACGACCTTCGGGCCTGTTGACTTCAAATGACTTACGGGCAACAAATTACTGCAGAGGTTGTCGAAAGGAACGCCACCCGGTACGCGGGCCGTCTTTTTCTATTCGATTTTATGCGATCAGTCGACTGAACCCGCTGTGAGATCAGCCCTGATTCCGTGTTATGTAACCGGCAGGCCTCTCCCCGCAGGACAGGCGCCCGGGGAAGTCCGACACAACCACCTACAACAGAACAGACGCAAAAACTCGCCCCGGAGTTATCTGGCACTCCGCAGTGGAACGAATATCGTGTATTTTTCTTTTGAACCAGCCAACCTCGCCTTTGATCCCACACGGAGCAGGCCCACCTTGTGATCGCGCTCCCCATCGGGAACCAGATTCCCCTGCGTCTCCTCGTACTGCGCCCCGACAGGTCCAGCTCCGTCAACCCCGCACCCCCAACAATCCACCTAACTCACTCAAAATACACAGCAAATACTTCTTCCGGAATTGCAGATCATTTCCATCTCTTGCGGCACAATAAAGAAAAGCGCAAGGCAGAAGATGAACTCGGTGTGCCCAGGCCGAAGCATGGTCCGGACTTCGAAGGGCAAGGACCCAGTCTTGAATAAAAAAATTCGCCAAATCTACGTCTCATATTCGCCTTATAACGGATAAGTATAATTTATGCAATTACTTAATAGCGTGCATGCTTGCTCAGTCTGCACTATTTATGGTGCATCATGCCGCGGAAAATGACGAGTTTTCGCCAGTCAGCCCAACTTCGTCAGATTTTGCGGACCCCTTTTCGCCTGTTCCAGCCTCCACAAGTCCGGCCCAAAGCCACCGGCCGCCACTGCCAGGCCGTTTCATTCCTTCGCAACTACGGCGCATCGGCGTTGTTCACAAAACATTCATGGATCGCATCGAGGGGCGCGTTGGGCCAGCGGCTCTGCTTCAGATCTTCCTCGGAGAGCTCCCGCAACTTGAAATCGATCTGCCCGTCCGCATGCACCGTTCCCTCGACGAAACCGTAGATGTGCGTGCGCGCAGCTTTATCCGCCGTCTTCGGCAGTGCGTAGCGGTGCGCCCCCGCCGTCCCGATGATTAGCCCGGGCACAACCCGGTTTGAATACTGCTTCCAGTAAGGCGTGTTGAAAATGTTCGGGGAGTAGTAGTGCGAATGGCTCGCGAAAAGGTACACGTGCTTGCCTGCGGCCTGCGCATCATAGAACCACGCATACACCTCGTCGCCCGTCCGTTCGCCAAGATCCCAATCGTCCATCGCATGCTCCGCGCCCGTCGAGTGCGGCAGCGCCTCGTGCATCCCGGCTACGATCGCACGAATCCCCGAATCCCGGCGCCAGGTCACGATCGAGAACGCCGCGCAGCCACTTCAATTGCGCATCAGAAAATTCCTCGCGGCTCGCATTATCCAGCGTAATGAAATCCACGCCCTCGTGCGTCCAGTGGTACCACGGCCCGATCGGACCGGCGCCGGCTCCGTCCGCATCGCGCTGCGCCGCAATCTCCGGCCGATTCAGATACGAACCAAACTTCGCGATGTAGCCGTCGCGCGTCATCGGCGGCACCGTCTCGTGATTCCCGCGTCCCAGGAAGACCGGAACTTTGAAGGCCGCCATCTGGTGCGTCAGAAAATCGTCCCACGCAATCTGGTGATACTCCTCGAGCGACGGCTCTTTGCCCCCGGGCCGCATCGACACGAGATCCTCGTCTGGCTGCGACATCCAGCGAAAATCACCGAGGTGCCAGTAGAACGCATCGCCATCGGCCTTCACCCCGGAGGCGATCGCGGGCATTACAAAATCACCGCAGTTGCGGCTGTCTCCCGACACCGCAAAGGTCCATGTCGCCCCATTGGTCTGGGCAGCAACTCCAATTGTCATGAAAGCAAAACCCGTTGAGCCTATGACAAGGGAAGAAATCAGCTTGGGCTTCAGCATGCCTTCAGCATAAATGGCCCCTGCGCCTTTCAAATGAAAAGCAGTTCATGCCCCCGCAACCCGTGTCGATTCGTCCCCATCGTCGCTGTGATTCGAGTCACCGAGCGCCCCGGCCATCGCTGTCTATGCTCAAATCAGCGCGTCATCATCATGCGCACTACTATAAGGAGCTACTCTTTCATGGCTTACGTTATAACCGATGCCTGCACGAAGGATTTTGTCTGCGTCACAGAGTGCGCCACCGCCGCCATTGCCCCGCAACCCTCCGATGATGCCGCCGCAACTGTCTCGCAGGTCTACATCAATCCCGACGAGTGCATCGACTGTGGCAACTGTGCCAGCCTCTGCGCGCACAACGCGATCTATCCTGAAGCCGATCTGCCCGCCGAAAAGGCTGACTTCGCCGAGAAAAACCGCGCCTACTTCCAATAGGCATCTGGGCCGGTTTGGCATGGATGCGAGTTTGTATCGAGGCATGACTTCATCGGGATGCCTGCGACAAGTCTTCGTATCAGGGATGATCTTCAGGTCGTGCCGCAAGAACGCCCTTTATGGAACAGGGGTGTCATCCTGAGCGGAGCAGCTTAGGAGCTCCGTAGACGACGGAGTCGGCTGTGGGGTAAGCGGAGCGAAGGACCTGCCTCTCCATTCAATGTGTCCTGGCACAACTTCATCGGGGTCCCGACGACAAGTCTTCGTCGCTGGGACGACCTTCCTTCGCGCCGCAAACCAGAAGGGCTCTCAGACCCCGGGGATCTACCGTTCCTTCTTCGAAGGCGGTGGCGCCGGTGTCTGTGCGTTTTGCTGTTCCGGAGCGGGCGCCGGCGCAGTAGTCGCGGGCGCGGTACTTGTGGGCGTCGTATCGGCGGGTGCCGTTGAAACCGGTGCGGCAGCCGCGGGTTTGATCGCCGTCGGAACCGGCGTTCCTGTTGTCCACGGCATCACCGACAGCGCCAGTGTCTGCACCGTTGAAGGGTCGTCGCGCAGCTTGAGATACAGCACGCCATTCACCGGATGCGGAACCGTCAACTGCGTACCCGTAAAGTCCGCCGGCACATCCACCGCATTCTCAAAATCGGATGACGACGCCACCGACTCGGCCAGAAACAGATTCGTCCCCATCAACACGCACGGGTGCGAAACGCTGCGCGGGCAGTGGAGTTCTTTGAAGTCGGGAATACGCACCAGCGTTCCCAGAGACAGCCAGTCGCCCGCAACACCGTTCGCCGAAATCGCCCGCGCCTGTACCGGCCCGAACGCCGACGAACCGAACTTGGCCAGGGGTTCCACGACTCCGAGCGCAGTGTTGGCATCTTCCAGCATCAGCGTCCCGTCACTCAGTGACAGCGTTGTGTGAAAGCTGTTGTCGGGCGCGGCGACCTCGACCTTTTCGTCACGGGGAAAGTTCGCCGGCGTCTTGGACTTCAAGAAGAACACCAACCTGCGTTCCACCGGAAGATCATTCGGACTCCCCAGGTGCACGGGTGAGGGGTCATTCGACTCTTGATCTTGCGTCCCCTTGCTCAGTAGCGTCACTTGCGGCCGCGGAGCCTCAACGGTGACCGGAACCTTCAGCTCCCGTCCATCGCGCAGTTCAACCTTGGCGGTGTAGTGCTTTTCGGGCTCGAGGCCGCTGGTCTCGCTGTCTGCTTTCATGTCCAGCTGGTCCTGGTCCTGCACGCGCTTCAGGTTCACCGGTGTCCATACAATCCCATTGAGAGAGACCTTGGCCACTTCGTCCAGCCGGTTTCCAGTGAGCGCCGCCTCCGCGTCCCCGGCGCTCAGCCTCAGCTTCTCCAGCGAAGCAGCCTCGGAGTAAGCCATCAGCGTCAGCTTGTCCGGTTGGCTCAGGCCGTACTGATGGATATCAATCGCCACCGGTCCCGGCGCCGCGTCCTTCAACGGCATCGACATCTCCAGCGTGCTCGGCTTCGGCGACTTCCACTGGATCTCCGCGCTGCCTGCGTCCTTCGACTTGGCTTCGACCTTCTCCACGCAGAGCGTGTTCTCACCCTCGATGTGAAGCGTGTCTTCCCGGCCGACAACCAGAGCCGACTCATCGCCTGGCGCCACCGTCCATTTGCCCGCGCTGGCGCTGACCAGGTGGAACCTCGGACCCTCCCAGTCGTCGAATCCCCATTTGCCCTTCACAACCCCACTCAGTTCCCCAGCGGGAAGCTGCGGCATAGCATGCGTAGCCACCAGCCCGCCGTCCGCGGAATCCGCCTTCAACGGCACATCAACAGGACCGGACTTCGATTCGATATGCAGCTTCAAATCGTGCGCCTCGGGGGTCGCGTACACCAGCGGCGCGCCTTCAGCCGGAAGCACCAGGCCCGTCTTTTCGGCACAGAACTGCTCCGACGGATTCACAGGGTGCAGCGGCGGCATCACCACCGGCCCTACCGGCGGCAGCGCCACCACCACCACCGACTTCGGGTCGCGGAACGACGGCGGCACGTTCAGCCGCAGATTGAGCGTATCCTGCGTCGGCAGCGCCAGGGCGGGAATGTATTGAAAATGCGCGGTGTGCAACGACGCCAGGATCCTCGCGGTGTCCACGATGGCGCCGACATACGGGCTGTAAATTCCCGCGCCGCCCAGCGTCGAGTAGCTCAGCTGATTCATCAGGTCACCGCTGCTCCCGCTGGTTAGCTGCGCCACTTTGCTGGAGGCGTTGGCGTCGTCCAGGACCATACCGTCGGTATGCTGCGTCAAGCACGTAGCCTGCTGATCCGTCGGCTTGTCGAAGCACTGCTGGTCGAGCTTGATGCCCAGCACCGATGCCGACTTCTGCGCACGCTCCTTCAACGACTTGGGATCAGTCTGCGAGGTGACCTTGACGTCCGAAAGATAGGCATCCGGCCGCATCCGGTCCTGGCTCGCCGCCTGCAGGTCCTGCGTCGCCCGAACGAAAACGCCCGGCCGTCCCCTCACCGCATTCCGCAGGGTGCTGAAGTCGCCCCCGGTGGCAGGTGCCAGAAACACGATCGCCTGCTCCGCCCCGTCCGGAACCGTCACGAAGACGCCTTCTTCGCGTGCCTGTTTATCCCAGGTATCAACGCGCGTAAACCACTCGGATGGAGGAGGATTCGTGGCGCCGCGCAGGAATGCCACGATCAGAACAAAGCGGGTCGACTGGCTCTCAGGAAAGTCGGGGTGAATCCACAGACGGTCGCCGGGAAGCAGGTTCGGCACCTGCCCGATGGGCAGGGTCACCTCTCCCCGTTTCACGTGTACATCTACTTTCGGTCCGATCAGGTCAAATGCCGGTGCGGCCGCCTGACCGTGTGCAGGTGTACTTTTCCAAGACCAGGCAACAAAGAACAGGTAAAAAGGAGACAACGCCGCATCCCTCTATTGTACGGAGTGATGCTCTCACTTCCATTGTCCGATGGTAGAGGCTCTCAAGAATACTCCCGATGACCAGCCTTTTCACGGAGTTGAAGTCGGACTCCTGATTCGAAAGCTCAGTACTCTTGCACGCGCATGGGGTTCGGTTGCACAATCGTTTACACTAGTGCGTGGTTAGGCTGAAAGTGCTTTTAAGTTAAAGTTTTCTCGACCCTGTGGGGAATCAAGAAAGAAGCAGAGATGCTATTGGGGCTGCTTCGGCAAGACTAAAACCGCCATGAACACCTTACAATTGTTCGGAAAACCAAATGGTTCATTTACAGCCAGAATCAGGAACCTGTCACCCGCCGAAAAGCGCCGCATCGTCAGGAGAGTTCAACTCACCAGAGCGCAGCAAGATGAGGACAGGGCTAAAGAAGCTTTATACGGAGAATCTGTCATGAAGTCGAATCGGGCTGCGCAAAGCAGCGTAGACATCAGCAATCTGAGTGTTCCGGACGCGGAAGAGATTATTGAAGAGGCCTTGAGTGAACTGGCATTCTCCCAGGATCCCGGGCTGGCGCGCGCACTGCGTTTCCTGGCGCCTCCCGGATACCAGGCCATCGTAGAACTGTGCAGCGAAAACGGGCGCAGCAAGCGCCGCAATGCGTCGGCAGACAGCTGGTCGCCGGAAGAGGATGAAGTCCGCATCTACTTCGAGCGCCTCGACGACAACAGCTGCCCCTGCCCGGCAGAGCCGCGCCTCACGCGCCCCGCATCGAGCAACACTTCGAAGACGATGATGAAGAAGCCGCCGCATCTGCCCGCCGACCTGGATGCACGCGTCAAGGAACTCTGCGCCGCTCTGGCCGAAGCCGAGCGCGGCGGCCACGCGTTCATCGCGCTCAAGTGGTTCCGCGACTCGTTCCTGCCGCGCAAAGCCTTCCGCTGGAACCAGCATCCCGAATCCCGGCCAGGCGGTGCTGGCTGAGGCAATTCAGCGCGGCGTGGTGCTGACCAGCAAGATCGCCAATCCCAAGACGCCCGCTTACCCCACCACCACCATTCGCCTCAACCGCGCCGAGGCCGGCATTCCCGAAGAGGCCCAGCGCTTCCATCCCGTCGTCGGTGCAGGGCGAATCGATCGGCGAGGCCATCGAAGAGGAACGGGGAAAGCTGTGAGCTTGCTACTTTCTCGAGTCCACGGCCTTCGCCAAGCTGTTTGTGCAGGAGCCCGGCACGGACGCCTGATCCGGCTTGATGGAAACGGTCGAGGACAACCGCAAGCTGATCGCCGCCTCCACGCCGCTGGAGGTTTACGCCGCCATTCGCCGCCGCGAGCGCGCCGGCGACATCAGCTCCGCAGACGCCGCCGCCGCACTCGAAATCCTGCGCCTGGAGGCGGCCCGCATGGTGCAGCAGCCGCTCAACCCGGCAGTGCTCGAAGCCGCGCGCCAGCTGCTCGATCGCACCAACCTGCGCTGGCCCGAGGCCCTGCAACTCGGCGCCGCGCTGGTCGCGCGCGACATGTTCCAGGGCACCGAGATCATCTTCGTTTCGGCTCGCCGAGTTGCTGGAAGCGGCAAGAGCCGAAGGCTTCCAGACCCTCGATCCCGAAAAAGACGAAATCGAGGCCGTTGAACAATCGGTTGAATCGAACTCAGCTCTCGCTTACTTGAGAGTTTCGATGGGTTCCACCTTCATGGCGCGCCGTGCGGGGAGATAGCTTGCAAACGCCGCCACTCCAAGAAAAACAACTGGCGCAAGAACGAAGGTTGGCAAGGTCGCGAGAGCCGGTCTTGTAGAGCGCATTTTCCAGTAGCCTTGCGTCATCAGCGCCGCGCACAATCCGGCACGATCCCAGCCAACGCCAGCCATAGTCCCTGTCGCATGACCATTCGCAAGATGTCCCTGCGATGGGCTCCAAGTGCCAGCCGAATGCCGAATTCCTGGCTGCGCTGCCCGACCGAGTATAGGACAAGACGCCGTAAACGCCAATGATGGCAAGCACAAGCGCTGTTCCTGAAAAACCGCCGATGAGCAGCATGGTGAAACGGGGTTGCGCACGCGAGTTGTCGACCAGTTCTTCCGCGGTTTGAATCTCATTTACAGGCTGATTGCCGTCGACGGCAGCGATCTGGGCACGCAGGGTTGCGACTGCACCGTGCCGGTTGGGACATCTGTCCGCACCAGAAGATTCATGTCGCTCCAGGAAAGTTGCGGGAACGGCAAATACAACTGCGCCTGCGATTTCTTCTCCAGACCCTGATTCTTGACATCCGCAGCCACACCGACAACCAGAGCGGGCTCGGGTCTACGCCCGATCACGATTTTCTTGCCGACTGCCGACTGGCCGGGCCAGTACTGGCGCGCGAAAGTTTCATTCACAACCACCACGAGCGGAGCGGTGGCGTTGTCGGCGTTTGTGAAATGTGCGACCCCTGCGCAAAGGGACGCGCATCGTCTCGAACCACTGCGGGCTGATCGCCTCAATATCGACGAACGGTCGCTGAGCGAGCGGCACATCGGGTTGACCTTCCGGCAAGTACAGGTGTGATGCGCTTGAAGGTCAGGGGCATTGCCGCAGAGATGGCAGCTGAACGTATTCCGGGCTGCGCAGAGATTCTCTGCAGAACATCATCGAAGAAGGCGATCTGCTGATCGGGTTTCGCGTATTTCGCTGTCGAGAGAGAGATGTTCATCGTCAGCAGGTTGTGCGCGTCGAACCCGGGATCGACGTGTAATAGCCGACTGAAACTTCGCAGGAGTAGCCCGGCTGCGATCAGCAATACGAGTGCAAGCGCGATCTGGCCAACGACCAGCAGTGCTTTGGTCTTCGATCCCGAACGGCCAAGCGATGCGGATCGACCTTCAGCGCGGAGGGTCGCATTCAAATCGATACGGACGAGTTGCACGGCGGGAAAGATGCCGAACAAAATGCCGGCGAGCACAGAGATATGCGAGGGTAAAAAGAAGGACACGCAAGTCGAGGGTGACTGGAAACCCTTGCGGTATCTGGGACGCTCCCCAGGTTGCGAGTGCCCGCGTAGCTACCCAGCCGATGCCCACGCCGACGGCACCGGCGATGAGAGCCAGCATCATGCTCTCCGTGAGGAGTTGGCGCACGATTGCACTGCGGCTTGCACCAATGGCCGCGCGTGTTGCGATTTCGCGCTTCCGGGCGAGTGCACGCGAAAGCAGAAGGCTTGCGACGTTTGCGCAGGCGATGAGCAGAACGACTGCGACTGCGCCGAACAGCATAAGAACCTTGGGCCGCACATCGCCTATAACCTGATCGCGCAGGCTTTCGGCCGTCATCACGGTGGAAGGCGAAGCATCGGGGGCGGTTGGATTTTGCTGTCGGTAACGCTGATTCAGCAATGCCAGTTCGTTATTGGCTTCTGCGATGGTGGCTCCGGGACGAAGGCGTGCAACGATGTTGAGGTATCCAACGCCCATTCGCAACCGCTGAGGCGTCATCAACGAAAACTCAAAGTAACGCGGCGTAAAGATGTCCGTCTTCGGCATGAACGGAAAGCGGGCATCTGCCGGGAGGATGCCGACAACTGTACTCGATACTGAATCAAGTGTGATCGCGGAGCCAATGATGTTCGGGTCGGCGTGATAACGCGTCCGCCAAATTGCGTCGCTGAGTATGACAACGGGCCTTCCAGCTGGTGTGCCTCCTCCTGCGAAATACGCGTCCCAGTTGCGGCTGTATGTCGAGCATCTGAAAGAATCGCGGGAGAAACGCGGGCTATGGGGACCTGGACGGGATCTCCGTTCCCCGTGAGATTTAGGTTGTCGCTGGTCCAGACAGCAACCGATTGGAACGAACGGTTGTAGTCGCGAACAAGTTCATAGCGCAATAGCGTATGCCGTCATCTTTTGCGGCGTCTTTCGAGGCAATACTGACAAGCTGCTCGGGATCGTGATACGGAAACGGTCGCAGCAGCAGCGCGTTCGTCACCGTGAAGATGGCTGTGTTCGCGCCGATTCCAAGCGCCAGCGTCAGACCGTCGGCAAGCGTAAAGAGCGGGGTCTTGGCCAGTGTCCGCACACCGAAGCGCAGGTCGCGAAGGAGAAGCCGCATGGCGAGAGATTATAGGTGAGGGAGAAACGGAGGCCAGCCGGACGATCTATTCGCGCCGGAAGCGATTGGCCTTTCGAATTCGTCTCGCAACTCCGGGGGTGCGCAGGTTTTCGCGAATGTGCGCGAGTCGCTGCTCGAGTGCCTCGAGAGCGGCCGCGATGGCGTCGGTGTTGGTATGAGCAATATCGCGCCACATCGAAAAAGGGCT
>CAVZDT010000006.1:0-26220 GCA_963774175.1 uncultured Acidobacteriaceae bacterium
CAAAACCGCCGCCGCATCAGCTGCTGTTTCCTGCAGAATCGAGAGCGCCGTCTTGCCGCGGATCATGCAGTAGATGCCGCCGTCCTTGGTCGGCACCGCGCCTTCTGCAACCAGGATGTACTTGCCCTTGTGGTCGCGAATCGTGTCTGTCAGGCTCTTCTCTGCCTGGAAGCCCGAAGGCGCCATCAGCGTTTCCGAGTAGTTCAGCGACAGCACATCGAGCAGCGCGTCTGCCACGATCGGGTGCGAAGCCCGAATAAATGATTCGCTGCAGCCCGTGCACTCCTGAAAGTGCAGCCAGACGACAACCGGTTTTTCCTTCTTCTCAAACGCCGATACAACCTGGGCTACGCCGCTTTGCGCGATGCCCGCCGCCGCTGCCGCCGATGCGCAGAACTGCAGAAATTGTCTGCGGCTGTATCCCTTCTTTTCCATCGACTGCCAAATTGTTTGCCCCATGCCCACCACCTCACTTGCAGCGCTTAGGCGCTATGCAGGCACCGGAGATCTCCAGAGGCCGACCATGTCGGCCAAGTCACACTTCCGAACTCCGGTGAATGATGGCACGGTACTTATCCCGCATCACGATCGGCTGTGAGCGGCATCACAAGTGTTGCAAATCACGTATTTTGCGCAAATCATAGCCGCAGTTGTGACGTCGCTCACTTTCAATACGACAGATTATGGGTCGCCCAGGTCGGGAATTTCAGACCTGTAGGGAAGGTTCGGGCTTCGACAGGCCGGGTGCGAAACCTCGAACTTCAACGGTTCTCGTAGAAAGTACCCCGTCCACGCTATCATTAAGAATCCGAATGTATTTAGGCACCACACGTCCCAGCGAGCGCCACGAAACACATGGAAAACCATGAAGTCACTGAAAACACCGAAGGTGGAACTGTTTGACACCAGCCTTCGCGACGGGCTGCAGCAGCCCAATCTCGACATCTCCGTCCCCAACGCCACCATCCTGCTCCAGCGGATGAGTTCATTTGGCGTGCACTACGCTGAGATCGGCTTCGCCGGCGCAAATCAGTTCGTAGAGGACCTGTCCGCCGCCCTCACATCGGTCGACACCGGCAAAATGAAACTGGCCCTCTTCGGCCGGTCGCGCGGCAGGAGTGCCAAGGTCGATGAGTGGCCCGACCTCCAATTCATGCTGCGCCACAAGCAGCGCGTTCCCACCGCAGTCGTGGTCGTAAAGTCGCGGCTTCTGGACGTCACAAAGTCTCTTGAAATTACCCCGGAAGAAAACCTTCGCATGGCGTGGGAGACGATCGATTTTCTCCAACAGAATGGCCTGGAAGTCTTCGTAGATTTCGAGCACGCGATGGACGCCAACTGCGGCCGCCGCGAAAACGGCATCGCCTGCGATGCGGAGTTTCATCAGCGCAGCCTCGACCACTTCCGCCAGCTCACCGAGCAGTGCATTCGCCAGCAGGTCAGCCGCATCGTCATCTGCGATACCACCGGAGGTGCAAGCCCGGAAGAAGTCGCAGACGTCTTCTCGCGCCTCACCCGCGATTATCCCGGCGCCAACTTTGGCTTTCACGGCCACAAGGATCGCGGTCTTGGTTCGGCCAACACGCGCGCGGCTGTCCTTGCGGGAGCGGTGCAGATACAGGGCACGCTCCTTGGAACAGGCGAGCGGTGCGGCAATGTAAATCTCACCACCGTCATCGGCAGCATGCAGCTTCGCAATGAAGCTGAATTTGTGCCTCCCGAAGCTCTCGCCGGTTTGACCAGCCTTGCCCATTCGGCTTACGCAGCCTTTGGACTGGAGCCGCCGCACAGCGCGCCCATCGTAGGCCTTGGAGCTTTTGGCACCTGGGCCGGCATGCATGGCAGCAGCGAGCGCAAGAATCCTGGCGCATATCTCTGGTGCGATCCGGCCCGCGTTGGAGCCAATCCGACCATTGGCGTCAATCGTCAATCCGGAAGAGCCAACGTGATGCTGCTCTCCGAAACTCTCGGCCTCCCCCTGAATTCCGAACAGGCTCAGAGCCTGATTGAAGCCAACGAATCCATGATCGAAGGCGGCGGCTTCACCGCGAGTGAAATCTCCTTCCGGCTCGCCTGCATGAAGGCGCTCAAACAGCACCGCAACCGGTTTGCGATCCGGAGCTGGCGCGTCTTCGACGAATCCGACGAGATCGGCAATCGTTTTGTGCAGGCCTTCATGACGCTCTCGGTCGGCGAATCCACCCTGGCCACGTCACGGGCAGAAGGCGCCGGACCGGTGGACGCGCTCACCAAGGCGATGCGCCGCGAACTGGAGAAATGGTATCCGGAACTCGCCAAAATGCGCCTCGGTACGTTCACCGTGACGGCGCTTGACGTTGCGGCGCATGACTCCGCGGCCCACGTCCGCGTTACCGTCAGTTTTCATGCTGACGGACACGAGCCCTGGATCACCGCCGGCGTCAGCAGCGATCTGAATCAAGCCGCACTCATGGCCATCATCGACGGCTTCGACTACTGGCTGTCGTCAAACGACCGTTAAATCGAGCACGAAGATGGGGCCCCGGATCTCGATTCTGGACCCGGGTTTTGAACGAATCTCTACTGTCCAGCCCGCGCCTTGATCAACTCATCCAGATAGTCCGGCTTGCCCTCTTCGCGTACCAGGTGCGGATAACGCGGGCCTCCGTGGTAGTCAATCGTTGCGGTGCGATAGTAGTCATCGTCAATAACCAGCAGCGTGATCGGCTTTGAGCCGTCCGCGGCATCCTTGATCGAATCGTTCAGCAGTTCGGGAGTGAACACGCGCCCATTGACGCCGATGACCTTCATACTCGACGTGATGCCCGCCTTGAACGCAGGCCCACCGACGACGGAGTCTGTCACGGTTCCATCGCCGCCAACCTGCAGCCCGATCGAGTAAGTGTCGCTCGTTTCGCCGTGCCGGCCGGGAAGATTCAGCGGCTTGTTGTTGAACTCCACTGTCCAGCCGGCATTCTGGATCCCGTCCTCAGGCATCTCCGGCGCTACCGAATACACATGTTTCTGGAAGAACCCAGCCCAGTCGTAAGGAGCGACCTGGTTCAGCGTCTGCAACCAGCTGCGTCGAGCGTGTAGGTTTTCACCTCCGGGCCGTTGTTTGTTCCGCCGTGGAAGAGGTGACAGAAGTCGTCAATCGATTTCTGTCCGTTCGTCACCTGGTGGATGATCGTCGCCACGTCCAGCCACATCAGGTTGCCTTCGTCGTAGTAGTCGGTGGTGCGGCGCCAGTTGGTCCAGCCTCGCGCACCATACCCAAAGCCTGCGACTGCAGTCGGCCGTATCCACTAACGGCCGCCAGTTCCGGCCCGGCCGGCCCGGACCCAACATTGCTGCGGCGTTCGCGAGGTACTCGCGATACTGCTCCGGCGTAAACAAGCCGCTGCGTACCGCCAGCAGCGGACCGGCATACTCCGTCAATCCTTCGTAGCCCCACAGCAGGTCGTCTTCCATCGGCTTCTGAAAATCGGGAGTGGCTAGATCCGCCGGCCGGCGATACTTCCCATTCCACGAGTGCGCAAACTCATGCGGCAACAGAGCCCCAACCAGAACAGGGGCCGCAGGCGTCAGCAAAACGCGCTCCGGCAGCCGGCTGTCGTTCGACTCATGATGCTCCAGCCCGAAATGCATCACGTGATCGCTGAGCGTAAGCAGGAAGTGGTAGTCGCGATAGTGCCGCGCGCCAAACAGCTTGCCCGATTCGGCAACCAGGCTGGTCATGTCCTTCTGCACTTCGGGACTCATGTTCAGCGCATCTTCGCTGTCGGCGACCATGTCGATCTCATGATGGATCGGCTCGCCCGGCGGAGTCAGATCGATGGAGCGGTAATATTGCCCGGCAATCACCGGCGAATCCACCAGGTGTTCCAGCGAAATTGGCTTGAACGAAATCTCGTTGCCCGACTCGCCGGCCACCGGCAATGCTGTGCCGTATTTCCACCCCTCCGGCAGAATGAGCTTCGCCTCGAACGTGAGATCTGCCGATGGGGTTCCTGCCGGATAAAGCAGCGCCTCATTCCATTCCAGGTCTATCAGCTTGTCCGTCGCCGAGAAGCCGTCGGGCTCAATCACGTCGAACGAAATCTCCAGGTGCGTCGCGCCTTCCGGAACGTCTACGTGAAAAGTGAATACATCGAGAAGATCGCGCTGCCACGGAATCGTTTTTCCGTTTGCCTCGAACTTCAGCCCCGTCAATTCCGTGATGGGGCCCTGAGGACCGTGCCCGCCTGGAATCCATTTGGGGAAGTAGATGGTCATTGCGCCCGGCTTGGCCGGCATCACTACCTTTCCGTGCAGCAGTTTTTCCCGCGTCTGTCTTGCATCCACGGTAAGCGAGATGTTCTCGGCGCGAAGTGTTGCGCCTCCAGCAAGAATCAGGACCAGAACAAAAACCAGGGGGAATCGAACGCGGCAAAGCCTCATGCGCATGCTCCTTTTTTCAGGAAGAGGAAACTCCACCGGGAATCATATCAACTGTGCGCGGTTTGAAAGGGCACGACTTCAGTCGCTTCTTTTCCGGCTTCTATCGCTTCGGCACTTCGAGCGCGCCGGTCAGGCTCGCCACCCGCTCCACATGATGGCTGCGGCACCACGACTCAAGCCCCTTCGCCAGCCGTTCGGTCGCGCGCGGATCGGCATAGCTCGCCGTTCCCACCTGCACCGCCGTCGCACCCGCGAGCATGAACTCCACTGCATCCTCCGGCGTCACAATGCCGCCCATGCCCGATCACTGGAATCTCACCGCCCGCGCCGCTTCGTACACCATGCGCAGCGCGATCGGCTTGATCGCCGGCCCCGACAATCCACCGGTCACGTTGGTCAGCCGCGGCTTGCGCGTCTCCACGTCGATCGACATGGCGAGAAACGTATTCACCAGGCTCACCGCATCCGCTCCCGCGCCGCGCACACCCGCGCCATCTGCGCGATCGACGTGACGTTCGGCGAGAGCTTTACGATCAGCGGCCGCTTCGCGACTGCTTTTCGCTTCGTTGACAAGGTACTCGAGCGAACCGCTATCGGCGCCAAAGGTCATTCCGCCCGCATGCACATTGGGGCACGACACATTCAGCTCGTATGCCGCGATTCCCTCGGCATCGTTCAGCCGCTCGATCACGCCCGATGTACTCGCTGACCGTGTAGCCGAAGACATTCACGATGACCTTGCAGGCTTGGGATAGCGGCTCATCGGCGGAAGTTTTTTCGCGATGAACTCGTCGACGCCGATGTTCTGCAGGCCGATCGCGTTCAACATGCCGGCTGCGGTCTGGATGATTCGCGGCGCCGGATGCCCCTGCATCGGCTCCCGCGAAATTCCCTTAGTGACAAACGCGCCGATACGTTCCAGCGAGACGATCTCTTCAAACTCAATGCCGTAGCCAAAAGTGCCGCTCGCCGCGATGACCGGGTTGGTCAGCTCGATGCCGGCGAACTCCACTTTCATGTCGGGTTTCACGCGCGGATTTTTTCCTCGAATATCAAACGTTTACCGGGCCTTGGCGCGGACCGGAGCCACACGTTTATGATACTCGCCGGCGATCGACGGATTCTTCAAAGCTGGAGGAGTCACCCCATCATCATTGTCGACGCCCATTCAAGCGCGCATACATCTCCATACCCAGGGGCGTCGGCACCGTCCTGGTTTTCTCCTTGCCCGTAAGCTGGACGTAGGAGGGCCTGGAGGTCTCGGCGATCAAGCCAGAAGTGGACAGGTGTCCGATCGATTGCTGAATTCGCGCGAAGCTGTGCGAGTCCGCTGCTCCCATCAACTCTTCGGCGGTGCAATACAGATTCAGCTTGTTGGCGGACTGACCGGATGCGATCGCTTCCGCGCCCTTGCGGCACACCAGCGTCAAAATGCGCAGGTGAATCGGATTCAGCTTCGCCAGCAAATCCATGAAGACCAGGTTCGATGTGTCCTGCCCATCGGCGCTGTGGGCAGAAACCAGGATTCCCGCCCACAAGCCCCGGATCCAATCATCCTCAATCCATGACCCGTTTTCGATGATGCGCATGACGACGTTGGGATGAACCAGCCCGGTGCCCGCGTTTCCATTTCGAGCCAGAGAAGCTTCCGCTTTCAACGCGATCTCGACGGAGCTCGCCACTCTCTTGTTGCTCAGCCGGTCGTGCAGTGCATGTTTGATCTCTGGTGCCGCGCTGGGACAAACCCTTTGCAGAAATCCCAGCGCCCGTGCGAGGCGAAGTTCCCTGAGAATGAAATCCGCTTCCGTCTCGTCCGACCTCTTCGTCCTAACGCGCTCCCACGGACGGAACTCAGTCCCCTCCGGGAACACGAACTCGAAGCCGAAACCTTCGTTGTCACATCGAACCACGCGGGCCTGCACCGTTACACGACGTTCATGATCGTTTCCGGTTGCGCCCGTTTTTTCGAGCACCAGCGAAACCACTTCTCCCGCCTGCCACTTCTCCCGCGTGCGCAGATAAAACCCGGGAGGGCACAAATCCCGCACGTCGTACCGTTTTGATCCGTCGCCGTTGGCGTCGTATGCCTGCAGCCCCTGTAACAGCAGGCGAATAATCGAGCGACGCTCCGGCGGCGGATCCTCAAGATTCAGCCAGCGAATGACCCGCGTTCCCAACGGGTCCTTCTTTTTGTCCTGCGATTTTGTCTCGGGAGTCGACGGCCTGGGTGTGGAAACAATTGCGGGCGCATTCCGTGCATCCTTCTTCACACGCGGCTTGCCGGCGGCCGGCGACCCAAGTTCCGAGGCCGGCGTTTTCGTCTCCACCGGTTCCGCAGCGGCGGAGGCAAGTGGAATCGAATCGCTTGGCCGATCCTTATCTGGACTCTGCTCGACCTGCGGAGGGGGCGCTTCAAGTGCGACCGTTTCTAATTTCGCCTCAGGCGCATCAGTCTCTGGAGTCAGCTTCAGAAAAGCGGTCTCGGAAGGGGTTGTTGCTTCGATGGCAGCAGTTTCATCGATCTCTTCGGGAGTAACTGTTTCGGGAGCCGATTCAACAGCGAGCGTTTCTTCACTCGCTTCAGGTGCGGCAATCTCGGGAGAAAGCTCCGGAGTGGCAATCTCGGGAGAAGCTTCAGGAGCGGCAGTTTCTTCAACCGCTTGGGGAGCCGCAACGACAGCCTCTTCCCCTACAGAGCTCTCTGCAAGCTCGGCGGCAGCAGTCGGATCCAGAACAGCCGCCTTCTCAATCGCCGGAACTTCTTCTTCCGCTTCCACCTCGGGCAGCGTCGCAGCCATCGTGGAACTCGAAATCCGCCACGAAGTGGTCAGCGATACCGTGAAGCCTGTGCCCGCGGCTACCGTGCCCGTATGGAGAGGAACCGGGATTCGCGGCGCGATGAACGGCTTCGGAGCGGGCGCTGGAGCGGACATGAGCGGCAAGGAGACTTCTCCGGCTGTTTCCGTGGCGGATGCCGAGACCGGAGCCAGAGCGCGCTCAGCAGGGACGACCTCAGCATGCCGGAGCTTGAACTCCTCTTCCGCGCAGATCAGCAACTCATCGCCCTTGCCAACACCTGTGGAAGCCACCGTGTGATGCGGCAGAATCAGGGCGCTTGCAACGGCGCGATCGAACGGCGGAAACGGCGCCTCCGGAACCAGCTCTACTGCCTCGATGACCCGGAGATTTGAGTCAAGATACACAAGATCAAAAGGGAAGAGGCGGGTCATCATCGGGGTATTCAGCAGGGGAGTCAACCAGAGGCTGGTCTGAGAATCGATGGCGAGCGTGACCATGGTCCTCAAGACCTTCAGCGGCTCGAGCAGGCTATCGGCAACCGTGACCCTTGAGCTTATCGAGCAGCCCTTGGACAGGTTGTGCGCGCAGCAGTTCCTCGTCTCCATATGCTCGCGTTTCCTTGGAAACTTCCTGCCCCTTGTGTGCCGTTTACGGTTCGTTGCTTCCTGGGAGTGATGGTGACCCAGGATGGTGGCTCGTTACTCTTCAGTTAACACGCTGCCTGTACGAAACTTGACGATAGCATCGTCGGTTACCGGCCCATATCCCTCAAATGCAACGCGGTTGACCGGTGGTAACACGCCAAAGAAAACCGAAGTGGTATTTCGTCCCGGTTCTCATCGCCGGCTTTCGGAATCAAGCCAGTATTCCGTCCTGTAAGTGACTGACAGGCTTGGTCGATCCTTCATTGTGAGCCGCAGTGCATGGGGGCCGGGGGTAAGCGCGACCGGGCGGAAGCTGAGAACGTAGTAGTTGGGCAGATCGCGCGCCAGCAGGCTCAGTCCGGCCTCCAGATCGCGTCCGTTTTCGAAGTGGCGGAACATGCCCCCGGTCAGCTCCGAGATCGATTGCGACGTGTTGCGGCGCAATCCTTCATGGGCCGCCAGGTAAGCCATCGTCCCAATGCGCAGCGGCGGAGCCAAATCGCTGATGCAATCCAGCACCTGCTTTCCATAATGGCCGGAGTATTCGGCGTCGGCACCATCCTTGCTGAAGCATCCGTGCGCGGGTCCGGGCTCATCAGGGCGATTGAATTTCGAGTTCTCATGCTTCACCGCGTCGCGAGCGCTCGAAAATCCGAAGCTGTAAACCGCAGTGTTCGTATTTCCAATCAGCCTCAAGGCATCGCCAAGGCTGGTTGTGCTGCTCTGATCCACGGTTTCGCTCAACAGCAGAATTGCGCGCCTGAATCGGGTTGGCTGATCGCGAAGCTGTCCAATGGCAAAGGCTAGCGCATCCAGAATTGCCGCATCGTTATCGCCAGGTTGCAGGTTAGCCAGCTGGAATGCGGCCTGCGAAGTCTGCGACGTAAACGGCAAGAGCAAATGCGCCTCGCTGTCGAAAGAGATCACAGCCAGGCGATGTTCGATGTTGTCCGTCAGTCTTTCGAGAACCGCATCCAGCTTCCCGTAGTCCCGCAGATGCCGTGCGCTGGCGCCACCCGTCTCCACCACAATCGCCAGCGCCAGCGGCTGCGAGCCCGATTCCGCATCGACGGTGAGCTTCTGCGGCACACCGTTGTCTGAAAGCGCGAAATCATTCGCGCCGAGGGCAAAGACCACATCGCCCGACTTCGTCCTCACCAGCGCCGGCACTTCGACCAGGTTCGACTGCACTGTCAGCGAAGGGACCGGAGCCGAAGCATCCTGCGCCCATGCCGCAGGGCACAGCGCAGACATTGCCACCACCAAAATAGACCGGAAGATTCTCATGACCGCTCTGCTTCTTAGACTTGTTCCGCTGCTCAACCGCTCCATTTCCAATTGGCCGAGTTAGTCAATTGCGAGCACAAGACGCATCGCATTGGCAAAAGCAAAATTCTCACCTGTTTGTTTCGAAGGTGCGGTTAATGGCCACTGACGGATTGGCCACGACTCGCCCGGAACCAGCCGTTGACAGTTGCTTCTGCTTGGTACAGTCACTCTCCCGAACGAACAGCAATCTTCTACTGCTGTCCGCACGGCACCTGATGGTACTCGATGGTCTGAACCTTATAGCCTTGCGGCGGCTCGAAGAGCGCCGGATCGGGATCAGCCCTCTGCAGATCGGATAGTTCCACACGCTTCAATCCGTACTTCTGGCCACTGGTCACTTCTAGCAGCTTCAAATCGAATTCACTGGATTTCCAGAGCTCAGTAGTCTGTTCCGGCATGGCAGACGCCCCACCACTTTCGAGTGGCGTAATGGTCCATCGCATGCCAAATGCATTCAGTCCGTGAATTTCCTTGTGACCAAGATTCTCCGACACAAGCCGGGCCTTGGTCCGCTTATCCCCTGAAGGATAGGCAATCGACGCAATCGTCTCCAACTTTCCTTCCCCAGGCGAAGTGGGAACCTTGTGCCAATCCTCCTCACTCGGAAAACTGGACTGATGCTGCCCCTGTTCATCTGCCCAGCAGCCTTTGCGTCCTGACCAATACGGCCAATGCCCCAGGATCGCCACCTGACTTTTCGAATCCCAGGTTAGAGTCTGCAGCTTGGCCGGGTCCTGCACAATAATCGACCCCTGCTCAGTTTGCTCATAGATTCTTCGCTGCCGGTCGCGGGCAAGAACCACCGTGGAAACGGTGTTGGCTGAGGAGCCATCGGGCAAAACTCTATTCTTCGTGATGGTCAGATGTGCCGTGTAAGGCTCAACTGTTGCTGAAGTTTCACAATTGACCTTGGGCTGTCGGCAGAGCAGCACAGCAACACAAACTACCGAGAATACCAGAACTATGTGTCGAGAACGCATACCATTTCAGTGGACAACACTATAACACTGGGGACTGTTTTGAGTGTGATTCTCGAACTCTACATTCCCGAAAAGATCCTGCCTTTCAGCATCGTTGGCGGTTGACTGTCTACTCGGACGTTACCCAATTTTTGGAGTTGGGGAAGTATCGGCCACCATCCTCTCGGAACCGACACTGGCGTACCTGCTGTCGGTTCAAAAGGGCCGAACCCTTCGCCGTAAATCGTAAGGCCCGCGTGCGAGCAGCAGACTCAATTCAGAATGCCACTTTGTACACATTCCCCTTTTCGTCTCTGGCAACGCCACTGATATTGGGTGCAGCGACATCCTTCGCGTCGGCGGTTTCAACCGGTTGGCTGATCATTTCCATCTGGAGTACGCCGCCCTGCTTGCCTGTAAGCGTCGTCCGCGCAAACAGGTGCGCTCCCAGCACGTGAGCCGTATAGAAACCGGGGCCATAAACCGCGTCCCATTCAGCGGAAAGGTTGAATGGCGGCACAACCCCTGCTCTGCTCTCTTTGGCCAGCGCACCGACCGACTGCGCCTGCCATTGCCCTGAGAACTGTTGGCCGTTGGCAAGTTTGGCGGAGATGCTGCCGGAATTGATGACGCCCGTCATCCTTCCGGTGTAAATCGGAGGTGGCGTCTGCGCGGCGAGCGGTCCCTGGACCGGGTAGAGATGGGCGACACGCACACATCCTGAAAGGAAGCACGCGCAGAGGAGCGTAACCAGAGCGGATTGGGGTTTCATAAAGGTTCCTCAGTGCAGCCGATTGTAGTCCGGCACTGATCATTTCATCTGTGATGAATGTGTAACCGTCCATTGAGAAATTACACAGACGTTATCTACGATGTAGCTATTAACTGCTGTGTAATTTCCCCATTGGCGACAAAATGCCAGAAACCCAAGGGCATGTCGATTCGTAACGAACGAGGTGTATAAAACTGCTCAGTCCCCGCGCTCTTCTGCCATGGGGCCATTGGATACTCCCGATTGCCACGATTTGACCACGACGCGATGGGAATCGGCATCCAACGAGGGGAGGAAGGTGAGCCTGCCCATGCCTGCTGCAAAAATGACGCGGCGAGAAATGCTGAAAATTGCAGCGGCATCCAGCGCAGCGGGAGTTGCCGGATCATTGTTCTCCGGATGCGGAGGACGCGCCGGGCTTCCAGCACCGCCTGCATCCAGCGCCTGCGCCAAAGTGACCGACATCGACCATGTCGTGATCCTGATCCAGGAAAACCGCTCATTCGATCACTATTTCGGAAGCTTTCGAGGGGTGCGCGGATTCTCGGATCAGAGTGCGGCGTTCCAGCAGCCCTATCCCGGCAACACTTCGAACGCGCCAGCGGGCGTGCTCCTGCCGTTCCACCTGGACACCGCACAGGTGAATGCGGCCTGCACACACGACATCACGCACGACTGGGTACCTCAGCATCAAAGCTGGAACAATGGCGCGATGAATGGCTTCGTGACTTCGCGCCTTCGCCATCAACGCCAACGATGCAGTGCTCTCCATGGGCTATTACACGCGCGCCGATCTGCCTTACTACTACGCGGTCGCCGACGCCTTTACACTCTGTGACAATTATTTCTGTTCGGTGATCGGCCCGACCGATCCAAATCGCATCTATTCGATGGCGGCTTCGATTGACCCCGATGGCAAGAATGGCGGCCCGCTCCTCCAAACGCTGGTGACCAACCGGTCCTCGTTCTTTGGCAAGCTTACCTATACCACCATGCCCGAGCAGTTGCAGGCGCGCGGCATATCCTGGAAGGTCTATACCTCGCCGGATCAAAATATCCTCAACGGGATTTTTTCCGACAATATTCTTTCCTATTTCCAGAGTTTTCAGGATCCTGCATCGACTCTCTATCACAACGCTTTTACCCCCCAGTTCCCAACCGACTTTGTATCGGATGCGTTGGCGGGCAACTTGCCGCAGGTTTCGTGGATCATTGCCTCAGTCATCGATTCGGATCATCCTCCGTCGCCGTCTCTATTGGGAGAAACCACACTGTCCGCGATTGTTGCGGCTTTGACGGCAAATCCGGCTGCGTGGGCAAAGACTGCTCTGTTTGTCACCTACGACGAAAATGGCGGCTTCTTCGATCATGTTCCGCCCGTCACGGCTCCTCCAGGCACTCCCGGCGAATACGTCACTGTGCCCGCAGTGCCTGACCCAACGGTGGCGGGGACGATCAACGGGCCCATCGGGCTGGGCTTCCGCGTGCCGATGCTGGTGATTTCGCCTTTCAGCCGGGGTGGCTTCGTCTCCTCCGAACTTGTTCGATCACACCTCGGTCCTTCGCTTTCTCGAGACACGGTTCGGCGCCGAGGTTCCTAACCTTTCCGCGTGGCGCCGCGCTACGGTAGGTGACATGACCGCGGCCTTCAACTTCTCAAAGCCCGACACGTCCGTCCCTTCATTACCCTCTACGACGGCAGCTCTTCCAGCAATCCTCGCCGAATGCGCCGCCAACCTGGTCGGCACGACGCCTTATGTGCTTCCCACTTCTCAAGTCCAACCGACGCAGGAAGCGGGCAGTGCGGTTCGCCCGAGTGGCGCTTGCTAGGGAAGGAGAAGAAGATGACTTATGGATCAGGGCGGAAAACTACACGGCAATTAAAAAGGGCGGCCACAAAGCCGCCCTTCGTTTTGAGACTGTGGTCGAAGGTCCTAAGCGGAAACCGCCTCTGTCGCGTTCACCTTCACTGGAGTGAGCCAGCCAAAGCGATCCGGCTTCAGGCCGTTGGCGATGGCAAAGAACTCGTCGGCGATCTTCTTCGTGATCTCGCCGGTCTTTCCGTCCGCCACGACGATGCGGTCAACCGAGCGGATCGGGCTTACCTCGGCGGCTGTGCCGGTAAAGAACACTTCATCGGCGATGTACAGCATCTCCCGCGGAATCGACTGTTCGGTCACCGTCAACCCCAGGTGGCGAGCGATGGTCAGCACGCTGTCGCGCGTGATGCCCGACAGCGCCGAGTTTGCCAGCGGCGGCGTGTAGAGAACGCCATTCCGCACCACGAACACGTTCTCTCCCGAGCCCTCGCTGACCAGGCCGTTGGTGTCGAGCGCAATGCCTTCGGCGTAGCCGTTGATATCGGCTTCCATGCGGATAAGCTGCGAGTTCATGTAATTCGCCCCGGCCTTGGCCAGCGCCGGCATGGTGTTCGGCGCCAGGCGGTTCCAGCTTGAGACGCACACGTCCGCGCCGCCCGTTCCAGCCACGTACTTGCCCCACGGGAAGTTGGCCATATAGACGTCGATCGGCGAACCCTTGGGATTGACACCGATTTCTCCATAGCCCCGTAGCACGATGGGACGGATGTAGCACGGTGCAAGCCCATTGGCCTCAATCAGGTCCACCACCGCCGCGCAAAGCTCGTCGAGCGAGAAGGGAAGATCCATCCGATAAATCTTGGCCGAGTCGATCAGGCGCTGCATGTGTTCCGGCAGCCGGAAAACGGCCGAGCCTTGCGGCTGTGCGTAGCAGCGGATGCCCTCAAACACGCTGGAGCCGTAGTGGATTACGTGGCTCATCACGTGGATGGTGGCGTCCTCCCAGGGGATGAGGTTGCCGTTGTGCCAGATTTTCGAGGTCTTCTGAATGGGCATGGGGGTGCGGGTGCTCCTTGATCACGTCAAATGCGCGATACCCTCAAGCCTAACGCGATTCGGCGCTTCCTGTCACGGAGCGGCATCCGGGATGTTACGGACCGGTAACAGGCATGTGCACCCAATTACCCGGAGGCGCGTTCACTGAATTGACCACGTCGCCCCGGCCGTTCTCCCAGTAGCTGGAACTCTGCCCGGTCCAGACTTCCTTAGCCTCGCCGGTAAATGGGTCGATGGTCGGCGTCACTCCGCGCAATGCCTGCGTGAAGCTCGTTACCTGGTCTGCCTGGGCCTGCTGGTGGCGTTCAAATGAGGACACCTGGTCGCGCATGGCTTGCATCTTCGCCTCGAACTGTTGAACCTGCTGTGCCAGCGCCTGCATGCGCTGCTGCTGCCGGGCACGCTGATATTGAAGCGCATAGGCATCCATCTGCTTCTGCTTTTCAATCCACGCGGGAATCAGTTTGAAAGTCTGCGCACAATGGAGTAAGACAGCTTTGGCGACCGCGACCTTGTCGGGCGGGCTCAAAAAACTTCCCATCGCCGGCACGCCCCAGAGAGCTCCCATCTGCGCCGTCTTCGCATAGGCAAATGCGATCCTCTCATTTGCGCCCGAACCGCAATGGTAGGCAATTGCTCCGGCCGAGCTCTTCGGTGCCGGGCCCTCCACAGGAATGTAGTCCGGAACGGTGAAGCCCAGGTCACCCGCATCGCCCGCGGCATCGTGGCAGTCCTGGTAGAACCGCACATGGGAATACATCACGGCAAACTCCGGGCCGGTGCGATAGCGAGCCACGACCAGTTGCGCCTGCGCGCCGAGGTCGTACGGTTCGCCCTCGCGCGTGTGGTTTGGGCTCGGCGAAGTGTAGGTGGGAATGGAAACGTCCCCCAGTCGCACGTTGATGCGCCCATCGGGAGAGAGCAGATCGACCATCGGCCGCTCATCGGAAAACCCCATCCGAAACAGGCCGCCGCGGACCTTCCAGCCCTGCGGAACCTCGAGGCTGAATGCCTGCTCAAAGGGATCCTGGAAACGTTGTCCACGCCATCGCCGGGCCGCCCGGAGCCGCTCCGTCACCGGCAGCCGCAGCAGAACCCGGCGGAGGCGTGCAACCCGCAGAGGCGGCTGCAAGAATCATCATCAGAGCCGTCGCCATTGGCGAAACAGCCTTCGCGAACCGGGCGCGTTGACAAGTTTCCATCGCGAGATGCTCCTTCGTTTTCCGGACGTGGTGCTTGAGGTGGGCGCAAGGTTTCGCCCACGGCATCGCGCGCCGAGGGAATTGAAATCCGTTGCCGAGCGGGGGAGTGCGAATTGCCTCAGTCAGAGAAGCCGAATGTGGCACAAGCGAAAAACGGCTGTCAACACGAAAAGCTGGCGGAGAGCGTCCTCTGTCCGCGGCCACGAAGTCCATTCTTTCCTGATCGCTGTGTCCATTGGTCTCTCTTTTCGTGTGTTAAGGTTCAGGCGTGACCGCTGACCGTGGGAAGAAACCGGCATTTCGCACGCGAGTTCTGCTGCCGCGCATGTCAAGGGAAGAAGGCTTTGTTCGGCATCCGTTCGATAAGGAAAACGGCGTGCAGACCAGCGGCCTCATTCCCGGCCGCTTCCTCAAGACCGGCCACTTGCACGACCGCCATTCCACCGCATACTTCGGCGTCGCCCCATCGGTTTTCCATGCGCTCCTGAAGCGCTGGCAGCGCACAAAACCAATCGCTGCGATCAAGCGGTTCAACTTTCTCGATCTCGGTGCAGGAATGGGCCGGGCGATACTGCTGGCGGCCGAGTACCCATTTCAGGGCGTGGCAGGAATCGAGTTGAACCCCATCTTGGCCGGCATTGCCCGCCGCAACCTGGCCAAGTGGTGCGCCGCGGGCCGTGTTGTCGCTCCTACGCAGATTATCTGTGGCGATGCCGTTGCGGCCCGCCTTCCCGATGGCCCCTGCCTCGTGTTTCTTTTCAACCCGTTTGGCGAATCTGTTATGCGCCGCCTGATCAAGCGCTTCGCAGCCGAATTCAAAGATCGCCCCGGCCAGCTCGATGTGCTCTACGTCAACAACGAGCAGGATCGAATCATCGAACGCCATTCCGGCTTCACGCGTCTTTTCTTCGGACAGGTGCGCCGCTCTCGGGCCGACGCCATCGCCGACCATAAAATCATGGCCAACCAGCCCGACGGCGAATACGCCGCCGCCAACTTCGAAGACTGCTCAATCTGGCGCTTAACTGGCGAGTGAGGCGGGCAGGTGATGATAATCGAGTGATGACGGAGAGTCACGACTTCCGCTGTAAACATCAGAAATAGTTGACGAATCCATCCAGCAGGGAGAAGCTGTTTCGTGGTGTACCGGAGTACCACTTTGAAAGAGCCACATCTGATCCTGGGCATTGGCGAGCTGCTGTGGGACCTGCTACCCGAGGGGCCGCGACTGGGGGGCGCACCCGCCAATTTCAGCGTGATGGCCGGGCGGCTGGGAAATCATGCCGCCCTTCTCAGCCGGATTGGCCGCGACGACCTTGGCCGCGACGCCGTACACCAGCTCGATCCGTTGCCCGCCGATACAAGCTTTCTCCAAATCGATCCCAGGCACGAAACCGGACGGGTGACTGTTGCGTTCAAGAATGGTCAGCCGCAATACAGACTTCCCTGAGCCGGTGGCCTGGGACTCGATGGAGTTGACCGACGAGTGGGTCAGGCTCGCGGAGCGCGCAGATGCACTCTGCTTCGGCTCGCTCGCGCAGCGCAGCATCGAGTCTCGCCATACCATCCAGACGCTCGCGGCGCAGGCACCGTCCCGCTGCATCCGCGTCTTCGATGTGAATCTTCGCGCACCGTTTTACTCAAGCGAGGTCATCCAGGAGTCGCTTGAACTTTCCACGGTGATGAAGATGAACGACGCCGAGGTGCCGCTGGTGCTTGCGTTGCTGGGAATGCCTGCAGAGGAGAATGGCGCCCCGGCGAATCTTCGCTTCGGTGCCGAGCGGCTGCTGGCGGAGTTTCCCACGCTTGACATGGTGGCGATTACCCGCGGAGGAAACGGCAGCCTCCTCGTCCGTCGCGACGAATGGCACGAGCACCCGGGCTTCCCTACCAAAGTGGCCGACACGGTCGGCGCGGGAGACGCTTTCACCGCCGCGATGACCCACTACCTGCTGCGCGGCGCGGAATTGCCCGTCCTGAACGAGGCTGGCAACCGCTGGGGCTGTTGGATTGCTTCGCAATCCGGCGCCATGCCGGCGCTGACCGACGCGACCCGCACGCAGATCGAGGCTGCCATCGAGGCGTCGGCATAGCGGCAGGGCCACCGGCATAGCTAAACCCGTGTAGTCGAAAGTTCCTCGCCTCCAACGCAATCCGCCGCAAATGTATTGTCATTCCGTCGACAAGGTATGCTAAATCCCTTAATGTTCTGGAGAGATAGAGCTGCCAAAAGGAAGTGCGGATGACGAAATCCAGAAGATCGGTCAGCAAGCTCACTCCGCCTCCTGAGAGCGATCCGGCAACGCGCCAGTCGAAGCACCGGCGCATCTTCGACTATCTGCTGGCGAGCATTCAAGCGGGGCAGTTGAAGCCCGGCGACCGTCTTCCCAGTGAAGCCGAACTGGGCAAGCTGTTTGACGCCTCGCGCATCACCGTCGCCAAGGCCGTTCATGATCTGCAGCGCATGGAATTGGTAACGCGCCGCCCGGGCGCCGGCACACACGTCGCTGCCGAGGACCGGCCGAGCGGAAGAACCTTCGGGTTGCTGATTCCCGAGCTTGGATTGACCGAGATCTTCGAGCCCATCTGCCACGGTATGATGCGAACCCACTTTGCGCGCCCCGATGCGCTGCTGTGGGGCAACTCATCCGTTTCAACCGAGGACAGCGCCAGGGCCGCGGAGCAGATGGTGCAGTCATTCATCTCGCAAAAGGTTGCAGGCGTTTTTTTTGCGCCGCTCGAGCTCATCAGCGACAAGGATGCCGCCAACCGCCGCATCGCCCTCGCACTCGATCGTGCGCACATTCCGTTTGTCCTGCTCGATCGCTGCTACATGCCTTTTCCTGAGCGCTCGCCCCACGACCTCGTCGGAGTCGACAATCGCCGCGCGGGTTACATTGCGGCGGCGCATCTGCTTGGGCTGGGCGCGCGCCGGCTTGTATTTCTCGCCGAGGAACTCGCCGCTAACACCGTCGACGCGCGCATCACTGGCTTCCATGAAGCGCTGCGCAGTCACGGAATCCGGCCGGACTGGGAGCCGGTGTGGCGCTGCAGCCCGCAGGATGAATCCTTCGTTCGCCGCATGCTCGATGCGAGCCGGCCCGAGGCCGTTGTCTGCGCCAACGACCTGACTGCCGCGCGGCTGATGCAGACGCTCCTCAACCTCGGCATCCGCATTCCCGAAGAGGTCCGTATCGTTGGCATGGACGACGTCCGCTACGCCAGCCTGCTTCCCGTTCCGCTCACCACCATTCACCAAGACTGCGCCGGCATCGGCGCCGTGGCGATGGCCACCATGCTGGAGCGACTCGAACATCCCGAACTGCCCATCCGCGATGTGCTCGTGCCCGTGCGCCTGGTTGTCCGCCGCTCTTGCGGCGCCCACCTCGCCCGGAATCGCGAAGAATCCTGACTGCAACAGAACCGCATCCGCGAGAGTTCGCGCGTTTCGGGCAGAGCAAATGTAACCCCCCAAAGGTGCTATAGCCGGGCGTGATCACCATCACACATTTCCTGCTCAAATCGACTTAGCCTTTACGAAAGCAGGGAAGCGCCAGCCAGGTATAAAAGGATCTGCGGGGGATCTCCTCGGGGATAATTAGATGATTACAATTTCTACAAATCAAGGATTCGGGCTTTTGCAGGCATACTGTCGCAGACGAACGGAATTGCGCGTTAGAGGTTATCTGGGTGGTGAGCACGCCGAGTCAAATGCCACCGTCGTCGAGGCTTCGCCGGATGCCGGGGAGGTCTGCTTTCGGCTTTTCGAAGAGTCGCAGGGCCAGAGCTGGCTGTGCAAAATTTCGCTCGCCGGCGCGAGCTTCTCGTTCGACCACGTCATAGAATCGAAGCCTCCAAAACCCTGTCCTAACTGGCGGCATCTGTTGCGCATTGAGAACCCTGATGGAAGTGAGCTTCTGGTCGGCGAGCAAGTCCCTCTGCAATAAATTGAACGAAAGCAGGTCGGGGCCGTTCCCTTGTCCAGGTTGATTGTCAGTTCTGGGCGTGTTGTCCGCGCTCAGTCGGCTGCTCTGAGTTTTTCCAGTTCCTTCTCATCCGCTCCGTTGTCGCGCTGAAGTTTCTCAAGCCTCTCCCGCGCGAAACTCTTCGCGTGCGCCGACTCCATATCGCTCGTAATGATCCGTTCGAGCCGCTGCTTTTCGTTCGAGCGTAGAGCCATCAGCAATTCGAGGTTGGCAATCGCGCGGCGCGTTTTGGTTAGCCATAGTTGCACGGGCGCCATTCAGGTCATGGAAGGTGAGGATCATTGTGGCGAGCCAGCTGCGTTCGGCCGGACCTGACTTCTTGGGCCTCATTTCCCTCTGGGCCAACCCGCCACATGAGCGAAGGTAATGTCCGCAATTACCTAAGTCCATGACACTTTCCGGTGAGAGAAACACAGTGACAACCTCATTTGATTGTGTCGCCCGCGTCACTGCCTGGTTGGATCGCCGGAGTAACACCCGAGATTTGCTCCTGGTGTGGTGCGCAGAACTTCAATGAGCGTTCTGCGACTTCCGGCAGGTGCAGGGCAGTCTCAAGCCCATCCAGCGGCGAAGAAAGAGGAGCGGGAATTTCTCTCTGTCATTTTTTTGGAGGAGCGGCCAACGCCGCTTGCATGGTTACTGATGAGGGATGACGCCTTGTCTCGATGCTGGTCTATCGTCGGGATAGTGCATGTGTTGAACAGCGTTTGCGTTGTCGGGCAACAGTACGAGCCAGGCAGGGTGCTCACCTCGCGGTGAGCTTTTTGTTTCGGTTCGGCAGATGACGCCGGCATCGCGCAAAGGGCAGCACTTCTGGGGCGAAATGGATTACACCAGTTACGTCGGCCACACCGTGCACGTGAGGTAGGATGGGAAGCACATCCAAAACCAAAGGGCCAAGCACAAATGAGGAACATGGAGGATCTACCTAAATGAGCCACCAGTTGCTTAAGTTGTATGTTGCCGCCAAGAGCTTGATCGAATGCGAAGAGGGTCAAGATCTGGTGGAGTATGCCTTGGTCGTTGCGCTAATCGCGTTTGGTGCGATCACCGGAATGGGCTTTCTGGCCGCAGGAATCAACAACGCATTTTCGGGTGTTGCAACAACCCTTACAACAGACGTCTAGAGTTGGCGCCTGCTTTATGTTTCTCGCCTGGTTGATTACTGACGATGGATGCCATCTGGTGCGGCCGACATGTAGGGTCGGGATAGTGCACGGTACCGGCAAGTGTTGTGCACATTAACCCAGGGTCCGAAGAGCTCACCTCTTGTGAGCTCTTTGGTTTTTCAGGCGACCGTTGCGGTAGAGGTCTCTTCAGTTAGCTAGTGCCGCGGACGAGCCAGTCTGGAGCCGGTTCGGCATCGTCATCGAGGTAGGCTACGGCGTCAGTCTCGCAACGCGCGGATGCCAACTCGCGGGCACGATTCAATCCATGCTCTGGTGCAATCATGTACCGCGCGCCGAAATCCCGGGCCGCGTCTTCGGTGTGGCTGTCGCCCGCGGTATTGTCGACCACGAGAACTTGATCCGGCGCCGGCCCCAGATGCGCCACGGCTGCCAGGCATCTGCGCAAGAGCGCAGGCCGATTTCTTGTACAGATCACGACAGTGACCGACATTCGGCGCAGTACTACGCGCCAGTGGTGGGGGCCGGCGCGCTCAACCAACTGCCGGCGCAGGAGTCGGCGAAGGCACATGCGAACGCGCCACTCGGATAAATAGGTCGCATTTGCGATTTCGAAGACTGATCGCGGGATGGCCCGCATGGGTTGAGATCGAGGCCGCGTATTGTCGTACAGCGTTGCCTGTGCCTCAAGAAAATCCAAAACTCTATGGCCGCCAAAGAAGTAAATACACCGCTCTAGAAACTCACGCATCAAACTGACTTCTCACTTCCTCTTGCAGGCAGACAATCCCGGCGATCCAGTTGAAGTACCCGCACACAAGGGCGCTTCGGCGCTGGGCCAAAGGGGTGGTCACATGATCGAGACAATTGCTTGATTTTCGACCATACGCAGCCGTTGCATCAGGTGCAATAACGCAGTGGTAACCTGGGTTGACGGATTAGGAACCAGCGCTGAAGTGAGGGTGCAGCGACCAGGAGACGCTGGCGGCTAGGTTCTATCCGAATCGGCGCTCGAAGGTGGGGTCTCCAGGACGACGACGCCACGCGCAGATTCGAACGGGCGGCCGCTGAGGTGGTCGGCCAGCAGGCTGATGGCAAGGTCGATGGCAACGGCCACGGCGGGTTCGTCGGCGGGATTGGCTGCAGGATCGATGGCGACGGGATCCATGGCCGGTGGAGGGGGCCTGGTGGCTTCTAACGTGGCTATCCGCATGAGCAGAATGCGCTTAAGTTCAACCAAAACCAGATCATCCGGCGCAAGGCCGGATTCCCCTTCGACGCGTTCCAGGGTATGCCGCAAGGCTTCTAGCGCCGCGTTTGTCGGCCTGTCAGACATCAGTCATCGGGGGAGGCTCTGACTTCAGCATCGGGCGATGGTTCGCCTGTCGAAACTTGGATGCGCCATGAGGCGGTAATGCCGTCTGGGTTTCAGCCAATCTTCCGCAGGCGGCATGGAGCACGCAGAGTTGGATTATCGATCTATGGTCGTTTATCCGGGGGCTTGTTCTGACGCGCCTGTTGCTCCTGCACCGCCAGGGCTTGCAGCTGCTCCACCTCATGAATGGCATCGAGTGCGTCGCGCAATGCCTTCTTGACATGCTCAAGGGCAGGGCTGCCTTTGTGCGGATACTCAGTGTTTTCTATCAGATGTAGCGTCGATTGAAGAATATGCGCGATGTTGAGAATAGGTGTATAAGGCAGATTGACCTCGATTCTTCGGCAGAGACTGAGGATCCGGAAGTTGCACGAATGCAATTCCGCAAGCGGATGATAACAGGTCGAGGGGGGTCTAGTGATGTCGGCCAGCAGACGCAACAGAACGTTAGTTTTCGGGCGGAGTTTCCGGGACCTGAAGCGCGGTGAGGCGCTCCAGCAGGTACTCCGGGCTTAGTGGTTTCGCGAGCACTTCGAAGGAAGGCTTTTGGCTTTCGACCAGGCCGGCGGTTTCAGGATGCCCCGAAAACAGGACGATGCTGCAGGATGGTCGATCCCGCACGATCATGGATGCCGTCTCGATGCCGTTCACGTCGCCAAGCATCACGTCAATAATGGCAATGTCAGCCATGAACGTTGTGGCAATCGTGACGGCAGCTTCACCCGAATAGGCGGCAACGGCTTGGAACCCTTTGAGGTTCAAAATGCGAACCAGGCTGTCGGCGATGATGGGCTCGTCGTCAACGACGAGGATTCGTTGACCGGTCTGCAGCATAAACAACCTCAACTGGCTCGCTTGCTTCGATGCCGGAAATGGCTTTGGCGCAAGCCAGGCGTTGCCTGAATTTCCTGCAATCTGGGAACTGCATCGCGACGCCCTCAGCGTGGATGGAGAATCGACCAGGCCAGATAGATTCCGATCGCAAAATCCAGCACGCACATCAGCAATGCGCTCGGCAGGATTCCGCCTCCGATGTAGTGGGTGGTCCGCGCAGTAGTGATCGTGAACCCACTTTGTCGGGGACAGAAAAACAGTAGCGCGCCACAGGCGGCCGTGCCGATTATGTTTGCCAGAAGGCAACGCATGATCACTCGTTCCATCTTTTCCTCCGAGTCCCCGCCCTGCTGATGGCGACAATCGATACCGTTCGCGCGGGCCCTTATTCAGGGGATGTCCCGGAGGCAGGGTGGCGCGAGCAGATCCCTTGTGCTCAGCGGCACCATGCTCCGATTTCTGCGACACATCAGCCTGCGGCGACCGCTTGCCAAGGATCGTCAGCCAACACGAAGGTGAGCCTCGAATTTACTTTGGCGCCTGTGGAGGAGGAGTTTGATTTTCGCTGGTCGGCGGCACAATCCCCTTCAATCGCAGATAGGTCACCATATTTCCATAGTGCTCATCGGTGTGTGCTGTGTTCAGCGACAACAAAGTGAGCCTCGCCAGGTTGAAGTTGAAGAATTTCACCATCTGGCTGCCCTTGGCATCGGTCATGCTGTCGAAGGTCTTGTTGCAGTACGCAACCGCGTCTTTTACTGCGGCGACAAGATCGGCCTTGGAGGTCTTCGTTTTCTCGACGTTCTTCATCGGATTCGCGTCACCTGTAGCCTGCGCACAGAACATGTAGTTGGCATCGGCCACGTGGCCAACCAGCTGGCCGAAACTGCGAACTTCCGGTGTTGGCTTGAAGGAGTAGTTTTCTTCAGGCATCTTTTCAGCCGCGTGGACCACCGCACCGCTAATAAACGAATAGAGCCCTCTTTCGCTCAAGGTGATGGGATTAGCGGGGGGAGCTGCCGGCGTTTGCGAGCTCTCCTGTCCGAGCAGAGTTAGCGGAGCAATTGCCGCCACAGCAAAGAAAAAACACAGCTTTTTGTTCATGGAAAACCTCCGCTGCAATCATGCCACATCTTGAACTGCGCAACAATGAAGGGTGATCGCCATTCTCTTTGATCTCGAGGCTCTCGTTTCCAGCGTCCGGTCCACGCTGCCGATGTCAACATGCGAAGCAAAATCTCTCTAGTGCCTGGCGTGCACAACATGAGCGCCAAGGTGTCCGGGCGCGAGTCCTTGAACGGCGTGGCCGAACCTGTATTTGATCTCCTGGAAATTGATGTCTTCGATGTCAGAAAATCCGTGCGAGCGGAGAATCGCTGCAATGCCAGCCGGGTCGAAACGGCTGACGTTGCGCTCGTTCGACTTCTCAAGCTGTTCCGCCCGCCTGGTGTCGAATTGCCTGACCTCTTCTGAGGATGCATCGGCAGGTTCCATGTAGTCGAACACCACCTCCGAGTTCTGGATTGACGACATGTAGTCCAGGGTGCGGCCGATAGCCTCCTGCGTCAGATATGGCACGACTCCGAGCCAGGTGAAAAACGCGGGCGAGTTCTCGTGAAATCCCGCGGCGACGAGCTTCTCTCCCACATCGTCCCGCTCGAAATCGACTGGCACGAAAACAAGCCATGGCGGAAGTGCGATTTGAGCTTCAGCCAGGCGCTCGCACTTCGATGCCTGCGTCGCGGGGTGGTCCACCTCGTAGATCTCTAGTCCGCCATGGGGATTCCGCAGTGCGAAAGTGTCGAGTCCCGCGCCAAGGATGACGATCTGCCGAATCCCTCCTTCGACAGCTCTCGACAAAGCATCTTCCGCAATCCGGCTTCGCGCGGCGGTGAACAGGCGGCCGATGCTGGCCAGGGGGTGCTGGTTCGCGAATTGAAGCACGTCCCGTTCGTCTTCACGCAGAATCTTCATGGCAAATGGGTCATGGAGGATTCAGCCATGATCGAGCACCTGGTGAGCCGCTCGTTGGCGGGCGATCATTAATGCTGTGCGGCTGGGTTCGTCAGGCTTCATGTTCGGACCAGGAAATTCATCTAGAGCTGGTACGTCGGCTGCGGCAGCCACTAATTGTCCTTAGGGCTGTGAATGAACCTTTCCGAGGCATACGCGCCGGGGTTCTGATAGATGCCGTAATCGGGATAGTTCGAATACCTTCGATTCGGCGTGTGAAATATCAAATGTGTCGCTGTGTTCGGTCCACCATGCAGACCAACACATCGAGTCGTTTCGGGTTAGACGGTTGTTTTCGGGCTCGAACCCTGATGGGCTGCGAAGACAGTGGCTTCGCGGAAAGAATGAATCATGGCGGCGGTGAGAAGGTTGCGCCGAGCTTGATCGCATACGCCTGCCACGGCTCTTTGCCGACTACCGTTATCCCTCGCGAAAATGCCTCGAGCAGTGGACGGGCACGCTTCACGGCATCGTCGGCGCCTGCCGCCACAATCCATAGCCGACCTGCCTCGGCGTCAAGTGGACTGCCAAACACCGGCGCTCCTGCAAAATCGATACCCCGGTTCGCGTGCTCCAGGGTGAGCCTCTTGCTGAGCGGAACACCGACGGTGCCGCACAAGATGTGAAGCACGCCCGGTGAAAGCGCATCAATCAGCCTGTGGACGCCAAAAAGAACCTCTTCATAGGCTGCATCGTCCAAAAACATGGTGATTACAGCGTCGGATCCCAGTTCGGCTTCCGCCGGGGTTCCTGCGGCGATCGCACCTTCGTGGATCAGCGGTTTGGTTCCGCTCTTCGCTCCGGTTCCACACTGACAACTCGTGTCCCGCAGCTCAGCAACCGCAGCGCCATCGGTATCCCCATGTTGCCTAGTCCCAAAAACCCGATCTTCATGGCAATTCCTGTAACAGGGCCGTTGTGACACGGGTGTCGTGACCAGAGTCAAGAACTCGACAGTTCTACGCCTTGCAGCTAGATGCCTCAAACAGCGTGAACGCGGGCCAGAAGATCGATGCATAGCCAACTGCGAATGAGAATCTTCCTTCGCAGCTGATCCAACTTTCGAGATCGATTCCATCGCCGTTGTTCCACGCAGCGAGCTCGGCTTTCATGCTCTCAGGAATATCCATGAATTTTCTCGGTCGTTCCCGGCTTCGACTGCTGGGCGTCCGGTCCATTCTAAGACAATGGCACATAAGCCGATAATCACCTTGGTGCTGTCCCGCATGGGCACAAGTCTAGGTCCTTGGCGAATCCGACGGCGATATAGCGCAGCGTTTTATCGACTTGTTGAAACACCGGACTGCCGGTCAAACACTCGCTCGCCCCAATAGGAATGGAGTCAAAACTTGTGATGCAGACTTGCGCGTTTAGAAGGCCGTCGCTGATTGCGATTACTTGTCTCGCTCTTACATCAGCGATGCAGCTATCTGTACCGTGCAAAGGGCAGAGTGATCTTTCTTCCCCTTCGCCAGCGTTCACCGCGGCAACGATCAAGCACAGCGACCCCAACAGGGTTGACGGAGAGGGCAACGTCGGATTCACCCCCGCAGCTTTCTTCGACGCAAACGCACAATCCTTGAAGCAACTCATTGAATTTGCCTATAACTGGGGCTACTACAACGTGGATCGGCGAATCGTCGGCGGACCGAAATGGCTTGGCACCGCAAGGTTCGACATTCAGGCCAAGTGCGATGAAGAAACTGCGCGGGCTTTCGGGAAGCTGTCTTTAAAACAGCAAATGCGTGAAGAGCAATCCATGGTGCTGGCGCTGCTGGCCGAACGGTTTCGCCTGCGTACGTATCTACGCAAAGATGATCGCTTCCTGTCTTTGCGCTGGTCTTAGCCAGAGGAGGATCGCGAATGAAGCCATCTGCGAACGCCG
>CAVZDT010000007.1:0-30493 GCA_963774175.1 uncultured Acidobacteriaceae bacterium
GGCCGAGGCAGACCCCGTTGTGCTGATCGTCATAGTCGCGCCATTCGAAGTGTTGGAGAAGGAGCAATTCGCTCCCGCAGGAACTCCCGCACACGAATACGAGAGGGCCTGATTGAACCCGTCAATTGGCGCGACGGTCAGCGTAGTCGTTCCACTTTGTCCTGGCGCGGCGATTGTGATCGTTGCAGGCACGGCTGACATTGTGAAATCCACCACATCGAGAGTTCCTCCGGTTGAAGACGAAGCCGCATAGTTCGGGTCTCCGCTATAGGACGCGACGACCGAATACTGGCCGGCAGCAAGTGCACTGGTGCTGTAGGTGGCTGTGCCATTGCTCAACGCAGCACTGCCAATCTGAACCGACCCAGCAGAGAAAGTTACTGTACCGGTGGGAACAGCGCTTCCATTGGCGTGCGCGACGGATGCGGTCAAGGTCACGTTCGAGCCCACGTCCGACTGCGTCGAAGAAGGATTCGCCGCAATTTTCAAGGTGGTTGTGGTTGAATTCTGTCCGCCGCTTCCTGAGGTCACAGTCAACGTTACTGGAGAAGAACTTGAGGCGGAAAAGCTATTGTCTCCGCTATAACTAGCGATGATTGAGTAAGTGTTTGCCGTGAGAGCGCTCGCGTTGTACGAAATTGTTGCCGTTCCTCCGCTGAGCGTGGCCTGGCCAATTTGCGTGCTTCCATTGGAGAAACTGACCGATCCGGTCGGCGATCCACTGCCGGACGCCGGGCTCACGGTGGCGGATACCGTCACTCCGCTCGCGGTGCCCTGCTGAATTGAATCGGGAGCAAGGGTGACAGCCGTTGTCGTGGAAGTTTTGGCGGCCAAAATTCCCAGGCTGTAGACCACTCCGCAGCCAACGGCGCCACAAGCTGAGGAACCTCCATAACTGGCCGTGCCGTACAGGATTCCATTGGATTCAACCAGAGCCGCCGAGGGGCCTGAGCCGTCTGCTCCGGTAAAGCTGTGCAGAATCTGAACTGTCCCCGCAGTCGTCGCGGAATAGACAGCGCCGCACCCGCCGGCGAACGTACATGCGCCTCCGCCGGACCCGCCGTATGCGGTCGTACCATACAAAATGCCGTCCGCGCCGAAGATCATGCCACCGAAGGGCTCGGCGCCATCGCTATCGCCTTGAGTTCCCTGGAACGTCCGGAGCACGGTGAAGGTGTTGCCCGTCACGGCATAGAGAGTGCCGCAACCTGCCGCAGCGGTATTGACGCCGCAATTCAGATTGCCACCATATTGGGCAGTCCCATATAGCGTTCCGTCGGATCCGCGCGCCAGCACTGAGAGGGGACTGGCTCCATCAGTGGTCGCATTGAACGAATGTAGAGTAGTGAGCGTGAGGCTGCCGGCCTGAAACATGAAGACAGTACCGCAGGTCAGCGTGGGGTTGCAGAGAGCGCCCCCATTCGAGGTGGTTCCATAGAAGGTCCCGCTCGGATCCTGAATCAAGCCTGCGGCAGGGCCGGAGCCGTCCGGTCCGGAGAACTGATACAGTGTCTCAAAATTGGTGCCGTCTGTGGCCATCGAGAAGATCGTGCCGCAGCCGTTGGGCACGCAGGTCGTATTCTGTCCTTGTCCGCCCTGTTTAGTTGTGCCATACAGGTTTCCGTCAATGCCCAGGAGCAACGCGCCTACCGGGTCGCCGCCGTCGCTGCCGCCGCTGAACGTGTAAAGGGTGGTGAAGTTGCTTCCATCCAGACCGGCTTTGAAGATTGTGCCTTGCTGAGCGCCGAAACTGCCGCCGCCGTGGGCGGTGGTTCCATACAGCACCCCATTCACCTCAATCAAGCCAGACTGAGGGGCGTAACCATCACTATCTCCTGTAAACATGTGAATTACCGTCAAAGTACCGGCGGGCGTAAGCTGAAAAACCGTGCCGCAGCCGTTCAGTTGGCACGCGCTCATGTTTCCGCCGCCTGAAGTTGTTCCGTAAAAATTGCCATCGCTGCCCTGGAGAAGCGGCGCAACCGAGTCATAGCCGGTCTTGGCGGTGAGATTCGACAAAACATTGAAGGACTGAGCTGCTGCGACACCTGCCGTCAACACCAATAGAAACGCACCAAGAATGAACGCAGGCACTCTGAAGCCCAGGAATCGGCGGATTGAGTTGACCTCCATGACAGAACCCCTTTCAGCGATGTGATATGGCCGTACAGGTTCTCTCGAGCAAGTTCCTGCAAGGCCCTGACATTCACGAACGCGCCAAATCGCCGCGAAATTGATCAACTCAGGTTTATCTGGTGCTGGGTTTCAGCCCTTGGTGGGGTATGAGGACGATTCGCGGCGGAACTATGAGTCATTTAGAAGCCGGGTCTTCTTAAACCTGGGAACCGGATTTCTCCATCTCAATCGAGACTTATCACGCTTATTGGTTGAGGTTGATCAACCTGGAGTTCACGTCGGCGAGCCGCTGCTTCACGGCTGATGGAGGAACACAGTCGTCGCCACTCGGCGTCAAAAATCCGGGTTCCTTGACCCTGGCCCAGAGCTTCAAGCTTTGCGTGTACCACTCCTGAGATCGTTTGAACGCAGCAAGGCGCATCGATTTTGAGGAGGTCGAATCCGCTTGAGCCGCTTCTACATCCCCGAACCCGGTATATGACTCCGCCACCGTATACAGCGCGTTTTCGCTTGGATGCGCCGCATGGATGAGGTCCTCGGATGATGCAAGTGACTCGCGATACGCCTCGTTCGCTTTGTTGAAGTCCCGCTTGCGCAGAAATGACCTACCAAAGTCGTTGTATTCTCCCGAAAGCTGAAGCCGATTTTCGGCATTCTCGGGATCAGCGGACTTGATTTGCTGATAAATGGCAACTGCGGTTCGGAAGTAGTCGAGCCATTGGTCGCCCTTTGACATTCGACTCAGCACATCTCCCTCGGTCGTGTAAACGGCGGCGCGGATACCGGGAAGTTCTCCGTCAGAGCGGTTCGATTCGACGAGTTTGTCGATCGTCTCTACACTGTGGTTCGAGGCATCCAGCGCCTTCCGGATCTCGTTCATGGAAAGGAAAACGGCAGCGAGATTGGAATAGTCGATGGCCAGTGAAACGTGCGAGCGAACATCGTTTGCATCGGCGCGGCTCAACTTCGTGGAAACATCAAGAGCCCGGTTTGCAGCTTCGAGCCCCGCCTGTTTACTCCCGATCGCTCTCTGCGCAAAGTAGACCCGCGTATAGATCGAGTGAAGAGCATCGAGCGCTTTTCTGCCTGGCGTTGGACCTGCGAGCTTCTCAAAAATGGCCTGCGCGCGAATGAACTGAACGAGCGCCGGGTGCCATTCGCCAACAAGAACAAACTCATCGCCGGTTTTGGCCAGGCTCACGGCAAAGCTTCGCTGAATGCCGGCATCATTGGGATCGAGTTTCAGCAGTGTCTCTTCGACCGACGCCTGCTTCTGGCGCAGCGCGATCGCGGTCGACGTGTCTCCGAGGTTTGAGATGGTGAAATTTCCACCGACGATGTCGGCTTCGGCGGAGTAATCTTGCCCCAGTTCCACGAGAAGTTGCCGGTCGTTCGGATGGCTTTTCTCAGCCTGTTCTGCGACTTCAGTGGAGTGGTGCGCCGTTTTCCATGCCTCAACGGTTTCTCCCTGGAGCAGCATCGCCTGAGCAGTAATCCGCAATGCTTTAGCGAAGTTGATTGCGTCGTCGACGCGGGAGGGGTTGGCGACAAAGAGCGCAGAGCGAAGTGAAACTGCTTTTTGATAGCTGGTCAACGCTCCAGTGGAGTCTCCGAGGTTCGCGTTTAACGAATTCCCCTGAACGTCGCCGATTCTTTCGTATGCGGCCGCCAGTTCGCGCTCCAGCCCGGCGTCTCCCTGGGATTCGCGCGACAGATCATCCAGGTAGTGGAGGGCCTTGGCTACGATCAACTTTCGGGCAGCGGTCGATCCGGGCAGATCTTCGACGGAGTCATACACATCGAACAGCAGTGAATTCGCGAGAGCCCTGACGTCATTGAAGCGCTGCTCGGCGCGGGCTCGCTGAGCGCGGGCAACGGAGGCTTCACGCAGTGAAATCAGCAAGCCGGCCGTGAGGCTGACCAGCACAATGGCGGCGGCGGCAACAGCGCCGGAGTGGCGCCGAGCGAATTTGCTGGCGCGGTAGCTCAGCGTGTCATTGCGCGCGAGCACCGGCAGACCCTCGAGATGCCGGCGAATGTCTTCGGATAGCTGTTCAACTGATGGATATCGACGCTTTGGATCCTTGCGCAGCGTTTTCAGCAGAATCGTGTCGAGGTCGCCCTTGAGGCGGCGGCGCAGTTTTTCCGGAGTGCCTTCGCGGGCGGCGCTCAAGTCCTGGGCCGACGGCTGCGGCTCTGAACTGCCAGTGGAGAGGGTTCTGCTGATCGCCGTGCTGGGTTTTTGAGGTTCGGTTGAGTCGATTGTCCGATCGATTTCTTCCGGGGTCCGGCCCGATATGGGGTAAGGCGATCTTCCCGTCAGAAGTTCGTAAAGCACGACGCCGAGGGAATACACGTCGCTTGCGGTTGAGATCAGTTCGCCTCGGCGCTGCTCAGGACTCGCATATTCGGGAGTAAGCATCCGCATCTGGGTTCTTGTCTGGCCGGACGAGGCGGGAGCCGCGTCGGAAGCGAGGATCTTGGCGATGCCGAAGTCCAGCAGTTTGGGCACACCCTGTGCGGTTACGAGGATGTTTCCCGGCTTGATGTCGCGATGAATAACGAGTTTCTGATGCGCATACTGCACGGCCGAGCACACGGTGAGAAAGAGCCTGAGCCGCTCAGTCACCGAAAGCCTGTGCTCATCGCAGTAGCTGTCAAGACGGACGCCCTCGATGTACTCCATTACGAAATAGGGCTGACCATCGGAGGTGCTTCCGCCTTCAAGCAGACGCGCAATGTTGGGGTGATCGAGATCGGACAGAATCTGCCGTTCGATCAGAAAGCGCTCGCGTGCAAATTGGGTTTCGAATCCTCCCCGGACGACTTTGATCGCTACGACTTTACGAAATTGATCGTCCGAGCGCACGGCCCGGTACACAGAGCCCATGCCTCCATGACCAATCTCTTCAACGAGTTCATAGGCTCCCAGGCGTTTGCCAAGCCAGGAGTCGGGCAGGTCGCCGGGAAAGCTTTGCGCCATACGTACCACGGCCGGTTCGTCGAGAAGCTGATCGGAGCCTTCGTAGGAGAGGATCAGTGATTCGACATACCGGCGCATCGACGACTGCGAACAAGCCTTGTCAAGAAATTGCGCGCGCTCGCCAGGGGGCTTGTCGAGGACGGCATCTACTATCTCACGCACTTGTTCCCAGGGAATCGTCGGCATCTATCACTCCCCGCTTTTCGGCCCGCGAAGCAGCCACAGGCTTGCTGTTTACAAGGCGATCCAGGACTCGTACCTTTTCTGCTACGGCCCAATCTTCCTCCGGTGCAAGGCACATTTCAAGAAATTCCCGCGCGTTGATCAATTCTTTATTGGATTGGCGCGTTACTAGTGAAGACCAATCTTCTGGGTTCCGGCGGGCTACTTCGGCAAACAGATCATCTGATGGCGATAAACGATTTCCCGTCCGGGACTTAGCACGGTTTCGATACCAGGGAGGTCGAAATGAAATATCTGGCGATTCTGATTCTTGCGATCTCTTGCCCATGGGCGCTGTCGCAAGCCTACACCGGGCAAAATCAATTGGGTGGAGTGTTTCGTGCCACGGTACAACCCGGTCAGTACGTCTACTTCACCTTCTTTCTCGACGGTCACGTACGGCGAAGCTACCCGGAAACAGGCCTGGACGGGTTCAATGACGCTTACTGGATAAACCTTGATTTCCGGTCCGGTATTGCGTCGAAGGTTATGGTGTGGGGCACGTATCAGATTTCCGGATCGCAGGCGCAGGTAGTCTTTGCCGACAAGGATGCTTGGACTCTTGACATCAGCCACTTTCCACAATTCATCACTGCCCGCAACCTTGTTTTTGTGATGCTCGATCCCGGCTACGGGTTACAGCTTAACGGGACGTACCGTTCCGTCAATGGAGATGCAGCCATCCAATTCACGCCCGATGGCCAGGTCGCTGAACAGGGCATTGTGGCCAATTGCGTGAGCGGAGGGCAGCACTTCAGCTACGGGGGCGCGACGCCAAGCATGTCATCGGGGGCGCAACTCTGCCTCGACAAGCCTTTGGCGGGCCGATATGCATTTGGCTTCTATACCGTGCATTTCGCGTTTCCGGATGGCACGACACCGAGTTTCGCCTTCTGGGCAGAACCGACTCAGGACCGAACCCACATACGCACGATTTTCATCAACAATGTCCGCTACGACCTGGTGCAGTAGGCACGTGCCGACGCTCTGTTGTCCGAAACAGTCGCACCGCCTTCTTTGTCTCCAAGGCAATTGCCTTGACTCCGGTATATTCAGCGCGCCAAGATGTGGACATCTTCTTCGGCCACAGGGAGGGCGCGTGGCAGAGCCTGTTCAGAACAGTGTGACCGTGCTGCTCGATGGTGCGAGTCGCGGAGATGAACAAGCCTTGGGCGCTCTGTTGCCGCTTGTCTACCAGGAACTACATCGCCTGGCGCGGACCTACATGCGCCGCGAGCGGCCCGGGCACACCCTGCAAACCACGGCCCTTGTGCACGAGGCGTACCTGCGCATGGTGGGCCAGGATGCAGGCTGGAACAACCACGCACATTTCCTCGGCATCGCGGCGAAGATGATGCGACGCATTCTGGTGGATCATGCGAGAGGTCAGCATCGCGCAAAGCGTGGGGGCAGCGCGGTGAGAGTCACCCTCGACGGCCCGGCGATCGTCGCCAGGGATCCCGACGCGGAGATCGTGGCGCTGGAGGATGCCCTGACGCAGCTCGAGAAGATCGATCCCCAGCGTGCGCGAATCGTTGAGCTCCGGTTCTTCGGCGGCCTGTCCAATGAAGAGGTCTCAAGCATCATCGGAATTTCCACAGCGACCGTTCAGCGCCAATGGGCAAGCGCCCGTGCGTGGCTCTATCACGAATTAAAGAGCGAAGCTTAGAGCCATTTCACATTGGTGTAGTTTCTGGCTTCAGCTCAAGATGGCTTCTTCTTGGCGAAAAAGCCACTGGGCAGAAGTGGCTTCGGGACAAGGCAACTGTGGAACCGCTGTCGCCCGACACGTCGTCCATTCACCATTTGTTTCTGTCAATCTCGCCGACCCCCAAGAAATCCATTGGCCTCTGATCAGATGCAGCGATCTGTGACGCGTTTCTGAGTGTTGAGCAGGAATGCCCGAACCCCACCAGCATTCCCGCTTCTCAGGAAGGTCATTCCCATGCTGAACAGATATGCGCGGGTGCTCGTTTGCTTTCGCCTGTTCGCGCATGATGTCTCTGCATTTGTGCAGCAGAGCGGGCCCAGGCCGTCATCGAATGCCGGCGTGATTGCCATGTACAAGGGCAGTCCCGCTGCTCCAACCATCATCAGAGCGATCCCATCACAGGACACGAACTTCGATATCTCTGAAGCAGCACATGAAAGCACCGCAGTGGCTCCGCCCAGGCCAGCACAACACCCTGTCGTCCCAATCGCGACCAGGTCGAGGGAACCATTTGTTGTGCTGCTCCTGGACGGCAAGCGGCTGCTTCTACCGCTGACGCCAACGCAACTGGTACAGAGTCCACCGGCGACAGCATCACGCAGAACACAGGTGACGGTCTCGTCTTCAATTCGGTCCGGTCGATTTCCGTAGCCCAGATCTCATTTCCTGCAACCCAACAAATCGAATTCAGGAGGTTCCGATGAAAACCTACGCTTCTACAATTCTCATCCTTGCAATCGTGTTCTGCATCCCCGCGTCCGCGCCGGCGCAGAACAAGCCCCCACTCACCGACAACGACATCGCCCAAATGGTTTCCAGTGGTCTCCAGGAAGATTTGGTGATCGGCGCGATCTCTGCGAGTGAAGTGAATTTTGATGTTTCGCCGAACGCGCTGCTGACGCTCAAGAAGGCCAACGTCAATGACAAGGTCATCCAGGCCATGCTTGATGCACAAAAGAAGAAGCGCGACGGCGCTTCCAAGCTGGCTGCTCCCGCTGCACCGCCCGTTGCTTACGCAAGCGCGCCGCGGATCGGCGCCATGGGTGTGCCCATCATTAATTCGGGAGCACAATCGCCCATCCAACTGCCCAAAGTCACATTGATCCATGGCGACAAGAGGATTCCCATGCAGCCCTCGACCACCGAGATCGCGAATAGCAAGGGTAAGGGAGGATCTGCCGCGGGCAGCATCTTCAAAGGTCTCGGCAAAGGTATGATGATGGCGGGCGGAATCCCCGGTGCTTCGGGCGGGGCCCGAGGCGGTGCCCCGATGCCTCATCCGTCATACACATGGGCATTGCCGGGTCGCGCGTCCCAATCGGAAATTCCCGATCGTAATCCCGGATTTGAAATCGAGTTCGCCGACATCGCCGGCGTTGATCCCGATGCTTACGATCCGGTTATCGTCAAGCTCATTCAAACCAAGGACAACTGGCGTCTGGTCGAAACCTCAAAAGACAAATTCGACAAGCATGGCAACGACACTCGCTCGGAGAAGACGGAGAACCAGATGTCCGTAAAGATCGTTCCACTTGGCCTCGGGCATCTGCAGGTTTCTCCGGCGTCTGAGTTGTTGCCCGGCGAATACGGCCTTGTGTTGCATCCACGCAAAGATCAGAAGGAATTCTCCGGAGTTTCCTCGCCCAACGTGGATGCCCTGTTCAATTCCGTTTGGGATTTCTCGGTGCCGGCAGTTGAAACCGCCTCGTCCGGCCAGCACCATTGAACTCGATCAGTCCCCGCTGTTTGTTGCGGAAGTGTGGCGCAGGGGGATCGACATCCCCCTGCGCTCGAAGACCTCTACCTCTCCAAGGCCCGCCCCTCCGAAACCGAGATCAACCAGCGCGTTGGAAACTCCTACTGTTCAGTTTGCAATGATCGTGGTGTTTACGTGTGTCAATAGCGGGCCAGTTGTGGCATAATCCGCAGATTCGCTGCTTCGATTCATCCCAGCACTCAGCAAAGGGTCCAGAGGAGCGAGGACTGAAGCCGACCGATCTCGGCGTCTAGCCCGCTTCCCTGCCCCCGTCAGGACACAAATGAGCAATATCAATGGGAAAGTCTACGCTATGAATGCCATCACGCCCATGAAGCCATGGAAGACGGGTATTCTGCGCACCGCATTCTTCGTTCTCTGGCATGTAAAGCCGCTACAAAAGGACCTGATCGACTTGTCGTTTATCGAATTCGCACGATGGGTTATCGTGCCCCGTGATCGCTTTCCATTTGTCGGTAAGGGACAGTTAAAGGAGAAGCTTCAGTACGACTACCTGCTTTTTTTCAGCAACTTCAACGGCACTTGGAATCAGTACATAGATGCCTTCTCTGCGGTTTTGAGCAAAGGCCTCAATCTCATCTGGCGCTGGAGCGAGAAATTTCCTGGCTCGGTTCCTGTCACTCTGTTCAAGGAATACATTGCCCGCGTCCAGTTCGACACAGACTACTACTACACGTCGTATCCGCATGCCACAGCGAACGACGTGAAGTCCGCCCATATCGTCCAATCGTCGCTCGACAGCCTGGCCTCTCGCGCCGGGAATTACAACCCTCAACAGTTCGCCGACGCTTACCTTGAGTTTGTTCTGCAGGTCCAGGCTCATTTAGGCGAGACCGGTGAAGCTCCAATCGCAGGATAGAGCAGATCAACAATGCCCAACCAGAACGGGAGTGTCTACGGATTGACGATCCTTTCGCCCATCATCGAAGATGATGCGGCCACGCCCTCCCATGATCTCCAGATTCGCAACTACCTTGCCCAGCTCTCCACACGGGAAGATAGCCCGTTTGCTCTCGCTCCAGGAACACATCTGGCCCGCCTGGTTGTGATGGATGACGTGATCTATGTGGGCATGCCTTCATGCGAGGAACATCTCAAGTCGAAGTACCTCATCTTTGAATCCAATATCGACGGCGACCTGGACACCTATCTCGCCGGACTCGCCAAACACATACCCGGACATCTCGATGCCATCTGGTCGCACTGTGTCGGCTATCCAGGTGCAGCGAACCTGAAAGCCTTCGTAGATTACATGAAAGCTTGCCAACTCGATACCACGTTCTTCTTTGCCGCCGTCAACGATAAAACTGTCACTGAGACACTCCGAGCCCTGCAGACCCAGACGGCTGTAGCTGATTTCATCGCAAGCCACCAGGGCGTCGATCCCGCTACCTTACAACGGGAATTCATCCAGTTCGAGGCACACCTGAAATCCTTGCCCGTTCCGCGGGCGGGTTCCATGGGTCCGCACCGCAACCTCAAGACCGGCGGCCGAAATGAGTAAGCTCAATGCGACTGATATTCAGGGTTTTGTGTTGCGCGGCTACAATATGCCGTTCGCCCGCTACCTGTTCATACACTTCGAGGATGCTGCCCGTTCGCGAAAACTCATCGGCAACCTGCTCAACGAAATCACTACGGGCCAGCGGTGGGACGCAGGCAAGCCGCAAAGCACTGTCAACATCGCATTCACGCACCGCGGCCTGGTGCAGTTAGAATTGCCAACTGCAACCCTGATAACCTTTCCAGTCGAGTTTCAACAAGGCATGAAACGACGCGCCGGCATTTTGGGAGACTGCGGCGTGAATTCTCCCGAGCGCTGGGACGAGATCTGGCAACAGGACCGCGTTCATGCCTGGATCGGTGTCAATGGGCTCACGCCGGAAGCGCTCGACTCCCGCTGTGCGCGCCTCTTCTCCCTGATGGAAGAATCGCGTGGCGCGACCGTTTTCGACACTCAGGATGCTGCCGCGAACATCGTCAACGGCAAGCCGACCACTGGCGAACACTTCGGATTTACCGATGGCTTTGGCAACCCCGACTACCTCGGCGTCGAACGTAGTTCCCAGCCGGGGCAAGGAAAACTACTTGCCGATGGAACGTGGGCGCCGCTCGCCACAGGAGAGTTATTGCTGGGCTACGCAGACGAAGCAGGGGAACTTCCCGTAGCTCCGGTACCGCACCTTCTCGCCAGCAATGGCACCTTTATGGTCTACCGCAAGCTGCACCAGAATCTTGCCACATTCCGTACCTACTTAGAGCGACATGCGTCTCTTTATGCAGGCGGAAAGGAGAAACTCGCAGCCAAGTTTATCGGTCGGTGGCGCGATGGAACGCCTCTTGAACTATCTCCAGATCGTCAGGACCCAACCATCGTGCAAGATCCCAATCGAAGTACCAACTTCACCTATGCCGCCGATCCGAACGGTACACGCTGCCCCCTCGGAGCGCACGTGCGCCGCGTTCACCCGCGCGATGCCTTCGGATTCAATGGGCGACTCATCGATCGCAGGCGCATTACCCGTCGTGGCCTGCCCTACGGCCGCTTCGCGGCTGAGAGCGAACCTGTTTCGGACACCGACGAGCGAGGCGTGATTTTTATGGCGCTCAACGCCAGCCTCTCGCGCCAGTTTGAGTTCGTGCAGCAGCAATGGATTCAGTATGGCAACGACGCGCATCTTGGAAATGACAAGGACATACTGCTGGGCCAGCACGGAGGACATGGCAGGTTTACGGTGCAGGGAGATAAAAAGCCGACGAATCCTCCGTTTGTGTGCAGCGACCTTCCGGATTTTGTCGAGCTTCGCGGCGGAGATTATTTCTTTCTCCCCAGCATCACGGCTTTGGGAATGATAGCGATGGGCCTCGTCGACCCGCGATAAAGCCTTGTGTGCATGGTGTTCATTTCCGCATCCGCGGTTTGCTCCCGGTAACCAAGGTGGTTGTGAAACCAGGTCCCCACCAGAAACGCCAGCCGAGGCGGCGCTTCTTCACATCGACGAACCCGTACTGAGCAAGCTCTTGTGCGTATGTCGAAGTGCACGCAAGATCGGCGATGGCCACACGCCCACCGGGCTTGAGCACGCGCGCGATCTCAGCCACCGCCTGTGTTCGACCCGTGCGACCGAAGATGTTGTGAATCGCCAGGCTGGAAACCACTAGGTCGAAGGAGGCATCTGAAAACGGCATCGCTCGCATGTCGCCGGTGACGAGTTCACAGTACTCACGCACCCCCTCCGCCACCAGGTTGCGCTCGGCCGACTCGATGCAGTTGTTGGATTGATCGCGCTTGCTCCAGATGTCAAGCCCGACGGCGCTTCCTCTCCGCACTTGCTGGCCGACCATCGTCAACACCGCTCCCCGGCCACAGCCTGCATCGAGCACGCGCTCGTCTCCTCGAAGCCGCAAGGCATCAAGGATTTCAGCCCAGACAGCAAACTTGCCGCGACGAGTGGTGTGCAGATAGAAGCCGACCATGGCGCCCACGTATGCTGCCACGATCGCCGCCACGGCTGCGATGCCGACATGTCCGGCGCGTTCGAGTGCCGCCGCCGTCACCAGTGCCGCTGCGACGATCGCCATCGCCACGAGTCCAATCATGTTGCCGTCAAAGCCGTAGTCGCCTCGGCGTAAATGCTTCGTCATAAGGGCGCACCAAGGCCATCGTGATCGGTATCTTCCACGGCCTGCACCGCGCCGACATGCTTCTGATCTCGCCGAATACGCCACACGCACATCCGGCGTTTGGTGGCTCGGCGTTTCTGTACCTGTAACCCGAAAGCGTCGAGTGGTCAAACTTTCCCGGTCGCGAAAAGGGCGGTGTAGTGCCCTTGCCTTTCAATCAGCGATTGCGCGCCGTTGCGCGCTGCGCCCGAGCTGGCGACGCGGTAGCGGCACGGTCGTTGGTAGACGAATTGATTGGAAAGCCCACGAACAGCGCCCTGAGCAATGATGCTCTGGTTTCGCGCGCCGTCGCGCTCATCCGCTGTAGTCTAGACAAACCTATTACATTGGCGGCGGTGGCGAAAGCCGTGCACCGATCTCCCAGCCGGCTGGCTCACCTCTTCAGCGAAGCAACCGGCGTGCCGCTACGACGCTATGTTTTATGGTGCCGCCTCCGTACAGCGGCGGAGGCCGCTATGCGTGGAGCGAACTTGACTGAAGCGGCTCACCTTGCGGGATTCGCAGACTCCGCACACCTGTCGCGTACTTTCCGCGCGATGTTCGGCGTCGCACCGTCCTTGCTGTTCAAACCTAGCCAGGCCGGCATTACGTTCTGCGAAACCGGACGGGACTTACGTTTTCAGTTCGGATCGCGGAACTAGAAATTTTCGAGCAGCCACGCATTCTCGGTGAATGTGGTTTTAGAAAAGGCCAGGTGACGCCCGTCGGGAGACGGTACCGCCGAGGACGGTTCCACTCCCTCTTCGGACTGGAGAACGGTCGCGTGGCCTTTGAGATCGACGTAGAGGAACGTTGAGCCTGCAGGGCCGGAGCGGGCCCGATGTACCATCCTTTTCCGTCCGCGGCCCAGTTCAGATCAAACAGATACGTCCAGCCTTCAACCACGATGTCGTGCGCCGGCGCTGTTCCCACATCTCGGCTAGTGCGTCCGCGATCCTGCAACGAAATAACGTGGATTCGCCCGTCGCGGTTGCTGGGACGGACCATGGCAATGCTTGCACCGTCCGGCGAGAGACCCCAGTCGCTGGGGTTGTAATCCGTTCTTGCGAGCTCTCGCAGATCTCCCCACGGGATTCCTCCCGGTGGCAGTTTTTGTGCGGGATCGAAGGCGTAGAACACCAGTTGGTCCTGCTCCCGTTTGCCAATCACGCACAGGTTCGCTGTAGCGGTTGTGCAGTAATAATTCTGCATATCCCGACCATCGATGATCTCTTCCGAGGGACCTCCCGACGCCGGCATCCGTATAAGCCGATTTTCGCTGGCCGAGTTGCCCGCCACGTAGAGAAACCATGATCCGTCAGTGATATGTAGTGACCGGTCAAGATGCGATGGTCGTAATCTTTTCCGATCGAGGACAAGGTCAGCAGCAGCCGTGGCAGGTAATGGCGACGATTGATCAAGCTGATATTCGCGGGTCGGAACCGCATGGTCATGATCCGTCGGGAGCTGCCTCTGACTACTGACGCGAGTCCGGCTGAGCCTGTCGCAAACTGACGGCCGAGGATTCTCCTTCGTGCTTGCTCGGCTGCGGCTGACCCTGCCCTCGATTTGGATAACGTTGTTCATGGGTTGATTTGTTTTTTGCTTTTTCCTTATTTGGAAAGTCTTTGCTTTTGTTCTTTCTGGCTTCCGTTATGCCGCCAGTTGTTGCTTGCACGCCGCTTCAGCCTTGATCCCGATGGCCCAGATGAAGCCGAGCAGTTCTCGTCCATCGCGGTCATGATCTTCCTCGGATCCTTGCCTGCCATGGTCATCTTCACGTAGCGCTTGTGCAGGCGATTCTGCGCTTTCCATGCAGTCTCGATGATCTCTGCCGGTACTCCTTGTTGTCGTTTGCGCAGCTTGGCCCCGACGCGGGGCAGATGCCGATAGCACCAGGCTGATTCGACCACGATTCGTCTGAGGTGTGCGTTGCCGGCCTTGGTGATGCCGCCTTTTCGAACGCCCTTGCCGCTGGAGTCTTCGCTCGGAAATACTCCGCTATAGCCCATCAGCTTCCTTGCACTCTCAAAGCGGGAGGAGATGTTGCCCAATTCAGCCTGCCGCGCCCGCTGCGCGTAGCGGACCTGCTGGACCCACTCCACATAACGTTCGGTCCACGCCTTCAGTCCAAGTGGTGGACGTTGACCCGTGCGAAGAAGGAACTTAGTTAACCGATGCCGCGCACGCAGTTGATCCTGCTTGGCCGCTTCCCGCTGCCGGACAAGATCGCGCAATGCTTCGGAGTCTTCATCAGGAACCCAAACTGCAGTCAGATCTCCGCAACGATGACTGCGGGCCAGCTTCAAGGCGTCCCGGCGGTCTGTCTTCACGCGGTCTCCTGGCTTCTTCGGAACCAGGCTCGGAGCGACCACTTTGCAGTCGACTCCCAACTGGGTCAGCTGCCAGTACAGTACGAACCCAGTCGGCCCCGCTTCGTAGCAGGCGCGCAGATGCTCTGACGGACCTAGCTTCTTGATGAACTTGCAGATCGAATCTTCACGGTTGGCGATCGTACCCAGGCTGCGTACCTCGCCGTCTGGCTCTGCTACCGCTACGACGATCGTTTCGGCATGGACATCCAAACCCAAAAATCGTAACTTCTCTCTCAGGACCGGCTCCTCCGCTTGTGGCTCTGGACTGACGTTCCTAAACAAACTCAGCCTAATCCACGGCCAGCGCAGCGGGCCGGTCACTACATTATGACTACTGAAACGTCCCACGGCGCTGTTTTCGCTTCCTACGACGAGCGGTTCCGCTACGCTACGATTGAGCCTTTGTTTGAAAAGATCGTAACGGCCATTCCGCTCGGATTCGAAGACCACCGCCAGGCTATCAGGGGTCCACTCGTGGGCGAAGGCATTCCCACCCACGGTTAAGTGCCGGGCGTTATTCAAACGCATTCCCTTGTCTTCCAGGTCGGCCACGAAGATAACCGCCCCAAACCCACGCAACCTCGGTCAGTTTGGGTGAATCCTGCCCGAAGCGCCAAATCCAGACCAGCGCAACGGCGGCGATCACGCACGCGCCAACTATCAACGCGACGAAAGCCCTCTTCTTGCGCTTTATCAGGCCCGCGATCATTTCCGGATCGGAATGAACTTCCTGTTGCACCGCCGACCGCCCGGAATCGCTGTCGCGCTGCAGGCGTAGCAGGTCGGCCCGCATCTCGGACGCTGACTGACAGCGTGGCTCGTGGTCTTTTTCCATCGCTACGCCAATAATTGTTTCCAGCCTGGGCGGGATTTCGGAGTTCAGATCGCGAATATTGGCGGGCAGCTGACGGAGGATCGCGTCGTGAACCATTTCCGGCGCTTCCCCGCTAAATGCGCGCCGGCCGGTAGCCATCTCGTAAAGAACAAGTCCGAACGAGAATAGATCGGTGCGCGCGTCCAGCTTCTCGCCGCGCACTTCTTCGGGCGACATGTATCCCGCAGTGCCCATGGCGAGGCCAAGTCGGCTGAGGTCGTTTTCGAGCGGTGTTTTCGGCTGGAGCTGGAGGCCATCCTGCATTTTGACTTCCGGCTCAGACTGTTCCAGCAGCTTCGCCAATCCGAAGTCCACTGCTGACTTGGAGCGCAATGTCCAGCAGTGAATCAAGTGAAAGCCCTTTTTCTCCTTGAACGGCCGCCAACCGATCGCGCAAGGTCTGTCCTTGCAACAATTCCATCACCAGAAACGGCTACCCATCGTGCTCTCCAAACTCATAGACGGTGCAGATATCAGGGTGGTTCAACGACGAGGCGGTCTGCGCCTCACGCTCGAAGCGTTGTCGCGCACGCGAGTCCGCCACCGTTTCGCTGGGCAGGAACTTGATGGCAACACGGCGGCCGAGCTTGGCATCCTCGGCACGGTAGACCACCCCCATACCGCCCCCGCCAATAATGTTGAGTACGCGATAGTGTGAAACCGTTTGCCCGGCCTGAACCGTTGCTGTTGACCGCTCAATCGCGCCGACACTATCTGCCAATTGAAGAGGCTGTTCACCCGGAGAATTCTCTGCGACCGCGATCCACTCCACCGGCGCCATTAGCCGATAGCCGCGGCTGGCAACGGTCGCGATATATTGTGGCTTCTCGGCAGAGTCACCCAGCGCTTTGCGAAGTTTGCCAATGTCTACGTTAATGCCGCGTGACCATCGCCCCCTCGCGCTCAACCATCATGAGCAGCAAGTGGAACGGCTGCCGCCCAAAGACGATCCTGCTTTTTGGTTCGTTGGTCGACGCCGAGCACAAAGCCAGGCCTACACCACGTTTGATCCCGAGGGATCGCAAGGCACGTCGCCCACCGATGCTCGGGTGCTGGCAATGACCTCTTCCAGGGCACAACTCCTTCTGTCATCACCCTACAAGGGTTGATCGCGAGCACCTATACCGATGAGAACTACAACAGTTGGATCTTCCTGCGCGCCAAGAACGGCACTATCACCACGGTGCATCTTCCGATCTCTGGATCCGTACCCATCGGAGTTACCGCCAACACCGAAGGTGCGATCGCTGGAGAGTTTGTAGACCCCAACGGCATTCTCCACGGCTTCCTGCGCGCCCCCAGCGGCACGTTCACCGTGTTTGAATTCCCGGCCGCGTATGAAACTTCTTTTTTCGCCCCGAATTTGATAGGACTCAACGCTGGCGGGACGATCCTGGGCAACTACTACGATTCGAACTTCGTGGCTCACGGCTTCCTGCGCACCGTGGATGGCACCATGACATCGTTCGACGCCCCGAACGCGGCGCCCTACTCGTTTTTCGGCGGCACAAACCCTGGTTCCATCAACGACAGCGGGACAGTCGCGGGATTCTTCAATGACCTCACGCAAAACGGGGCACTTCGCGCCTTCCTTCGCGCCAGCAACGGTACCTTCACAATCTTTGACACCCCCCAGGCCGGAGGCTTCGCCGGTGGCGCGTCCATCAATCCGTCGGGAGCAGTCGCGGGCAACTTGGGTGAGATTGTTTGCAACAGCGAGAACCTGTGTATTGGGACGCCGGTCAGCTTCCTGCGCGCTGCGAACGGCACCGTCAGCGCGTCGAGCGATCCGGAGGCGGTGCAGGGCACCCAGGCAATTGGGATAAACCCGGCAGGGACGATCATCGGGTTGCACAACGACGCAAATGGCGTGGCACACGGCTTCGTGCGAAACAAGTAAATCAAGGGGTTGTCAGCCGGCCTGAAACGAACCCTGCAGGAATGCAATCACTCAGGGATAAGAACTGACGCGTTCATCAAGCCGATGATGAGCAGGGTGGTAGCGCCCTGTTCTCGACCAACGGAGCCCGCGGCGTTTCAAATCAATTTCCGCGAGGTGGGAGAATCATGTCTCAAAATCGTGGCGTGCGTTTCGCATCTGCGCTCCTCTGTGCTGTGATGTTTGCCGTTCCCGGGCCGCCGCCGCTTGTGTAGGTTGGCGGAAAAACTGTCCGGGATTTGCGCAAAAATCGGTACAACTACTATCGATTTGCGCAAAAACCGTCTTCCGTCTTCTACGTAATTCGAAGCGTTTAGAGATCATACTCACCGGTGCGCCTCGGAGCAGTTTCGATGGCGTATTCGAACAACTATTCGGCGAATCAGGAAATTCGCTGCCTAAGTGCAAATGAGGAAAATCGTATTTTCCACAAGGTAGCTGATTAGAATGAACTGCCGACTTTTAAGAAGCCTGGCCCGGCTCTCAGCATATTTCTGTTCCCCCCTCACACGCGTGGAATCACTTCGAATCGGCAAGATCGCATTCCCGGCAGACCGCGCCCACAGCAAATGCGAGGACATCCATGGCCAACTACTACTCCATCGAGAGCAAGCTCAACAAAAATGTGATCGATATCCTTGGAGCCGCCAAGGCGCCGGGAACGGCGCTCGACTCCTTCACGGCGAACTCGCCTGTATCTGATAACCAGCTTTGGGAATTCGTCGAAGATCCCGCAGGCACCGGCTATTACTTCATCAAAAGCAAGCTTAGCGGCAACGTCATCGATATCGAGCAGGGCGACTCGACCGCGGGCCTCAAGAACGGCGCTCTACTAGACGCCTTTCCGCAGAAGACCGCCCCGGCCGACGGGCCGTGGGAAGCCGATAACCAACTCTGGCAGTTCGTCGAGGATCCCGGCGGCTCCGGCTACTGCTTCATCATGAGCCGGCTCAACGGAAATGTCGTCGACATTCAGGGGGCTTCGAAAGCTCTGGCAACTCCGCTGGATGCCTATCCGATGAAGGCGCAGAACACCGACAACCAGCTCTGGAAGGTAGTGGGTGGCTCTTTTCCAAAGACCGTCTCGACGGTGGCGGATTCGAACCTGGGAAGCAACTCCAACTACATCGTGAGCAGCGGCTGCAAACCCATCTACAACGTCACCGTGCTCTTCGATATCACCCAGGACATCGTGTGCAAATCGGTGGCTCCGCCGTCTCCGGCGCTATGCAAGCCTCCGTCCGGCAGCGCGGAAAACGTAGTTGGCTTCTCATTCCAGGTCAATTGCTACTCGAACAAGGGCTTTACCTGCGCCTGGCAGCAATACGTCATGAGCTTCTGGCAAAACTCTTCGGGCGGCTACAACATTGTCTATGGCGTGAACGACTGGCCGGTGAGCGGCGGCACGTCACCCCTGATCAACACCGGCTTTCCCACCCTGGCGACCCTGTCCAGCGCTGTTCTACCCGCGGGATTTCAAGTCTTCATCGGGTGGGACAATAATGCCCCCACCACTGGAATGGAGAACAATGTAACGGGCGCATTCTGGGAACTGCGGGACAATAACGGCAATCAACTCGGTTATGCCGGGCAGAATCTCGGCGCGAACTCGAGTTATGTGCCCTATCTCGCGCCCATCACCGCTTTCGAGGTGAACATCGTGGGCCCCATCAACGGCGAGAGCGCCGTGCTTTCGTCTGGCGCAGGATACATCTCCTATACCTCGCTCAAGCCTCCGATCTCGGTGGGAACAGCTTTGCCCGGTAGCTGCACGGAAACTGGGGTGGTGACCTGCGAGACAGCGAACACCTTCTACGGACTGATGCCGCAGGGTTCGAACCTGAACCTCAAGCAGTCGTTCGAAGTGAGCTCGGACAAGCCGATGATGCGGAAGGAGGGAAAACCTCGCCCCTCGGTCGCGGTTTCGGCTGCGGACATGCAGAAGTACCTCGCCGTCCCGCCAAAATCCTGACAGCGGCATCGACCGCCGCAGAGATAGAGCTTTCCGAAAGAGCCACTATCAATGGTTCAGTCTCGCAATGCCACTTGATGCGCTTTGATCAGGACTCTTTTCCCGCCAACCTACAGGAGACGTGTAGGTTGGCGCAAAAAGTCAGGTGAGCGTTGGCGAGGGAGTCCCTGCCGAGGCCTCGGATCCAGGTGGTTCATGGAACGGTTCCACAGAAATGCGCTCGTAAGACACATCCAGCACCGTCAGGTAGTCTGTCCCGCCCGGCACTTCAAGGACTACGCTGTCACCCGCTGCCGACTTCATCAACGCACGCGCCAGAGGTGACACCCAACTGATGTGGTTGCGGTTGAGGTCGACCTCGTCGGTGCCTACGATGCTCACCACTCGCTCCGCTCCCGCGGCATTGGCATAGCGCACGGTCGCACCGAAGAATGCCTTCGCCGCCGCCTGCCCCGCTCTCGGAGCTTCCGGGTCCACCACTTCCGCGGCTTCGATTCGCTTCGTGAGAAAGCGAATCCGCCCATCGATCTGCCTCAGCCGCCGCTTGCCGTACTGATAGTCGGCGTTTTCACTGCGATCGCCGTTGCTGGCAGCCCACGCCACTACCGCCGTCACAGCCGGGCGTTCCCTGGTGAGCAGAAACTGGTGCTCATCCTTGAGGCGCTGCAGCCCGCTGGGCGTTATGTAGTTCTTGACTGGCGTCGCGGGCTCGTCCTGTTGTGGTTGTCTGGTAAACCCTTTCCGCATCTCGTAGTCCTCTCAGTGCGAATCCAGTGGGTGCCCCCAATGAATGCGGATGAACGCCGATGGAAAACACTGTAGGTCATCCACGTTCATAGGAGTTCATCTGCGGCCCTAACTGATTTTTTCACGACTGACGCCCGCCTTGCGCCACGGGCGTTATAGGGATTAGGGATTTGAGCCTGACAGGAGATCCCTGAGCAGGATGCACTTAATCTGCCCATTCTGCCACTGGGGAGGGCGTTCTGTGTGGCACAGACGCGGGTATAACCCGTTCCGACCCAAAGAGCCTACGAGTGTATCCTGAATACCCAACTTATTAGGACGTCCGAACGCATGGGAACGACGACGATCGAGGCTCGCTGTAACGTCCGGCCCACCCGGCTGGCGTTCATTCTCCCCAGACCAGACCGCGCTCTGCTGCTGAACGTTATCAAACGCGCCACGACGCCTCTACCCTGGGAACCTTTGTCGGCGTGCCGCAGAACAGCGGCCCGAACTTCCAATCTTCGATTGGAGGAAGTCCCCCCTCTACGGTACTTATAGGGTCTTGTTTTATCGCATGCAGGTGAACGGAAACCCCGACCAATATGGCATCGAACCTCGATTCGGCCTAGAGGCAATTCCGATTAGAACAATTCAATGGCGGGACGGCTGAGGTCGCTGTCGGAACTGCCTCCGGCGACTGCAAGGTGGGTGATGGTCTGGCTGGCCATCCTATATCTATTGAGATGGGACTCCAGCAATGCCTTGAAGGTTGTATCGAAGGGGCCATCCCAGCCAGGACGATCCGGCCTTTCGGCCAACTGTAACAAATGGTCGCGCATTTCCAACAACGCTTCCTGCACGTGTTCCATCCTCTGGCGCATCACGTCCTGGAACTGGATGTGCCCCATCGCTTCCAATAGATGGTTCACGCTGTCTTGGTGACCCGCTTCAACGTCCGTAATGACATCAAGCTGCAGTTTGCAGCCATTGCTGAAATCCTGCTGCATTTCAGCCAAATCATGAATAAGCAAGGCGCTGAGACCGTGCGCTTTCCCGAGGTTCTTCTCTGCCTCGACCATTTTATCCGTCACTTTTGCGGCGGTGGCGTTCAATTTTTCACCTATGTCCGTTGCCGCTTCCGTTGACCTCTTGGCCAGTTCCCTCACTTCGTTGGCAACCACGGCAAAACATCGTCCTGCATCCCCTGCATGAGCCGCCTCGATCTCAGCGTTCAGTGCCAGCAGATTGGTTTGAGTTGCAATCATCGTAATAACTCGAATGATCGGAGTTAGAGCCTTGACATCATCAGCCATGAGGCGGAATTCCTCATAATTTCGACGTGACTCGTCGGCCTGCTCATCCAACCTTGATTTAAGTCTGGAGATAAGTTGGTTGTTTCGCCCCACTTGAGCATGAGTGGTCTCAGTCAATGCCCTCCCACTCTTTACCGATTCGGCTATTCGCTCCATCTGTCGGCTTGACTGCGCACTTAACAGATTGAGTTGCTCGATCAGCGCCGTAACCTGGCACTCGGATTCGGCCAAGGAACCGCCTATCTGCTCATAGAGAACATCCAAATAAGGTTTGGACTCCACGATGTCGGTCGCAATCGATTGGCGATCCATCAATATGCGCGTTAACTGTGCGACACTATAGTCTTTCAATTGCGAGGCGTTGACCAGTGATCTGCAAATCCCGTATTGGGTTAGCCACACTGCTACTTGCAGTGCCATGAGAACGCATACGCTTGATCCGAAAATCACATGTCTGTGAAACAGAAGGGCCTTTGAATCGGAGTCTGAGGAGATGATGAGGACCGGCAAGATGTATACTACAGCGGTTATGGTCAGCAAGATCTTAAGCGTATTCAGTTCGCGCAGGAAACTGGCGATTTTGGCAAGATCGAATTCGCTCTTCATCATGATTTGATCGCCCTTGTGCCCATTGCGTTTCCCCGGAGTGACCAATTTCAGTTCCTTTGATTTGGCCTCGTGAACACCCTTAGCATCCCGGCAGAACCTGTTTGATGACCTTGAGCAAGTCGCCGCCCAAAATTGGTTTCACGAGCCACCCGGTAGCGCCGAGACGTCTGCCCTCGTCGCGTTTGGCGGTGTCGCTTTCGGTGGTGAGCGTTAAAATCGGAAAGAATCTGCAACCCGGTAAGGCACGCACTTTCCCGATCATTTCGAGACCTCCCATAATCGGCATATTGATGTCGGTGATGATGAGGTCCGGCTTGACTCCGCCTTTCAATTTGTCGAGCGCTTGCTGGCCATTGTTGGCGGTTTCCACTTGAAACCCGCCCATCGACAAAGTGCTCTTGAGGCTCATTACCATGGTGACCGAATCGTCGACGACCAGAATTGTCTTCGCCATGTAAGCCCCTCAATCCCCAGGTCTTCAATGCCGGTTCCAGCCATGCGCGCAGTTCAGCATTCTTCGGCCAACCGGATATGCTCGCCTTGGCCGTCATCAGCACTTGCAGGTTGGCGGTGTGCATGTGGCTGCAGGCGGATAAATCGACCCTGGCGGTTGGCCTCTTCTGGAGCCACTCGAGTAGCCCCTCCGCTTCCTCCACACTTGCCTCGTCACGAAATATGGACGCGGTTCCTCTTGAATTCGATAGGCATCAGACGATCTCCCGAATGTTGAGAATCATGAGCACAGACCCATCGCCCATGAGAGCCGAGCCTGAATAGGCAGACAAACCAGACAGAAAGCCGCTGAATGGCTTTTGAATGACGCCCATCGTTTCCTGAAATCCATCGACAAGCAGGCCCAACTCCGCGTTCCCCGCCTGTACGAGCAGGACAGCTAGTTCATCGTCAGAATTCGATCGAGGAATAGCGGCAATTCCTAACAGGGTATTGAGACTCTTCAGCGGCACGATGCGTCCGCGCAGAACGGCGGTCTGGCTCTGTTTGAATGGTGTGGATTGAGCTTCTCGGAACGCGTACCGTCTCTACCACGTGGTCCATGGGCACACCGAATAGTTGCCCGTCGGACTCGATGACCATGACCTGGGTCACGGCCATCGAAAGCGGTAGCGAGATCCGGATCGAGGTGCCCTTGCCCAATTCGCTATGCACGACCACCGTGCCATTGATCTTCGCCACCGCGGAGCGAACCACGTCCATGCCCACTCCGCGACCGGAGAGGTCGGACACCACTTCGGCGGTGGAGAGACCGGCGGCGAAGATCAGGTTGATCGCTTCCTGATCGCCGATGCGCTCGAGCGCCGCTTCGTCGATGATTCCCTTCTCGTAGGCCTTCTGTTTGATCACCGCCGGGTCAATGCCTTTGCCGTCGTCGACGATCTCAATCACGACGCGGTCTGCTTCCTGTGCGGCGCGGATGATCAGCTTGCCAGTTGCCGGCTTTACCCGCGGCAAGGCGAACCTCCGGCATCTCCAGGCCGTGATCCAGGCTGTTGCGAACAATATGAATGAGCGGGTCGGCAAGCGACTCGATAATGTTTTTGTCGGCTTCGGTCTGTTCCCCTTCGAGAACCAGTTGAACTTCCTTGCCGAGTTTGCGCGACGTGTCGCGCACTAGGCGCGGGAAGCGCTGGAAGACGAAGGAGACAGCCATCATGCGAACTTGCATGATAGCGTCCTGCATCTCGTCGGCAATGCGGTTGATCACTGAATACTGGCCTTTGATTTCACGCGAGAGTTCACGCATGCCGAATTGGGATTCCGCTCGCTCTGCCAGGTAAGGCAGCGCATTCTTCGAGACCACCAGTTCGCCAATCAGATTCATTAGGCGGTCGATCTTGGCCTGATCGACTTTGAGGCTTCTTTGCCCGGTAAGCGAATCCTCCGCACGGCGCCCAAATTTGATTTGATCGGCCGCGGGAATTTTGCCGGGGTCGGATTCAGTGGACGGACCAACATCCGCGATCCCTTCGGCCCGAGCAGTGGCGATTCTGTCGTCAGTGCCAGGCACGACCGGAAGGCTGGCGTCGGACTGGACGGTCTGATGTGCTTCACGCCATTCGGCAAGCCAGTGTCAAGCCATGCCAGCAGCAGCGTGTTGTGACCGCTTGAGAGGGCTTCATCGAGCGCCGGCTTGATGTCCGCTCGGGCGGATGTATCGCCCGCTGCTTGGCTCAGATTGACTAGCACCACTGCAACTGCGTTGAGCCGTCCCGCGTGCCATGCGGGACGATCGTCGAGAAGAAGAATCTGGCGTTGGGCCGCGAGAATCCGTGTCGAAGCGCAGCCTCGCCATTCTTCACGGATTGCGGACGATGCCGTCCGATTCGAATAGGCGACTGCATTCACAGAATTGCCATCGGCTTCATTCTGTTCTCGTCTCGCCTCTCATGAATGGCCAGCCACAATGGATCGACAGGCGACGATTTCAACCTGATCCGGCAGATAGCGGTAAGTACTCGGCAAGCTCTTCGCGCGGACGCGGCTGGTGAGCAGATGAAACTCCGAGCGAACAGCTATAGGTATCCAGTTCGGCAAGCGGCGGCAGCGGCTTCGGCGGCAAGAACACGACCCCACAGAAGACCGGGAGTCTGGCGCGCGCTGTTCAGTGGATCGTCCCCTGAAAGAAGCACTCCGGTGCGGGCTGATAGGCAATCCAATGCAGTACATCTCCCTGGCGACACTGCGGAAGGCCAATCGCGCAGCGCTTCAGGAATGTCGCCGAGTCGAGGCAGCATCTGCCCGGAGCGTTGGCGCGATGGCATCGTCGGACGGCAGTGATCCGCCGGTACCGGACGGTAGCCCAGACCGCGTCCTCTTCGCCATCAGGGCCGCAGCGCTTCAGCTCAACGCGCTCCGACATCAGCTGCGCTGCAGAGCGCGTCGATGCATTCCGTCGACTCGATTTCATTCGGCAGAGCACACCGACAAAATCCATCGCGTCGAGCAGGCGGTCCGCCAACTCCCGGGAATAGACTATCGCGGCCGCTTCTCACCATTCCCAGCAGGTCTTCGCCGGCATGCAGCACGCGTGTCATCTCAGGAAAGGTGAACAGGCCGCTGTTGCCCTTCAGTGTATGCACGCATCGGAACAGTTCGTTCGAGAACGCACCGGATCGTTGGGTGACTCTTCCAGTTGCATCAGCTTTTTGCCGATGCTTTCCAGCAGGTCGTGGGCCTCGGAGAGGAACTGCTCCAGTAAGGGGTTGGCGGGGAGGGTTCATTGGATTGCCTCCCCAAGCATGAGACCGTACATGCGCCAGCAGCTGCGCTGGCCGGACGGGTTTGATGAGATAGCCGTTGGCGCCGGCCTGGTACGCTGCGCTCTCATCGCGCGGTGCGGCTTCGGTCGAGACCATGATGGCCGGCTGCTGTGGAATCTCCTGCTGACGCAGTTCGCGCAGAAAGCCATAGCCGTCGAGCTTGGGCATGTTGACGTCCACGACGTACAGATCGAAGGACGATTCGAGGGTCTTCTCCAGCGCTTCGATCCCGTTCCACGCCTCCTCCACCGTGTAACCGGCGGATTCCAGAATGCCGCGGTGATACATGCGCACGGTGGCTGCATCATCGACAATCAGGATGCGTTTCATCGGGTTTCACAGGCCTTTCTGATAGACAATCGCTTCGGGAAATTTGCGCACCTTGAACAAAGACGAGATCCGGCTCATGGATTCGGAATGGCCCAGGCAGATGATAGCCACCTGGATTCAGCGCTTCGTAGAAGGTCTCCGCGGCCGTCGTGCGCGATGCGTCGTCAAAATAGATCAGCAGGTTGCGACAAAAGATCACGTCGAAGTTGCGGTAGACGAGCGTGTCGGCCGGCTCCGAGAGATTGACTCGGGTAAACTCGACTGCCTGGCGCAGATCATCGCAGAGCTGATATTCGTCGCCCGACGCTCTTGAAGTATTTCTCCAGCCACGGCGCCGGCACGTTCTGCACCGAGCGCGCGCGAGTAGCGTCCGGCGCGCGCACGGCGCAGGATGCTGGTGTCGATGTCTGACGAAATGATCTCCACGTCCCACTCCGTGATTCCGGCCCAGTGCTCCAAGCAGATACATGGCGATCGAATACGGCTCCTCGCCGCGACGACGAGGGAATGCACCAGATGCGGATTGCATCCGGGCCGGTTCTGTGGCGGACAATCTCCGGAAGAATGGAATCGACCAGACAGCTGAATTGATATTCCTCGCGCAGAAAGTAGGTCTCGTTCACCGTCATCAGATTGGTGAGTTGTTGCAGCTCCTCGCCCGAAGCCTGAAAGCGCAACAAGGTGAAGTAGCCGCGAAAGTTGCCGGTGCCGGTAGCCTCGATACGTTCAACCAGGCGCTTGTCCACAAAGTAGCGCTTGGACGTCTCGAAGCTGATGCCCGGTTCTGCGATAGAAGAACTCCTTGAACTTCAAGAAGTCCTCAGTCGTGATGTGTCGGCCCGGGTTCTGGCAGGGACGGGTAGGTCGGTCATGACAGCGGTCAGACTTCTCGAATGCGTTTGAGCGCCAGATCGGCGGCAAACTGGATGTAGGCTTCGTGAGCAAAGCGGTCCTTGAGCCGGAGCAGCGGTTCAATGGCTGCCTCCGTACCCACTTCGCAGAGCAGATCGACCGCAGTGGCGCAGACATTCACGTGCGCGTCCCGGTCGATCACTTCGATCAGCCAGTTTTCCACTTCCGGATGCCGCTCGGAATCGAGAATATTGACGACGAAGATTCGCACATCTGGATCGGGATCGGCCAGCAGAGATCGCAGAACAGGCACCACTTCGTCGCCCATGTTGCTTGAAGGTCTCGATGACTTCATTGCGCAGCGCAGCGTCTTCACTGCGAAGGCAATCGGCCAGACCGCCGACTACCGATGGATCGTTGCAGGCGAGGCAAGTGAATTCAGAATGGCTTCGCGCACGGCGGCATCCTGCTTCGCGCTCAAACGGCTTATCAGAGCCGGCGCGGCATCGGGACAGGAAGCGATGTCTCTGTGCGGCATGACGGCGAACACCCGCATCGGCATCCTCCAGTGCCAGCCGCAGTTCCTCGCAACTTCGGCTCAGGCCTTGGCTGCCCGGGCTTGACCGCAGTTCGAGCGACTTTCCGTTTGACTAGACCCATCGTTCTTTCCTTACCGGCCAGCCCAGGTTGATAACTGCGCGGCGACTTCTTTCCGCGGCCAGCACCAACGCTTGCACCGCCTTTCGCTCACCAGTTCCGCGGGCATCCCGTACACCACCGCCGAGTCTTCCGATTCGGCAATGGTGCGTCCGCCGCGTTTCTTGATTTCAGTGAAGGCGTCCGATCCGTCGTAGCCCATGCCGGTCAGCAGCACCGCCGTAGTCCGCGTTCGGGTCGTAGTGCTGCAGCACCGATCGGCCCAGCAACTCGACCGATGGGTGCCACAGGAACTGCGGATTCTCCGGCGCGGGCAGAACGGTCAGCTTTCCTGCTCGGTTCGCCAGCAGCGTGTCCGCTCCGCCCCTGCCGATGTAAACCTTCCCAGCCTCAATCGGCAAGCGCGCTGCCTGCCTCGACGACTTGCAAGCGCACAACACTGATTCAGCCGGTCGGCAAAGGCCCTGGTAAACGCGGCCGGCATGTGCTGCGCAACCACCACCGGCCAGGGAAAGCCTTGCCGGCAATCCCGACAGAACAATTTCCAGCGCCCGCGGTCCACCAGTAGAAGCGCCGATTACCAACAGGCCATCGTCGGCTAGTCCCCGGCAGCTCTGGACGCAGAAGGCTCTTGCAGCAGCCTTCTTGCGCTCCTCCTGCAATCGCCGCACAAGCCCGGTGGAAGCCTGCCCCTCGGCCGCGCCCGCGCGGCGCTTCGTACCTTGGCCACCAGTTCTTCCGTGATTCTGTCGATGGACAAAGAAATGGTTCCACCAGGCTTGGCAACGTAATCCACCGCGCCCAGGTTCAGTGCTTCGAACGTGGCCAGGGCCCCCTCGTTGGTGAGCGAGGAGACCATGACCACCGCAACCGGCCGTCTCGGCCATGATGAGGGAAAGCGCGGTCAGTCCATCCATCTCCGGCATGTTGATGTCTAACGTCACGACATCCGGCTGGAATTCCCGATTTTCCCTCACCGCCTCGTCGCCATTTCTGGCCTGGCGGATCTCGAAGTCCCCCTCGGCCTGAAACAGAGTCATCAACTGGCGGCGCATCAGCGCCGAGTCGTCGACAATCAGTAGCTTGATCATGGCCTTATCCCGTGACTGCGGCCAGCGCCACCAGTTCCTTCTTTCCCATCAGGTGAGGCGGATCGAGTAGCTGCACCATCCGCTTCTGCTTCTCCAGATTGGCCATGCGGCTCAACAACTGGCTTTGCTCCGCGGACAGCTGCGGCGCCGGTTCGATGGCGGCCTTGGGAATTCTCAAGACCTCGGCCACTTGATCGACGATGAAGCCGGTGCGCACATCGGAGATGAGAAACACCATGATCCGCTGGCGATCGGTACGCTCCACCTGTTTGAGACCCAGCCGCAGGCGAAGGTCGATCACCGGTAACACCGTTCCGCGAAGGTTGATGACGCCCTCGACAAATGAAGGCGCTTTAGGAACCCGAATGAGTTGTTCCGGCACGCGCACAATCTCTTGCACGCTGGCGATTGGCGCGCCGAACTCCTCCTTGTCCAGACGAAATATGACCACTTGCTCGTCGTCGTCCAGGTTGTCGTCCAGCTTCGTATCTTCCCGGTCGCTTTCCAGCGCGCTTTCGTTCACGGCGCTCACTGCCTCCTTGATAACGGAATGGCCGAACAGGTTGCGCGCGGTAAGGATCGACACCAGGCGCTTCCCATCGTCCAGCCGGCAGATTGAAGTGACCTCGGCAAGGTTTCCTTCGCTGGCCAGCATGGCGGGAAGCGCGTCCACTCCGGACTTCGAGACCCGAAGCACTTCGCTGACCGCATCCACCACCACGCCCACCGAGACGCCGCCCATGGTGAGCACGACGATGCGGCTCTTCTCGTCCAGATCGCGGTGCGGCAGGGCAAACATGCTGCGCAGGTTGACCAGCGGCAGCAGGCGGCTGCGCAGGGTCATAACGCCGAGAACGTGAGACTCTGAGCACGGCACATGAATCACCGCCTCCGGAACCTGCACAATCTCCTGCACGTCTTCGATGGCGATGGCATACTCCTGACCGTCGACATCGAAGCTGACCAGTTGCAACTCGTCGCTCGAGTCTTCTTCCTCACTCTGTACGCTTGCTTGCGCGGCTCCCGCCACGCCCGTGTTCTTTGAGATGGACGCGATCTGCGAGAACTCCCTCTCGATGACCTTGGCAAAATCCAGCACCATGATCATTGCGTGGCCGCCCACATCCTTGATGAGGCTGGAGAGCATCTCGGTATTCACCGTGGTCTTGATCGAGCCGACGTCTTCGATGTGGCCGGCATCGACGCCGACCACGCTCGAGACGCGGTCCACGACAAAGCCCAGCGGCTGGCCCACATCTACTACCAGGGCGCGGGTCGAGTCGTCATGGGCCAACTCGGGAAAGCCGAAGAGGCGGCGCAGTGAGATGATGGGCAATACCTTGCCGCGCAGGTTTGCCAGCCCCTCCAACGCAGCTGGCGCCAGAGGCACTCTCACCACCTCGGGAACACGAATGATCTCCTTCACAGGCACCATGTCGGCCGCGAAGACCTCGTCGCCGGCAATGAAGGTGACAAACTGCTGTGTGCCCTGTTGGGTAGTCGGAGGTGCGTTCGTCGATCTGGTTCTGTTCGACGCCCGCCTCATTCGGTTGTACGGCTGGAGGTGCGTCCGTCGATCGGATTCTCGTCGACACCCGCTTCATCCGGTTGTATGTCGGGGACACGCTTGTCGAGAGATGCTTTCCTCGAGAAGCGCCGTCCCATTCGTTGTGGTGCTTCGATGATCTTGTCGTCATGGTGGCGCCCCCTTACGCTGCGCTCTGCAGTTCGTCCGCCAGGGAAGAGATTTCTTCGATGGCGGCGGCCAGGTCTTCGGCGCCCTTTGCCTGCTGCTGCGCGGCACCGGCTGCTTCAGTGGCTGCCTTGTCGGCTTCAGTTGCCGCGGCAGAGATCTGCTCGATGCCCTTCTTCACCTGGGCGATGGCAGAGGCGATTTCGTTGGACGCGGCAAGAATTTCCTGCGTGCCGCTTTCCACAACCAGAATGTCGGTCTCAATGGACACCAGGTCGGTGGTCGTGCT
>CAVZDT010000008.1:0-149161 GCA_963774175.1 uncultured Acidobacteriaceae bacterium
TTCCTGCGCCAGGCGCCGGAGCAGATCCCGTGACGCGCAGGAGCGCTATGTCAAGGAGACGCGGCGCCTTTATGGCGTGATGGACAAGCGGCTCGGCGAAGCGCCCTATCTCGCCGGCGAATATTCGATCGCCGACATGGCCACATATCCGTGGGTCGCGCGCTATGAATGGCACAAGGTGGCGCTCGGCGAGTTCCCCAATGTCGAGCGCTGGTTCAAGGCGATCGCGGCGCGGCCCGCGGCGGCGCGCGCGATGGCGGCGAGCTTCTGAGGCTTAGAGCTCGGCGCGCTGGCCCGGCCTGCGCGGCGCTCGTTCGCGAGCATCGCCTGCGTGCCCTGGTCGAGCGCCCTGAGCTCGGCCTTGCAGCGCTCGAGGATCTGCATGTCGCGCTGATCCTCGCGATCGGAAATGTCCATGTAGCTGAGCTTGATCTCGACGAGATCGAGCAGCATCTCGATGAAACGCTTGGACAGCCCCATGTCCTTCTCCCACTCTCCGCAGCGCGAATCATCGGGCGCTCTTTATTAAGATGAGGTAAACCGCCCGGCCCCTGCTCCGGCTCCCCGCGTTGACAGAGGCCGGAGGGGCCCGCTAGAAGGTCTGTGGCATGCGCCGTGATGTCACCGCTCTAGGTGGGAGGGGTGGCCGAGTGGCTGAAGGCGGCGGTTTGCTAAACTGTTATAGGGCTTACACCCTATCGCAGGTTCGAAATCCTGTCCCCTCCGCCAACCTTCAAAAAAGCCTGATTTTATTGGCTTTTTTTGCAGTCGATTTTCGGGGATTGCCCCTCCGCAGTCGCAGTTCGCCTAATGCGACATCAGGACCGGCACGGTCATGTGCTGCAACAAGGTCCGCGTCACCCCGCCCAGGAGGAACTCGCGCTGGCGCGAATGGCCATAGCCACCCATCACGATGAGGTCTGCGCCAAAATCGGCGGCGCGCGACAGGATTGTGTTGCCGGCGTCGATGTCGCCGCTCACCGTGGACGATGCCTCGGCGGTAGCGCCGTGGCGCGCGAGGTGAAGCGAGATGTCGGCACCGGGCCAGACCGGTCTTCCCATCTCCCCGCTCGGCGGATTGATCGACAGCACCGTGACGTTTTTCGCCCTTGCGAGGATCGGCATGGCGTCGTTGAGGGCGCGCGCGGCCTCGCGCGTCGTGTTCCAGGCAACGAGCACGGTGCCGCACACGGTGTCGAAGCTCCCGGCATAGGGCACGACGATGACTGGCCGGCCGGCGCCGAGCAGCACTGACTCGCGAAGATGGAAGCAACCGCCGGATGGTCCGGATCGTTCTGCCCGAGGATGGCGATGTCGGCGCGACGCGCGTGCAGCACGGCGTTCTGCACCACATCGCCCTCTGGCATGGCGCCATTCGTAGGTAAGGCCGGCACGCTCCTCGACGCGCGGAAGGCGCTCTCGACTTCGCCCGCTGTCTTGAGCGCGCCGGCGCGGCGATCGGCGTCGATTGCTTCGAGCGCGCGGATCTCGGCCACGGACCCGGAATAGGGCATTCCGCCGTCGAACAGGGTGATGGGCGGCACGAGGTAGAGACCGATGAGATGCGCGCCGTCGGGCTGCGCGATCTCCAGCGCGATCTTGAGCCGGTTCGCAGCCCTGTGCGCGTCCGTGAAGATTACGATCACGTCTTTGAAGCCCATGGTGATTTTCCGAGGCTCGGCACCGAGGCGAATCCATAGTCAGCTTACAGCCATTTTGTCTTGACCTGGCGCAATCTCTCCGGCCCGCGGAGCTGCGTCGTGGAGGCCGCTGCTGCAATACCTGATCGTCGCTCATGCGAGGCTCCCAAGCTTTCGAAGCCAACAGTGACGAGTTGGTTTCCATGCTGCCTTGAGATAGATCAAGGCCCGCAGCCACTGCTGCCCGCGTGCATGCGGGCTTTTCTGCTGGAACCGCCGAAGCTGGCGGGCGCGATTAATGCTCCCTACGGGCGTGCTGTCGGGTGTCGAGTTCGCCGTGACATCGAAAGTAGTGTCCGCGTCGCCGGACTGACCTTCAAGCTGCGAGTTCGGCACGAGCGTAAGGCGGGCGACGGTGTGGAAGGGCGCTTGGGATTCGTTCCATTCGACGCTCGCGTTTTCGATCCAGAAGCTCGCGTCGCGGCGCTCGCCCCAGTACGTCATTCTGTCACGTCGAGCAACTGGAGCCCGAAATCGAAGCTGCTCATCACGTCGTCTTCCGCGAGGTGGCGGTCAGTTCGTCCCGCAGGGCGTCCGAATTATTTCGTTGCAGAGGGCGCGCGGGATTGCTCGGAGACGGGAGGCCGACTGTTTGACGATAGTCCGATCGCGCCGTGTCGATACGGAACGTTGCTCCAATAGCGAAGCTGCTGATAGGGCTTCACGGCTGCGCGCCTGACTCGCGCCAAGGCGAGCGCCCTGACCACGCGCAACTTGTCGCGAGAACGAGCAACGCCACAAAGGCTGGCGGGGTTCGATGCGGTGAGAAGCTTCATCGTCGCGAGAAACGCAGGCGTACATTGTTTATGCGGGAGAATTGTCGCATTCTGCAGCGAGAAGTCTTGTCGCTGCAGTTCGGTTCTGGGCAGAGGTGCCGCCCGCGCGTGAGGTCGACGGAGAAGGAGAGCGAGCGGACATCGGCCTTGCAGTCGGAATTCATATGCGGTCGGCGTTGGCGAGTTTGACCGTCGCCGGGGAGACGCCCGGTCTGGTGAAAATGCCTTGGCTCAGCCGCGTCGCTACCGCGTTGTCCCGCCCGGCGGCAATGTCAAAAGACCTCAAATCGGGCCCGGGAGCTGATACCTTTCGCGTGGGTTCCACGGCCAAGCGGGCGGTGCTGTTTGGCCGCGGCATCGGCCTGCATCTGGAGAACGAGCACGGCGATCTCTTCGATAGAAGCCTGCTCCGCGGCCAAGGTTTCGCTCAGCGTCACTGCCGGTCACGCCGAACCATCTCGTCAAGAAACAGCATCGAACGTCCCTTGACGTTGGCCAACTCACGAGCCGGATCGCGACCGTCATTCCAACGGGCGATGAAATTGATGGCAGTGACGCTTGGCAGAAAACAGTAGGCGGCCGCCTTGGTCGAAATGAAGTTCGTGAGCCCTATGGGCTTGATCGGGGGCGCGCCATTCGCCGGGGGATTGCGAAAATGCTTTCCCCGGGATCGTGAGTTCCAATCATTGGATCCTTCGATTTAGGGTGCAGCCTGACCGAGCCGGCGAAGGCGCTGTCATTGACCCACTGGCTCAGCACGAACTCGTATTGGTTCTGTCGATATTGGAATCGATGAAATAGTCAGAGCCCGCGTTCGATGCCGTCGTCCGGTTTGCTCGGGATGGTAGACCGGGCCATACGGCATGCCGCGTCGAATGAGTCGGTGAGGTTGTTGCTGCCGCCGGGCTGACCCTGGCCAGCGACGGGCTGGCCTCGGGGATTGATCGCGGCGGATATGCGCCCCAACCGGACAACGCAGTCCCTTGTGGTCGCCCGACCCGTCGGTATTCACGTAGTCGAAGTTGTTCAATTGCTCCGGCGCGATCCCGCCGGGGGGCTGTCGATTTCTGGGGAAACGCAAAGCGGAACGTCCGTTGCGCCAGTCGCCCCCACATCTTGGCGGCGAGCAGTTCGGGATCGATCTGTCCTGTTCGAATTGAAGGAAGTTCTCGAATCCGACCACGTCGGTTCCGGATCATTTTGAAGACGGCGAAACTGCCATTCAGACCCAGTTCCGGGGCTCCGGCACGAAGTAGTTCTCGGCCTCGTCCGGCAGGATGAAACGACCAGGGTTCGCACGGCTGCTGATGATCGGCTGTCGCGCTCGGACTGCCGGATCGTCGTCGTGCTGATGCCGTTGGCGTAGCCGAAAGGAACTTTGGACGGGAGACCGGCTTGCCGTCCCGCATCTCGGTCAATGCCATCCCGTCGCATCGCCAGATCTCGCTGGAAGCGCGGCACCTTGGGAGAACAGCAGCGTCAGAGGCGGTCGCTATAGATCGTCAGCGCCCCGGGACTCACGGCGTGCAGCGTCGCCATGACGTGATCGCTTCCGGTCCCAAAGGAGCCGATCCAGTTTTGCGGCCACCTGTCTCCCGGTATCACCCACCAATGCGGCTCGTTCCGGCGGCCCCGGCCACGACGCGTTGAACGATTTGAAGGAGAGCGTCGGGGCGCGATCCTTGATCTCCAGGGCAAGCAGGCCCGGCCAGGTGATGCCCAGGTAAGGGCGCAGGGGATAGTTGGGCTTGCGGCGCGGCGGTTCCGCCGGATTGTCCCCGGGGCCCGGCGTGAACGCGACGTGCCAGTCCTCGGCCGTCGTGATCTGGGGCGCGTCGGCTTGTCCGCCGCTGACGAGCCGCCCGAGGAATTTGCGTGCCTGCGAGGGGACTGCCGCACCAACTATCGGAATTGACTTGGCGGCGGATAAATGCAGATTTCCTGTCCTGCAAAATAGAGGGTGCAAGTAGGTTTCGATGATGCATTTGTGTGACCTGTTTGACGAGATCGCTTAAATACGCGCCTCGCTTGCAGGTTTTATTTCAATCGGCTCGTCGTAAGTAATCCGTAAGCCCGACATTGAGACTTCGTAAACAATTCGCGCGAGTGGGTGGATCGCGACTTATCTTGAGACAGTGCTCCCCTGACTTGCGGAGACTCAACATCAGCCCGCAGCCGGACTGTCAGGTTAGAAACGGGTGTACTGAAAACGGAGCCGCCCGCGGACGTTGGTGTTTGTCACACGCGCGATGACACGTAAGCACCACTATGTTGGTAAACGAAAGCGATGATGAATGCAGAATGAAACAGTAGACATAAAGAAGGCATGAACCTGAACGGATTTAAGCGAAGAAACTGGACTGACCCAGTTTGGTAGTTGGAAAATGGCGTAGGAATTCGCCGAGAAACTTGGATGAACGGGCCGTTCTTACAAAAACCTTAGCTCGTCTTTAGGCGTCGTTTAGGTTCTACGGGCTATCCTCAGTTTGAAGAGGGGGTCAGACGATGACAGTTCCAGTATTGCTGTCTGCAATTGTCGGCGGAAGTGTTTCGTTTCTCGTGGCGGTGCTCTTCAACAGCTATCGTGACAGACGCAATCGCAAGAGAGCGGCCGCGGAATCCAATGCAATCTGGGAGTAATCGAATCACTATCCCGAGCTTGGAATCGTACGATTCGGCATTGCGTTATTGTCAGCATTGCGAAGCCAGGATCACCCGGGAAACCGGTAGCGGATCAGGCCGCCGCAATCCTTCCAGCCGCAGGCAAATGCACTCCCAATGCATTTGAACGAGCGAGCCCGGCGCGACGCTTATTTGAATCATGAAAAAGACATTCAGGGCCGAACGGCCCATGCCAGTCCATCCGGCTCGCCGCCGATGTCGATATGGCCGGTGACCTCAAGGGTCTTGAGGTCGAGGACGGCCACATAATTATCCGGACCGCATGAGATGAACGCTCGGGCACCGCCCGGGTCCATCAGAATGCCCGCCGCTCCGTGACCAATGGGCACGCGCTTGAACTCCTTGCGCGATGCTGCATCGTAGATCACAAGATCGCCGCTCCCGAGCATCGAAATCAGAAGAAGCTTTCCATCGGGAGTGAACTTCAGGCGGTTGGCACCGAATGTCTTTGCATCCAGAGTGGCCGTCACTTTACGGGACACGAGATCAATGATCGACAGTGTGCCATCCTGTGCATTGGCTGTCCAAAGTTCGCGGCCATCCGGAGTAACATCGAAGCCTTCGTCCCCCCTGCCTACGGGAATCACGGTTTGATTCCAATCCGTGCGGGGTTGACCTGCGCCCGGCGGAGGAGGTGCGGCACCTGCCGGCGGGTGCATTCCCGGCGGAGGCCCCATCGGTGGCAGAGAGACCTTTTCGAGGATGCTGACCGTCGCAGAGCTTACGTTGGTGGTGTAGATCTGCTTCAGATCTGGGGTCACGTAAATCATGTGCGTCCGATTCTGACCGGTGCCCATCACCCAGTCGACCTTTGCGGTCACTGGATCATATGTCGCGATGACCTTCGCGCCTTCAGCCGTGAACCACACCTTGCCTGCCACAAACGCCAGGCCATGTGGACCATTCAATGCCCCCGTATCAATGTCAGGAAGAGCTTTCTGCGCAACCAGATCTATAACCGAAAGCGAGTGGTATCGTCCGCCCCCGTAGATCGAGACGTAGGCTGTCTTCCCGTCGGATGACGCAATGACTTCGTGGGGATCCGGGCCGACCGGAGCGCGAGCAACGACCGCCAGGGTAGTTGGGTCCACAATGGCGAGCGTGTGGTCATGTTTCGAAAGTGCCAACAGGGACCGCTCCGGGGTTGACTGGGCAACAACCGCGGAAGCGAGGAAAAGCATCCCCGCCGTCACTGCAACGGCTGAAAGGAATCGGGGAAATTGGGATCTCATTTTTTGCTCCGTTGAATTCAGTGCTTGAAGTTGTGTTTGTTCAAAACCGCTCCATCTCAGAACGGCGTTAGTCTACACGCGCTTGATCGGGAGGTGATCATGTCTGTCACTTCGACGTCCGGCCAACAGTGTGACAGGCAGACCTGAAGAATATCTGAATCAACACAGACATTACCTCTCAGTGATGGAAAGATGTTGGAGGTCGAGCGCGTCTCGTTGAACGAAGTCATCGGAGAGATCATCTCCGATGCCAACTACGAGGCGCGTCAGCGGAGAGACTCCGAAGCGGATTTTTACCTGGGCCAGCCGCTCAACACGACTCTCCGGGATGGTCGACGACACTCATACCCGCAAGTCGGCAGAGCGAGCGCCTCCTTTCGACGCCGTTGTATACTGCCCGAATGACGGCGAAGATTCTCCTGAGGGGTCCTACATCATGACGCGAATGTCGCGGACAGCATATTGGGTGCTGGCTCGTTTCGAGCGTACTGGCATCAGCTTTCACTGCGACGGCGCAGGTCAATCCCGATCTCTATGCGGGCCTCAAGTGGCGAAACGTCGGGCCTTTCCACGGCGGACGCATCTCCTCCGTCACCGGCGTCATCGGCCAACCGGGCGTGTTCTATGCCGGCACGCCGCTGGGCGGCATCTGGAAAACCACCAGCGCCGGCGTCACCTGGTTCCCCATCTTCGACCAGGAGACGAGCGTGGATAGCATCGGCGCCATCCAGGTCGCTCCCTCCAATCCCGATATCGTTTATGCCGGCGCCGGCGACCCCATCGGGGCAGCCTCGGCAACGGCATGTGGAAGTCGACCGATGCCGGCAAGACCTGGCAGCACATCGGCCTCGAGGACACGGTGAAGATCGACAGCATCGTTGTCGATCCCGCCGATCCTAACCTGGTGCTCGTCTCCGCCCTCGGCGATACCACCCGCCACGGCGGCGGTGTCTACCGCTCCACCGATGGCGGCCAGACCTGGACCAACGTCCTCAAGCCCGCCGACTACGACGGCACGCGCGATCTGCAGTACGCATACGACGACCCCAGCGTGATGCTGGCCGCCACGCAGGGAACCGGCGGCGCCGGCCCGGCGGCGGCGGTGGCGCGGTCGCGGCGCAAGAGCCAAGCCGCCCCTGGTCTTCAAGTCCACCGACGAGGGCAAGACCTGGACCGAGATCAAGATTCCGCCCTTCGCGGGCCGCGTTGCGGTCGCCGTCGCCATGCACACCAAGGGCCAGCGCATGTACATCGTCGGCAACAATATTGAACACGGCTCGGGACTTTACCGCTCCGACGATGGCGGCGCCACCTGGCAGCACATGGCGGGCAAGGACACTGCGGATCAGCAACGGCCAGGGCACTTATAGCAGCGGCGTGTTCGTGGACTCGCAGAATCCGGACATTCTTTACACCATGAGCACCGCCATGTACCGCTCGACCGATGGCGGCGTCACCTTTGAGCCCTTCAAGGGCGCGCCCGGCGGCGAGGACTACCACAAGCTCTGGATCGATCCCACCAACGGCCATCGCATGCTGGTCGGCTCCGACCAGGGCGCCAGCGTCACGCTCGACGACGGCCGCACCTGGAGCCTCTGGTACACCGAGGTCATCTCGCAGGTCTACCACGTCGCCACCGACAGCCAGTATCCCTACCACATCATGGGTGCACAGCAGGACACCGGCGCGGTCATGATCTGCGAGCCGCGGCAACTGGGGCCAGGTCAACTTCACTGACTGGAGCCCGCTGCCGTCGTCTGAATTCGGCATCGACACACCCGATCCCAAAAATCCCAACATCATCTATGGCGTTGGCTATGGCCCGGGCGGCGGCGGCAGCGGCCTGATCAAGATCGATATGACCACCGGCCAGTGGGAGAACGTCGCGCCCAACTTCGGCGCCGATGCGACCAAGTACGTCGCCGGCCGCGATTTCCAGAAGAAGTTCGACCTCGCCTTCGATCCCAGCGCTCTCTACGTTGCCTACCAGTGCCTGCTGGTCTCGCGCGACGGCGCCCATTCCTTTACTGCCGCGAGCCCCGATCTGACCACGCCCAAGGACAAGCCCCAGGTGGCCTGCGGCACGCGCCGCTGCGACCGCCGCCAGCCCCCGCAGCCTCCGCAGCCATCACGCCGCCGCAGCCGGCGCGCACCGGTCCGCCGCCACCCGATCCCTCCATCACCGACTTCTCCATCTCCAGGGTCAAACGCGGCGTGATTTGGACCGTCAGCAGCAACGGCCAGATCTACAACACCATGGATCACGGCAAAACCTGGAACAACGTCAGCAACATCGCCGACGTGCCGCCCCACACCAGCTTCAACACCATCGAGGCAGGCGATGACGTCAATACCGCCTACGTCGCCGCCGCATTGGCGCCGAGCGCGGCCAAACGTTGCCCCCGGATGAGAACGCCGACGTGCCGCTCATCTGGCGCACCACCGACGCAGGCAAGACCTGGACCAGCATCGTCAACGGCCTGCCCCGCGACGAGCGCACCGGAAGCTGGGTCAACAGTCTGCGCGTCGATCCCGAGCAGCCGGGCCTGCTCTTCGCCGGGACCGAGACCACGGTGTATGTCAGCTTCGACAATGGCGATCACTGGCAGTCGCTGCGCCAGAACCTGCCCAGCACCTCCATCCGCGACCTCGACGTCCACACCGATACACCACCAGAACGACCTGGTGATCGGCACCTACGGCCGCGGCTTCTGGGTTCTCGACGACATCACGCCACTGCGCCAGATCGCGGCCAACGCCCAGGCCATCAGCGCGTCGTCCGCCTATCTCTTCAAGCCCGAGGAGGCCATTCGCGCACGCATCAACAGCAACTGGGATCAGCCCTTCTCCATCGAAGTGCCCCATGCGCCCAATGTGCCTTACGGCGCGATCGTGGATTACTACCTCAGCCACGAGCCCAGCGGGCCCATCCAACTCCAGGTCTTCGATTCGAAGGGCAATCTGGTCCGCACCATGTCCAGCACCCCGCCGCCGCCCATCGAGGACGCGGCGTATCCCCACTACTGGCTGGCCGCTCCCGAGACTCGCGCCCTCACGACGCATGTCGGTCTCAACCGCGTCAACTGGAACCTGCAGTATGACGACCCGCCCGCCCTGCGGCACGACCTCGAGAATCAGATGAACATGGTGGCGGGCTCGCACCACCCCCGGCCCGCATGGGCCGCAGGTGATTCCCGGCGTTTATACGCTCAAGCTGACCGTCGACGGCCAGGTCTATACGCGCGACGTCACCGTCATGAACGATCCGCGCGTCGGCCAGAGTCCCGCGCTCATGGCCGCCCTGCGCACCCAGAACAAGCTCACTCTGCTTTCCGTGCAAGGGGATGGAGCAGAGCTTTGAAGGCCATGAGGAAGTGAATGCGGTGAAGGACCAGCTTGCAACCCTGATGAAGGGCAACCTGCCCGCCGATGTGGCCGCGCAGGCCAAGACACTTGAGGCCAGTCTGACCAAAATTGGCGGCGTCATGCCGGCCGGCTTTGGCGGCGGCGGTGGCGGTGGCGCTCGCCGCCGTGCGCTCCCGATCCCAAGGCGCTGCAATCGTTCTTCGAACTGAACAACGCATTCAACACCATGGTCAGCATGATGCAGGTCGGCCTCGACATGGCGCCCACCCCCACCCAGATCGCCACCTGGCAGAAAGACTGCACCGACCTGAACCGTACCACGACTGCCTGGGAGGACGCCTGAGAAACAGATCACCGACTTCAATGCGATGCTGGTCAAAAACAACCTGCAGGAGATGAAGGTTGCGCCCACCAAGCTCACCGTTTCGACCTGCAGCTTTATGCCGGAACCAGCCAGAAAGCTGCTCGAAGCAGGCAAGAAGTCAAAAAGGTAACTTCACATAACTGTCAACTTTGACGACAGGAGCGCCGCGGAGTCAATTCCGTAAGTCGGCGAGCGGCATTTCGGTTGGAGTAGTAATTTCACTCGCAAAGGAAGCGGTACATCTGAAGGACAGGCATGACCCTACTGGATCTCTGCTCGTATCTCGGCCTCGGAGCGGCAGGAGCGGCCAGCCTGAATCTTCTGCTCGGATTGCTCATTTCCCTTCGCTACAGCCCCGTGCGTCATTGGCCTCATTGGAGACTCAACATCTTCGCCTTCCATCAGTGGACGGCGTACTGCACCATCGTGCTTACGCTGACCCATCCCCTTGTCCTGCTGTTTATCGACAAGCCGCATTTTCGTATCTTCGATATTCTTCTGCCTATCCAGTCGCCGCTCCAGCCGCTCATCAATGTCGCCGGCGCTGCAGCGATGTACCTCCTGCTATTGGTATTCGTCACATCTCTTTTCCGGTCTCGCGTTGGGCGCCCGCTTTGGCGTCGAATCCATTACCTGGTTTTTCCCGCAGTCGTGCTGCTCTTGTTCCACAGCTTCCTTACTGATCCGAACCTGAAAGATGGACACCCCGACCTGCTCGATGGAGGCAAAGTTTTTGTCGAGATTCTTGCTCTTATCTGCTTTCTGGCCGTCGCGATGCGCATTCGTCTTCGGGGCCAGGGACTGCGCGCCACCGGTGGCCGCGCCCAGGCGGCGGACGCTGCCACGCGGATCAAAAGCTGATCGCGGCCTATGCCGGCCAACCGAGCAAATCCTTTGCATCGACTTTTTCAAAGCGGAGGACAGGCCATTGCATTGACCTGAGCCGCCTGGTTCGCTCATTTTTGAAATGCGATTGGAACGAAAGAAAGGAAAGGGACCTTCAGCTTCGGGTCGCGCAGATGACCAGTTGAGCGCGAACACGCGTGGAGCCCAAAATCGATGCGATGCCTACAGCACCGCTCTTCCTGCCAAGAAGAGACAAGCGTCGCTCGTAAAACTCGACCGTGAGGTTGGCCAAATTCCTGTGTTGTATACTCGACTCGAGTTGCGAGGGACCTCGATGGGTACTGCTCGTCTTTTCAATCGTCTCCTCAAGTCTGAGTTGAACATTCACGCCGCTTGGCTTCCGGTCACTAATACTTTTCAACTCGGTGACTACGGCCTCATCAGCGGCGGAGTGCTCGTCAAAGCGGGCAATATCAAGCAGCTCGGCATTTCTTTCACCAAGGCCAAGGGTTCTTCCTCGCGGCTGACATGCGCCTCCCAGAGTGTCTCGGTCAGTCGCTCCGTGGCCGGAGCGAAGGTGGACGCCTTTCCTGACCAGAACATGGATGCCAGATTGTCGGTAGAGTTCGGCGAGGAGAGCGCCTTCTTTCTGCGCGGGGTACTCTCCCTCGAGGAGATGCAAAATGTTCGCCAAGTGGCAGATATGCTAGCCGCGGAGGAGGGGTGGCGAAGAGCCTTCCGCGTCGTTTCGGGTGTCTACTCCGCTGAGCGGTGTGTGATCCTATCTTCGAAAAGCGCGGGCGCGAAATTTGAGCTGGGCGCTTCGGCTTCGGCGCTGAAGCAACTCGAAGGCGGGTCAGTTGAGGCTGGCGTGCATCTGACTTCCTCGGAAAAGCTTGGCCTGGACATCGCGGGGGACGGTGGAGTGGTGGGCCTCGGCTTATTCAAGCTGAGCCTGATCACGAAGAAAATGAAAGCCATGGCTGGATTCAGCGATGCGCCGGAGAATCCTGGAATGCAGCCGCCTTCGTCCGCCTCTGGGGGATTTGAGACACACCTGACTTGGCCGGCAGATCTCGAAGACGACATTTAGGCACCGAAGCCACAGCCGGGTTATTGACCATGACAGAAAGCTCCTTCCTCGAGCAGGGTATCGCGGAACTACTTGCCTATCATCGCTCGACAGAATTGTTCGCAAAGCTGGAGCATCTTGCCGCAGCGAAACTGTTATTCCTGAAGGGGACCTCCGAACTCCTGCCCGCTGACACCGAGCAACGGATCGCAGAACATCTGGCCAATGCGTACACGGAGCTGGACGCAGAGGTTGCAAGCTGGATCAAATCGATCGTGTCTGTCTGCCGTCTACAAGGGATCCTGGCGACATTCCGCGAGTGTGAAGACCAGATTCGGGATGGCTTCGCGCCTTATCTGAACGAGCTTCGGGAAACGGACGCGGTCCAGCGGGGTCAACCAGCTTCCGACGATCCCGTCAACGCCTGGTTCGACCAAGTCGGCTTTCTGATTGATGGTTTGCCGCGATCGTTGCGCAAACGATGTATCTCCTTCCTGAAGATCTTTCCCGATGCTCAGACTGTAGTGACTCAACCTCTGGCCGCACTGCACCGGCAGATTCGGGCAGCTCGAGATCTCCAGAAGCATGTGAAAAGTGGGCCTCCGGGGCTGATCGCACAAACTCACTACTGGTTGGGAGAACTTCTTACGATCGCAGGTATGCGCGAGGTCGGCTCTGACTTCATGGACCAAGCCATCGACGAATATAATGCCCTGCTTTGCCTCGCGCGGGAAGACATGTGGCCGTGGTTCGGGGCGAAAGCTCGCGCTTCGCTGGGCCGCGCGCTCGCCTACAAAGGATCACGTGACTGGGACAAGCTGGCTTTGGAAAGAGCGATCACGGCGATAGGCCCGGCGCTGATCATACTCCCCATTCCGAGCGAACACTGGGGCGCCGCAGATCTGTCGCAGGCCGATGCATACCTGCACCTCGGCAGAATGGGGAATAATGTCCATCTCATCCTGGCAGCGGGACAGGCCTACATGCATGCGAAGGAAGATGGCGATCTCATCCGCGATCCGCTCATTCAAGGCATGGCTCTGGTCGGACTGGCAGAGTCGCGAACGGACGAGTCCCTGTACTTCCATGACACCCGCGCGCTCGCGGATGTCATCGCTATCTGCAACGAGGCCCGCCAGTCCATACCGTTGAGCTCCGGCATGATTCCATACCGGACCCGCGCCGATGCGGCGCTGATTCGATGTCACTTTGGCCTATTCCGTCTCACCAACGATCTGGCTTGGCTGAAGTCGATGGCGGATTTTCTGCCGGAGATGGAGCGATCCTGGAAGGAAGCGTCCATCCCTGAGGAATTTGTCGTGGTCAACACGGCTGCGTGGGCTTTGGACCTCGGCGGACGCTTGGGAAGTGAAGAACTCGTCGAGCAAGCAGCAGGAATCTTCAAGAGTGTGCTTAGCCATTCGAGGGCGAAACCGGGTGATCCCACCTGGTTCAATCTCAACAATGACCTTGCCTCGGCATGGTTGAAACTGGGTGAGTTGCGGAGCGATAAGGACCTGATCCTCAAAGCGCTGGATGGCTTCGAATTGAACGGCACCGCACCGGCAGAAGAGCGCGCTATACGCATGCGGGCCTGGTTCGGGCGGGCCAATGCGTTGCTTCTTTTATCGAAGCTCGAGCAAGACCGGGCCAAGCTGCTTGCTGCGCGGGACGGATTCACGGAGTGCCTGCGGCTAATAACGCCTGAGTCGAATCCTGAGGATTACCTTTCGGCCGGATCATCACTCTCCCACATCTATCTGAGACTCGAAGACTGGCAGGCAGCTGTCACTCTGACCGACGAACTCCTCCCTTTTGCCTTAACCTTCGTCCTTTCCGCACACAGCCCTCTAGCAGAATTGGACGCAACCACTACCATCAGCGCGTTGGACGACATGTTGGCGTTTGCGCTACTGCGTCTCAACCGCTTCGACGAGGCCTTGGCGGCCTCTCAGCGGGGCCGCGCGTTGACTCTGCAACGGCTCGCAACATTCGAAAGCATGGGAGTCGAGATTCGCGACCGGTTACGACATGCCATGAGCGAGTGGCGGTCCTCTCGCGAACAAAAGCAACGGGGGAGGGCAGCCAACCCGGGGGACCTCATGAGGATGGATGCCGCCGTAGGAGAAAAGTTCGAGCGGATCAAGACGCTCATCTCTTCGGTTGCTCCCGTTGCAAGCGTCCCGGGTGTCGCGGAAGTTTCCCAGGCACTGCCCCCGGGCGGAGTGGCTGTCGTACCTGTAGTCACGGAGAGCGGAGGTGCGTTGATCCTATTCGGGCAGGGCGCGACAACGATCACTGCCAATGACGTCATTTGGCTCGACTCGCTAACCTGGACGTCAATCCGTTCGTTGGTGTTTGCGAAGAATCTCGACGAAGGAACTTCAACAGAAGGCTGGCCGTGGTCAGTTGCTTACAACCGCTTCGTACAGGAGCTCCAACGCGGCGGCGGATATTTTGGCGCGACGGCTCTGGAGGATTGGGACGCCGCGATTCAGACAGCGGCGGACGCCCTCTGGGATCTCCTGATGGGCGCTCTCGACGCCGGCCTTCGTAGCAGGCAGATCGTTTGCGGAGCCGAGATCTTGATCGTGATTCCCGCGTTGCTCTCTCCGTTGCCCTTGCATGCCGCCAGGACCCGAACTTCGTCGGGATGGCGCTATTTCGTCGATGAGTGGGCGTTGACCACCGCGCCGAGTCTTAGCGCATATGACTTGAGTTGCTGCCGTCGCCGTCAACGACGACAGGCTCCGGCGTCTTTGTTGCAAGTGGTCGACCCGAGAGGCGACTTCGGTGCGAACCCGATCCCGATAGTCCGGGGGTTTGCTTCTCGCACGTCCCTGACTGGACCGGTCGCCACGGTGGAGAACGTGCTTCGGGAGTTGCCTTTGCATTCTCATCTGTTCTTCTATTGCCATGGTTCCTGGGACTCCTGGCATCCCGAAGACTCCGGTCTCCTCATGGCGGCGGGCGGACGGCTGACCGTCCGCGAACTCCGGAATGCGGTAGCAGAATCCGGCCGCGCCGCCCTGCTCGGTGCTTGCGACACGGCTCTGGCCGGGCTGAACGTTGCGCCCGATGAGTTCGTCGGCTTGCCTGCCGCCCTGCTGGAAGCTGGGTTGCCTGGCGTGGCTGCTTCCCTTTGGGCGGTCGCCGCAGGGCCGACCCTTCTTCTGTGCGATCGTCTGCTCCGCAATCTCAGCTCTCCGGAAGTATCTTTGGCGGCGGCGTTGCGCGAAGCGCAGCTCTGGCTGCGAGACACACAGGGCTACCGCGAGCCGTACTTCTGGGCCTCATTTACAGCTATGGGCGTCTGATCGTGGATCGCGTGCTTTCCAGTCACTCTTTGGATCCGCCTGCCAATCAAGTGATGGTGGGAACGGCAGGTTTCATAACTAACCTATGTCTCACTGTTAATAGACTTGAGCGTAATAACCTATGGATTTGATTCTCCCCGCAATGTCTTTCATCTGGACTGACCTGCCAATCTGCTGCTAGTGGCGAGAGCGCACCACCCTTGAAAGTGGGTTCGAGCGAGGGGTGCGGCAGGGTCTACGGGAGGGTGTTCACGGCCTTTGTGAACTGGGTGGTCCCACCCTGGACGGCCATTTCCTGTTTGAATACCTGGCTTCCCAGGGCTTTCTCCACGTTCTTTTTTGAAGCTTCAAACATTCCCCACGCTCCGCGGAATCCTGGAACTGGTTCCTTGGGCAAATACACGATGCAGGTTTTCTTGTCCGCAGTCAGCAGCATCCTTCCGGCGGTTGGTCCGGTTCCATAGGCCGTATTTTGATATTGGCCGTTGAATTCTTCCTTGATGGACTGATTCTTCACGCTGTAGGTGGTGGAGAGGCAAGGATCGTAATACTTCCCGTTGCATTTGAGATAGTAGTGCTCGTTGAAGATACATCCGTTGCTGTAGTTGCCGGGGCTGTCCAGTCTGCGGAGGTTACCGCGCACTTTGGTGTCGTAGCAGAGATAGGTTGGACCCGTCCACAGGTAGCCTGTGACGCGGATATACTCCACGTCCGCATCGGGGATGTGCAGTCCGTTCACAAAGACTCTGCGCAGCGCAGTGGCGATACCGCCGCAGGGGGACGCAACTGCGGTTCCGGCAAGCAGATCATCGCCACCGGTGCTCCCGCTCGCGGTGTAGCTCCAATGGACCTTGGCGTAGTACAGGAGGTTGGTGAATGCGCCGTCGCACAAGGCTTCGCGGGTTTTGTTGGCGTCCTGCAGTGCGGCGATATCCACCGGGGTACTGAGGATGGTGTCCATGATGGCCATGTTTTGGTTCCTTCTACGATCTCAATTTATAGCACAAGGGTTCGGTAGAATCCGGCCCGACCTGGCCGCCAGTATCCGGCCACTTTCCCCATCGCATGGAGTTGGAGGGTTTCTTGCGCAAAAAACGCGCTCCCGATAGCTACGCGGATCGAGAAATCGTACTCGATCTTTTGCAGATATGAAGGCATGGAGAGGGTAACTTCGCCCACTCAAGCACCGAGGGTACGACTCAAGGTGGTCGTCAAGCAGAACCAAAACGCGCAACGATATCAACGAGATGAACTCACCGTCAGCGGCATTCGCCACACGCCTTTACTGTTGAGAAGGCGAAACCTGCCGAGATGTATATCAACTCCGGATCAGATTCGGGATCCCGGACAGCGAGGGCACGTCGCGCCCGTCGACGATCGACCGCGCGCCGGTACGGTCGAATCGGTAGATCTTTCTCGTGATTGCGCCGACAGCCGTGAGCCGCGTCCTGCCCGTGTATTGGAACACAGCGGCCTTATAGATATGCCGATCCACGCGGATCGTACCGGCTGGCGCCTGCGGGTTTTCAGTTCCGTTTTTTCGTGCGCTTCCGCAGCATGGCATTTGTCTTCTCCTCTTGATCGGGTTCTTCGTAATACAAGGCAGCCGGCGCCGGAGTTTCCGCGGGAACCTGGACCAGTCGGTTCACCAGAATCGCGGCTGCCGAAAGTGCCAGCCAGAGCACAGCTCTCTCCGGCCAGTCAGCGCCGATCCAGAATGCGAACGGCGCAGCCATCCACAGGCTCAGGCAGTAGAAGCAATCGATCAACTCGCCCAGCGCGATTCGCCGCAGCCCGCAGCGTACCCATTCAAAGACGCGCAACGGCCCGTCCTCGACATTCATCAGGTGCGTGAGCCGCCACACCGCGAGAGCCGCAATCGTAATTTTCAAAGTGGTCACAAGAACACTCCTGCCTCCCCGCCGGTGGTTGCCGAGAGGGGAGGCAGTTCAGGGTTAGCTCGCCAGCAGGCAAAAGCCGGCGAAGTTGTCATTGAAGTTGTGCAGACCGGGTGAGCTGTCCACGATGCTCCGGTCGGCCACATCCACCTGGATTGTGTAGCCGCACGGCGTCAGCGTAGCTGTGTTCAGACTCCAGGGGCTTCCCGTGGATGGCAGCGACGCCGTCGGCGTGATTCCGCTCGAAGGCACCACCGGTCCCGAAAAGGGCTCGGTGCCGATGCTGTAAGAGCCAAAATGCAGATCCCACGCAACGAAGTGTCCGGTCAGAACGGCCCCGACGTTGAACTGGCTGCAATCCAGATTGTTGTCCAGATTGATTACAGCCTGCGGGGGCGTGTTGTCGAGCTGAATGACATGTGTGTAGGGGATGGCTCCCGGTACCGGGTTGTCGGACATGTCGGCAATCGTCAGCGTCACCAGCCACAGATCGTCGCCGCCTGAAGTCCACTCGCCCAACAGCGAGTCGATGTTGAGCGTCGGATCTACGTACGTGTAGAAGTGAGCAGGATCCGGGGCGCTGGTGTAGGTTGTCCCATCCCACCGCGTGAGGGTCAGCGGAGCAGAGAGAACGATGGGCGGCGCTCCGGTCGTCAGGTCCTGCACGGTGATCTGGTATTTGTAGCCCACGAAGGATTCGCCCTGGATCGAAACGCGTCCGCCGAAGGGGCAGGAGCGTCCGTAAGCGTCGGCCGGAGTGTTGGTCAAAGCGAACACCGCGCTCGATGTCGTCAACCCGGTTGTGTTGTCGATCATCGAAGTCGGAATTCCGCCCAGAATGCTGATCGTCGGCTCCAGCGGATTGCCCGGCGTGCCCGGCTGTATCTGCACATGCGTGTCGAGGAGATTGCCCCAGGTGGTCAGCGCATTGGGATTTGTGGTCGATGGTGGAACATCCCAGGAAAGCACCGCCCGTACCCTCGCTATCCTAGGTGTCTCGCAGGAGCTGAGATACTTGCTCAGATCGACCGGCAACGCCGCGGAGTAGACGAGTCCGCCCTTGGGGATACTGGCGATGTCGTGGACGTTGACGCCCACCGTACCGAGGTAGGTGTATTCGCACTTGTCTTCCCAATCTGCCCAGAAGGCGATGTATTCGGTGCTGCCCGCAGTGCACAACGCGCCGCCATAGCCATTAGGCTGTTTGATCACGAAAGTGGCCACCAGCTTCTCGAGGCCGTAAGCACCTTCCAGTCCCAGGCACTCGAGTTGCTCGTAGGTCACGTTGGCATCCACTTCGCTCAGACTTTCGATCGCCGACCGCCAGTTCAATCCCACGCTCTTCCATTCGGCAATGTTCTGGACGATGGCCTGCGGATTGGCGGCCTGCGCATTCAGCGCCGCATTCAGCTGTGCGAATCCGAAACGGTGTGAAGGCACAACCGCAGTCTGCGCACCCGCAGCCGCAGCAGGCGCGGCCGAATAGAGCTGGGTGAGCTGTGCGAGCGTGAGCGGCGCCGGATCGGGCAGAGGAATGGGCAGCTGAAGCACTTGCTGCAGCTCTTCCGGCGGGATCACCGCCTTCACCTCTGCGCTGATATTCACCGCAACTTCGGAGAGGAGCAAAGGCCGTGGCTCAACCTGGATCTGCGCATCCAGCACATTTCCCCACACCGGCACATACGCCGGATTGCCTGGGGTCGGGATCGCGTTCCAGGACAGAATCGCCCGCACTTTTGGCAGAACCGGGAAGAAGCACCAGTTGGAATGAGGAGAGAGCTCCACGGAAACCGCGTAGCTGAGCGGCTTTTCAGAGTTTTTCGCGCAGTCTGCTGCTTCCGGAATGTCGTGGACATTGATGCCGGTGACTCCCGCATCCTGCCAGCCGCCGCCGTAATCCACAAAGAAGCGCACGTACTCGTACGATCCAGTCTGGCACAGGGAGCCGTTGTATCCGGTTGCCTGCTTCACCTGCACCACGGCCTCAAGCACGTTGGTGGCGGGGTTGAAGCCGAGACACGTCGCCTCTTCATAAAACGTATCGTTTGAAACCTCGATGACGGGTTTAAACTCGCTTCCCTTCAGTGTGCCGAAGTAGTTCGGATTCACCGCGAGCAGCTCGAGGAACTGAAGCCGCTTTCCTTGAATGCTTTCCAGTTCCGCTTTCGTTGAGATATTTGCTTTAGCCATAAACTCCTCCTTGGGGGAGCCGCCGAAGATCGGAGGGATTGGGTGGATGTGACGAGGAGGACATACAGGGTGTCGCGGCCGAAAGGTCGCAATTCCACTCCGCAAGGTCAGAATGCAACCGAACACGTTGCCGGCGGCGATTCATGCATGGTGGAGTAGTGTGGGAACTGTCCCGCCCGTTTCCATGATTGGTGGATCTTTACAATTTCCCGCAGCTTGAAGAGCAGCGAGGCGCCGGGGAATTGGAGGGATCAAACCGGCTTCAGAGTGGGCGTGAGAACCCTTTCAAAGTCTTATAGGCTTGTTTATTGTGACTGAAGCAGCAAGTTACCGCCGCTTTGCGGCAAGTTAGTCTGTAAGTTAGCTGGTTCTCACGCAGCCACTTTACGGCGATTCCTGAGTTGGCGTGTCCTCTTGTCGGTTGGTGCGAGGTCGCCGCTTCCTGATAGTCCCACCCCAACGACAAGAACATCGTTGGTGATCCCGGATGGTCGCGTCGACTGGAATGCAGTGCCTCCAGATACGGTTACTCAGGAATTGCTTTAGCCACGGGCCTTTCCGGAGCTACGAGTGCGAAATTTGGGCCGCTGCATTTCGTTTGGCTGAAGCCGCGTACTCCGGCGCACTTTGCAAATCACGCAGAGGATGAAATGAAGGGAGGCGCCCAGCGGTCAGGCGGGCACTGTGGTGAGCAGTTACTTGGAGATGAGCAGCAGCAGCGATTCGCCGCACTGGTTGTAAGTTGCACCGGCCCCGCCGATCAAAGTTTCGTTGCCGGGGGTGACCCAGTTGTTGGGGCCATCGTTCCAATTACAGCTGTCTGTAACGCGATACCAGTTGGTGCCCGTGGGCGGTGCCGGCAGCGTAAACGTGACCTGGCCCGACCAGCCGTTATAAGCGATGTAAATGGAGTTTGAGTCGCTGAAATAGGAACCGTTGACGGTGTAAGCGACGGCGTAGTTGCTGGTGTTGTTCCAGTAGCTGCTGGTGGCCTGAACTCCGCTCGGCTCCCACCATTCCACCTCGTTGGTGGTGTACCAATTCACCGGGCGTAAGGCAGGATGAGCAAGCCGGAAAGCAATGGCGCGCTGGGCGAAGTTATAGAAGTTGGATTGGTCGGTCGTCCAGGAGTAATTAATCCAGTTGGCCACAGAATCCACGTTGTAGGGGTTGTTGTTGCAATTGATGGAGCGCAGGTACTCGTCGCCGCCAGCCATGATAGGGGTTCCCGCTGAAAGCATGGTAAAGGCGAAGCCGGTGCGCGAGGCGCGGCGCTGATCTGCCGCAGCTCCACCCTGGTTCCAGCTATAGTTGGTGGTCGCGCCGCCGCTTGAGGGACCGTAGGGCCAGCCCTGGCTGTTGTTGGGACCGTTGCAGTAATACACGTCGTTGAGAGTAAAGCCGTCGTGGATATCCATGTAGTTAGTGGAGTTCCACGGGTAACGGCCGTTTGCCTGGAAGATTTGCGAGGAGCCGGAGAAATTGTCGGCGTCCTGGGTGATGTAGATGGTCATATTGCCGAGTTCGTTCTGGGCTTGACGGAAGGTATTCTCAAAGACGCCGTTCCATTCTGACCAGCCCTTGGGGAACAGACCCTGCTCGTCTCCCCCGCTCGCGGTCCACGGTTCTGCGTAAAGGTCCAGCCCGCTGCCGCCGCTTGCCGGCCGCACGGTGAACTCGTACAGGATGCGGTTGATCGCAATGTTGGAATCCGAGGTGTCAAAGTTGAATCCGCCGTTGGGGCAATTGGGTGCGCCAGACTCGTAGGACTGATTGAGGCAGTTGTTGCCCAGCACAGGAGCTTCATCGAAGCGGAAACCATCTACGCCCATTGTCCCGGACCAGTAGGCCAGCGAATCGACGATCATATTCTGGGCAACGGTGTTGTAGGTATTGAAGTTCCCGCCGGTCCCGGTGTCGTCGTAAAAGTATTGGTTTCCGGTGGTCAGCTCATAGTAAGTAACGTTGTCGAGCCCGCGCCAGGAATAGACTGTTGCGGTCGTGGGATCGGAACCGGTCCAGGTGCCACCTTCGGCGGTGTGGTTGTAAACCACATCCATGTAGACCTTGATGCCGGCGTTGTGGAAGGCCTCGACCATCCGCTGAAACTCTGCGGTCGGGCCGCCCGCAGATTTGTTGTAGGCGTAGCGGCGATCGGGGGCAAAGAAGTCTTCCGTCATGTAGCCCCAGTAATTCTGGTCGGCTGTGGAGTCGGGGATGGCGTCGTTCTCGTCGTTCTGAGTCTCCTGCATGGGCAGGAACTCGACCGCGGTAACGCCCAGGCTGGCCAGATAGCCGGCCTTCAGACCAGCGCCATAATATGTGCCCTGATACTGCGAGGGAGTGTTCGGATCCTGCTTAGTGAGACCACGCAAGTTCACCTCGTAGACGACATCGTCTTTTTGCGCGCGCGTCGGCTTCGTGCCGGTGCTCTGGGTGCTGCGCATGAGCACAATTCCCTTGGGGGCATATGTGCCGCTGTCGAGGTCACGGTAGGAGCTGCCGGAAGCAAAAATGCCGGCATTCTGGTTGTTGGCATTGAGCGGGTCCTGACTGATTTCGCGCGCGTATGGATCGAGGAGGAGCTTATTGGGGTTGAAGCGGTTGCCGTTGGAGTCGACATCGGAGACAAAGCCAACGTTTGAACCCTTGGTCCAACTGCTGCTGTAGGTCCAGTTGGGACCCCAGGCCCGGTAGCCATAGTAGACGGCGCCATTGATGCCGGCTGTCCGGATGGCGGAGACCTGGACGACTACCTGCCAGACGTCGTTGCTGCCCTCTGTGAGCTGATAGGTCAGCGATTCCTGCACGCCGTATCCGGTGCTGTACAGGTAGAGCATCATGCGGGTGGCATTCGCGGAGTAGACGCGGAAAGTGATTTGGGTCTGCCCGGAGTTGAAGCTCGCGCCGAGGTTCATGCTGTCAATCGAGGCATGGACGGGAGTGACGGCGGCGACAAGGCCTGCGCAAATCAGAAGCGGAACCATGGTCCTGGAACATCTCATCATTGCCTGCCTCCATTTCGTGTGAGGGATTTGCCCTGGCTTGCAAACGAACATGCGGAGGCCGGAACTCATGTCGATCTCGCTTCAGGAAATGAGCGCGTTGAGTTTGTACGCTCTTTTCTGACTGTATTTTCCATGGCGCTTTGCCTTCTTTGGCCAGGATCTCTTTCAACGAGCGGCCCGCGGCGACCACTCGCATATCTACATAGTGATTGGTTCGGCTAGCAGCGTTACACGAAGAAAACTCTGCAATTCAGTCTTTGTGGTCTGAATCCGGTTGCTGATCAGCACCCTTCTCCTTCTCGGTAAGTTTGTCGAGAGTTGACTGCATCTGCTGTACCCAGCCAGCCGTCTCTCGCTCAAGAGCCCTTTCCGTCTGGTCAACCAGCAGATCGATATTCTTGCGACGCGTCTTCTCCCAGGGGGTCAGCCCTTTCCACCAGGATCGGACATTGCGCAGATTCGTGAGGGCAAGGTTGTACTGGACAAGCGAGTTTTCCACCTGGTCGATTTCCAACTTGTTAGTAAATGCAGTAGCCAGTGCCGTGGTGAGAGCAACCCACACTTCAAGATTGATCGCTGCCAAAAAAGTGCCCAGGCCTCCGACGAGGAGTATCCATAGCTGCAGTTGCTTCAGCCGCCGGTACAAGCTGCCGGTTTTGCTGACAAAGTATCTTATTTGATCTTCAACTCGATCGCGCAAGTAGGCATCTGGCGTAAGGGTTTTCAAACGCCTGGGATCAACTACATTTCGTTGCGGAAGGCTGCTTCGGTTTACTTCGCTCTGCGCAAGACTGGTGCTTATATCTTTGATGTTGCTCGCCAGCCGCAACGGAGCTGAAATTTGAATACACTGTTCTTCGCTGTACACCCCCGACCCGGCCCTGTAGCGAAAGATCTCACTCTTGATTGACTCCGCTGCGGCTCGAAGTAATAGCCATTTGTTCCCCTCGCGAAATCGCGCATTGAAGGCGCCCAACATTGAAATGGAGATCGGAATTGCAATCATCAGGACATGCAATATGCTGTGCACGTCGAGAGATGGAAACCATGGCAAGCTGAATTTGGGTGGCAGCCCGCTCCCTGAAATGGCGATAGCCAGCAAGGTCGCTACGACCGTCAATGCAAGGATTCCCAACTGCGTCGCGCGGAAGAAGCTCTCCCTCTCGACAGCGGCGAGATCCAGATCGTCGAATCGCCCCCAGGCATCCGGAAGCACGTCCCCGAGCGGTTGAATCGGACCGAGAAGTACCCGTTTCAGATCATCGGTATTCCCAGCGAGCGGAATCGGCGTGATGGTGGCAATCTCCAAAATCTCGCGAAGCTCCGGATCGGTGATCTGCACTGGCGAGGCACCTTGAGGGGGTGGCGCCATCGCTGTCAGAATGCTGTCTCCAAGTCCGCCGGCCCCTTGCACCAAAAGCAAGGGCCATCCTCGCCTTGCGCAGCGAAGAGCGGTTACTTTGTCTGACTCGCTGCCGCCGACCAGCAGTGCCGCTATAGATTTCTGCTCGTCTTGCCGATCGCCGGCCAGTTCGGCCGTCAAAAGAAAACTTGATTTAACAGGATCGGCCCACTCTGAAGGCAGTCGCATGATAACGGAATGATTTGAGTCGGGAGCACCCTCATTCGGGGACAGAATCCCCACGAGATTGGGTTGCTGATCCAACTGCTTGACTGCCTGTCCCAGAAGACCAGCGATGCCATCGCTTCTGCCGTTATCGACAACGAGTGCATTTGCGAGAAGCGCAACCGGAGCGACGGAGCGCTCGAATAGGGATCGCACTTGACCCGCAAGAGCCTGATCGATCTCGCCAAACAGCAGAAGAATCGCGTCCCTCTGGAGTGTGAGCCTGGCTGCGGCGGTTTGGACGTTGTCGGCTGCCGGGATTTCGATGATGGCGGTATCGCTCATAAGATTTCTCGGATCTGCGAAAGGTTAGCACGAAGATACAAGAACTCGGAAGGTCATTGTCGCGACTTGCATCTGCCCAGAGGACTTAGAAACATAACCGGGAGCAGGCAGATCATGTCCTGCCGTGAATTCAAATCAATTCTCTAACTACATCTTCCTGTCGAAGCGATCAGCAGATAAGAAAAGCTGTGCTGTCGGAACATCATCCTTTGTCACCGAACACGGCATGACGCGTGCAGACATCTGACTCTCTGGGTCGGGAATTGTACATACGTTGGATTAGTCGAATAACTGCTCGCTCACCCGTCATTCCCGGCTCAATTCAAGCCGTAAGCACGTCGTCTATCAGAGGAACACCCCGCATTTTTGCGTAGAGCCCAAACTCCTCGGTTAGATCCCCTGCTCCCCGCGCATTTCCTTCCCAGATACGCACGGCGGAAACAGGATAATTGAGGGTCTCACCCAGAGCTATGGCTTCCTCAATAATCGCGTGGTTGGTGTTGACATAAGCTGCGCCTTCGGACTCGGATGCGAGAACCGTCAAATCGCCCAATGAGTCGACTTCCTGTACCGCCTTGTCGAAGAGCGGCCCCCAGTTTCCTGGGCGGTCGATCACAGAAGTCGATCGAAACTTCGCACGGTCAAAGGGCAAAATGACTTTGCGACGCAGGCCCAGTCTGCCAGCCTCTTCGAGCGCAAGAAGGTCCGCGCCGCAGGCCGCTGAACTCACCATGGCAATCGCGCCTTGGGAGACGAACAATGCATGAAGGCGCTCTCGCACGCGTTCGATGTTCTCGAGTTCAGGCGAGAACCGGTTCGGCTTCACATCAATGGCATCGACGCGTCTGCCAGCCAGCGCGATGATCATTCGATTGTCACCCTCGAACTTTAAGTCTCGCACAGCGAATTGTAACCGCGAGTTGTTCGGGTCGTCTTGATCTCTCTATAAGACTCTGGCTCCATCTCCAACCTGATGGGCCAGGTTATTCGACATCGGAGATGTTGGAATAACTAAGAATAAGGAGAGACTTTGACTTCGGGCAAACGCATGAATGAAACAACGTCGGTCATCCATAGCGCCACCTTATTTCCTCCGCGCTTTTCCGGTCTTATTCACTTGTTTTGCTTTTCGAACCAGCTTGCTCGATTTCTTCGTGGGTGATTTCGATCCCAAATTTGCGGCGCCGAGTAGAGAAATCAATTTAACCGCAATCGGGGACCCGAGCCCGGAACAAGCGTCCCAACCGGGCCCGGCCTCGAATGCGCCGTTATTTCCGACCTGGATGTCATTGAACGCAGCGGCCCCCTTGGCAGCGTAGATCGCCGTCTGGATGAAGCCGACCTGGGCACCGAGTTGCTGATTGGCAACTGCTACCAAGCCGGCCCACAGTGGAGCGACCGCGCTGGTGCCGCCAATCACAGATGTCGTACCGTCGACGCGAATCGTGTACCCGGTTGTCGGATCAGCATCGCCCGCCACGTCCGGCACTCCGCGCCCGCCAACGCCGCTACTCGGCGCCGGAACGTTTGCATTCGCCTGCCAGGTGGGCAGAGCGAAAATCTTGCTGACTCCGCCGCCGGTTGCGCCCTCCTTGTTGGCCAGTTCATTCCATACAACCTCTGAGACGATTGTCCCTCCGGAAGCATCGAGCTTCGTACCCCCGCACGCCAGTACGTGAGGACTTGATGCCGGAAAGTCGACATTATTGCCTGTCCCCCCGTCTGTCGACCCATCATCTCCCGCCGCAACAGTTATTGTGATTCCGAGTGCGGCGGCGGATTGGCACGCTGCGTCCAACGCGGTCAGGGACTGTTGCGTCCAGGTCGACTCGGGACCTCCCCAACTGATCGAAATCACGCTCGGCTTGTTCGTGGTGTCGTGCACTGCGGTCGTGATCGAATCGATAAACCCCTGGTCAGTATTTGGCGCAAAGTACACAGCAACCTTGGCCCCTGGCGCCACAGAAGCGGCCACCTCTATATCCAACATCACTTCCCCGTCTGCGCTGTTTGCCTTGCTTGGCTTATTCTTCCCTCCGTCAACAAGGACAGCGGTGATTGCGGGTGCAGCGAGCCCTAGCGTTTTGAAGTAGGCGGTCAGGTCAGCTGTCCGATAGCCACCGCCGAGTTCGATGATCCCTATGGTTTGCCCCGCTCCGCTGGCATTGGCGGGCCATTGATAGGCCTTTGCAACCTGAGGAGGGGTGTAGCTGGCAGGTGGGGCCTGCCTTTTGTGAAAACGAAAGTGCGGTTTTGCTTGAGGCCGATTATCCAGCCCCAGCACGGCCTCGACGACGTCTGTCAGTGTCGAGGGCACGTGAATGCCGCCCTCGCGCACTCGGTACTTTGTGCCATCGATCGAGGTCTGTTTCAGCTCCACGCCAAATGCCTTCTGAATGTCCGCGGCTGAACCGGTCATCTGGACGGTCCGCCGAAGCGCCGAAGCCGGATCGGATTCGACCTTGAGGTGAAATTCTCGAGCGAACGCACGGACCCGCTTCAGTGCGTCGGCATCGGCGGCATGGTGTTTCTTAAATTCTGCGGGGGTTACGCGAACAGGCCCGCCGGCGCGATTGATCTTCAACGGTTTCTTCCGTTTTACGATTACTGAAACCGTCACCTTTGACTTTGCCGGAGTCGCCTTCATCCGAACCGCTGCGGAAACGGCGGCCTTCTCGCTTCCAGGCAGAACTACTCGTGGTTGGTCGGAAAACTTTGGAGCACTGGAGGAGATAGATTTGGAACGGGTGGATTTTGCCATGATCTAGCACTTTCTTCGTCTGGCCTCGCGATTCGAGAAACTCTGCCAGATGACTCTGAATGTGAAGTTGGTTAAATACCTTGCGTTTGGCAGGTAAGAACCTGCCCGATGCGAACTTAAAATCCAGCCTGGCTCCCTCTCAGCATGGGGTTGGCAACGGCTGCCCGTCGTCTGGAACCTCCCGGCCATGCCTGCCGGAACCGGGTATGAGACATCAAGACCCAAAGACAGCAAATTGGGAGTGGTACTGGACGCCTTCCTATTTCGATGAGCGGCCTTGTGCAGATGAGTCGTTCGGGGAGCAGAGCACTATCGACAGGGAAGTATGTTGCATCGGAGCAAAGCTGTCAAATGAATTCCAAGGTGAGGGATAACCGGAAACCGACCCCGCCTGTGCCGCGAACAGGAGGATTGAAGGCTACACCGCTTAAACATATTGAGGCCAACTCAGCTCAATCAGTGCATCGTCTGTAACGGCCCTTGGCATTCTGACACAATAGATTACTTGTTGCGAAGCGAGTGGTAAGCGCGATAGACTCGGCCCTCGCAGCGTCGGTGTTGCTTTTCGCTCAATAGCTCTGCGGAGGAGATCATACATGGGCAAGAAGATCATTCTGTGTGCCGATGGCACCTGGAACACGCCCCATGGACCGTCCGAGTTACCTCAGGACACAAACGTGCGGAAGATATATCTGCTCCTGTCAGACGATCCTTCGCAGTTGAAATACTATGACAGCGGCGTGGGGACGGATGGCACACCCTTCGAACATTTTTTTGGTGGCGCGATGGGAGATGGCCTCTTCCAGAAGGTTCAAGACGGCTATGAGTTCCTCTCTTATGTTTGGGATCCGGGTGATGAGATCTTCGTCTTTGGTTTTAGCCGGGGAGCATACACTGCACGCAGTCTTGCCGGGATGATTGCTTTCTTCGGGGTTCCGAACAAGAACCTGGACAATCAAACCGTTCGGAGAATTTTCGACGCATATCATCTTTCCGACCACGCGCAACGTGTAGCCGCCAAGACATCGCTGGCTGCAGAATACGCTCTAACCGATGTTTGTGTTCGAATGGTCGGCGTATGGGACACTGTCGGCGCGCTGGGTATACCAGGACATCTCTTCAGCAACTTTGACCAGGCAAAATATGGGTTCCTTGATACGACGTTGAATCCGAGCATCCAGAATGCTTATCATGCCATTTCGATTGACGAACGCCGGGCCTCCTTCATGCCAACCTTGTGGACTGACCCGGATGGCAGCCCGCGCGCCAACGACACACAACTCCAGCAGGTGTGGTTTCCTGGCGTGCACTGCGATGTCGGCGGCAGTTACATTGAAAACCAGCTTTCTAACATTACCCTCAGGTGGATGATTGACAATGCGAAGGCCTGTGGACTCGTCTTCGACGAGAAGGTCCTCGACTCCTATCTGAGCCCAAAACCCTTCAATCCTCTCGGTCAAGCTCACGACGAATGGAAGCTAATTCCGTGGGGGATGCCGCAACACCGGACAGTGCCCGCTAACGCGGTGATGTCGAATACCGTTAAGCTGCGAATTGCGGGGACGGCCCAATATCGGCCAGTGAATCTTCTGGGGCAGTCTGCGGACAGCTATCAACAGTTCAAGGTGATTCCAGACAATGAGCTCTGATCGCGCTTGCTAACGCTCTCCGAAGAAAGCGGACCGGACGGATTTTCCCGATGCCTGCCACACCTTCATAATCTCGTAGACGATCGTAGTCCCATAGGTTACGGTGATCCACACCATGACCGCCTCAATCGGCAGTCCTGCCCAGGCCCCGATAAAGATACCCATCATTTCATCCAGCTGATATCCCCACCATTGATAAGGCCCGGCGAGCGTCGCCTCCCAGAACAGACTGATGAGCAGCATCATGAAGATTGTCAGGCTGAAGGCTCGCCAGTTGATGAATTGCCGCGCAGAATTGAATAAGCCTGCCGAAGGAACCATGCCGCCAACGACAAGGACCGCAAAGTAACCCGGATACCCATCCGGGTGGGGAGAATGCAGCTTCTTATAGAGAATCGCAATCCCGATCAGCGACAGGCCGACAATCAATGACGCAGGCTGAAACTTCAGTAACCGGTCGATCTGCTTATTTCCCCCAGGATAGTTCGAGACCTTGTAAGCGGCGAGCCAATACTCATCAAGCCACACCTACAGAAGCAGAACGGTAAGAAAACCGGTGAAGTCAAAGACATATTCCTCCACCGACACTCCGCCTCCAGTGGCCGTCGCTCCAATCCCCACCGTCGCTCCTGCGTTCTTGAATTCAAAAACGGTGGGCAAAGAAGAAATCGAGTCCAAAGCCGATTGGCACCAGAATCCAAATTGTTCGCCAGAACGCTCGTTTCGGAATCCGCACCTTTTCACTCGGAACGAACCAACCGCCGATGACGAGAATCGGGATGACGAACAACAGCAAGCTCCAGCTATAACCAAACGGCGTGGGATTGGAACTGGAGAGATATATCGTGGCCGGATCGTGCACAGTGTGCAACCTAATGCCAACTGGAATGGCGATGATTGCGAGCTCCGCTGCAACAATCCAGGGGCTCACCTTCGGGCTCGGGGAATCATCACGCATTGATCGTTACTCTCGACAGAGATCCCGCCGCGATTGAAAGATTCAACCGCGGAGATCCGGTGGTACTATGCGGACTGCGTTGATGAATCGTCGGAATTGAACAAATCTGCCTCTTCCTGTCGCCGACGAAGCAACCCGGCGACAACCGCACCGCCGGCGCGGTCCCACAAATCGAATTGGGCTGCGGCACCCGTAAAATCTCCGGCGTTCAATCTACGAAGCATCGTAGAGCCGCTGAATGCCCCGGCCCCAAGGTTGAAAACGAAATCGACTAGCGCGTCGAACTCCTCCTGGGTGAGCTTGACCGTCACAACGTTATTCACGCAGGCAGTTGCGCCCTTCACATCCTGCGCAAGCAAGTCTTGCGCCTGAGCACTGGTGATGGTCATTCCCGGCTTGACATCGGGACCGGTGTGACCGTAACCAATCGTCCAGACACCAACTTGATCCTGATAAGCAGTGAGACGACAGCCTTCAAACTGTTCAGTCAAAGCCAGGCCTTTCGTGCTGTACGTCAGGTCATTGACGCTCATAAACCTTATTCCTCCGCGCCAGGCCTATCTGCAAATTGGTCGAGATGTTAGCACATTTTAATTACATTTCCCGAGCGGAATCTTTGACAGCAGTTCTAGGGTGACAGGAGAGATGCAAAGAACGGATTCAACATTCGGGCGGTTGGATCCGCGGCCCGAACGGCGGCGGAAAACTTGGTCCAGCGTTCCCCATAGGCGACCTGCACTTGCGACTGCGTAACAAATGGGCTCTGATTCAGCAACGGAATTCCGTTCCTCTGAGATGCGAACTCGTTGAATTTTCGGAGGAAGTTCTGCCAGGCAGAAACGTCGGTAGGAGCATGTATTGGATCGATCGAGAAAATCTCCTGGTCCTGCGTATAGGACAGAAGCGAATTCGCGTCTCGACGAATGTGGTAGGCTCCCAGCGGCATATTGCACCGGAAGCCTGTGTCCTTGAAGTATTGATCGGTGAAATCGAGGTAGGCCAACAATGTGGTCAGCCATTGAGAGCGCGGAAATGCCCAGAATGTGAAGGTGTATCTGGCCGTGGCAGGGGTGTCGTGATAGTCGATGATCTTGTCGGGAGCAAGCACAGTAATACCTCCCGCAAGATGGAGGTCCGCATAAAGTAGCTTCGCGGCATCAAAGTCTCCGCCTTGGGCCGCGTCGCGCAGAACCGGGTTCATTAATGAAGCGATCGATCAGTTGGCCGAAATGCGCGGCTTCGTAACTCCAGAGCAAGCGACGAGCGTCAGCCAGAAGAGACGAAAGGATTCCCGGCTCGGCGACGCGATGGCGCTGCTGAAAGATTGCAGTTCTGCCGACGGTCCAGCAAATCAGTCCTTCAGAATTGTCGAGAAAACCGTCGACTTCTGCCTCTGTCAGTTCGTCAACGGGACGTGGCAGATAGGTAAAGTGAAGCGCCTCGATGGGCTTTATCCGTAAGGTGACTTCATAAACGATCCCGCACAGGCCATAGCTCGACCGCATGGTGTACAACAGGCCAGGGTTATCTGTCTGTAGAAGCCTCGGCAAGGTCGCCAGAAGGAGTTACCCATTTCATCCGGGTGACATATGAACTAACCTGGCCAAACTCGATTCCATCAGAGCATCTTTGCTGTGGCAGCAGACCGCGGATCCGAGAGTCATATTGCCTATCTCGATGTTGAGCATAAGCTGCAGGTTTTGCGCGCGCAGGGCCTTTGCCGCATCGATAATTTGCATTCCAGCCTGGGCGGTAAAAGTTAGATTTGTACTGTCAATTGCGACAACCTGGGCCATCCTTGAGAGGTTGACGATGGTGCCATTCGACGAAGCGCAAGGTGTCAGGGAATGATAGTTTCCCATCGCCCGGACGGGGCCCGGGAAACCCGTGGTATCGCGCAAGATCGCCTGAATCTCTTGGACTGTTTTAGGGTAGACGAGTTGTTGGGGAGACGCTGTGATACTGCCGTCGTAGTTCACGACCTGCGTGGGCACTGGGTACCTCCTCTTGCTGTCTTGCCCGGAGAGGCCTTCCTAATTCTGAGCCACCTAGATTAGCCGCTTCCTGGCCGCCGAGCAAGAGCGAAAGCTGTGCCAGCGGCGAGAATGAGCCTGCGGAGAGAAAACCGGCCAACTGCCTCGGTGTCGTCAAGACCTATTTACTCCGGGAGGGCGGCCGGAAACGAGATTCGAGTGTACTTAGGAATCTTCTCCATTGACAATCAGACAATCCGCTGGCATATTGGCTGAACTCTAATCGGCGCCTCCCTTTGTTCATTCTGCGCCGACTCCAGACGCACATTCCGACGTATCGAGGAGGCTGACGATGGCGTATACGGCGCCGCAACTTCTTTCGATGTCCCAAGAAGCACTCGACAATCTGTTTTCGAGCAGCCCCTCCGGCGACATCCCCAATGGCGAGGCACAGGGAACCGCAATCATAGCTCCCGGCACAAAGTACAGCGCGGAAATCGCGTCTTTAATCAATATCTTCGTTTGGCAGGGAAAGACCTTCGATGCCGCGCACGGCACCCTTCGAAATCGGATTCTTTCCTTCGGACTGGATGCGATCGTTGCGGAGGTCTACAAAGCCACGAGTTGGTTCGACAATAAGGAATGTATCGTTCTCGATTATTCAAAGACGTCATTCGTGGCCGAACATATTCGCGATGAGATTCGTGCGATCGGCCCCGGCGTGTACCTGGGCATCGTGTATTGGGATAAGAACAAGACCATTCACTTTGCGCTTCAATTTCCAACCGCATGACGATCTTGTCCAACCCTGACCGGCCGATTCCCAAAGCCAATACGGGGTCGGCGCTCATGAATTGGCTCAGCGATGCGTCGATATCATTCGTGCATCTTGAAAGAAGGTTTGATCCTTTTTTCCGGCCTTTGTTCGACGCGATTCTTCGCGACCCATTGACGAGCCTTGCCACTTCACTTATCAATCGGCGACGTAGGAACGAAGGTCTTCGCCTTGCCGAGGAGAGGTCTCTTCCAAATGAAGAGGAATTCGTTGACTCAATCATCAAGAGCTTTGAAGAACAAATGAGTTTGCTGTGGACGCCCGGAAGATTCGAGAGAGGCGGAAATACGAAGACGCATGGCATCGTGCGGGGAGAATTCACCGTTCACGACAATCTACCTGCGGACTTGCGTCATGGCATCTATGCTCGACCGGTGACCTACCCAGCATGGGTGCGATTCTCGGGTCCCGGGCCGTATATCACCCCGGATATTGACGACGTCGGCTTCATGAGCATCGGTATCAAACTGATGCGGGTGCCGGGGCCGAAGCTGATGGATGAAGAGAAGTTTACCCAGGATTTGTTTGGCGTCTCCACACCAACCTTTGTTACACCGGATGTGGTTGCCAATGCCCAGTTGCAGATGGAGAGCGTGAAGAACGCAACAATCTTTTATTTTGTCAATCTTCATCGCCACCACGTGCTTGATCTCATTATGCAATCGCTGTGGATTAAGACGCAGAGCGGTCCATTTGAGGCTCCGTATTTCAGTTGCGTTCCCTATCTTCTGGGAGAGGGTCAGGCGATGCAATATTCAGTATGGCCAAAATCGAAACGTCGCACACCGATTCCTCGCCTTCCGTTTCGTCCACCGGACGACTATCTGCGTAACTCCATGGTCGGGACGCTGGCCGAAGAAGATGCCGAGTTCGACATCCGCCTGCAGTTGCAAAGGGACTCGCACCTGATGCCGTTGGAAAACAATGCCGTGCTCTGGCCTGAGAAACTTTCACCGCGTATCTCTGCAGCTACATTGCGAATTCCTCGACAGAAGTTCGACTCGCCCGCACAACTGGCTTTTGCCAGACAGCTTTCGTACAATCCCTGGCACTGTATCGCCGAACATCGCCCTCTCGGTAATCAAAACCGCACCCGGCGGCGCATGTATCTGACTCTCGCAACGCTACGACAGACCATGAACGCAACGCCGCATTATGAACCTACGGGCGACGAGGTTTTTGAATAAGCAGAGATGACTCCGCAATCCAGCTTCATGATTCTGGCAACGATCATTCCTTCACACGTGGAGGAGCTTCGTCAGTTGCTTGGTTCGATGAATTATGAGCCCGGGCTACTCGATCCAGCGAACGCATTAATCTCCTTCGGACAATTTGATAAATTGCACTTTGCGCGTGTTCTGATTCTCGACGATCAAACACTGGATGACATCACCGTTTATGGCTTACCAAAAGTAAACTATCCAACTTATCTTGCAATTCTTGGAGATTCCGATGGCAGGACCGACGAATTTCTGGCGGAAATGGCAGAACGAGCTGGAGAAGGGTTGAGACGTATCTTTGCGCACTGCGAGGGATACGCCCCTGGCGCTGACCTCCTCGGCTGGATGAAGGCGCGTAACCTCTCCCCGACGGCGAATTACATAAATTGGATTGGACGAACGGTTCAGCAAGTGAAGGAGGAAGATGCCTTGCGCGAGGCCATCGAAACTTTCCTCCAGAAACGCGCAGAATCTCCTGGCGAAATGCAGCCGAGGCAGCTATGGAACACGTTGAAGCAATTCGCCGCGGATGAGGTGCAACAGGGACGCATCACGTTGACACCTCCGGAACCAACGCCCCTTGGATGGCAGATTCGCAATCTGCTTCATCTCCTGGGAATCCCGATACTGACACTGATTCTCTCTCCTCTCATCCTTCTCGGACTTCCCTTCTTTCTGATTCAACTTCGCAGATGCGAAAAGTCCGACCCCGAGATTGCGCCCCGGGTTGACCCTGACCATGCAAATCTTCTCTCCGCGCTTGAAGATCACGACGTGACAAATCAGTTCAGCGCCATGGGAAGTCTGAAGCCGGGCTGGTTCCGACGCGCTGACCATGATTCTCGTGCTTTGCGCAATCGACTATACCGCAAGACACATTTTCAATCGCGGCAGGCTCGCACGGGTCACTTCGATTCAGTTTGCGCGCTGGGTTTTTCTCGATGACAAGAGGCGGTCATCTTTGCGAGTAATTACGACGGCAGCCTCGAAAGCTACATGGATGACTTTATCAACAAGGTTGGTTTCGGCTTGAATGTCGTTTTCAGTAACGGAATTGGGTATCCGACAACGAACTGGCTCATTATGGATGGCGCGAAAGACGAGCAGCGATTCAAGGATTATCTCCGGCGCCATCAAATGCCGACGCAAGCCTGGTACAACGCGCACCCTGGCTTGACCGCGCACGATAAGTGGCGAAATTCTCTCATCAGGAAAGGATTGGAAAAGGCGACCATGACAGACTCCGAGATACAAGACTGGCTACGGCTCTTTTAGCAAAACGCAGAATGCGACATAGTCGCGATCGCAGCAAACTTGCGCGGTACAGGATGATTGGCGAGGACAAACCGTGAACCTTATCGAGAGGAGGCAGGAGGGACATGACAGCTGAACCGATCGATTTTCGCGACATTCAGGGCCTGGTGCGCTTCGGATATAACGCACTCACCGAAGCTTCCTTCCTCTTGTTGAGGATCAGCGATGCCGCGGATGCGCGTGCATGGCTCAACACCGCTCCCATATCCACGGCAGAAGAATTGGACCGGCCACCATTGACCGCATTGCAGGTAGCCTTTACGCGAGACGGACTTGAAGCGATCGGTGTCGCGGAAGAATTGCTTAGAGGATTTTCCGCTGAGTTTCTTTCCGGTATGACGGGACAAGAAAGCCGCTCTCGGAGGCTCGGAGATGTTGGCGCCAATTCGCCGCGAACCTGGCAGTGGGGCCGGCCGGGCGATGTTCCCCATGCGCTGGTGATGATCTATGCCCAGCCAGGCCATCTCGATGAATGGACGCGGACAGTTCAAAACGGTCTTTGGAGATCCGCATTCAAAGTCACGGATCGCCTCTCCACATCGGACCTCGGTGGCAAAGAGCCATTGGGCTTCAGTGATGGAATCAGCCAGCCCGCGCTGGACTGGAAGCGTCAGCGTACGCCGCGTGAGGACGAACTCGAGTATGGGAACCTTTTGTCGCTCGGCGAATTTCTGCTCGGTTATCCCAACGAATATGGCAAATACACTGACCGGCCCCTTGTTCCCGACGATGCGCCCTCAAGCTCGATCCTGCCTCATGCGGAGGATCAACCGGGCAAGCGCGATTTCGGACGGAACGGAACTTTTCTGATCTTCAGGCAATTGAAGCAGGACGTACAGGGTTTCTGGCGCTTCGTTGATAGGCAGAGGGGTTCGGACCCGCAAGCCCGACAGCACCTTGCCGAATCCATGGTGGGGCGCAAGATGGATGGCGCTCCCCTGCTGCCGGTGAGCGCCTATGCCATCATGGGTATCGATGGCAAGGCCTCGGCTCAGAATCAATTTACGTACGACTCAGACGGCGACGGCGTTCGCTGTCCTTTCGGCGCGCATATTCGTCGTGCGAACCCACGAAATGCCGACTTGCCTGCCTCAAGTGGGTTGTTTGATCGACTGATGCACATTCTCGGTTTCGGTAATGCGAGTTATCGCGACGATGTAATCGCCTCGACACGGTTTCATCGTATGATTCGCCGCGGGCCGCGAATATGGGCCGAGACTAGCGCCAGATGAAGCTTTAGCGGGTCCGCTGGACACCGGAGAACATGGAATTCATTTCATTTGTATCGCCGCCAATATTCTTCGACAGTTCGAGTTTGTGCAGAACTCATGGGTAATGAACACGAAGTTCGACGCGCTGACTGAGCAAAGCGATCCTCTCATTGGGAACCGGGAGAAAATCGCCGGATGCCCGCTCACAGATTCGTTTGTCGTACCGCAACAAACCGGGGTGCGCACTCGGATTATGGGTATGCCTCAATTCGTAACCGTTCGCGGTGGCGCCTATTTTTTCCTCCCCAGCATCAGAGCCTTACGGTTTCTAGCAACGATGGGAAATTCGCAGTAGAACCAGAGAAAGGGTAGTAATCCGAATTCGCAGGAGAGTGCATGAAAGCGATTCGCATTCCGGGAATTGTGGATATTGTCTCTTCTGACGATGGAGCGGAGATCGAAGCGTTTGCGCAGGATCCGAATCTGGATCGCGCGATATAGCGGATCATTCCATCCTGACAAACGCCAAGATCCTGCAACGCGTCCAGAGATACTCTTCAGATTGGTGGAAAGCCATTTCCGACTGTCTTCTCCACGTTGCGCAGAAGGTCGCGCCACTGCTCAGGAAGCCCTGTGGAATCGACTTGGCTCGCTTTCTGCCGGATATGCCGGGGGGCCAGATGAACTGGAAAGCCTCGCCGCCTATGTCCGCGGAGTCGGACCCCACAATGCGTGCGGTCCTCTGGTCCAGCAGGTAGTCGGACAGCTGTTCTCTCCAAACTTCAAAGCCACGACGGAAAGCTGGAACGCAGCGTTGGTGCTGAACCAAGCGCCGCGCACCTTGAATCTACCATTGCTTGCCTGGTGGAAAATCACCAGGCAGACTGGATCAAGCAAAGAAAATCCTGTCAGACATGGTCGCTGGAGATCTGGCCGCAGTGCACGCTATCGGCGTCGCTGTCCACAATATCGTGAACGGCGTAAATTCAATGCGAGAACTCTACAACGACCCTTCCAATCGGACGTCACTCTCGCCTGAAACAGCGCAGACCGGTGCATCTTTGCTCCGGCCAGCGTTCTCCGGCAGCCCATTAGCGCCGGAAAATTCGGCCAGCGTCGAACTCGAAACTGGAACGCTGGTGATTCTCAACCTTCAGGCTGCGAATGCGAAGACGCCGAATGCTGACTTGGCCTTCCTGCGACATACCTGGAGTCAGTGCCCGGCGGAGCGATGGGTTCCGGCATTACTTGAAGGCGTCTGGCGTCGTGCGTGTAGCCGCTCAGTTGCAAATCAAACTAGCGCCAAGCCCGCGACGATGGCAACTGACCGTCGTGGCTGTTCAAGAACGCTCTTGCAGTCAGGGTGGTACTAGTTCGGGTACTCATGAAGACTTGAGTACTTCGGCTCGCTCCAGGAAGAAAACGCTTGACAATATTCCTCGACCTTGCCAAATTCTTGGATGCCGTTTCAAAGTGATCCGGGAAGCCCTGTTCTCCCCTGAAAGTAAGTGAGCGGGCTTATGAGCTTCAGTCGCCAGGGTCCAAACCATACGCTGGAAAACAGCATTCGTAGAAACATGGAGATGTATTGCTGTGTCGAATTGACGCGCAAGTCCTTTCCGCCGTTCACCTTTTTCGGCTGATTGAAGTCGATTCGTTCGACGCCCCTTTACTAACGATCTGCTGTCGCTGAAACCTTCTCAAAAGAGGTACCCCAGAAGGAAGTTCCCCCGGACATATGGCATGAGACCCGAAAGGATTCGTGTTCTCTACTCCTCCCTTTCTCTGAGTAGTGACAGGCCCAGTGATCGACGCGAACTTCACAAATCGGATTTCAGGGAACGTCAGAGAGATCTCATCGCTCTCGAGCCGGTTGCCGAACCATGGTGCACCGTGACGGATCTCGGTGGATATCGGAGGGAGTTACGATGTTTCGAAGGTTCGCATCAATCGTGCTGACAACTGCGTCGCTACTCACGGCACAAGCTATCCCCGCATTCAGCCAGAATGCTTCGCCGGCAACATCAGGAAAGGATGAAGAGGCAAAGGCTCTTGCGGCCTGCGCCCAGGCAGTGATTGACCAAGCTATCTTGTTGAAGGTTCCGGGTGCCCAGGACCTCCGATTCCAGGGGAAGGTATCCGAAGCCACTGCCCTCTGCCGCGGAGGCGAACAGGCGTCTGCAGTTTCGTGGAACCCCCTGGGTTGACTGGAGCAATTACTGGGGAACCGGGGACATGGCATCCCTGCCCACCGGCTTTATCTCCTCGAAGCTTCCCGCCCAGCGGGGCGTTGCCGGAGCACTGCTGGATCTCGAACTGCAGCGGGTAGAACTAATCAGGTTCAATCTCTTCGATAATTCAGGAAGCTACCCCCAATTCGTAGAAGGTCGAGATGGAGTGAGCGGGTCGGCTCTGAAGGTGTGGCCGGAGATGAGGCTCACCTCATCAAACCCATCCTACAGCGACGTAGGCGGCGACGGAACGCAGGTATGCAAGGGAGAGCTGATTCGCTGGCGTACCGTGACAGGGATCTGCAACGACATAGTGAATCCCGCTATGGGCTCATCGGGCATGTTATTTGCGCGGAACGTGGAACTCGACACGTCCTTTCCGGACCTTGGATTGAACGAACTGACGCGGAATCGTCACGGAAATCGGCTTTCACTGCTGGAACCCGATCCGCAGGTCATCAGCCGCCGGCTTTTCACGCGAGTCCAATCTGACCCAACAAAGTGCCAGGAAGGCTACGGTCTTCCGGGCGATTCGAAAGATGCCAATTGCGACTACAAGAAGGCTCCCTTCTTCAATGTGCTGGCAGCTTACTGGATCCAGTTCATGACCCATGATTGGTTCTCGCATCTCGAAGAAGGACACAATCAATCGCAATACATGAAGGTCGGCTGCGAGACAAAGCTGGTGAATAATGTCGGAGCAGCCGCTCACTCCGGAAGACATCGAGAAATTAGGCTGCCGTCCCGACGACATGATCGACAAAGGCTATGTCGCCCAGGACTCGGCGCCAGGGACATTTACGTTTGGCGGAAAGACTTATCTCGTGCGCGCGCCAAAGACCATGCGCAATACCAATACGGCGTGGTGGGACGCTTCGCAGCTCTATGGATTTGACGATACTTCCCGTCAGCGCGTGAAGCGCGATCCTGCAGACGCGGCAAAGCTGCTGCTGGTTCCGGTGATCAGGCCAGACCGGTCCCGGTTACCTGCCGGTATTTAGTCCGAATGATCCGATCAATCCGGAATGGGCAGGACAGGAAGCGGCTGCATTTCCCGACAATTGGACGGTTGGCCTCAGCTTCCTGCACAACCTGTTTGCCCGCGAGCACAATTCGTTTGTCGCTGAGTTTCGCCGCATGGCGGCACAGACGCCAAACGCGGATTGCGGTCTTACGCGATCCGGCCCACCCCAAAGCAAGTTATACGTTATCGTGATGTTACTCCGGACCAATTGTTCGAGATTGCGCGACTCGTTGTGGCAGCCGAGATCGCCAAGATTCACACTACCGAGTGGACGCCGCAATTGCTCTATAACGAACCGCTCTACCTGGGGATGAACGGCAACTGGAACGGACTGCTCGGCGCAAACGGCGGATTGTTGTCGAAGGCATTGAGCGATGTTGTCGTCACGAATTTCGGCAAGTCCAAAGATCCCGCCAAAGCCACCGAGTGGTATTCAGTATTTGCGTCCGGTCCCGGAATCTTTGGCCTTGGCAGCAAGGTCCATGGCTACGACATCACAAATCCAAAATACACCAACGGCGGCGTGAATCACTTCGGATCGCCCTTCAATTTCCCTGAAGAGTTTGTCTCGGTATATCGTCTGCACCCACTTGTTCCGGATCTGCTGGAGTATCGGGATCTGACAGGTCGATCCGAATAAGATCGTCAAGCGCGTTTCGGTTGTCGAAACTTTCCAAGGCAAAGCAACCGATTTTACACACTCTATGGGCCTCGCGAACTGGGGACTGACATTGGGCCGCCAGAGGCTGGGGCTACTCACCCTGCATAACTCACCACTATTTCTGCAGAACCTGAAACTGAGCAGGCTGGACAGCAAGACGCAGCAGATCGACGTTGTTGCGCTCGATGTCATCCGCGACCGGGAGCACGGAGTTCCGCGCTTCAATGAATTTCGGCGCCAGTATGGATTGCGCCAACTCACGAGCTTCGACGATTTTATGGATCCCGGCGTGGCCCCCGGCTCACCGGACCAGTTGGAGCAGCAAGCCACGGTACAGACGCTTCGCGAAGTCTACGGGCAGCATGTCTGCGATGCGTCGAAGATCATTACGGACGCACAAGTGAATCAAGATGGGTCGCCAATCAACGATTGCCTTGGTCATCCAAACGGAACCCTTATCGACAACATTGAGGATGTAGATACCGCTGTGGGTTACCTGGCTGAGTACAGGCGTCCTCACGGATTCGCCATCTCAGAAACGCAGTTTGTTGTCTTCATTCTTAACGCTTCACGCAGGCTCTTCAGCGACCGCTTTTTCACCTCATGCTTCCGGCCGGAGTTCTATACAACGCTTGGCGTCGATTGGGTGAACAACAACGGCCCGGGCGCGGCACAGATGGAGAAGGGGGCGCCGAATGGCCATAAGCAGCCTATCTTGCCAATGAAGCGCATGTTGATGCGAAATATCCCTGAGCTAGCGCCAGAGTTGGAGAACGTGGTCAACGCATTCGATCCATGGGCACGCGATCGTGGGCAGTACTACGACCTGACATGGAAACCTCGGCCCGGAGCCGAATCTGACGATTCCTTCACCAAGCAATAGAAGAAGAGTTGCCGAGACACATGCGCGCGTGAAACGATTGCCGGCTTTCCTGCACCATTGGAGTTGGGCCATTCGCCCGGGCGAATTTACCACAGCTGTGCCCAGTGGTTCGGACAGGGGAAATTCTATCGAGACGATTGCGCATGCACAGGCAATTCGGGAGAAATCATGGCAACAAACACCGTAACGAATTGGTTTGGCAATGTCGTTTCGCATCCCAGCGTGATCGTCGACGCGAACTCTGTGGACGATATTGTCGCAGTCATGAAGGATCCTGTGAAGTATCCATCGCCGGTGCGGGCGGTCGGATCGAATCACTCAACTGCACCCTGCGGAGTTGCGGATAGCGGCACCCTGATCCGGATGAAGATGAACCAGATTCTCAGCATTGGCCCGGATAGCCTGACGGTCCAGGCTGATGCTCTTCATCTTGATATGGCGAAGGCGCTCGAAGCGAAAAATCTGCAGTTCTATGTGAATACAGAGATCGGCAGCTTGTCTGCTGGCAGCGCTTCCTGTGCGGGCACCAAGGATGCGTCCTTTCGCCGGGGAGTATGGCCAGGTGGGATCGTATGTCACGGGCGTCAAGATGGTGCTGCCCAGCGGAGATCTTGTCGAGGTCACCGAAGATGCGCAACCGGAACTGATGCAGAAAGTGCGATCCAGCTATGGGCTGTTTGGGATCATCTACGAGGTCACCTACAAGGTAAAACCGCTGACGCCGATGCATGTGCATCACACGACCTATAGCCTCGCAGATTTTATCGCTGCTCTGCCCGACCTCAAGGCACTTGGTTATTCGATGATGTATTACATTTTTCCATTTGCCGACAAGATCACTGTCGAGTTTCGCAAGTACAATCCAGGCGCCACGGGCGAGCCAAATCACGCGGCATGGGCCTTGAGAAATTACATCTGGGGAACGTCGGGTCCGAAGTTCGGGCATGACACGGAACAGAACGTCTCGATTCCGTCGATACGTTACGGCATCATTGACGCCTTCAACGCCGCCTGGCGTCTACAATTGGAGACGATCGTTTCGAGCGATTACACGATTCCTCCCGACCAGATCATTCAATACCCGCCTGTCTCCAACGACAGCCGCTATACCTTCAGTCTCTTTGCATTTCCCGAAGAGGAGTTCCCAGCAGCACTAACCAGTTTCTGCAAATTCTGTACCGACTACTATGCCCAGAAGGGCTACCGCTCCAATCTCCTTTATGTCGGTTATCGAATCGCGCAGGACCAGAAGGCGCTTCTGTCCTATTCATTCGATGAGACAGTGATGACGCTCGATCCGGTTTCGACGGCGAATCCCGGATGGGATGATTTTCTTGCGGCCTACAACCAGTTCTGCGTCGGCCTGAACGGGAAGCCACTGCTGAACCAGACTCCGGGTTTAACCGCCGCGATTCTGCAAGGAGCCTATGGGGACAGATTGGCGACCCTTGAAGCGACCCGCAAGCAGTATGACCCGCAAGACCGATTGCTGAACGATTACTTTCGCGGCTTGCTCTCGTAGGCGGACTGAACGGAGCTTCAATGCCAAGGCTGAATTGGGTGCTGTTGCTGATTGCGTCTCTTGCGCTCATCCAGGATGCGTACTCCCAGGCTGTTGCTACACCGCCATCCGCGTTCACGCCGATCAAGGTGTGTCCAGGCGCGTTTCCAACTGACCTGGAAGCTACCGACTGCAGGTACAAGCCTTCGCAGCGCGCCCTGGACTTTGTCTCTAGCTCCGTCACAGACCAGGCAGTTTTAGGAGCAGTGGTATTTGGCCTAGGAGCGCAAGTGATCCAGTCTCCGTCGGAGTGGAAACGCACGTGGGATGGATATGGAAGACGCGTCGGTTCCCGCTACACACAAGCCCTGGGCAAGGGCGCGGCGCAGTATCTGGTGGGATTGTTACTCAAGGACGATCCGCGCTTTCTTGCCTATCGCAACGACCCGGCGGTGATCACTCGTCGGCGCAGCGCTGTTTCCGCGTTGACTGTTCGCAGTTCTCCCAATCCCGCACAATCTGTCTCGGCCAATTCAACCAAGAGCCTTGATGCACTTTCTCATGACGGTTGGCAGCGTTTCGGACACGCATGGTATGACGTGATCACCGTGCGCCGTTCTACGATCCAAGGAGATGGGCGTCGCATACCTGCGATCTCGCGTTTTGCCGGAGAAGCCGCAGGAGCATATGCAGGGTATCCCTGGTATCCGGGGGCGGAGAATACAATCGCGCAGGTGGGACAGCGAGCTGCCGGCGCCTTCGGCACCGCCGTGCTTTCAAGCTTCTACACAGAATACAAACCGGAAATAACGAACTTGCTGGGCGCAGTGTTTCGCCGCGGCAAGCAGTCAACAACGAGCACGGGGGCGCAGAAATGAATCCCTTCAAGACATCTTTGACGGCGATTTTGGTTGTGTGCGGTTTCGCCGGATGTCACTTACCATTGCAATCCTATCGGGTACAGCACCCTGCCATTGAGGTAACTCCGCCCCCTATCACTGCGACGCCAACTCCCGCGGTAAACCTGCCTGAGAAAGACTGTGTTGATCCAAAGTCGCCTATATGTCTCGCATTCATTGAAGTCGATGATATGGGCGAACTGTTCGACAAAGGCGAGTTAGACACGGCCCTTCGAATTATCCGGCAGGCCAATGATCTTGCGAACACTGAGCCCGGTCAATCTGACCCTGTCGTCATCACGTTTATCCACGGCTGGAAGAACAATGCCAGCCCACAGAATGATAATGTCAGAGGCTTTACGGCGGCCTTGCAGGAGATTTACAAGAGTTTCAATGGAAAGCATCGCATCATCGGGATATACATTGGATGGCGGGGAAACCTGATCCAAAGTTATTTTCCGGTTTCTCAGCAGTTCTCGTACTTCAATCGAGAAGCGACGGCAATTCGAATCCCAGGTGCTACGTTGTCTAGCGCGCTCACGCAGATCGCCACAAGGACACACGAGGACCCCAGGGCGCTCGCTATCTTTATCGGACATTCGTTTGGCGGACTTTTGCTCGAACGCTCATTGAGCGAAACGACCGCAAGCCAGATAGCGGAAGCGTCTATCTACACCCAGGAGGCCGAGGAAACACAGAATCCCCAGGTGATCGCCGAAAAGGTACTGGCGGCGAAGATTGCGGTTGACTCACGAGCCGACCTGGTGATCTTTATCAACCCGGCCGGAGCCGCCATCGAAGCCAAGCAGATGCTGGATTTTCTGACCTATAACAGGTACAGATATCGCCCGCTGCAAAGCTCTCAATCGGCAAGCTCACAAGATGGCGACGCTGGGCGTCCCCTGTTTGTATCTCTTACATCGACTGCAGATTTGGCAACCAAGGTCGCACTGCCGATTGGCCACGGACTTCCCTATCTCGGATTCAAAGCCAATGGGAGCTTCCGCGACCTAAGCCAGGAGCCGAATAAGAAGTACGATCTGACGTGTTTCGACCCCAAGAACACGGAGCACCAATACTGGGAATTGAAGACCAAGGAAGAAGGTGCTGTGTCGCAAGGCTCCTATTACCTGAGCAGCGCGCCCCATATGCAGATACTGCAGAGTCATGTGATGCTGAAATCGATTGGCGCAAACCAGATGCGCGTGTCTTCGACAGGTCAGACGATCTCAATTCAAGATCCACAGGCCATTGCTCAATGCAGTCGTGATCTTCTAAACAAACAGGGTCTGAATATCGTGAGCACCTTCAGGCTTGCGGATACTGAGGCATGTTTCGCTATTCAGGATCGTCCGGGGCGCTGCAATGGCACGCCATATTGGTTGATGGAGATCGACCCCGACGTGGTGCCCGATCACAGCACCATCTTCACACAGCGGTTTATTCATTTCATTATCGATACGTTTTTTGCGCCGAATGGGCAGCCACTGCAGCGCATAAGCCCACAACTGACCCACTAAGCTGCTTGGCTTCTAATGAAGTGCCCCTTGCGGTTTCATGGGTCTCCCAGGTGGCTACCCGGCTCCGGTCAGGCATGGGTGCGCAGGTTCTTTCCAGACGTGTCATGTATCGGGCTAAGTACCGGTTGAGAATGAATCGGAGCCTATAATTGAACAGCGACGAAGCGCGCTTCCGGGGGTCAACTCTGCGCTCCATTTTTGTCAACTATCGAAGAAATGATTCGGAGGGCGAAGCAGGGCGCCTTTTCGACGATCTGGTGTCTCATTTCAGCGCTGAGTCAGTGTTTATGGACGTCGCCGCTATTGAGCCCGGACGTGACTTCAGGAAGGCGATCGACCAAAGCATAGCTAACTGCGACGTTCTTCTGGCGCTTATTGGACCGGACTGGCTCGAAGCAAAGAATGCGGCTGGAGGACGCCGTCTCGATGATCCGGACGACTTTGTGCGGATTGAGCTAGCTTCGGCACTGAGACGTGATGTAGCGGTGATTCCTGTGCTCGTTCGAGGAGCGAAGATGCCGCATGTCGAACACCTTCCCGAGGACTTGAAGGAACTAGCGTACAGGAATGCAGTCGAACTAACTCATCCGCGGTGGAAGTCGGATGCACAGGTACTGATCCGGGCTCTCCGAGCATTGGTCCGCGAGCCCTTGGCGAGCGTTACCCAAGAAGGAAGAAAGCCGGGGAAGGTTAACGAAGAACCTCCGGCGACCCGAGGATCGGCGCATGAAGGCAGTTTTGCGGCGGTCACCACTACGATCGACGCGCAAACGATAGAGCGCATCAGCAAGGAACTGGCCGCATACATCGGGCCAATTGCCGAGGTTGTTGTCAAACGAGCTGCGAAACGGTGCGCCTCAACGAGAGATCTCTGCGACCTGGTCGCACGAGAGATCGAATTTCAATCAGACCGCGTGAGGTTCTTGACATCGTGCAAGCGCTAGCAGTTTCGCGAACACCGCTCCGTGGGCCGAATGAAGCCGTAGCATTCTGACTTCATTTTCCTGGGAAAGAATTAGTAGCTTGGTGCTATGATGCCGCCAGCGAAAACAATCTCGCGGGTATGAAGATATGTGCGCTTCTCGGGTATTATCAGCGGACCGTTGCTTGCAGGTAGTCATCGACTCAACTCCGCACCCAGATCGGTTTCAGGAAACCGATGATCCCACACTGAAGAGGCTCTTCGATCTTGGCGTGGTGGATGCGCTGAGTTCGGCTCTCTTTGTCCAGAATGTGAAGGCTGGTATAGCCCCGTGGCACATCGATGACGCAAGCATTCAAAGCTCCCGAGGCAACACCATACAGGAAGCGGCGGATTCGGTCCAAACCGGCGCGATTTCAATTGATTCTCATGAAGAATAGAAGAGTCCTTGCAGTGCTCATGTTCCTGCTGTCTTCAGCGGCGATGGGACAGAGCGACTTCACGTTGACAGGCGTCGTTCCTGAAGCCGGACCGAACACTGCACTCGATGTGAACTATACCGGCACATTCCCCGATGACCCTTCCGCATACTTGAGCAAGGATGCGTGGCGGGTCTGGGTGAAAAGACCGAGCGATGCCAAGCCAGAAGAGTTAAAGGTGACATCCGTTGAAAAGATAGTGAGTTCGAGATTCACTGTTAACAAACTTCGGTTGACGTTGTCTGGGAATCTCCCGATAGGTAATAACGTAATCACCTCTGCATGGCACGCTTTGTTCAACCCTTCCAGAGCATCAGGACTTGAAGGGTTGGCCTTTGACTCGGTTGTCAACGCTGTCATCGAGCCGGCAAGCCGAACAGCGACTACATCGAAGCTAAGTTGCGATAACACTCCACCGGCTCCGATGCCGTATTTCTGTGCACCAGCCGCTGGCGCACCTGCCGACGTCAGCCTGAGTGGAAGCTTTTTGGCCGGTGGAGGAACAAAGCCCATCTACTCATTCGAGCTAAATGGAGGAATTTATAAAAGAGCTGAAATCCAGGGCTTGATCGGCTTTCATCTCGGCGTGACGGGTACAGTTGAGATCAATCAATCTGTTCAGCCGCCGAACAACCGGACAAATGTCGATCCGGAGTCGATCACGGCGGCGCTTGCGTTTCAGCGCCTCAAGGCTTTCAGAAAGCCCAAGCTCGGCCTATTTGGCCTTCAATTCGATGAGGCACTTCCGAGTGGAGAATTCAGTAGAACAGACCCGTCGAGCAACATCATCTTCCGTTCCAGCTTGCTGCTTGGCTTCAGCTCAATCTCATCACCAAAGCACCGCTCGCTCTACGGAACCATTTATCCGCTTTTGGCGCTGGAAGCTGGGAAGAATCTGAATAAGCCAAGTATGATCGCGATGACAGCAGTTGACCTTAGCCACTACAACGCGATCTTCCGAGGTGTTCTCGGTTCAGACGCGGTGTTTGCAGTGGCCTCTGCAGACAGATCAGCGGATGTCTTCTCAATCAGCGGCAGTTATCGAGTGCGTCTGCCCGCATTTGATGAGCCGTTCGTTGAAACGCTTCACCAGGCGACTACCGTTTCGCTCACGACGAAGGCTCGTAATTGGGTTCAAGCAAATGTGAATTATGCCCCGTGGAGATTCAAGTATCTGTCTCTCAACGCGAAGTACGAATATGGTGAGTTGCCGCCACTTTTTGTGTTGGTTAACCATCAATTCACCCTTGGCCTCACATTGCAGGCCGTCCAAAGCGGTAAGCCCGGCCTGGTTTCGGCGGCCCAGTGAGTGACGATTGAGGTCCGGAGATAACTGAGAATGCTTACAGTGGCTTGATGTCAACTCAAGCCGCGATCGGCGGTCGGGCTGCCATCGGCGCAGAGGTCCTTTCGAAAAACGCCACTCTAACGAGTTGGGCACGTCTGGTGGTACGGACTGGTTCCAAAGTATGTATTCCATTCCTTTGGGGTGAGATCGCGATTCGCTATCTGACAAGCGCTACCGATCCAGTCGTGGAAATCCAGATTCCACAAAACGATCGAGTCTTCCCCGCCGACGGACGCCAACATTCCTTTTCCCGGAGCAAAGGTGATCGAATTGACCGGCTCTGGTTGCATGCCAAGAGTGCCGATCAGTTCGTGAGTCGGGACGTCCCAAAGGCGAATGTCACCGTCCGCGCTGGCGGACACCAGGAGTTTGCCGTCTGGTCTGAACGCAACGCTTGAGACCGCTTGAGTATCACCGTAGAGCACTGGGGGAAGCCGCTGCCAGTTCCTGACATTCCACAGAGTCACGGAATGACCCTGGGTACTCGCGGCCAGTACTGAACCATCGGAATTGAAGGCTACGCCTGCAGGCATCACCTCCAGATTCTCATCACCCTGAACGGGCGTGCCCACCGTCTTAAAGATACGGTCGTGGCGGCCATTCTTCCAAATTGAGACCGTGAAATTGTTCCCGGCGGAAGCCAGCAAGTCTCCGTTGGGGCTGAAGGCGAGCGCCCAGATTCGATCTTTCTGCAACGTAACTGGCGGTCCGAGTTGTTTACGAGTGGCGAGATCCCAAAAGACAAGTTCCGCGTCCCCGCCAGCAACGACGGTTTTCGCATCGGGGCTGCAGGCAAGGCTCCAGACAGGAGAGTGAAGCGCCTTGACAGGTGGCTCCAAAGCTTTGTGTGTGGTTACATCCCAGAAAGCGACTGTCCCATCCATGCTTCCCGAGACCAGGGTCTTGCCGTCTGGCACAAAAACCACGCTGCTCACCTGACGCTCGTGACCAGAGAGCGGCGATCCGCTCTGTTGACCAGTTGAAACATCCCACAGGACAACGTCACCGAAGTCTCCGCCGGACGCAAGCAAGCGACCGTCAGGACTAAATGCAACATTCGACGATCCGCTACCAACTGCCTTGATATGACGGCCTAATGGCGGATCCTCGTTCAAGTTCAGAACGATGACTCGTTCCTTGTCGAGGGCCAGGGCTTTGAGATCGCCTTCGGGGCTCAAGAAGATGGAGGAGATGGACGCACGCAAGCCGCTGATCAGGGTCGCTGACGGTTTCCGGTTCTCCAGATCCCATCGGATGATTGTTCCGTCCAGACTCCCGGAATAGAGACTTTCGCCGTCGGGCGTGAAAAGCAGGCTGGAGACCGCCTGAGAATGTCCGACTAACGGGCCGATGGACTTTCGCGCTGCAACATTCCAAAGGAGGATTGATTTGTCTTCAGACCCAGTGGCAACAACGCTACCGTCGGGACTGAATGCGATTGAAGAAATGTTCTTTTCATGGCCGCCGCGAGGCTTATTGAGAGCGCGATGGGAGCGAAGGTCGTAGAAGACGACGTCCCCATATAGCGCAACCGCAAGAAGCGAATCGTCTGGGCTGAACGCGAAGTTGGTGCCTCGGATCGGATCTCCGACCAACTGATGTGTGGCGAGATTCCACACGAACACAACCGACGGGCGGCCGCCATAAGCTTCGGTACTTGCCGCAAGCAGATCCCCTTTGGATGAGAAGGCGACGTGAACAAAGTCTTCGTTGGCACGGAACGGCTTGCTGACGGGCCGATGGGATTTAGTGTCCCAGACCACCACGGACCCGCTTGAGGCCGAGGCGAATTGAGACCCGTCCGGGTTGAATGACACTCCGACGAGTCCCTTGGGGCTCGGGATCGGTTGACCGATCGGCCGGTGGCTTTTGGCGTTCCACAACAGGATCCGATCATCCCACCCGCCGGAGAGAATGGAAGAGCCATCGGGACTGAAGACTGCCTTTGTTACGGCATCCGTATGTCCCCATAGAAACGCTTCGGCTTTCGCCGCATGTTGAATCGAGGCAAGCAAGGCCCGCCTGGATTCAACTGTGTCGGCGATTCGGCCGGATTCGATGCTGAGGAGCATGGCAAGCGACGGATCGTCTACATGCGACATTGCTTCTGAAGCCAATGCGCGCGACGCGGCGAGTTTCTGTCGCTCGCGCGCCATGGTCAACCCGATTCCGGCGATAACTACGAGGACCGCCATAAACAGGGCCGCAGCCCATGCAGTGCGTTCCGTCCGTCGATGCAGGCGAATATCTTCGCCGTCCAAGTCATCCTTCGGTCGGCCCATCAAAGGCGCTACAACATCCAGGAGCGGCTCCCTGTATACGGGATTCGAGTTGGAATATCGATTCGCTGCTTTCGCCGCGCGAAAATCCGCATACAGCGGTTCGGCGGAATATGCGCCCTTCAGATTAGAAGGGATGGCGTCTGTTTTCTGCCAATCAAAGTCGCCGGCTTTGGCGTCCCACAGGATGACTCCGTCAGTTAGGCAGATGACTAATTTGCCTGCGGTTCGATTCTTCAACCACCAGTTGATTTCTTGTTGTACCCATGTGGACTTTGCCGACGTTGGAGATGCCAGGAGGAGAAAATACTCCGTCTGCCCAAGCGCCTGCTCGATCGTTGGCCAGAGGGCGGGATTTGCGGCCAGGCTGGTTTTGTCCAGAAAGATTCGCATCGAGCGAAGATGGTACCAGGGCTTGGCAAACTGACTGAGCGATTGCTGAAGCGATGCGGCGAGTCTTGCATCGGATGCATGACTGTATGACACAAAGGCCCGGTATCTCAACTCGCTCAATGTGGCCTCCCTTTCGCGCGATTGCCTGGCGATTCGACATTTGTCAGCCGTATTTCGCTCGTCCAAGCTTACGGGCAAGGCACAACAAACTTAGTGGGGTTCGACCCCAAGATTACAACGGATCGCATTTTCCGGAATCCGAACTGGGGTACTGATTCCTCACCTGCGTGGCGTCAGCTTAAGTTACACTGCGCTAGCGTAATGTCGACATCAGTTCAGATTTACTTCTGGAGGCGTCCAATGCCAACCACGATACCCGCTGCGGACCAGCCACTCTTTGACATCGTGAACGGACCAGGGTCAACGACGATCACTGATGTGATCGCACGCATGCAGGCCATCGACGGACTCCTTGAAGTGAATGATGGTCTCAAGTGGTTCAATCGGCTCTATCTTATGGTGACCAATCAGGTTGATCTTCATCCGCCCGGCGAAGCATGGCAGAGCCCGGTTTGGCTCACTCGCCTCGACGTCGTCTTTGCCGGCCTCTATTTTGGTGCTGTCGCAGATTTCCTTGAGGGGACTTCCCTGCCCTCGGCATGGAGCGCGCTATTTGAGGCGCGCAGCCGCAAAGGCATTGATCGCATCCAGTTCGCACTTGCGGGCATGAACGCACATATTAACCACGATCTCGCCCTGGCTCTGCTGGCCACCGACGCCGAATTGAACGTAGTTCCTTCTCCGACGAGTCCCGAATTCGCCGACTACCAGTCCGTCAACACACTGCTCAACACGGTTATGCCTTCCGCATTAACCATGCTGGCGACGGATACGCTAGGTGTACTTGCACAGGACACCGGTAAGATCGGCCGCCTCCTGGCCTTTTGGAATATTTGCAGCGCACGCGATCTCGCATGGAATTTTGCCGACCATCTGCGGGGTCTCGCCGAACCAGCTCGTGACGTTGCGCTAAGCGCACAGGACGCACTGACAGGCGCCCTCGGCCGCTCCATCCTCGCGACTGCATGAACCAATTCGTTGCGGAATCGAAGTTCGCTGCGCCGATTGTGCGGATTCGGATCTACTCGAATCTATGACCGAAGAAGCTTAGAAGCGAGAGGGCGAGCAGACCCAATCCGATGAGCGACTGGAGACCTGAAACCATGCGCAACCAGCCACGGGCTTTAAGATCATATTCGCTGAAGAACAGCAGCCGCGCCCAGTGCCCCACGTCGAAGCTGGCAAAGCCAAGATTCACCACACTGATCAGGCTAAAGATAACAACCGATTTCAGAAACCCTACCTCCCAACACAGGCGCGGCCAGTGTGGCGCAAAGAAGGCGTACAGCCGTTCTGCCAGACGCTTCATCCCCAACCACCCCAGCAGCCGTTGCAAACGCGATCGTTCCTGCAGTGAGTCGGAGTCAAGCGACTCACGCCACTTTGGGCGCGTATCCGGATCCCCGGGAAAGGTTTCCTCCTGCTTATCACAATCCGTTTCGATCCGGCTGATCCGGCTTCCGAACCACCGTTGCCGAAAGCCGAAACCATAGACCGGAATGGCGAGCAATGCCAATATCAGAGCGAAGATCAGAGGACGAACCGGGTCAGTTCCATACCCGCACGTCCAGTCGTAGACGATCATCCTCCACCAGGATTGCGTTTGACGCTGATAGGCAAGATTCACTTCCAGCTCAACTGCTGAATGCCCGGAACTCTTTAATGCGGTGCGGATATCCATCAGTTGAAATTGGCCGCGCTCTATGTCGGGGGTTTCGGGTGGCGAGCCTCCATTCAATATCCGACTACGCAACGTGGAGCAATCGATTGCCACGGGTGGAGTCAGCTTTGGCTCCCCCTTGCCGGCCAGCCAAACCCGCCATCGAAAAGTGAGAGGCACTTTGAGGGGGCAGTTGGCATAACGTCCGGATTCGATGAGTTCGCGGTATGTCTGCTCATCAATTGTTTCTGGACCTGACCAATGAACCGTTTCCAACCCCTCGCCCGGAGAGAGCGTGGAGACGAGCAGGGTTCCGGCTGGAGCGAAGTCTGCAAACCAAAACTTGGCAAGAGTCAGGTCGGCGCTGCTGAGATCAGTATCTTCCAGTTCCGCTCCCGATAAATCCGCCTGGATCAGTTTTGCGCTGGTCAAGTCTGCTCCAGTGAGGTTGGCACCGTTTAGACGGGCCTGTGTCAGATCCGCACCATCAAGATCCGCGAAGCTCAGGTCGGCGCCTTCGAGATCCACTTTGGTCAGGACTGCACCGCTCAGATCGGCGCGATAGGGATCGTTGGACGCTTCGCTTGACAGAGGCTGGGCCAGGTCTTCCACCTGGTATTTCGCGAGCCACTGCTGGTGACACGTAAGGATTCCATCCAGATCGGCGCGCGTGCGGGTTTGGCCCGCGCCGTCTTTCCATGTCCAGTTCTTCTCGTCCGTCGAAGTCGTCGATGATGATGTCGGCGCTGGGCAGGGCTTCTGCGCGTCCGCCGCAAGGACGGGAGTCAGAGACAAAGCAAGCAGCAGAAGGGAAAGCCTGCCCATGTTCGGTCCCCACCGGGAAGCGCCGGAGTCGTAAGGGGAGCGTAGCATGGAATTCAGGACGAGGGGAATATATTCGCCCCTCCACTCGGGTTGGACGATTCTGGATCTCTGTCAACGGTGGACAGGAGTGAAGAGGACGTGAGAGCTACCACGCAGCGGGTTTTTCACTGCCTGTTCAATTGTGCAGGCCCACGCGAAGCATTAAGTCGTTGAAGCGAGGATCGGCGCGTAGGGGATCGAGACAGGGATTCACTTTCAGGTAAACAAGCCCGACGTCATGCGCGCGATATGCTTCCTCCAACCATTTGAAGGCTTCCTGTTTCCTGCCCAGGCCGGCATAGACGAAGGCGATTTCGTAGCGACCCACGCCGTCTTCCTGCACATCCTTCTCGAGCCTCGCAATTTTTTTAGGCGGCGGCGATCTGACCAGCGCAGTGTTGGCAAGTTCCGCGTGCGCCTCGCTCAGGGGATCGTCCAGTTTGACTTGCGAAGTCAGTTTTGCGCTGATCTCCTCGGCGATGGCCTGGCCCGAGGGATGGGCGGCGGGTAAGAGGAAGCTAGTAAAAGTGTCTCGGGAACAAGTTATTGACAAACATCCAAACGCAGCGTAACAATATGTCGGCTGTAGAAAACGCTTGCTGAAAGAGTGGTTTAGATTCTTTTTTGCCCGCTGTACGAAGTGCTTTCCCTTTGCGCTTTTTAGAGAAGTCCCCACTTGGTCGTCTCGATGTGATTCGGCATGGAATCGGCCACGCACCCATATCTATCTGGAAGTTCCTGGACGCGAGTTCGATTCGCCCGATGGAACAGGCGGAGCACAAGGTTCAATCCGGCGTTCTTCGGCAGAAAGTAATGAAGCAGACAAAACGCGGGCCTCGCCGATTCTTATGCATGGTAGTTGTAAGGCGATTTTCCAAGTAAGTTCCGAGCACGGTTCGGAGGTACTGCGACGAAATCAAGCGTCGTTCGACTCGCCCGCGATCTGACGTCCATCGGCACATTCCTTGTGTCGGATAGAGGATATGGATTCGGCCTTGGGAGCGCGCGATTCTGATCCGTTGCGTTTGAAAATCACCAATCCGAAGCAGGCTTGAAAGAATGCCGATCGCCTCGGCTTTCACCGGTATCTGGCCAACTTGAGAAATCGATGCGCAGTTAACTCATGGCTAAATAGCCGAGAAAACGTTTACTTTGGAGGCTCAAATGAACCGTCGTATTACCAAAATATTTTGGACCCTACGCCGCGGAAATCCGCAACGCAAAGACTCCTTCGGATTTGCGGTGATGCGTTTTGCGTTGGCTGTTTTGCTCATGACGCTGGCTGCAACCCTTCGCGCGCAAGATAACGCAACCATTACTGGGACGGTCACAGATTCAAGCGGCGCCTTGGTTCCCAACGCATCCATCGCGCTCACGAATCCTGCAACGGGCCAAACCAGAAATACATTGTCGAACAGCGCCGGAGCCTATCGCTTTGCAAACGTCGGCGTCGGCACATACGCGCTAAATGCGAGCGCCTCAGGTTTTCAGAAATTCGAGCGAACTGGGATCGTAGTGAACGTCGCACAGACAGTCGAAGCAGATGTGACGCTGCAGGTGGGGAGCCAGGCCCAGACGGTTATGGTGGCTGCGCAAGCTTTACAGGTCCAAACCCAAACCAGCGAAGTGAGCACGCTGATCAGCGGACAGCAGGTTGAACAGATTGCCACAAACGGACGAAATTTCACGGCTCTTGCGGCCCTCGGCCTGGGCGTCTCCAATAATCTTCCGTCCTACAGCGGCGTCAACGCGCTGACCTCGGCGAACGGCATCAGTTTCAACGGAACCCGAACCACCCACAACATCTACATGATCGACGGCGGCGAGCAGAACGACCGTGGCTGCGGTGGTTGTTTTATGAACCTGCCTTCGCAGGACGCCATCAACGAATTCCAGCATCTGGACAGCAATTACAGCCCAGACTACGGCATCGGTTCCGGCGGAACAATTCTCATGGTGCTGAAATCCGGAAAACATGACTTCCACGGAGAAGTGTACGAAACCAATCGCAACACCGATTACAACGCTAACGATTACTTCAACAAGGCGAGTGGCACGCCCAAGCCGCGCCCGGAGTTCGATTTGAATATCCCGGGCGGCAACATCGGCGGGCCGGTCTTCATTCCCCACGTCTACAACGAAGACCGCAACCGTACCTTTTTCTTCGTCAACGAGGAGTGGCGCCGCGTCATTCAGGGCAGTGCACCGACCATTCAGAATGACATCCTGGCCAGCAACTTCCCCACGCCGGGAGCGAATTTATCGTACACGCCACCCACGGGTACGGCTCCGATTGTGCCTGTCACCAGTGATCCAGCCAAGCTGGCTCTCTATTCAGCCGATGGCCTGACCGCGGGGAAGCCATTTCCTGGCAACGTGATTCCTGCCAATCTGATCGATCAGAACGCTTTGCTCGAGGTGAATGCGGGAACGTTCCCCAAGCCCAACTTCAACAATGGCACCCAATACATCGCGTCCATCCCCCTGCCCACCCAAGTGCGTGAAGATATCGTGCGCATTGACCACTCCTTCAGCAGCAAGTACCAGTTGATGGGCCACTATCTCCACGACACGCTGTCTCAGAACTACTTCCCGCCGCTCTGGGGCGATAGCACCTATCCGACCGTCGGTTCGGCCATGACTAACCCATCCTTTTCGGCGGTCATAAAGTTGACGCAGACCTACTCGCCCAACCTGCTCAACGAAACCGGGATTTACTACAGCGGCAACAAAATCACATTGGATCCGATACCCGGCCCCAACGGGGGAAGTTTCACGATACCCAGCGGGTGGACCGCCACCAGTTTCTTCCCGATCGCCAATAATCTGGAAATGCGTCTTCCTGAGGTTCAGCTGCAGGGCTCGCCTCTGAACGTGACGTGGAGCCCGAGCTACTACCCATGGAAGAACGGCTACGAGGGTTTTGACTATCGCGACGACGTTTCATGGACCAGGGGCCGGCATCAGTTCAAGTTTGGCGTCGGCTGGCTGCACGACTACAAGAACCAGCAACTGCAGTACAACACCAACGGTGTCGTGACCTTCAACTCCAGCAACTTTTCAGGTGACTCGTATGTCAACTTCCTTCTCGGCATGGCCACTAACTATTCGCAGTTGGAATATCTGGCCGGCAAGCACTGGGTAAACAACAACTACAGCTTCTATGCCAACGACAACTGGCATATTGTACCGAGGCTGGTCCTCAACCTTGGACTTCGCTACGACGGCTTGCCGCATGCCTTTGAGCGATACGACAAATTCTCAAACTTCGTGCCCGCGGACTACGATACCTCGCTCGGAAATCCGGTGCAGGCCGACGGGACTCTGCTGCCTTCGTCCCTATCAACATTCGCGGCCACTGGAAGCGAAGAGTTTTATCTCAATGGCATCCGGGAAGCGGGAGTGAACGGCTTCCCGCGCGGAAACGTGCAGAACAAATACAACACCTTTGAGCCCCGGGTTGGATTTGCCTATGACATACGGGGAAATGGCAAGACCGTTCTGCGCGCCGGGTATGGTATGTTCTTCGAGCGAGTCCAGGGCAACGACGTCTACAACTCAGCCTTGAATCCACCTTTTGCCTACATTCCCTCCGCGAACAACGTCTATTTTTCGAACCCCAACACGAGTGCACTGACCGGCGCGACCACGTTGAACCACTTTCCATCGAACCTGACCAACATCAAATTCAAATATCCGCCTCCGGGCACGGCGAACTTCAGCCTCGGCGTCCAGCACCAACTGGCCCCGTCGGTGGTTCTCCAGGTGCAATACGTCGGCTCTCGAGGCTGGGACCAGGATGACGACCGCCAGATCAACACATTGCCGTTGGTCGATCCTCTTTACGACCTATCTGGTTCGTCATCGACGAGCCCCTACGACGACCGTCAGGGAGTGGCCACCGGCACTCTCAATCCCAACCCCTACCGGATCTTCCCCGGGTTCGCGGCTGTGAATCAGGAGGAGAACGAGACCAACTTCAACTACAATTCCCTCCAGGCGGGCATCCGCGTGGAAAGCCGGCACGGCCTTACGACGCAGGTTGCTTACACCTGGTCGCACAACATCGACGAAGTAAGCAACGACCTCAATGGGCTGTCGAATCCGTTCAATCCCAAGTACGACTACGGTTCCGATACCGGCTTCGACCGCCGTCACATCCTGAATGTCAGTTACATTTACACTCTTCCCTTCTTCCAGAAGAGTTCGAATCTTGCTGCCCGGGAGGTTCTCGGGGGATGGTCGATCTCCGGCATCACCGATGCCGAAAGCGGAGTGCCACTCTTCATTAACTACACCGGTTCGGACATTCTCGGTCTGACGGCCGGCGCGAACCGGCCTGATCTGGTGGCAAAGGTCACTTACCCGAAGAAGGTCGGCGAGTGGTTCAGCACCAGTTCGTATGCCGATCCAGTTGCTCCCTGGAACGGTGGTCCCAACCAGGGATTCGGAAGCGCCGGAAAGGACTCAGCCGTAGGTCCGGGCATCTTCAACTGGAACCTTTCCTTGATCAAGTCCATCCCGCTCACTTCCCACGAAGGGCCAAGGTTCGAACTGCGCTTCGAGTCGTTCAATACGTTCAACCATTTCAATCCCCAGGGTGTAGATCAAAACAATCACGATTCCAACTTTGGAGCCGTGACCAATGACTACACCCCGCGCATTCTGGAACTGGGTGGAAAATTCCAGTTCTGATTGGGGTCTTTCCGCAACCAGCCGCGGCAGGGGGATTACCCTCTGCCGCGTTCTTTGTTCATCCTGGGCGCTTCCTCGAGAAAATTGCGAAGCAGACGTGCATCAGATGAGAATGCACGTTGGGGGTATCGGTGGAATTGCTTTTGCGCCGGCGGATAGCTCCTCGAGTAGGAATGGCGCTCCTGGTTCTGGCTCGGATTGCAGGCGCTGCACAAGCCCTGCCAGATTCCCGCGATGCTGCATATCTTTTGGAGCAGCAAGGCAAAACTGATCAAGCCGAAGCTGCCTGGCGTGCCATTCTGCCGGCACACCCGGCAGATGCCGAAGCGTATGCGCACATCGGAATTCTCGAAGCTCATCGAGAACATTACAAGGAGGCGATCGCCGACTACCGCAGGGCGCTCGCTCTGAATCCAGCGATTCCGGGCGTGAAACTCGATCTTGGACTCTCGTTCTTCAAAGCCGGCGATCTCAGAGAAGCCATCGAAACCTTTGAGCCGCTCCTCAAAGCTCAATCGAAATCGTCACCCGAGTCAATGAGACTGATCACGTTGATTGGGCTTGCCCACTATGGACTCGGAGAGTACGCCGCCGCAGTACCTTACTTAAGGCAGGCGACGGCCGCCGATACGCGGAATCTGCCCTTCCGGCTGGCTCTGGCGCAGAGCTGTCTTTGGTCGAAGCAGTACAAATGCGTGCTCGACGTCTACCACGAGATTCTATTGTTGAATGCAGACTCGGCCGAGGCAGACATGCTGGCGGGTGAAGCTCTGGACGAGATGAAGGACAAGCCCGGCGCGGTTCAGCAGTTTCGCGCGGCGGCGAAAGCCGACCCCAGGATGCCGAACGTACATTTTGGCCTGGGCTATCTTTTATGGGGCCTCCTGCAATATGAGGAGGCGGCCAAGGAATTCCAGGCTGAGCTTGCAAATAACTCGGATCACGCGCAGGCTCTCACGTATCTTGCGGACTCGGACATGAATCTGGGTAACCCGGCGGCTGCAGGCCCATTGCTGCAGAAAGCAGTTCGTATCGATCCCAAGATCGAGTTGGCCCATCTTGACCTTGGCATCCTTGATAGCAATGCGGGCAAACAGGATGACGCTCTGCGTGAGTTGAAGATCGCCGAACACCTTGAGCCTGGGGATCAGAATGTTCACTGGCGCCTGGGGAGATATTACAAGTCGATCGGCAAAAACCAGCAGGCAAAAATCGAGTTCGATAAAACGCGGAATATTCAAAAGGCTGCCGACCAGACGGTCTTCGGCCAGCTTCATAAAACACAAACGGATGACAAAGCTGATCAGCGGCTTGGAATCCCAACGCCCTCGAATTGATGGCTGGCTAGAATCGAGGAGGTTTGCTCGCGACGACGCCTGAGCCTTCACGAATTACATAAGAACGGTTCGCCGCAAGATCATGGAGCATTTCGGTTTTGCCGTCAGGCCAGATGATCTCCGCTTTGTCGACCTTTTCATGAGAACCGAGGCCGAAGTGGATGCGCAGATCATTCTGAGAAAGATAGCTACCTCCACTGAGTACCTCGCCAAGTTGAACAAGGTCTCCGGCAGTTGCACGTACGCGCGCATTCAACGCCAGACGATTACACGTGACTCCCTCGAGTTGAAAACTGATCCAGTGGTTCGCTGGGCCGCCGTCGGGACGCAGGACCATCGGTTCGCCCTTCAGGTTCTCGATCACGGCTGCGAGCGAGCCATCATTGAACAGGTCCCCGATTGCCATTCCGCGGCTTACCTGGGGAATCTGAATCGCCGGACCGACTAGTTTGCTTATGTCTTTGAACGATCCATTGCGCTCATTCAAGAACACGAGCTTGGGCTCCAGGTATTTCAGATCGGAGCGAATCTGGTCGACCTGTGGATATACGTGACCATTGACGATGAACAAGTCCTGCCAGCCGCTATTGGCGAAATCGACGAAGGCGTCACCCCATCCAACATATCCGCGTGTTCCCCGTCCGACTCCCGAAGGAGCAGCCACATCAGTGAAATTCATCTTGCCGTCGTTTCGATAGAATGCGGCAAATTCATTGTCGAAATGAGAAATCACCAGTGACATTCGACCCGTGTGCAGATAATCTCCGATCGCGACACCCATGTTCGCCTGGCGCGCACCGCTATCGCTCAGACCCACGCCTGATGCAAACCCTACCTCCTCGAAATGTCCTTTCCCATCGCCTTGATAGAGGTAATTAGGCTGGCTGTCGTTAGCCACAAACAGATCCAGCTTCCCGCTGTTATCGAAGTCTGACCAGAGAGCGGTTAGACCGTAGCGGCTTTCTTCGTCAGAGACACCTGCTTTTTTCGAAACGTCAGTAAACGTCCCGTCGTGGTTATTGTGATACAGATTATCCGGAGATCCCTTGAGTCCGCGCGGGCCGCATTGCACATCAATTCCGAGGTATTTACAAATATCGCTCGACCCGAATTGCGCGAGGTGATCCAGTTGAAGGTCGACGTAGTGCGCAACAAAAAGATCGTCCCAGCCATCTTTGTCGTAGTCGCCGAACGCTGCGCCGGTGGCCCACAGCTTATCAGCGGCTAATCCCGCTTCTTTTGTTACGTCTGTAAATGTTCCGTCGCCGTTGTTGCGGTAGAGAACAACCCCGCCAAAGCAAGTCACCAGCAGGTCAGGCCAGCCGTCATTGTTATAGTCGCCAACGACCGCTCCCATGGCCCAGCACGGGTAGCCGACGCCCGCTTTCTCGGTGACATCAGTAAACGTGCCGTCATGATTGTTGCGGTACAAAGCACTGCGCGCCTTCTGGCCATGCATGGCCATTTCGACATTTGGCGCGTTGGTGAAATAGATATCCGGGTAGCCGTCACGATCGTAGTCGATCAGAGCAACGCCGCCGCTCATCGACTCAACAATGTATTTCTGTTCCGGACTGGAGAGATGCTCGAAGTGTATTTTGGTGGAAGCGGTAATATCAACCAGTTGCGGGTAGGCTGGCGCGCTGAAGGCCGGCGGCTCGGCAATCTGCGCGTATGCCTGTGCTGATGAGACAGCCGGAGTGGTGATGCACAGCAGAACAGCAGCATCAACGAGTGCTCGGTACCGGCAGTTGTGTTCTCGGTGCACAATCCTCGTCGGGGAAATGGTGTCTCAATGCGCGCCGAAAAGTCGTTTCGAATCGGCGTGCTGAACAACCTGGAACATTGTATCCTCACTCCTCCATGTGCCGAAGCCTGAATTGATAGCTGTGCTGCGGAGCACCCCAGCCTCTTCGCGAATGATAATGGCTGCGAAAGCCACGGGGAAGTTTCGCCATGACGAAATTCCAAGCCTGCGAAAGATTTCGTTGACCTCTGCTACGAATAGCGGCATCCTTCCATTCGTGCGGGTTACCTCCCGGTGTCGAGACGAATCGCGTCTGTATACGGCACAACTTGGTAGCCGTTCGCCTTCCAGGCATCCAATCCCCCTTGAAGGAGCTTTATTCGCGAGAAATGGTGGGCGAGTGCTCGGCGCAACACCCTTATAGCGGTCTCATCGCTCGGACAGGTGCAGTAAATGACTGAATCCTCGTCTTTTGGGATGAGTGATGGATTCTTGATCACTTCCTGTGGTGCGATCCACCTTGCCCCAGTTATGATTTCAGACGCTCCGAGCAAATCGAGCGGTTGACGTACGTCGAAGACCAGAATCTTCTTTTGAGTCATCAGGGCGTGAAGTTCCGGTGGCGTAATGAATCGGCCTTCCAGTTCACGCCGGCCTTTTGCGCGCCAGAGTTGTATCGCAATCACGCCACATATCAGAGCGAAGGAGCACTCAACAAGAACCAGAACCACATCCATCCTCCTCTTTGACCTTGATTCGCAAGAAACGGGAAAGATTCGTAGGTTTTCCAAGCTTGCCGGGAATCTGAGCGCCATGACGCCGCAGGCGGTACTCCGCGGAAGCGAAATCTACGTCGTAGGAGCAGGCAGCCGGCGTTCGGGGTGGTTCCGGCGATCAGGGGCCATTGGGTGGCTATGGCAAGGGCTGCCGTGTCCGAACTTCTCGGCCTCAGACGTTTATGCCTTTCGCCAGTTCGGCCCAGGGTCTCATTCGTGGAAGACTACATACCCAGCACGGTCTTCAGCAAAGCAGAAAGGCCATTCCAAGCGATCTGAACTCCGATGCAAAGCATGATGAAGGCGATGACGCGAAGAATGCCGTGGGCTGTCGTTCTTGAGACTTTGCGCGTAATGGTTGGTGCGTACGCATAACAGAAGTAGACCAACACGCTCACGACTACTACCGCGGCAAATATTCCGAGATGACCAAGCAGATTTGCGCTGAGTTTGCGGCTCGATATGTGGGCGCTAAGCGTGAGCATCGTCACGAGAGTTCCGGGGCCGGAAGTAATGGGAAAAGTGAAAGGGTAGAAGAGTTTCGCCTTGAAATCGTGAAAGATCGAGTCGCTAGGCTGCTCAGATTCTTCCTTCTTCCGTCGCACGCCTGCATCAGAATCGTTCTCGTTCAGGACGCCCCAGGCTATGGCGGCGACGACCATGCCACCCGCCACTTGAACAATGGGGAGAGAGATACCGAAGAAATTGAGGATTGCTGAACCAAGGAGCTCGAACGCTCCGAGAAACAGGATGTTGTTAATCGCGATTCGGCGGGCTAACGAACGATAGAGGGCGGGCGGTGCGCTTCCCACGACGCCGAGAAAGACTAGCGCTGAGCCGAGCGGATTGATTATCGGTAGAAGGGCGCTGAATGCCAGGAGAAACGCCGTCCAGACGATCACGTGGAACTCCAGTTATTCAAGTTTACGGAAAAGACTCCGATCCAGGGACATCTTGAAGAAGAGGAAGCTGGCAATACTCCCGCTCCATGTATCGTGTGCCCGTGGGAAATCCAAGCGCCGGGGTTGGGAAACGTAGCCAGTTGGAGCTGCAACGCTTGGGTGCGAGCTACAAGACCCGTCATCGCAGCATAGGGCGTCGGGCTTCGCGAGCTGTTCATTCTGATTTGATTTATCGTCTTTTCGTTCCCGCCGAGGAAAAAACAAAATACACTGCAAATTCTAGGATGAAGGGAGCACGTACAGATGGCACTGCACAACACCGATGAACTTAAAGCTGCACCCACCAGCCCAATCGAGTTCGACGTCCATAACGAGCGGACCCAGAGCTACGAGTTCCCCAAGACGAAACAGGATTCGCAAACGGTCTATCAAACCATTCACGATCAGCTCATACTCGACGGAAACTCCCAGCAGAATCTTGCCACTTTCTGTACCACCTGGATCGAGGCAGAAGTCCAGCAGTTGATGGACGAGTCCGCCGACAAGAACATGATCGACAAGGATGAATACCCACAGACCGCGGCAATCGAGGAGCGCTGCGTCCACATGCTCGCCGATCTGTGGAATTCCCCGGAAGCCGCCAGCACCATCGGCTGTTCGACCACGGGCTCAAGCGAAGCAGCCATGCTCGGCGGCCTGGCCCTGAAGTGGAACTGGCGGAAACGCAGGCGTGCCAAGGGACAATCGACTGAAACCCCGAACCTGATCATGGGGCCTGTCCAAGTTTGCTGGCACAAGTTCTGCCGCTACTTCGACGTGGAGATTCGCGAAGTTCCCATGGAGGGTAACCGCCTCCTGCTTACCCCAGAGGAAGTCCTCAAGAGTTGCGATGAAAACACCATCGGCGTCATCGTTACGCTGGGAGTTACGTTCACCCTCCAGTTCGAGCCGGTTCACCAGATCAGCATCGCTCTCGACAAGTTGTACGCGGAGACAGGGCTCGACATTCCAATCCACGTCGATGGAGCGAGCGGCGCCTTCCTCGCACCCTTTATTCAGCCGGAACTGCTTTGGGACTTTCGCCTGCCGCGCGTAAAGTCGATCAATGCCTCAGGCCATAAATTCGGCCTGGCGCCGCTGGGCGTTGGCTGGGCGTTATGGCGCGAGAAAACCGATCTTCCCGAAGAACTGATCTTCAATGTCAACTACCTCGGCGGGAACATGCCCACCTTTGCGCTCAACTTCTCGCGTCCTGGCGGCGAAATCATCTGCCAGTACTATAACTTTCTGCGACTTGGCAAAGAGGGCTACCGTGAGATCCAGACCGAGTGTTCCACCCTTGGCCGCTTTCTCGCCCAAAAGATCGCCGAATTCGGTCCCTTCAAGATTATTTACGACGGACAAGGCGGAATCCCCGGTCTCTGCTGGGAACTGAAAGATCCCGCTTCCTCAAATTTCACCCTTTACGAATTGGCTGATCGGTTGCGGGGGCGCGGCTGGCTGGTTCCCGCTTACTCCATGCCGCCCAACCGCGAAGACCTTGTCATACAGCGCATACTCGTCCGCCACGGATTCACGCAGGAGATGGCTAGCCGGCTTCTGAAAGAAATGCAAATCATCCTGGTCGAATTCGACCAACGTCCACCGAAAGAACTTCCGACTCCATCGCCTGACAGCGGAGAGTTGCGCTCCCACAATCATTCCGGGCGATAGCATGTTCAGGTTGCCTGGAGTTTACTGTATTTTGAACAATGTCGAGTTCGGGGCGAAATCTGCTAACAAACTGAAGCCGCCACCCGAATCCGCGCATCCAAGGGACTGTGCGGCGAACACTAGAAACCAAGCCGGAGAAAATTAAACCTGCAACCGTCCTCGGCGGCTCGATGTCTTCCAGGGTACTGGTGGTACCGGCTGAGGACGTAAAACGGGAACGAGATCGGGCCGCGCGTTCCGAGGTTCGGCGACCCCGGGTGCCTGCTGCTGGCCTGACAGGCAGACTGGCATTCGAGGCACTGTTCAAGGATTAGACTCTATTCGACAACTCTTTCAACTGGCAAAGCGCTTCTTTGTGATCAGCTTCGTCGACGATGCAATTCTCGTTGGAACGTAAGCGGTCCGCTTCTCACGGTGTAGACAGAAGGCAGAATGGGGCCGACGACGGCCTTGTTAGCGTCAGCTGTCAGCATCGAATAGATTGAGAGAGAAGGCACCTCAGCCAACGTGACATCGCTGCTATTGCTGCTCATTCTCCCCAGCCTGCTGATCGCAGGTGTGGTCTATCAGATGATCGGAAGCTGGGTCGATGAGAGCCGATTCCCTCCTCCTGGCTGTGTGGTGGACATTGGTGCGGGCAAGCTACATCTCAACCAACAAGGCTCCGGGCAGCCGGTGGTGGTGCTGGAGGCGGGAATCGCCGCGACGTCTATTAGTTGGTCGCCTGTCCAGACGCGCCTCGCGCAGTTCGGCACCGTGTGCAGTTATGATCGCGCCGGACTAGGCTGGAGCGAACGGCGCCTGGATCGTTCGCGCCCTTGCACTCTTGATCAAATGGTCGGCGAACTCGAGGCGTTGCTGCGCAAGGGTGGGCTCGTCGGTCCCTTCGTGCTCGTGGGCCATTCTTTTGGCGGCCTATTGGTCAGGGCCTTTGCGCATGCTTATCCGGAGCAAGTGGCGGGGCTAATCCTGGTCGACCCTGTATCGCTCACTTATTGGGGTAGTGCGCGGCGAGCGAATACTGACCAGATTCTCGCAGGAGTAAGGCTTTCGCGGCGCGGCGCGATTCTCGCACACCTCGGGGTGGTGCGCGCAGCTCTAAGCATTCTTAACGCGGGCGGGCGGTGGCTCCCAAGGCAAGTAGGCCGGGCTGCAGCCCGGGAAGGGAGCGATCTGATGCAGAATTTGGCAAGAGAGGTCGCCAAGCTGCCTCGCGGACTCCGCTCAACCGTTCGCGCCCATTGGAGTCGCCCCAAAGCCTTTGTAGCTATGGCTGAATACCTTGAAGCTTTGCCTGCTTGCGCTGAGGCAGGCTTGAAGATCAGCGTACCGGCGAAAATCCCTGTCACCATATTCTCCGCAGGGAATGCTACTGCCGAGGCACTGCAGGAACGCGACGCATGGGCTGGTCAAAGTGAGCGAGGCCTCCATCTGACAGTCCCAGGGACGGGCCACTGGCTCCAATTGGAGAGACCGGAACTGATTGCGGATGCGGTGCGCGAAATGATCAACATCGACAGATAGTTCAGCCGCGGTAGGAATCGCGCTCAGGACTCGGTGCATAACAGCCGCTACAAACCCGTCAAAAGTGCAGCCTGGCGGATACGGTGGACATCCAATCTTCAGGAGGTAGTTTACGAGAACTCCTGTCGTCCTGCTGTTTCTGGCGCCGCTGGCTTTTGGCCTTGCCGCTCACGGTCAGAATTCCCCTCAGACTCAAGTGCCGGCTACGCAGCCCCAGACCACCCAATCCAAGCCCGCGACCCCGGCCAAGGGACAAAGTGCCGCCGGTGATTTCGGCAGGGGCAGTGGCGATATTGGAAAAGGCGCAGGCGAGGCGGCAGGCAAGGCTGCCGAGGGTGTTGGCAAAGGGGCCGGCGACCTGGTTACGCTGCATCCCGTGGGCGCGGCCGAAAACGTCGGTAAAGGTGCAGGAGATGCCGGCAAGGGTGCGGGAGTTGGCGCAGTGAAGGGCACCGACAAGATCGCCAAAGGTACCGGAAAGCTGATCGCAAAGCCGTTCCACCACTCCAAGAAACATGGAAGCCTGGACACACGCTCTACGTCTGGCGACACTCCACGTTAAGCAAGGGATGGTTGCGGTTGAGGCAATCACCTCGGGACTCAACTTCCGTCTTGTCCGTAGTCGGGACCGAAGGTCTCCGTGTGGTAGTGGCTCCCGCCTATTCCCGTACTGCTTCGTTCGGCGGTGGAAATGAATTGAATTCGCGTGATTGCTGGAATCCGAATCCTCGTGCAACTTACCTGACTGGACGCGACCCTGAGATGAGGATGTCCACCAGCCTGCGCGCGCTTTGCTGCCAGCCGGGACCCGACGCAATATGTGAGACACCGATCAGTGCCCGAAGCAGGTCGAACGGGTCGAGATCTTTGCGGATGTCGCCGCTTTTGATCGCGCGTTTCACGAGGGCCTCAATCGCTGGTTGGATCAGGCCGCGGGAACCCTCGTAGAGTTTTGAGGCACCTCCCACCACACTGTTCAGTGCGGGCGCAATGATCTGCTTTTGCGCGATATGGTCGATAAACAACAGCATCCAGGCTCGCAGCGCCTCAACGGGGGCCATTGTTTCTGCAAATTTGCGCTCTGCCGCGGCCAGTTTCTCCACTTCAATTCGATAGACCGCTTCGATCAATACGTCTCGCGCTGGAAAGTGGCGGTAGAGGGTCCCGGGGCCCACTCCCGCCTGTTTGGCGATATCGTCCAGGCTGGCGTCCGCGCCAAAGCGAGTAAATGCCTCCTTTGCCACTTCTAAAATCCGCTCGCGATTACGCTGTGCATCGGTACGCGGCTTTCGTGGGACGGTTTGTGAACGCTTCGTCGTCATTTCACTGAAAAAACTTTGCAACCGGAGACAGGCTCCGATTATCTAGTTGAGTAATTCGGAGATGTTCTCCGTTTTAGTCGAAGCGGCTGCAGTTCGTCAATGCGGGTTGAAAACGGAGAATTAAGGACTGTACGAACGAGGAGGTATGGGATGTCTCAACAAGTGGATCTCGCCGGCAAATTCACCTTGCCTGGCAGTTCATTAGGCCTAAACCGCATGGGCTACGGCGCCATGCAGCTTGTAGGGAGAGATGGCAACAAGCTGGTGTGGGGACCGCCCCGAGATGTCGAAGGAGCGATCAGGGTGTTGCGAGAAGCCATCGCGGGCGATGTGAACCATATAGATACAGCCGATTTTTATGGTCCCCATGTCACCAACCAGATTATTCGCAAGGCGCTCTTCCCCTACCCCGGCGACCTGGTCATCGTGACAAAGGTTGGCGCCCGTCGCGGCGAAGATGGGTCGTGGATTCCGGCGTTTTCACGTGAGGAGTTGACCAGGGCTGTTCACGATAATCTCCGCAATCTCGGCCTGGACGTGCTTGATGTGGTCAACTTGCGCAGTACGTTTGACATCCATCAACCGGCAGAAGGCTCGAACGAAGCACCGCTCACGGTCCTGGCTGAGCTTCAGCAAGAGGGCTTGATACGTCATATCGGGCTGAGCAACGTCACGTCCGCACAGATCGCGGAAGCTCGGAGGATCGTCCCGATAGTCTGCATCCAGAATCAATACAACCTGGCATATCGTGCCGACGATGCGCTTGTCACCGACCTTGCCGGACACGGCATTGCCTACGTTCCGTTCTTTCCGCTCGGCGGTTTCACTCCAGTGCAGTCCGGCATCCTGTCTGAATCGGCCGCACGCCTCAATGCCACGCCGATGCAGGTTGCTCTTGCTTGGCTCCTGCAGCGCTCGCCAAACATCCTGCTGATCCCCGGAACATCTTCTCTCAATCATCTACGCGAAAATCTCAAGGCGGCGACACTGCAAATTCCCGCTGACGTGCTTGCCGATCTGGATGCAGTATCCAAACCATATGCCGCAGCTGCAGTCGCGCGGCATGTGCAGTGATCGCATTGACGAATAATGACAGAACAAGGAACAGGAGGACTTAAATGCGTGTCTTTGTTACAGGTGCTACAGGATTCATCGGTTCGAAAATCGTAAAAGAGCTCATCGAAGCCGGCCATCAGGTGCTCGGCCTTGCTCGCAGCGATGCAGGAGCCAAGTCTCTAATCGCGGCCGGCGCGCAGGTTCAGCGAGGCGATCTCGATGAGCTGGAAAGCCTGCGCACCGGAGCAGCCCAGTCAGATGGCGTCATCCACACCGCGTTCAGGCACGACTGGTCGAAGTTCGCGGAAAGCTGCGCGATGGACAAGCGCGCTATCGAGACGCTCGGCGCTGTTCTGGAGGGCTCCAACCGCCCGCTGCTGGTTACCGGCGGACTAGCGGTACTGGCGCAGGGCCGCCCTGCAAATGAAGACGATCCGCCGGTCCCCGTGTCCGCCTCCTATCCCCGCGCTTCTGAGGCAACGGTTGCCGCGCTCGAGGTGCGTGGCGTCAACGCATCGGTGGTCCGCCTTCCGCAGGTTCACAACACCGTCAAGCAAGGACTGATCAGCTATCTCATCAACGTTGCTCGCGAAAAGGGCCTCTCGGCGTATATCGGCGAGGGGCTGAACCGCTGGGCCGCTGTGCACGTGCTCGACGCCGCGCGTCTCTACCGACTCGCGCTTGAGAAGCATGAAGCAGGCGCCAGATATCATGCGGTCGCGGAAGAAGGTGTGCCGCTCCGGGACATCGCCGAAGTCATCGGCCGAGGATTGAATGTGCCCGTGGTTCCCATGTCTCCGGAAGAGGCGGCCGCTCATTTCGGGTTTCTCGCGCACTTCGTGGGGATGAACCTTCAAGGATCGAGCACAAGAACGCAGGAACGTCTGGGGTGGCGCCCAAGCGGGCCGAATCTCATCACCGATCTCGAAAACATGCGCTACTCCTAATAGACCCCGAAGTCCCGCGTGGGGCGTTTTTCTCAGTGGCGTAGTAAACGCGGTTCCCGGCGTGGAATCGGAGAGAGTCATCGCGGCTTCAGTGGCCGGAATCGGCCGCGGTCGTTGGAGCGGTTGACGGTCTGGTGGAGACGATGAGGCAGTCAATGCCGGGAGCGTAGCCGGTGGGGTTGGGGTTGGAGAAGACGATGTTGTTTGTGCCTGCGCGCAGTTGAACTGGCAAAACGTAGGGTACGGGGTCGTACCAGTTGTTGCCGTTGAAGGTGAGTTGCAGCGGAGTCGCGCCGTTGATGGATACGTAGACAGTGCGTGGACCGTCGGTAACGTAGTCGATTTCGAGCTGATATGTACCGCTGGCCGCAGCAGTGACGTTGTTGAAGGTGATGGTGTTGGCCGGACCGGCGCCGAAGCTGCCGACATATGCACCGCCGGAAGCGCGAGTGCTGTAGTTGAAACTGGCGGTCCCGGCGAGTTGCGCGCCTTCGGCCTCGTAGGTGGTGAATGTGGGGGCGGGTTCCTTGCCGTCGCCCGAGATAACGATGCGGTCGAGGTCGGCTCCGTAGCCGGAGGGATTCAGAAAGGTGATGGTGTTGTTGCCGCCGTTAAGCTCGACAGGGACTGTGGAGCTCTGCGGCAGCAGGTAGCTACCACCGCCCATGTTGAGTGACTCGGCCGCGGCTCCATTGACCGAGTACTCAAGGGTGCGCGGGCCTTGCGTCATGGCATCGATCTCCATGCGGTAAATACCGGCCTTGCGCACGGAAACATTGCTGAAGATGACCTGGCTGGCGCCGCCAATGTTGCCGACTTTGACGCCTCCGGAGCAGGCAGGGCAGGGAGCGGGCGCAGCAGAGCCGGTGAGCGTGGCGGCTTCGGCTTCGTAGGAGACGCCAGCGGGTGGATGCTCGATTTCGCCCTGGGGAGTGACCTTGAGCAGGCGCGCGCCGTGACCGAGGACCATGGTGCTGAATTCGCCCGGAAATGCGCCCAGTTCGGTGTGGCTCCAGATGTCGCGCACAGCGACCGCATCTCTTGAAGCCCAGATCGCTCCAGCGCACATTCACGCGGTCGGGAAAGGCGGTGAAGTTGTAGAGCGCGACATAGTAGTCGCCGTCGCCTGCGTCGGCAACCCAGACCGGGTGAAAGCCGCCTATCTTCTGCATGGCGGGATGTCCCGGACTGATCGACAGCGAGGAGTTCATCGTTGGTGAAGGCTGATTTGGCAAGGGCATCGAGCTGGGTGAGGTCGCCGCCAAGATAGAGAGGCGAATTGGCCATGGCCCAGATGGTGATGGCGGTCTGCTTTTCAGTGTCGGTAGAGGCCGTCGGCGCTTCCGTTGCCTACGTCGAGGGTGTCCAGGTCGTTCCAGCCGAGGGTGGGGCCGGCGGCGTTCTCCCAGCTCACGTCGTCGTATTCGCGCAGAACGATGCGGGGCCAGTTGGTGAGATAGCCTCCGCAGCCGCCTTCGCACTCGACGTCGTCGTCGATGCGGCGAGCATTGGAGTATTGCTGCCAGACGTCTGAGATAGTCCTGATCAAGCTGCCAGGAGATGGTGAGCCAGATCGGTCGGCCGCTTTGGGCGATGGCCTGCGACCAGGCCTTTACGTCGGGACGATTGTCGATGGACAGGTCGTTGACATACGAGCCGGGCGTGACGCCATCGAGCTTGATGAAGTCGATGCCCCAGGAAGCGAACAGATCGACGACGGAGTTGATGTATTCCTGCGCACCGGGCTTGGTGAAGTCGATTTTGTCGTGGTAGGGATTGGGCAGGGCTCCTGCGAATGCGTTGCCCTTGGCGAGCGGCATGACCACGATGTCCTGCGTGTGATAGGTGGTGCCGAGGATGGGGTAGTTGCCGTCGACGGCGGGCTGTTCGATGCCGGGAATCCAGTAGATGCCAGCCTTCTGGCCGTTTGCGTGGATGTGGTCGACGAGAGCTTTCATGTCGGGAAATGTAGTGGGGTTAGGGATTGGTCGGCCATTGGCGTCGAAGCTGCCCTGCCATCCCGAGTCGATGTTGATATAGCGGAAGCCATGCTCCTCGAGTCCGGAGGCCTTGAGTGCGTCGGACTGGGTCTGGATGTTGGCCTGGGTGAGAAAGCTGCCGTTAATCGTCTGTTCGCTGAAGGTGCTCCAGCCAAGATAGGGTCTCTGGCCGATACCGTTAGACCTGGGCGCCCGCAGGCGCGGCGATGGAGGTGAAGAACGAGGCTGGCGGTTGCGATGGCAAGAAAGGTTCGCATGGTGTGACCTCGCGAGTCCGAAGCTGCCTTCTAGGGATGCGGACTCGCCGTTGGGGAGTGTCGATGAAACCGCGCCGAGCCAGATGCAGGTTCAAGGTGAAAACAGGGCGAAAAGGTAAGCTGTTCTCGGCGCCGGAGAGAAGTGAGATCCGACGCTTAAACATGTAAGCGTGTACGAACACGTTTTGTCAACATAATTCTCAGATGATTATAAGAATTATTTAACATGAATGGCTAAGTGTACGTACACGCATAGAGTCGAGAGTCAGACAAACATGACGGGCTGCACCCACGCTGTAAGTGGACTTCTTCAGCCCTGCGTGACGCTTGCGCCGATCTGCTCGAGTGTGCGTCCCTTGGTCTCCGGGACAATGGCAAAGACGAGAACGAAGCCGAGCAGGCAGATGAGGCCGTAGGTGAGGAAAGTCCCGGCCGTACCTTCAAGCTGGATCAGCAGCGGAAAGGTGTAGGTGAGCAGAAAGGAGGCAATCCACAGAGCGCTGACGGCTACGGAGACGCCCTGAGAGCGGATGCGGCTCGGAAATATCTCGGCGATCAGGACCCAGGTAACCGGCGCCAGTGTAAGCGCATAGCAGGCAATCGCGCTCAGGGTGAGGACGAGGACGGCTGCGCCCCGCCATTGGGCGTGGTAGGCCCAGGCGCAGAGCAGATGGGAGACGCCGATGCCGATGCAGCCGGCGAGCATCATGAGACGTCGGCCGATGCGGTCGACGAGGAGCATTGCGAGCACGGTGAAGACGAGGTTAATGGCGCCGGTGATGACGATGTTGAGGAATATATCGTTGGCTCCGTAGCCGGCGCTGCGATAGACCTCGGCGGCGTAGTTGAAGAGGATGTTGATGCCGGTCCACTGCTGCAGCGCAGCGAGGGCGATGCCCACCAGTAGAATCTTGCGGAATGCAGGGAGGAGAAGCTCGCGCCAGGATGATTGGGTGAGAGTAGCGTCAGAGCGCTGCGCGGATTCGATGCCGGCGATCTCCGCACGGGCATAGGCCGGGCCACCGATGCGTTCGAGGATCGCGTGCGCTTCGCGGTCGCGACCAAGGCCGCAGAGCCAGCGCGGACTCTCGGGGATGAACAGTGAGGCGAGGGTAAAGATCAGCGGCAGGCACGGCGACGGCGGTGAACATCCAGCGCCATCCGTACTGCACGTTCCAGGTGCGGAGAAGCAAGTCGTGCGGCAGAGCTGGCAGGGTACAGGACGGGCGAGGCGCCAGTTGACGATCTGAGCGAGGAGGATGCCGACGACGATGGCGAACTGATTGAGGCTGACGAGGCGTCCGCGAGAGGCCGCAGGGCTGATCTCGGCAATGTAGAGTGGCGACACATTGGAGCTGAGGCCGATGGCGGTGCCGCCGAGGATGCGCCAGAAGATGAAAGCGGAGAAAGACCAGGCCCAGCCGGTGAGTACAGAGGAGACGGCGAAGAGTAAAGCGGCGGCAAGGAGAATGCGGCGTCGGCCGAAGCGGTCGGCGAGGGTTCCTGCGGCAAGAGAACCGAGCAGGCATCCGACGAGGGCGCAACTGTTTGCCCAGCCGACTAGCGGCGGCGGAGCTGAGATGAAAGTAGATCTCGTAGAACTGCCGGGCACCACCGATGACGACCCAGTCATAGCCGAAGAGGAGGCCGCCCAGCGCAGCGACGAATGCTATGCCCCAGATGTAAAAACGATGCCTCCGGCATTACCGATGAACGTCTGTGGAAGCGGCAGGGAGTGAGGGACCGTGCATCGCTAAGTCCGTTGGAACTGGAGTAGATCGATTGCGCCAGCGTGGGCGTTGTCCATCTCGAGAACCTCTTCAAGCAGACGGAGTCCCTCGGCCTCTTCGCCGAGCCCAAGTCGCGCTTGCGCTTCGAGGAAGCGGGCCGTAATGCTCTGGCGCCGGGCAAGGTCCTCATCGAAGAGAAGCATGGCTGGAAGCGACGTTGCGAAGTAATCGATCTTCGGCGTCTGGCGCTGAAGATGGGCGGAGTAGTCGAGGATCGCTCGGAAGGCGTCGAGACGCTTCCTGTTCGCAGCCGAGCCGGCGCAGGGCCAGCGCGCTCCAGTAGGTGTTTTCGGAGACGGCTCGTACCTGCATCTGTTGAAAGTCGCCCTTCTGGCGAGCAGCACGAGTCCAGTGACGTTCGGCTTCACTGCGATCGCCCGCAGCGTGGTGCGCCACGCCGAGCCAGTAGTCAATCATACTGAGGTTCATCAGCAGGTGTTTGGCTTCGCTCAGATTCTCAGGCGGTTTAGATGCAGCAACCAGGCTGGCGATCGCCGCTGCGGGCTCTCCAGAGAGCAGAGAACGATGGGCGAGCAGCACATTGGCGCGAACGTACTGGGACAGCACTAGACCCTCGCCGCCTTCCCACGGCTGGAATTCGCGTCTGAGGAGCAGATCGAGAGCACGTCGAGGCTGATCGAGACTGTTGTACAGCGAGGCTAGTTCGACGGAGAGATCGTCGCGCTGTTCAACGAGCTCTGCATTGGCTTCGAGATTAGCCAGCCGCTCGGAGAGAGCATGGCCAGTGCGCTTCAGGAGTTGGTCGTATTCGTACAGGATGCGGGCATCGCGAGGCGCGGCGGCGCGAGCTTTGCCGAAAGCCTGAAGGGCGCGAGCGGGGTCGTGCAGCACATTGAAGTATCCGATGCCCAGGTTGCGCCAGGGAGTAGCGAAGGAAGGTTCAAGCGCAACGGCGCGCTCCCACATCATGATGGCTTCGGAGTAGCGGCGGCGGTCGTACAGGAGGTTGCCAAGATAGTAGGGTGCATGCGCATCACCCGGATCTGCCTCGACCGCTTTGCTGAGCAGAACGAGTTCTTCGAGGCGACTGGGAAAGACATACGCAGGATCTGCGCGGCGAGCGCGTTCGCGGACATGCAGCGCTCTCGCTGGGACGGCCGAGACGATCGAGGATGTCGGCCTGCAGATAAAGCAGCATGGGCTGCGCACCGACGGTTCGTGCCGGATTCTGCGGCGATCAGCATCGACAGCGCTTCGCTCAAGGAATCCCGCACGGACAAGATCGAATGCTAGATCGAGCAGCAGCTGGCCGTCCTCGGGAGGCGCATCCAGCGCACAGCCAGCGACTGAAAATATCGAGAGGATCGAGGGCGCGGGTTTCCTCAAGGAAGGCTGCGGCCTCTGCGGTTGCGGCCGAGACGGCGCAGCACGAGAGTGCGGAGATTGCGGGCGTTGAGGTTTTCGGTTTCGGCGCGGAGCGATCGGTCGAGATGATCGAGCGCGGTGGTCCAGTCGGCGCGAGTGCAGTCGATCTCGGCGAGGCGGTGATAGGCGGGAGCGCGCCAGGCTGCGTTCCACGTGCTCTTGTAGAAGGCATCGTAGGCTTCGTCCGGACGCTGCTGATACAGAGAGCGTCAGGCCGAGGGTGTAGTGCGGTTCGCCATCAGCCGGATTGGGGTTGCGCATCGTGAGGCGGGCGATGCGAGGCAAGGAGATATCTCTCGGCCTCGAGAGAATTCGCCGCGGTTCAGGTGCCAGCGGCCCAGGGCAAGATTGCAGCGGCTGTCGCCGGGGTCGCGCTTGATAGCTTCGCGCCAGTAGATCTCCGGCGTGCGCGTGGGATGACGATATTGCTCAAGATGGAGGCCGTTCAGAAAGAGTTCGTCGTTGCCGGCCACCTCTTCGGGTAAAGGCGGCTCCGTGGCGACCGCGGCAGATGGCACAGGCACGATCTCGTCCGGAGCATAGCGGAGAACGTGGCGGTCGCCATCTGCGAGCGTCACGACAACGAGGGCCGGCAACTCCCGCTGGCAGAGAGTTGCAGATGCAGCGGATTCTGCGGCGTTCAGGTTGCCGGTCCAGTGCGCGATTTCGGACTCACCCATGCGGACGATGAGACGCGCCTCCGAAAGATTCTCAGTGACCTGAAGGTGAAGAGTGACGAGCCCGTCGGAGTTGTCGACGCGGAGGGCAGCGTGCAAATTGGCGAGATCGGGGACACCGATGTCGCCAATGGGATACCAGTATTGGCTGAAAGTCTTCGTTTCGCCAGGCGCGATGAAGGAGAAGTCCGGCTGATTGTCTGTGTAGACGCCGGACATGAGCTCGACGTAGGGGCCGTCGTTGTCGGTGAGGCTTCGGTCCCAGGCATAGCCGAAGTCGTGATTGCCCCAGGTCCATTGTTTTTTGCCGGGAGCAATGTGGTGGTTTGCGTAGGCGACGGTGCCAGCACGGCTGGCGGTGGTCATACCCTCCGAAGAAATCTCCGTGGGAGCCGACGATCATGTAGCTGGTCGGGACGGGGATGTTGGCGTACCAGCCAAGGTCATTTGGCGGGTAGGAGCCGTCGGGCACGAAGTGGCTCGGCATCTCTTCAGGTGGGATGCCCGTGCGAGCGCGCTCTGCCGTAGTCGATGCCGTAGTAGACGCCCTGGCTGAGTGGGTATTCGGTGACAGCGCGCTTTGCGTGATCGGCTGCATAGCGCACGTCTCCAGGAAAGAAGGATTGATATTGCTCGTGAACGTGGGTGGCCACGTTGGCCCACCAAAGGAACGTCTGGGTCTGGGGAGTGCGGTTGTAGAGGCGAACTTTGAGTTCGACGTAGGCTTTGCCCGGATGCAGGCAGACGCCATGCATGCCCTTCATTCGGACCATCGGATCGTGGTCGCTGCACCAGATCGTGATCGACCCGTCCGCATCGCGCTCGATAGCGGTTTCCACGGGCATGAACGTGGCGGGACGATGATGCTGAGGCCAGTTGAATTCAACGCCGCCGGAGATCCATGGGCCGGCTAGACCGACGAGCGCTGGCTTGATGACGTTCTGCCGATAGAAGAAGTCGTAGCCGGTGCGCTTATCCACGCCAACATGGATACGGCCGCCGATGGCGGGCAAGATCATGAGACGCAGGAATTCGTTCTCGATATGGACGGCGTTCCAGGAACGGGGATGAGGAATTCGCTCGACAAAGTCGATGACGGGTAGCGGATAGACGCGGCCGCTGCTCCCCTGATAAACACGCTTCTCAAGGAACAGCGGATTGGGATCGGGAGCGGCCGGCATATAAGTCAGCATAGAAACCGGCTCGCTCCATGCCTTGACACGCCCACGTTCCTCGGCGGGCGGAGGCGGCAATTCGAGTTTGCATAAGCTGAATGCGGGAGGGCTGGCCGGATTCTTTGCGTCGACTACGTCCTGCCACATGGGATTCCCTTCACTGCCGGAGTGGAGTGCGGACACGACTAGAATGGGTCGTGCGTCGATTGTCGCATGTCGTGTACGTTACCGCCACCTACTTTAGACATTGTCCTTCGCGCTTGTCAAGCGCAGAGAAGAACGACCGCTAGATGGAATCCCCCCAAAAAAGCCTCTTGACAAGCCTTTCATTTTGAGATTAGCGTCGTGAGCGGTAACGTACACAGTCCCCTTATTCTCCATACGTGAACGTAAACGTTACCTGATCACGATAAGGAACCGGCGCAATGGCGCCTACACCGGAGAGGCAGACCGATGGCAAAACTATTCTTGAGGCCAATTTTCTCGAAACGACCGAGCGTAACCGTTCTAGCGTCAGCCGTGGTGGCGATCTCGCTCCTGTTGCTGATGCCTTCTTACTCCCCTGCTCAGACCGATCAGGGGGCCATCACAGGCGTGGTGCAAGACTCCACCGGTGCGGTCATTCCAGACGCGGAAGTCACAGCGACCAGTGTAGATTCGGGCTTGGTTCTCCAGACCAAGTGCAATAGCAGTGGCGTTTTTGTATTCTCCCCACTGAAGATTGGAAACTATACAGTGTCTGCATCCTTCAAAGGATTTCAGACGGTGAGCCACGAAAATCTGCACCTCGACATCCAGCAACGGCTCAACGTGAACTTTACGCTGGCGACAGGCGCGGTGACCGAGACGGTGAAGGTTGATTCCGAAGCTCCGGTTCTCCAGACCCAGGACGCCGCAGTCGGACAGGTGATCAGCACCAAGGAAATCAATGACACTCCGCTCAACGGACGAAACTGGGTCTATATCGCGCAGTTGACGAGTGGTGTCGCACCGCCCTTCGGGAACACGCGTGGATCGGGCAGCGGAGATTTTGTAGCGAACGGTCAACGCGCTGAACAAAACAACTTCATCCTTGATGGCGTTGACAACAATACGAACCTGGTGGATTTCTTGAACGGCTCCAGCTACATCATGCGGCCTCCTCCGGATGCGCTTTCCGAGTTCAGCCTGCAGACGAGCAATTTCAGTGCAGAGTTTGGTCACTCAGCCGGAGCGGTTCTTCAAGCCAACATCAAATCCGGCACGAATCAGATCCACGGCGACCTTTGGGAGTATTTTCGCAACACAAATCTCGATGCGATCAACTGGAATGCAGGACCCGACGCGGTGGTACCCCCGTATCACCAGAATCAGTTCGGAGCGACGTTCGGCTTTCCGATCTGGCGGAACAAGCTCTTCTACTTCGGCGACATGGAAGCTCGACCGCATCTCGATCAGCAATCCGACTCCGATCAATGTTCCATCCGCTCTTGAGCGGCAGGGAGACTTCTCAGAGCTCCTCAACGGCGCTTTGACAGGCGTTGGGGCTCCAACCAAGCTGTATGAGCCGAACACAGCTGACCCCAATCAGCCACTGATGTGCAACGGTCAGCAGAACGTCTTGTGCCCGAATCAGATCAATTCGGTTGCACAGAAGATTCTCAACTTGTACCCCGCTCCCAATGCCAACAATGGCAAGCTGTACAACAACTACCTCGTCAACGTGGGCAACAGCGATAACACGATCCAATGGGACCAGCGTTTGGACTGGAACATCAATGCCAAGGATCAGAGCTACGCACGATACAGCTATCTGCATGAGATCAAGACCAACGGCTTGCCGCTCGGCCCTGTTCTCGACGGCAGCGGCTACGGCGGTCAGTACGACACCAACCTGGCCATGAACTTCATGGGCAGCGAAACTCATATTTTTACGCCGACTCTGACCAATGAATTGCGCTTTGGCTACAACTGGGGTGTGTTCAACTTCCAGCAACCGAACGCTTATAATCCGACGCTGAACTCATCCCTGGGACTTGGTCCGCAGCCATCGAACCTGAAGCCCGGACAGTTCGGACTTCCATCGGGCTACGTTAACGGAACTATCCAGCAGTGGGGCTCGGTTGGCATCAGCCGCGAGTCTCAAAATGTCTACCAGATTCTTGATAACCTGACGAAAATTTGGGGGAATCACTCTCTGAAGTTCGGAGCGTCATTCCAGGCTATCCGCTTCTACTACATCTATGCGCCTGCCGATCTTGGGCAATATCACTGGGACGGCCAGTTCACCGGATTGGTCGGTGTAGCCAATACCGGCTCCGCCGTGGCAGACATGCTGGTTGACCAGGAAAACTACGCGGCCATCTCGGTCTCTCCCAACGTGAATGATGCGCAATGGTACGACGCCGGCTACGTGCAGGATGACTGGAAGGTCACGCGGAAGCTTACTTTGAATCTGGGCGTCCGATATGACTACTTCCAGCCTTATAAGGAAAATGGCGGGCAGCAGTCGAATTTTGTGGTGACAGGACCGTTGGGCTTCGGCACCGGTTCCGGAGTTCTTCAGTTCCCCAGGAGCCAGCAGAACATCATTCTGGGGGCCCCGTTCCTTAATGCGTTGGCGAAAGATAACGTTACGCTGCAGTTCGTTGACAATGACCGCCTCGTGACTTCGCAGAAAACGGATTTCGCTCCGCGAGTCGGTTTTGCTTACTCACCTATGGATCGCACCGTCGTGCGCGCGGGCTTTGGCATCTTTTACGGAGGACTGCAATCTGAGGGCAATGGCAACCTCGGAGCCAACTTCCCATACTCGAATCAGGCAAGCTTCTTTGCGCCAACTTGCGTTACCGGCAATTGTCCATCGATTGCCGCCCAAGGTGTCACGTTGCAGGCCGGCTTGCTTCCGGCAACTAACGGCGGCCAACTACAAACATTCATCTCGCAGCCGGGCTTCCACTCCAACGATCCGAATGTCAAGCCGCCCTACACCATGACGTTCAGTCTCGGCGTGCAGCAGCAGATCACGCCTAACATGGCGTTTACGATGACCTACGTGGGCAATCTCTCGCGGCATCTGGAGCTATATGGCGCTCCCAATACCGCGCCGGGGCTCTGGCGCCCGGGAACCAATACCAATCCTTTTAACCCCTTTCCGGATCTTGGGGGCATCGGCGAAGTACATTTCGCCGGCGTGAGCACCTACAACTCGCTCCAGACGAAGGTGGAGAAGCGCTATTCGCATGGACTGACCTTCCTGGCGACCTATACCTGGTCACACGCCCTGGATGATGCCAGCGACGCAGGCGGCCTCTTCACCGCTATCGGAAACCGTCAGCCAACCTTGATTCCGTATATCGACGAGCTGACCAACTCTGTCTTCGATATCCGCAATCGGTTTACGATCAATGGCAATTATGAGCTGCCCATCGGCAGAGGCCGCGCGATTCTCAGCAATTCTTCCCGCTGGCTCGACGAGATGGTTGGAGGGTGGTCCTCAAGTCTGACCTATTCCGCGCAGACAGGCACACCATTCACTGTTTATCCCAACATCAGCACTGCGTCTGGAGGGAGTGCTCGTGCTTTTCCCGTACACAGCCCATTCATAGGCGGCGGAACGCCTGATTCAACAAATCCAAGTCTGACCTCGTGCCCCGCGCAGGTTAAAACCAAATTGAATTACTTCAACCCATGCGCATTTCGAAACCCACTACCCGGCGAGATGATTTCGGATGCCACGCATCCGGTGGGATCGGTCAATCCAGATGGCGTTCCGGTCGACGTTCCAGGCGCCGGTGACCGACAGGGCGACTGCGATTGCGCTGCTCGGCAGCCCGCAGAACAACGTTTATGGTCCTGGCTATTACCAGGTCAACATGTCCTTGTTCAAGAGCTTCCCGACTGTTCCGCGAACAGAGTCTGCAGTTCAGAGCGGATGCGTTCAACGTCTTGAATCATCCAACGCTCGGAACTCCAAATGGTTCAATGAACGCAACCGGCGGTCTGATTTCAGGGCCGAAGTTCTTCCAGAACAACACTCCTGACGCACGCTTCTTCCAGCTTGCATTGAAGTATGTGTTCTGAAGAATTTCAGAAACACAACAAGAGCGGCTTCTCTTGGCGGGAAGCCGCTTTCGCTTGATCATTGTTCATGTCATCATTGACCGCCCGCCTTGATCGGAGAATCATGTTGCATTCGAAATCTTTCGTCTTTTGTCTTCTTTCGATCTTTGCTGTTTCAATTTTGCCGCGGGCCCATGCAGAGTCAAACCGCTGTCGAAGTGAGTTCGCCGGATCATCAGATTACGCTCCGCTTTGCGGTGCAGCCAGAAACGAACGAAGCAAGCTGCTGAGCCAGATGGTCAGCTCGTCTACGCAGTCACTTTTCATGGGAAGATGATCTTTGAAGACTCGTCACTCCGTCTTGAACTCGCAAATCAATCCCCTCTTGGAGCGGCCGTTCACATCATTGGCGCAACCCCCGGTTCGGGAGCAGACGACTACAGTCTGCTCGCCGGCAAGACCTCCGTCGTTCACGACGCTTATAACAGCCTGACCCTACAGGCTCGGGAGAGCAGCAGCCCGGGGCGCATTTTCGAGATCGAGGCCAGGGTTTACAACAGCGGACTGGCGTTTCGATATCGTGTCCCGGCACAACCGGCGCTCTCGCGGTACCAGCTGACACAGGAGGATACCGAGTTTCGTCCGGTGATGGACGCAGATGCATGGGCACTGCGTCTGCCGAACTATCAAAGCGGATATGAGAGCGAATATGTTCCCCAGGTTCTGAGCGCGCTGAGCAATCAGGGCGGTGTCTCAAGTTACATTCTCAATGGCGCGCCGATGTTGCTGCACATGCCGGGTCTGGCGTGGGCTGCAGTAGGAGAAGCGGATCTTGAAGGCAATGCCGCAATGTATCTTGAAAACCCGACCGGCAACTGGACCGGACACTACATCGTCAGCAAGATCTCTCCCGCGTTGGACGGAAAAGGGCCGGCAGTGGACGCCAGTCTTCCTCACGACAGCGCGTGGCGCGTGATCCTGCTTGGTGACACTCCGGGCCAACTCGTCGAGTCCAATCTCATCACCGATCTCAACCCTCCGAACCGAGTGGCGGACACGAGTTGGATACACCCCGGCAAAGCTTCCTGGAACTGGTGGAACGGCGATCTGGGGCCGGATGGTCAGTCGGCATACACCACGAAGAACATGGAGTACTACGTCGATTTCGCGGCAGAATCCGGGTTTCCGTACATGATGCTTGATGCCGGCTGGTCAGATCGCGATATCACGAAGATGCGCGGCAATGTCGATGTGCCTGAGCTGGTGCAGTATGCCGCGAAGAAGAACGTGAAGATCTGGATATGGTTGTATTCCAAAGCCGTCGCAGAGCAGATGCAGCAGGCATTCCCACTCTATGAAAAGTGGGGAGTGGCGGGCGTGAAGATCGATTTCATTCTCCGCAACGATCAGGAAGGGATCCAGTGGTATTACGATGTCGCAAAGCTCGCAGCCGAACACCATCTCATGGTGGATTTTCACGGCGCGACGCAGCCGTGGGGCATTCAGAGAACCTATCCGAATGTTCTCGACTATGAGGCAGTGCTTGGTCTCGAGAACAACAAGGCCGGCCGCCGCGATGGTCCGATCAATCGTACAACGTTTCCGTTTACACGCATGTTGAGCGGTCCGATGGATTACACTCCTGGCGGTTTTGATAATGTGACGCGAGAGGATTTCGTTGCGCGGGACAAGAGCCCCATGGTCATGGGGACGCGGGCGCAGCAGCTCGCCCTCTACGTGGTGTTCGATGAGCCGCTTGCCATGGTGTCCGACAGCGCCATCGGCTTACGCGAATCAGCCCGCTTTCCGCTTTATCAAGGACGTGCCAACGACTTGGGACGCCACCAAAGTGCTCAATGGTGAACCGGGAGAATTCGTCACCATCGCGCGGCGTCATGGCGATGAATGGTATCTGGGAAGTCTCACCAACTGGACGGTCACGTGATCTGTCCATCCCTCTCGCTTTCTCGGGAAAGGCATGTACAAGGCGGAGCTTTATGAAGACGCCTGCCGACGCTGCCGCAAAATCCGAAGCATGTTTCCATACGCCAGCAGAGTGTGCGCAGCAGCGATACGCTCGTCCTGCACCTGGCGAGCGGCGGCGGTTGCGCCATTCGATTCGTGCCGGTCAAATGATGGGTGGCGATAGACTGGCTAACTCGCAGACTCCCCGCTGCGTTGGCGAGTCTGTTGACGAAGAGCGGAAGATTGCTGCGCAGGATGATATGCGGAGCAAAACGGTGAACCTTGACGGGCTTGTTCTTATCGGTCAAGTGAGCGATGAGCGTTTCGAGCGCCGTTTTGCCCTGCGCCTCCGGGCGCTGATAGAGCGTGGCCAGCACCTTGCCTGACTCCAGGAGTGGCACCAGCTCTGGAAAAAGATCGGTCGCAATCACCTGCACGCGGCCGAGTAGTTTCAGTTCCTCCAGCGCACGTAGCACCGGAAGGCTGTTCGCCGTGCTGATATAAATCGCGTCGGGACGTGTCTTGGCCTTCAACAGCGCGATGGATTGGCGGTACGCATCCTCCGCGCTTTCGTGGGATTCGACGACCGGGAAGAAGAGTGAGATGGGGAGCAAGCATCGCCAGAGTCGCCGCAAAACCGCGAAGTTTCTCCGCATGGTCGAAGGTGGCCAAATCGCCGGTAATCGTTGCGACTCGGGATGGAGTTTGCAGCTTGTGCGACAGCAGTTCCGCTGCGAGCGCGCCACTGATGTATGCGTCGACGGTGACCGATGAGATGCGGCCGCTGTCCGGCGCATCGCTGGCGACGCAAAGCATGGGAATCCCTTGCCCGACGATGCGGCGAATCGATGCCAGCCAATTCGCGTGGGCGGCCGGGCGTGAAGAGTATCCCGTCGTACTTTTTCGCCGCCGCGCTCTCGATGGCCGCAACATCGCCCGAACCGAGGCGTGGATAGTCGATGAAATCGAGGGTGAGTTGCATGCCCACGGCTTCATCCGCAGCGCCTTGAATACCCCCTCGCAATGGATCGAAGAAAGCTGCAATTTCGCGAGGAAATACAGCCGCAATTCGAATATTCCGGTTGAGCTTGAGCGACCTGGCGGCGATGTTGGGCTTGTAGCCGAGTTGTTCGGCCATGCGCAATACCCGCGCCTTGGTGCGGGCGCTTACCCCGCTGCGACCATGCAGGGCGCGATCCACTGTGCCGATCGAGGTTCCTAGAGCGTCCGCGATGTCGCGAATGCCGGCCGCTTTGTTGTTTTTGTTTGCCGATCGCATTTCGATTAGTTGTTCCCAGTTTCGCACATCGCGTCAGGGCGAATGCGATGTCGAATCGATTTTGACAGATTCCGGAGAAGAATGTGTAATTCTGCTATCGCGAACCTGCACGCTTTCTCATCGGCTCTCCATCACGTATCCCGAACTCTTTTCGTTCGCGCTCCGGCCCCATCGTTCCCGCCTCGATCACCACAGCCCGGATTTCGCCTTGACACACTTGGACTTCTACCTTGGTCTTTCCACGCACTTAAACGCTGCCTTCACAATCCCATCCCGGAGGAATCGCCGGCCCAGTGCGAATTACGCCGTCATAGCCCTGGACCAATGCTTCCTGCAGTGCATCAGCAAGTCGCAAGACGATAGCGCGGTAAACCTGATCGCGGCGGAAACTTCTGCTGGGTGGTCATCTTTGCGAGTTTGACGCGGTGAATCTACTTTCTGACGTTCCCAACTCAAAGCTGTTCATACTCAGGCGGAGCTGTTTTCGATCCAGGGGAAAGAGATTCTTGCAATTTCGACGGACTTGAAGGATTATCCGAGTATCCTTCATGATCGTCGATTGGGGAGATCAATCTTCGAGGTCGCTCTCAATCCTCGAAACAACGCCGCAACCATCGCATTCACCGCTTCACGGCCGAGCGGTGCGCGCCGCACCATCATGCGGTAGAGTCCTGGGCCATAGATCATGTCCAGCACAAGTTCGCGGTCGAGATCGGCTCTGATCTCCCCACGCTCTATTGCGCGATCGAAGATGACGCCTACCAATTCGCGCCGCGGCTTTAGAAAGCGCTCGCGGAAGAGTGAGGCGAATTCCTCATCAATCTGGGCCTCGCCAAGGAACTGGCTCATCAGTTTGCCGGCCGGGCTGGCATAGAACGTAAACAGCAATTGAAGCTGCTCCTTGAAATCCCGTTCGGCGCAGCCGGTGTCCGGAATCGGCACCATCTGTTTCAGCCTGGTTGAAAACGCATCGAGAGCGAGATAAGCTTTGCTCGGCCACCATTTGTAAATCGTTGCCTTGCCTACGCCTGCCTTACGCGCGATCTCCTCTATCGAAATGTCGCGCAGCGGTTTCTCACGGAGCAGATAAATCACTGCTGACAGAATTGCCTCTTCTGATTCCTCACTCCGTTGACGTCCAGGTCGCCTCGACTCATTCCTTGCGCTGCTGGCTGCTTGCAGTCGCTTCATCCTGCCTGAGCCAGATCGTACTGCCACCTTCTGCATGCTTCTTCCTCTGGGATCGCCGTCAGGTCTTAGAGTTGATTCTTAGCCTGCTATCGATTCAAGGCGATTTGGAATCTCGCAATTCACACTGACCGGTAATTTACAGGCACGCAAACCATATACCGGGATCGACCCTGAATCCTTTCGCCCGCTCCAGGAATCAAAACTCCGTGCCCATTCTATACGCTCCGTATAGGAATTACGACACGACTGGGCCAGAAGCATCCAAGGAGAAGCCTAATGTGGATCGTCAGGCTCGCGCTTGAGCGGCCGTATACTTTCGTCGTTCTCGCGCTGATCATCCTGATTCTTAGTCCTGTCGTAATTCTGCGAACCCCCACGGACATCTTTCCCGCCATTAACATTCCTGTGGTTGCGGTGTCCTGGACTTACACGGGATTGAGTCCAGAGGAGATGGAAGGGCGCGTCACCACGGTATTCGAGCGCGTGCTGACGACGACGGTCGACAACATTCAGCACATCGAGTCCACAACCGTAAATGGAACGGCGATCGTGAAGATCTATATGCAGCCGGGAGCCAGCATTGACCGGGCGAATGCGCAGGTCACCGCCGTTTCGCAAGCCATCCTTCGCCAGCTGCCTCCCGGTTCGCTGCCCCCGCTGATCGTCAACTACAACGCGTCCACGGTGCCAATCCTGCAACTGGGACTTTCCGGTAAAAACCTCACAGAGTCGCAACTTAATGACATTGCCCTGAATTTTCTGCGCACGCAACTGGTCACAGTACCCGGCGCCTCGGTTCCGTTCCCGTTTGGCGGCAAGCAGCGGCAGGTCATGGTCAATCTCAATCCGCGGTTGCTGCAGGCTAAGGGGCTCTCACCGAATGATGTCCTTACGGCACTGGGAAACCAGAACCTCATTCTCCCCGGAGGCACCGCCAAAATCGGACAGTTTGAGTACGACGTAGACATGAACGCAGACCTGAAGTCGGTTGCCGAGTTCAACGATCTCCCCATCAAGGCCGTTAATGGCGCGACGATCTATCTTCGCGACGTGGCTACAGTGAGCGATGGCTTTGCGCCGCAGACGAACATCGTGAGGCAGGATGGAAACCGAGGCGCGCTCGTGACCGTGCTTAAGGCCGGAGACGCGTCGACGATCGATGTTGTCAAAGGAATCCGTCAGTTGCTTCCGCGGGTTGAGCAGACGCTTCCCCCAGAGTTGAAGATTCAGCCGCTGTCAGACCAATCAATCTTTGTACAAAGTTCGATCAACGGGGTGATTCGAGAGGCCGTTATTGCCGCAGCTTTGACCGGGTTGATGATTCTCATTTTTTTGGGAAGCTGGCGCAGCACCCTGATCATCGCCGTCTCCATTCCGCTGTCGATTCTGACTTCGGTGATCGTGCTCAGTTTTCTGCATGAAACCATCAACATCATGACGCTCGGCGGCCTCGCGCTTGCGGTCGGCATTCTTGTTGACGACGCGACCGTCACCATCGAGAACATCGAGCGGCACTTCGAAGAGGGAGCCGAACTGCATGACGGAATCCTCGAGGGCGCGGCGCAGATCGCAGTTCCCGCGCTCGTCTCCACGCTTTGTATCTGCATCGTCTTTCTCCCTATGTTCTTTTTGAGCGGCGTGGCTCGCTTCCTCTTCGTGCCGCTTGCCGAAGCGGTCATCTTCGCGATGCTGGCCTCTTATATTCTGTCGCGTACGCTGGTGCCCACGCTCGCCATGTTTCTGCTTAAGGCCCATAAGCACGGCACTCCGGTCAGGCGCAGCATTTTCTCCAGTTTTCATGAGGGCTTTGAGAGGTTTTTTGAGAAGGTTCGCTCCTTCTATTCCACGCTTCTCGGGCGTCTCATCGGGCTTCGCAGCTACTTTGTTCCCGCGTTCCTTCTCGTCTGCCTGTGCGCTTTTGCGCTGGCTCCGTTTCTCGGCGAAGACTTCTTCCCGGAGACCGACAGCGGCCAGTTCATGCTGCACGTGCGCGCAAAAACGGGCACCCGCATCGAAGAGACTGCGCGCCTGACCGACGAGGTGGAGCAAAGCATCCGCGCTGGGATTCCGGCTTCTGAGATGGACAACATCCTCGATAACATCGGGCTGCCCATCAGCAACATTAACTACATCTACAACCGGTCCGGACTGACGGGCGCAGCGGACGCCGACATCCTTGTTTCGCTGCGAGAGAACCATCACCCGAGCGCCGACTACGTCCGCACGCTACGCGAGCAGTTGCCCAAAGAGTTTCCCGGCACGACGTTTTATTTCCTGCCTGCCGATATTGTTACTCAAACACTGAACTTCGGCCTGCCGGCGCCCATCGATATTCAGATTGATGGGGCGGACATCGTCGACAATCAGCGGGTCGCCGACAAAATGCTGGGCGAACTAAGGCATGTGCCCGGCATTGTGGATGCGCGCATCCAGCAGCAATCGGACTACCCCAAGTTTCACATCAATGTGGACCGCACCAAGGCTTTGCAAGCCGGATACACCGAGCACGATGTGGCCAACAGCATGTTGATCTCGCTCAGCGGAAGCTTTCAGGTGACGCCAATGTTCTACCTGAATCCCAAGAACGGGGTCTCATACAACCTGGTAACGCAGACGCCGCAGTACGATATCCAGTCCGGGCAGGATCTCGAGAATATAGCTTTGAGCAGCGCCAATCAGAAGGCAAACGGAATCCTCGCGGATGTCGCTTCAATCAAACGCACCAGCGAGCCGGAATCAATTAACCACTACAACATCCGGCGCGTTGTGGACCTGTACGCCGCGGTGCAGGATCGCGACCTCGGATCAGTGGGCCGCCAAGTCGAGCACATTGTCGATGCCAACCGAAAGCTTCTTCCACGGGGCAGCTTCGTGACGCTGCGCGGCCAGTACGGCACGATGCGCAGCTCGTATATTGGCTTGCTGGGCGGATTGGGATTTGCCATCGTCCTGGTCTATCTACTCATCGTGGTGAACTTCCAGTCGTGGCTCGATCCGTTCATCATCATCACCGCGCTGCCTGCGGCGCTGGCGGGGATTGTTCTCTTTCTCTTTTTCACGCATACCAGGCTGAGTGTTCCCGCGCTTATGGGCGCGATCATGTGCATGGGCGTGGCTACGGCTAACAGCATTCTCGTTGTGGCCTTCGCGAAGGAACGACTCCTGCATCACGGCGACGCCATGATGGCGGCCCTGGAAGCAGGCGCGACGCGCTTCCGTCCTGTCATCATGACGGCTCTGGCCATGATCATCGGCATGGTTCCCATGGCGCTAGGACTGGGCGATGGAGGCGAACAAAATGCGCCGCTGGGACGCGCCGTGATCGGCGGCCTGCTGTGCGCCACCGTAGCCACGCTGGTCTTCGTTCCTTCAGTCTTTGCGCTTCTGCACGGCTGGCTCCCATCCGAGGGTGCGCAACCGGTAAGCGAACCCAGCAATCAACCCGTTCACGCATCATGACGGCCATGCCAAATGGAGAACGCAAATGAACACGACCGGCACAAAACCAGACCAGACTCAACCAGCGGAAGCACTGCCTGTTTCTCCACAAAGAGGGCGCCGGGCGATGTGGCCATTGATCGTCGGAGTCGCATCAGCTTTGCTGCTCGCGGTTGAGATTCACTCGGGCATTCATCAGCGTGCGTTGGCGGAAGGAAGGGTTATTGCGGCAACGGAGCACGCCGCAGTGACAACAGTCGATATCGTCCGGCCGAAAACGCACGCGAGCGAAGAAGCGATCGTGCTGCCAGGTTATACGCAGGCATTCAGCGATACGCCCATCTATGCGCGCACCAATGGCTATCTCAAGCGGTGGTATTTCGATATCGGTGCGCACGTGGAAAAGGGACAACTGCTGGCTGAGATCGATACGCCCGAGATCGACCAGCAATTGGACCAGGCGCGTGCGGACCTAAAGACCGCGCAAGCCAATGAACAGCTGGCGCAGATTACCGCTTCGCGCTGGCAAAATCTGCTGAAGACGAACAGCGTTTCCCGCCAGGAGACCGATCAGGCAGTCAGCGGCCTGCAAGCCCGACAGGCAACCGTTGATTCAATGTTGGCCAACGTTCACCGTCTCGAGCAGTTGCAGTCATTCGAAAAAGTCTACGCTCCGTTCACGGGCGTGATCACGGCGAGGAACACTGACATCGGCGCACTGATCAATGCCGGCGCGGGCGGCGCGCCGCAAGAACTGTTTCACATGGCTGCAGTGGACAAGCTGCGGGTCTACGTGGCACTGCCCGAAGTGGACTTAAGGGCTGCGCAGAACGGGGCGAAAGCCACGATGACCCTCGATGAGTTTCCCGGCCAGACCTTCCAGGGCGTCATCGTCCGCAACTCCGATTCCATCGATCTTTCATCGCGCACATTGAACGTGGAAGTCGACGTCAACAATACCGGCGACCGCATTAAGACCGGTGCTTATGTCTTCGTCCATCTCTCGGTCCCCAACTGCCGGCGCTGAGACGGCAGCATCGGTCGTCATTCCCGCGAACACCCTGCTGTTTCGTTCGGAAGGCTTGCGTGTTGCAGTCGCGCGCGGCGATCGTGCCGAACTGGTGCCGGTCATCATCGGACGTGATTATGGATCTTCGGTTGAAGTGACAGCCGGTCTCAAGCCAAGTGACCGGGTGATCGTCAATCCATCGGATTCTCTTACGACCGGGACCGTCGTTCATGTGAATACGCTCGATTCGGATGGCTCAAGATGAATACTCGCTTCATCCCAATTCTCCTGTTCTCCGCGGTGCTGCTTTCGACCGGTTGCATGGTTGGTCCCAAGTATGCCAAGCCATCTGCGCCCATGGCGCCCGAGTACAAGGAGCAACCGCCCAGTTCTTACAAGGAGGACGGTGGATGGAAGAATGCCCAGCCCGACGATCAAGCCCTCCGAGGAAACTGGTGGGAGATCTTCGGCGACTCGCAACTTGATTCGCTGGAAAATGAACTCACTGCATCAAACCAGAACCTGAAGGTGGCCGAGGCCAGGCTCCGCGAGTCGCGCGCCCAGATTCGATTCAACCGATCGTTCCTTGCCCCCACCATCTCCGCGTCGCCGAGCGTCACCAATGAGCGACTGTCGGCAAACCAGCCCTATTTTCCATCGCCTGAAGCCAACAACGGCACGGGCAACTTTACGCTGCCCATCGATCTTACCTATGAAGTCGATCTGTGGGGGCGCGTGCGGCGGACGATCAGCGCATCGCGCGAAGAGGCGCAAGCGACTGCGGCCGACCTGGAAACAGCCCGCCTTAGTTTGCACGCAGAGTTAGCGATCGACTATTTCGAACTCCGCAGCGCCGATGCGCAGAAGCAACTGCTCGACGATACCGTGAAGGCGTATGCAGACGCATTGCGGCTAACGCAGAATCGATTCGAAGGCGGAGCTGCTCCCAAGTCGGACGTGGCTCAAGCACAGACGCAACTGGATACGGCCAACGTACAGGACACCGATGTTACGGTGGCCCGCGCGCAATTTGAACACGCGATTGCCGTACTTGTCGGGGAACCGCCGGCCCGGTTCAATCTGCCGCCATCACAGCAAATCAAACTTCAGTTCCCGGTGATCCCAGTCGGCGTGCCTTCCGCGCTGCTCGAAAGACGGCCTGACATTGCCGCGGACGAGCGCCGTATGGCGGAGGCGAACGACCAAATCGGGATTGCCCGCGCCGCATTCTTCCCGACACTCACGATCGGTGCGGAAGGCGGCTTTGCAGGAACGACTGTGACGAACTGGTTGAATTGGCCGAGTCGCCTGTGGGCCGTCGGGCCTCAACTCTCGCAGACACTCTTTGACGCCGGACGCCGTCGCGCCACATCGACGGCGGCGCAAGCCAACTACGACGGTACTGTGGCCACCTATCGCCAGACGACGCTGAATGCCTTTCAGGAAGTCGAGGATAACCTGGCTGCGCTGCGTATCCTCCAGAAGGAAGCGGATCAGCAGCATCAGGCCACGGCATCTGCCGAAGAATCTTTACAACTCTTCACAAACCGCTACGAAGGCGGCGTCGACAACTACCTTCAGGTAATTACCGCACAGACCATTGCTCTCGCCGACCAGCGCAACGACATTGACATCCAGCGTCGGCGCATGGATGCCAGCGTCCTGCTGGTCAAGGCGCTTGGCGGAGGCTGGAACAGTTCCCAACTGCCCAAATACTAACCTGGGGAATAAATCTCTGAAACAGCAAACTTCCCGCACTAGCGCATTTGACAAGTGCCGCCTGGCTTTTCCATAGCTGCGACCTCACGGTGACACCCGCAAGACTCAAGGTCAGGATGGATTCGCTGCGTCCTTGCCTTTATGGCTCTTGCATCCCCTCCAATATGCGTTTTGCCTCGACGCGTAAACGGTTGGTCGCCATTTTCAAGTGACTATACATCGTATAGACAGTTACTATACACTGTATAGATGGAAGACCAAAATGCCACTGCCGGCCAAATCTACGCATCCGCGCTGCGTATCCTCGAAGCCGAAGGTCCCGGCACTGTCAGCATGCGGCGCATCGCCGGCGAGGTCGGCATCACTCCCATGGCCATTTACCATCATTTCCCGAACCGGGAAGCCCTCCTCGACCAGGTCGTCAACACTGAATTCGAGAAGCTCGCCGGATTCTTCGGGCAGACCCTGAACCGTGGCTCATTTGAAGGCCGGCTGCTGCACATGATGGACGGTTACATGGACTACGCACTGGCCCATCCCCGCATCTTCGATTACGTGTTTTCCAGTCCGCGTCCAGGAGCTCGTCAGTTTCCACGCGACTTCCGCGCACGGCTCTCTCCAACGCTTAACCTCATTGCCGATACCATCGCATCCGGCGTCAGGCTCAAGAAGCTCAAGCGCGACGACATCTGGGAGATCGCCATGGAATTCTGGGCGCATACCCACGGTTATCTCGTCCTTTTCCGCGCCGGCCGCTTCCATCTGTCCGAAACGGAATTTCGCAAGCTGGTTCATCGATCCCTCCGGAGGTTGATCCATGGACTTATCGCCTAAGGCTATTCGTCTCGGTCTTTTAGTCCTCGCCGCTATTCTGCTTTCCGCAGTCGCCTATTTCTGGTGTTATGGTCTTCAGCCGATCTGGTGGTTGATGTGGCTTGCACCTCTGCCCCTCTTACTTATGGCTCCCCGGCTCCCGGCCTGGGCTGCGGCCTCGATGGCTTTTGTCGCCATGACTCTCGCTGGGCTCGACATGTGGCGCTACCATCACGAGCTTCAATTTCCCTTATGGCTCATGCTGGCCAGCCTTCTTGAGCCCTCCATTGTCCTGGCGTTCGCTGTGGTGCTCTATCGCGCATTCTTCCTCCGCAATCGTCCCTGGAGGGCAGTGCTTATCTTTCCGGCATTCCTTGTCGCGACAGAATACCTGGTGAGTCTTTCACAAGGCACGTTTGGTAATACCGCTTACACACAGTTGCACAATCTTCCCGTGCTCCAACTCGGAGCGCTTGCTGGACTCTGGGGAATCGCATTCGTCACGCTGCTGCTTCCCGCTATGGCCGCCACCGCGCTGCTCCAGCGCCACCAGGCCCGCAGGCGCATGGCTGTGGCTCTTGTGGTCACCGCCGCAACGGTCCTGGTGTACGGAGCCTTCCGCCTGCACTTCACACCAGCCGCCGCGGCAACCGTCACCGTCGGGTTCGCGGAGTCCGACACGCCCGAACACATCTTTCCTCCGGATGAGCCGTCCGTGATGGCGCTCATGAACGGGTACGCCCAACAGGTTCAGACGCTCGCTGCGCAGGGTGCGAAGTTTGCCGTGCTGCCCGAGATGACGTCTCTTGTCCCGGATTCGCTCTTGCCGAAGGTCGACGCACTCTTTGAACAGACTGCCCGCTCCACCGGCGTCCAGGTGCTGCTGGGCATACTGCATGTCACCAGCAACGGCACATTCAATGAGGGACGTCTTTACTCGCCATCGGGTGACATCGAGACCGTCTATCGCAAGCATCACCTTGTGCCCGTCGCCGAAGGTCGCACCACACCCGGCACGGGAATCTCCGTCCTGCCCCAGCCAGTGGGAAAGATTGGAATTGAAATCTGCCGCGACATGGACTATCCGGAACTGGCACGGCGCTATGCAGCAAGGGACGTCGGACTGGTTCTTGTGCCGGCCTGGGAATTCGGCTCCGATGAGATATGGCATGGCCACATGGCTCTCATGCGCGGCGTCGAAGACGGATTTACGATTGCCCGGACCGCCAAATCCGGATTTCTCACCGTGAGTGACGATCGCGGTCGCGTCCTGGCCGAAACAATGACCTCGCCGCGCCGCGACTTCACCATCATGCTCGCACAGGTTCCCATTCGACACGACCCGACTCTCTACCAGAGATGGGGCGATTGGTTTGCCTGGCTTGATCTGGTCCTGGTAGTGGGTTTGATTCTGTCGCTCTTCAGAAAGACCAATGATTCTCCGGCGCCCGAACCATGAACGCAATTGCGACACGCAACCGCTGTTGAAGCGAATTGTCGCCAAGCCTTATCGCGAGTTGGGATCCGCCATCGATTTAGGCAGACTCTGGTGGCATTCACGTGCAAGGGCGGCGGCAGCTTCTCTTTGCTGCCGGGCCCCCTCGTGGTCGCCTTGCTGCTCCAACAAGCGGGCCAGTTCCGTATGGACCTGGAACGCGGGTGAGTCAGCCGATTTGTTCGGCGAACCCAGATATTGGTTGAGGAGCTGGATGGCTAGTTGTGGCTCTTGGTGGTTGCCGCTAAGAACGGCGGCCCCATCCACTAGTGCGGGCCCGTTTGGCTTCGCGGCCTTTGCATCGGCCTCAATCCCTGCGTGCAGGGCAGCCCGCATCTGGTCCCATTGCCGGCGCCGTGCGTAAAACGAGGCCAGCGTCATTAATGCGTCGGCCGGCTCGTTTGAGGATTCAATCACGGCTTTGAATTCGGATTCTGCGAGCGGGTAATTCTTATCCTTCTCCGCCAAGTGCCCCTTCACCAGGTCAGCCTGTGCCGGCGCATATTGTTCGAGAGCCTGGGCTACGCGTTGCGCCTTCTCCTTGCCTCCGCCGACGATTCCAGGGGCATCGGTATAGAACGTGCCGAGGTCGAAGAGCGCATCTACATTTCCCTGGTCCAGTTGGACCGCCCGCTCAAATTCCTCTCGCACCTTCTTCGCCAATTCGTAGGCCTTAATCGAATGGATGCTTTCGGCTTTTTCGCCATAGGCCCGGCCTAGCCACAGATGATACTCGCTGTCAATCGGCGCAAGCCGGACCGCTGCTTGGCACTCGTGAATCGCATCATCCCATCGCTCTTCCTGGTAGTACACGCGACAAAGCAAATTGTGTGCTTCTGCGTCTCCCGGGTTTGCAGTAAGCGACGAGTTCAGGCGCGAGATGGCATCATCTGCCCTGCCCTCGGTCAGATCGGCGTTTACCGACTGCAGCAGATTGTTTCGAACGGAAGCAGCATGGGCCGTCCCTGCCTGCAATACGCTAAGCACCGCCAGCAGTAGACAAGAAGTCATTGAAGCGTAGACTGTTCGCACTGAGTTGCTCTCGACCGTTCGAAACTTTGATGTTCGAGGGTAGGCTTAAGATTCGCCTTTGCCAGGGTGAAGTCGGTTTCCGCCTCCACGCCGGCTCTGTCGCCCCCGTCCACGCCCATCTGGCCAAGGTCACCGGTATCTGAAGAACGCAAAATACTTCTCCTCGATCCCAGCGTGCACCTTCCGCTCTTGCCGTCGATCCAGTCGATTCCCCTCGCGCCGAATAGGACCCTTGCTATCTCGCACGATTGGGCCGGCTACGACTTCTATCGCCGGATTGAAGGATTTGCACTGGACCTTGCCGTTCGAACCGATCGACCCGCGTCAGAGATGAGGAACATGTGCACGCCTAGGGATGAGCCGAATCGTATTTGGGGAGTTTGGGCGTGAGTTTGCGGACCAGGAATTCCTGGAGAAGATTTTCGACTGCACCTTCGGCGATGCCGATGCCGGCATTCTCGAAGGTGAGTGTAGCGCCGTCGCGATTGCTGGCAGGGTAGTAGAGATTGGAGATACCGCTTGCAGCCAGGCCGCCAATGATGCCGGAGTAGTTGGGCTGCCAATGGCCGTTGTCGCCCTTGCAGACGACAGAAGTGGCGATAGCGTAAAGGAAGCGGGAGCGCACTGTTCCGGTTCCTTTGTAGAAGTATCGAGGATCCTGCTTGAGAAGCGCTGGGAAAAGAGCGCTGCCAATCATGGTGCCTGTGAAGAGGTCGGCGTAGCTGGCAGCGTAGCGCCTGGCGAAACCTTGCGTACCCTGGCCGTATCCGCTGAATGAGTTGGTAGCCTGTTCGGCACCAGCGAAGATTCCGCTGGCTAGGAACGAGACCGGATCGATGGACGATCTCCAGGCGAGGTCGAACTTCTGGCGAGAGGTCAGCGGCGCTGCATTGGGCTCATAGGCGACGTAAAAGTTAGGGACGATGCCGAGCACGCGTTGCTGTTCCTCGAGCCTGACCTGAGCCTCGGCGATACCTTCCGATGATGCGGTGACCCGAACCTCACTTGTGCTGGCGACCGGCAGTATGATGGGCGGGCTTTCGTAGGATTCGCCGGCATCCAAAACGCCGGAAACGACCTGGGTTGCGAATCCCTGGGAAGATACGGTGAGGCGGAACGGGCCCGGCCGCACGGCGGTGAAGTTGAAGCGGCCACCGCTGTCGGTATTGGTTGTGCGAGCAGGTGGCGGATTGAGGTTGGTGTCGGAGCCTGTCTCGAAGAGAGCTATACGTGCGCCTTCATACACCGTGCTGTCGCGATCGACAACAACGCCGCTTACGCTGCCGGTTGGCGAGTCTTCTGCCGGGGCGAGTTCAGGTGTTGCAGGTTGAGGTGCCGAAAGATCTGAGGCGGGATGGCCAGCGCTCTGCTGAGTCCGGGCAGGCAGGGCGAACGCGCAGGCCGTTAGAAATAAAAGGGCTCGCAAATGGCGCACGCTCCCGCGGTGCGGTCGGGGTAACCGGCAGCAGATGTGCGTTGCGGCTCTGATCAGTTTGCCCTCCTCGTATGAGGTCCCCGAGGAAGCCTGCTCAGGGACACGCGCAACGACCTCGTGCAAGGTTAGACGTTTTTTTTGCGAGGTTGGGATCGGCCCTATGGCGATCGATAACCGAAGGTACCGAAGGCCTCAGAAGCTAGATTCGCTCGACGAGAATTCGACCCTAACCTGTTTTGGCGCCTGGCGTGGTGTCCTGACGAGCTTCGATCCTTGCTAACTCGCAAATTAGTGGATGGACCATGACTTATCGGAATTTGGGGTACCGCATGCGCATGCATGTGGAACCCGCGATGATTGAGGCCGGACACTTTTTCCAGCCCTGGCTATCGCGATGCCGAACTCGCAGCGACTCGATCACGTTTGCGCTTCGGGCGTGCGATGATCATCCGATCCCTTTTTTGCTGCAGCCCGGGCATCGTTCTCGCGCATCAACTTGACCCAGTCACTGGTTGAAAGAAACCGGCGCAACCGAGAACGCCTGCGATAGTAGACGCCTGCCCCAACTAGGACGGCAAGACCACCGATACCGACACTGATTGCCGTCTTCAGCATGTAGCTACCTCCTGACCTCCTGGTGAAACAAAGCGCATTCTGCTCCGGGTTCAGATCCGACAGCCCCGGAGAGGCCTTTCCCGCAGAGACTGGCTCTTTCACGATGATAATCTCACCAGGGATTCCAGCGTTCCTTTTCGCCGCCGATGGTACCGTCTCACCCGCGCCGACATCCCCCGTCTGGCGGGGCGAATAAAGAGAAAAGGGCGAGTGGGCGACGATCCACTCCAGACTCCTGACTGACCGGATCACCGCGGAGAGGCCTTAAATATATCAAATATATCCAGAAAACTCCTGACACTGAAACTGCAGGGAAGCGGGTCAAACGACCTTCTTGTAGGCATCGACAACCTTCTTAGCCGCCGATTTCACCGCATCGGTCGCTGCATCTCGCGCATTAAGCGTATGCATCAGCGCCGACTTTCTTCGCGTTCCGCTATGGTCCACGTGAACCGTTTCGATCGCACCGCCGAAAACAGTGTGTGATTCCTCGATAGAGTCGATCGCCGAGTTCAACATCGAGACGACGGCATCGGCTTCCTCGGAAAAGACGACCAATTCGACGTTGATTTTCTCGTAGCCCATGGTTTTCACCTCTTTCACGATTCTACTGCCCACAAGGATTAGGATGCTTCGGGTTCATTCAGTCGGGCCGGCATGGCGCAAAAACACCAATTCTGAACTAAGTGGTAGTTGCAGATGAAGCTCCATTCCCATGCCCATCAGCTCTCCCCCAGTTGCGGTGCGATCCGGCTCGGTTCCATCTTCGAAGTGCAACCGATAGTGTTGATCAGCGTCTAATCCGCGGAGCACAAAACGGTGTTCGGCGTCCTTTTGTGCGGCCCCGCGAAATACAAAGACTACTCCCCTGGCACGTCCAGGATCCCAATACTCCATCCCATCCCAATGCACGCCGTCAGGACGGTCGGAGATATGGAACAAGCGTCCATCGCGGATGAGAGGCCGCAGTTCCTGCTTGTAGAGGGCGATCGCTTTCTTGGCGGCTTCATGGTCGTCCGGAGTCCATGCAGTGGTGTCGAGCATGATAGTCAGCCATCCCATCATCCCGCTGCGCAGCATGTAGAGGAAGTTCTCAGGCCGCGGCGTCGGCCACTTCTCGACATAGCTCTCCAGCATTGCCGCGGGTAAGAGAAAGCTCGCGTCGTAAAAGGCTTGACGGTTCGACAAAGGATCGTAAGAGTCGGTGATTGAAAAGTAGTCGCCGTGCGCTGCAGACCCGAAATCCACCATGCGACCGCCGTCGTTGCAAATCTCGAACAGCAACCCGGGATGTTCGCGCCGGGTCCGCTCATAGATGGAGTAATAGGCGCGTACAGCGTGATAGCTGACATCGGTGGAGTTGGACGCCACTACAAAATCAAAACCCTGGTCGTGGGTCACCTTCATCGAACTGCGGTTGGGCGGGGCATGCGGATGATCTTCGCGGGTGCATCCCTGAGCGACCAGGTAGCCATCGTGCTCCAGCATGTCCAGGTGGTAGTCCTCAATGATGCGCTTTACTTCTCTTGCGAAATAGTCTCGTGCCGCGGGGACGCCCAAGTCTGCAGTCTGCCCCTTGAACTCCTCGGGCTTCCAGGCAGGTCCCACGTCGGCAACCAGCCAGTCACGCGTCTTGGGATCGCGCGCATTCAGCGCCCCCGGCTCGGTATCGACGCCTGCCTGAGTCCAATCCACCCATATGCCGAAGCGCAATCCCTGGCGATGCGCTTCGTCGGCAATTGGCGCCAGGCCGTGTGGAAACTTCCTCGGGTCTGGGTACCAGTCCCCAACTCCTCGAAACCAGCCGGCATCAATGTGAAACATCTCCAGACCAAGTTCTTTCGAATCGTGAATCATGCGAAGCGCGAGCGCTTCATCCACCTCCATTCCGCTGCCCCAACTATTGTTGACCGTCAACGGATATTGCGGATCGTTCCATGTGCGAGGGTTGCCTAGAACCGCTCGCACCCAGGGACGCACTTGATTCCCGGCATCGTCCGGTCCGCCTGCAAATACGCCGAGAAATACTGTCGGTGTTTCGAATGTCTCGTGAGGGGCGATCCCCGTTCTGAAGGGGCCCGGCTCCGGGTTGAGCCCAAGAACCGTGGTCACGGTCCCGCCCACGCGTTCCAGGCTGATGCGCGTTCTGCCACTGAACTCTATGCCCGCATACCAGCCTTCCGCAGGTTGGTTGGTCGAGAATACAAGCTCTGCCGGAATGATCTCGCGTTGCTCGCCGTCGAGAGGGTGCGCATACGTAGATGACGTACCGGTCCAGTGATATCCGTCGGACACGGTCTCGAGATGCGTGCCCTGCGCGGATGGCCTATCTGCACCCTTTTCCACATAGAAGTTGCGCAGTATCTGACCGCGCGGCACCTGCCAGGCCAGACGAAGTGAATCCACCATCGGCAGCCAGATTTCTTCGCCGCCTAGGTTTTCGATAGACGTGCTATGTTCGACAGGCCCGCAACGTGCTCGGGCTTCCCATTTCCAGGTAAGCCGCAAGTGCGGATAGGTCGCCTCATACACGATGGAGACGTGGTGAGCATCCGCACTCCCCTGTCCGGGCTGCAATTCCCAGCGAATCGGAATCGTTTTGTCTCCGCTCTCGACTTGTGTCGGTAACTGGTCGACGAGACCGTTGCGCCAAGGCAATCCATCTGAACCCTTGAGGCGAACCAGCATTGGCGCCTTCTGACCGGCGAGCAACTCCACCCGCACATCTACGGTCGATAATGCCAATGCCTGATTGGATTCGACGGCATCGGCATCCTTTATGAGCAGAGTAGCGGCAAAGACCACCCAAACGAGGCCGCGCATAACAAGGTATCGATTCATTTCCCCCTTCTTGCGTTCTCTTGAAAGTCTATGGTGCCACCGCGGGTGGCGCGTAGGCGAGGGCTCCCCGATCATCGCGTCTCCAACTGGTTGCAATCGATTCACGACCGCGTGCGTCATTCCGCCTCGGCGCCTGCAACTATTCCGATTCACCCGGTAATGAAACGAGCCCGACTTTACGGATCAGGAAGGGCAGGCTGAGGCCCTGCGCGACCAGCGTAATCAGAATCACGCAAAACGTAAGAAAGATGAGCAGATCGCGCTGCGGGAATGTGTCGCCGCTGTCCACTGTCTGGGGTAGCGACATCGCGGCGGCAAGGGCGATCACCCCGCGCATACCCGTCCAGCCAATCACAAACGTCTCATTTGTCGCCGGCTGCTCCACTCTGTGTCTCAGCAACTTGCGCACGCCAAATGCGATCCACGATGCCGCAAAAACCCACAACAGCCGCATCGCAATCAAAAGCCCGACAAGAATCGAAGCATCGAGCAACAGCGCGCCCGGGCTCATAGATCGGATTCCTTCGAGAACGTACGGCAGTTGCAAACCGATCAGAGTGAAAACGGCTCCGTTCAGAACGAAGTCAACCGTACTCCACACCGCGGCACCCTCAATTCGTGCCCGCGGAGAGAGCGATTCCGATTGTTTCTCGCCGAGGAAAAGCCCGCAAACGACGGTAGCCAGCACTCCCGAAACATGTGCTCCTTCTGCTGCGAGATAAGCGACGTACGGCGCCAGCAGGGTCAATGTGATCTCAAGCGGTGCGTCGGTCAGTCGAATCTGGCACCAGCGAATGATCCATCCTGCAAGCAAACCGACAAGTACACCGCCCGCCACGAGAGCCACCAGCCGAACCAGGCCGGCCCCGAACGTCAGAGTCGAATCTGCCACGAGCATTGCAACCGAGAATTCCAACGCGAGAAGTGACGTCGCATCATTCAGAAGGCTCTCGCCCTCCAGCACGTCGGTAATGCTTTTCGGCAGCCGCATCCGTTTAGCTATTGCTGTGGCCGCGATTGCATCGGTGCTCGCCACCAGCGCGCCCAGCACCGACCCGATGCGATGATCGAAGCCCGGCAACATGCGTCCCGCGATGAAGGCAACTCCGATTACTGAAAATCCAACCAGTCCGAATGCCATCATTGATGTCTTCGACAAGTTTCGGCAGAAGCTTCTCCACGGTGTATGAAAAGCGGCTGCGAAGAGCAACGGGGGCAGCAGCACGAGAAAAACGATGTCGGGATTCAGGGCCACGCGCGGCACGTTGGGGAGCAGCGAAACTGCGAGCCCTCCAATCACGAGTACGATTGGGTACGGCGTGCTGAAGCGCCTGGCCGCCGCCGCCAATCCAACGACTAGCACCATCATGAAGACAATAATGAGTTCGAGATGATGAATGTTTGCCGACTGCATAGCGATCCTCTGATTCGCGGTTCACTGAATTTGCGCAGTGATTTGTTCGCGGAGCTGGCACAGGCTGATCCAGAAAGCTTCCGGCTCAGAACAGGCGTTCGTCTTTGGTTAAAGCGAATACCGGTTCAGAGCCGGGAAAGTGACGTACAAGTGCGAAGGATTCACTCCGCACCTGCAACCCACACCGCATCGTGAGAGGAAAGCTCCACGCCTGCCACTTGAGTGCTGAGGCTGATGTCTTGCAGCCCAGGCCGTTTCCCTGCCTTCGCAGAAAAGCTGAGGAGATACTGGTTGTTGAAGATCCTCTCGAGCTCTCCGAGATAAGGCTGGATGCTGACAGGGCTGTGCAGGCCAAGGTAAAATGCGGCCCCGCCGGTGCGGTCAGAAAGCCGCGACATGTTCATCTGCCCATTCATCAGGTCCCACTGGCTGAAACGAAAGTGTGTCGAGCCCGGGGTGTAGATGGTGAAGATGTTTGTTCCCGTTCTTTGCGCCACAGCGCTTGCTGTGTCGACGTCCGGATCCTGCCGATAGCCAATCCTCCAATTCATGAGATGGCGCTCATGGCCCCGGCCGATTCCGCTCGTGATCATGATGACCTCGCGGCGATTCTGGTCGACGGGCCACTTCTTCATCAAATCGGTCACCGATAGATAAGGACTGCCGATGGTTCCCGGATATCCCAGAGGCATGCGCAATGCCTGCGCTGCCAGTTCGTGATTCGCAGTCAGATCCTGGCTGATCTGCGCAGTCGCATTTCGCATATACCCGACCCCCACCAGCGTGCTCGCCGGCTGGGAATTGATAAACGCGCGCAAATCGTCATAGTGCAGGCTGAAGCGACTGTCCGAAGTATCGTCGATGAGGATGAACAATTCGAGTCCAGCACGGCTGCCCCGGGCCGGAACCCATTCAGTGACGTTGAGCTGGCTCTTGCCTTGCCGCACGACGACATCGTCGCGGTTGATTTCAGGCATGCGTTTATCGGCTCCGACACTTGCGGTAACCGTCATGGTGACCGGGACTGACGCAGCCGGAGCCTCCGCTGCCCTGCTAATGCCTGCGCCGGCAATTAGCATGATTACTCCGGCAAACAGGCTGGCTACTTGTTGAACACGTTGCGATTTCATTTTCTTCTCCTTGAGCGGACAACCTCTCTTAACGAAGTTGCTCGCATGGTTGCTGTTGCTGCTTTGGTCATCAGTCTCGAGACGCCTGCCCGTCACGCTGCACGGACAGGTCAATTCGAGGGCTTTTAGTTTTTGCTTGTGGCGCGCTTGCGAGCCAATCCGAGGCCGAACGAGGATGCGATGCTGAGCAAACCCAATGCACCGGCCAGAGGCAGCGAACTTGCGGTCTCCGGGAGTGCTGCGTCCAGCTCCGTCGGCGGGTCCGCATGCTCCGCGGTCACGCTCGCATTTATTGGCTGAGGCACGTGGGTCGGCTGGATCAGCAGCACATCAAACAGCGGCTCGATCGTCGGTGCAGGTGCGTAGCCCAGGGTCGACTTTGACTTCTCAACCACGGTCTGCTCCTCATCGGTCACGATCGTCGCTTCCAGTGTCATGCCCTTTTTCACGTCAAATACTGACTTCGGCTTCCCGTTGACATTGAACTTGGCGTGCGACGGAACCTTGTAGAGATGGTTTGTGCCGTCGGGCAGGCTGAGGATGATGGAGCCAGGGGCATTCACATGCCACACTTTCCCCTTCAACACCCGGATCGTCTTGACGTAGTGTGGAGTGGTCGTGGTAACGACGGTCTGTGTCAGTTTGGTTCCTGCTTTCAGCTCGCTCACCGTCAGCTCCTGGCCGTTGATGATGAACTTCTCATTCGAGGGCACAACCAGGTGTTCAAGCTTTCCATCTTCCAGCTTGAGCACAAGATCGTTTCCTTCGACATAGACGATCTGTGCATTTCGCACATCAGCCTGAAATTGGGACACGCCGGAGTTGCGATGGGTTGTTGTGGTGTCCTGAGCTGAAGCACCGGCGGCCACCAGGGTGAGGGCAGCTGCTCCCAAGAGCGGCAGAGCAGAGAGACGGGTGTTTTTTATGAAGCGGTTCATTGTTCCTCCTGTGTTGGGTTGAGTGGTTGATTGTTCAGCCGCGCTTGACTTACCGTCGAACCGGCCGTGAAGTCTTGCGTGCGAAAAGCTGTGACGACATATCTCTTCGGCGCGCTGCCGACGAAGTAAAACGGGTAACACGTGACAAGCGTGAGCGCGGGCTTGCCCTGGTCCCGCAAGACGCTCAAATCGCTCGGGCTCACGATCTGGATCCGATCCACGGTATAGACTGCTGTTCCGCGGTGCGTCTTCAAATCGATCTCGTCCTCTGGTTGAATGTCTTTCAGGCCGCGGAAAAATCCATCGCGATGTGCGGCGAGTCCGACGTTCCCCGTTTCCCCCGGCATCGCTGTTCCCGCGATCCGTCCCACTGCGTGATTCAGCGTCAGGCCGTCGGTACCGTTGAAAACCGGAGCCTGCAGGTGGATCTTTGGAATCTGCAACACTGCCAAAGGCGCGCCGCTGGCTCGTTTTGCTGAAGCCGCGTAGGCGCGAACGCGCCCCGCGCCCCAACCATTGAAATCCGGTTCGGCCGCATCCAGACTGATGCCCTCGGCTTGAGTCGCCTCCGCCGCAATCGTCGGTGAGGTGCTATCAAATCTCTCGATCGCGGATCGCGAAGCGAAGTAGCTCTCAATTCGCCCAGCGAGGTAAATCGCGCCGAGCGCCATTCCGATCAGTAGTAATGCGGCTTGAATCTTCCACAGCACGGACCATCCGATTCCGCTTGCCTGTTGGTCGTCCGGCAGCGCGCAAACCGCGCGATTCTCGGGTTGTTCCTTGTTTCTCTTCATCTCTTCAACCTCGTAAGCCGCAAATGAATCTGTTGCTTGCTCCCAATGCGGCGTAAACTCCCGTCCAAAGACACTTCGAGTAACCGCTTCGCTCGCCGTTCTTTGCGGCCGTTGCGAAACGCCCGTCTACTCGCTGAAGCGGTTCCTAGTCTTCAGCCTCTCTGTTGATTGCCGCCCCGATCTCTGCGATCAGCCTGTCGCTTCTTACCGGTTTGGATAAGAAGCTTTTTGCGCCGGCCTTCATCAGCAGACCACGCAAGCTGTCATCCCCATGGCCGGTGATGAAAATGATCGGTACCGAACTTTTGGTTTCGATCATGTGGCGCTGCAATTCGACGCCACTCATCCCCGGCAGGCGGACATCCAGGACGAGGCATGTCGTCGCTTCTCTGCTATACGACTTCAGATATTCCTCCGCGGATCCGTAGGTCGTCACGCCGAAGCCTGCGGCCTTGAGCACACTGGCCAGAGCGTCCCGAAACGGTTGATCATCGTCGACAATGGCGATGATTGCGGCATTAGTTGCACCCGGTTTCAATGGACATCATCCGATCCGGGCTTGATCTCATCCTTGCCCATCTCGAAGCTATCAACTTGCGGGTGTGAAAACCATCCTGCTTTGGGAGGAGATGAATCGTTACTTCGCCATCGAGCGCTTGAGCGTTTCTGCCATGCGTACGAGATGTGCAAGCGAGTCTGCCTGCATCTTTTCCATCACGTGCGCCCGATGCGTCTTGATAGTTAATTCGCTGGTCCCAAGCTGGTCGGCAATCTGCTTGTTCAGCAGCCCCGCGACCACCAGGCTCATCACTTCGGTCTCTCGAGGCGTTAGAGATTCGAACCGCCCGCGCAACTCGGAAAACTCTGCGCGCCTCTGCCGCAACTCGCGGTCGCGCGCAATCGCCTTCTGAATCGCATCCAGCAGTTCCTGACCGCGCACGGGTTTCGTCAGGAACTCCATTGCTCCTTCCTTCATGGCACGGACGGTCATGGGTATATCGCCGTGACCGGTGATGAAAATCGTCGGAATGTGAATTCCGGACGCACGGAGCTGACTATGCAGATCAAGGCCACTCTGGCCCGGCATGCGCACGTCCAGTACCAGGCACGAAGGCACATTCGGGCGCGATGCCTTCAGAAAATCAGCCGACGATGCAAATGATGCCACGCGAAGCCCAATCGACCGAATCAGTCCGTCGAGCCCGTCGCGAATCGCACGGTCATCGTCGATGACAAAGACAATTGGATCCGATTCCTTCATGCCTTGGCGTCGCCCGGCAACGTGAATTGAAAGACAGATCCATTGTCGGCGCGCGGCTCAGCCCACAGACGGCCACCGTGCGATTCGATAATGGACCGGCTGATCGCGAGGCCCATGCCAATTCCTTGCGTCCTTGTCGTAAAGAAAGGCTCGAACACCCGTGTCCGCACCTCGTCGCTAATCCCCACGCCGCTATCTTCAATCGCGATGATCACACACCCGGAATCATCCCCTCGCGACCGAACAAGCAGTCCACGCTCACGCCCGGTCACGGCCGACATCGCTTCAATTCCGTTCATCATCAGATTCAGCACAACCTGCTGCAACTGGATTCGATCTCCCGGCACATCGGGGAGGTCGGGCTGCAGATCAGTAGTTATCGTGACATGAGTGCGCGACGCCTGACCAGCCACTAATTGAACGGTCTCCTGAATCAGGAGATTCAGCTGGACTGGCGTGCGCTCCGGAGCAGACTTATGGATGAGAGACCGAATCCGCTGAATCACTCCCGAAGCGCGAGTGGCGCCCTCCACTGCACGTTCGGCAGCCGCACGAGCCTCGTCGAGATTCGGTTTCTCATGTCCCAGCCATGCGACGCACGCGTCGGCATTGGCGACCACAGCCGCCAGTGGCTGATTCACTTCGTGCGCGATCGAAGTCGTCAGTTCACCCACTGTTGTAATGCGCGCTACTCGTGCAAGCTCAGTGCGCGCTACCTGCAAAGCCTCCTCTGCTCGTCGCTGTTCCGCGATCCTTCGCAGTAGCTCCTGGTTGGTCGCTTTCAACTCGGCAGTTCGTTCTTCTACCCTGATTTCCAGTTCGTCCCTGGCGCTGCGGAGAGCCTCCTCGGCGTCCTTCCGCACCGCGATCATCCAGTTGGTTCCGATCTGGCAAAGAGTGAATGCAAGAAAAAACGGCACATCGCGCCAGCTCAAACTAAAGGAGCGATACGGCGGCACAAAGTAATAGAGAACGAGGGCGCTGCTGAGGGCGACCGTCAACCACCCCGGCCCCTTTCCAAAAACCCATGTCGTCAGAATGACGGCGATTGCGAAAAAGAACCAGAACGGATTGCCAAAGGAGATTTGAAGCAGCAGCGAAATCCAAAGTGCAAGCAGCACAAGCGCAATCCCGGCAATGTAGCTCGACAGGGATTGCATGACGCCGGCGATTTTCGAAGTGCCGCTCACAAAGTTGTCGTGTTCTGAAGGAATGGCCGACGTATTCCGGCGTCGCATGGCAAATCACCGAGAATGTTCGTTATGGAGATGAGGATTGCCATGAAGCCTGATTGTTTGATCTTACCCTGAAGATCGTTCGCCCTCTCACCAGGGATTTCATAGGCTCGATATACTAGTCTTGACATACTTGTCTCAAACTACTATTCTCAGCCGAATGACGAAGAAACCTCAATATCGCGATCTCTTTCCCGGCGCCCTCGAACTGATGATCTTGAAAAGCCTGAGTTGGAGGCCGATGCACGGCTACGCTCTTGCTCAGCGCCTCAAGAACATTTCGGAGGACTACCTCCAAATCGAGGAAGGCTCCTTGTACCCAGCCCTGCAGCGAATGCTGAAAGCTGGATGGCTGGAGACCGAGACAGGACTTTCGCCCAGAAATCGTCCAGTGCGGATATTCAAACTGACCAAGGCTGGAAGAAAGCACCTCGAACAGGAACTTGCGAGTGTTGAGAAGATGTTTGCCGGCGTCACCCGCGTGCTTGCATTGGCAGGACAGTAGGAGGCCTTATGAACCGGCTTACACGACTGTTCAGTCGCCGCCGCCGCTATCACGAGCTTTCAGAATCGATCCACGAGCATCTCGACGAAAAGATCGCAGACTTGATGGACCAGGGCATGACGCGGGAGCAAGCGGAGCATGCCGCCCGTCGCGAATTCGGCAACGTGACGCATATTGAGGAGCGCAGCCGCGAAGTTTGGCAGTGGCCCCGGTTGGAAGGAACTCTCCGCGACATGCGGCATGGTGTCCGCACGCTTTGCAAATCGCCGGGCTTCACGATTGCTGTGCTTCTCACGCTTGGCCTGGGCATTGGAGCCACGATCGCCGTCTATAGTCTCGCCGATGCCGTACTTCTCCGCCCGCTCCAGTTCAGGAATGAAAAGCGGTTGGTAGAAATCTTCGAGGAGAGACCGGCACTCGGCCTGATCAAAGATACGCCCGCTCCAGCAAATTACTTCGATTGGAAGCAGCGCAACCACGTTTTCTCCGAGATGGCCGCTGTCGACGAAGACATCATTACCATTACGGGAAACGGGCGACCCGAAGAGGTTGACGTCACCAGGATGACGTCCAATCTCTTGCCGCTTCTTGGTGTCGAACCCGCACTGGGCCGCAATTTTACAGCGCAGGAAGACAAGCCCGGAAATGCGGTGGTTCTCATTAGCGCCGGAATCTGGCAGCAACGCTATGGGTCGGACCCGCGTATCGTAGGTAGAACCATCGATCTGAATGGTGCAGCTTACCGCATCCTCGGTGTCATGCCATTTGGATTTACATTTCCAGAAGCCTCTTCGCTTTGGATTCCGCTTTCGCTTACCCAAAAGGAGCAGATGGAGCGCGACAGTCACTATCTTCGCGTTTACGGATTGCTCCGTCCTGGAGTTAGTGTTCAATTGGCGCGACGGGAAATGTCCGACATTTCTCTACAATTGGAGCGCGAGTATCCCGCAACCAATCGCGAACTCAGCACTTCCGTGATCTCCCTGCGGCAGCAATTGCTTGGCCGCTCTCGCCTGGCAATATTTGTGCTTGGCTCAGGCGTCACGATCCTTCTCCTGATTGCCTGCACCAACGTTGCCGGACTCATGATTGCGCGGGCAGCGAACCATCAGCGCGAAGCAGCTGTCCGCGTGGCGCTCGGTGCAAGCCGCCTGCGGTTGTTGCGACAGGGACTGGTAGAGAGTTCCGTTCTCTCCGTTGGCGGCAGTGTTCTTGGGGTGATCTTCGCGCTGGCATCAATGCCGGTAATGAGGCACTTCGTGCCCCAGGCCATCGCAGCGTGGGCGCATCCAGAGATAAATTGGACAGTCCTGTTTTTCACCGTTCTTGTCGCTGCAACAGCAGCCCTTGTATTTGGCTTCTTTGGTCAAAGTACGGCTGCCGCGCGACCCCAGGAAGCATTGAGTCAGGGCAGCCGAGGTTCCACGGAAACCAGGCAAAAACTCCGGTCGGCGCTTGTGACTGGAGAAATTGCGTTGACCACAGTCATTCTTACCAGCACCGGCCTGCTCGGCGGGAGCTTCTGGAAACTCGCCCATACTGATTTGGGATTTAATCCCGATTCCGTTCTCACCATGAGAACCGAATTGCCTGTCTCCGCCCAAACTCCTTATCACGAGTTTTCGGCTCGCGTCAGCTTCTATCAAAGCGTTATCGACCGCGTCGAGCACCTTCCCGGAGTCAAATCCGCCGGCTACACCACCTTCCTTCCATTCACCAACTCCGGGGGATCAACGACGATTCTTATTCAGGGCGCGGCGCCTTTGCCGATAGGAAAGGTAAACGATGTCGGTATGCGCGTCGTTACCCCAAGCTACTTTCAGGCGCTCGAAATACCGCTTCTCAATGGACGTACTTTTACCGAAGCGGATGGAGAAAACAAGACACCGCTGGTCGTTATCAATCAAAAGATGGCGCAACACTATTGGCCGAACGGCGAGGCGACAGGAAGACAGTTTCGATTCGACGATCCTGGAACACCGTGGATGACCGTAATCGGCGTGGTCGGCAATGTGCACCAGGCAGATGTCGAAACTCCGAGCCGCGCGGAAATGTATTTCTCCTACGAGCAGGATCTAGGCATTCCCGGATACTTCAAGCCGCGCGACCTCGCGATCAAGGTTTCCGGTGACCCCGTAAGCTATACGAACGCACTAGAGCGCGCGATCTGGTCCGTCGATCCCGCGCAGCCGGTTTCTGATATCCAATCGATGGCGCATCTGGCAAATACCCGCATGGAAACCTACATTCTCGAAGCCAAACTCTTCGCCTTCTTCTCGTGCGCCGCTCTTCTCATATCGGCACTTGGCATCTACGGCCTTATGAGCTACAGCGTAACCCGCAGAACCCAGGAAATTGGCATACGCATGGCGCTCGGAGCACGACGCGAACGGATTCTCGCTTCCTTTATCTCCGCGGCATGCCGCCTGTTACTCATGGGTCTTGTGCTGGGTATTGTCGGCTCAGTCGCCGCGACACGGTTACTGGGGAGCATTCTCTACGGGATTTCAGGCGTGGGATGGGCAGTTGGCGCGCTTCCGCTCCTCGTGCTTTCAGTTTCGGTTGCGCTCGCGGCATACTTCCCAGCGCGCCGCGCAGGCGCTATGGATCCCATGCAGGCATTGCGGTCCGAATAGGAGCATTTCATGAGTTGGCTCAAACCACCGTTCTCTCGCCGCCGTCGGTGATTGACTGGCTCCGCACTTCGTCCGCACTCCAACCACCAAAACTCGATCGACGCGGTTACCATGGTTGCGTTCCAGAATCACTGGAGGAACCCATGGTCTCTCGTCGCACCCTTCTCAAGAGCTCCGTTATTGCCGCTGCCGCCGGAGCACTGCCGCGTACCGGCTCCGCCATGCTCGACTATCCCGCCCCTGCTCCCACCAACGCGGATCGTATCGTGGCCCAGCCTGATTACGCCGTTGTGGAAACCGTTTCCGGGAAAGTCCGCGGTTCCTCGAGCAACGGCATCTTCACCTTCAAGGGCATCCCTTATGCCGCTTCAACCGCGGGCGCCGCGCGCTTCCTGCCACCACAGAAAGCTACGCCCTGGACCGGCGTGCGCAGCTCCCTCACCTACGGCGCGGTGTGCCCGCAGCCCGCGCGCACTGGCTGGGCCAACGACGAGGAAGCCTGGCTTTTCAACTGGGACGACGGCCAGCCCGGCGAAGACTGCCTTCGCGTCAACATATGGTCGCCGGGCCTCGACCATCGCAAGCGCCCCGTCATGGTCTGGCTGCATGGCGGCGGATACACTGCGGGCTCCGGTCAGGAACTGCCGTCCTATGACGGCGAAAGCCTCAGTCGCCGAGGGGATGTCGTCGTGGTCAGCATCAATCATCGCCTCAACGTTCTCGGCTATCTCAATCTCGCCGACTACGGTTCGCAGTACGCCGGCTCCCCCAACGTCGGCATGCTCGACATCATCGCCGCACTCGAATGGGTGCGAGATAATATCGGCAACTTTGGCGGCGACCCCGGTACCGTGCTCATCTTCGGGCAGTCCGGCGGAGGCGGCAAAGTCTCCACGCTTATGGCCATGCCCGCGGCCAAGGGCCTCTTCCATCGCGCCATTGTCGAAAGCGGCTCAACCCTTCGCGTGGGAAACGAAGATGTCTCCCGCGCCACCGCCGCTGCGCTGCTCAAAGAACTCGGCCTCGACAAGAGCACCGTCGAAAAGCTCCACGACGTTCCCATCGCTGATCTCGAAGCCGCGGCAGTTAAGGTCACGCGGCCGCCGCGCCTCACCGGCGTCATCAACTTTCGCAGCATGTCCGAGCGTCCCGGCTGGTATCCGGTCATGGACGGCCACATCGTCGCCCAGCACCCGTTCGATCCAGAGGCATCGCCGCTCTCCGCTTCAGTGCCGCTGCTGGCTGGAAGCACATTAAACGAGTTCACCAACGGCATCAACCATCCCGACGCCTTCGACATGACCGAGGCCGAGCTCGAGAAGCGCGCCACAGATGCCTATCAGGACCGCGCCGGCCAGGTCATCGCTTCCTACCGCAAGCTTTACCCCAACGCGAACTCTTTCCAGCTCTGGAGCGTAATCGCCGTCTCCGGTGTCCGGCGCAACGTAATCGAGCAGTGCAAACGCAAAGCCGCTCAGAACGCCGCTCCTGCCTACTGTTATCAATTCACCTGGCAGACGCCCATACTCAACTCGCGTCCCATGGCTTTCCATTGCTCCGAACTCGCCTTCGTCTTCAACAACACCACACGTTGCGATCGCATGACCGGTGACGGTGACGCCGCTCGGTCCCTCGCCGCTAAGATGAGCGACGCCTGGATCGCTTTCGCCCGCACGGGCGATCCCAACGTGAAAAGCCTGCCCCACTGGAAGCCCTTCAATGACGGAAACCGCACCACGATGATCTTTAACGACATATGCGAAGCCAAAGACAACTTGGACACTGACCAGCTCAAACTCACCGAGCCCAGGTCTTGAACGATTTGCTCACGTGCTCGAGTTGCGAATGAGCAAATGTCGCGCAGCCAACATCTTTGGCGGAAACCGACAGTAAACACAGGGGTCCCGATTTCAGTCGCGCGACCCCACGCCCTCGCGGCGCACCACTTCGAGTCCGGTTTGTCCGCCACCCGGCACAAAGCTATCTAAGGATAGAGTTTGCGTGCACTATCATTTCGAAACGGAGTTCACCCGTGCTGGATCGCGTGGCCCTCAACCTACGGACACATCCCTATTTCGATCAGAAGAGCACGGCGCGGGCAACCCGCTTCCGAATATGTGCTTCTGAAGGGGGATGTCCCTTCGACAGCCTTGAATTTCGCCGAGAGGGTGATCGCTTCATCAAGGTTGAAACTAAATCGAAAATAGAGGAGGAAGATAATGAAAAAGAGCAATCATCACGGAGCGCTCGCACTGACTTTAGTCGCGGCCCTCTGCGCTTTCACCCCCGGCTTGACGGCCCAAAGTAGCGCTCCCCCCCAACAGCAGCAGCCCAGCCAGCCGCCTCAAGCGCAGCCGCCACAAGCTCAGCAGCCGGGGCAGCAGCAACAAGATCAACAGGAAAACAAGACATTCACTGGCACGATTCAGAAACTCCCAAGCGGACAGTTTGCCCTGGTCACAGGCCAAACGCCCGAGGGTAAATTAGCCGGACACTTCCTCGATGATCAAGAGAATGCGAAGAAGTACGAGGGCAAACAAGTGAAGGTTACTGGAACGTTCGACACTGCAAGCAACATGATTCACGTAACCAATATTGAAGCGGCATAGTCATCCATACGCTGTATGGCGTTGCTGGCAAAGTGAGAGGACTGCCATTCGTGGCGGTCCTCTCTTTTTGATGGATTCACATCCCGGTTACAAACACGGTCCGCAATGGGACACGCCAGGTCTTCTCCGGCCGCGAGAAGATCGACGTCCTCCTTGTGTTTTGAAGAACTACGCTATTCTGCTGCTGCGAAGCGATCAGCTTCCCGGTTCAATTCCTCCGCGTTTGCCGAATGCGAAAAGAGAATTACCCGGTAACGAAATGTTGTCGTCTGATTCTTCTCAATGATGAAATTGAGCGGAGGCTGTTTGGGATCGAAGATGCTCCGCCCCAGCGGATTCGCAGCGAACAGTCCGTACCCCCTCGCATGCCAGTAAGTTGGATAGCCGGGGTTATTGGGATGGTCGAGTATGGCAATCGTTACGGTGTGGTCGCCCGTGTGGCCGGTCAAAGAACACCAGCGGCCGCGAGTTCCCCATGCTGCTTCCCCTTTGATTCCTTCGCTCGTGAGATATTCCCCTGAGGCCGGAACGACGCCGGCGGCATCGGAAGGAGCGGCGTCAACTTTCGTCGGGTTTCCATTTGCGTCCATAAAAATGCCGCCCTTCTCCTCGGGCGATTCGAGCCAGTGGGCGACTCGAATGCCGAGAACACCCTCCTTGTCGTCGTTGAAGACAACACGGTCGAGGGCCTTGAGCGTCACCACCTGGTCGATGATCCTAACGTGGTTGCGTTGGCTAAAAATATAGCGCGTATTCTGGCTGATGATTTGCTTGTCGTCCCCGGTGACCCAAACCGACTCGACGACCAGCTCACCGCGATCGGCGCCGCTCTTTGTGGAAACGATTTTCGTTTGAAGAATCGTCCCCATCTTTGACCGGTTTTCTGGCTTGATAGCGTCGGAGTTATTCCAGAAGTCGTAGCCATTGGCGTTGCCGTAGTTGAACCACATACCCGCGTGATGGGGATGGTCGACGCGTTCACCGGGCCTCGGTTCGAGCGGATAGCCGCGCGTGACGGTGATACCCTCATCGGTGATGAGCGGATAGAGGACCGGCTTCTTAAGGGATGTTGGCCATATATAGGATGTGAAGGGCTGCCCATCGATGGTGATCTCAACGCGGCGATGAGCCTCATCGGCAATCACCTGGACGCCCGACGTGGGAGCGGCGACAGTGGCTGCGACAAGCGGTATAGCTATGACAAGAATTCCGAGCACAGCCCTGCTATGCATAAACCCTGCCTCCAGCGATAACCTCCTGGGTCTTCTCGTTGAAGGTGACCTTTTGGCCGGTCTGAATGGCCGCAACGTTCATGCAGAGCGCGATCGAATGGCTGTAGCCGGCTTCAATGGGGGCATTGGGAGTCTTGCGAGAGCGGACGCACTCCATCCAGTTGCGCATGTTGGCTGAGGTTTGTGGATCGCTATGGGTGTCGGCGTCGGTCGAAACCGATTCAGCTTTATCGACAAGAGAGAAACTGGGAAGCAGATTTGGCTTCATCCCCATTTCCGCGGCAGAGTGGGCGCTCAGGCCGCCGGCGGGAGTGACGGTTTGCTTGTCCATGTCGATCATGCCGCCGTTGGAATAATAGAGCTCCTTGACGCCTCCCGCGGAGTTAGTGAAGCGCGAAGTGTATTGCACCTGAAATCCTTTGGAGGAATCGTCGAGCGGACCATAATCAAAGACCGCGGTCATGGTGTCCCAATTCTGACGGCCATCTTTCCAGAGATAGATACCGCCGTTGGCGACCACGCTGCGCGGGTGAGGCAAACCGGTGAACCAGTGGACCGTGTCGATCTGATGCACGAGCCACTGGTCGGGGATTCCGGATGAGTAGGGCCAAAACAGGCGGAACTCAAGATACTTGCGCGCGTCAAATGGCTCATGCGGACGATTGAGAAGATAGCGCTTCCAGTCTGTGTCCTCCTCTTTGAGCATGGGAACAACGTCGGGGCGGCGCCAGCGCCCGGGCTGGTTGACGTTCCAGGTCATCTCAACCATCACAATGTCGCCAAACGCGCCGGACTTGATGTATTCGGCGGCCTTCTGATAGCTCGGAGTGCTGCGCCGTTGCGTCCCAACCTGGACAATCTTCCCGGTCTTCTTCACTGCCGCGAGAAACTTGCGCGCGTCGTCCATGGTGTGTGCGGTAGGCTTTTCGACATACGCATCGCGACCGGCATTGACAGCTTCGACGCCGTGCAACGCGTGCTGAAAGTCTGCCGTCGCAATCAAGACTGCGTCGACATCCTTCCTCGCGTATAACTCGTCATTATTGCGAACTGCGTCTACCGGACTGCCGCTGAGTTTTTGAATGTAGGCCGCACCCTCTTCCCGACGGCGATTCCAGATATCCGAGACCGCGACGAATTCGAAATTCATCTCCTTGGAGTGCTGAAGAAAGGCCGGAATCAGAGCTTGTTTCATGCGGTCGCCGCAGCCGACGACACCAACCTTTACGCGATCATTGGCGCCCACAATGGCAGCATAGCTTGAGGCGTTCCACGAAACAGCCGTTGCGGCCAACGCGGCGCCGCCTGTCTTCACGAATTCCCTGCGGGTAGTGTCGTTGAGTCCCATGATTCTCCTTGCGCTTCCAGCTCAATGCGTCAGCGGGGAGATCTGAACGATCTCCCGCTGAGTTTTGGTTGCGCTTTCTTTGCCAGTCAATTTTCGCAGGCTTTTTACGGCATGAGATTAGAAAGCTTAGAAGATAATCTTCACGCTTCCCTGGAAGACTCTCGCAGCGTTGCCTGAGGCCGTCGCTGAAGCCTGTCCAAAGGTCGACGACGTCAGGGTCTGGTTTGCACCCAGCGTGCCAATGGCGAAATCGGGATGGTTCAAGACATTGAAGGCTTCTAGACGAAGATCCAACGCCAGGGATTCGTGGATTGGGAACAACCTGGAGATCTGAGAATCGAACTGGAAGTAGGGAGGCGTCCTGAAGGCGTTTTTGCTGACGTTGCCATAGGTCCCCAATGTGGCGCAGCCGTTGAGGTTTGAGCCGCAGGGAGCTGTGACCTGGGCAAATGCGGCGGGGTTGAGATATCCGCGGCTTGCCTCACCGCTGGCTCTACTGAACGTCGTGTGCAAATACGGGTTGACGCCGGGCACAAGGTTGGGGCGATCGTTACTAACGTCCGTCAAGGAATTATCCTGCCCTGCGATTACGTTGATCGGCGCGCCCGTGGTGATGTGAATCAGCGGTGCAAGCTCCCAATCGTTGAGGAGAAGCTTTTCAGTGTGATTGAAGTTGTGAAAGTTGCTCTTCGCAACAACCACGAAGTTCTCGACATCCCGGTAATCGAAACCGCAGGGGCCGTAATCCAGGCCAGGGTTATTCGGATCCTCGACGTTTGTGCCGGCAAGATCACCCTGGCCATCAGCGATGTCCATGCATTTCGACCACGTCCAATTAGCAAGCAAACTGAAGGTCGACGAAAGCCGATGCTGCAGTGTTGCCACCAGGCCGTTGTAGTTGCCCGTGCCCTCGTCACCAACGAGAGCCGAGCCGGCGCCTCCACCAAGTATCTGGTTGCCCTGCGCCGGATTCGCAATCGTAAGCGCAAAACGCGAAGCCTGATTCTTGGTGGTGGAGCAATTCGTTCCTGCTGCGCCTGGCTTCACTGCGGCAGGACCGCTGGTAACAATGCCCGCACAGCCCGTTCCGCCTGCTCCCCATTCCCCTGGAATGAAGACGGCAGGGCTCAACGGAAAACCAATAGGATCGTGACGGGTTGTGTTCCCGATGTAGTCGAGCTGCGCTTGCCAGCCGAGGGGGAACTCATGCTGTACGCTGAGCGTCCACTGAATCGTGTAGGCGGGATGAAACTGGTTTGGCATCACGATGTACTGGGACTGTGCGAAAAACTGTGCCTGTGCAGGAGTCGGTATGATCGGCTGAGGAAACGGATTGGTTGTGATGGAGCCCACCGACCAGGGGCTGCTGAAACTTAGCGGACCCGAAGATGACGTCTGCAAATTGCTGATGGCGGTCGCGAATGGCGGGTTCTGCTGCGTGCGCTGGCCGGTGAAGAAATTGGGCTTGTCGTAAGCCAATTCGGCGCCAAGACGAAGAACCGTCTTACCGTCGCCGTTGGGATCGAGCGACAGCCCAACATTGGGAGAGAACTGCCAGGGTGAGTTTTGTGTGAATCCTCGAGGAACGCCCTTATCCCCGTAGAACAGTATTCCCGCAGGGGCGTTCGGATAGACCGAGCTGACTGTGTTCGAAAGAAAGTCAGCCATGTTGAAGACGCTACCACGGTTGAAGTAATCCACGGGCATGAAATTCGGCCCCCAGCGCAGCCCCGCAACCAGGGTCAACCGCTTCGTTGCGTGATACGTGTCCTGGGCGTACAGGCTGGGAATCGGTCCGCGAAGCGCGTTTTGCTGCTGCTTGCTCTGCTGGAACGCGCTTAGCGTTCCCCAAAGGAAGTCGAGATTCTGGTCGCCAATCACGGACCCACCGTTTGGACCGCTTCCACTGTATTCGCCATTGAAGCTGAAGACGCCGTTGGATTCGTAGGCGTTGCCGATGTTCAGTTCATTCTGGACCCACTCCCCGCCAAATACGAACTGGTGTCTGCCGCGCACCCAGGTCAGATCATCGTCCAGGGCCAGGGTGTTGTCGTTGAAATGGGAGACGGAGTTTGTGCCCCCGCCAATAGTGAATTTGCCTTCGGAGATCTGCAGGCCATTCGGTACAGCTTGATAGAGATCGACCCCAAGCTTTGCAGCATTGATGTCGTTGGCCGCATATCCACGGTTGTTGACACGCCGCATGACCGTCGCGTGGGCGTTGTTCACCAGGTTTGAACTAATCGTGTATGCCTCGCCGAGAGTGAAAGATTGCACTCTCTCGATATTTCCGGATTGCGTAGTGATCAGGATGTTGCTTGGTGAATAGAATGCCGGGGCCTGATATCCGTCGATGAAGTACCGGCCATAAAGATTGTTCTTGGGCGTGATGGTGTAATCAACCCTGGTAACAAACTGGTTGTCAAATGTCTCAGACGGAATGGAGTAGGAGACCAGGCCGCAGTTCTTGGTATCCACGGCCGGATCTATTTTCGGCAAATATCCCTGCAGCGCAAGAGCCTGAGCGTTGAATGTGGGCGGCGACGGATACACATCGCCCGGTAGAGTCGCACCGGTCAGCGGATCGACCAGTTGAACGAACTTCCCCGAAGCTTCGCAGTTTGGTCCATCGGTGACAGAAAAGTCTCCCGCAAGGTTCGCCGCGGTGGGCACAAATGCCTCAGTGCTGGCCTGGGACTGATCGGCCTTTGTATGCTGGTATCCGGCAAAGGCAAAGAGCTCATTGCGAATGATCGGGCCGCCGAATGTCCCGCCGTACTGGTTCTGATGCAGCGTGTCCGGTGACGTCGAATAGAAATTGGTGGCATCGAGGTAGTTGTTGCGTATGAACTCAAAGGCGGAACCGTGGTATGAATTGGTTCCCGAACGCGTAACGACGTTGACCAGGCCGCCGGTATGCTCCCCGTCCTGCGCGCCGAGCGCGGTGGATTCCACGCTGAACTGGCTGACTGCATCGGGGAAAGGAAACGGAAGATTGCCGTTGCCCATGTAATCCTGATTGTCGCCACCATCCAGGCGCCAGAGAGTCGTGTTTCCGTTTCCACCTGCGACCGAGACTGAGATTGTCTGGTATGAGTATTTGCTTCCCGTAAAGTCGTTGCCCGGCGCCGAATTCGAGCCTCCTGACAATGTGATCAGCGCGCTCATCTGGCGGCCGTTCAATGGCATTTCAGTTACCGCGTTCTCGTCGATGGTCTGTTTGAATGAGGGATCCTCAGTCTGAAGCGAGATGCCCTCGGCCTGGACCTCGACCTTGGTGTCCGCGCTCCCCACTGCTAGGCCGGCATTGATGGCGATGCTGCTGCCCACTTCAAGAACGATCCGCGTCTGTACGTAGGTCGTAAATCCCGGCGCGACAACCGCGAGATCATAGGTTCCGACCGGGACACCGGGAAACACGTAGACACCTGCATTGTCGCTAAAGGTCACGCGCTTAACATGAGTCAACTCATCGGTAAGGGTGACCGATGCGTGCGTAACCACAGCCCCGGTCGCGTCTGAGACAGTGCCTTGTATGTTGCCCGTTCCTGCAATTTGCGCGTTGCCCTTTGCAATAGGCAAAAGTAGAACCGCGCAGCAGAAAACTCTCACCCACTGGGAAACGATCCCATGAGCTCTGTGGGGAATACGTTGCATATTGCCTCCAAAATAAACGACGACCAAATCTCTCAAGGGAAGTTTGTGAATCTCTGTGGTCCGACCACTTGTATCGCCCGGCAATGCTTACAGAAGCTCTTCAGACTTGTCAAGAGTCTAAAATGAACTCGCCAGATTCACAGAAAATACCCATAATTGGCACTCCGAACGGAACGGGCTAGCCTTACATATCTATGAGGTCAGACCGCCATATAGCCGATGACCTGACGGTTGGCCGCCCGTGGGCCAAATGTTTTCCCTGACTTAAAAGCGGCCTTCGGTGTTACTCTCGTCTTAAGTTAGGCTTTCATAGACTTATTTGAAGGTGCGGCCCGAATGCTTCCAAGCTTGCAAGACTCGCAAAATAGTCATCGAACAATGCAAGTGGTCAACCACGTTCGAGGACTCATTGAAAACGGAACCCTGCAACCGGGTGACAAGATCCCCCCGGAGCGCGAACTCGCGCGCAAACTCAAACTGAGCCGCGCCAGTCTCCGCACCGGTATCGGATATCTGGCAGCCATGGGCGTGATGAAAATCAAGCATGGCGTGGGAACCTTTGTGTCCGACGGGCCTCCGGAATTCGGCAAAGCCTCACTTAGTCTCATGGGCGCACTGCATGGGTTCCAGTCTTGGCAGATGTTTGAAGCGCGCATCATCCTTGAAAGCAATCTTGCGGCGCTTGCCGCCGAACGCGGAAAGGAAGAGCATCACGCAGCTCTCGCAGACGAGGTTGCGGAGATGTTTGCCGCACTTGCCAGTCCCGGAGATTACCTTATCCACGACGTCCTCTTTCATCGCATTATTGCCCAGGCCTCCGGCAATCCGATTCTTGCATCCATCATGGAAACCGTAACCTCGTCGATGTATGACAAACGTCGAAGGACTGTGGAGCGCGCAACAGATCTACGAGAATCGGCCGATATGCACCGGGAAATCTATCGGGCCATTCGCGCGCGAAATCCGCAGGAATCGCGAAAACTCATGGAGAAACACTTGCTCATGGCTCAGGCCGCACAGGGAATGGAACGCCCCGCAGATCGTAGGCGTCGATCATAGGAAATGGACAAGATGTTAACACTCGACAAATTCTCCGTCGGCACTGGAGACCGATTTGCTCACCAGGCAAAAGCACAATTACGAGCCTGCGTTGACGCTCTTAAGGCCGGAGTTGAAGTCGTTCCGGTATGGAACAAGTCCAACCGCGAGCACACAATCATCGGCTCCGAACCGCTCGCTGTGCGAAGAGCGGCCGACGCGGCCGTGAGCGCGCTCCAATGGGATCGTGCTTACTTTTGCGATGCCGACCACATCACACTGCAGACCGTCAGCCGGTTCCTTGATGCGTGCGACTTTTACACCATCGATGTGGCTGACTTTATCGGCCAACCCGCTGACTCAGACAATATCGACAGGTTCATAAAGCAGCATCGTGATCTCCTCGGTTACCTCAAGCTTTCGGGCACCAATGAGACATTTGAGATCAGCCCAGAGTGTCTGCGGAAGACGGCACAGAAGTTCTTGACCGCCGCAATCAGGGCCGGCGAGGTCTACCGTGCGATCGTGAATGCTAAGGGCGAGGGCAATTTCATTCCTGAGATCTCAATGGATGAGACAGACAGCGCACAGACCCCGGTTGAGTTGCTGATTATTCTTGCGGCAATCGCCGATGAAGGCGTTCCCATCCAAACCATCGCACCGAAATTCAGTGGGCGTTTCAACAAGGGCGTGGACTACGTGGGGAACGTAACCCAGTTTGAGCGCGAATTCGGCCTCGACGTTGCAGCCATCGCTTATGCGGTTTCTCACTTTGGACTGCCTGCAAACCTCAAGCTGAGCGTGCACTCAGGCAGCGACAAGTTTTCCCTCTACCCCGCCATTCACCGGACCACGAAGCGCCTGAATGCCGGAGTCCATTTGAAAACCGCCGGAACCACCTGGCTCGAAGAGTTGATAGGACTCGCCGAAGCCGGAGGCGATGGACTGGAACTTGCGAAGGATATTTATGCCGAAGCTTTCTCGCACCGGGACGAGCTTTGCAGGCCCTATTCAACCGTGATCGACATCGACGAGGCACGACTGCCTTCTCCCAGTGATGTACGCAAGTGGACTTCCGATGAGTACACGTCCGCCCTGCGACATATGCGTGGGGCACCAGCCTATAACAGCAGTCTGCGCCAATTGCTGCATGTTGGATTCAAGGTGGCCGCCGGGATGGGCTCACGATATCTCGACCTGCTCGATGCCAACGAGGAGGTTATTGCCAGGAACGTCACAGAGAACCTTTACAGACGGCACATCGCACCCGTGTTTCTGGGGCAAAGCGCCTAAGGGATTCGCCGGGCGACGTATCGGTTTCAGTGGAATGTAACGACCGCGCCTGCCAGGCTCTCGATCGGCTTCCCTTCCTCGGATTGCACCACCACGCCATCGCCCGATACCTGCGCATAGCTGATCGTCATTCCCTTGCGAGCACTGATCTTTACGTTGCGCAGAACAACGCCTGAAACCGGCGCTTCCGGCAGCCCTGCAATCACCCCTGCCGAGTCTATTTGGGTGGCCGTCACGTTTTCGAGCGTGATGTCGTGAAAGTGTGGCGTCAGGCGTGTAACAGTCTGAGCAGCTTCTCCTTCGGGAGGCAGAACCTTGGGGTAATACTCGCTGATGATCAACGCATTTTTGACGTTCGTCATCTCGATATCGCGAAAGACAAGACGGCTGACATCATTTCCTCGGTCGCGATTTGCCTTAATCCGTATGCCATTGTCGGTACCGTCGAAGTGAATGCGCTCCGCGCGAATGTTCTGCGCGCCGCCTGCGATCTCGCTGCCAACTGACAGGCCGTGTCCATGGAGAAAGGTGCAATCGGTAATCGTGATATCCCGGCTCGGCGAATCCGGACCCGGGGAGTTGATGGCGCCGGACTTGATGGCGACGTTGTCATCGCCCACATCCGAAAATACGTGATCAATCACCACGTTGGAGGAAGAAAACGGATCGATAGCATCCGTATTGGGAGCATTAGGCGGTGCGAGAATTCGGATATTGCGGATGGTCACATCATCGGAGTAATACGGAACCAGTTGCCACATCGGCGAATTCTGAATTGTTATGCCCTCTACGCGAATATGCCGGCAGTGATCGAAAAGAACAAGCTTCGGTCGTGGATGTCCGGTCCCAAGAATTCCATGATCCTTGATGCTCCTCGCCTCTTTCCACCAGCTTTCTCCCGCTCCATCCACAACGCCTTCCCCAATGATTGCCACATTGGCAGCGTTTACTGCACTAATGAGCGGCTGCAGGTCGGGAAGACGGAATTCGGTTCTGGGTGGGTAGTCCTGATGGTCTGAGGAGCCGAGCAATGTGGCGCGTTTATCGAGCTCAAGGGTAATGTTGCTCTTGAGCTCGATCGGCGCCGTCAAATATATGCCCGTACCCAGCCGAACAATCCCACCTCCATGCCGCTCGCAGGAATCGATCGCAGCCTGAATTGCAGACGTATCCTTGCTGATTCCATCCGCTTTTGCGCCGAACGCCCTCGGATCGCAGCTCCCCAGCGCATGGAGAGAGCTCGTGGAAGCGGTTGCACATACAACACAGATTAAAAGTCCAAACCAGCGGCGCCTGCGCAAAATACTCTGTCCTGGCATTGAAGCTCCTCATTTCGCTGAATTCCGCGCCATGCCATCCTATGACAGAATAGCCCGGTGGTCCTACCACAATATCCAACGGAATCATCCTGTCCGGCGCCCTTCAACCGTGAAATATGTATTTGACGTGGATCAGCGCGGTTCCTGTACATTGGTGTCTGCTCGTGGTCAGTCCTCTGGGAATCGAGATCTCCTGACAAGTAGGGCCTCCCCTTTGCCCTTGGAGTTCCAAATGCATCGCCTAGCTTTTCGATCGATTTCGCCGGCGCTCCTGTTGCTTTGGTCCGGCATTCTATGCGCGCAGGATACCCGCCGGGTAAACGTGCAATCCGGTTCACAGACTTCGCGCATCAATGGAATAGCGCATATCGCGCTCCGCGTTAGCGACCTGAACCGAGAGCGCAGGTTTCTTCAGTCCCTCGGCTTCGAGGAGGCGTTCGCGCAAACCAGTGGAACAACTGCAACCGAGGCCTTCTTCAAGGTGAATGATCGCCAATTCATCGAACTCTACCCGCAAAGCAGCGAGACAAATCCTCTTGGCCTTATGCATATATGCTATGAATCCGGCTCCCTTCAACAACTCAACGCCCTGTATGTTGCTCGCGGCCTTCCCATGTCGGCTGTCAGGAAAGGTGGAGCTGGAAATCTCATGTCGTCGCTTCATGATCCCTTCGGACAGGAGATCGAATTCACCCAGTATCTCCCCGGCTCTCGCCACTTTGAGGATCGCGGCAGGCATTTAGGCGCATCGCGGATCTCAGATGAACTGCAGGGAATCGAATTGCCGGTGTCCGATCTCGACCAGGCGAAGAAGTTCTACGCAGCTGAACTTGGCTTCGAAGAACGGAAAAGGGCGGGAGGAATTCGATTGCGCATCTCGAGCGATGCCGATCAATGGATTGGCCTCGACGCGTCGGCCCAGGGCGCGCGGCCCAAGTTTGTATTCAGGGTTCCGAACGCCAGGCGGACGACCGATCAATTGCGCAAAGTTGGATTGAAATCCACGCTGCTGAACAATTCTGTTTCCATCGCCGATCCCGAAGGAAATATCTTTGTCTTTTCAGACGATGCATCCGAGTCGAACGAGAAATACTCTGATTCAACGCACTAGAGAGATTTGAACTATCAAATACAAATGGGAGAAACGCGGAATATGAGAACTCTGCTGAAGATCTCAACCTTTGGGCTCTTGCTGCAAAGCGTTGTAACGATCGCGTGGACACAGACTGACTACTTCAATAATTGGCCGTCGGGAAGTTCGCCGCAAGAAGTCGGCAAGCGTGTGGCCCAGCATTTTGTCACCAGTCCGCATCAATACTCTGCGACAATCCACTACTCTGAGGCGGCGTCGTGGTATGGGGCACTTACCTTTGCCGAGTTGACCCACGATGATACATTGCGACAAGCGTTGATCCAAAAGTTCGAGCCGTTGATGCCCGGCGGAGCGGAAGCCGCGAGAATACCTGTCCGTCATCACGTGGATGACTCAATCTTCGGAATCATTCCTCTTGAGATTGGCATTGAAACCAAGGACCCGAAGTACCTGTCATATGGACAGTCATGGGCCGACCGGCAATGGGAAAACCCCCAGCCGGATGGCCTTTCCGGAGAAACGCGGTATTGGGTCGATGACATGTACATGCTTACGATCCTCCAGTTGGAGGCCTACCGCGCAACCTCGGACAGGAAGTATCTGGACCGCGATGCAAAGGAGATGGTCGCATATCTGGACAAACTTCAACAGCCAAATGGACTCTTCTACCATGCCCCGGACGTGCCATTCTTCTGGGGACGCGGAGACGGCTGGTTTGCCGCGGGTATGGCGGAGATGCTGCGCGATTTGCCCGCCGACCACCCGCAGCGGGCCCGCATTCTAAGTGGTTATAAATCGATGATGGCGGCGCTCATCAAATATCAGGCCAAAGACGGAATGTGGCGCCAGCTCATCGACCATGATGAGGCATGGCCAGAGAGCTCGAGTTCGGCGATGTTTACGTTCGCAATGATTACCGGGGTCAAAAACGGTTGGCTCGACGCGGCTACGTACGGGCCTGCCGCTCGAAAGGCATGGATTGCGGTCTCTGGATACATCGATCAGAACAACGATATAACCAGTGTCTGCGAAGGAACCGGCAAGAAGAATGATCTTGAATATTACCTTGAGCGCAAGCGGAGAACCGGCGACTTCCACGGCCAGGCCCCGATACTTTGGGCAGTATCGGCGCTATTGCGCTAGAGGGTGTTCATGATTCGCGTCGTGCGAACGGAATGGCGATGTCACTTGAAACCATCGAGATGGCTAGCTGGATTCCGCCCACGGCGGGCACGCAATCAGTCGAGAATCGCCGGCCTCCCGCGCACAAAGCGCAGATTGGTGACGCGGCCTGTGGAGAGCAGAAAGCCGCTGATCGCGCCATGTGCGTCGCGCGTGAAGCGGATCTTGCCCACCCCGGCAGTGAATAAATCACGCGTGACGGGCTGGAGCGGATCGGGCGAGTTTTTCAGCCGGAACAAGAGGAGGTGGACCCGATCCTGCTCACTCGCAGCGGCGCCGGGCACGTGCACGTGCTCGACTTTGATCTCGTAGAGCGGGTCTATCTCCGCACTGCTGTATGCGCCGGCATACTCAGCAAGCTGCGCATCAGTTGGCGCGAAGGGTGGAGCGGCCGAGAATGTCTCGATTTTGCCGTCTCTGTGCTTGATGGCTAGTTGCTGCGGCGCTCCGGGCTTGCCAGGCTGAAACGTAAACTCGTCGGGGGCGACCAGCAGACGGAACCGGTTTTCGCTGATCGCCTTCACCGGGTAGGTGTCGTCCTCGTCCGCATTGCCCACCTGCAACTGCCCATCCTTGATGATCCACCGCACCACGTCGTCTTCGTCCTTCGTGTTGACGTACGCGCCCACCTTGGCCTGCATCTGCTCAGGTGTGAGGTGGAACGGTGCGGAGTCATCGGGGGTTGCGTCCGCTTTGGGCTTCATCTCCGTTGCCAGGTAAATGTCCGCAACCTTGCGCGCGAGGTCGCTGGGATTGGCGGTGCTGAGATTGCACAGGCAGGCCACGCTGAAATGCTGAGCGGGAAAGCGGAGCAGATCGGCGCGGTACCCCGCGTCGGCGCCGCCGTGATCGACCGTGGCGAGGCCGCGGTATTTGCCGATCACCAGTCCCGCGGCGTAGTCGATCTGCTCGCCGTTGTTCAGCTTGCCTTGCACCTGCAAATCGTGAATGAGCGATTGGCCGCCGATCCGCGGGTTGTAGAAGTTCTCGTCCCACAGTGCCAGGTCTTCCACCGTGGTCAGCAGGCTGGTTGCGCCCACCGTGTCGAAGTCGGTCACGCTGAGCCGGAATGTCTCATTAGCCGGTTCGTATCCGTAGGCCATGTTCTTCACAATTTCATCGTGATCGTCGCGGAAGTGGGTGTTCTTCATGCCCAGCGGCGCAAAGATGCGCGCAGTGGTAAATTCACGCAGCGACTGTGCCGCTCACGCGCGCCTACGATCCGCGCCAAGGAGTGTATAACCAGTGTTGCTGTAGAGAAACTTGGTGTTGGGTGGGAAGTTCAGCTCCTTCTGGTGCGAGACCACGTAGAGCACGTCGGCGTCGGTGATCAGGTCGTGCGAGTAGCGCCAGCCAGACAGGCCGAGCAGGTCCCACTGATCGCGCAGGCCGCTGGTGTGATGGAGCAGCTCGCGGATGGTGACCGGCGTGCCGAAGTCGGGCAGCTCGGGAATGTATTTACGCGCCGGATCGTCGAGCGAGAGCTTGCCCTCCTGCGCCAGCAGCAGAATCGACGCCGCAGTGAACTGCTTCGACATCGATGCCACGTGAAAGACCGATGTGGGCGTGATGGGAACATTGTGATCGAGATCGGCCATTCCGTAGCCGCGCTCGTAAATGATCTTGTGGTCGCGGATGACCGAGAGCGCACAGCCGGGCGAGACGGTCGTGTCCATCTTGGCGAAGATCGCGTTCACTTCGGCTTCGCGTTTTTCAGGGGGCGCGGACTGGGCGATACACGAGGTGATGAGCGAAGAGAGAAGTGCAGACACAATCAAGCCGCGTGCCATAGATCGAGACCTCGCGCAGTGAAATTGCCGAATGGAACGTTCGCGAATCAGTGTACCGCCTGCATACAAAAAGACCATCTACTTCACCCAATACGAACGCCAAAGCGTCATCGAGAAGATGGAATTCACCCCGATTAGGTGTCTGCGTACTCACCGGTGCCTTTCAGTCAGGTTGACATCCGACCCGAACGGTGCGATTCTTAGGTCGGATGCCGACCCAGAATGATGACTGCATCGCGTTATCACGACATTGAGGAGGCGAAGCGATGTTCAGACGACGGCGGAGCAAAGAGGACTTTGCGGAAGAGATCCGGTCGCACCTCGCGCTTGAAGCCGACGAGTTAGAACGAGAGGGCCTTAGTGAAGAGGAGGCGCGCCGAAAGGCAAGCATCGAGTTCGGCAGTGTCCGCAACGCCAGGGAGCGCTTCTATTTAAAAGATCGCGTCGAGTGGCTCGATAACACGGTCCGTGATTTGAAATATGCAGTACGCCAGATGGTGAGGAACTCAGGCTTTGCCGCAACCGCGGTCCTCGTTCTCGCCGTCGGCATCGGCGCAAGCGCAGCGATCTTTGCGTTCGTGGATGCGGCGCTCTTGGAACCGCTCCCCTACACCGACCCCACGCACATCATGGAGGTCAACGAGGGCAACGCTCAGTTTCCCCAATGGCCGCTTTCGTATCCGGATTTTCTCGATTGGCAACGTCTCAACAAATCATTCCAGTCACTCGATGTCTACAGCCCGAGCGGCTATCTGCTCCGCACGCCATCGGGCTCGGAGCCCATCCAGGCTATGCGCATCAGCGGCGGCTTTTTCCGGACACTCGGCATCCGCCCCTTGTCAGGTCGCGACTTCAATCCCGGCGAGAATCGGATCGGTGGGCCCAACGTCACCATCCTGAGCTATGGCGCATGGATGCACCGCTTCGGAGCGCGGCCTGACCTGCTCGGTCACATCGTTGATCTGGATGGTGCCGCCTACACGGTGATCGGTATCCTTCCCCGTTCCTTCTCGTTCGCGCCAGGCGGCAACACCGAGTTCTGGGTTCCGATCAACAATCTTAGCTTTCACGAGCAGTCTCGGGGATTTTATGACTTCATGGGCGTGGGCCGCCTTCGCGACGGTATCAGCGTGCAATCTGCCTCAGCTGAAATGCGGGCCATCGCCGCGCAGCTGCAGCAGCAGTATCCCGCGCCTGGCCGCGAGGCCAGCGCAAGTGTCGTGCCGCTCTCCGAAGTTGTCGTGGGAGATGTCCGGCCCATCCTGCTCACGCTCCTCGGCGGCTCCGGGCTCCTTCTCCTGATTGCATGTGTCAATGTGGCCAGCCTGCTGCTGGTTCGGTCTGAAAGCCGTCGACATGAAATCGCCGTCCGCGGGGCGCTGGGCGCAACTCCATTGCGCCTTGTCCGACAGTTCGTCGCTGAGGGTTTGCTGCTCACCGCGCTCGGGGCCGCGTCAGGACTTGCAATTGCTGCGGGGTTGATGCGAGGTCTCTCGCGTCTCGTTCCCAAAGACATGGCGGCCAATATGCCATTTCTCAATGGAGTCAGCCTGAACCCGCACACCACGGCCTTCGTCAGTGCTGTCGCACTCCTGTCAGCGGTGCTCCTCGCCACAACCCCCGCGCTGCGTCTTTCCTTCCAGCGGGTGCGGGACGGATTGGCCGATGGCGGTCGCGGAACGGCGAACCGCTTCTGGCGACGGCTAGGCGCAAACCTGGTCGTCGCGGAGCTCGCCGTCGCTGTAGTGCTGCTGGCTGGCGCCGGTCTGCTCGGCAAGAGTTTCTACCGGCTCCTCCATGTGCCGCTGGGCTTTGATCCGGGCCACGTCGCAGCGGTGAATGTGATGGCGCCCGGCTCGGTGTACAAGGCCGACGATCAGATGGTCGGGCTCTATCGCGAAATCGCACACCGCGTTTCTAATCTACCGGGCGTGCAGTCGGCAGGCATCACCAGCCTGCTCCCCGTTCAATGCGATTGCGGCATAGACCGCATATCCTTTCCGGGAAGACCCTATCACGGCGAACATAACGATGTGGATGAGCGCCACATCAGCCCCGGCTATTTGCCTGCGCTCGGGGCTGCTCTGATTCGAGGCCGCTACTTTACCGAGGATGATGACGCCTCGCGCCCAAGGGTCGCCATCATCAACCAGTCGCTTGCCCGGAGATATTTCCCCGGTCAGAACCCCATCGGCCAGAAGATCGCCGACGATGAAGGAGGGCGGCCGGCCCAGTGGGAGATTGTCGGCGTCATCGACGATGTCCGCGAGGGGCCGCTCGATGTTCCCGTCGCCGCTGCCGAGTACTTCCCCATCAACCAGACTCTCCAGAACTCCTTCAGCCTTGCAGTGCGAACTTCGCAGGACCCAGCGACACTTCTGCCGTCGATTGTCGCAACGCTGCACCAGATCGACCCCAACCTCGGCGTCTCCGACGAAGCAACCATGAACGGCAAGATCGGCGCCACGCAGGCCGCTTTGCTCCACCGCTTCTCAGCATGGCTCGTAAGCGGATTCGCGGCGCTGGCGCTGATACTCGGCGTGGTCGGCCTCTACGGTGTCATCGCCTACTCGGTAGGTCAGCGCACGCGAGAGATCGGCGTGCGCATGGCGCTGGGTGCGCAGCGTGGGTCGGTCTACAAGCTCGTAATGCGGCAAGCCGGTTTACTGACCATGGCAGGACTCGCTATTGGGCTCGCGTGCTCGATAGGAACTTCTATGATGATTCGCAACCTGCTATTCGGCGTGCGGGCTTGGGATGCTCTTACGTTGGCATGCGTGATCGCGGTCCTTGGAGTGGCGTCTTTGGTCGCGAGCTTCTTGCCCGCGAAGCGCGCCGCATCGGTGAATCCGACGGATGCCTTACGGGCCGAGTAGTTTTTGCCCGCGGTCTTTGCAAATCATTATGGCTCGCGCCATCTTCTCGCTTTGCCTGGCATATAACTGCTATCTTTCTAATCACTTATAACTGAATATCTAACGCACTAGATGAGTCATGGGATTAGCCGTGTGACCATCCGGTTTTTGCACTCGCTGCCGATCCCCTGTCTTGAAAGTTCCCTCTTTCGATTCGCTGCTGCTTCCAGAATCGTCCTCGTAAAACAGCTGCGCCTCCAGCCTCACAAATCTTTTCCGCAACTGGGGCGGGAGTTTCGGAATCTCTCTTATCACCACGGCGAGCGATCGACGTGGAAGTCTGCAACAATCAGTTTTTGGTTCGACGCGTGATTCCGCTTCGCAAAGCACTCCAGCAAGGGGCTCATTCACTTGTCTCTCAGCTATTGCATTACGGCTTTACAGGCGCTGATGCCGGGCCGGCTTCGCTGGGCATTGTCTGTGCGCAATTGATGCCAAAGTATGTTCCTGGCGTTCACGCACTGTTTCCGCGTGTCGACTGGCTTGATGCTCAGGCGCTCCCTCTACCTTGGCGGTACGCAGATTCAAGACACATGGAGAGTCTCCTGCGGCACTGAAAGTCAAGCGGCTGCCGTCGTCCTTCCGTGAAACTCGTGGGCGTTCGCAGTTTCGCTTTCGGCGGTCCTGCGCAGTGCCATCAAGAGCCAGATGGGAAACTATGCACGTGGTACCGTGGAGGGGTCTGACCGAAATCGGTCTGGATGGCGAAGATATACTTCTGCAATTGATCAGGGGCAAGGTCGGGCTCCAATGCCGTGTTTATATGCGGGAGTTCATGAAACGGCTTGCTCGGGACACTCAGAGGAACCAACGGGAATCCGGAGATGCGCTAAATGACGCAGATTCAGAGCCTAAAGCTAATGAGGATTAGCTCAAAGGTCAAAACCTCCATGACAGCCTTGTCACTTGCATTTCCATCCCGACAAATCCCTTCGCGTCGCCACCATCTTTCGATCGCATGTCCTCAGCCCGGAACCACCGCAAGCAGTACCTTCCAGCCAGTGTGCGCAATTACGTTAACGGGTTGGCTCTTGACGATCGCATCGTTCGCCGCAAGTCCCGCATGCCTTCTGGCGCAAAGCGCTCCGCCTGCTTCCGATGCCATCTGGCAATCCGAAGGACGCAAGATCGCTCCAAACGCGAGTACCCCGTCGAGCCTCAGAAGCTCGGCGTTCCCGATACAGAAAAGACATACACGCTCGCCGAGTTGATTGATCTAGCCGAGCAGCACAATCCCGAGACACGCGTCGCCTGGCAGGAAGCCAAATCCAAAGCCGATGCATTGGGCATTGCGCGCAGCGCGCTCTATCCTACCTTGACGGCCGTTGCGCTCGCCGTCTCTCTTCGCACGGCGACGCTCATCGGTGAGTACTTTCATCGCCAGACAGAAGGCGTCTTTGAGCCCGTTCTGCACGTAGAGTACCTGGTGTTCGATCTCGGAGGACGAAGCGGAGAAATCGACGCCGCCAAGGCCAACTTGCTGGCGTCCGACTTCGCTTTCAACGACACCCACCGCCGCATCATTTATCAAGTCGCCTCTGCCTATTACCGGCTTCTCAATGCAGATGGCCAGCGCGAGGCGGCGGAGGTCAGTCTCGAAAACGCCAAAACTGTCGAAGAGGACGCCAGCTGCGCGGCTCGCCAACGGTCTCGCCACAAAGCCCGATGAGCTTGGAGGCCACGGCAGCGCGTGCACAGGCGGACTACGATTTGCAGGCTGCCATCGGAGCGGTCGACATCGCCCGTGGCGATCTCGCAACGGCAGTCGGATTCGCACCTGGAACTGCTTTCAAGATCCAGGACATAGACCAGTTGCAGCTGCCTTCCTCGATCGCCGATTCCGTCGATCAGGAGATCGATCGCGCTTTCAGCCAGCGACCCGAAGCTGCTCCAGCAACTGTGCGCGTTTGCGCGCTGACAATGCTTCTATCAAACAGGCAAAGTCCAGCTACTTTCCTTCTCTCAGCTTCGAGGGAGACCGGTGGGGAGGCGCGGGCCTACGGTCAGACAGGATCTTTTCCCCGGATCTTACGCGGAGGGAGAAGTTTGGAACGCCCAGTTGAGTCTCAGATGGACTCTCTTCGACGGTGCGCGACGCGAGTATCGTATTGCTCAGGCCGAGCACGATAAAAGAATGACCCAGGCGCAGATCGACTCGCTTCGCGATCAGATCGCAAACGAGGTCTGGGCCGCCTACTCCGATATGCAGACTGCGCTGCGCCAGCAGAAGGCCGCTGCCGCGTTGTTGACGGCTTCCCAGCAATCCTATGAAGCCGCGCAGGAAGCCTATGGCTATGGCGTCCGCAATCTGCTCGATGTAGTCTCGGCACAAAAGGCTCTGGCCGAGGCCCGCTCTGAAGACATCTCCGCTCGAACGCAGTTGTTACTCCAGGTCACCAATCTCGCTTTTCGTACCGGCGATCTGATTCAGACTCAGCATTGGAGTCCCGGTTCCATGACCACGAACTCACGCGAAAGGAGCGGAACGAGCCTGTGAACCGCTCTCAACGATGGTTGACCTTTATCGTCGCGCTGCTCCCGACCACACTCGCGGGCTGCATGCGCTCGCCGACGTTCAACATACTCGGGTCCTTCTTTCCGTCCTGGCTCATTTGCCTGTTTGCGGGCATCGTCCTGGCCGCGATCTCAAGCCGTATCTTTGTCCGCTTTTCACTCGACAAGGAGATTCTCTGGCCCGTTGTTTTCTATCCATGTATTGCGCTCTTCTTTGCCTGCGGGCTCTGGCTCATCTTCTTTAGCTGATTGGGAGGACGGAATCATGCCAGTCGAATCGTCGCACACTCGCCTTCACATCATCGGCCGCGCCATCAGCATTGGGGTAATCGTCTGTACGGCTATCACTCGCGATGCTTGTCATTCGCGAGAACTACGTAAACCCGCGCACCGATGATGCTGAAGTTTTTGCGAATTACATCGGCATGGCTCCCGCTCGTCAACGGCCCCGTGATGCACCTGTATGTCTCCGACAATGAGCTTGGTAAAAGCGGGCGCACCCTTGTTCGACATTGACGACCGCCCCTACGCCTACGCTCTTGCCCACGCCCGTTCCGACCAACGCGCTCTTCAAGGCCAGATCGGCGACGAGAGCCGAATCATTGCGGGTAAATCCAGCGGTGTGGATGTCGCCAAGGCCAACGTCCTGAGTGCGGAAGCCAGCCTTGCCCACGCCGGCGCCGCAGTGGAAGAAGCCAAGGCCGATGTTGCCAATGCCAAGGCTGCAATCGAGCGCTCCAATGCGGAACTCAAATACGCCTCGGACAATCTGCACCGCATCGAGCCGCTTCTAACGCGCCAGTTTGTCACCGTCGATCAGGTGGATCAGGCTCGCACGTTGCAGGTCTCGCGCACGCAGGCCGCCAATGAGGCCCAGTCGCAGCTGGCTTTGGCCGAGGCCAGCCTGCTCGCCTCTGAAGCGCAGTACAAGCAGGCGCAGGCGGTGCTCGAACAGAGCCATCAGCAGGTCCAGCAGGCGACCCACAACGTAACCACGCTCAGACCTCTGCGAAGGACAGCTTCCCGGCAAGCAGGCGGCCATTGATACCGCCCAGTACGACTTCGACAATTGCCGCGTTGTCGCCCCGTTTGACGCGCGCGTCACCAACCTCACCATTTCGCAAGGTGACTACGCAAGTGCCGGCAAACCGATCTTCACTCTCATCGACAACCGCACCTGGTGGGTCATCGCCAACTTCCGCGAAACACAACTGCACCACATCCAGCCCGGAATGCGCGCCGACGTCTATGTTATGTCCCGTCCCTGGCGTTCGCTACGAGGGCAGGGTTGACAGCGTCGGATTCGGAGTCACGCCCGATACTGATCTCATTGGCCGTCTCACCACTCCCGGCCTGCCCGATGTCCAGCGCACCCTGAACTGGGTGCATCTGGCCTCGCGCTTTCCTGTGCGAATACGAATTCTGAATGGCCCGCCCGATGCCTTCCGCCTCGGCGAATCTGCCACCGTCATCATCCGCGGTTACGCGCTTCGCACTGACCGGGGAAGACAAGACATGGCCTCCGAGCCCATTCACCTTCCGCATCCGGAACGCTTCAGCGATTGGTTCCCCGACTTCCTCAAAAAGGAACTCGCACCCTATCCAGGCCGCGGCGCGCTGGTGGCGCGCATCGTCATCTCCGCGACCTTGACCATGATCATCATCGTCACCTTCCGCATTCCGGGCGGCGTCATGTGGGCGCCTTAGGCTGCTTTTTTCTTTTCCCGCGAAAATCTGGTCTCTACCGCCCGTTCGGCGATCTTCATGATTGGTGCGTTCCTGCTCGGCGCGCTCTTCATCCCCGTCGGCGCTCGGCTGCTTGCTTCCACTCCTGAGACCCATTTTCTCTGGGTTGGTTGCAGCCTCTTTCTGGTTTTCTTTCTGCTCCGCTGCCTTGCAAACTACGCAATAGCGACAGGCCTCGCTCTCGTCGTCGCCAACGTTGTCGGCATCTGGTACCTGCCCGGCCCCGCGGAAACGTAATGTCGAACTGACACTGTGGCTCTTACTGGCGACGCTCATCGGGGCGCTGGTGACGCTGGGCGTTGAAGTCGTCTTCCACGCGCTGTACGGCGCCGACGATCTCCTCGAGGGTCTCGATACTCGCCTCGCTCTCATTGAGAATCTGATGACGGATTACGCCAACGGCCGGCCTGTTTCGCCCGCTACACAAGCCGGTCTTGCCCAGTTCGCCATGGTGGGGGCCGGTGCGCTGCGCCGTCACGTGGCCCGCTGCAGACTACGCCCAGCTCTATCGCACTCGAATGAGCACACTGGTTTCACTGGTCGCTCGTTCCATTGATTTTGCTGCCGCTCTCGCTGGTGCTTATCCCTCTCTGCCGGCGGAGTTCCGGCAGCGTGCTGCAGCGCATCGGTCAAAGCATCGCCGATATTCGCAGCTGCCTTCGCACCCACGGCCAACCCTGTCAGGCAGCCTTGGTGCCTCTGCCCAGTCCCGGCACTCCGCTCTTCTCTGAAATCGAATCCATGGTGTCGTTGATGCCCGCGATCTTTAGCGAGGAAAATGCCGTCGATCCTGAGCTTGAACCACTTGAAGACGCGCATGACACTGTCCGGATCTTCGTCCCGGACGCCTTCTCCAATCCTGAGCATCTGCGCTACGTTCTCGCTGGCACCCTTGCGGCCATGCTCTGCTATGTCTTTTATGTTTCGTTGGACTGGCGAAACCTTTCCACATCGGTAACCACCTGCGTACTCACGCGCTCTAACCACCATCGGCTCCTCCGGCAAAAGCAACTTCTTCGCGTCCTGGGATTTGTCATTGGTGGAATCATCGCCGGCCTCGGAGCCCAGATTTTCGTTCTGCCCTACATTGATTCCATCGGTGGCTTCACCGTGCTCTTCGCCGCGGTGACAGCTGTGGCCGGATGGATCGCCACTTCCAGTTCCCGGCTATCTTACGCGGGCGTGCAAATTGCATTCGCGTTTTACCTCATCCAATTCAGCGATTTTTCCTTCCAGACCGACCTCACAATCGCCCGCGATCGCGCCCTCGGCGTCCTGCTCGGCATTACGATGATGTGGCTTGTCTTTGAGCGCCTCTTTCCGCGCTCTGCCGCCGACGAGATGGTGCGCATTTTTGTTGTGAATCTTCGCCTCTTGGCCGATTTCTCTTCCTCCTCTCCGCACGCCGATCGTCCTGAGGACATTTTGAAGGTTCGCCGCCAGCGCGAGGAAATCTATCGCCATTTTGGTGAAGTGAACGCACAATCCGACGCCGTTCCCTTTGAAACTGGCCCTCCGCGCGCAAGAGACTTGGTTGCCCGCGATCGCATCCGTCGCTGGCAGTCCTCTTTACGTAGCTTTTACCTGCTCGAGGTACCGCTCCTCCAGTTCCGAATCTTTGGCAGCACCGACCCGAAGTCGCAGCCGTTCAGGGCTTTTGAGGATGACTTTCGCTTCGAGTGTGCGCGCATCTTCCGTCAGATCGCAGATAGCATTGAGAGCCAGCTTGCCACCCGCGTTCACCGCATTAGCACCCCGGCGAGTCTCGTGCAGCGCATAGATTCCGCATCGGCCGGAATCTCAGGCGAACACTTCGAGCGTGAACAGTCCCTCATCCGTGTCACTCGGACCATCGCGCAACTCGTCGACCGACTCCAATCCCAGGTCGCTTCCGAAGGCCTTTATGACCTTCCGCAAACCTCTGCATCCCTGCCGGCAGCCGCAGAGCCTGATAGCGCCTGAGATGAGCTCATCCTTCGCGATATAGTGAGAGTGCGAAGGTCCTCACCGAAGCTCGTCCCGGCCGATCGCCCAACCGGAAAGTTCGACAAACCAACGAGGAGCAGAACCGATGACAAGTCCCCGGTCCGATGCGCTGGTGTTTCTTGGCGCCACCGGCGATCTGGCTTACAAACAGATCTTTCCTGCGCTGCAAGGCTTGATCCGCGACGAGGGCTTCAACATTCCCATTATCGGCGTGGCAAAGGCGGGCTGGACGCTGGATCAATTGAAGGCCCGCGCCAAAGACAGCCTCGAAAAGCACGGCGGCCTGGACGCCCAGGCTTTTGAAAAGCTCTGCGGCCTGCTGCGTTATGTGGATGGCGACTATAACGATCCTGCCACGTTTGCGCAGGTTGGCCGCGAGTTGGGCCAGGCGCAGCGGCCTCTCCACTATCTGGCCATCCCGCCGAGCCTTTTTGAGCCCGTCGCTGAAAACCTTGCCAAATTGTGCTGCGCTGGTAATGCGCGCCTGGTCGTGGAAAAGCCGTTTGGACGCGATCTCGAATCGGCCCAGGAGCTAGGTCGCACCTTGCACCGCTTCTTCCCCGAAGAGAACATCTTCCGCATCGACCACTACCTGGGCAAGGAACCGGTGCAGAACATCCTCTACATGCGGTTCGCAAATCCCATCTTCGAGCCCCTCTGGAATCGCGATCATATCCGCTGCATCCAGATCACGATGGCGGAAGACTTCGGCGTCCAGGACCGCGGAAAGTTCTATGACGAAGTGGGAGCGCTGCTGGATGTGGTGCAGAACCACATGTTGCAGGTGGTAGCCAACCTGACAATCGATCCGCCGACAGGCGAAGACCACGACGCCCTGCGCGACCGCAAGGCGGAGTTGCTCCGAGCTATCCGCCCGCTTACGCCAGACGCCGTCGTGCGTGGACAGTACGAGGGCTATCGATCGGTCCCCGGCGTGGCCCCTGGATCGGATGTGGAAACCTTCGTCGCCGTCCGGTTTGAAATCGACAGTTGGCGATGGGCGGGCGTGCCCATTTATATCCGCGCCGGCAAGATGCTGCCCGTCACTTGCACCGAGGCTACGGTGGAGTTCAAGCGCCCGCCTCGAGAGACATTCGGAGAACTCGTGCCCACCAGCTCGGCGCACATGCGCATCCGGGTGAGCCCGGATTTTGTCATCGGGCAGGGCGTGCGGGTAAAGATTCCGGGTGAGCGCATGGTGGGACGCGACGTGGAGCTCGAAATGCACCGCCAGGAGGCTCTCGACATGCCGCCCTACCAAAGACTTTTGGGAGATGCCAGCCGCGGCAGCGTGGAGCTGTTTTCTCGCCAGGACCTTGCCGAGGCGCAATGGCGCGTGGTTGAGCCGATCCTGGGGAATGTTACACCGCTTTACTCGTACAAGCCGGGAACCTGGGGACCCGAAGAGTCCACACAACTCATTGGCAGGGATGGGAACTGGATCGATCCCACAGTGCAGAACGGCTGATTTGCTAAGTCGTCGCTTGCACTCCCTCCAGGGGAACAATGCGGCCTGCGGCGCGAAGATAGCGGTAGAGGTGGTCCAGCGGCGGCTTGGGAAGGAGATCGTCGAGCGTCAGGATGTCGCCACCCGAGGACTCCCGCAAAAGATCTTCATGCAGGCCGCCGAGAGCGGCCACCAAAGATTCCTTGCGCATGGGAGCCACATAGATCGTCACGTCAGTGAACAGCAGTCGGCCGAATGCTTCCAGCACGACGCCGGGCAAGGATGGATACACCCTTTCTTCCATATTCAGAAGGAACATGGAGATCCAGATAACCAGCCGGACGGGCGCGGCGGTGTAGCGTCGAATATGATTCAGGACCTGATAGCCCTCTGGATAATCGCTCACCAGAACAGTGCCTAAAGTGGCAAGTTGCTCGATCCGTGCCAGCAGTTCCGCGTTATCTGAGGCAGCCGGGCCTTCGAGATTTTGAAGGGATAACTCAAGAATGGCCAACGGTTCGCGCTCAGGAGAAATCCCTTCAGCGAGGAGTTTCTTTCGTGCGGCCTCAAGCGCCTCGGCCGCAGACGGTCCGGGATGGCCGCGCAAGGTACGCTGTACGATCAGTGGACGCTTGTGAAGGGACGTGGCCGGCTCCACCACCTGTGCCTTGGAATCAAACACCAATGCATGGGACATACGGGCGCGGAGCAACTGCAGGCACCAGAGGCGGGAGTCGACACCAGAGAAAACAGGGCCAGTCAGTTCGAGAACGTCGATTTCTAGCCGTTCAGAGGATAAATCGTCGAACAGGCCCGCCAGAAAAACCTCTGGGGAAGACCGCTGGTGATGGGCCGCATAGATCAGATTCACGCCGAGCGTACCAATGGCCTGCTGCTGGAGTTGCGCGGTGGAATCCCGGAGATTGATGTGGAGGAGAATCTGATTCGGCTGCTCCTCGGGTTCGGCCTGGAAACGGAAACCGAGCCAGCCGTGTTGCTCATTGGTTCCCTGGTAATTCCGAGTCGCGACGGTATCCGCGAAAACGAAAAACCGGGTATGAGCGCCGCGTTCTTCGCCGAGCCGGGCGAGGAGGAGCTGATATTCGTGGTCGAGCATGGCCACAAGACGCTCCTTGGAGACATAGCGCGTACCGGCGCCATACGTGTCATCGCTGACCGTTTTGTCGTAGGCCGAGATGGCTTGCGCCACCGTTCCCGAAGCCGCGCCAACGCTCAGGAACCAACGGGCTACCTCCTGACCGGCTCCAATCTCGGCAAACGTCCCATACAAAGAAGCCTCCAGATTGATGGCCAGGGCTTTGGCGTGAATGTCGGTGGATTGCTGGGCTGCGAGAGCGGACATAGGCGGCTCCGTCTTTGCTGAATTCAGCATAGCTCCATCCCAATTAATGCTAACGGTAATTCGCAAAGACAAAGTTGACAGCCGGCCGCGGCGGCGATAGAAGGGGTGTGCTCTTCTGAAAGCGAAAACGATATGCCCAAATCTCTTCTGTCTCGTCGTACGTTTCTGCAGACCACTGCCGCAGTTGCCGGCGCCACTCTCGCCTCCAACTCCCTTCGCGTCGACGCTGAACCGTTCTACGCCCCGGGGCACGATTCTTCACCGAGCGACCGAGTCCGCTTCGGCATTGTCGGTGTGGGTATGGAAGGCAGCGGCGTACTCGCCACTGCCGTAGGCCTGCCCGGCACTGAATGCGTTGCAGCGGCCGATCTCTACGACGGGCGTCACACCTTGGCCCGCGAAATCGTTGGCAAGCCCATCAAAACAACGCGCCGCTACCAGGAACTGCTCGACGACAAGAGCATCGATGCAATCCTCATCGCCGTCCCCGACCACTGGCACAAGCAGGTCGTGGTGGACGCGCTCGCCGCCGGCAAGGATGTGTACTGCGAAAAACCCATGTCGCACAATCCGGCCGATGGGGTCGCCATGGTCGCGGCAGCCGGAAAGACGGATCGCATTGTTCAGATTGGCGCGCAGCGTACCAGTTCCGTGCTCTGCGCCAAGGTCAAAGAGATGATCGCGAACGGCGCTATCGGCGATCTGAATCTGATTGAAGCCACCATGGGTCGCAACGACCCTACCGGCGCGTGGGAATATCCTCCTCCACCCGATCTCTCGCCCGAAAACCTCGACTGGGATACGTGGCTCGGCACTGCTCCCAGAAAGCCCTTCGATCCCTACACCTTTGCCCGCTGGCGCTGCTGGAAGGAGTACGGCACCGGAGTCGCTGGAGATTTGCTCGTCCATCTCATCAGCGGCATGCAGTTCTCGCTCGGCATAAATGAAGTACCGAAACGCGTCTCCGCGTTCGGCGGCATTTACCGCTGGAAGGACGGACGCAACATGCCCGATGTCCACGCCGTGCTCTTCGAATACAAGGGCATTCCCGTCTACATGCGTTTGAGCCTCGACTGCGAATCGGCGGAAGTCACGCGGTTCCAGGGTTCGAAGGGCATGATCGAGCTTCGTGAGTTCTCCGTCACCTATTCACCCCAGGCAGGCGTCGACACTTCACCAAGCTATTACTCCGGCAGTTTCCCCGGCGCCATGCGTGCGGCCTACGCGAAGCAGTGGCACGATGAGCACGACCCGGCGCCGGGCAAGGAACCAGCACCTGAGAGCATCACGATCAACGGCAACGACTACGATGACCTTCGCCCGCATCTCTGGAACTTTTTCGAAGCGGTACGCTCGCGCAAGCCGGTCGTGCAGGACGCCGTCTTTGGACACCACGCCGCCCTCGCCTGCCATCTGGCCAACGAATCCTATTTCCGCGGCGTCCCCGTTCGCTGGGATGAACCCTCACAGACCATCAAGTCCTTGGCATAGAGAGACAGGAGTCAAACGTGAAGACCGCAAGAATGATTCTTTCCACGCTCATCGTAATGGCTGTCTGTGCATTCTTCACCGGAGCTTCGGTGCAGGCTTTCGGACAGACTGATTCCGCCGCACCCTTTCTGGGCCGCTGGGATCTTACCCTGAAAGCGCCCGATCACGAATATCCGTCGTGGATCGAGATCGGCGAGAAAAACGGCAAGCTCACGGCGCTCTTCACGGGCCGATGGGGCAACGCGCGCCCGCTGCGCAGAGTCGCAATCAGCGGATCGCAGCTCACCTTCGTCTCTCCCAGGGAAGAGGAAGCCAGCAAAGCCGATCTGGTCTTCAAAGGCGTCCGCGACGGCGAGAACCTTTCAGGCACCGTCAACGGCCCGGACGGTTCTACATGGTCGTGGACCGGCATCCGTGCGCCGAAACTTAACCTCACCAACAATCCGAAATGGGGTAAGCCGGTTGCGCTCCTGAATGGCAAAGACCTCAGCGGCTGGCGCCAGAGCAAGTCTGGACCCCCCGACTGGACGGTGAAGGATGGCAACCTGATCAGCCCCGGCAACGGTCCGGAACTCATCAGCGACCGCAAGTTTCAAGACTTCAAACTCCACATCGAATTCAACTGCGGCAAGGACTCAAACAGCGGTGTCTACCTCCGCGGCCGCTACGAAGTGCAGATCGAAACAGAGTCGGAGGCCGAGCCGCCCAGCCATCACACCGGCGGCGTCTACGGTTTCCTCGCGCCTGATCCCGAACTGCCCCGCAGCCCAGACGTATGGCAGACCTTCGACATCACTCTGATCGGGCGCAAGGTCACGGTGATCCAGAACGGCCGGACCATCATCGACAACAAGGAGATTCCCGGCCTTACCGGCGGGGCGCTCGACAGCCGCGAAGGCGAGCCCGGCCCCATCTACCTCCAGGGCAGCGAAAAAGGTCGCGTCCTCTTTCGCAACATCACCATCACTCCCGCAGAGTAGCCCATTCATACCGCAACGCTGGGTTGCCGACCACGTTGTGGCTTTCGGTTGAGCAGTTATCCGCCGAATTTCTGCCACTTCAGGAAAAAACAAATCCCACACCGCCCCGGGCTGCTCCTCCGGCGCGAAATGGCCACTGGCATGCACACAACTATGCCTCCATCCGATGCAAAATCCCAAGGCGGTCGGGAAGCGGATCGATGGTTAGCATTGACTTACGGTTAGTATAGGTTTACCATCGATAGATGATCGAAGTGTCGCGGGCCCTGGACGCCCTCGGAGATCCCACCCGGCGTCTCGTGTTCAACAGGCTGCGAGACGGGACGCGGTCAGTGAGGGAGATTGCCGATGGGATGGATGTGACTCGTCCCGCGGTCTCCCAGCACCTGAAGGTTCTCAAGGCGGCCCGATTGGTGAAAGTTCACGCCCAAGGCACGCGGCGGTTCTACGCAGTCGACACGCGAGGCTTGGGTACGCTCCGCAATTGGCTCGACGGATTCTGGGACGAAGCGCTCTCTGCGTTCAAGGCAGCGGCCGAGCAGGAAGCCACCAGGGAAAGGAAATCGCGATGACGCGGGAGACGATGACCGGCGCTGTAGATCCGAACTGCATTCGAAAGGTCGTGACCGTCCATGCGCCGCCGGCGGTGGCATGGCGGGTATTCACCGAAAAGATGGGCACATGGTGGCCGCTGGACATCTACAAGATCGGCAGAGCCAGGGCGGTGGATGCCGTGATCGAACCTCGCGTCGGCGGTCGCTGGTACGAGCTGGGCGAAGATGGAAGCACCTGTGACTGGGGTCGTGTTCTTTTGTGGGAACCGCACTCGTGCCTGGTGCTCTCCTGGGATATCAACGCGGATTTCCAGTATGACCCGGATCTCAAGACGGAGCTCGAGTTGTGTTTCATCCCCGATGGCCAGGGCGGCACGCGTGTCGAACTCGAACACCGGCACCTTGACCGCTATGGAGCCCGCCGCGATGAGATGCGCCGCATCTATGACACCGAGGGTGATTGGGGCCGTCTCCTCCAATCGTTTGCCCGTATCGTTGAGACTCAGTAGCGGAACTCACATGTCGAATTTCAGCAACGCTCACAAAGCCCTGGTATCTCGAATCCTCGAAGGAGACGGCAGCGCGTCGCGTGCGCAGCGCCGTGATGCATTCGACAACACGGGGCTCGCCGAGCCGGCGAGAACGCTGATCAGCAAGGTCGCCAACCATGCCTACCGCGTAACAGATGCGGACATATCGGCCGCGCGCGCATCAGGCCTCAGAGAAGATCAGATTTTCGAGTTGGTGGTATCTGCCGCAATCGGCCAGGCGACGCGACAGTACAACACGGCTCTCGCCGCCCTTGATGCAGCGACCCCCAAGGGGTTTCCCAGGAAATAGTGACCTGGGTTTTGCCTTGTGAAGGAGTGAGAAGTGCGCCTCGCAATCCTCGACACCGGTCACAGTTTCGGGACGAAGGCCTTGTTCGCGCTCATAGCCGCGGTCTCGCGCCAGCCGGTACTCGATGCCGTCAAGGTGGTCAAGTATCGTCCTGACTTCTATGGCAACCCCATGTCGAGAGTCACCCAGGACGTGATGCGCGGACCGTCCGCATGGTCTGTCGGCGACCGCGAACTGATGGCCGCGCTTATCGCGAAGACGAACGAGTGCGAATGGTGCACGAGGGCGCACGGCGCAGTCGCGGAACGGGCATATGGCGACGTGGCGAAGGTTTCCGCGGTTCTTTCCGACCTCGAAACCGCGGCCATCGAAGAGCCGCTAAGGGCGACCCTGCGCATGCTTCGCAAGGTGACTCGTGAGCACTCGGTGGATGCGGACGATATGCGCGCGGTGCTGGCTGCCGGTGTTTCGCGCGGGCAGATCGAAGACGCACTCGCAGTCTGCTTCGCGTTCAACACCATGAGCCGCCTGGCCGATGCCTTCGGATTCTTCCTCCCAGGTCCAAAGGCCTTCGAAGCTGGCGCGAAGTACCTGCTCGCTCGCGGTTATCGCTGATTGCGGCCTGTCTCAATTGAATCGCTCAGTTGAGCGGTAAACGAAGATTGTTCACAGCAAAGGGCAGAGTGGTAGCGATGTCCACGGCGGGGATGAACCTCGCGAGCCTCTGGTGATGTTTTGCGAGCTTGTGAACCGCCAGCGTTTCGGCAAACCACACAGCACCCTCGTAGCCATACATCGTGGCCTTGGAATGCGTGATCGAGTCGGGAAGAAACATCTCTTTATTGCAGACGCGGACGGAAGGATCGCCGTTGCATTTATTGTGGAGCATCCGCAACGTCGAGTAGGCGTCGAGAACATGAACTGCTGCGTCAGCACCAAGAAGTGTATTTGTGAGTGCCCCGATCCCGGTCTTTCGTTGATCCGGGATTTCTCTTCGGTTCAGAGCGACGATACCCTCACCAGATCCGAGATCGTTCTCGGGGGACTCAGCTTGCATCGTGCCTGCGGGCATGAGCAGAACAAGTAGTCCGATGACTAAACCAGTTTTGCCGGCGCGGCTGGCATGCACCACAGGCAAACGTAGTTTCTGAGGCATACTTTCCGGTGCGCATGCCGAATCGGATTTGCCGCGGGTCGATTGCGTTTTCACCGTGGCTGGGTTGGATGAGTTCCTGGACAGATCCATGGAGTCCCTTCAGAATGGCGTCCACCTGGGAAGCGCCGTCGTCAGACTCTTTATCGGCAACGCGTCTCAAGTCTCCAGTGCTGCACCCGATCTTCTTCTTCTTCTAAGGAACTGATCAAGTTGCTGCGGCCAAGGGGATGAGTTGATAGCCGAGGGCGCGGGCCCGAGCGTGGAGACTGAAGAGGGTTCTTTGTTGATGCTGAGTTTCCCGCTCAGCGAAGATGCTCTCCTGATAGGGCTGGCCGGTGGTGAGCAGATGGTAGAGGATGCGTGCCAGCTTATGCGCGGTGGCGGTAATGGCTTTTGGAGCGCCTAGTTTGGCGCGCATGCGTCGGTAGAAAGTGGCCAAGGACAGACTGGTTGTGATGCAGCGTGTGAGCGGCGATGCGGAGCGCAAGCGCGGCGCGATTCTGCACGTGGCGGGTGCGCACGGACAGTATCTTGCCGCCGCTGATGCGGTTGTCGGGACACAGGCCCAGCCAGGAAGCAAACGCTGCGGCGCTGCGAAACTTGGACAAATCGGGGCCGACTTCGGCCAGCAAGGTATGAACCAGCAGAGTGTTGATACCGGGAACCTCGGTGAGGTCCACACCGAGTATGCGATAGTGCTCGGTGCGAAGGTCGTAGTCGGGGTGGCTGGAATACACCTTCGAGGAAGAGACTTTCTTGGGGCGCGGCAACGGTTTTTGTTTCGGGTCGACTTTGGAAGCAAATTGGACAAGGTGCCGCTGTACTTCATCGTCGCACTCTGCGATGAGCTTGCGGTGGTACCGCCATGCGTCGAGGCTCTGACGCAGGGTGAAGAGATGTTCGGGACGGTAATCTCCTACTAGCGACTTTGCGACTGTTTCCTCGGTGGCTTTGATGCGATAATCGCGCAGACTGGCTAGCCTGCAGCGGATCCCGCTCTCCGTCAAGAATGGCATCGAGGATGGTGACGCCGCTTACTCCGGTGATGTCGCTGATGACATGGTGCAGTTGCAGATTCATCTGGTCCAGCGCCTTCTGAATACGTTGCGCATACGTGCTTGCCGTCTGCACCAGGCTGTCGCGATGCCGCAGCAGGGAACGCAGTGCGCAGACCTGCTGCGCTGGCCGAAATGAAGCCTGCAGCAAGCCCACCGAATGCAGGTATTGCAGCCACTGGCAATCGGATACGTCGGTTTTTCGGCCGGGCACGTTCTTTACATGACGTGCATTGACCAGACATACCTCGAAGCCGCGTTGTTCCAGGATCTGGAAAAGCGGTACCCAGAACACTCCCGTGGACTCCATCGCCACGGTTTTGATCCGGCAACGTTGCAGCCAGTCTGCCAGCCGATGCAGGTCCTCGGTAAAAGTCTGGAAGGAACGCACGGGTTGTGGATCGCGATCAACCGGAACCGCCACATAGATGCTGGTTGCACCGATGTCGATTCCGGCGGCATGCTTCCGCTGGATGGGCTTGGCATGTACCGACGGCATCTTCGCCTTGCGTTGTTTGGACATACGCACGACTCCAAAGAGGGAATCGACCGGCAGGAGCGGCCCGGTTGTGCAGCGAGAGGCACTCTTCTAAACGGGATCGCTGGAACAGCGTCACCAATGGCTTGCGCACGGAACCTGGAGCCATGCTGTTAAACGGGTTCAACCGAACACCATTTGTAGGTCGGCTTATAGCTTGCCGCCCTGACGATCTTCTCCATCCTATAAAGGACGCCGCCGAACACGCCGCTCAAGCCGAGTTCCTTACCGCTTTGCCCCAGCGTAAGCTGGGCTGGTTGCTGTTAACCGGATAGGCGGAAATTCCGCCCCGTGGTTGAGAAAATCTACTGTTCTACGAGTGGGGTCCAACCATTCAGGACGAAGGCAGGATTGCTGTAATTGGCGATGATCTCAGCATCCCTTGGCAGGGTCAATTGTCTCGAGGCAGGATGCCGTTGGGAGATGTCGATCGGGCGCCCGTCGAGACCGGTGCTGTGGTACTCCCAGAGGTGCAGATGGGAGGGGTCGGCTTCAATCGGTCCCCAGCCGGGGGACGGGATTCCTTGGAGGTGACAGTTGATGAGCACCGCTTCGGCATAGGGATAATTGAGGCCGTGATTATTGGGCAGGCGGGCAAGCACGGCCAGCATGTCTGGGCGTGTTGTTGATGCCGTACCGGGTGTGGGTGCAGCGGCCTGGGACTGGGCAGTAGGCCGTTCGCGAGCAATAAAGGTGCAGTTGACAAAGACGTTTCCGTGATTGGCGTCGGTGTTGCGAATCCACATGAATGGTCCGATGGATTGAAGCTCGCAGTGGTTGAAAAAGGCGGGACCTACGCCAAGAACGGTGTCGCCATCCCCGATGATGCGGCTGTCAGTAAGGTAGACTGTGCCGCGCAGATTGATGGCATCTCCCGAACCCTTGATATTCATTCGGCTGACGATATTCGCCTCGCCGGAGATGAGAAGGCCTTCCGCCTGGCCGTAGGCATTGTTATTGACTGAGAAATTCATCAGCTCGATATTCTTCGAGTCATACACAGAGAAGGCACAGCGTCGGTTTGGCCCTGGCTGAGGTGGATTGAAGGCGCTGTTATTGGCATACCCGACCTGCACTTTTTCGCGGTCCTCGCCGAGGAACGTGAGGTTCGATTTATTGCGAAAGAAGACAATCTCTTCGTAGGTACCGTTCTTGATGAAGATGGTGATCCGATGCGGAGGATTCCCGGGGACGAAATCTACCGCGCCTTGAACGGTGTTGAAATCTCCGCTGCCGTCGGCGGCGACGATGATGCGCGTCGCGCCCGCGTTCGGAGCACCCGGTTTGGTGCTGAATGTCCATGCGCGGTCTGTGTTGAATCCAGCGAAAGTGCCTGATGTTGGGGTCAGGACACCTGGATCGATCTGCACAATGTACTTGTGGCCATAGTTCAGGACGTTGTGATGCAGGTAGATGGTGGCCACGTTCCCGTGAATGATGACCGGGTAAAAGTGGAAGTTCTCGAGGCCGCCAATCGTATCGAGCTGATAGTTGTGGAGGTCGGCAGGCGTGAAGCGCACGGCCGGCGTCGTCGTCGTTGGAGAAGTGGGAATGGAGGCGTCCAGCGGGATTCCCTGGTTGGCGGGAATTGTGACCCGCCGAGTGGGATCGGGACCGGCGGGTATGCTGAGGTCCAGAGTGTCGACAAGACGGTGACTGGCGGCATCGCAGATGCGGACCTGACCGGACTTGCCAAGCGTGGGAGCACTGGAAAACGTGAGGACCAGGTGAGTGTCAGGATTGATGCGAACAGCCTTGTTTGCCGGATAGATCGTTACACGCGCAGTCTGCGCCGCTCCCAGCCCCGCATGCAAAAGAGCCAGGAAGGCAACGAGTCGGACAAGGCGAGTCGCGTGATGCAGTCTCATTTGGAGTCTCCCAAGGCCAAGGTATCAGTCAGACGGAACGGTCGCCAGTCTATCCATTCCCCGCAGTTTCCGGTTGATCACGCCAGCAAATTCAAAGCAACGCGTCATAAGTTCTCATGCACTATCACTTCCGATTGCAGGGAACACGGCGAACGGCTTGCAATGTCGAGCGGTGATCTGATATCCCCAGATGAGGAACTCTGACTAGAGACCCTTCGACCAACTCCGCAGTTCTTACACTGTTTCCTTTGCTCCCACATACGCTGTCCGGTGATTCCGTCGCCGAGCCCTGCGTTGTGGGTGACAGGGATTTTCGGTTTCTGCAACTCGTGATTGGCAACCTTCAGGTCGGGAGATCGACGCAATGCAATTGCAGCAATTGAAGACGGAGCGCCGCAATCGCGCCACAAAAAACCTGGACACGATGTCTGCGCTCGAGTTGGTACGCGTCATGAATCGCGAAGACGCAATCGTGCCGCGAGCAATCAAGCGTGTGCTGCCTCAAATTGCCGAAGCCATCGACCTCATTGCGGAATCCATGCGCAAGGGTGGCCGGCTGATCTATGTCGGCACCGGGACAAGTGGCCGTATTGGCGCCCTTGATGCCTCGGAGTGTCCCGGAACCTTCGGCATCGAGCCCGATCGAGTTCAATTCCTCATGGCCGGTGGCGAGTTGGCCGTAATTCACGCTGCTGAAGCCAGCGAAGATTCCGTCACCCTCGGTCGTCGCGACATGGCCGCCAAGCGTCCCCGGAAATGGGACGTGGTTGTCGGTCTTGCCGCCAGCGGACGCACCCCATACACCCTCAGCGCGCTCAAGTATGCTGCCGCCAAGGGCGCCCGGACCATCGCAATCGCCTGCAACAAGGGATCGGAACTCGGAAAAGTAGCGAACATCAGCATTGAAGTGGATGTGGGTCCTGAAGTGCTGACTGGCTCATCGCGGCTTAAAGCCGGCACCGCTCAGAAGCTGATCTGCAACATGCTTTCCACCGGTTCCCTCGCGCGCCTCGGCTACGTCTACAGCAACCTGATGGTCAACCTGCATTTGAAAAATAAAAAACTCCGGGAGCGCGGCATCGTGATCGTTCAATTGCTTGCCAAAGCCGACCGCGAAGTAGCCGTAAAGACGCTTCAGAGCGCGGGAATGAATATTCCTCTTGCGCTCGTGATGCTGAAGACACGGTCAGGAAAGCGCGAAGCAGCCCAACGGTTGCGCGATGCTAACGGCAATGTGCGCAAAGCCATTGGCGAGTAGCCGCTGGTCACTCTTTCCGACGCATAAGCGACGAACCTCTCGCGATCACCGCTCCAGTCAGGCCGGGGAGTGGTATTCTGGCGCGTCGTCTCATACGAACGAGGAGGATGACGTGAGAAAAAGCATCATATTGGCAATTGGGGGATTGGCGCTTTTGGCGGGGTGCGGAAGCCAGGGGGACAAGGCTTCCAACATTCCCGTTACACCCAAATGGAAGGGAGCTGCCTACCGCATTGCGTTTGACACACAGGCAGCCAAGCCGAATCCGCGGGAGTCATCATTCCGGTCGATCAAGTACACGGCCAATCCTGACGCGCTGGAGACAAGAGCCAGCTCTCGTGGTGCGATTCGACTCTTCGGGGCCTACGAAAAGTGAGCCGACCATGAACAAGATGATTATGGCTCCGGTCGATATTCTGGCGCGGAGGGCGCCCTTCCCGCGGATTACATGGATGCGGCCAACAAGGGATCTGTCGAAGTTTCTCGGCGCGTACGGCATGAAAGGGAAAATCAAGATCTCCGTAGCGCTTGCCAGGTCGTCGCTCATCCAGCCAGGCCGAGATGGCGAATTGAACGCAAAGCGTCTGTCAGACTGGCTGCCGGTGGAGGTTGTGTTCAAGAACCCCCATCCGAAGTGCTAGCGAGCAAGTGCAACCTTTTGTGCGCTGTTCCTGTCTGCTTCGCGAATGTCAGCCGCTGAGGGAGATGGTCGTCAACTTGTCCGTACTGAAAGGCCGCGTCCAGTCGACGGTGACTATCCCTCAATTGTGAAACGACCTGATCTCTTACCTCGACCGACGGGCATCGACACCATCCTTCTCGCCCATCGCAAGACTTCTCCCGTCACTTCGGCGCACCACGAGTTGTTTCACCTGCCTGTAGAATTGACGACCGGGCAAGACTTCACACAGAAGCACCATTGAATCGGTAGATCCTGCCTTTTTAGCTGCTCAGGGGGAACGCATGACGACATCGAGACGAGACTTTTTAATTACGACGGCAATTGCCGGTGCAGGTGTGGCTATGGATGGGCTAACCGCCTTTGCCGAACCGATAAGCGCGGCCGCGTCGGATTCAGCGCGCATCCAGGCGCAGACCGTGGCGGGCGCAAACGTGCCAGTGTATACGCGCGGTATCGGGGTGTATCCCGGTGAGCCTGGCGCGGACTTCGGTCCAATCCTCGTGCCCGACGACACCGCAAAGTATCGCAACCTTGCACTGCTGCGGCCGGCGTATCACTCGAGCAGCTACGACTACAACCTCACAGCACAACTGGTGACCGACGGTATCAAGGACGAGCGGTTGCCGGAGTGGATCGTCGTTTCTGACGTGGCTCGTGGACCGGTAGCCAAGCCCGATCGCGAAGTGGTGGTCGATCACGCTCCGATGAACACGATGGAGATTCTGGGCACGCCCGCACAGGTCGATATTCAGCTAGCTGGCGGCGATGCGGCCCCGGAGGTCGATCGCATTCAACTCTTCGTGGTTTCGCCGATGCAGTCCACGGCTGACTCCCTCAAGTTCACTATCTCGACATCGGATGACGGGCGCACGTGGCAGGAGGCGGGAAGTGTGTCGGCTCCGAAGCCTGCATCGTTGGCAGGTTATCCGCCCGGTTTCTCAGCCCCCAATCATTTCTTTACCCCGTCGATTCCGCTGAATTCAGTAAGCCGCAGCCGCTTTTACCGTGTCGAGTGCGCGACCGCATCCGTCAGCGGCCGTGCATTGGCT
>CAVZDT010000009.1:0-266139 GCA_963774175.1 uncultured Acidobacteriaceae bacterium
GCGCCACGTATTGCTGGGGGTCGCAGCGGTGACGGGCGGGGCTTCAGCGGGCCCGGGCCCTTGGCGCCGGACCTCGTTCGCATCGCTCGCGAGGCCGGACGTATCGACGAGCCCGTCGTGCGCCAGAAGCTGGCCCGGGCCCACACCAATGACTTCGTCGGCCGCGTGCTCGGGTCACGCATCGGCGAGCTGGGCCGCCTGGGCCGACTCAACGCGGGCGTTGCCAACTGGAACCGCGCCAGCCCCGGTCAGCGTCCAGTTCGCCGAATCCGCGGTGAATGTAGACCCGGACGCGTGGGCTGTGTTGCAGAGGTAGGTGTTGCCGCCGTTCTGGACGGTCTGATTCAGAAGATAGGCCGTGCTGGCCGCCCACACGAACGGGGCGCCTGCGGCGTTGGCCGTCACGATCCCGTTTGAGCTTGGGGCCTCCCACACGTAACCGCCGGAGCTGTTGCTCACCTGAATCCAGCCGCTCGACGCCATCGACTGGCGTTTACCACCGATCTCGGCAGCCCAGCCTGGAACGACGGTCCGCTCATGATCCTGCGGTCCAGCCGAGCCCGTCGCCGGCGGTGCGTGCGTCTACCCAGAGCGCGGATCCGCTGACGATCGGGAGCGTAACCCCGAAGCCGGGGGAACCGCTCGTCCGGATTGCGAGCCGCTGATCGCGCGTGTGGGTGACCCGCCGACGTAGATGACGTTGACGTTGGTGTCGAGCGCGGTGACGGACAGCCATTTGATGCCGGTGACGGACGCGACGTGTAGCGCGGTGCCGGGGCTTGCGACGGTGATCGCGCCGCTCGTCAGGCTTGAGGAGAGGTCCGCGCTGCTTGCTTGCGCGATGTGGAGGCTGCCGTTCGCGTCGACGAGCGCGGTTTGGGAGCTGCCGACGGTGCCGTCTGCGACCTTGATGTACTGGTAGTGGCTGCCGGCTACTTGGTCGGTCGCGACTATGGAGGTTGGTGATTTGGCCCGCCCCTTTTTCATAGGCGTAGGTTGTGCCGTCGTCGGAGAACAGCGTGAAGTTCGCATCGGCGCCGGGATAGACGCGGACCTTTGTGATGGATTGTTTTTCGTGCGTGCTTTCGACTGGAGAACCGAGGGGGATGATCGAGCCGGCGCGGACGAAGAGCGGGATAGTGTCGATGGGAGCGGAGACAGTAATGGTCTGGCCGCCTTTTATCCGTTCATTTGTCCAGTAGTTGTACCAATCCGTTCCGGCGGGCAGGTAGACTTTGCGGCTGATCGCGCCTTGCTCGGTGACGGGAGCGACGAGGAACGCGGGGCCGAACATGTATTCGTCGCGCAGGTCGGAAGCGTTGGGATCATCGGGGAAATCGAGCGGCAACGCCCGCATGAAGGGGGCGCCAGTTAGCCATGTCTGATAGCCGAGTGAGTAGATGTAAGGCATGAGTTCGTAGCGGAGACGAAGATACTTTTCGAGGATCGGTTCGGCCTGCTTGCCGTAGGACCAGACCTCGTTGCTCTTGCGGCTGCCGTGGGCGCGCATGATGGGCAGGAACGTGGCGTACTGGAACCAGCGGGTGTAGAGCTCGGGGTAGTCGTCGTAGCCGCCCACATTATCGCGGGCGTCGATGGGATCGAGCAGTGGCGGATGCGCGGGGTGATGCTCGGCGGGTAGATACTGCCATCCGCCGGTGTCGTTGGACCAGTAGGTGATTCCTGAAGCCGTAAAGTCGAGACCGGTGGGGATCTGGCGGCGGAGAGTGTCCCAGGTGGGGTAGATGTCGGATGACCAGACGATGGTTCCGTTGCGTTGGATGCCAAGGTACGCATCGCGCGAGAGGATGAGGCCGCGCTTCTGGGGCTCGTCGCGGCGGAATCCGTCGTAGATGGCGCCGGTGTGGAAGAGCGGATAGACGTTGAAGAATTGCGTGCCGGGACCGATCTTGTAATACGAGCCGTTGGGAGGCAGGTCAGGCTCGGTTTCATCGGCCCAGATGGAGTCGAAGCCCTTGCTGATGATGTTGTCGCGGATGGTGTTCCAGTACCAGCGGGCGGCGTCGGGGTTGGTAGTGTCGATGTCGGAGCCGGCACGGTCGTAGGGCAGGCCGTTGATGGGCTTGCCGTCGGCGGTGTGGATGAGCCAGCCGTTTTTGTCGAGCATGGCGTAGAAGCGATCGTCTGGAACGAAGCGCGGCCACACGCTGATCATGGTCTCGAATCCCATGTCGTGGAGTTGCTTGTTCATGGCAGCGGGATCAGGCCAGTACTTGGGGTCCATGTCCATCTGACCCATCTTGGTGTAGTAGAACCAGTCGACCACCATGACGTCTGCGGGGAGATGGCGGTCGCGGTAGCCTTTCGCAACGGCGAGGACTTCATCCTGGCTGGCGTAACGCTGCTTGCACTGGATGTAGCCGTAGGCAGCCTTGGGCAGCAGCGGCGTGGGGCCGGTGAGAAGACGATAGCCGGCATAGATTTCATCGGCGGTCGAGCCGGCGATGACGAAGAATGAAACGCGGTCGCCGACCTCGGAGGTCCACTTGGTCTGCTCGTTGAAGCCGGGCTCAATGATGGTCTTCGAGGGGTTGTCCCAGATGAGGCCGTAGCCTTTGTTGGTGATGAGGAACGGAACGCAGGTAGTGGGCGCTGCGGGCGAGAGGTAGTCGTTCCAGCAGCGCACCGGATGACCGCGATGATCGAGGAAGCCTTCGTGGTTGTCGCCGAGGCCGTAGTAGTGTTCGTCGTCCGGCGAGACGAAGGTGGCGCCGACGGTGAAGAAGGGTGGATCGGTGGGACGGCGATCGTTGTTCAGGTCGGCGGTGCCGTCTTTGTGATTTGGTACGGCCTGGTCCCAGCCGGTCATCTCGAGGAGCTTCTTACCACCCCAGCGACTTGGACCTGTCGCTGGGGACCCCGGCTTGCCCTCGGGCGTGGTGAAGGTGATGTGCGCTCCGGGCGTGGAGCCGTTGAAGTATTTTTCGATGTCAAGTTCGGTGGAGAGCTTAGGGTGCAGAGGTGGATGATCGCGCTCGACGGTCACCGTGAGGCGCGAAGATTGGTAGATGTCATTGAGTTCAGTCTGGCCCTTGGACCAGCCGTCAGCATTGGCTTTACCGAAGAATCCGTACCCTGGCTCAGCCAGTGCGTGCTCGGCCTGAAGGCTCAGCGTCACGCGGAGGATGTTGGGCGCGTAAGGCTCAAGGACGATGGTTTCGCCTTTGCGATCAAGGACGAGACGCTGATCAGAAGATTGACCGAAGAAGACGGCTGGAAGAAGTGCAACGAGACACAACGAGGACAGCAGATACTTTTTCATCCTGAGCTCCGGCAGCGGATGGGATGAGTGTAAATGAACTGGCCGGATAGGACCGTGAGCATCTCAACCGAAGATGCAGTTCCGGCTGTGCCCCGTTCATCGCGGTTCCGTCGCGACGAGCGGGTACGATGGAGTGGTGGCCCGGACAACTTTGCAGTGGCAATCGAAAACGATTCTGCTGATCGTGTTCCCGTTTGTGGGCGCCGATGTGGTGCTGGAGACGCATTGGTGGGCGACGCAGATGCCGACGGTTGCTACGTGGACGCTGGGACTGAGTGCGGTACTCGGCCTGGTCGCATACAAGGCGCGTTCGGCGACGGCAGGCGCTGCTTTTGGCGGCGCGGCGATCTCGGCGAGCCTGATGTTTTCGACGCTCGAGTTTCCTTACTTGCCGTGGAAAACGGCGCTGGTTCCGGTGCTGGCGCTGCTGGTGATGACCTCGCTGGCGACACATGCGGGGCGGGGGCAAAAAGAGAATCTTGGCACCGCCGAGAGCCGGCGAGGACGGAAGGCATCGCAGGTTGCAGCAAACCTGGGCGTCGCAACGATTGTTTCGAATCCGCTGGTACAGTCGTGGCTGATCGAGCGTGACTTGGTCCATCATCGGATTGCGCCAACAGTGATGTTTGTTTTGGGTCTCGCCGCACTGGCCGAAGCGGCAGCGGACACGGTTTCGTCGGAAGTAGGCCAGGTGCTGAGCGGGCATCCGCGGATGATCACGACTCTTCGCAAGGCGGAGCCGGGAACGGATGGGGCGATCAGCCTTGGCGGGACAGCCACCGGCATCATCTCTGCCGGTGCGGTGGCAGCTGCGGGAAGCTGGGCAATGGATGGCGGCTGGCGCATGCTCGCGGTGGGCTGGGCGGCCGGCGTGTTTGGGTTGTTTTTCGACAGCCTGCTCGGGGCGACGGCAGAGCAACGCGGATGGATTAACAATGACGCGGTGAATTTTCTGTCGACGGCGAGCGCAGCTGGGGTGGCGCTGGGATTGATGGCAGTGAGATTCTAGCCTGTAGTCGGTAGCTTGTAGCCTGCAGCCGGGAGCTTCTGTCTCTCGGCTCTGACACTACCGGCTACTGGCTGTTCTCGGCTGCTATGAAGTCAGAGATGCGTATTTCTTTCCGTTGGAGCCCCACTGCAACAGCACTCGATAACGAGCATCCTTGGCGGCTGTTTCCGTGTCGTATTGGCCGGCTTCGCGTTGCAGGCCCTCAGGGAAGACGTGGAATGTCCATTTTCCATCGGCTTTCTTGATGGCTGGGCCGGGCGCAGGATGCTTCTCAGAGTTCATGGATTCTCCTGATGAGGATCTGTGGTGAGGAGGTTCAGGGATTTGTTGATATTAGTGCTGATCTTTGAAATCGAGAATGCTAAAAATCGTAACCTCGCCGAATAAGAAGTTACCCGGCTAGATGGTTACCTCTGGGATGGAGCGACTGGCTAAGTCGCTACTTGCTACTCCCTATTTCTCTGATCCCTGTTCGCTGAACCCTGCTTTTTTCAGTCGAGGTGGAGGCGCCAGAGGGTGTAACTGAGGATCTCGTGTTCCACGCGCTCGGTTACATTGGCGTTGCCTTCGATGGGGACGCGGGGGCGAGGAGAAGTGAGGACGTTGAGTCCGTTGGCGGCGCAGATTTGGTGGATCCGAAAGAGATGGGTGGCATCGCTGACGACGACGATGCGACGGAGGTTGTTTTTCTGCGCGATCACCGCGAGGCGGCGCACGGACTGGTCGGTGCTGGTGCTTTCGGTTTCGGCGATGATGTCGGACTCAGGGACGCCGACGCCGACGAGGTAGTCCTGACCCACTTCACCCTCTGAAAACTGATCGCCGCCGTCGCCGCCGAGGGTGATGATGAGCGGGGCGATACCGCGGGTGTAGAGCGACTCGGCGTGATCGAGGCGTGCACGGAAGACCGGCGAGGGATGGCCGTCGTACTCGGCCGCGCCAAAGACGGCGATGGCGTCGGAGGGTGCGGCCTGGTCATGTGAGGAATAGCGCTCAATCTGAACGTAGACCCAGCGGCACCAGCCGAGGGTGGCGAGGAGCAGCACAAGAATCGAGACCAGAATCCCGCGCAGAACCGGCTTTTTCCTTTGAGTGTCGGCCGGCGTTGACTGAGACTGCGGGCTCATCTGGACTCCCACTCCAGCGACCAGGACCCGTCGCTGGGGACCCCGGGCTCCCACCCCAACGACAAAGACCTGTCGCTGGGGACCCCGGGCTCAACGTTGCAGGACCATCACGATCTCGTGAGTCGGGATGGCGCCTTCGCGAAGGATCTCCCAGCGGCCGTTTCCGAGCGAAAGATCGACGATGGTGGTGGGCTGTGAGCGGCCGGTGGGCCCGCCGTCGACAATAAGGGGGATGCGGTCGCCGATCTGGTCGCGGACACAGGCGGCATGGGTACATTCAGACGCTCCCTGCAGATTGGCGGCCGTCGCGGTGATGGGCAGGCCAAAGCGCTCGACCACGGCGCGGGGGATTGCCGCGTCGGGTACGCGGATTGCGACATTGCCCGTATTGGCGGTGGAGCGTAGCGGCAGCTTGGTGCCGGCGCGGACAATGATGGTGAGGGGTCCCGGCCAGAAGCGGTCCGCTAGCTTGTCGAGCATGGAGTCGGTATCGCGCGCCAGTTCGTATGCCTGCGACAGCCCCGAGATGAGCAGCGAAAGCGGCTTCTGTTTCTGGCGGCCTTTGAGGCGGTAGATGCTTTCGACAGCGTGGAGATTAACGGGATCGACAGCCAGGCCGTAGAAGGTGTCAGTGGGCATGGCGACTACATCGCCCTGGCGCAGACACGAGACGATGAATTCGATCCGGTCCTTTTGGGGTTCGTCGGGATGGACGCGCAAGATTTCCGCGGACAAGAAGGTCTACCTCAGTTCCCTCGGGCAATTCCATCGATTGCCGGGATGATTTTGTACAGCGATGGAACGCCTCAATGGTCTGGCGAGCCTGGTTGCGTTCTGGAGCAGAATTGCTGTCGAAAGCCGGGCATTCGCAGACGCCACAAAAACGGAAGCTATCACAGCATCGGTCCCGGCGCAACCCGAGTAATGCCGTCGATTCAGCTACATCCCCCAGAACGGCTTAGAATCACCTAAGCAGAAGACGGTTCGCACAAGATGCCTGTTCGCATTGTACAGAGTAAGCAGAACGCGCGGTTGAAGGAATTGCGGAGGGCGCTGGCGGAGCCCGGCCGGAACGAACGCGGGCTGGTCGCGATTGAGGGGCCAAACCTGATCGGAGAGGCGTTGCGGACAGGGTTGCGCTTTGAAAGCATCTTCGTGGTCGGTGGTGACGGTCCCGCGGTCTCTTATGAATCTGAAAAGGACCTCGCCGATATTGACGTTTTGCTCGTGCCGGGCAACTACCTCGAATCGATCCTCACTACCGAATCGCCTCAACCCATCGCGGCGCTGGTGGAACCGCCGAACTGGACCTGGGAGCATGCAATGACAGGGCAGCCGGGGACGGCACCGCTAATCGTCGTTCTGGCCGGGATTCAGGATCCGGGGAATCTGGGGACGATTCTCCGGTCGGCGGAGGCGTTTGGAGCGAATGCGGTGCTCGCGCTGCCCGGTACTGTGAATGAATGGAATCCAAAGGCAGTGCGAGCGTCGGCAGGAAGTGTTTTTCGAGTGCCTGTCCTTCATGCGGATGAGGATGACGTGCTAAGGCGATTGCGCAAGGCGAGGACGCGGATTCTGACGACGACGGTTCTGGGGGCGGAGCCCGCCGATCTCGTGGATCTAGCCGAGCCGGTGGCGCTGGTGATTGGAAACGAGGGGAACGGCGTACCGGCGGACCTTGCGGCGAAGGCGGATGGGGCCATTACGATTCCCTGCCCCGGGCCGGTGGAGAGCCTGAATGCGGCGGTGGCGGCGAGCGTGCTGCTGTATGAGGCGGCGCGGCAGCGAGCCGCAAAAAGCGGCAGACCGCCGGGATTGCGCGGAGGGGTACGATGAGTTTGTTTGATGGGGTTCCAGACACAGCAGTGCCGCTGCACTCCTCCAAAGGATTGCCCCACGCGGCGGGTGCACCCTTAGCGGAACGGATGAGGCCGCGGACGCTGGGGGACTACGTCGGCCAGGAGCATCTGCTGGGACCGGGGAAGCCGCTAAGGGTGCAAATTGAAGCAGACGATCCGGGTTCAATGATTTTCTGGGGTCCGCCGGGGGTGGGCAAGACGACGCTGGCGAAGATTATTGCCGAGACAACCAAGGCCAACTTCGTCGAGTTTTCGGCGGTGATGAGCGGGATCAAGGAGATCAAGCAGGTGATGGCCGCGGCGGCGCAGGCGGCGGAGATGCATTCGCGGACGATTCTGTTTGTCGATGAGATTCACCGCTTCAACAAGGCGCAGCAGGATGCGTTTCTGCCGTACGTGGAGCGCGGAACGATCCGGCTGATCGGGGCGACGACGGAGAATCCTTCGTTTGAAATTATTTCGGCGCTGCTGTCGCGGTGCCGCGTGTATGTTCTGCAGCCGCTGAGCGAGGAGCGGATTGTCGGCCTGCTGCGCGGGCGATTGAAGACAAGCGAGCGCGGGCTGGGCGCGACTGGAGTTGACGGCGGATGACGATGCGCTGGAACTGATTGCAGCGTACTCGAGCGGAGATTGCCGCAGCGCATACAACACGCTGGAAGTGGCGGCGCAACTGGCGCTCCAACCGAACTCAGCAGGCACGAAACATATCGACAAGGCGCTGGCGACAGAGGCGGTGCAGCAGCGCGTGCTGATGTACGACAAGTCGGGCGAGGAACATTACAACCTGATTTCCGCGTTGCACAAGAGCGTGCGCAACTCGGACCCCGACGCGGCGCTGTACTGGCTGGCGCGAATGTTTGCGGCCGGTGAGGATCCGCTCTACCTTGCTCGGCGCGTGGTGCGCATGGCGGTCGAGGACATCGGCCTGGCCGCACCAGAGGCGCTGAATCTGTGCCTCTCGGCGAAGGAGGCGATTGATTTCCTCGGCTCGCCGGAGGGTGACCTGGCGCTGGCAGAGGCGGTGGTGTACCTGTGTCTCGCGCCAAAGTCGAACTCGGTATACACGGCATACGGCGCGGTGCAGCAGGAGATTGAGCACACGCGGCAGGAGCCGGTACCGCTGCATCTGCGCAATGCACCGACGCGTCTGATGAAGGAACTGGATTACGGCAAGGGCTATCGCTACGCGCATGACGAAGAGGGGAAGGTGGCCGATATGGATTGCCTGCCGGATTCGCTGAAGGGACGCAGCTACTATCACCCCACACAGGAAGGGCGCGAGAAGGCGCTGGCGCAGCGCATGGAGGAGATCAGGAAGATTCGCGCCGGCAAGCGAACTTGAGAACCGCTATTGAAACGGATCAAGCGCAAAAACCACTATTCCATCGAGCAGGAGGTTTTCTATGGGATCGTGGTCTTCTCTTACCAATCAACCGAATTTTGGCGCAGGCACCATGTTGCTTCTTACCGATGGCAGGGTGATGTGCCAGGACTCCGGTACGCAGCACTGGCATGCATTCACCCCGGACATTCACGGAAGCTATCGCAACGGCACGTGGTCTACGCTGGCGAATGGTCCCAACGCGCCTCTGTATTTCACATCCGCAGTATTGCCCGACGGGCGCGTGTTTGTAGCCGGCGGAGAATATGAAGACGGTTTAACGTGGGATTTGCTTGCGGCCGAGGTGTACAACCCGCAATCGAACTTCTGGAGCATCGCTTCCCTGCCGCCGGGGTGGACGAACATCGGCGATGCGCCGTCGTGCATGTTGCCGGACGGACGTCTGCTGGTGGGTTCGATTGAGAACAACCGCACGGCGATCTACGATTTCTCGAACAACACGTGGAAGAACGCAGCGGCGAAGAACAACCCCAGCAGCAGCGAAGAGACGTGGACTCTGCTTCCCGATCAAACTGTTCTCGCAGTGGATTGCCAGGGCAATCCAGGCGCAGAGAAATACCTGATCCCCTCCGACCAGTGGATCGTGATTCCGCCGACGCCGTCGGACCTGGTCGAGGCTTCATCGATCGAAATAGGACCAGCAATCCTGCTGCCGGATGGACGCGTGTTCGCAACCGGCGCGACCGGTCATACGGCGCTGTATACACCGGGACCGATTGCGAGCCAGCCTGGTTCCTGGACGGCCGGACCTGACTTTCCCCCGCAGCCGGGTCACCCCGTGGTCGGCGCAAAGGACGCCCCTGCCTGTTTGCTGCCGCACGGCAGAGTTCTGTGTGTCGCTGGGCCGGTGGACGGCGTGTCTGGAGACTATCTGGCGCCGATGTATTTCTTTGAATACCACCCGGCAACCAACTCGTTCGCGCTGATCGCCGATCCTCCCGGGAATCCGCCAAGCCTTCCGCCGTTTGTGGCGCGATTGCTCCTGCTACCCAACGGCGAGGTTTTATTTGCGAATGGAACGACACAGATGGCGATATACGACCCGTCCGGCGCTCCTGAGGCACTTTGGCGGCCAAGCATCATCGAGATCCTGGACGGCTCGGGAACTCCAGTTACCGTGCTGAACACCGGGGGAACATACAAGCTTGTGGGACGCCAGTTGAATGGCCTCTCGCAGGCAGTGAGCTACGGCGACGATGCGCAGATGGCAACAAATTATCCGCTGGTTCGCGTTCATCATGCGCCGGGAAACCGAGTGACGTATTTCAGAACGCAGAATCACTCCACGATGGGCGTGGCGACAGGAGCAACGGTCCACACCACAGAATTTGTGGTCCCCGGTGGTACACCTCTTGGAGGCTGCGAACTGCACGTGGTGGCAAATGGAATTGAGTCGCACCATTTCGCCGTGACCATTACGTAGGGCAAAGGGTGTGGGCTTTCGCGGGCGAGCGGGGCAATCAACCAGTAACAGAATCGGTGATAGACTCTCCCGGTGCGTGGCGCTCTTTTGGGCTGCGCACACTTTCCCGGAGGTGAACGATGAACAATCAACCCACATTCGTCCCCTACCTCGTCGTGAGCAATGCCGCCGCGGCGATCGACTTTTACAAGAAAGCTTTTGGCGCCGTAGAACTCGTTCGGCATCCGGCGCCAGGAACCGACAAACTGATGCATGCACATTTGGTGATTCATGGCGGTCACCTGATGTTGAGCGACGACTTCTCTTCCCAGATGGGCGGGAAGAGCGAGACGCCCGAGTCGCTAGGTGGCAGCCCCGTGACCTTCCATCTGCACGTGGAGAATGCCGACTCCACCTGGGAGCAGGCGGTATCGGCGGGAGCGCAGATCACGATGCCCCTCGAAGATCAGTTCTGGGGTGATCGGTACGGCCAGTTGCGCGATCCGTTCGGACACAAGTGGTCCATTGGCCAAACCAAGAGCGCGCCGAGCCAGCAAGAGATTGAAGAAGGCGCGAACGCAGCTTTTTCTGCGTAAATGTTAGCCGCTGATTTCCGGTCCTTGTTGCGCGCGAACCGGTGTGTAACGAGGATCGGAAGTCACTGGATGTCAAAAATGACTAAGATTCAATGTCAAAGTGACTAAATGCGGTCACGAGCGACGAGATTTCGTCATGATATTTCGTCATTTCTCATCACTTCCTTATGGATTGGTTTCGCTTTCTTGAAGTGCTGAATCTTTAAATTGTTTCCTTTCAATATCGATTACCTTCGGAACGCACTATCGCAACTTTGGCACGCCAGTTGCTGTTTATATGGGCAAGCGCGGTTGGTCCTGAAAGAATCGCTGAGGCGCGACAGCAGAAACCGGCTGAGAACCTCAAGTGGAAGGGCGATTCAACAGACCAAAGATGCCGGAACTGATACGGCGTGATCGACGTAACAAGATCAGGGCCGGCACCCGTTGCAAAGTGGAGGGTCGTCATGAAACCGGAATGGAATGAAAACACCTACGAGCAGCAGTTCGATAGCAGTTTACGACGCAGTCCGAAGTCCCGCCCGGTACCCGTGACGACCAGTCTGCGCATGATGAACGAAGCTACGGCGCGCGAAATCCGCATTTACGCGCACCAGGCTCCCGGCACACCACGGTATGTCTTAGATTGCGGCGAAGACCTTCCCTTGCATCCAAGTCTGCGGGCGTTGGGCCGCCATTACTTCACCTGGTAGTTCAAAGTTAGAACTTGTCGCATAAATTACGCTAAGGCTAAAGACAGGTTTGTTTCTTTTGGGGGCGCGGCTGAAAGCTGTGCCCCTTTCGTATCACGCTTTGCTCCTCGTCTAATCGCGGTATTTCACTGAGCAGCCGTAAGCGCGTGTATAGGGCATAGCCACCGATTTTCCAGACATTGCAGCGGTAAGTGCATCGTTCACGTAGTTGTCTGCGCCCTGGATATCTGAAGTGCCGGTTGTGGGCCGGTTGTCGATTGCGCCGGAGTAAATCAGTTTCCCCTGCGGATCAATCACGTACATATCAGGCGTGGTTTTGGCGTTGTAGAGGCGGCCAAGCTTGCCGTCGGGATCAAGCAGCGCTGCCGTGGGGTCGGCGTGCATCTTGGCGAGGTAGTCGTTTTCCTGGGGCGCAGTGACGTATCCCTGGCTCCCGGGTGCGGATGAAATGACTGTGAACCAGACGACTCCCTTTCCGGTCCACTCTTTCTGCAAATTCTGCATGTTGCCCGACTCGTAGTGCTTGCGGGTGTATGGACAGCCCTGGTTATGCCATTCGAGGACAACGTATTTGCCAAGATACTGGTCAAGCGAGTGCGACTGGCCGTGCGAATCGGTCGCGGTGAAACCGGGCGCGGGTGCGTTGACGCGAGCGGTCTGCGCATTGCCTGAGACGGGAAGCACCAGGAGCACGGTGGCCGCAACGAATGCTTGGGTGCGGAGACGCATGGAGAAGACCTCCTGAGGGAAATTCGGAATGAACGAGAGCCCTACGCGTTGATTGGACGTGGAAGTCTCGAGGGAGGTTTTCGAGAGGACGCTAATTGTGACGAAGAATCTGGCCCGATTTCACTCTGGGAAAGTCTTCCGTGTGTCGTTGATGAATAGAAAGATGTCCGTTGGAATCAGAGGGCTAGGGGCCGGAGGTTGGTGGGACGCTGTCATGCTCGTCCGTCCCAGATTCGGATTGGCGTGCATGCTACACTCGCCTTGTCCGGGCTAAAAGAACGGTTCAACTCGCCGGGAGAATCGATTCAATGCACCCCAATTTGGGATCTGGCCCAAAATTCACTGCAATCTGGCAGTTTGAGTTCGACAACAAAGACGCGAACCTCGACTCGGTGAAGAGGTTTTTCGAGCCTTTCATCCAGGATCATGTGAAAGACTGCAAGCGCCAGGTTGTGATGGATAATGCCATCGTCTTCGATGCCTGGGTGTACGCCAAGGACCCCGCTTATTACGCCCGATTCAGGGGCAAGAACGCATTCCTGGTGCACATCGGAGATGAGTTCTACGAGATCGGGGCCGACCGGTACGAGTGCTTTCGAGGAGTGTTCCGATCGTACTGGTCATCTGTCTTCAATCCAGAACATGTGATGGTATTGCCTCTGGGATGCAGGCTTCCGGATTCGGCGAAGAACATTGTGCCCGCGTCGGAGCGCCGTTACGCCTGGAGCTTCATTGGCCAGGCCGGAAAATGCTCAAGACCGGAAATGGTTCGCGCCATGTCGGCGGTTGAGCCGCACATCAGCTTCTCAACGACCCCAGTACGCGGAATCAGCTTCTGGACCAAGGGGATGGTTGGGGCGAGGCGGATACCGAAGCACGAATTTCTTGAAATCCTGCAGGACTCGGTTTTCGCGCCGGCACCGATGGGGAATGCAAATCTCGAATCGTTTCGTATTTATGAGGCACTGGATGCAGGCACCATCCCGATTATCGAGAAACGAATGTTCCTTGACTACTTTCGTCACCTTCTGGGCGATCACCCTCTGCCCACCGTTCGATCATGGCGCGAGGCGCGAGACCTGGTGCGCCGCTACCTCGATGACCCGGTCGGTCTGAACCGACTCCAGCAGGAGTGCATTCAATGGTGGGCCGACTATCAGACAAAAGTGGGCAACCAGATTGGCGCATTTCTGCAAGGGCGCACTGCAGCCGGCAATCAGGTTGAGCCGCTCAGGTCTCGGTTGCCCTCAATTCCGGGATGGAACTACTTTGAGTTGATGAGGCATCACACCGCTCCTGCGCTCTGGAGGAGGGTTGAGAGCCAGATTCGAAGGCTTGCCATAGAAAAGAAGTGGCGCGTTGCGACGAGGGCGGGCGTACCGCCGGCATAAATCTGCTTAACATCCATGACTCGCGTCTGTCCGGGTTACTTCCCGGCTGATGTGGATACTGCCGTCTGCGTCTGGGTGTGCGGCAGCTGGGCGATGGCCTCGGTGACAATGCCAGGGGTGAGCACTTCGGGCAGCAGGCGCGGCTGGCTTTCGCCAGGGACGTAGAGCACGTACGTCGGAACTCCGCTCCGGCCCAGCGATGTCAGCGTCTCGGTGATGGCGTCATCGTGCTGGGTCCAGTCAGCCTTGAGGAGCACGACGTGAGCATCGGCAAATGCTTTCATGACTTCAGGACGGGTGAGGGCGACGCGTTCGTTGACCTGGCACGAGAGGCACCAGCTTGCGGTGAAGTCGACGAAGACGGGGTGACCCTGGGACTGGTATTTCTGAACTGCGTCTTTGGACCACGCGCCCCAGGTGGTTCCGGGTTCCGGATTAAGGGTCAGGACCTTGTGGAGTGAAAGCCTGGAACGACTAAAGCATTCGAGCAGACACCAAGGGCAATTACGCGAGTAATGAAAACCCCGGCTACTGCGCTCGCCCATCGTTGCGCCGGCCAGCGGCCAAGGAACCATCCGGCGATGGCGAGAAGCAGAAAGGCTACCAGCAGCAGGGCGAGCACGGTTGCACCGTAAGATTCTGCGAGCACCCACGCAAACCAGATGACGGTGCCGAAGATGGGGACGGAGACAGCCTGCTTGAGGACTTCCATCCACGCACCGGGACGCGGAAGCAGTCGGGTCCACGCGGGCTGGAGCGTGAGCGCGACGTAGGGCGCGGCAAGTCCGAGGGCGAGAGCGGTAAAGACGGCGAAGGTGACGGCGGCGGATTGGGCTAGCGCGTAGCCGATGGCTGACCCCCATAAAGGGCGCGGTGCACGGCGTGGCGACGATGACGGCCAAGACGCCGGTGAAGAAGCTGCCGGAGTAGCCCTGTTTGGCGGCGAGCGAACCGCCGGCGCTGGTGAGGGTGAGGCCGATTTCGAACTGGCCGGCGAGCGAAAGTCCGAGGAAGAAGAGCAGCGCCGGCCATGAGCGAGAGAAAGACGGGCGACTGGAATTGGAATCCCCAGCCGAGGTGCGAACCCGCAGCGCGAAGCCCGAGCAGCGCGGCCACAAGCACCCAGAAGGAAACCAGAATTCCGGCGGCGTAGACGAAGCCGTGAGTTCGCAGTTTGTGGCGCTCTTCATTCCCGGATTGCACCAGCGCAAGACCCTTGATGAAGAGCACCGGGAAGACGCAGGGCATGAGGTTCAGAAGGATTCCGCCGAGGAAAGCGAGGGCAGCGGCCTGGAAGAGGCCCGGGGTGTCGGCGGGATTCGCGGAGCTAGCGGAGTTAGCGGAGTTAGCGGGGTTAGCGGAGCCAGCTGGTACTGTTGAGACCGCAGCAGTGCTGGACTGAGTGGCTTCCGGCGTTGGTTTGGCGGGCTTGGGAGGGCCTGCCAATGCGATCAGTTCGTAGGCGCGGTTGCCGGAGAGTTCGAGAAGGCCGTTGAGCTGTTTCGGGCTGGCGGCGAGGTTCTCGTCCTTCTTGAGATCGAGGATGAGGCCGGTCGCGGTAGGGGTAACGGTTTGCGGCGCGGGGTTGGAGAGGATGTCGGGGTCGGCCGGGAAGAAGGAAGCTTCGGTTTCCTTGTGCCCGGTGACGACGGTGAGCCGGAAGCCGGTGGCCGTTGACGCGAATCCGATTTTGAGTGTGGCCGGGAGCGGCTGGGGAAGGTTTCCGGATAGGCGGGTCCAGATGGCCTGGTCTGGCTGAACGGGCACGCCGGTTGACCCGGACGCGACGGGACGGGTAATTTCCAGCTCTGTTTTCTCAGGGATGCAACTTCCGCGGCAGACGAGCCAGTCGACTTTGGCGTGGAGGACGGCAGAGCCTGCGGCCGCATTACCGGGCACGTTCAGCTTCAGTGGGAAAAGAACTTCGCCTTCGTAGCCGAAATCCATTAATGGACCAAGCGGGAGGCGCTTCGGTACCGGGAACTGGAGCGGACCGGCAGTGATGCCCTGCGGCAGCGTCCACTTGAGGTGCGGTGGTTCGCCGGCGTCGCCGGGGTTCCTCCAGTAGACATGCCAGCCGGGCTCAAGCTTGAAGTAAAGAGCCGCATTATTAGTGCCGGGATGAAGCTGCGCATCGGGCGCGATGAGCTGGACATGGACGTGCGGCAGGTCGGCGGAGCTGGACGCAGCCAGTGCGGGGCCGTCTGCAACGAGCAGAAGCACGAATGCGAGGATCGGGCGGAGGAATCTCATTCGGAGCAAGGAATTACCAGTCCATTAGACGCCTGCGGCAAAGCATTGGTCGCGAAAAGCGGCGGAGGCGTCGAATTGGTCTCCTATCTTGCGCAAACAACGCGAGAACCACCCCGATCGGCGAAGAACTGTCGATGGGACCCGGAAGATGCGCATCCAGACGTTTTCGGCTTTCGGAAGAAAAACACAAGTGCGGGTTCCTCCACTCGTCGCCCTGGCGACTCGGTCGGAATGACAGGGCTTGGTGGGCGATCACGAAACTAGCCCACCCGGTGCGCGTGTTCGCGGAAGATGCAGACGTTCTGGACTGCCTTCACGCCAGCGGCGCGTGCGCGCATAACCGCCTTATCGTTGATCACATCCTCCTGGAGCCAGAGGTAGGGGATGCCCAGGCGGATCACATCTTCAACAATCGGCGCCACAGCGTCGGAATTCCTGAAGACATCCACAAGGTCTATGCCCGTCTCGTAATCATTCTTCGCTGCGGCCTGCGCGGATTCAAGATCCGGATAGCACTTCAAGCCCAGCACTTCATTCAGTTGGGGATTCACGGGAAATACGTGATAGCCGGATGTAACAAGGTAGCGGCCGATGTTGTGGCTGGCGCGCCAGGGCTTGTCACTCATGCCAACCACGGCAATGGCCTGCGCTTTGCGGAGCATTTCGTCGATAACGGCGGGATCGTTGATCATTCAGCTTCTGGCTCCTGGCTGCCGGCTTTCCGCTAAAGCAGATCCTTCGTTTCGCTGAAGAAAGCCGCTCCGCTCAGGATGACACTTCTCCAACAGTTCTTAGGTTCACACGTCGAGATCGTCGTCGGCCGGGGCTGCAACCGCAGTGCCGCGGCGCTTGGCCAACAGATAGCCGCGCAGAAACGGTTCGAGATAGCCGTCGAGCACCTTGTCCACGTCGCCTACTTCTACCTTGGTGCGGTGGTCCTTGGCAATTCGGTAGGGCTGCAGAACGTAGGAGCGGATCTGCGAGCCGAAGTTGATATCGAGCTTGGAGTCTTCCAGCTTCTTGCTTACCGCGCGCTTCTTTTCGAGCTCGTACTCGTAGAGGCGCGAACGCAGCATCTTCATGGCCTTCTCGCGATTCTTGTGCTGCGAGCGCTCGTTCTGGCACTGCACCACGATCCCGGTGGGAATATGCGTCATGCGCACGGCGGAGTCGGTGGTGTTCACGTGCTGTCCGCCCTTGCCGCCCGAGCGATAGGTGTCGATGCGCAGGTCTTCAAGCTTGATATCGACCTGGATGGTTTCGTCGATTTCGGGCGAGACGTAGACGGATGCGAACGACGTGTGACGGCGCTTGGCGGAGTCGAAAGGCGAGATGCGCACGAGACGGTGGACGCCGCTTTCGCCGGCAAGGAGGCCGAACGCGTATTCGCCGATGATGGTGAACGTCGCGGATTTGATACCGGCTTCATCGCCGTCCTGGTAGTCGTTCATTTCAGTCTTGTAGCCCTGCTGCTCGGCCCAGCGCAGGTACATGCGCAGCAGCATCTCGGCCCAGTCCTGGCTCTCTGTGCCACCTGCGCCCGGATGCACGGTGACAATGGCGTTGAGCGCATCGGTTTCGCCGGAGAGCATGGTGCGGGCTTCCAGCTCTTCTGTGAAAGTGGAGAGACTCTTGATGTCGCGCTCGAGGTCCGCGAGAACATCTTCGCCTTCGCGGGCAAGTTCGAAGTAGGCATCAATGTCGCTGGTGCGGCGGACGAGTTCTTCGTCGTCGGCGATGAGCGCTTCGAGGCGCTTGCGATCGCGCATGAGCGGTTTGGTAGCCGCAGTGTCCGACCACATTGCGGGGTCGGCGAGCTTTGTCTCGATTGTGGTTAGTTCCCTGCGGAGGCGGGCAGGGTCAAAGATACTCCCGCAGGTCGCGGACTTGATCGCGCACTGGAGCGTAGGCGTATTCGAGATCGGTTAATGCCATGCTTTGCTCTTAGGACCTGACTTGACTGAAATGTTCGGGGATGGATTCCCTGCTAAAAGGATCGCACAAATGAGAGGAACGCGCGAACCGGCCCGGGACCGCTCGGGGAAACGAGGATCCAGATTGGACTGATAACTTGTCAACTCACTGCTGCAGGATGAAGCTGTCGTCCCGGGAAAAATCAAATAGCGCCGGGACCTGTCTGCTGATAGTTCTGTGGCTCTGAACAGGTATCAATCCGCGCGCATCATCGGCAGCCCGGTCGATCTGTGTTGCATCGAGTTGCGGCACCTCGTTGACTGCGTAGCTCAGCCACTCCCCGACGGTGATCTTGCCGTCTTTTGGCTTCCAATCCGCCTTTCCTTCGGCCAATCCTTCCTGAGTGAGAACGTAGCTCAGGATGCCCTGCCCCAGGCGCGCGTCCTCGCCAGCCGTTTGATCTGATTGGCTGGCGACAAGGATGCGCATGCGCTTGTCGTAAGCCAATTGCCCGAGCCCTCGACTGCCCATGGGCCCAGGTCTGAAGCCGTTTGCCTCGACACTTTGGGCCGAAAAGCAAGAATCGAGGATGAAGACCATCTGGCCGGCGTCGATAGGTCGCAGCCAGGCGGCGAGATCGTCGCTTGAGATTGCGTTTTTGAGCAAGGCGGCGTCGGGGTTTCGGCAGCTTCCGGTGATGTCAGAGGGAAGAATGTAGAACTGTCCGTCGGGAGCCGTGTACCCGTGCCCGGAGAAGCTGAGGAAGAATGCATCGTCGGGTGACGCCTTGCCGGCAATTGCGTCGAGTGCCTGCCGAATCGCCGCCCGTGATGCCTTGGCTGAGGTCCGGGTTGATGTAAGTTCCAGTGTTACCAGATCATAGCCGCGTGCCTTCAGACGTTCACCCAGGAGCGTACTGAGGCGGCTGGCATCGTTGACCGAAAAAGCGAGGTCGCAGTCGGCCGCCTGGTAGTGGTTCTCTCCGATTTGCAACAGGAATGCGCGGGGCTTGACTGCTCCGCTCGGATGGTACTGATAATCCAGCGATGCAGTGGAGCTTTTGACGAGGGCGGTGCTGAAAGCGTACGCAGTGATCGTGACATTTGACTTCGCCATGGGAAGCGCGATGTTATCGATTGTGAAGTCACCGTCTTTGAGGGCACCTTCAAGATAGTGCACCATTTGGCCATCGCGAAAGATGCGAAGGTCCTGCAGGCCGCTGTCCTGACCTCTGCTGTTGATAATGCGATTGGCGTGAATCGTGACGTTGACGTGTCCCGGGCTACCTGGGGAAGGCACAACTGAGAGGATTTTCACCGACGGTTGCACACGGGGTAGTTCAGCGAGATTGGGCAGCGGATCCAATCTGGCTCCAGAGAGCAGTTGAGGCAGAAGCTTGGGCGTGTAGTACTGGCGCATAAAGATCTCAAAGGGAAGCGGGCGGCCTGGTTCGTCGGATACGACCCAGTGCAGAAACCAGTTTTCGTCAAGACGGTTGGTGTCAAACCTGCCGGAAGGGTCAATCACAGCCCAGCCACCGTCGGTCGTTGTGAGCAGCGTGGCAACAGGAAGAAGCCGATCACCCGCGCTTGTCCAGAAGCGGTAGGTACCGTCTGCATGGGCTGAAACGAAGGTTTTGCTTGCCGGAAGATTTTCGAATCCAGCGACGGGCGGCAAGGTATCGCTGGTACGAAAAACCTCCTGCCCTGTTGATGCGTTCAGCAGCACCAGCCGGTTGTCAGACACGGTCACGATTCGGGATCCATCCGCAGTGAAGATTGCCAGCGTGACGGGATTAAGGTTTCCCAAATCGTGCACCCATCGAACCTGCATCGGAGTCAGCGTCAGGGCCCGTATTTTTCCGTGGAAATCGCCGAGAAGGAATTGCTTTTGATCGGGAGAGAACGAAACGGCGAATAGATCAGTTCGGGTAGCAAAGTTGAAGGATGCAACCGCTTCGTCGCTGGAGCTGCCCTGCCTGGCCGGCTGATCCCTGAATTCGAACTTCGCGGCGGTCATGCACGTGACGCCGTTGCGAAGCCGGAGCCACTTGTCATCGCCGGCCTGCAGCACCTGCCGCGAATCGGGCGTAAAGGTTGCAGAATGCGGCCAGTTGCTGGGCATTCCTGTCGGACCGTAGTTGGAGGGATCGTTAGAGCAGCTACCGAGTTGTTTTCCCGTAGCAACATCCCAGATGCGAACGTCATCTTCCAGATTGGATTCTCGACCGATCGATAGCAGATGAGTGTCATCGGGTGAAAAGAGGATGTTCGAGATCTTGCGCAACGGATTTGAAGGAAGGTCGATGTCCTTTCCGAACACCCTTCCTTTCTGGATCGTGCCACTATCCGGTGTAAACTCGAAGATCAGCTTTTGGGTGCCAGTATGAAACAAAAACAGATGATCTTCGAAGGCGACCGCCAGCTTGCTGCCATCATGCGAGAGAGCGACTGGCGACTTGCCACCGCCTTCGGCTCCCAAGAAGCTGGGAGTTCCGGTTTGGAGGTTCCAGAACACCGGGCCCGTGGTCCAGAATTGCGTAGCGTCGGGCGAAAGCGCGAGCGATGTGACATCGAATGGCGATCCGGCCGCGTTTCCTCGGAACGATTGGAGTTGTTCGCCACTTGCGCTGTCGTAGATGAGCAGATTCTTTTCAAGTAATTTGTAGGAAGCCCCAACAGCCAACCGCTTTCCATCCGGAGAGAAAGCGATTCCTGCAATCGACGCGCTGGCATTCAGCGCACTTTGCATAGCTGCGTTTCTCCTGTCTTCCACGAAGAATGCCATTTTTTGCTCGTCAGACATACCCGCTAGATCGCTTTCACTGATGCGACGAACTTGGGTCTTGGGCAAAGTGAGTAGTTTATTGCCGGTCGCTGCGTCCCACATATCCACCTTACCCGCATCGTTTCCGGTTGCGACACGTGTTCCATCCGGGGAGAAAGCAACCGCATTCACCTGGCGCCCCGCGGCAAATTGCCTGAGTTCCCGGCCAGTATCGACATCCCATAGCCTTGCCGTCTTGTCGTTGGAACCTGTCAGGAGAAATCGGCCATCGCGAGAAAAGACGATGCAGTTGATCGGGTAATTGTGGCTGAGGAACCGGCGCAATTCGCGCCCACTGAGCGTATCCCATAACTGTGCGACATTTCGCGATGCGGCCGCGATTTCCTTTCCATCTGGCGAAAAGGCCACTGCCGTGGTCAGCAGCTGATTTGATGCTTCGGCCGCACGCAGAGAGAGCAGTTTCTTTTTTGAGGAGGAATCCCAGAGTGTGATGTTACCCATTGTGTCACCGGTAAGCACCAGCTTCCCGTCGGGAGAGAACACAGCAGAACTGACGAAGCGGTCTTCCGTTTCAGTCAATCGAGTTAGTTCCTGGCCAGTTGCAACATCCCAAATGCGAACGGCGTGATCATCGCCTGAGGTCAGGATCTGGCGCCCGGAAGGTGCAAACGATGCGGAGTTCACATTCGCCGCGTGACCATAGAAGGCTCGAATCTCAAACCCTGTCGAGAGATCCCAAAGAACTGCGGTATTGTCGCCGGCCGTCAACAGCTGTCTGCCATCGGGAGAGAAGGCCAGCGAACGCAGATTCGTTTGTCCCTGTTGCACGACCAACTCGGCCTTTGGTTGTGCAAAGATCGGTACAGATCCAACTACAACCGTGAGAATGACAAAGCTGCGCAGCATCAGTGTGCCTCTCGACTGCAGATTTATTCGATTGGGCCATTGGGGAAAGGCGGGATTATTGTAACCGAGTTCTTCTGTTCTCTGATCGAAGATTGCGCAACTGCATTGCAACGAAACCCATCGTGAGGATGGCACAGAGCCAGGCGAAGACGTCGCCGTGGGCGGTGTAGAAGGTGATGTCGTCGCGGAAGCCGTATTGAGCGGGGAGTGCGTCGACCTGGTGACGCGGGATGCTTTCGCGGACGCGGCCGTAAGGATCGATGACGGCAGTGACGCCGTTATTGGTATCGCGCAGGAGCCAGCGGCGGTTCTCAATGGCGCGCATGCGGGCCATGTTCAGGTGCTGCCAGGGGGCGCTGGTGTCGCCGTACCAGCCGTCGTCGCTCACGTTGACGAGGACTTCGGCGCCGAGCTGCGCGAAGTGACGGACTTCGTCGGCGAAGACTGCTTCGTAGCAGATGAAGACGCCGTAGCGATGGCCGTTGAGGCGGAAGACCTTGCGGTCGGTGCCGCGGGTAAATTTGGAGACGCGGCCGGTGAGCTTGTGGGCGAAGGTGAGGTACTGCGCGAACGGAACGTATTCACCGAAGGGTACAAGGTGGATCTTGTCGTAGCGGCCGATGAGATTGCCATCGGGCGCGATGACCATGGCCGCGTTGTAGTCGAGCCACTCTTGCTGCTGCTGTGAGTAGTCGGCTGCGATGCCACCAATGATGAGAGGGGCGTGCTCGGCTGCCGCGACCGCGGGCATGGATTTCTGAAAGCGCGGATCGTTATCGAAGAATGGCGCCGGGGATTCGGGCCAGACGACCAGGTCGGGATGCGTGGGATAAGGCGGAGGAACAATCTCGCCAAGCGGTGCGCCCGTTTGCGGGATTCCGGCGATGTAAGTTTTGTCCGCCGCGGTGGACTCGCCGACGAGATGCGTGAACTGAGCGATGTGCTGGTCCCACTCGCCCGGGCCGGTCCAGTCGTTGTCGCCGCCAACGTCGAGGTTCGGCTGGATGAGGACGGCGGTGGCGTTTGTGGGGGACTTGGTTGGGAAAACCAGATACCCATTCGAGAGAAAAAGAGCAAGAAGTCCGCCAACCGCTGCCCAACTCAAATCGCCTTTTATCCTGTCCAGGAATCGACGGTTAGGGGCCGGATTATCGCGACCGAGAAGCCATCCGCTGGCAATCATCGCATTCACAGCAACCAGAACAAATGTGATTCCATAAACGCCCGTCCACGGCGCAAGGCGATTCACAATCGCATTATCAACCTGCGAGTAACCGAGCTGATCCCACGGCACGCTGGTGATGCGGGCAGCGGCCAGGTCGAGGGCTACCCATAGAAAAGGTGCCGCAGCAAGAGCCAGGTTGGTTTTGCCCGTTGCCCGGCGAACCAGCATCACGCCAAGGCCGAAAAGACCGAAGTAGAGGCCAAGAACAAGACTGAATCCGATCAACAGCAGGGTCGGCGCGCCGAACGGCATGTCGCCGTATTGCATCATGGTGTTGCGAACCCAGTAGCAGTTGCCCATATACCAGAGCACTCCGCAGAGGTAGCTGAGCAGGAATGGACGCCGCAAGGGATATCGGCACGCGTAAGACGCGGGGCTCAGGATCGCCCAGAGCAGCGGTACCAGCCCGAACCACGCGAAGATGCTGCGCCAGGGCGGCATGGGGCCGGCAATCGGGAACGGCAACTCCAGCAGTGCGGCAGACAACACTGCCGCTCCCCACAACTTCATTGAATGCCAGCGCATACAGGGTGGAGTTTAATGCATCGGGCCGCGGCACGGAGCGGCGCGAGTGGAATCGGGTCGTGGCTCAGATCCTCTCTCTCTCGAATAGAATTCGAGCCGTAGGAGATTTCCCCGTGTTCACTCTTGCCGGCATCCGGACATTCCACGGCTGGACTCACGCCAGCCTCACCCTAGTGCTCGATCACCTCTCGACCATGCCTGAAAGCTCTTATGAGGAAGAGCTTACGGGTTTCGGCTTCCCAACGCTTCGCGCGCAGATCGTCCATATTTTCCAGTGCGAGAGCTTCTGGGTTCACACCCTCCGAGCAGTTCCGTTCAAGAATCAGGACTCGAGCAACTGGCCGTCTGTCTCCGATGCCAGAACGCTGCAGCGCGACGTCAGGGCAGACACGCTCGCCTATCTTTCGGGCTTGGCGGAGGCGCAGCTCAATCGAAACACAGAACTGCATTTCGCCGATGGAGATACTGGCGTCCGCACCCCGGCGCTCATTCTCCATCACATCCTTACCCATGCCTTCCATCACAAAGGGCAGATCGTCTCGATGTGCCGCGCTCTCGGGCATCCAGCACCCGACACCGATCTGAATCAGTTTGAATGACCTTCCACGCCCGCGTCACGACGGGCTAATGTTTCGACTTGGAGCCGAACCGAGGCCTGAAATCGGTTACAATCCTTTCCATGATCCTCGCCATTTTTGCATTGCGACTGCTGGAAGCGATGTTCTTCGTCGGTCTCGCAGGTTCGGCCGTGGTGGTTCTGATCAGTTTCGTCGAAGATTTCAAGGAATTGTTCGGGGAAGAATAAAGTGTCAGCGAGGCCGTTCGTTTCCCTCCTGTTTTCAATCACTTCCGTTTAGCTGTTGACTGCAACGACACTCAGAACTAAACTCAGCCAAGGGCGGCGGGACAGTTGCCCTTTCCGATCTTGAGCGGCAGATACACATTGCCGGCGCATTAGTGATGGCATCCACTCGAACGACCGTAGCCCCTCCGTCAGACCGCGTCCGGCTCATCGTGGCATCCTCGGTGATGCTGACCTTTATCTCCTTTTGGCGAGCCGCCGCCATCGTCCTCAACGATCTGGGTTCGTCGGCATTTTATGCCGGAGGCATTGCCGAACAGGCTGTGGGCGCGGCTGCGCCGTGGTTCATTCTCGGCATCATGCTCTTCAGCTTCGCGGTGCGGGCGGTGTACGTCGAGAGCTGCTCGATGTTTACCCGCGGCGGCGTGTACCGCGTGGTCAAAGAGGCGTTGGGCGGAGGATTTGCCAAGCTCAGCGTTTCGGCGCTCATGTTTGACTACATCCTGACGGGTCCGATTTCGGGCGTGTCGGCCGGCCAATACATTACAGGCCTGATGAACGAACTGATGAAGGTGGCCAACAACAGCCACTGGCTGCCTCCAGCGTTGATGGATGCGCACGGACAGCCTTTCCAGTTCGACATGAACTACACGTCTGCCGTGTTTGCAGCGGCGGTCACCATCTATTACTGGTGGCAGAACGTCAAGGGCATCGAGGAGTCGAGCGACAAGGCGCTGCGGGTTATGCAGATCACCACGGTGATGGTGGTGGTTCTGCTGATATGGGGAACTTACTCGGTGTTTATCCGCGGCGCACACATGCCGCCGGCGCCGATTCCGTCAAACCTGAAATTCAGCCCTGATGCACTTGGATTCCTTAAGGGAACAGGGCTGCCGATCTTCGGACTCTTCGGCATCATCATGGCCTTCGGACACTCCATCCTGGCGATGAGCGGCGAGGAAAGCCTCGCGCAGGTCAATCGAGAAATCGAGCACCCCAAACTGAAAAACCTGAAGCGCGCCGCGATCGTGATCGCTATCTACAGCCTGATTTTCACGGGCGGTGCCACGCTGCTGGCGTCGATGCTGATTCCCGACGGCCCGCGCACCCATGTCTACCAGGACAACCTGATTGCCGGACTGGCGATGTACATGGTCGGTCCGATGTTCTGGCGGGTAGCATTCCGGATCTTCGTCGTGTTTGTCGGATTCCTGATTCTTTCCGGCGCCATCAACACGTCGATGATTGGATCGACCGGCGTGCTGATGCGCGTTGCGGAAGACGGTGTGCTGACGGACTGGTTCCGCAAGCCGCATCCGAAATTCGGAACCAGCTATCGCATCGTGAACCTCGTGTTCGCGTTGCAGATGTTCACCATCATCGTGAGCCGCGGCAACGTGATCACGCTGGGCGAGGCGTATGCTTTCGGCGTGATCTGGTCGTTCACGTTCAACAGCCTGGCCATGCTGGTGCTGCGGAGGAAGTACCATGGCGAACGCGGCTGGAAGGTGCCTCCGAACATCAAGATCGGCAAGACCGAGGTCCCCGTCGGGCTGTTCTGCGTATTCCTGGTTCTACTTTCGACAGCCACGGTGAACCTCTTCACCAAGTCAGTTGCGACTGTCAGCGGCATTATCTTCGCCGCTGCGTTCTTTGTGGTCTTCACGCTCTCGGAGCGCGACAACATGCGCAAGCATGCGGCCACGGCACGGCAGATGAAGGATCACTTCCAACTCGAGCACCAGGACACGATCAGCAGAGAGTCGGTAGCGGTCCGGCCAGGCGGGATTATGGTCACGATGCGCGATGCCAACAATCCGGTCGCGCTGAAATGGGTGCTGGCGCGAACCAGGACCGAGGACCGCGATGTTGTGGTGATGAGTGTCCGCATGATGGGCGCGGGCGGACCGGAGTATCTGAGCGCCGAGGACCAGAGCTTCAGCGAGCACGAACAGTTGCTGTTCACGAAAGCGGTTTCGATCGCAGAGAGCTTCGGCAAGAAGGTTTCTCTGCTCGTGGTTCCAGCTGGAGATGTGTTTGCCGCGCTGGTGCAGGGCGCAAATTCGCTGGAAGTGGACTCAGTGGTTTCGGGCCAGTCGACATCAATGACCGCGGAGGATCAGGCATTTCATCTCGGACAGGCGTGGGAGGCATTGCCGGAACCAAAGCGGCAGTTCAACTTCTATGTCGTGGGCGCGAATGGCGAGACGAAGGTGTTTTACATCGGGCCACACGCTCCAACGCTGGGGCCGGACGATGTGCAGCTTGTGCACCGGCTGTGGCTGAATATGAGGCGCGATCCGTCGGTGCAGGATCTGCATCATAGCGACATCATCACTTATGCGCTGACACGCCTTGCCGGGCAGTACGCACGCGAGAAGGTAGAGATCCTGCGCGATCTGCGAAACTATCGAGCTTCGGAGTCTCCCGCGCTGCGCATTGGTGGGCAGGATTTTACCGGCGTAGCGTCGCCGTCTTCGGCTCCGGATCAAGCCCAGCCGTCAACGAAGGCGCCGCGCGGTGTCTAATCACGAACGCCGACAGATCCGGATATCAACTGACTAATAAAGCTATCTTGAGGCAGTAGAGTTACCGCTCTCTCCATTTCTGCGTCCTTGCTTCGTTCATCGGCAGGTTACTTAAGGCCAATACCAGGCATGTTTGCTCGCGAGTTCGGGTCTATTTAGTAATGAAATGATGCGATGCTGAGCAAAATGCATCGCTAATCAATCAATTTGTTGCAGACCGGGATGTTAGTACGACCGATCCGGCGAGTTAGCTGACGAAAGTCGTGTGATGTTACTTTTTTTGTTTGTCAAAACAAGAAGTGTCGGGTATTGTCTTACTTCAGCAACTCATTGTCAGTTTATGAAGGTCTGCGCGCATCGCGAGGCGGCGCCGCGTTCGGATCGTTCGAGGAGGCGGAGTGGGAGTCTCAGATATCCTTTTACACATCGATCGTGAGATCGCGCGGTTACAGAAGGCGCGGACTTTGCTCAACGGAAATGCCGTACAGAACGGGGTCCACGCAGGCTCGCGCAAGAACGGCAGAAAAAAGAGACGGAATCTTACGCCGGAAGGGCGAAAGAGGATTGCCGACGCAGTAAGGCGCCGCTGGGAGAGACAGCGGAAGGCCGCAGCGGGAAAATAGGCAAAAGAAAAGGCTGGAGTTGGCTCCAGCCTTCTGTTTCTTCATTCCGCATAGGTCAACTAGATTGAATCGCCGGGCGACATCCGAATCACTTCGATGGAACCTTTAAGCTGGGCGGCCAATTCGTCGGGCGTACCGGTGAGCGGCGGAAAGGTGCCGAAGTGGATGGGCAGAATTGACTTTGGCTCAAGGAACTGCGCTGCGAGGGCCGCTTCTTTAGGTCCCATGGTGTAGAAGCCGCCGATGGGAAGCATCGCTATCTCGGGATGATAGAGTTCCCTGATCAGCTTCATATCGCCGAAGACGGTCGTATCTCCTGCGTGATAGAGGACCGGACCGCCGGTGACGGTGAGTACGAAGCCCGCGGCGACTCCCGCGTATTGGGTTCCATTTTTGCCTTCTGCGCCCGCCGAGTGTTTTGCCTCGACCATGGTGACAGCGACGTCCTCCAGCTGAACCGTGCCCCCTATATTCATTCCGGTAACGGTTTCAGCGCCCTGCTGATGGATGAATGCTGCCAGTTCATAGATTGCAAGAACATTTGACTTGTGCTTTTTTGCAACAGGAACGGCATCGGAGATGTGATCCCCGTGGCCGTGCGTGAGCAGCACGTATTGAATTGTTTCGGGGAGCTTGAATCCCTTCGGGTATTTGGGGTTGTTTTCGATGAAGGGGTCGATGAGGATGTTGGTGCCCTTGGGCGTTTGAACCAGTACAGTTGCATGCCCAAGCCAGGTAATACGCGTACCTTTCAACGAAGTCATAGTCGCTCCAAAATGGGGTAGTTTTCTCAGAAAAGAGCAGAAGGTTGGATGCGGTCGGGAGCCAGAGAACTCTTACCGCGTGATGATGACTTCAGAGATGCTGTCCTTGGCCAGAAACTGGCGGAATCCGGACCATTGATTGAACAGATCCTGAATGATCCGATTGGTAAATACGCGCTGAATCGGGAAAGGCTGGGCGAGTTGCATCTCGACGTTGTCGCTGTCAGTGATGTGGAAGCGGCAGTGGGCCGACTCTTCGGGCTGCTTGCGGGTGTGGAAGAAGGCAAGGACCTGGCCGCCGTGGTTCAGGGACGCGTGGAGATGCTTGACGACAGCGGGAACGAAGGGTTCGGGCAGGTAGTCGAGTGCGGTCCAGAGCAGGACGATGTCGTACATGCGCCCGCCGAAGTCCAGGGTCTGCTTGAGGTAGCTCTCGGTGTTGTAGATGGGGTTTTCGTCGTCGTCCAGGCCGGTCTGCCAGGCGCCGGTGCAAGCCTCGGTGGCAAGATCCGTGAGAAAGACGCTGTGGCCGAGGCTGGTGAGGTAATTGATGTTGGTGGGCGAGGTGGCGCCGGAGTCGATGATGCGCAGGCCCGGTTCAGCTTGCAGGCGCTTGCGCAGCGCTGCCCAGCCGCCGGAATGACGCGGAATGCGAGGGCCGCTCGCACCGGAAGCCGTAGCGGCACTACCTTCTTTTTTATCGAACCAACGGCGAATCACCCTGGAGTCCCCTTGTGATCGGCGCGTGCGGCGGTGCAGCGCCCGGTCGCACGCTGATGTCAGGAATTGGTTGTTGCAACTGCGGCTTCAGGTACCTTTGCTCCCTGCGTAAGGTCAACCTTGCCGCGAAACACAGCGTTGTCTTCGACAGCGAGGCGCAGCGCGCGGAGATCTCCCTCGACCACGCAGCCAGCGCGCAATTCCACGCGACCCGTAGCCACGATGTTGCCATGTACCTCGCCCTGTATCAGGACATCGCGTGCCGTGAGATCGGCGGCAACGCTCGCATTGGGACCAATCGTCAGGCGGCTCTCGGAGAGAGTTACAGTTCCTTCGACACGCCCGTCGATAATCAAGTCTTCCCCGCCCTTTACTTCACCACGAATTACGACGGATTTGCCAATCCGAGCAGAACCATTTTCGGTTGCCATGGATCAATTTCCTTCCGAGGTTATTTGAATTCGAATGACGCCACCCAGGCGCCCATTTTATTGCACCAGCTCCGTTTCAGATCCGCACTGCGTACCAAAGCAAGACGCCCGGAAACGCGGGAAAATCGGAAAGTGCCTTATCGAACTATAACATCGGGGCAGTTCTTTCATTTTAAGAAACCATGGCGTAAGAGTCGCGTCCAATAACACAGGTAACCTGGCCCGGGGATGAAAGCCAAAGACGGTAAACTGGTGATAGTGCGTCTTGTTACGTCTCTCATTCTGATTTTGCTCCCCGCCGCAGCTGTCCCGGGCGGGGGTGCGCACGCGGATGACGCGCTTGTGAACCGAGCGCTGGCCAATGAGATTCGTGCTCAGGCCGACGCGCAGCACCCCATGCGGTATCGCTTGCGCAAATCCAGCCCGCGGGTGTCCTCAACCAAAGACATTCTGGAAACCAGGGATGGCGCGGTCGCGCGGCTGGTGCAAATTAACGACTCACCGTTGAGCGCGGAAGATGAACAGAAGGAACAGGCGAGGCTCGATCTGCTTCTGAGCGATCCGAGCAGGCAGCGGCATCGCAAGCAGGCGGAAGATGCCGACATGGAAAAGGCAACAAAGGTTCTGCGGGCGCTCCCAGACGCTTTTTTATACCAGTACGCGGGCACCGGCGTGGTGCACACCGGGCAGGTGGAAGAATTCACGTTCAAGCCGAATCCTCACTTCGACCCTCCAGACCTGGAGACTCAGGTGTTGACGAAGATGACCGGAGAAATCTGGATCGACCCGGCACAGGAACGCGTGGTGCGGCTCGAGGGACACTTGCAGCAGGATGTCGATTTTGGATGGGGGATCCTGGGACGACTCAATAAAGGCGGATGGATCGTGCTGGAGCAGGCCGACGTGGGCCAGCACCAGTGGCGCACGGTTCACTTCAAAATGGAGATGAGCGGGCGCGTTGTTTTCAAGACAAGGGTCTTCGATACGACCGAGGATGAAAGCCGGTTTGCGCCGGTCCCGGTGGGCCTGCGATATCAGCAGGCGATCCAGATGCTGCGCTCTGAGAGCGCCCATACAAACCATGTGGACAGCGCCATGACTGCACGATAGAAACTTGCAAAAACAAAAAAGCGGGCCCGTCGATTGCACGGACCCCGCTTTTGTATTTGGTGCACCCAGTCCTACACCTTGACTTTGAGCAGGATAATGACCAGGGTGAAAAGGGTGAGCGACTCGATAAGCGCGAGGCCGAGGATCAGAAAGATCATGAGGCCGCCGCGAGCACCGGGGTTGCGGGCCAGCGCTTCGCAAGCTGATGCTGTCGCCTTGCCCTGGCCGAGGCCGCAGAGACCAGCCGCGAGGGCCATGCCTACGCCGGCGCCAATCGGCACCAGGTTAACTGCAGCTGAGCCGCCGTCAGCAAACGCCGGAATGGCGAAGCAGAGCACGGCCAGTGCCATGAACAGATATTGAAACTTCCGCATAGTTCTCCTGCTTCCCTTGGATTTGGCCGCCAGTGGGTGGTTGAGACTCACCGAGCTGGTCCCCTCACGCTTGCGGCCTGCCGTTGGTCCGGAGCGGGAGCCTTCTCCGGCGGAATTCTATTTGCTCGTTTCGGTTGAGATTCTCGCCCGAAACAAAGACATCGCCACGCCGCGCTTAGTGCGCGTCGTGCGAGACTGCCAGCGAGATATAAATCATCGAGAGCAGCATGAAGATGAACGCCTGGATGCACGAGACGAAGACGTGCAGCCCAAGGAAGACCGATGGAACGCCGATCGGAATCAGCGAGAAGAATCCCAGCGTGAGCATATCGCTGGCGTACATGTTGGCGTAAAGACGGATGGTCAGCGACATGATTCGCGCGAAGTGCGAGGTGAGCTCAATGGGAATAAGCAGCCACGCCATCCACCACAGGGGCCCCGCAAATTGCTTGAGATAGCCGATGCCGTTGGCGCGGAAGCCCTGGTAGTTGTAGTAAAGAAACGAGGGCACGGCAAGCCCCAGCGGCACGCTCGGCGAGGTAGTGGGCCCCGAGACGCCGGGTATAAGTCCGACCAGGTTGTTAATGAGAACAAACAAAAAGATGCAGGTGAGAAACGCCTGGTATTGCCCCGAGCCGTGGCCGATGACTTGTTCGCCGAGGTTGCCGGTAAATTCCGAGATCATTTCGGCGACCTGCTGGGTGGGGCCCGGTTTGTCAGGCGAGAGCGTGAAGCGCACCACAACGAAGAATGCAATCAGGCAGGCGACAACGATCAACTCCACGGAGAAGGTATTGCCGAAGGGCGCACCAGGACTGGCGGGATGAATGCCAATCGCCTGCATGATGGAGGTAACGATTCCGCCGAAGAGGAGATTGAGCAGGCGGGTCAAAGCATAAGGTTCAGGCATGAAGACGTGGTCTTTCCGTTTCCAAATATTCCTGCAGCGAAGAGAATAATGATCCTCTTACGGAGGATGGTGTTCGTCATTTGAGGATCGCGATCCTCAATCCAGGAGAAGCCGGAGGGCCTGCCACATGATGGTGAGAGCTGCAAGTCCCAGCCCGCAGAGCAGCGCTACGGCCGATCCCTGGAAACACTTTAGGCTAACATAGATGGCCCCGGCGTAGATGATGAGGCGCAGCACAAAAAACACGACCACGGCGGGAGCGCTGTGGGGAGTTTTCTGCGCTTCGAGTTTGGCGCGGATGACGCGGGCCAGACGTTGCCACTCGAAAATGCTGGCCGCGGAGATGAAGGCGCCGGTCATGAGCATGGCGGCGTTTCGCCAGCCGGAGGCGATGAGAAGAATAACAGAGGCTATCACTCCCAGAATGAGCGAGTTACGCATCGCTTTCCGAAGCATGACTTCAGCAGCGTCATTGGGGAGTTCGAGCAGCGGGTGTGTGTCCTGATTCATTTTTGAAGTCGTTTTTGAGTCAATTTGGGCGTGTTTTCACGCAAGCTTCGAGCCATTTCTGTCATTTTCTGTCGTCAGAAGCGCCATTTCCAGTTCCGTTTTGGGAACCGGCTTTATCTTTCATATTGCGCTCTGACAGGAGGGCCATTCGAATGACGTAGTAAAGGCCGGAGATTGCGCCGAAAACGATGCCGGCGATGGCGATCCAGGATTGATGGAAGTACTTGTCGGCCCATGCGCCGAAGAGCCAGCCGACGACTGTGGAACAAGGAACCATCAGGGCCATTTGCAGGCCCTTCTCGGCCTGGACGATGGCATCGACTCCGCTGGACATCTTGGAGCGCGAACTGGAATCCGGAATCGGGCGGTGGAACGGCATCCTTCGTGGTTATACACGCCTACGGGCAAGAACGCGAAACCCCGCGCCTGCTTCTTGCTCACTTCTTTTTGAAAGTGCTCAGGCTGGATATCCCGACGAGGTACTGCCCTTTGTCGTCGTTGGCTTGCTTGAGGTTGAAGCCCACCGCGTATTGGGATTCAACGTTAACGTCGGCCTGGAAGTAATAGACGTGCCCTGCTTCGGCCGTGAACGAGGTGAGGTCGACGTTCTTCTTGAGAGCTCCAAATTTGGATTGCCAACTGGCGCAGAGATGATGAACGCCAGGCGCGACTGACAGAGCAAAATAGGAATTGCCGTTGTCGGCGCCCACCCAGACTCCGTCCATTCCAAATCGGATTGTAGCGTCGTGACCAAGCGAGACCATGTGGTTTTCGCTTTGGATCAGAATGAGCTGCGCGTTGCTCGCATCGGGAGCGGAGGGCGCGGGCTGTCTCTTTTGTGTCTTTACTTCGAATTTGATCTTGTCGTCGCCGCACGAGTTGGGCAACGTGGTTGCGAAGGTTTGAACCGCAGAAACAAGAAGTACAACGAGCGCAAGCACTGCGATTTTCGATCTCATCGTCTCTCCTGAGTGCTTGGACGGCGGCCGAGGAGGTGGGGTTCTCTGGCGGGATGGAGCTTTCGACGATCCGACTTAGGTTGGAGGAGCAGCGAAGAACCCTCCAAACGCTATACTGGCGGTTAGACCTCATCGCTTTTATCAAAGAAGGAAGCACAGTGTTTGATTCGGAATTTGAGCGCAATCTTTTTGAGTTGCGCAGGGGCAAACTGGCGGAGATCGAGAAGCTGGGGCAGGCTGCTTATCCCAACCAGTTCCCTGCCTCGCATACTATCCCTGACATCCGCGCGAAGTGGGGCGAGGCGACGGCGGAGACGCTGGATGCGGAGCGCACTACCGTGACGATTGCGGGGCGGATCATGGCGATCCGGGCGCATGGGCAAGGCGGGGTTTGCGACGCTGCAGCAGGGCGGCCAGCGGCTGCAGATTTATGTGCGCCTGGATGCGGTGGGCGAGCAGGGATTGGCGCTTTACAAGCTGCTGGATCTGGGCGATCACATCGGGGTCGAGCGGATACCTGTTCCGCACCCGGACGGGCGAGCTGAGCGTGCACGTGGAGAGGCTGACGTTTCTGGCGAAGGCCATGCTGGCGCTGCCGGAGAAGTTTCACGGGCTGGCGGACGTGGAGTTGCGCTATCGCCAGCGGTATGTGGATCTGTTTGCGAATCTCGAAGCGCGCGAGGTGTTTCGTGAAGCGGGCCAAGGTGCTGCGGGCGCTGCGGCGGTTCTTCGACGAGCGCGGGTACCTTGAAGTCGAAACGCCGATGATGCAGCAGATCGCGGGCGGCGCGGCGGCGCGGCCGTTCAGGACGCACCACAATGCGCTGGATATGGATTTGTTTCTGCGCATCGCGCCGGAGCTGTATCTGAAGCGGCTGGTGGTGGGCGGGCTCGATCGCGTGTACGAGATCAACCGCAACTTCCGCAACGAGGGCGTGAGCACGCAGCACAATCCCGAATTCACGATGCTGGAGTTTTACCAGGCGTATGCGAATTATCACGACATGATGCAGCTGACCGAGGATCTGTTGAAGTTTGTAGCGCTGGAAGTGAACGGGACGACGAAGACTACGTTCAATGACGTGGAGATCGACTTCGCGAAGGTCGAGAAGCTGACGATGCGCGAGGCGATTATCAAGTGGTGGCCGGAACAGGCGGGCCCGCGGCCCCTGCTGTCGAGTCTCTCAAACGCGACGTCAACCCTCTCATGGATTGAACAGGTTCTCCCGAAGGACCTGCTCTCAAATGAACGAGTTGTCGGAAAAGATCCAAGACCTGGATTCGTCCGAAGCATCCAAGGCGATCCTGAACCGCCGAATCCGCAGTCACATCTGCTCGCTGTCCTTCATCTCGTGTATCTCGGGCTTCGATCTGGTGAGATGACGCACGGTCGCGGAGTCGCGGATATCTTCGAACCAACAGCCGAGCCCCACCTGATGCAGCCAACCATCATCTACGAATTCCCTACCGCGATCTCACCACTCTCGAAGCAGAAACCGAATGATCCGGATTGGGTGGAGAGGTTCGAGGTTTATGCAGGCGGGTTTGAGCTGGGCAATGCGTTCAGCGAGCTGAATGATCCGCTGGAGCAGCACAAGCGCTTCGAAGACCAACTGAAAGAACGCGCTCGTGGCGACGACGAGGCACACCAGATGGACGAGGATTACGTTCGTGCGCTGGCGTACGGATTGCCCCCGACCGGCGGCGAAGGAATCGGCATCGACCGGCTGGTAATGCTGCTAACGGGGTCGAAGTCGATTCGCGACGTGATTCTGTTTCCGCTAATGCGGCCGGAGGCCGCAAGCTCCTAGCTGCTAGCTTCTAGCTGCTAGCTTGTTTGGTGGGAGTGCAGGCATCGCGTCGTGAAATATGGCAACGCGACAGTAGATCAAACGCCAGAAGCACGGGTTCTGTACGAACCGCTTCTGGCTGGAAGCTAGCAGCCAGGAGCTGATTTTGAACATTCTTTTCGTCGGCGACATTTTCGGGAGCGCGGGGCGCAGGATCGTGCGCGAGCACATCGGGCATGTGTGCGAGGCGCATGATGTCGAGCTGGTCATTATCAACGCGGAGAATGCAGCCGGCGGTTTCGGTGTGACGCCGGCGATTGCGGACGAATTGTTTGACATGGGCGCGGACGTGCTCACGACCGGCAACCATGTGTGGGACAAGCGCGAGCTGCTGGACTACCTGACTTCGGTGCCTGAAGAAAGCCAGGAGCGGCCGCGGCGCGTGCTGAGGCCAGTGAATTTCGAACCGGGAGTGCCGGGCTATGGCGTCTTCGAGGGCGTGACCGACCGCGGCGTGGAGTATGCGGTCATCGACCTGATGGGTAAGGTGTTCATGAGCGGCACCAATAACCCGTTCACCGCGGTCAATGAGTTGCTCAAGAAGATCAGGGCGAAGGTGATCGTGGTTGATTTTCACGGCGAGGCCACCAGCGAGAAGGTCGCGATGGGATGGCACCTGGATGGCCGCGTGACGGCGGTACTGGGGACGCACACGCATGTTCCCACGGCCGATCAGCGCGTTCTTCCGGGCGGAACTGCGTACCAGACCGATGTGGGGATGAGCGGGCCCTATGACAGTGTGATTGGGGTAGAGAAGGAACTGGTGCTGAACAGGTTTCTGACAGGGATGCCGGGCAAGTTCGAGGCCGCGAAGGGGAATCCGAAGATGTGTGCCGCGATCATTTCCTGCGATCCGGGGACAGGGCGCGCGTCAGCGATTCAACGGATCATGCTGGGAGAGTAGTGCGCTTTTCGATTGATGTGGTGTGGTGGGGGCGGTGGGTGGCAATGTTCCGGTGAAGGCCCGGGCCTGAAGGCCTATCCGTTTAGCGACGCGATTCAGCGGCCTGAAGGCCGCAGCTCCCTCCGAAATGAACTTTAGTGACTACGGCGCGGGACGGGTCGAGGTCACAGCGGACTTCTGCGGGGCGGTCTGGGCTGTGAAGGTGGATGCAGGCCGATGAGTCGCTTTGAGCAGCTTTCCCTGCCGCGTGAAGGTCATGGTCCACTCCATGGAGCGGGGTCGCGCAGCCGAGTCGTCGAAACGGAGGACCTCCATTCCGTGCGCCTGCATCTCGACGTCCATTGCCGCGGTGAGCGCGGGAATCGGCTTATGCGGGGCCGGTGTTGCATCCCGCGGGATAATCTGAGGCTGCGCGCCGGCCAGGGCGGCATAGCAGAGCGCGTTCCCCAGCCAGTCAGAGTTTGCGGATTCACCTTCTTCAGCGCGGATGTGGTTGAAAGCGGAGATGGTGAGAGCGTTGATCGGGGCCGGCGAAAACAGCGAGTAGCTGCGCTTGAGAATGGGGACGATACGCACGCGGCCCTCGCCATTGCGGGGAATCGAAGCGGAGAAGACCGTAACATCGCCGGCGCCGTTATTGCGTGCGTATTGCAAGAAGAGATGATTAGGAAACGTGGGGCAGACGACCTGGCGATAGGTCCAGTTGCCTTGCTGGTATTCGAGTCCCGCAAAACCGGCATGCTCGGCGATGGATGACTCCGCGTCGGCAAGAAGTAGACGGTCCTTCTGCGTGAGTTCGTCGGCGGAACGCAGTTCGACGGAATATATGGGCTTTTGCCGCGTGGCGGTGACTGGAAAGGGCGCCGGCGGAACGGGAGCAGGAACGACCCGCTGATGGCTGAATCCCGGATCCTGAGCGGAAAGGGTGCAGCAGAATGCACAAACGGCAGCCAGCAGGGACGCAGCCAGACATGCGGGGGGAATTCGCAATCGCACCATGCTGTCTCAAGCTTAACATCGGCAGCATAGACATGAAGGGCAGCCCCTGCGGGCTGCCCTTCGCTTCTCACCAGTAAGCATTGAAGCTATTGAGTTGGATGTGTTGTGTGGTGGACGGGGGCCGGTTTGTGTGCAGGAGTCTTTTTGGCTGTCTGCAAGATACCGTCCTTGAGCACGATCTGCGCACTGGCGGCCGAGGTCGCACTGGGCGGAATCTGGGTGTAGGTGTCATAGGTTCCATCCAGTTCGGGACCACCGTCTTTCAGGAGCTTGAGTTCCGAGCCGACCGCGGGGATCTCCTTCTCGGGGATCGCTTCCTTCATGTTGACGATGAAGTCGGCAGTCTTGGCATCCTTCGCGTCCTGGGTGACAGCAACCTTGATCTGGTTGGCATTGGCTTCGATCACGGTGCCTGGAACGGGCGTTTCCTGCCCCTGCAGCAAAGCCCACAGCTTGTCGGCGTCTTCCTTGCTGCCGACCGAGAGAACTGTTTCCTTATCGGCGAGCGCCAGGGACTTCAGGTCCGGCGTGTTCGCGATCAGGTCGTGGATTTGCTCCTGCGGGGTCTTGGCCGGCGTGATATTCAATGTTCCCGGCGGGAAGAGCGTGGCAGCAGCCTGGCTCTTGAGCTGATCCAGACCGCTGGTGTCACCGTGGTACTTCTTGAAGTAGTACTCGAGCTGCGGTTCGATCTGGGCCTTGTAGTTCGGAGGAGCAAAGTTCCATACGCGGGCAAAGAACCAGCAGGCCATCACGTAGTCCTGGCCGGCTTTGTCGTTGGCCGCCTTGGCAGCAGCGGCAAGGGCTGCATCACCCGGAGTTGCCTTGGCCTTGGTATCGGCGTCTCGCGCGGCCTGGGCATCGACGAGCTGAAGCTTGACGTAGGCCAGTGCCAGCTGCAGGGTGTCGCCAAGGGCCATTCCCTTGGTGGTGTCCGCCGGCGCGAACAACATCAGCTCTTTCTTGTATTCATCAACGGCTCCGGCGGGATCCTTCTTTGCCACCAGGTCGTCGACAGCGATCATTGAATGGAACAACGTCGCGGTTGCTTCGGTCTGCTGCTTCCATTGATCGTCGGGAATGGCGGCAGGTTTGGTGGCCCCGAGACCCTTCTGAGCAAGAGCCGCACCGTCGTCGCAGGTCGCCTGGTCCGAAGTCTTGGCGCACTGGGCTTTCTTGAGGAAAACCGAAATGTAGATTGCCTTGAGATTGTTGGGATCGGTCTGAAGAATACGGGTTGCCACACTGATGGTCTTGTCGGAGTCCTGAAGCTGCTGCTGGTAGATATCCAGGAGCGTATCGAGAACGGCGCTTTTGGCCACAGTGTTGGGATATTTGGTGAGGAAGTCCTCGAGAGCGGCGGCCTTGGCCTTGGGGTCAGACTGCGAATTTGCCATTTGATAGGCGTTGTACTCGGCGGGATCCTGGATTGAAATCGATTTTTGATCCTGCGCACGCAGTGTGTGAGCGGGAACGAGGCTCAAGCTCGCAAGCGCTATCACAGATGCAAAGACTAACTTCTTCATTCAGTGCTCCTGGGAGATGCGGAAGTGAAATCGTTACTCAAGCACTCGCTCGCGGGGCTTTCTATCCGTTCTGCTGGGCGGTTGAGCACCGTGTGGTGGATAGAAAATACCACGATGTTCAATGCGGTGTTGCGAGGATTATAGAAAGCCCTGTCGATTGTGACAAGGCAACTTATTCGACTAAAGTTTACAGGACCGGAACGCGGGCGCACTTTGAGCATCCGTGGGTCAACCGGAAACCGGCGCGCCAAGGCGAACCTGGACGGGTCTCTTGCTGCAAATCTGGCGGGAATCTTGCTGCCTCCCTGGCGGGAATCGACGGCCGCCCCCGCAGGCCATCGCACAAAAACTTAGACACCAAGTTGCAGCAAAGTGTTTCCTGAATGTTTCAGAACGGTGTATCGGCCGGTAAATTCGGCTACTCGAGCAGGCGAAGCAACTCGGCCTGTTCGGCAAGGAAGGCGTCGTGGCCGTGGGCGCTGGTCATCTCGCGGTATTCGGCGGGGACGCCGGCGGAACGGATGGTTTGGGCCAAATCACGCACAGATTCCGGCGGGAAAAGCCAGTCGGAACTGATGCCGACGAAGGTGAGCCGGGAGCGAATGCGGCCGAATGCCTCCTGGGGTGAGGCGTGGCCGTTGACCGGGTCCCAGGTGTCCATGGTGCGAAGAATGGCAAGGTAGGAGTTGGCATCGAAGCGCTCGATGAAGCGCTCGCCCTGGTAGTCGAGGTAGCCGGCGATGTCGAACCGCCCGCCGATCAGGCCGCCCCCCTGGTTATCGAGGCTCCAGGGGTTTTCGCCGTTGCGATTGGGGTTGCGGGAGAAGCGCTCGTCAAAGAGCTCCGGCGACTTGTAGCTGATCATGCCGATCTGGCGGGCGAGCGAGAGCCCCTGGCGCGGCGGACGCTGGGGAAGGTAGTAGCCGCCGTCCCAATCGGGGTCGTTCTGGATGGCCTGGCGCTGGAGGTGGTTCAAAGCGAGCCCCATGGCCGACACGGGAGCCACCGCGATGATGGCGGCTCGCTCGATGCGGTCGGGGTCGTGAATGGTCCACTCCAAAGCCTGCATACCGCCGATAGATCCGCCGAGGACGAGGCGAAGACGCCGGATGGCGAGGGAGTCAAGAAGCTGGGCCTGGGCGCGAACGTTGTCGCGGACAGAGACGAGAGGAAAATCGGGACCGTAGACGAGGCCGGTTTCCGGATCGACGGAGCCGGGCCCCGTGGAGCCGTAGCAGGAGCCAAGCAAATTGATGCAGATGACGAAGTCGTGTTCGAGCGAGAGGACGGCGCCGGGAGCGAAGATCTCCGGCCACCAGTCGCCCACGCGGGCTGAACCTGAGAGAGCGTGGCAGATCAGCACCGCGTTGTCCCGCGCCGCATTTAACTTGCCGTAGACGGCGTAGTGCAACGTGGGGCGCGCGAGAGTGCGTCCGCTCTCGAGCAGCAAGTGCTCGTCCAGCACGAAGTCGCCTTCATACGTGGGTTCAAGGGCGGGCAACCGGGCCGGTGCAGATCCCGACCCGGTAACGGCTTCGTTCATAACACTCATTGTGCAGCACGACCCGCAGTCTCGGCAGCGAAGGCATGACCGTTGGCGGTCTCGATGGCCTGGTCGAGATCGGCAAGAATGTCGCGGATGTCTTCGATGCCGACGGAGAGTCGGACCAGCTCGGGGGTTACGCCCGTAGCGGCTTGCTCTTCAACCGACAGTTGTTGATGAGTGGTTGACGCCGGATGGATGACGAGCGACTTGGCGTCGCCGATATTGGCCACGAGCGAGAAAAGCTCGAGCGAATCGATCAATTTCTTGCCCGCTTCGTAGCCGCCCTTAATGCCGAAGGTGATGAGCGCGCTCTGACCGTCAGGCAGGTATTTCTTCGCACGTGCGTAGTAGGCACTGGATTCGAGCCCCGGATAGTTGACCCATTCGACGCCGGGATGCTGCTCGAGGTGACGGGCAACGGCCAGCGCATTCTGCGAGTGGCGTTCGAGCCGAAGGTGTAAAGTCTCGATTCCCTGCAGCAACAGGAAGGCACTGTGAGGCGAAAGGGCAGCGCCGGTATCGCGCAGGCCTTGAATCCGGGCCTTGAGAATGAACGCGAGCGGGCCGAATGCCTCGGTGTAGGAAAGGCCGTGATAGGAAGGGTCTGGATTGGTGAACTCCTTGAAGCGGCCAGAGGCGACCCAATCGAATTTGCCGGCATCGACAATGACGCCCCCGATGGTGGTGCCGTGGCCACCGAGGAATTTGGTCGCCGAGTTGACGACGATGTCGGCTCCCCACTCGATGGGTCGAACCAGGGCTGGAGACGTGGAGGTGTTGTCGATGACGAGCGGCACGCCGTTTTCGTGGGCGATGGCAGCTAGCTTTTCAATGTCGGCGATGTCGAGTTTGGGATTGCCGAGGGTTTCGGTATAGACGGCGCGGGTCTTCGAGTTGATGGCTGCGCGCAAGCCATCGAAATCGTCGGCGTCGACGAAGCGCACGTTGATGCCAAGGCGCGGCAGTGTGTAGTGGAAGAGGTTGTAGGTGCCGCCGTAGAGCGACGTGGTGGAGACGATCTCATCGCCCGCAGCAGCGAGGGTGGTGATGGTGAGGGTTTCAGCGGCCTGGCCTGAGGCCGTTGCCAAACCTGCAGCGCCGCCTTCGAGGGCAGCCACGCGCTTCTCGAAGACGTCGGTGGTGGGATTCATGATGCGCGTGTAGATGTTGCCGAACTCCTTCAGCGCGAAGAGGCGGCCGGCATGATCGGCATCCTGAAACAGGTACGACGTGGTCTGGTAGATGGGGACGGCGCGGGAGCCGGTGGCTGGGTCGGGCGACTGCCCGGCGTGAACGGCGAGGGTGGCAAGGTATTGCTTCTTTTCTTCGGGCATCCTGTTTCTCCTTCGATTTCGCTTCGGTTCGGGTTGCGGCGAGGATGAGTTGGAGCCGGGCCCAAACCGGAAATGCAAAAGCCCGAATCCTTTTCTGGATCCGGGCCGCCTGGTTTCTTAATCGGTTGCGACTAGCGCATTCGCCGCTCAGAAGCCACACGGATGGATCCGCAAGCGCAACAGATGCACATGGCCATGGCCTCGATCCGGTGGGTTGCTGAGTTCAGCATTGAAGGCAGTATCCTCGGAAGCGGTGACTAAAGTCAACCAAAAGTGAATAGAGTGTTTGACTGTCGTACAACGGCAGCCTAGGATTCGCGCAACGTTCCCAATAGTTGAAGAATTGGTGCTGTGCCCTGGATCACGGCCGGCATTGTGGAGATTCCTATGCGCTCGCGGATAGTTTCGTTGCCCTTACTCTGGATTGCATTCGCAGTAGCCTCTGGTTCAGCACAGAACACCGCTCCTGCAACACCAACCGCACCAATAGATCAGGCAGCACCCTCCGAAACCAAGTTCAAAACCCCTGACGAAGCGATTATGAAATTCGGGCGTGTACTCGGAGATGTCATCGGTAAAGCGGATGAGCAAGAAAAGGCCGTCCGGTCTGATTCCGACGCCAAGATTCAGGCCAAGCAAAAGCAGTTGGACGACATTGACAATGGCGTCGATCCCGAATCAGCAAAATACATGCAAGATGCACCTCCTGTGGAGGCCGACTGCCCACAGGGGAAGGTCATGCCAATCGAGCAAGCAAATGCTTGTAATGCCAGGATTGCTGCGCTAAACGCGCAATTCGCGAGGCTCAAAGCGAGGCACGATGATTTGCAGAACGACAAGAATCAGCTTGCGGTTGACGAAGCAAACAAGATCGCGGTGTTCGAGCAGAGAAAGGCTGAAGCGAAAGCTAATGCCGCCAGCATTGAGGCATGTTCCAAAAACGATGACGTCATGGCGAAGAAAGCTTGCCTGGATAGTCTGTTTGACAACAAGACCATCTCCCCATACGACTTGGATGCCGGGGTAGTGAAGCCGGACTATTTCGGGACAACAAAAACTGAAGCCAAGATTATCTCGTCGCAAAATAACGTTCACGACGACGGACAGATCCGAAAGGTAATGAGCAAGAAGATCGCAGTTCCGCCTCCACCGCCCGACTCAGCTCCGAAAAACTAGTTGACGCTTCGCCGTCTGACTTCATTCGAGCTTCCTACTCTTCCGCCTTCCAGACGTAGGCCCCGGGCTGGGGCAGGCCAATGTGAGCCAGTACGCGGCAAGCAAACTGGCGCGCCATTTCGCCGGAGTCGACAGGCTTGTTGTAAAACGCGGGGATGACCGGGAAGACGACCGCCCCGGCGTCGGCAGCGAGCGACATATTGCGCAGATGGATGCGGTTGAATGGCGTTTCGCGGACGCAGAGCAGCAGCGGACGGCGCTCTTTGAGAGTGACGTCGGCGGCGCGGGTGACGAGCGAGTTGGCGAGGCCGTTGGCGATGGCTGCCAGCGTTCCCATGGAGCACGGGAGGATGATCATCGCGTCCGAAGGATAGCTGCCGCTGGCGATGGATGCGGCAATGTCGGAGTCGGAGTGCTGGACGATTTTTGGGGGCGTGGTCCCGAGGAGTTTCTCAATCAGACCAGTGCGGCCGGAGACACCGAGTTCTTCCGCAATCACCCGCAGCGAATTTTCCGAGGCAACAAAGTGGACGCGTGCAACGCGTTCGTCCGATTCGAGAGCGCGGAGTATTTCGCGACTGAGGATCGCGCCCGATGCTCCGGTGATGGCGACGGTGAGATTCATAAATGCAGCTTCCAAGCTAATTGGTTCGTGGTTTCCCAGGTCCCAAAATGGGGACCTGGGGCACCCAGCGTTTTACGGCTGCGCGGCGGCGGCTTTCTTTGAATAGGTTGTGAGAAACAGCTTCGTCCACGACTCGCCGGTCTTCATCTCAAGAAGAAAGGTCAGCATGTCGGGCGATGGGTTTTCGTAGGTCGCGCGCAGGACAGGGCCCGGCGCAGCAGGATCGCTGATGAGCACAAGCTTGTTGCCGGTGAGGTCGCCGGTCAACGCGGTCGGATGCGTCGACGTGTCGTTGAACCACCACGCCGTGTATTTGCCAGAGGTTTTGTCATAGGAGATGAAGTGGCGCGTGTCCGTCGGCTTGCGGCCGGGCAAGGTCGTGGAGAGCATTTCGCACAGGTACTTGCCGGCAATTCCGATCTCGATGCGATCGGTGGCATCGCCGACCATCGCGGGTCCGCCCTGCGTTTCGAAGTTCTGCTTGCCGGACCAGTCGCCCTGCATGAATGACAAGTTGTTCAGCGGGTTCGCCGGCGGTGGAGTTTGTTGCTGCCCGCAGGCCATCGCAGCCGCAGATGCAAGGAGCAAACAAAGGATGCGTTTCATCGACCTCTCCTGTGGAAGAGACAATAGCAGAGTCACTGCCCTCTTCGGAGACTCAGTTCGCTTCGACATCGCCATCGGCGGGTTTGTCTTCGTTCCAATCCTGCATCAGTCGCGCGTACTCTTCGGAGTGGCCGTACTTTTCCAGGCGTTTCATTTCGTCGAAAGCCTGCTGGTGCTCACCTGCGCTCCAGAGAACGCGGAAGAGCATGATCGACGACATCTCCGACTCCGGCGCAAGCTTGACGGCAACGCGGCCATGCTCGATGGCCTCGCGGTGCTTGCCGGCGCGCGACAGCACCCACGACATGTAGCTGTGCACGATGGACGCTTGTGGGAACTCATTCACGAGCCCCTTCATCCACTCCTCAGCCTGCTCGAGTTCAGAGTCCGCCGAGTCAACGACTTCCCGAATCGTGCCCAGCACTCGTTCCACCGCTGAATCGGGTATCTGGTTCATGCAGGCTACGCTCCAAGGACACGCTTGAAAATCGCGTCCACGTTGCCAAGCTGGCGGGTGTAGTCGAAAGTCTTCTCCAGCTTTTCAGCTGACAGGAGCGCGGAGACCGAGGGATCCCTGGCGACTTCTTCGCGGAAGACGAGGTCGTCTTTCCAGGCGCGCATGGCGTGGGACTGGACTAACTTGTACGCGTCTTCGCGGAGCATGCCGGCTTCGGCGAGGTCGAGCAGCAGCTGGCCCGAGAAGATGAGCCCGCCGGTGGATTCGAGATTTCGCCTCATGCGCTCGGGATACACCAGCAACCGATCGATCAGGTCCGTCGTCTTGAAAAGCAGGTAATCGGCGAGGATGGTCGAGTCGGGGAAGATGATGCGCTCGACCGAAGAGTGCGAGATATCGCGCTCGTGCCAGAGAGCGATGTTCTCAAGCGCAGCCTGCGAGTTGGCGCGCAGAACGCGGGCGAGGCCGCTGATCTGTTCTGAAGTGATGGGGTTTTTCTTGTGCGGCATCGCCGAGGAGCCCTTCTGCTTTTCACTGAAGTACTCCTGCGCTTCGCGGACCTCGGTGCGCTGCAGGTGGCGGAGTTCGACGGCGATTTTGTCGAGCGTGCTGCCAATGATGGCCAGCGTGCCGATGTACGCCGCGTGCCGATCGCGCTGGATGACCTGTGTGGCCACAGGCGCCGGCTTGAGTCCGAGCCGCAGGCATATTCTTTCCTCGTGCTCCGGGTTCAGGTGTCCGAACGTGCCGACGGCACCGGAGAACTTGCCGACGCGCATGTCTTCAGAGGCGGCTTCGAAGCGACGGAGGTTGCGCTCCATCTCCGCAAACCAGTTGAGCAGCTTGAGGCCGAAGGTGGTGGGTTCGGCGTGGATGCCGTGAGTGCGTCCGATGGTGGGAGTGTGCTTGAACTCAATGGCGCGGCGTTTGAGAGCGGTGAGGAGAGATTCGATGCCGCCGCAGATGAGAGTGGATGCCTCTTTCACCTGCAACGCCTGCGCGGTGTCGACAACGTCGTTGGAGGTGAGCCCGTAATGCAGCCATCGAGACTGCTCTGCGAGCCCCTGGGCCTTCAGGCTTTCTGCGACTGCCGTAGTGAAGGCAATGACGTCGTGCTTCACTTCGGCTTCGATCTCGTGGATACGCTCGGCCGAGGCGGAAGCTTTGCCTGCGATGGCGTCGGCGGCCGATTGCGGAATGACGCCGTCTTCGGCAAGCACGGCGCTTGCCGCCGACTCCACCTGGAGCCAGCAGCGATACTTGTTTTCCTCAGTCCAGACGCGGCCCATCGCCGGGCGGGTGTAGCGCTTGATCACTTCTAGCTCCTAGCTCCTAGCTTCTAGCCGCTAGCTTCTGTCGCGGCGCTTCAGGCGCCCACAGACGAATACTGAGAAAAGCTCGCCGCACGAACAACTGCAACGAGCCAACCCTTGATTTTACAAGGTGTAGCGGCTTACGCGCGCGTGATGCCGAAGCGCTTGTTGAGCTCGTCGTAGAGCAAGCCGCGGCCCGGTCTGTAAGGCTGGAACCATTCGCCATCGATGACGAGTTGCGGAATGGCGCGCTTGCCGACATGGCGTATGACTTCGGCCGAAGCGGCCGGGTCGGCATCGACGTTGATTTCGGTGTATTCAATCCCGTGGGAGTCGAGAAACTGCTTGGCCGCCCTGCAATCTCTGCACCAGGACGCCGTATAAACCTGCACCTTCATACCTCAATCTTACTTGGTCCGGCTTGCTAACATTCTTTCGTGACGGCAGATGAGATCAAAAAACTGCTGAACCTCGATCCGCACCCGGTGGAGGGCGGATATTTCCGGCGCACCTACACCTCGACGTCGAATGTTGAACTGCCTCGCGGGACGCGGGCCGAGGGGACCGCGATTTTCTACCTGCTGGAGCCGGGGCATTTCTCTGAAATGCACGTGCTGGAGTCGGATGAACTGTTTCATTTCTATCTGGGCGATCCGGTGGAGATGCTGCAGCTCTATCCCGATGGCGGCTCCGCCGTTTTAAAGCTTGGACACGATTTGGGGGCAGGTCAGCAGGTCCAGGTTCTGGTGCCGGCGGGAGTGTGGCAGGGGATGCGGCTGATCGGCAGCGGCCAGGTGGCTCTGCTGGGATGCACGGTGGTCCCTGGCTTCAACTACGCGGATTATCACAACGCGAGCTTCGCGGAGCTGGCAGCGAAGTGGCCCGAGCAGGCGGAGCGAATCAGGGCGCTGACGAGGAGCTGAAGATTAGCGGAGCTAGCAGAGCTAGCGGTCGGGGAACACACGCAGTGGGTCGCGTGCCGAAAAGGACGGAAAACGCTGAGGGGGTTTTCACCCCTGATCGATTTCGATCCGTCTGCGGCTGTTTTATGGAATATTCTCCAGCAAAGCTAGCCGCGTTAGCGCCGTTCGCGGAAGAAGCTGCGCAGCAGTTCCGAGGACGGCTCGGTGAGGATTCCCAGCCCTACCTGCATCTGGTGGTTGAGCTGCGGGTGATTGAGGACGGAAAGCACGGATCCGCAGGCCCCGGCTTTGGGGTCGGGGGCGGCGTAGACCAGGCGGTCGACCCGTGCCTGAATCAACGCTCCGGCGCACATGGCGCAAGGCTCGAGCGTGACGTAGAGGGTGCAGCCCAGGAGCCGGTAGTTGCCGAAAGTGCGCGCGGCCTGGCGCAGGACAACGATCTCCGCATGGGCCGTAGGGTCGCTGGTGCGGATGACGGAGTTCTGCCCGCGCGCGACGATTTCGCCCCGGGAAACCATCACAGCGCCGATCGGCACTTCGCCGGCTTCGGCGGACTTGCGGGCTTCGGCGAGAGCCTCCCGCATCGCATCGAGATCAGAGAGCATGGCTCTGATGGTAAGGCAAAACCAGCGATCCGAAATCACTCTTCGTCGTGGCAAGATCACTTCGGTCACAGCTTCCGAGACTACGGATAGCTGATCGCGTGGCGGCAGCTGTTCGAACCACGTCGGCAATCTCTTTCATCGATGGACGTGCGACAACTCTTCCTGCGCGTCCTGACTTTGCTTGCGTGGGTTCGGTCCGTCCACAGGGAGAAATACTTCAAAAATCGTTCCGCTCGATCCAGGCCGCGCCGAAGAGCGAAACCGGATTGTACCTCCGTGTTTCAGCACAAGAATCTTGGACACCCAGAGTCCCAAGCCAGAGCCCTTGAGTTCCTTGGTCGTGAAAAAAGGATCAAAAATTCTCTCTTGAACGTCCTTCGGTATTCCTGTCCCGCGATCGCAAATCGTAACGCGAGCACCTTTTCGCCCGCCACGGCGAATTAAGCTCACCCTGATTGCGACCTCAGTGTCAGGCGGGGCCGCTTCGGCGGCGTTGCGAACAAGGTTGCCAAAAACCTGGTTCAACTGTCCGGGAAATCCACAAACGACGGCGCCAGGCCGCCAGTTGCAGACCAGGCGGACGTGGCGCAACGCCGCTGTTCTCTCATACATCAGCATCACTTCATGCATGAGGGCGTTGACATCGACTACGATCGCATGTTGAGTGTCCCGATGGAAGGAGAGTGACTGCTTCGTGATTCTTGCTATACGCCCCAGTTCCGATTGCGCCTGCGCCAAGAGATCTCGTGTTGATTCAAGCGACGGAGAGGATCCCGCCAGATAGATGAGATTGATAAGCGCCTCGAGAGGATTGTTAATCTCGTGCGCAATCGCATTCGCGAGCTTTCCGGTCGCGGCAAGTTTTTCGGCAGTGCGGAGGGCATACTCGGCGAGTTTTCGATCGGTAATATCGGTCAGAATAAGAATCCTTCCGCCCCTGACGCTTTCGGCTTCGATGGGATTGACAGACAGCTGAATGGATCTCCTGCCGATGGCAAACTCAGCTGAGTAGCGTCCGCCCTGCAGGAGTGGATCAGCGGTTCCCAGTACAAGTTCGAGAAATGGCGCTGCGTCCTGGCCGGCTTCGAGTTTGATTTTCGTTTCGCACAACTCCGCAAACGCTGTATTCCAACGAACCAGGCAGCCCTCCGCATCGATGAGCGCGAGCCCTTCAGTTAAAGCATCGAACGTAAACTGCCAATGCTCTGCGGTCTTCCGAGCGATGGTTTCGGCGGTCCGCAATCGTAAAAGCGCGCGCACCGTCGCCACCAGCACCATGCGGTCGATGGGATGAGTGAGATAGCCATCCGCACCTGCCTCCAGAGCGCGAACACGATCGTCGTGGGAGACGAATGACGCAGAAATCTGCAGGACCGAAATGGAAGCCGTCTGCGGATCTTCTTTTAATCGCTGGCAAATCTCATAACCCGAGATATCCGGCAACCGGACGTCGAGAATGATGACATCGGGCAGACTTTTGGCAATCTCCAGAGCACCGGACCCAGTACTGGTGTCCGAGCATTCGTAGCCCGCAGCGGTAAGTATCCGGGAGAGGACATAGCGATTCTCCTCCCGGTCATCGGCGATCAAGATCCGCGGCCGCTGGGTGCTAGACATTATTTTCTCGGGCCGACATTCCAGGCGTTAGTCCGGCAGACTTCACCCAATCCAGAAACGGCTGCGCTGAAAGTCGCGTCGATATGTCCTCCTTGCGGATGACGCTGGCCCCCCAGGCATCCAATTGGGCCTTTTCCGCCTCAGAGAGCTGCTTCGATGTATAGATAAGTACTGGCAGGTTCCGCGTTGTGGGCTGGGTTCTTATTTGTCTCAGAATCTCGAAACCGCTGATGTCCGGCATCAGCAGGTCGAGGATGATCGCATCCGGCAAGCTCTCGCTCAGTGAAGACATCGCTTCGGTCCCGGTCGACGCCTCACGAATGTCCAGCCAGGGTTGGTCGAGAAGATCACGAAGGATGTAGCGCGCTACCTCATTGTCGTCGACGAGAAGCACCTGTAACGTCCCGCCGAGAGACGTCATTTGACGAAGTTCGCGCAGCAGGACGCTTCGATCCACGGGCTTAGACAGGAATTTATTTGCGCCCTTTGCGATGGCGTTGTCTTCTTCGTGATGGACGCTGGTGACGATCATGGGAAGTTGAGGAGACTTTTCCCGCAGCCTGGCGACGAAGTCTAGGGATTGCTCTTCGCCTATATAGATATCGGCGACAACGACAGCCGGATTGTGCCTCGCCGTCCATGCTTCCGCCTGCTCAATGGTGGATGCAAGGATCGGCTGAAACTCCGTATTTCGCAGATACGACTCGAAGAGATGGGCGGTCTCGGGATTGTCCTCAAGAAAGAGAACGGGCGCCCGATGGAATTCGGGGGCCGGCGGCATGGCGGAATCTTCCGGCTGCGGAGCTTCGCCTACGTAAACCGCCGGTATCTCCACAAAAAAGGTTGAGCCTTGGCCCGGCTCGCTCTCCAGCCAGATCTTTCCGCCTAAAAGCATCGCAAGATTCCTGCATAGCGGCAATCCAAGGCCGGTGCCGCGATAGCGATCCTGCAGTGGATTATCGACCTGGCTGAATTCCTTGAAGATCGTCTCGAAGTGCTCCACTGCGATGCCGATTCCCGTGTCGCGCACGGTGAAGAGAACAACCTGGTTCTCCAGCAGTTTTGCAGACACCGTTACGCTTCCGCGGGGCGTGAACTTGAGAGCGTTGGAGATGAGATTTCTGAGTATTTGCGAGACTTTGCCCTCATCGGTACGCAACGACGGCAATTCTCCAGCGTCCTCGAACACCAGGTCGACCGAAGTATTGTCGGCCAGCAGCGGTTTCAACATCCCCTTGAGACCGCTGAATAACTCATGCACCTCGAACCGTTTCGAACGAATGCGTATTTTGCCGGCTTCAACCTTTGCCAGATCGAGCAGATCGTTCACCATCTCCTGCAGGTCCCGGGCTGATGACTCGATGTAGCGAATCTGTTTGGCCTGTTCCGCGCTCAGATCGCCGTCAAATCCATCCATCAGCATGCGGGAGAGCGAAATGATCGAATTCAGCGGCGTTCTGAACTCATGTGAGACATTGGAGAGGAATTTGGTCTTCAACTCCGAGGCTCTGCGGAGATAGTCGGCGCGCTCATCCAATTCGGCGTAAAGGGCAACCACTCCGCGATTCGTATCTTCAAGCTCGTGATTCAGCAGTTCCAGTTCTTCCTGCCGGGCTCGCAGCTCCTGGAGCGTCTTCAGCAGTTCCTGGTTCTGACGTTCAATTTCTTCGTAGGGACTTTGAGGTGTCCTATCCTGCAAGCTCCGGTTCAGTTCTCTTGCAGTACGAAGGGTCCACGTATCGCGGTGATGCGGGATACGCTTGGCCATGCGGACCGTGGTGCCAGTGGACGACGTCTCGATATCGAAATTGTCCATCAGGCGCCTGGTCCCGATAATGCCCATGCCCATCCCAGTCTCTGATCGATACCGGCCTTCAAAGATCTCGCCGATGTTTGAAATTCCCGAACCGGTATCTGACACAACGATCTCGAGGCTCTGGGGCGATTCGAGCTTGAGCGCAAAAGTCACTTTGCCATTTCGTGCATAGCGAAATGCATTGCGGGCGATCTCAGAGGTGGCAGTGGCCATCCGAATCTGGTCCTGGTTGTCGAGACCAAGTTCGGCAGCCACCTCGCGCGCGCGCTGCCTGGAGTGAACGACATCGCGTTCAGTTATGAGAGCGATATGAGCGATAGGAACAGACATGCGTCACGCTGCCTTCACCACAACGACGCTGGCATCGTCGCGCTGGCGACGAAAATCGCGAATTAACGTACCGCCAATGACCGCCGGATGCCGGCTGATCAGGCCGGCATAGGACGAGAGATCCCACCTGGAGTGAAGCCCGTCCGAGTGAATGACAAGTACCGCATCGGACGGCCACTCGGATTTGAACTCCTGGAATCGTGGCGCGGTCATCCCAAGGGTTCCGCTATGTGATACAAGACTCCTGGACGCGCCCCCGGTATGCATGACGGCTGAGATGTTGCCGACGCCAGAATAAATAAGCTTTCCTTCTCTGGGCCTGATCTCCGCAATGGCAGCCACGGCTCCGCGGGTCTTTCTAAGCGCGCCGTGGATGTAGGTAAGTACTTCTGCGGGACCGAGTTGTACGCGCAGCCGAAACGTCGCGATCGCTTCCTTCGCAGCCTCCGCCGCCCCAAAGCCGTGCCCCAGGCCGTCGGTAAGGATGGCGACGGTTCGTTCTTCGGTATGGTGGCAATACCACCCGTCCCCGCAGAGGCTCTCTCCGGGGTACGGAACCGCAATGCCGGCGACCTCAAGCGACTCGTTCCGCGTAGGCCGGCCCAGTTCCAGCAGGACAACGGTTCCGCTTTTGCCGGTAAAGATCTCAAGCGTAGTGGCGATTCTTTTCATGGCACCCAGGCCGGCGCCCATGGTTCCGGCTGTAGAGTATCCGTCACTCATCGCGCGCGAAATGTCGGAGATTCCCGCACCTTTATCGATAGCCAGAATCCGGGCCACAGGCGCGCCGCCATCTTCATGGATTCCAGAAAGAATTACTTCCCCGCCGCCGCCATGCACAAGCACGTTCCGGGATGCCTCCGTGGCAAGCAAGGCAAGCTCACCGGACCGGGTTTCGTCAAATCCCAGCCGCTGAGCCGACATCATTGCGGTCCGCCGCACCTCGCCAACCGAACTGGCATCGGTGACGGTCACCACCTGGGTGAAAGCTATCTCCATCGCGCTATTGTGACCTTTGTCCCCTTACCCACTTCTGATTCGATGCTGAATTCGTTGACGAGGCGTTTGCTCCCTCCAAGACCTAGTCCCATTCCAGAACCGCTCGTGAACCCGTCCTTGAGAGCCTGCTCAATGTCCGGGATGCCGGGACCCTTGTCTTCAAATACCAGCCGCAATCCCGTCTTCGATCCGTTGGCCAGCTCTTCGATGGTCATGGTCCCGCCCTTTCCATGATCGAGGGCGTTTCGCCCAAGTTCGCTCGCAGCGGTAACCAGCTTGGTCTGGTCCACGAGGCTGAATTTAAGCTCTATCGCCCATTGCCGAACCCTTTGGCGGGCCAGTACGACATCGTTCGAGTTCTTCAGCGGGAGGAGATCATGCCTCTGGACGCGCATCATCCGATCCTGACTGCGTTCCAGCAACCGCCCCAAAGAGCAGTTCCATTCCCGCTTCGACACTCAACGCAGTTCGGACTCCCGGCAGGGACATGCCGAGTTCGACCAGCGTAATCGCAACCGCCGGCTGCATGCCTACGACAACCGTTTCTGCCCCAAGAACCCGGGACATTGCAGCAATATTCGCCAGCATTCGCCCGATGAACGAGTCGACAATTTCAAGAGAGGAGATATCGATGAGCACGCCCGTGGATCCCCAATCGGAGATGCGCTGAGTGACATCATCCTGGAGCTGAAGGGCCAGCTTGTCATGCATGTCCACCTGGATGGTGATCAAGAGGAGAGAGCCCATGCGAAGAACCGGAATGCGCTCCATTTAGTCCTCCTTCCTCGCAAGAAACTTGCTGAGCGCGCTGGTCGGGGCTGAGGACTTGCGAACAACGGCGCGGCCACTGCGATCCAACGCGAGGGCCAGCGCGTCTGACAGTCTCGCTTTCGTCACCACATCTTCAAGGTTGATTCCAAGATGCACGATCGTTTGCGCAATCTGCGGCCGCACTCCGCTGATAATGCATTCGGCCCCCATCAACCGCGCCGCCGTGATGGTCTTCAGTAGGTGCTGGGCAACCAGCGTGTCAACGGTAGGAACGCCGGTGATGTCGATAATCGCGTACTTGGAGTTGGTGTCGACGACCGTCTGCAACAGATTTTCCATGACCACCTGGGTTCTGGCGCTATCCAGGGTCCCGATGATCGGAAGAGCAAGGATCCCATCCCAGAGCTTGACGACCGGCGTCGAAAGCTCCAGCAGCTCCTGTTGCTGCCGCGAGATCAGTTCCTCGCGCGTCGCCATGAATGTTTCGGTGCTGATGAGCGCCAGGCGATCAACCATCTCGGTCGCCATCCAGAGCGCTTCGAAGAGCTTGTCCTGATTCGCCGATAACTCTCTGCGTATCTCGGCGAAGAGAGGTTGCTTGAGTGACAGAACGAATGTCGCTACATCTGACGGCGAGAATCCCTGCCGCGCTCGAGAAGCGGATATTTCCTGCAGCAACTCGCGCGCGGTGCTCCAACCTGATCCGGAAAGGTCTGTGGGGCCGCCGACACGCACGCCTGCGACTACGGCACTCAACAGGGATCGGCACTGCTCATCGAGCTCGGTTTTGCTGATCAGGTCAGCCCTTTGCACGGATTTCGCCATGCCTTTGACCCATTCTGACCGGATTTTGTCTTCATTCCGGGAGATAATCTCCGCCAATTCATTCATTGCAATCTCCTACGTTATTTGGGCTTGGTTGCCGTTTTTGGGAAGAATTTGCGAGACATCCAAAAGAAGCGCAGGCGACCCATCCGCGCAGTCGGTGTCTCAAAGATGGCTGATGAAGATGAACTGAGAAGCAAATGTGGATTGGCTGGCGGATTCTAGTGCATTGTGGGCTGTTCGAGATTGCCAAGCGCTTCCCGAAACGCCTCGTAACCCTCCCATTTGGCCACGTAAGAGTTTATTTTAAAAAGTTCACACATCTTCCGTTGTTCATCACCCAAAACCGACCAGACGATAAGAGGAATCTTCGCCAATCGAGGCGTCCGGTGCCAGAATCTGAGAAGTTCATAGCCGCTCTCATAACCAAGGTTCAGATCCAAAACAATCGCGTCCGGCAACGGGATTTCTTCCCGAAGCCCCTTTTCGAGGTAAGTTTGCGCGGATTGAACTGATGTTTGAGCGTCAATTTCGACGATTCCGACCGATTTGGCAATCTCCGCCGCTACTCGGACATCTTTGGGATCATCTTCAACGAGCAATAAACGCTTCATAGATTCTCCTGGCGAGATCGAAGTGAAGGCAGTGTACTCCACCACCCGGGGGCCACGGTAGGTCAAATGGATTCCCGGAACGCAACTACTGGGGATCGAAATCGGGTCCGAGTGCTGCGCCCCCAGCCACGGCCATTCCGGCCCGGCTTCGGTGTCACTGATGGACAAAAGGCCCGATGGCTGCTACTCCCGGTCGTAGCATCGGCCAACCTGGAATGTAACTTGAGATATTTCGACGGTAGCCTCTGCACCGGCGAGGATCCCAGTGACGTCCTCCCAGCCTATTCGCAACGAAGTGACGTCAGCGGATCGACCCTGGCGGCGCGACGAGCTGGAAGCCAGGCTGCGAGAATCGTCATTCCGCTGACGACTACGATGGCTGTTCCGAAGGTGAGCGGGTCGACTGCGCTGAGACCGAAGAGCTGACTCTTGATGCCGTTCGTCGCCGCGTAGGCCAGGGGCAGACCAAGCACCACGCCGATCAGCAGCAGGATCAGCGACTCCTTGAGGACCATCCACAACACAGCCTGAAGCTGCGCGCCGAGGGCGATTCGAACGCCGATCTCGCTGGTTCGCTGAACCACGTTGTAGCTCATGACTCCGTAGAGGCCGATGGCGGCGAGAAGGAGGGCAAGCAGGGAGAAGAGGGTGGTGAGCCTTGAGATCAGTTCATCATTGGAGATCAGGCTCGAGACCTGGTCCTGAATGGTAGTGATTCGAAGCAGAGGCAAATTGGGATTGACGGCCGCGACTGCATTACGGAGATCGGCGACGTTCCGCGCGGGATCGCCGGTGGTGCGAAGAAGGATGGTGTTGGCATAGCGATCCTGATTCTCTTCGCGGGGCGCCGGACCCGCTGCCGAGGCAGGCGTGCCGGGCTGGTTTTCGTTGGGCAAAAATGGCTCTATTTGTGCCAGCGGGATGTAGGTCATGCGCACAGGGTCAGTGTCGCGGGGGTTTCCTGACTTTGTGTCGCGGGCGATGCCGACGATTTGCCAGGGGCCCTTAACCGAATCAATTCCAATGGTCAGATTGCGGCCGATGGCGTCTCCGTGGGGGTAGTACTTTTTCGCAATCGATTCGCTGACGACTGCGACTTTGAGGCTGCTGGCAGTATCGGCGGGGGTGATGGGGCGGCCGGCGATGATGGGAATTCCGGCAGTCTCGAAGTACTGTCCGGAGACGCGATTAAGAATCGAGACCATGTTTTCTTTGGGCGCGGGAGTGTAGCCCGGGAGGATGATGTTGGAACTCCATGAGCCGGGGCTGATGGGAGGAGTGGCTGAGAGGGCAACGGAACGGACGCCGGGAATGGCGAAAAGGCGTTCGAGCAGGAGCTGATGGAGCGCGGGCGTATCGTGGGGCAGGTAACCGGCAAGCTTGGGGTTGAAGTCGGCGAGCAGCAAATGCGTCCGCTCAAAACCGTAGTCCTGATTCTGGAGGTTGCTGAGTGTGCGCATCAGCAGCCCGGCGCCTACCAGAAGCACCAGGGAGAGCGTGACTTGAGCAGTCACCAGCGTTTTGGACCAGAATCGAGAAGACCTGCCTCCGCCTCCCTGTGCGGTCCGCGCGCTGGTGTTGAGCGGTCTGCGGTCGCCGACGCGCGAGGCAACGACAGCGGGAGCGAGTCCGAACAGTAGCGCTGTCACCAGGGACACGCCCAGCGTGAAAAACACAACGGGCAAATTGGGCGTGGGGCTCATTGCGACGTCCGCGTTCCCCTGGCTGACGAATGCGATGAGAGAGCGGGTGGCTGCGAATGCAAAGCCGAGGCCAAGAACACCGCCGACGACCGAAAGCAGCAGCGTCTCGATGAGGCTCTGGCGAACGATGCGCGTACGGCTGGAGCCGAGAGCGAGCCTGGTGGCGATTTCACGTTGCCGCGTGGCGCTGCGAGCGAGCAGGAAATTAGCAAGGTTGGCGCACGCGATCAACAAAACAACGACGACAACGGCCATCAGGATCTGGAGTGAGTCGCCATACTGGCTGCGAATGAGAGAGACTCCGTTGGCCGCGGGAACCAGGGGAACGCTGATGCGCTCAATCTCCTGCTGGCGTTCTTGCGAGATGGAAGCGCCTTCATTGGCGCGAGTGGCGGTGTGAACCTGCTGGTCGACCCAGTTCTGGCTCTCGGCAAATGCGACCGTTGCCGGCTGCAGCGTGGGGACCGAGGCGGCCGAAGATGTGGAGAAAGTACAGGCCGGAGTGCGGCAGAAGCATCGACGGCTGCTGTAAAACAACCGGCTGCATGCTGATCGGCGTCCACAGGCCGGTCGGTTCCAACTCCTGCTTGAAGCCGTGAAATGCTTCCGGCATTACACCCACGACTTCGAAGGGCGCTCCGTTCAGGGTGATTGTTTTCCCAACGATGCTGGGATCGGAGGAGAAAGACTGACGCCAGAAGCGGTAACTGAGAACGACGACTGCGCCGCTGCCTGGAGTAGCGTCGTCGGAGGGTAGGATGGTACGGCCGAGTAGCGGTTGAGCGCCGAGAACAGTGAAATAGTTGCCGGAGACAAGATTGGCAGGGGTCAGCAGGGCAGCCTCGCCCGCACCGGCATTGGGCGGGCGCACGCTGGCCTTGTTCGAGAAGCTGCCATATGCGGCGATTCCCTGAAAGGGACCGGGATTTTCTTCCAGCTGGCGGGCAAAGTCCCATGGGAAGTAGCCGCCGAATCCACCAAGCTCGATTCCGCCGGCGATGCCCCCGAAGATCGAGTCACCGAAAGCCACCAACTGCTGCGGATCGCGTACGGGGAGGTTGCGGAGCAGGACCTGGTTGATCAGCGTAAAGATGGCCGTGTTGCCGCCGATGCCGAGGGCGAGAGAGACGAGGGCTACGGCCGTGAACCCGGGACTCTTCAGGAGCGAGCGAACGCCGATGCGCAGATCATGAAAGAGGCTGTCGAGCGCGGACTCCCAGCGTGAGGACCAGATCTTGTGCTTGACCGCGTTGCCGCTGCCCAGTTCGGCCAAAGCTTCGCGACGCGCGACGCCTGGCGCCATTCCGTCTCTGATCTTGTGCTCGACGGAGGCCGCCAGGTAGCCTTCGAGTTCCTCGTCAAGTTCGCGTTCAACGCGGTTCTTTTGAAAGAGAGACTTGATCCCGTCTAAAAGGTTCGCCGGCCATTTCATATTCACGTTTATCCTCTCGTTGATTTGGAATCCGGCAGACCTGCTTTATCGGTCCTCGCGGGCATTGCTCTCTCCTCTAGATGATCTAGAGAATACACCCCTACCCTAGATTGTCAAGGGGAGGTGGGAATCTTCAGGGGAGCACACCCAAGAAAATTGGACTGGGCTCATAAACCGGCTCGATTCTCTACTTCAGGTTTAGAGGAAGGGGCTGGAGAGATTCTTTCAGATTGACCTCCCGCATCTGGGGCTCTACTCGCACCTGTTCACCGCGCGCAAGGTAAGACTTGATGGTGTCAGGCTTTGCCCAATCCAGCTTCCAGCCATTCTCGATTGCAACGACGGTGTAGTCCCCCGGCGGAACACGAAAGAAGTTAAAGGTTCCGTCTGAGTCACTCTGATTGGGCACGGCGCGATCTCCGGTTTGCTGGGCACCGGTTGGGACAAGGAGAACGAAGACCCCGGGGGCTGGAGTTCCGCTTTTTCTGACAATGCCGATTAAAGTCGCGTCGGAAGGGCGCAAGACAATATTCAACTGCGCCGGCTCACCGCTCACGGTCAGCGAATGTCCGTGCACCTTCGCGCCCTTTGCGCTCAGGCGAGCGATCCCGAGTGGGGAGCCTCCGTTCGAGTTCGCCGATACATGGTACACGCCAGGCTGCACGGTTTGCATCGTAAAAGTCCCGTCGGGGTTTACCTTGTCGCCCTGGTTAGCGGCGTTGTCGATCGATTCGAGCCAAACAAATGAATTCGCGGGCAGAGGCTCTCCGTTTTCAGTCTGCACGGTGCCCGTCACCAACGGATCGGGATTCGGATCCGATGCCGACATTGTCAGCGTCGATGAGCCGGCATCAGTATTGATGCTCATGTGCCGGCCCGGTTCTCCATTTTGAGCAGGGAAACTGAGTTCGTACTCTCCGGGAGGCACGTCGATATTGGCGATGTACGGTCCATTGGGGTCGTCTCTGGCAAAGGAGACTTGTGCGGGAATAAACTGCGTAGTCCCGAAAATGGTCGTATTCACTTGAGGGGGCGAGATCGAGGGCTGGCCGTCGTCCCGCGCTGGAATCGGCATGGACAGGTGGAATGCGGGCACTGGATGAAGCGTAACGTTCAGCGGCACCTGCTCTCCAGCGGCGACGGCGATGGGCACAGCTTCGCCGGGGCTGGTCGTGTCTGGATAGCACGTCGGCGCGTAGAGCACATTCAGCCTGGCGAGCCCGTTCTCCCCCGCCGGAAGCTGCATTGCAGGAAACGACCGCCTCGCCACCGCATACCAGGGAGTTGCGACGACACAGACAACATAGTTTCCAGGCGACAGACCGGTAATTTCGAAGTTGCCCATCGCGTCGGCGCTTTCGCCCTTGAGGAGAAGCATTCTGCCTGTACCCCTGTAGGTGTCTTTCTGAAACAACTTCACCTGGGCTCCGGGGACCGGATCTCCCGAGTCCTCCTGAATGGTTCCAGAGATGCGCGCCTGGGGATCGAGTTGAAAGAGAAGACCTGTCGAGATCAGTCCATCACCCGTGACGATTGCGGTATTGATGCCTCCTTCGTGCTGCTGGTATGCGGATGCAACGTAGCCCTTGCGAGAAGCGATCAGAGAATATTTCCCATCGGCAATGTCTGAGAATCGAAAGCGGCCCGCTGCATCGGTGAGCATCTCCGCCACGACCTTTCTGTTACTACTCTTGATCACCGTGATCGAAGTATCTGCGAGGGGCTCGCCGCTTTTTGCGTTCACTACGATTCCGCTGATCTCGTGATGCGCGTTTGCGGCAGGCGCCTGCGCAAGTATGCATGCGCCCGACAAGCACGAAAAGACAAACACGAATACCCGGCAAGCGGACGTCACGGATTCGACTCCTCGTCAGGTTTGGCGATATCGACTTGTACCGATGTACTGGTTTCAGCTTCGACTCTTACGACCTTTCCTTGCGTCATAAGGCTGGCAAGTTCAGCTGGATCGGCAATATCAAGGTCTTGGAATCCGCTGAGAGCAACCACACGGTAGAGGCCGGGAGCAAGATCCTCAATGCGCGCCTTTCCGTCCGGACCAAACACGCCGCGCGGCAATCTCGAAAGCCGCGGACCGGTGGGAATCGCGTACACCACAGGCCCATTCTGGATAAACTTTGAGATTGGGCTCATGTCCTGTGCCACTGGCATCAAAGCGTTGTTGACAGTGCACTCGATCGTGCCTCCGTCGTTGCGCACCGTCACATCGATTGGGGCCACCGAGTTGCCCGGTCCAATCACGAGCGGCTCTCGCATGAGGTCGGTGGCGCCGCTGCTGATTGCGCTGACATAGCCCCCGAAGAAATAGAATGCCTGCACCCAGTAGCGGCCCGGAGTGGCGCCTTCTGCCTCAAAATGCCCTGGCTCATCCCCTTCGGAGTGGCGCAAACCAACTCCGCCACCGGTGCCTTGCAGCCGTTGTTCTACGGGAATCAAGTCCAGTTGAAGTCCCGGGTTAGTCTCATCTGCAGGCTGTTCGTTGCTTTTCGCGGTGAACAGCTTGTGAATGACCACCTCCACAGGGGCCAGTGGCATCACTGCCATTTTCAGCCCGCTCACGGCCGTATCGGCGACTTTGAAATCCACCCGGCCATATGCCGGCGAAGGGCCCCAGGAGTGTACTTCTGCGTCGTACGTGCCGTTCGGCAGCCATGCCTCCCAACTCTGATCCTCTTCCTTCCAGCGCAGCGAGGCATTCACGTTGGCCCCGGTTTGGCTATAGAGTGTGAGGCCTTGATGCTGGCCCTGTTGCGAACCCACGGAAATGGATGCACGGTAAAGCGGCTGGCGCGTAATAGAGATTTCCGCCTCGGCCTGCTCCCCCGGCCCAAGCCGCAACAGGTTGTCTCTGTCGGCGCTTATTTCCGATGGATAGCATGTTGTTGGATAACCGTACCTGACGCGGGCGGTTGAAGGAACTCCGACGTGTTCTTCGGTCTGCTGGCTGCACAACAGGTATTTCGAATCAGAATCCAGTTCATACATTCTGAAGGTGCCGTTACTGTCAGTCTTTGCCTGCCCGGCGAAGCTCCATCTCAGATGACCATTCCAATATTCGGCCTTGTAGGCCCGGAAGTGCAGGTCACCGGGGTCTCCATCATTGGAAACCGAGACGTGTCCGGTGATTGTGGCCATCGGTGTCAGATTGATGGTGACCTCGGGGGCGTCGGGTTCAACCCGCACCGAACGCATGCCGGCGCCCCGACGATTAGAGTAGCCGGGACGCCGAACCTGCAATTGCGAATATCCACCGCACGGAAGGTGAAGCTCGAAGCGGCCCTCGCTGTCAGTTAACGCGGCGTCCATGCCGCCATCTATGAGGGCGCGCTCGATCGGCTGGCCGCTGAGTCTGTTTTTGACGACGCCGCTGATCTTGCACACGCTGGGCGACTGTTGCCCCTGAGACGCAACCGGTTGACCTGGCGATGTTCGAGAGACGAGCGCCGTTGCAAGCACGAGAACGATGGGCGCGAGCGGGAAATGTATTCGACCAGGCAAATCCAGCAACTCCCAATTCAGCGACAGCAGTTTCGCAGTCCCTGTGTCCCGAGGGCTTTTCAGCCAAGTGCTTTTTCAACCGGAAAAACCCCGTTGAACTGAGGCCAAAAACGGCTACACCAGCTGCGGAACTGCCCTGACGGAACAACCACGCGAAGAGGACGACTGGAGACTTGCGAAAAGCCAACGAGCCAAGTGAGACAGTGTTTTGACGTCAAACAATGAGAATGATACCCGAACGCGGGTGGAAAAAAGCGCTTGTGTGGGTATCCTTTGTTGGCGGCGCGCGAAGCGTCCTACTCTTGCCGCAGTTATGCCGGCTGCTGCTGTGTCATGCAATGCAGGGTGCCGAGGCCCCACACGAGATCGACCGCGTAGATCCCGATGACTTCGCGGTCGGGAAACAGCTCGGCGAGGATGCCGAGGGCGATGCGGTCGTTGGGATCGTGGAAGGTGGGCACGAGGACGAGACCGTTGGCGATGTAGAAGTTTGCATAGCTGGCCGGCAGGCGCTGGCGGCGGAAGACGACGGGGCGCGGCAGGGGCAGTTCGACGATGGTGAACTGCTTTCCGTCGAGCGTGCGCGCGGCTCTGAGGCGGGCAAGATTCTCGGCCAGCGGCTGGTGGTTGGCGTCGGTTGTGTCGGGTTCGACGGCGGTGAGGATCGTGGATGGGCCGACGAAGCGGGTGATGTCGTCGACATGACCATGCGTGTCGTCGCCGGCAATTCCCCGCCCCAGCCAGATGACATTTTCGATGCCGAGGTACTCGCGGAAGGCGTGCTTGAGCTGCCCGCGGCTGACGCCGGGATTGCGCTGCTGAACTTCGCTGAGCAGGCATTCTTCTGTGGTGAGCAGGGTGCCCTGGCCGTTGGTGTCGATGGAGCCGCCCTCAAGGACGATGCGACGCTGCTCGCCGGCGACGTCGATGGCCGGCTGCCACTGCGGCAGGCCGAGGAGCACAGCGGCGCGGGCTGGGACCTGGTCGTCGAGATGCCAGTCGGGATACTTGGCCCAGGCGTTGAAACGCCAGTTCGTGATTGCTATCCGCCCTTCCGCGTTTCGGATGAAAATCGGACCTGAATCCCTGGTCCAGACGCGGTTGGTGGGCCACTGGTGGAAGATCACGTTGTCGAGGTTGGCTTGGCCGCGCTCAAGGATGCTGGTCGCGCGGCGCTGCTCTTTTTCATCCTGCACCAGCATGTTGATGCGCTCGCGGGCGGCGAGCAGGCGGACGATTTCAGCGTAGAGCCAGGGGATGGCCTGGAATTTGCCGGGCCAGTCTTCCGGATTGTGGGGCCATGCCAGCCAGGTAGCCCCGTGCGGCTCCCATTCGGCGGGCATGCGATAGCCGAGTTCGCGCGGCGTGCTTGCGGACATTCTTACTTGCGCTCCGCGTCGCTGGCCGGATCGAGAAACCGCTGGTGATGGGCGCGTAGGCGTCGATGCGGCGGTCGCGGAGAAAGGGCCAGTTGCGGCGGGTGTCTTCAATGAGCGCGAGATCGATTTCGCCGATCAGGATCTCTTCCTCGGTATGCGAGGCCTTGGCGATGATGCGGCCGAAGGGATCGGCCAGAAAGCTGCCGCCCCAGAATTCGAGGCCCGGGCCGGCGGCACGATTGCCCCGGATGTCGCCGTGCTCGTGCCGACGCGGTTGACGCCGGCGACGTACACGCCGTTGGCGATGGCGTGGGCGCGCTGGATGGTCTGCCAGGCGTCGTATTGCGCTGCGCCGAACTCTTCTTTTTCTGCCGGGTGCCAGCCGATGGCGGTGGGATAGAACAGGACCTCCGCGCCCTGCAGGGCGGTGAGGCGCGCACCTTCGGGATACCACTGGTCCCAGCAGACGAGGGTGCCGACGCGGCCAACTGCGCGTATCGACGGCTTTGAAACCGAGGTCGCCGGGGGTGAAGTAGAACTTCTCGTAGTAGAGCGGGTCGTCGGGGATGTGCATCTTGCGGTAGACGCCGGCGATGCTGCCATCCGCGCCCGAGGGTGACGGCGGTGTTGTGGTAGAGGCCGGGCGCGCGGCGCTCGAAGAGCGAGGCAATGATGACGACGCGCAGCCTCGCGGGCGAGCTCGGCGAGTCGCGTTGTCGAGGGGCCGGGAATGGACTCGGCGAGGTCGAAGAGGCGAATGTCTTCGCGCTGGCAGAAGTACTGGGCGCGGAAAAGCTCGGGCAGGCAGACGATGTTGGCGCCGCGCTTCGCTGCTTCGCGAATGTGCGCGATCGCCGACGCGAGGTTGGCCTCGGGATCGGGACCCATTCGCATCTGCACCAGGCCGACATTGTATTTGCGGGCGTTTTCCATATTTCAGAATTTTTCCTCGTGGTGAGGGCGAACGTTTGTCCGCTCATGCAACAAGGCCAACCCTGCGCTTGAGGATTGGCCTGCTGTGTTTGGACACCTCGACGCTATGCCGGGCGAAACTCTTGTCCGAAGGCCTGCTGCACGCAGTGCCTACACTTCAAGAATCAGAACTGCGGCGGCGATCGTCGTGGTCCAGAGACCGCGCTTGTCGCCGACGGCGGACTGCGTGACGTTGCTGGTGCGAACGATCTTGTTGGAGATGCGGTAGATCTCCTTTTTTTCGTCCCAGCTTGTATCCGGATCGAAGTCCACGTCGAGGGTTGTGGCGAGCATCTCGGCGGCTAGTTCCTCGGCGTATTCGCCGGCCTGGTCCTCGGTTTCGCCGAAGCTGTGGTGCTCGCTCAGATAGCCGTATGTGTCGCGATCGGCCGGAATGGCCACGCCGATGCTCGATACGACGAGACGGTGCGGTTCGCGGGTCGAGTTTTCGGCGATGACCGCAAAGACGACTTCGCCGTGATCGAGGTATTTGAGGCCTTCTTTGCGCGAAACGACTTTGCAGCGAGGCGGAAAGATGGAAGAGACGCGCACCAGGTTCTGCGATGCAATGCCAGCATCCCGAAGGGCTAGCTCAAAGGAGGTCAGACGCTCCTTGTGTTTGCCTACACCCTTGGTAAAGAAAAGCTTCTTCGGGACCATGTTCTTTCCCAATTTCTATGTATCCTCCGTGAGGTTGGCGATGGTTGATTTTTAAGACGTTCCCGCATGAGTTTATCGCATCTTGACCGCCTAAACGAGAATCGCATGCGATTTAATCCGGAGTTCATATCCTGGGAGTCAGAAGGATAACGGGAGCCGCCGGAAAGGAACCGTCCGGGATGGGCGGTTTTTGCTTACTTTTCCGTGGGGCAGGCAGAACTTTTCGGCCGGACCGGAGTCTGCACATACATGAAGCTGACTCTCGTTCTCGGCATCTGTGTGTTTAGCGCCAGCCTGGGCTGCGCGCTGGCTGTGGCTCAACAGTATGCGGCGTCTTCAGGGCAGCCGCCGGCGCACGACACGGCACCCGACCAGAGCCCTGTTCCGCTGGACTGGGTGCCTCCGGCTTTGACGCAGTTGAGTTCCGCGGCTCCAATGAAATCAAACTTTACACTGGACCGGACAATGCTCGCGGTGGCGGCAGGGCTGATTCCAGACTCGGATGCGCCGACGCGCCAGGCCATTAACAAGCTGGATGGTGTGAGCGTTCATACCATGCGCTTTGGCGACAGCGGCATTCCCGACGAGGGTGCGGTCGAAGCGATCCGGTCGGCGTATCATCTGCGCGGCTGGAAGCATCTGGTCACGACTTCGGATCACGGAAGTCCGGTTCGCAATGGAACTACCGATGTATGGGTAGTGCTGGACGGCACAAATGTGCGCGGCGCGGTGGTGCTGGCGGAGACGCCGAAAAGCCTGACGCTGGTGACGGTGGCGGGAAATCTGAGCCCGGTGGACCTGATGCATCTGCGCGGGCACTTTGGGATTCCGCGGCTCGATGCGGGCGACTTCAAGGACGCGCCGGTGCAGTAGTGGCCACTAGCTACGGGCTACCGGCTACCTGGTTGCCACGTTGCCACTCCTAAATTCAGGGTGTTAGCCTTCCCTTGCACCTTATCGAGGGGAAGGAACTCCAGAAAACAAATGCAAAAGACCTACAACGGGCTGGAATTGCCGCACGACGGCCAGCCCATCGAGTACAGTCACGGCCAATATCAGGTCCCAGAGAATCCCATCATTCCTTTTATTGAAGGCGACGGCACCGGACGCGACATCTGGAAGGCCTCGCAGCGCGTTTTTGATGCTGCCGTAGAAAAGGCCTACGGCGGCAAACGGAAGATCAAGTGGTTCGAGATCTATGCCGGCGAGAAGGCGTTTCGCCAGTTCAATACATGGCTGCCGGACGAGTCAGTGAATGCGGCGCGCGACCTGCGCGTCTCCATCAAGGGACCATTGACGACGCCGGTGGGTGGCGGAATTCGCTCGCTGAACGTCGCGTTGCGACAGATCCTCGATCTCTATGCCTGCGTGCGGCCGGTTCGCTACTACCAGGGCGTGCCGAGCCCGGTGAAACACCCCGAAAGGGTCGACATCGTCATCTTCCGCGAGAACACGGAAGATGTGTACTCGGGAATCGAATTCAAAGAGGGTAGCGAGGATGCAGCGCGACTGATCACCTTTGTGAACGACGACCTGCTGAAGGGCGGCAAAAAGAAGATCCGCCAGGACTCGGGCGTGGGCATCAAACCGATTTCGATCTTCGGAACCAAGCGGCTGGTGCGGTATGCGATTCGCCATGCAATTGAGACGGGCCGCAAGACCGTGACGCTGGTGCACAAGGGGAACATCCAGAAGTTTACCGAGGGAGCGTTCCGCGAATGGGGATACGAGGTTGCCACGCAGGAGTTCCGCGACAAGACGGTGACGGAGCGCGAGGGCTGGATTCTCGGCAACGTCGAGGCGAACCCCGGAATTTCGATTGAAGACAATGCCGCGCTGATCGAGCCGGGCCTGGAATTTGGGTCTCCGAGCTTCAAGGCTTCGGTTTGCGACGAGGTGAAGGGGGTTCTCGACGCGATCGGCAAGACGCACGGCAACGGCGCGTGGAAATCGAAGGTCCTGGTCAACGATCGCATTGCCGATTCCATTTTCCAGCAGATCATTATTCGGCCGGCGGACTACAGCATCCTCGCTACTTCAAACCTCAACGGCGATTACATCTCGGACGCTGCGGCGGCGCAGGTGGGTGGACTTGGCATTGCGCCGGGCGCAAACATCGGCGATGGATACGCGGTGTTTGAGGCGACGCATGGCACTGCGCCGAAGTATGCCGACAAGGATGTAATCAATCCCGGGTCGGTGATTCTTTCCGGCGTAATGATGCTGGACTTCATCGGCTGGAAGGAAGCGGCGAAGATGATCGAAAACGCGATGGAGAAGACCATCCAGCAGAAGTTCGTAACGTACGATTTCGAGCGGCAAACGGCCGGTGCAACCAAAGTGGGCACCAGCGAGTTTGCTACGCGGATTATTGGAAACATGTAAAAGACAGTCAACAGTGATCAGTGGACGGTGAACAGCTAACCGCTGGTTCGAGCCGCAACCGAAATCTGATCGTTGTTCACTGTGCACCGTTCACCAGGAGATAGAGAGATGCGTAAAAAGGTTTCAATTGTTGGCGCCGGCAACGTGGGCGCTACGGCAGCACACTGGATTGCGGCGAAGGAATTGGCCGACGTGGTGCTGATTGATGTTGTGGAAGGCGTGCCGCAGGGCAAGGCGCTGGATCTGCTGGAAGCCATGCCGATTGAAAAGCGCGATGTGCATGTGACGGGATCGAATGACTACGCGGCCACGGCGAATTCTGACATCGTGGTGATTACGGCGGGCATTCCGCGAAAGCCGGGAATGAGCCGCGACGACCTGCTGCATACGAACTTCAAGATCATGTCGGATGTGGTGGCGAAGGTGGTTGCGCAGTCGCCGGAATGCATCCTGATTATTGTGTCCAACCCGCTGGATGCGATGGCGCAGACCGCGTTTCGGCAGGCAGGATTCAATCGCGAGCGCGTGATCGGGATGGCCGGCGTGCTGGATTCGGCGCGTTTTCGCACATTTATCGCTGAAGAACTGAACGTGAGCGTCGAGAATGTGACAGCGTTTGTGCTAGGTGGGCATGGAGACACGATGGTGCCACTTGCTCGGTACTCCACGGTGGCCGGCATTCCAATCACTGAACTGATTGCGCCAGATCGGCTGGAGGCTCTGGTGCAACGCACGCGTGACGGCGGCGCCGAGATCGTAAAGCACCTGAAGACCGGCAGCGCGTACTATGCGCCATCGGCGGCAGCAGTCGAGATGGTTGAGGCGATTCTCAAGGACAAGAAAAAAATTCTGCCGTGCGCGGCCTATTTGACCGGCGAGTATGGCATCGAGGGATACTTCATCGGCGTGCCCTGCAAGCTTGGCGCGGCCGGACTCGAGAAGATCATCGAGATCAAGTTGACGCCGGAAGAAGACGCGGGGTTAAAAAAGAGCGCTGCGGCGGTGAAGGAGTTGTGCGCGGTGATCGGGGTTTAGGCAACCCGGCTGCAATTACGAGGCCGCTCCGAAACGGGGTGGCCTTTCTGCATCGATGAAATTCGGTGTCGATTTACTTCTTGAGGAAATCAACCACCCGGGGAGCGATCTGGCCGGCACATTCGTTCGGTGCGAGGTGGCCGCAAGTCGGCACGATATCCATCCGCGATTGCGGGATGAGGTGGTGAATCTTCTCGCCCTCGCTCAGCGGAGTGATGTGGTCGAGAGCGCCCCAGACAATGAGGACGGGCATATTCAGGTGCGGCAGCAGGTCGTCGGTCGTCTCGCGGCCCAGGAGCATTGTGGCCAGCGCGCGGTGAATGACCCATGCATGCTCGTGCGAGATGCGCAGGATGTCGTTCGCCACGAAGCTGGGCAGGTGCGGCGGATTGGGCATGAGCAGCGCATCGAGCTTGTCGAGTTCGGCTGCGGAGACCGGCGTGAAGAGCCTTGTATCCCATTCGGGTTTTACGTAAAGCCCGGCACTGTCGAAGAGCATCATGCGACGCACGCGTTCGGGGTGATGCGCAGCCACTAGCTGGACAATCCAGCCGCCCATCGACCAGCCACCCAGGTCAACCTGTTTCAGACCGAGGACATCGAGAAAGCCGATGACGACGTTGGATTCGTCGGTAACCGAGTAGGAGAAGTTCGCGGGCCTCTCGCTGCGGCCATACCCTGGAAGATCGGGCAGGTAGACGCGGTAGCCGGCCTTTGCCAGGTAGGGCGCGAGTTTTTCCCAATCTTCTGAGCGACCCCCAAGGCCATGCACCAGCACTACAGCCGGGCCAGTGGCAGGTCCAAGCGCGTAGTAGTGGATGCGATAACCATCGACGGTGGTGAAATGGCTCTCTGCGCCCAGCAGACGCATATGGGTCTCAGTGAAGAGGTCGAAAACGGCAACGGGACGGGTCCACAATGCTGCCCCCATGAACACAAGGAGGGCGACGACAACAAGAGCGACCCAACGGGCGATGCGGCCTCTCTTCACCTCTTCTCATGCCTCGTTTCCGTCGGCTTCTCTTGTGTAGGCATTGCAGCTTGCAATGATCGGGCACGCTGCCAACCCGCTTCGATCACACGCACGGTAATCGGGTCGAGTGCCAACGCGCTATGGCTGTTCCACTCTGCCCGCTCCACCCACCTGGCGGCTGCGGCATCAGAGGCGGCCTTCAAGACGCCCCCGACAACGCGGCAGAGATAGTCGGCGATCACGTAGTGATATCGGATGCGCTGACCTTCGGGGCTCTCTTCCCGAACAACGCGATCGATCAGCTCGACTAATTCGATGGGTTCCACTGCGAGGCCGGTTTCCTCCTGAATCTCGCGAGCGACTGCATCGGTGAGCGATTCGCCGAGTTCGAGAACGCCGCCGGGCAAAGACCACTTCCCTTTCAAGGGCTCACGGCCTCGCTGCACGAGCAGGACCCGGTCGCGGTCGACCACGACGGCACCTACGCCGACGATGGGCGCGTCAGGAAACTCGCGTTGAAGAGCTCTTGCCACCCTGAGAGCTTTCTACCATAGACGGGCGATCTAACACTTGGGTAACGGGATATCACCAGTCGGGACAACAATCTTCCTGACTTGCATCGCATGCAGACGAGTATCATCAAAGAAAACGGGGGAACATCATGGCGGAGTTCATACTGCACATCGATGGGATGCATTGCGGTTCCTGTATCCGCCGGGTCACGCAGGCGTTGAGTGCAACGGAAGGCGTTCAGGTGGAGGAGGTTCGCATTGGTGCGGCCCGACTGAAATCGCCGGGCGAGAATCCCCGCGTGGACGCTGCTATTGCCGCCCTTGCGAAGGCCGGGTACAGCGCACGATTGGAGCAATAGGTAGCCCGATGGCCTCGCTCGAGACAGCTTCTCTAACATTGCCGGTAATCGGAATGACGTGTGCTGCGTGCCAGCACCATGTAGAGAGCGCACTCAAAGAGACGGCCGGGGTGAAGTCCGCACAGGTTGACTTGATGGCCAACCGCGCCAGCGTGGTCTACGATCCGGCCGAGGCCTCGGCCGAGGGGCTGGTCGAAGCGATTCGCGGGGCCGGATACGACGCAGTGCTTCCCCATGCGGGAGCCGCCAGGGGGAAGGATGCTGAACCATCCTACGGAAGGGCAGCAACCAAGGCGGCGACTACCCTGGCTGCCGGCGCGATGGCCATGCTGTTCGGCATGCCCCTTGGCGCGGAGATGGGCCCTCTCGATCAGGTGATGATGCGGCTGCTGCCATGGCTCTACCAGGCGCCGCCGCATGATCTCCGCTGGACACTTCTGCTGGTAACCGGCGGATTGATGATATGGGCGGGCAGCGACATCTATGTTGCCGCCGCGCGCGGACTGCGGCATGGCACTACGAACATGAACACACTGGTCAGCCTTGGAACCGGTGTGGCATTCCTCTATTCGGCATACGCCACCATCGTGCCGGGACCGAACCGCGAGGTCTATTTCGATGCGGTTCTGCTGATCCTCGGATTTCTGCTGCTGGGCAAAGCGCTGGAAGCACGCGCCAAGCGCAGCGCATTGGCTGCGCTGGATGCGTTGAGCCGTTTGCGGCCCGCAACCGCGCGTCGCCTCGCCGATGGCGTGCAAACGCTTGTGCCGCTCGAAGAGATTCGAATTGGAGACAGCGTGCTGGTGCTGCCAGGAGAGCAGTTCCCGGTGGATGCGAAGATCATCGACGGGCGGACCAGCGTGGACGAATCGATGCTCACCGGCGAAGCTACGCCGCTTCCCAGAGAGGTGGGAGAGCGGGTCCTGGCCGGATCGTTGAACTACGACGGCGCCGTTGTGTGCAAGGCCGAGTCGCTCGGTGAAGACACGGTTCTGGCGCAGATTACGCGGATGGTGGAACAGGCACAGTCGTCGCGGGCACCGACGGAGCGCCTTGCCGATCGCGCCAGCGCCATCTTCGTACCCGTGGTGCTGGTGCTGGCAGCCCTCACTTTTGCTGTCTGGATGGTGATGACCGACTCTGTTCCGCTTGCTCTGTCCACGACGGTCTCGGTGCTGGTGATCGCGTGTCCCTGCGCCATGGGTCTCGCTGTTCCAGCGGCGCTGACCGTCGCCGTGGGCCGTGGGGCGCAGTTGGGCGTGCTCTACAAAGGCGGCGAAGCGCTGGAACGGCTCGCCAACCTCAACGCCATCGTTCTCGATAAGACGGGGACGCTGACGATCGGGCGTCCGGTGCTGCAGGCGGTTCGGCCAGTGAAGGGATACAGCGAGGATGATCTGCTGCGCATGGCGGCAGCCGTGGAAGAGCGTTCGAATCATCCGCTGGCGCACGCCGTGGTAGATGCCGCACGGGCTCGCGCAATCCGGTGGGAACCGGCGGAAGAAGTTGTGGTGATTCCAGGACGGGGGGTCACCGCGCGGGTAGAGGACTACAACTGCCTGCTTGGCAACGACGCGTTGTTTCAGGAGTCGCAGATTCGTTTTCCGGATAGCATCCCGCCGGCGAAACCCGGTGTAACGCGACTCTGGATGGCCCTCGACAATCAATCGATCGGCTGCTTCGACGCGCGGGATTCACTACGTCCGGACGCGGCTGGGGCGGTGGCCGCACTGAAGGATCGCGACCTGCGGGTACTGATGCTTACCGGAGATTCGGCCGCGGCTTCGGCCCCAATTGCCAACCAGGCGGGCATCGGCGAAGTGGAAGCAGGGCTGGACCCGGCAGGCAAACTCGCTCGCATCCGCGGACTGCAGCAACAGGGATTGCGGGTGGCGATGGTCGGAGACGGAATTAACGATGCCGGGGCGCTGGCCCAGGCCGACGCGGGCATCGCCATGGGCAGCGGCACCGATCTTGCGCAGGAGGCGGGAGATGTTCTGCTCCTTCGGGCTCAGCCGGACGCGATGATTGCGGCGCTCGATCTTGCCAAGGTGACCGTGGGAATCATGCGTCAGAACCTGATGTGGGCCGCGGGGTACAACCTGCTGGGCATCCCACTTGCGGCCGGGGTTCTGTATCCTGCATTTCACATCCTGCTAAGCCCATGGATCGCCGCCGCAGCCATGGCGATGAGCTCAGTCAGCGTGCTGACGAACAGCCTTCGGCTGAGGTCATGGCAGCCGCATCCGCTCCCCGGCGTCCAAACAAGTTAAACTAGCAGCAGAGCCCTGACCGTGCGCATCCTCACCCGGTACATACTCGGCGAGATTCTCTCCTATGCGCTCATCGGTTGCGCAGTATTCACCTTTATCCTTTTCATGCGCGACCTCAACCAGATCCTTGAGGCAGTGGTTCGCAACAGCTCCACCTTCGCGATGGTCGCCGAGATTTTCGTCTTCAACCTGCCCAATACCTTCAAGGTAACCATACCGATGGCCGTCCTTGTGGGCATTCTGCTTGGGTTAAGCCGGCTGGCGGCCGACAGCGAGATTATCGCGATGCGCGCTTCGGGACTCGGCATCGGGTATTTTGTGCGCGTGGCCTCCGTAGTTGCGATCGGCGGTACCACGCTGGGGCTGGTGAATTCGCTTTACATCGCGCCACGCGGGAATCGGGCTATTCTCGACATGCAGCAGGAGTTGGAGACCTCGCAGGCGTCGTACGAAATTCAGGCTCGCGTTTTTTACGAGGATTTTCGGAACGCAGTACTGTACGTGCAAACCGTGCGTGGCGGAACGGGTGCGTCCAACTGGGACCAGGTCTTCATGGCCGATGTGACCGATCCCGGTAACCCCATCGTCACCACGGCGACTTCAGCAACGGTGGTCAACGACTCTACGCAGGAATTGCTGATGCGGCTTCGTGATGGTTCGCGGTATGAGACGGTAGCCGGACAGCCGCAGCAATACAACATTTCGACATTCAAAAACACAGATCTACCCCTCACGCTGAGCCCGCAGAGCGAGACGCACCTGGGGAGGATGGACACAGCGATTTATGCGCTGCCGATGGATGCCCTGGAGCAGCGCACGCACGGACCGGACGCCAGGCGATTCCAGCTCGAATTGCAGACACGGTTTTCCTATCCAGTCGCGTGCCTGGTGCTGATGCTGGTTGGGGTTCCGCTGGGGGTCATTTCCCGCCGGGGCGGAAAGAGCTCCGGATTGGTATACACGGTATTGCTCGTCTTGCTTTACTACGTGCTGTCGTATACGGGAATTGCGCTGAGCAGGCAGGGCAAGCTTTCGCCTTTCGTGGGCGTGTGGATGGCGAATATTCTGTTTGCGACGGCCGGGAGCTTTCTGCTGTGGCAGATGGCCAGTGGAGGCCGGGTACTCAGCGTCATCGGGAGCGTGCTGTCTCGCGCGCCAAAGCCGCGACTAAAGGCAAATGGAGCACACCTGACGGAGCTGCTTCAAAAGTTTCAGCCTCGATCGGTTCGCATCGTCTCGCGCGGGCTGTTTCCGCGACTGCTGGACGCCTATGTCGTTCGCGAATTCTTCGCGATGTTCGTGCTCGTGCTGGCCAGCTTTGTGCTGTTGATGCTGGTTTTCACGTTCTTCGAGCTTGTCGGCGATATTGTGCGAAATCATGTTTCACTGGCAACCGTGGGGGACTATCTCTTTAACCTTACCCCGAGCATGGTCTACACCATCACGCCGCTCGCGGTGCTGATTGCAGCGTTGGTAACCTTTGGTGTGCTCAATCGCAATAGCGAGATCGTAGCCATGAAGGCTACCGGGATCAGCCTTTATCGCCTGGTGGTTCCGATCGTGTCGATCTCGGCAATCCTCGCGGTTTGCTTGTTCCTGTTCGACGACTACTACCTTCCGTCTGCAAATCGCAGGCAAGAGGCGCTGCACAGCACCATCAAGGGAAAGCCGCCGCAGACCTTCCTGCATCCTGAAGAGAAATGGATGTTCGGACAATCCAATCGGGGCGAACCGGGGCATATCTTCTACTACCAGTTCTTCGATCCTGATAACGATGCCTTCGCAAATATTTCGATCTTTGAGTTCAATCCATCCACATTTGCGCTGTCACGGAGAATCTTTGCGTCCCGAGCCTACTGGGACGACAGAACCGAGACATGGCGCTTCGTCAACGGCTGGGTAAGGAACATTGAAGGCAACAACTCGGGATACATCGAGTTCAAGAGTACGTCGTTTTCCGAAATTCACGAAGATCCCGGCTACTTCGAGAAAAAGAACTGGCAGTCGCAGGAGATGAATTTCCAGCAGCTCAACAGCTATATTCGAGACCTGCGCCAAAGCGGCTTTGACACCATGCGACTGCGTGTTCAGCTCTGGCACAAGCTGTCCTATCCGCTGATCGCCATCGTCATGGCGGTAATGGCAATTCCATTTGCGCTATCGATGGGGCGACGCGGTTCGCTGACGGGGATCGCCGTGGCCATCAGCGTGGCCCTCGCCTATTGGGTTGTCGATGGGCTATTTGGCGCGCTGGGCAACGTAAACTACCTGCCGGCTGCGCTGGCGGCCTGGTCTCCGGATGTGCTGTTCGGCCTGACCGGTGGATACCTGCTGCTGCGAACTCCCACCTGATTCCGATTCACTGATCCATGGGCCGACGAGATCGACCGGGTTCAATTTCGCCCGTACAATAGAGACATGCTTCGCGAACTGGGCCCGCTGCTCAGCTACATGCGCCGCTATAGGTGGGGATACCTGTGGGGTACGCTCGCCTGCATTGCTACGAATGTGGCGGCGGTCCAGGGTCCTCAGATCCTGAAGAAAGTCATCGATGAACTGGAACGCGGAGTCTCGCGCGAACGCATCGTATTCCTGGCCTGCGTATTTGTCGTCATTTATTTGATCAAAGGCGTTTTCCTCTACAGCCAGCGGTGGATCCTGATCGGCATTTCGCGCGAGATCGAGTTCGATCTTCGCAACGATCTCTTTCTTCAACTGGAGCGGCAGGACTCGAACTTTTACCAGAAGTACCGCACCGGCGACGTGATGGCGCGCATGACAAACGACCTGAGCGCGGTGCGCATGCTGCTGGGTCCGGCGCTGATGTACAGCGCAAACACCGTCTTCTTCACGGTGGGCGCGCTCTATTTTCTGCTCCGCATCAGCCCGTGGCTTACGCTCGTGGCCTGGGCGCCTATGCCCCTGGCCAGCATTCTTGTGCAGTACTTCGGGCGGAAGATTCACGATCGGTTCGAGAAGATCCAGGAGAGTTTTTCTGAAATTTCCTCGCAGGCGCAGGAGAACTATTCCGGCGCCCGACTGGTCCGCGCCTTTGGCCGCGAACAGTCGCAGATGAAGCTGTTCGAGAGCCTGAATCGGCGGTACATCAATCGCGCGCAGGGCCTTGTGCAACTGATGGGCATGCTGTGGCCGACGCTGGAGTTCGTGCTGGGCATCGCGATGATCATCACGCTGCTCGTCGGCGGTCACGAGGCGGTTGCCCATCGCATCACGCCCGGCGATTTTGTGGCGTTTAACACCTACATGATTCTGCTGATCTGGCCGATTATCGCGGTGGGCTGGGTTGTGAATCTGTTTCAGCGCGGAACCGCATCAGTCAAGCGCATCGACGAATTGCTGCGCGCGAAGCCGGGCATTGACGATAGCGCCGCGGATCCGTCGATTCCCGCGGATACAGTTCTTCGCGGCGAAATCGAGTTCTCGAATCTCAGCTTCTGTTACGGAGAGACGCCAGTTCTTCGCAACGTTTCACTGAAGGTCCCGGCTGGATCGAGCCTGGCGATCGTCGGTCCAACAGGGTCCGGCAAAACCACGCTGGTCAACCTGATTTCGCGACTGTATGAAGCGCCGGAAGGTTCATTGTTCGTCGACGGCCGGCCAATTCGCGAATACCCGCTCGAGGTTCTCCGGCGCAACATGGGGATCGTGCCGCAAGAGACCTTCCTTTTCAGCGATACGATCCGCGAAAACCTTGCATTTGGGGCGCCGGCGAGTTCTGCCGAAGATTTGCTCCACGCCGCCGAAGCGGCACACATCCTGCGGGAATTCGAAGAGTTTCCGCAGGGATTTGAGACCACGGTGGGCGAGCGCGGCATGACGCTCTCGGGAGGTCAAAAGCAGCGATCGGCAATTGCGCGCGCCTTGCTGCGGCGTCCCGCGATGCTTATCCTCGATGACGCGCTGGCAAGCGTCGACACCTATACGGAAGAGCGGATCCTGGGCGGGTTGCGCAACTACACGGCCACCGCGACAACGATTCTTATCTCGCATCGAGTTTCGACAGTGCGCAATGCCGACCAGATCGCCGTTCTCGACCGTGGAAGGATTGTTGAGGTGGGCAGGCACGATGAACTGCTGGCGCTCGACGGCTATTACGCCAGCCTCTATCAGAAACAGCAGTTGGAAGAAGAGTTGACGGTTGCCGGTTGATGCGCTACGGCAATTCCTGAGTTGGTGTGTCCTCTTGTCGGTCGGTGCAAGGTCGCCGCTCCCTATGGTCCCACCCCAACGACAAGAACATCGTTGGGGACCCCCGATGGTCGCGTCGACTGGAATGCCGTGCCTCCGGAAACGGTTACTCAGGAATCGCTTTAAGCTGTCCACGACGCGCCTGCATATGATCCCGCAAACGAGCCCATTTCCGGCTTCCGCGGAAAATCGTTCAGGTCCGAGGTGAGATGCTCTTCGGTGCCAGATTGATTCAGATTCGGATCGGCGGCAACCTGCTTCCATGCATCGCGCACATTCCGGACGTTGGCGACGACCTGTTCGAACTTTTTCCTGGAATTCGCCTGGGATCCCTGCAGCATGAGGGCAAACATCGCCACGTAGAACTCTTCGAGCGCCTTCGCCGGCTCGCCGCCCACATCCTTGTTGAGCGTTGCCTGGAGGTGGATCACGATGTCCATTGCGCGCTTTACCGCTGCCCGCCGCTGATGGGCATCGTTCCGCTCCACTGCGTCAATCGCATTGTGCATGAAGCGGATGATGCCGTCGTAGAGCGCAACCGTCAGTTCAACTCCGGAAGCTCCCTCCAGTGTGTGCGATCGGTACATATCCATTCTGCTGCTCCTACGGCAATTCCTGAGTTGGTTTGTCCTCTTGGCGGTCGGTCAGATCGCCGCTCCCTGATGGTCCCACCCCAACGAGAAGAACATTCGTTGGGCACCCCGGATGGTCGCGTCGACTTGAGTACAGTGCCTCCGAATACGGTTACTCAGGAATTGCTTTAGCCGTTCTGATTCTCGTTGTAGCCGGTGATGGCGCCGTACATCTCGTTCATTTCCTGAATCTGTTCCGGAATGGCTTGGAGAACCTCATTGGCCGTATTCAATTCCGTCGTCAGGCTGGTCTTTTGCGTCGTAATCAGGGCCTCCTGTTTTGTGACGTTGTCATTCAGAGTGGTCTCTTCGCTGCTGTCCTCACTGAGCGCAAGGCTGATCGCGCCCCCCTCGGCGCTGCTGTTGCCGAGACCGTTCAACGTATTCGTAAAGGTCGATCCAAAGCTACCAGTGTCCTGGAACAGCGAGACTACCTGATTGAAGTTGCTGTTCAGCGCATTACTCAGCGTGTCCGCATCCAGGCTGATTGTGCCATCGGCACTGGCGTTCGCCGTGATACCGAGAGAGATCAACGAATTGATCGTGTTGGTGCCGAAAGAGGAACTCACCGCGGACTCGAGGCCCTCCTGCAACTGCGCCAAGATCGATGTGCCGTAGAGTGGCTCGGGATTCCCCGATGAATCCTTCCCCTCCTGGGCGTTGATGGCCTGCATCGTGGTGTTGTAGTCAGTCACGAACTGATTGATCGCGGTCTCGATGCTTGACGTATCGTTGTCGATTACTACCTGCACCGTCTCTGGAGTGCCATCGGAGCTCGCGGTACCCGTCGAGAGCAATTGGAATGTGACACCCGGAATGGCATCAGTGACCGTATTCGAAGCGCTCGTAATGTTCGGAACTCCGTCCACGGTAATTGTCGCGTCCTTGCCATTTTGAATCGTCGCAAGCCCCAAGCCGGTATTCTTGTCCGGCGTTGTCGAGTCAGCCAGCGTCGTCGGGCTGGTAGAGTCGCTGGTCGCGTCGGCAATCGTGATCTGACCGGCGGACCCGCTGGTCTGGCTCACCAGCGACAGTCTCTGTGTACCGTCCGCATTGGTCAGTACACTGGCTGTCACACCAAGATCCGCATTGTTAATGGCTGCCGACAGCCCGGAAAGCGTGGAAGCAGTGGAACCATCCCCAACATTGACTGTCTGCCAGTCCCCAGTCCCCACCTTGAAGGTGATGCCGCCGGTCAGCGTGTCCGATGCGCCCACCGCATCCGATGCTGCACTCGATGTCTGTGCCAGGTTCTGAACGGAGATTGTGTGTGTACCGGCCACAGCGGCTGCGCTTGCCGAGGACAGCGACAACACGTTTGGATCGGAACTGGAGCCAGTCTTCTCGGCCATCGTGCCGCTGAAGTCAGTCAGGTTCTGCAAATCCGTCGATAATGTAGCCAATTGCGTGCCCAGGCTCGTGAGCGTGGTGTCCTTGCTTGTGAGTGCCGTCAACTGTGTCTTCCAGGGCGTCTCCACGGCTTGCAGATTCGTCACAATCTGGTTGACGGTGGTCGTCACGTCGAATCCCTGACCGCTCGTGGCAGAGCCAAAATTCAGTCCCACAGCTCCCATGCAAGTTCTCCGAGGATTTTCAACATCAGGTCAAGGACCACGTTGGCAGAGGCAATGTTAGAGAAATCAAACGCGGCCGGATCGCACGGCAAAGCAAAACGGAGAAAGCCTTGCCACTTGCCTTCCCCGCTTTGCTTCAACGTTCAACGTCGACGCTCCGAGACTACTGGAGCAACTTGGTGATCAACTGCTGTGACTGGTTAGCCTGCGCCAAGGCCGCGATGCCCGTCTGACTCAGGATCTGGAACTTCGACATGTCGGAGGTTGCCTGGCCGTAGTCGGTGGCCGTCACGTCATTTTCAGCCGCCAATGTATTGGTCGATTGTGTGGTCATCACATTCTCAACCGCCGACAGCGTGTTGATGTTGGCGCCGATGGTGCCACGATCGGCGGCGACCGACGTGATTGCCGAGTTGATGGCAGTCAATGCGTTTTCCGCGTCGGTCGTATCAGTGAGTATGGTTCCTGCAAGCGACAGAGCGCTGGAACTAGCCTGAACCAGGTCGGAAGCCGCATTGTTGTAAGACTTCGAGATGGTGCCGTCCGATGTAAAGATGGACACACTCTTGTTCACCGCCGAGTTGGCCGATTCGTTCTCTGTCATATCGGCTGCCGCCTGGGTCAATGTACCTCCTTCGATGTACATCGTGTTCCCGGAGATTGTCGCCGTGACGCCCTTCGTGCTGAACTGCGTATTAATAGCCGCAGCCAAAGACGACAGGTTGCCGCCTGTACCGGCTGCAGCAAAGGCTGCAGTAGTCAGAGCAGTCGCTGCTCCGCCTGTGGGGGTGATTTCCAAAGCATCCGCTCCAGGAAGTATCAGATCGTTGGCGTTTCCAACGGTGACAGAGCTAACTCCCGCCGTCGCATTATAGCTTTCTACCAGCGGATCGGCTGCCGCAGCAGTCAACTTGGCCCCACCGCTCAGAACCAACGAACCATTGTTAACCGCGGCTACGGATTGTCCGAATTGTGAGTTGATCGCATTGGCAAGATCGGTGATCGTGCCAGTCCCTGAAAGCTTGATCTGACCAGTACCGTTGGCGGCGATCGTGCCACTTGTAACAACAGTCGCACCTGTCGAACCTTCGATATTCAGAGTCTGCGTACCAAATGTGATCTGCGCCGTGCCTGTGCCCACAGTATTAACGCCTGCGGCGGTGGTATCGAGGTCGATCTTGTCCGTCGCACTGCCAACCGTGTAGGCGGCATTTTGCGCAAAAGTACCAATGCCGTTGTACTCGGTGTTGCTGTTAATCGTATCGACTTCGGTCAGGATCTTCTGATACTCGGAGTTTGCCGCGCCCACCTGGCTTGAATTCAGCGTGCCGTTCGATGCTTCGGTCGCCAGGGTGACGGCGCGATTGAGAAGGCTGGTGACCTGCGAGAGCGCACCATCGGCAACCTGCAGGAAGTCGACGCCTTCAGACGCGTTCTGGGCTGACTGCGTCAGCGCCGTCGAAGAAGCCTGGAGGCCATTGGCCAGCGAAAGGCCGGCAGCGTCGTCGGCGCCGGAGTTGATGCGCGAGCCAGAGGACAACTGTTGAAGAGTTTTCGACAGAGACGCCTGAGTCTGACTCAGGTTGTTCTGTGCATAAATTGCAGAAATGTTATTCAGGACACCCAATGCCATGGAAATTCTCCTTTTCCCGGTTGAATCGATCCAGTGAGTTCCTGCTGCGGGTGCCTGACCGAGCGCCTGCGCTATCGCCTGCCCCGGGTCACCTTGTAGGAAGGAACCACGTTGTTCACTGCCTTCATCGGCGACCTGCGGAGGGACTTTATGGGTTTTTTCAAGAATCCTAGCAATTCGCGTTCCAATCATCCTTCTGTCCTCTGCCGCCGATATAGATAGCAGTCAGTGAAGGAGCCACGCGGGATGATTGAACTGACTCGGCTCAATGGCAATCCGATGCTGCTCAACAGTGACCTGATCAAGACTGCCGAGGCCTCGCCGGACACGATGCTCACCCTCATCAATGGAGAAAAGCTGATCGTGCGCGAAGAACTGTGCGAAGTCCTGGAGCGCGTGCTCGAGTATCGGGCAAAGCTGCTGGCGACGATGGCACGAAGGCTCTCGCCTAACGATGAGATAAGACGCGCGGCGTCAGTGAGCAGCCTGGAATTTCCAGAAGAGCAGGGTTCCGCGGTTCTGCCCGATGCACCACAGGGAAAACGTCAATCAATGCCATAGCACTACTGAGGAGTGATGGATGGATAAGGGCAGCATCGGCGGAGTTCTGCTGGCAGTTGCCGGCATCCTGACGGGATTGCTGATCGAAGGCGGCAAGATCAGCCAGATCCTGCAGCCTACGGCAGCGCTGATCGTTTTTGGCGGCACCATGGGCGCGGTTCTGCTCCAGTTTCCGATCGGCACGGTGACGGCGGCATTTCGCAGCCTGGGACACGTATTTGTGGCCCGGCGCAGGCAGGACGAGGAGTTGATCGGGTTGCTTGCAGGGTTTGCGAACAAGGCTCGCCGCGAAGGAGTGGTTTCGCTCGATGCGGATCTGGCAGCGGTCAGCGATCCCTTTCTCAAGCAATCGCTGATGCTGGCCGTGGACGGCACGGAGCCGGCGGAACTTCGCAAGATCATGCGCGTAGCTCTTGACTGCGCCACGGAGCGCGAGGAGCGCCTTCCCCTGGTGTTTGAGGCAGCGGGAGGGTTTTCCCCGACGATCGGAATTCTAGGCGCGGTGCTTGGCCTGATCCAGGTGATGCAGCATCTCGATAACATCCAGGAGGTTGGGCGCGGAATCGCGGTTGCGTTTGTCGCGACAATCTATGGGGTCGGGATTGCCAACCTGTTTTTTCTACCCTTCGCGGGCAAGATTCGCATCCACCTGCGCGAAGATCAGCAGCACCGGGAAATGATGCTCGAAGGAGTGATCTCGATCCTCGAAGGCATGAATCCCCGCATGCTCGCCTTGAAACTGTCGGGATTCCTGAAGGACGCGCAAGTCAATAGAGAGGAGCAGGCTGCATGAGTCGCAGGCCCTCAGCGTCGAAGGTGAGCCACGAGCGGTGGCTGGTTTCCTATGCCGACTTCATCACCCTGCTCTTTGCGTTTTTTGTTGTTCTATATGCCTTCGCCAAGGCTGACCAAAAGAAGCAGGCACAGATGTCTGCCGCCATCGATTCGTCATTTCGAGCCCTGAGCATTGGTTCCGCGGCGCATTGGCCGGCGACATCCGAACGGGCCAATCCACCAACTTCCGCTTCGCAGCCGGAGGTGGGCGCAGGCCAGCTTTTTCCTGCAGCAAAGGTCCAGGCGGATCTCGAGCAGATACGCCGGGATCTCGAACAACGGCTGGCGCTCCAGATCGGCAATCGGACGGTTTCCGTTCAACTCGGACGCGATGGACTCGTGATCAGTCTGCGCGAGGCGGGCTTTTTTGATTCCGGCAGCGCGATTCCCAAAGCGGAGACTGCACCGACGCTGCGTCAAATCGCCGATGCTCTTCGAGGGACGCCGTATGACATTCGCGTTGAAGGACACACCGACAACATTCCGATTCACAACGCAGAATTCGATTCGAACTGGGAGCTTTCCTCAGCTCGCGCTATACGCATTGCGCGCTTGCTTCTTGAAATGGACGCCATCCGGCCGGAACAGGTTTCGGCGGAGGGATTCGCGGAATTTCGCCCTATCGCAGACAACAACACAGCAACGGGGAGGGCCGAGAATCGCCGGGTGGATATCGTCGTGATGCCGCGTGCTGTCCTCGACAGTGCCGGTTCGGAAACCACCGAAGACAGGAGCGGCTGGCGAAGAATTACTGACCGGTAGATAAAAGCGGCTCCTACGAGACTCCAAGCACTTTCACGATGACTCTTTTCCTGCGTTGCCCGTCGAATTCGGCATAGAAGACGCGCTGCCAGGTGCCCAGGTCCAGCCTCCCGCCGGTTACAGGCAGGGTGGTCTCATGATGCAGCAAGAGTGACTTGAGATGGGCATCGCCGTTGTCTTCGCCGGTCCGGTGGTGCTTGTAATCGGGACGTGCGGGGGCCAGGTCTTCAAGCCATTTGCCGATGTCCTCGATGAGACCGCTTTCAAGGTCGTTGACGTAAACAGCGGCCGTGATGTGCATGGGAGAAACGAAGCACAGGCCGTCCTTGACGCCGCTGCGCTGGACGATCTGCTGCACCTGGTCGGTGATGTGCACCATCTCGCGGCGCTTTCTGGTTTCAAAGGTCAGATATTCGGTATAGCTTTTCATATCGGGCTCCCCGGGCGGCTGCGCCCATGACGGCGCAGACGCACAAGCTTTATCCTAAAGAATGTCGTGACCAGGATGAGTTCAAACGAGGCAGAAGAGCTGTCGCAGCGAGGGTTGGACCAGCTTGCGGCGGGGGATGCGGCAGAAGCGGCGAAGACCTTTCGTGCCGCGATCAGCGCGGATGGCAACTGCTTTGAGGCGCATCATGGACTGATCCGCGCTCTGCGCGACGCCGGAAAGTTGGAGCAATCGATCGCGGCCGCTCTTGCGCTGACCGCACTGACGCCAAATGATCCTCTGGCCCACACCGCACTGTCGATTTCGCTGCAGCAAGCGGGCCATGTTCCGGAAGCCGAGGCCGCTGCGGCACGTGCCCGCATCCTGGAATGGAAGGCTGAGCTCTGGTCATCTCCAGACGGGGATCACGAGCCGTGATGACGCGGTTTCCGAAGTCGTCTGCGAGGCGATTGCGGAAGATGCACGACGAGCTTGCGGGCGCATACGGCCCGCAATTCTGGTGGCCCGCCAAGTCACGGTTCGAGGTGATTCTGGGCGCGTACCTCACGCAGAACACATCCTGGAAGGCGGTGGAAGTCTCGCTGAGGAATCTGCGCGAAGCAGGCGCACTTACAATCGACGGCCTGCGGCGGGTTCCGCTTGATTCGTTGAAGGAGTTGATCAGGCCGTCGGGCTTTTATACGCGCAAGGCGCCGGCACTCAAGGCGTTTGTCGCGATGCTTGATGCCGAATACAACGGCTCGCTCGAGCGGTTGGCGGCGGCTCCGACCGTCGAAGCAAGGAATCGCCTGCTCGCATTGCCGGGGGTGGGACGGGAGACCGCGGACGCCATTCTGCTGTATGCGCTCGATCATCCGGTCCCGGTCGCCGATGAATACCTGCGACGTCTCGTGGCCCGGCACCACCTGATTGAACCCGCGCCTGAAAAGAATCGAAAAGGCTACGAGGCCCTGGCGCAGCTCACTCGTGATGCGTTCAAGCACGACCCCGACTCAAGCCAGGCGCCGCTTTTCAACGAGTTTCACGCGCTCACCGTCGCTCTGGGTAAAGCGCACTGCGGGAGGAAACCAGATTGCGAGCGCTGCCCTCTCGCCGGCGATCTGAATAGGAATGTCAAGATAAGCAGGACGTAGCAGAAAGGGCTCACCCTGGTATGGATGAGCCCTTTCTGGTTGCAGCGCGCGATCTGGGGACGTGCACTGATCCGTGATTAATTCACGCTCAGGAAAGTCGATCCTGTTACACCCCGGAAGGTCGCGTTGATGTTCGTCTGTCCGTGCGTTGTGCTCGCCGCCACGCCTTTGCTATTCACAACTGCTACGGTCGGCGTCGACGATGTCCACGTTGCAATAGACGTGACATCCTGCGTCGATCCGTCGCTGAAGAGACCACTCGCGGCGAACTGCTGCGATGATCCCAGCGCGATGGTTGGCGTTGCCGGTGTAACCGTGATGCTCTGAATGGTCGCGTTAGAAACTGTCAGGGTCGTGGTTGCCGGCGTCTGGCCACTGTAGCTGGCGGTAATCGTGACCGAACCCACAGTTCTGCCGGTTACCACGCCGTTTCTGTCGACAACGGCATCCGCGTAGTTCGAGGTCTGCCAACGTGCCGAAGGCGTCAGGTTCACCGTGGTCACGCCATCGCTGAATGTACCGATCAGCGATAACTGCTCGGTGGTTCCCTGGGCGATGGTTGGCGCCGAGGGAGTGATTGCCAGGGATTGGATCGTCATCGAGGTGATGGTAATGCCGGTCGTTCCGGTGATTCCGTTCAAGGTCGCGTAGACCGAAACCGGCTTCGTGGTGGACTTTTTGGTCCTCAGGATACCCTTGCCATTGACCATGGCATACCGTGCCGAGGTGGTGTGCCACGAAACGCCCGACAGAACCAACTGACTGCCATCGCTGAAGGTGCCGATGGCCGTGAGTTGAATCTTCGAGTGAGGCGGCACGATCGGATTGGCCGGACTGATGGCAATCGAGACGAGGGTTGCCGTGGACACGGTCAGTGTCCCCGAGCCGCTTACGCCGTCATACGACGCGGTGATCGTTGTTGTTCCGGCGCTCAGGCCCGTTGCCACACCACCTGCGTTGATCAGCGCGAAGCTGGCATTGGACGAACTCCAGTCAGCCTGCGCAGTCAGATCCTGCGTGCTGTTGTCACTGAATACGCCAGTTGCCGTGAACTGCACGTTTCCATTGATTCCGACCACGGTTGTTACCGGCGTGACTACGATGTTGGTGAGAACTGCCGGCGTTACCGTGAGCGCAGCCGTTGCCGTCATCGAGTCGTAGACAGCGGTGATGGTTGTCTGGCCGGGAGCAACACCGGTAGCAAGACCGTTGCCATTGATTCCGGCAACCGAGGACGAGGACGAAACCCATGACAGCCCTGCCGTGACCGGCTGAATGCTGCCATCGCTGTACACCACGTTCGCCGAGTACTGCTGCGTGGTTCCGCTGGCAATGGAGGCGGCCGCCGGCGTCAGCTGAAGCGACTCGGGTACGGCGGCGGTAATGTAGACCGTGGTTGTGGTCGACATTCCACCGTAGGTTGCCGTAATCGTGACCGGATTGTTGTTGCTGTTTGCAACGCCAGTCACGATGCCGGTGTTCGGGTCGACAGCGGCAAACGAAGGCTGTGCGGACGACCAATTCGCGTTGGTAATCGTCTGGGTGGTGCTGTCGCTGTAAGTACCGGTGAGCGTGAGCTGAAACTGTCCACCGATCGGGATGTACTGGCCATCCGGAGCGATGTCGATCTCGGTCAGGACGGCAGGGGTGACGGTCAGGGTTGCCGGCGTCTGACTTGCAGTTCCGGAACTTGCAGAGATCGTCGCCGTACCGGCGCTTACGCCAGTGGCCATGCCGGTTGTGTTGATGGTTGCAAAATTGGTGGCATTCGAGTTCCAGGCCACGCTATTGGTAATATCGCTCGAACTGCCATCAGAGAAGAGGCCGTTGGCGGCAAAGGGCTGCGTCTGGCCCGTGGCAATCGAAGCCGTAGCCGGAGTCACCAGGATTGACTGTAACTGCGCGGCAGTGACCGTGGCCATCGCCGTGCCCGTCGATGAACCCAGGGTTGCGGTGATTGTCGACGAACCGGCAGAGACACCCGTTACCAGGCCTGAGGAGCTTACCGAGGCGTCGGCGTTTTGCGAGCTCCACGTTACCTGGCTGGTGACATCCTGCGACGTGCCGTTGCTATACACACCGAGTGCCGAGAGTTGCTTGCTCTGTCCAGATGCGATGGAAAATGCGGCCGGTGAAATCGTGATGGAGGAAACCGTGGGCGCTGTTACAGTAATGTTCCCAGTTCCCACGAGGGTGCCCATCGTCGCCCTGACCGTAACGGAACCGGCCTTCAAACCCGTGAAACCGCCCGTCGCGCTGACTGAAGCAATGGTCGAGTCAGAGACGCCCCATAGTACCTGTGTGGTCAAGGACTGCGTGCTGTTGTCGGAGTACACGCCCGTTGCCGTGAGTTGTTCGATCCCGCCTACGGCCAGACTGGGCGAAGGCGTACCCACGTTAATCGCGGTAAGCGAGGCGGAGGTTACGGTGACGCCCGCAGTACCCGAGACGGAATTCATCGAAGCCGTAATGGTTACGGTTCCCGCCTTGAGCGAAGTCAGCATACCCGCGTTGCTCACTGAGGCGATGGTGGTGTCGGAACTCAGCCAAGTGACCTGGCTAGTAATTGTTTGGGGCGATTGGTCGCTATAAGTGCCCTGCGCGCCGAGTTGCTCGCTCGTTCCGGCAGCCAATGATTGGGCGCCCTGAATGGAGATTGAGTTCAGCGTAGCCTGCGTCACGGTGACGTTCATTTTTCCGGACACCGAACCCTCTGTTGCGGTAACCGTGACGGTTCCGGCTTTAAGGGTGCTGAGCAGACCTGCAGCATTCGTGGCGGCAACGGTGGCGTCTGATGTTTGCCACGTCACCTGGGATGTGACGTTAGCCACGCTTCCATCACTGTACGAGCCCTCGGCGGCAAGTTGCAGAGTTGTCCCAATTGCCACTGACGTCGCGGAATTCGCGGTGGTTATGGTGAGGGAGACAAGTGTGCGGGTTGAGCCAGTGCCTTGTGATTTTGATGAATGGCTACTGCCTCCTCCGCAACCGGTGAAGCCGAGCAATGCAAGCGCTATCAAGCTGACGAACGCGCCGATCTTTCTCATACAAACATCCTCTTCCTGTGTCTGATTTTTGGCGGCTCCGACGGCGCGATCCTGTCGCGCAACATTGGACCGCGTGGGGGGGCCCGAAAACTGCTGAATCGCCTCGACATCGTCCGTGCTATCGAGTTCTTTTCGTTGCGAGCGATTCATTTGCCGTGCGAATCGAAATCTCTCCAAGCGAGAGCACCGGCAGATGCATCGCGCAGCTGTTCAGGTGTAACGATCATCAGTGTGGAGGGAGTCTTAGGGAAGGAACATCCAACGAATGTCGATGGCGTCTGACACGGTAATAGCACGAAAGTGAACGATTCAGTTACCGCGAGCGAAATATGCGTGACTTCGAGCATTCCGCCGGGACCTCAGGCGCGAATGCATGGAAGGGCGCAGGTGATTCTGCCACTTTAGAGTGATGTGGCAGATGACTATAGAAACCTTCTGAGGTTTCCTTAGGGTGCTTAGCTGGTGACTGTGGAGTGCCCGATTAATACCCACAGGAACGCCGTCCCGGGGGACCTGGATCAGGACTGAGGCCCTGATCCGATCAATCGATGACTTGAAATATTGTGCGGCGAATGCTTCGTCAGATTCCGGTTGAGATGAGCAGAGCGTCGATCGCCGGTGGAGGCGTGATTTCAGGCAGTTTGCCGATGAATTGACGGGCATTTGCAACTTCGGAGAAGACCTTGTTGATGGTGTCTTCGGTTCGCGCCGCGTTCACATGCAGTTTGCGCACGGCGCGCATCGCTGTGGAGGCGAGAAGGAAACGATTCTCAATTCGAAGACCGGCGGCGTACACCAGGGTGGATCGCATAATGCCTCTTTTCCCGGTTATGGTGCGTTTGCTACCGAGGCCAACGGATTAGAGCGGCAGGTCAGTTCGGCGGGATGGGACTGAACTGGTGCAGATATGCCGAGAGGGCCCGAGAAAGGAGGAGAATCAGCTGCAATCCTCTTCCATGAGCATACGCTTCATGGAGGCTTTCTCCTAATATTCGAACAGTGAACGCCATGAAAACGGTGGATGGCTTGCTGCAATTCCTCGATGTAGCTCACTTCGCAGCCTCCACTAAATCAGCAACCGTCCAGAACGTTCTCTCGACTCCAGCAGCCATCGCAGGAGTGCAGCGCAGCGTGTTGTGACGGCGCACAAGGTTGTAGTAGGCGAAGTGCAAGCCTACGGCAGCGCGGAAGTTCTCCAGCTTCTTACTAAAGGCGTGAGTCAAGCGAGTCAGACGGCGCATGTGCAGCCGAGTCGTAGCGTTAAGCCGCTCGATGTAGCTAGTCGAAATCAAGTCATAGTCTGGCAATCCCTGAATGACTGTCTTTTCTGATCCAATCACTTCAGGGGCAGCGTAACGGTGCTGTTCGCTCTCCTCATGCCCGTAAATCTTGACGATCTGTGCATAGTCCACTTCAGACCCGAATGCCTGCTCTACAGCTTCCTTGTACGATCTAAGGCTGTCGGTAGATACCTGGATGCGATTACGCATCCTTGACGCCACATCCCGCATAAAGGCGGTCGTAGTCGGCAGGCTGCGATTGTTATCGACTAGGAAGGAAGGCACGATTTTGGTTTCGGCATCAATGGCGCAGAACGTCCAGACGGTGCCGAATGTTGGATCGTCGTCGCGTTTTAGATGGTGTTCTTTCTTGCCGATGTAGCCCCAAATCTCATCGATCTCCAGACGGTTGCAGAAAAGATTGCGCATCTTGGAATCAAGCAGCGACGTGCATCCCTGACCGATCCGCACGCCAAGCCGCATGATCGTATCGCGGTGAACGCCAGTCATGCGCTCGATGGCGCGAATGCTGGAACCCTCAGCCAAGGCTGCGATTATCGCGATTTGCTTATCGGTATTGAGGACGTTCGCCATAAAGCCTCACTGGAATAACCGTAATACAATAATAGGAGCGTGTCAAGTTTTTTGTATGTACATTTAGTTTGGCTCTTTATTGTGTTTAAAGTCTCTTAATAACAACTACCGCCTTCTTGTTTTCCGGCGCGCGGTGCAGGATTTCCTCAAAGGCGCGGAATACAAGAGTGCACGTAGTTGTGAATTTGAAAGTCCGCGCAAAATTTAGATAACGAATCGTCAACGGAACTTCTAGTTCTGCCATCTTAATATCGTTGTAGCTGTTCCACTCATCCTTGAGCGCAGTGACAAGCAATGGCTTAATCGCAGGTCCGTACTGAGCGATTACGGGTTCAAATCTCTCGCTGTTACCATTGCCGCCTATCGATCCCGCAATGTGTGGAAAACGCACTCTCTGGGCGCGGAGCGGTATATCCTCAATTCGCACGTCTAGCGCCTCGCTCCCACCGTTATTGATCAAGCAAAGCGCGTTTTTCTTGAAAAGTTGACCGTCTCGCTCATCAATAAATTCGACAACAAATCTTGGGTCGCTGCTAGTCAATTCAAGGACACTGGCTGAACTCGGTTTTTCACGGCTGGTGAAATAGGCGTGAGTCAGGATCACTCCAGCCACTAAGACTAACCAAACATATGGGTCTAGATGCTCTTGTACCGCAAGCGTATGAGCGCTTTTGCGCTCCTGCGCGAATCACGTGATCCCCGACCGCTCCGACGGGGAAAATACCGCCTTTGGCAATTCGTCAATCGCGCGATGGCAGCGATAGTCGCACCGTCGAATCCGGAACCGGCCGAGGTAGATTCTGTCTTTAGAAAATCGCTTTTCTTGTTGCTTTCGTCATCATTCGATGATTAGACTGATCTGCGACTTGGCGCATCGACCTTCCAGGGTACGTATTCCGTGATCCGACAACGATCGCGACTACGCGCTGTGCCTTCAGGGTGAATATGTCTCACTTCGTCGATGATTTCTCCTCGTCCGTCTCCGTCGGAGAACGCCTCGACGCCTTCCTGCCAACTCCAGCATCCACCGCGTGGCCGGTCTCGATCGGCGACGAATCCCTCCCGGTCACAATTCCGCTCAAGAACACACATCTCAGGAATGGAACGCATGAAAAAACAGACTGCAACCAAGACGCCAGCAACCCTTCCCGCCTACAAGAACCCTGGTCTTCCCTCCTCGCGGCGCGTCAAAGACCTGCTTTCCCGGATGACGCTGGAAGAGAAAGCCGCCCAGATGTTGTGCATCTGGCAGAAGAAGCCTGAGACGCTGGTCGATAGCGACGGCAACTTCGACGAGCGCAAGGCCAAAGCCGCGTTCAGAGACCGTCGGGGCCTTGGCCAGGTGGGCCGGCCCAGCGATGCGGGCAAGGGCAAGAACGCGCGCGACATGGCCGTGCTGACCAATGCCATCCAGAAGTTCTTTCTCGAGAACAGCCGCCTGGGAATCCCAGTAATGTTCCACGAAGAATGCCTGCATGGCCATGCCGCCGTGGACGGAACGAGCTTTCCTCAGCCGATTGCGCTGGGTGCGACCTTTAACCCCGGCCTGGTGGAACAGCTCTTCACCATGACGGCGGCGGAAGCTCGCCTGCGGGGTACGCATCACGCGCTTACGCCGGTAGTAGATGTTGCACGCGAGCCGCGCTGGGGGCGTGTTGAGGAGACCTATGGCGAGGATCCGTACCTGGTTTCGTGCCTTGGTATTGCGGCAGTGCGCGGATTTCAAGGCGATGCGACCTTCAAAGACAAGCGCCACGTGATCGCTACTCTCAAGCATTTTGTCGGCCACGGGCAGCCTGAGTCAGGCATGAACTGCGCGCCCGCCAACGTCTCGATGCGGGTGCTGCGCGAGACGTTCCTTTATACATTCCGCGAGGCGCTGCGCGAATCCGGCGCCATCAGCATCATGGCCTCCTATAACGAGATCGACGGCATACCCTCGCACGCCAACAAGTGGCTGCTGCGCGACGTCCTACGCAAGGAGTGGGGGTTCAAGGGATTCGTGGTCTCGGATTATTTTGCGATCTGGGAACTCGGCTACCGGCCCGACACGCACGGGCACTTCGTCGCTAAAGACAGGGAGGAATCCTGCGCGCTTGCGGTGAAGGCCGGCGTGAACATCGAACTGCCCGATCCGGACTGCTACCTGAGCCTGGTGAAACTGGTACGCAAAGGCGTGCTGAAGGAGTCGGAACTCGAAGAGCTGGTCGCGCCGATGCTCTTCTGGAAGTTCGAAATGGGCCTGTTCGACGATCCATATGTCGATCCTGCCGAGGCAGAGCGCGTGGTTGGCTGCGACGATCACCGCAGACTCGCTCTGACCGCGGCGCACGAAGCCATTACGCTGCTGAAGAACGAGAATGGCATCGCGCCACTCGATCTCAGCAAGATCAAGTCCATCGCGGTCATTGGTCCCAATGCGCACCGGGGCTTGCTCGGCGGCTATAGCGGCGTGCCGAAGCACAATGTCACCGTGCTCGACGGCATCAGGGAGAAAGCCGGCAAGAGGGTCAAGGTACTCTACAGCGAAGGCTGCAAGATCACCATCGGCGGCAGTTGGAATCAGGACGAAGTGGTTCCCAGCGATCCAGAAGAGGATCGCAGGCAAATCGTGGAAGCCGTCAAGGTTGCGAAGAAGGCCGACGTCATCGTGCTTGCCATCGGCGGCAATGAACAGACCTCGCGCGAAGCCTGGGGACTGAACCACATGGGCGACCGTACCAGCCTCGATCTGATCGGCCGCCAGGAGGAACTGGTGAAGGCCATGGTGGCGCTGGGCAAGCCGGTGATTGTTTTCTTTTTCAATGGTCGACCGCTCTCCATCAATTACATCGCTCAAAATGTGCCGGTGATTTACGAATGCTGGTATTTGGGACAGGAGACAGGACATGCCGTGGCTGACGTCCTCTTCGGCGATTACAATCCCGGCGGCAAGCTTCCCATCAGCGTTCCACGCTCTGTCGGCCACCTGCCCGTTTTCTACAACTACAAGCCGTCGGCGCGGCGTGGTTATCTCTTCGACGATGTGTCACCGCTCTACGCCTTCGGCTACGGGCTCAGCTACACGAGCTTTTCCATCACGAATCCGAGGCTTACAAAAACGAAGATCAAGCGTGACGGCATGACACGCGTTCTGGTTGACGTGACCAACACAGGCAGTCGCGAAGGAACCGAGGTTGTCCAGCTCTATATCCGCGACGTCGTGAGTTCGGCGACTCGTCCGGTGAAGGAGCTGAAAGGCTTCAGCAAGGTGCGTCTGCAGCCGCGCGAAACCACAACGGTCGCGTTTGACATCACGCCAGCTCACCTCTCCTTCTACGACGTAAACATGAACTACGTTGTCGAACCCGGCGATTTCGAACTGATGATCGGCAACTCTTCGCGGGATGCGGATCTCACGAAGCTGAAGCTGCAGGTGACGAAGTAGCGGCGACTGAAAGCCGGCAAAAAGACGAGGCAGCTTATGATCGAGAAACTTTCGTTCGCAGAAAAGTTTGGCTACAGCCTGGGTGACATGGCAGCGAATTTTGTCTTCCAGGCCATGTTGGCGCTGCAACTGGACTTCTACACTCACACCTTTGGCCTTACGGCGGCGCAGGCGGGAACGCTGTTTCTCGTCGTCGGCCTCGGCGTAGCTTTTCTCAATCCGGTGATGGGCGTCGATTGCCGACCGCACCAGCACGAAATGGGGCAAATTCCGGCCCTGGCTGCTGTGGACGGCACTGCCTTTTGGCATCATCGGCGTCCTCACATTCACCACGCCCAATATCAGCCCGGCCGGCAAGATCATCTATGCATGGACCACCTACATCCTGCTCAGGGTCGATCTACACCGTGAACAACGTGCCGTATGCCTCGCTCACTGCGGTCATGACCTCCGATCCCGACGAGCGAACCAGCATCTCCTCCTACCGGCAGATCGCGGCCAACTTCGCGGGGTTCATCGTCGCCAGCCTTGCTATTCCTATGGTGAGGTTCTTCGGGCACGGCGATGACGCACTCGGTTACCAACTCACTATGGGCCTGCTGTCGGTGCTGAGCGTCGTCTTTTTTGTCATCGCTTTCCTGACCACAAAAGAGCGCATCCAGCCCAACCCGCAGCAGAAGACATCCCTCAGCCAGGACCTGTCTGACCTCTTCAAAAACCGTCCCTGGATTGTGCTGTTCCTGGCCACGCTGTTTTATTTTGCGGCGCATCGTAGTGCGCGGCAACGTGATGCTGCCCTACTTCCGATATGTTGCCGGGAACGTGGACCTCTTCGCCTGGTTCAATGGATTCGGGCTCGCCTCACTGCTCCTCGGCGTTGCCTGCTCCACTGCAGTCTCCGTTCGCGTGGGCAAGCGGCGGCTCTTCGCGGCGAGCATGATTCTGTCGGGCGCTCTTCAGCATGGCGCTGTTTGTGCATTCCTCCCAGCGGCACCGTCGCAATCATCGGCACGGAGGTGCTTCGCCAATTCTCCTTTGGATTGTCGGGGCCTATCCTCTGGGCGATGATGGGCGACGTTGCCGACTACGGCGAATGGAAGACCGGCCGGCGCGCCAGCGGAACGGTCACGGCCGCTGTGGTCTTCGCACTGTGGGCCGGTCTCGCACTTGGAGGCGCCATTGCAGGTTGGCTCTTCTCCCTGTACGGTTTCGTCTCCGAGGCTGCGCTGCAAACGGCGCATGCGCAGTCCGGTATCCTGCTCACGGCCAGCGTCTATGCAGGCCTGGCTTTCTTGGCGACGGCCGTCGTGCCTGTTCTTCTATCCCATTACCCGCGAAGTCAACCAGAAGATCGCCGACGAACTCACCGAACGGCGCAAGGCGTTTACTCCGCAGGCAACCAGATAACTACGGTCGTTCGCAAATGATGTCGGCAAGGAGGAATCATGTTCGCGAAAGTATCTACCGGGGTGACGATCGGCCTTGCTGGTCGGGTTGATGGTCGTTAGCGCAGGGGCGGCGGCGCAGGCTCCGCCTTCTCTGAAGGATGCATTCAAGGGCGACTTTGTCGTCGGCGCGGCCATGAATGAAGCGCAGATCAGCGGGCAGGACATGCGCGGTGATGCGCTCATCGAAGCGCAATTCAACTCCATCTCTCCGGAAAACGCGCTGAAGTGGGCAATCATCCATCCTCAACCAGACAAGTACGACTTCGACCTCGCCGACAAGTACGTTGCATTCGGCCAGAAGCATCACATGTTCATCGTTGGGCACAACCTGGTGTGGCACAACCAGGTTCCGGCGTGGGTCTTTCGCGACGACAAAGGGAATCTCCTAGGCCGCGACGCACTGCTCGCGCGCATGCGCGACCACATTCACACCGTCGTCGGCAGATACAAAGGGAAGATCCAGAGCTGGGACGTCGTAAACGAAGCGCTCAATGAAGACGGCACCCTGCGCCAGTCGCTGTGGCAGAAGATCATCGGCGACGATTACATCGAAAAGGCCTTCCAATACGCGCACGAGGCCGATCCGCAGGCGCAACTGACCTACAACGACTACAACCTCGACAATGAGGCCAAGCGGAAAGGCGCAATCGCACTCGTCAGCAAGTTGCGTGCCGACGGAGTCAGGATTGACTGCGTCGGAATGCAGGATCACGACGGCTTGTCATGGCCAACTGTGGAGCATGAGGATGCCGCCATTTCGGCGTTTGCAGCGCTCGGCCTCAAGGTTGCGATCAGTGAGCTCGATGTCAACGTCCTGCCCAATGCGGGACATCAGCCTACTGCCGATGTGACGCTCAAGATCGAGCAGAATGCGGCGCTGAACCCATACGTGAACGGATTGCCCGACTCCGTGCAGCAGGACCTTGCAAAGCGCTACGCCGATCTGTTTCGCGTCTACGTGAAACATCGCGATGCCGTCCAGCGCGTTACGTTCTGGGGCGTCGCAGATGGAGATTCCTGGCTCAACAACTGGCCGGTGAGAGGGCGCACCAACTACCCCCTGCTTTTCGATCGCAACGGCAAGACGAAGCCGGCTTTCGATGCGGTCATCGCTACCGCGGCCTCGTCACACTGATCCGCGAGCCAGCATTGGGGGTATGCGATTCGATTCTCTCTTCGCTGAATTCATTTGAGATGTGGCTTGCTGCCGAGTTCTTGCTATAGAATTCGGTTCCATCGGCGGCAAGGACCATTCCGCAAGTCTCCACTTCCCCTGGAGGTTTGATGTCAGCTCCCGACATCATTTGGAAAAACGGCAAGTTTGCTCAAACGTCCCGGCGAGACGCGTGGTGGCTGTCCCCTGTAGCGATCTTTCTGGGCTTCGGCGCGTTTCTGGTCTATGCCAACTGGGCGGCTTTCCAGAACAGGCATTACACCTACGGACCGTATATCTCGCCGTTTTACTCGCCCGAGTTGTGGGGCAGTTCCCCCTACGCTCTGTTTGGCCCGAAGCCGGGGTGGTATCCGAACTTCCTGCCGTTTTCTCCGGCTCTGCTGATTCTCTGGATTCCAGGCTTGTTTCGCTTCACCTGTTATTACTACCGGGGCTCGTATTACAAGTCATTTTGGGCCGATCCTCCGGCGTGCGCGGTGAGCGAGCCACGCCAGAGTTATCTGGGAGAACGGACCTTTCCGCTGATCCTGCAAAATTTTCACCGCTATTTTCTGCGACTCTCGTACATCGTCTGGGGATTTCTGGTTTATGACGCGGTGAGGGGATTTTTCTTTCCGGATGGATTTGGAATCGGCATCGGAAGCCTCGTTCTTGTGATCAACGTCGTCCTGCTTGCCGGTTATATATTCGGTTGTCATGCGTTCCGGCACATGATCGGTGGGACATTTGATCGCATCTCCGAACACCCCGTACGGCAAACGATATACAACTTCGTGAGCCGGCTGAACGCGGGACACAAGAACTGGGCGTGGGCGAGCCTCTTGTGGGTTGCGTTTGCCGATATCTATGTTCGCCTCTGTTCCATGGGCATCTGGCATGACTGGAGAATCTTTTAGATGCCCGAATTCCAACGGTTCTCCTACGATGTCCTGGTGATCGGAGCTGGCGGAGCAGGGCTGCGCGCCGCCATCGAAGCCGGAGCAAACGGCGCGACGGTGGGCGTGGTCTGCAAATCGCTGCTCGGTAAAGCACACACCGTCATGGCTGAAGGCGGCATCGCGGCAGCACTGGCGAATGTCGACGATCGCGACAACTGGCGCGTCCATTTCTCTGATACGATGCGCGGCGGACAGTATCTGAACAACTGGCGGATGGCCGAACTGCACGCCAAGGAAGCGCCGGAGTGCGTACGCGAACTCGAGGCATGGGGCGCGCTCTTCGATCGCACCCCGGATGGCAGGATCCTGCAGCGAAACTTTGGGGGACACAAGTATCCGCGGCTGGCTCACGTCGGCGACCGCACCGGCCTGGAGATGATCCGCACGCTCCAGGATCATGGCATCCACGCAGGTATGGAAGTCCACATGGAGTGCACGGTGCTGAGCCTGCTGCTCGACGGGGGTCGCATTGCCGGGGCGTGCGGATACGATCGCGAGAAAGGCCGGTTCTATCTCTGGCAGGCGAAAGCAGTGGTAATGGCCACCGGCGGCATCGGCCGCGCCTTCAAGGTCACCAGCAATAGTTGGGAATACACCGGCGACGGTCTTGCCCTGGCTTATCGAGCGGGCGCCGAACTTCAGGATATGGAGTTCGTTCAGTTTCATCCCACCGGTATGGTCTGGCCGATCAGCGTGCGCGGCATCCTGGTGACAGAAGGCGTCCGCGGCGAAGGCGGCGTTTTGCGAAACAGCGAAGGCCGCCGCTTCATGTTCGACGATATCCCAGATCTCTACAAGGAGCAGACGGCAGACAGCGAGGAAGAAGGCTGGCGGTATACGCAGGGCGACAAGAATGCGCGGCGTCCGCCGGAACTGCTCACCAGGGATCACGTGGCGCGGTGCATCAATCGCGAGGTCAAGGCGGGCCGGGGTTCTCCGCACGGCGGTGTCTTCCTCGACATTTCCTGGATCAAACAGCGTCTTCCGAAGGCCGAGGAGCACATCAAGAAGAAGCTCCCCAGCATGTATCACCAGTTCAAGCAGCTTGCCGATCTCGACATCACCAGGGAACCGATGGAGGTGGGTCCTACGACTCACTACATGATGGGCGGAATCCGCGTAGATGGCGATTCGCAAATGTCGACGATTCCCGGGCTGTTCGCAGCAGGAGAAGCTGCGGCTGGCTTGCACGGCGCCAACCGGCTGGGCGGCAATTCCCTCTCCGACCTCCTCGTATTCGGACGCCGGGCCGGACGTTTCGCCGCCGACTTCGCAAAGGCCAATAGCTCGGCAGCGATCGATGAGAAGGAGCTTCAGACCACCGCGACGCAAGCCCTCGTTCCATTCGATCGCGGGACATCGGGCGAGAACCCATACCAGATTCAATACGACCTGCAGGAGGCCATGCAGGACCTGGTCGGGATCGTGCGCACAGAGAGTGAAATGCAACAGGCGCTCGAAGTGATCGCGCAGTTGAACGCCCGAGCTGGGCGGGTGGGCATTGCAGGCAACCGTGAGTACAACAACGGCTGGCACACGGCCATCGATATTGGAAACCTGCTAATCATATCGGAAGCCGTCACGCGTGCGGCGCTGCTGCGCAAAGAGAGCCGCGGCGCGCAGTTCCGCGAAGACTTCCCCGGCAAAGACGCGGAGTGGGGAAAGTACAACATCGTCATCAAGGGCAGCGAAGATGGCCAAATGCAGGTGAAGCAGCGCGCGCTCACACCGGTGCCCGATGAGTTGAAGAAAGTGATCGAGGAGATGAAGTAAGGCGGAGGCAAAGGCGATGGCCACACCGGCGACATTTCGCATCTGGCGCGGAAACCCCGCGGGCGGCGGATTTCAGGACTACTCAACCACCGTGGAAGAGGGGATGGTGGTCCTGGACGCGGTGCACCACATTCAGGCGAAGCAGGCGCCCGACATGGCGGTGCGATGGAACTGCAAGGCCGGCAAGTGTGGATCGTGTTCTGCTGAAATCAACGGCATGCCCAAACTGATGTGCATGACGCGGCTCAGCGACATCAACCTGAATGAGCCGGTGACGATCGAGCCGATGCACGCGTTTCCCGTGATTCGCGATCTGGTTACCGATGTTTCCTGGAACTTCCGGGCCAAAAAGACAATCCAGCCATTCAAGCCCCGGCCCGCCGACGCGGCTGATGGGACATGGCGCATACAACAGGCCGACGTTGAGCGCGTGCAGGAATTCCGCAAGTGCATCGAGTGTTTTCTCTGCCAGGACGTGTGCCACGTATTGCGGGAACACCACAAGCAGGATGAGTTTATCGGTCCGCGATTGCTCGTTTACGCGGCAGCGCTCGAAATGCATCCGCTGGATACCGAGGACCGGGTCAGCGATTTGAGGCACAAGCACAACATTGGCTACTGCAACATCACTACGTGTTGCCGTCAGGTCTGCCCTGAGGGGATTACGATCACCGAGAACGCGATCATACCTTTGAAAGAACGCGTCGTGGATCGTTACTTCGATCCCCTGAAGCGCCTGTTCCGCATCCTCTGACAAGACGGGGATTGCGCCCCTAGGAGCGACGCTGGCTATCGCGGCGGGGTATCCGCGGCTTCGAATTCAACGCCTTCGAATTCCAGCTCCTCCCATCCGTAGCTTGGATTCTGCAGCAGGCGCACGCAACGATTCCAGCGGAGAATGGCATCGTCGTTGCCCGCCGGACGAATCTTTTCGGCCTCCGCGAACGAGCGCAGAGCCATTTCGAAAAGCGTCAACACGGCACGCGGCGGGTGTCCGGTTTTGAGCTGCGCCTTTGCGCGACGTTCGTACAGGATCCCGGTGTAGTAGAGCCTTTCGTACGGATCTGACAGCAGTTGAAAGACCTCCTCCGTCTCCCGGAAGCGATCGGAACCGCCGCTGAACTGGTCAGTAAGAGAGAGCCCAAGCAATCGCAATGCAAACTGATGCAGCGGTTCGACAGCCAGAATGTCGCGGCAGATCGACTCTGCTTCTTCTGGTTCGTTGAGCGAGCGATAGAGTTCCGCCTTCGCAATGGCCTCGGGGATCCCGCTTGTCGAAATCTGCTTGAGCTTGTATTCCATGTCCACAAACTCTACACCAGATTCCGTTGACGGCGCGAATTTGATGCGAGGCTCGATGTCCGCGGCAACGGGCATTGGAGTTTCAGCGTCCTGGGAACCTCGGAGATTGGACGCGGGAATGTCGAAGACGTGGGAATATCGGAGATGAGACTGGGAGCAGATTGTCACTTCCATAAACCATTCAACTTCTTGGGTTTATGGCGGGGAGAACGGGACTCGAACCCGTGCCGTGACAGCACAGAGGCGGCCAGTAACCTATTGAAACTAAGCGTCACGGATGGCTTCTTTTGGCGCTCTGAGGTACCCCTGGCAACACTTATTGGACCCTTATCGGACCCTCGACCTCTGCCCTGCAGACCTCTGCCCAAAAAGGATTTTGCCTCATCGAGTGCATTGGCCTGATATCGCTCTTCGACCTTCGCACAATATGCATAGAAGGCTCAAGTAGAATCCTCCGGTTCAAAACTCTTCCGCCATTCCGGCATGACCGTGGCCTTCAAAACCATGTTTGAGGTATTCGCCGGGGTTGGCCCCGACAACTCGCTTGAACGCCTTACTGAACGCAGCGTCGGACTCGTAACCGACCAGCCGAGCGACGTCTATGAGCTTTTTGTCACGCTGTTCGAGTAACTGCATCGCCTTCTGCATCCGCCACTCGGTTACATATTCCAGTGGTGTTTGTCCGAGTAGCTCTTTAAAACGTGCTGCGAATGCGGAGCGAGACATGCCCGCCGCTTCGGCCAGCGATTCGACCGTCCAGGGCGAATTCACGCTGTCGTGAATGGCGCCCAGGGCAGTGCCCATTTGAGGATCGAAAACAGCTCGAAGCCATCCTTTGTTGCGTTCCGGTCCCGACGCGATATGCGCCCGGAGTACCTGGATAAACAAAACCTCCGCGAGCCGAGTCGCGACGACTTCAGATCCCGGCGCCTGTTCTGCCATTTCTGACGCTAGCGCCTGCACCGTGTTGTGAAGAGCAAGCGTGCACGCCTGATCGGCCTTCATCAGAATGAAGCTCGGCAATAACTGAGTGATCGGCTTCAGGCTGGCGTGATCGAAACTCAAGGACCCACAGACGATTGTCGTCGGTGCGCCACCACCTCCATAAAGTGCGACATTGCCGTTGGCCTTGGCCCCTATCTCGCGGAAAGTCCACTTCGGACGTGTTAGCGGGCTGTCGCGCAAGACAATCGAAGTCCCCTTGGCAAGCAAAAAGCAATCGCCACCGGTGAGGGGAATCGGCTCCGGAATCCCTTCCACACTCAGCCAGCAGTTGCCGCGCGAAAGCATGGCGAAGTGCGCCAAATCTGTTGGGGAAGTCATTTCTCCCGAAGGCGTGACTTTTTCTTCGGCCTCATTTTCCTGCTTCACGCCCCACGGGGCTGTGGCTTCGAGCCGGTGCAGACCGAAAGCGGTTACGTGCATCGTTCTGAAGATGTCTGTTATCGGGTCCAACTTAGCCTCCATCTACTCTTGAAAGCCATAGTGTTCTGTGAGAACTGTACGAAACTGCACAGCTTCGTTTGTCGGACAAGCGCAGCATCAGGTAGGAGAGGCCTCTCAACATTGGCGGACATTCTCCTTTCCTTCCAGCGTCACAACTCCTACATTCCTTTTCCCCGAGCCGCGCGTCCCAGCTCCATCAAAAGGTGCAACACAGCTCGGTTCCGCCCCCTTTTTGGACGAATAGACAAAAGATTAGGACTCCCGAGCAGTTCTCGTCCAGCCGCCAAAGAATCTAGCTTAGTGTACCGAATGCTTCACACATTCCGAAGGGAGTAAGTATGGGAAAGCTTGAAGGTAAGGTTGCAGTCATCACGGGTGGGGCCACCGGCATCGGCCGCGCCGCAGCAAAGCGCTTCATCGAGGAGGGCGCCATCGTCTTCATCTTCGGCCGCCGGCAGGCAGAGCTCGACGCCGCTGTGGTCGACCTCGGGCCCAAAGCCCGCGCGGTGAAGGGCTCGGTCTCGGTTGAGGCCGACCTCGACCGACTCTACGCGGCGGTGAAGAAGGAGCGCGGAACCCTCGACGTCGTCTTCGCCAATGCCGGGGTGGGAAGCCAGCTTACGCTCGGCGAGATCACCGCCAAGCACATTGACGAAACCTTCGATGTCAATGTGAAGGGTACGATCTTCACGGTCCAGAAGGCGCTGCCGCTGATGGGCAAGGGCGGTTCGATCATCCTGACCGGATCGAGCGCCGGCACCACGGGCGCCCCGGCGTTCACCGCCTACAGCGCAAGCAAGGCGGCCGTGCGCAACCTCGCGCGGACCTGGGCGGAGGACCTGAAGGGCACCGGCATCCGGGTAAACGTGCTGATCGCCCGGGGCGATGGCGACCGAACTCGCGACGGCAGCGCTGGGCGAGGAGGGCCTGAAGGCTTACGGCTCGATGACTCGCGCTCCAGCGCATGGGCGATCCGGCGGAGATCGGGGCGGCGGCGGCCTTTCTCGCGTCGGACGACAGCAGCTTCATGACCGGCAGCGAGCTCGCCGTCGACGGCGGCCTGGCGCAAATCTGACGCGCTACGCCTGGCCGCAAATTCAACGGAAAAAACAACGAAAGACAAAACGGAGAAAACATATGAGTAATAACCATGGACAAAAATTGGCGGGGAAGATTGCGGTTATCACGGGCGGAAGCAGCGGGATTGGCTTGGCCACAGCCAAGCGCTTCGTGGAAGAAGGTGCACACGTCGTGATCACTGGGCGACGAGAGAAAGAGCTCAAGGAGGCCGCAGCCTTCATCAAGAGAAACGTTACGACGGTCGTAGGCGACGTGTCGCGCCTGGAAGATCTCGACCGGCTCTATGCCGTCGTGAAAGAGAAACATGGTCACATCGACGTACTCTTCGCAAACGCGGGCGCGGGTACAATCGCACCGCTCGCGGTGGCTACTGAGGCCCATTTTGACCAGACCTTCGACGTGAACGTGAAGGGGCTGTTCTTTACGGTGCAGAAGGCTCTTCCCCTCTTCAAAGACGGGGGCTCGATTATCCTGACCTCTTCGGTCTCGAACGTGTTGGGGCTCCCAGGGTTTAGCGCCTACGCAGCGAGTAAGGCGGCTGTGCGCAGCTTCGCGCGCGCCTGGACTTTGGAGCTGAAAGACCGCAAGATCCGCGTGAATTCGATGAGCCCCGGACCAACCGATACCCCGGCCTTAGCGACGACGACGGGCCTTACCGCTGAACAGGCCGAGCAAGCGGCCGCTCAGTTCGCCACGCAGATCCCAATGGGTCGCAGAGGCATGCCCGAGGAAATAGCGGCAGCAGTCGTGTTCCTCGCCTCTGATGAAAGTTCTTACATCACCGGTGTGGATCTCGCCGTGGATGGTGGCATGGCGCAGGTCTGACCCCGGCGCGGTCGCTTCTCGAACTTTAGTTCTAACAAGAGATCGGAGAAACATTATGAGCTACGCGATTGTAGGATTCGGCAAGATAGGCCAGGCACTCGCCCACGCCTTTGCCCGTAAGAACATCGAAGTCACCGTTGCGAGTCGCCGGCCCCCCGAGGCGTTGGCACCGCAGGCGCGGGCGATTGGACCCACGGTCGTCGCCAAGTCGCTGCGGGATGCACTCGAGGCCGACACAATCATCTTGGCGGTTCCGTTCGGGGAACATCGCGAGATTGCGGAGGCCCTGCCGAGCTGGAAAGGCAAGACGGTCATCGACGCGATGAACTCGTTTCCAGTGCCACCTGAGGAGCTGGACGGTCTTCCATCCTCCGCATTCGTTGCGAAGTCGTTCACCGGCGCTAAGTTGGTGAAAGGCTTTAACCACTTGGCTGCCGCCACATTGGCGACCGACCCGATCGTCGAGGGCGGCCACCGGGTCGTCTTTCTGTCGAGCGATGACGAGGACGCTATCGCTCCCGTGGCGGATTTGGCCAAAAAACTTGGGTTCGCACCCGTCAAGCTGGGAAGGTTCAACGAGGGTGGCGCGCTGGTGCACGCACGCGGCCAAACTTGGGGTCGGCTCATCTTCCGGGATTTGTTCAAGAAGCAGCAATAGTCGATTTACGACCGCATGATTTGGCCCTAGTAGAAGGATTCCAAAACGTCCGTTTTAGATCGGTCACGCTCCGATCTGAGGGAAAATGAGAGGTTTCGATGAGCATCGAAAAGAATGTCCAGATTGTGAAGAATTTTCTTGCGGCACTCGGCCGCCGCGATAAGCAAGGTCTGCTGGCGTTGTCTGCCGAAGATATTGAGTGGATCGTTCCGGGCGAGGACTGGCCGCTGGCCGGCACGCACCGCGGGCAGGCGGGATTGAATCATTTACTTCAGAAGGCTAACGAAACGGTGGAAACTTCCTACCCACAACCCCCCGAGTTCATAGCCCAAGGAGACCGGGTTCTGGTCGTCGGCTTCGCTACGGGGAAAATCAAAGCCACGAATAGGACGTTCGAGGACCATTGGGTCTTCGACATTACCGTTCGAAATGGCAAAGTGACGAACATCCGTGAGTATATCGACACGCAAGCACTGGCGCGGGCCTCCGAGGTGGATACGAGCCCCAGGCCCTGACCGATCGACACCGATACCAATTTCCGCGTCCATCGAGGAAAGCTCTTGGGCGCTCCATCAGCGCATAGCAGCTCACCGCTGTTGAACTCTGCCTTTTCGCAATTACAAGCTGGCTCTCAATGCTTCTATATCACGCATCGGCGGCTGCCCGAAAAATCGCTTGTACTCCCGATTGAACTGGCTTGGACTCTCGTATCCAACCTCAAAGGCCGCGCTCGCAGCATCTAGCTCCTCAGTAAGCATTTTCTGCCGCGCCGCATGGAGCCGAAGCTGCTTTTGAAACTGGAGAGGGCTCATAGCTGTGAGACCACGGAAGTGATGATTCAAAGTTGATCTGCTCATGCCTGTCATCGATGCGAGTTCGTCCACATTCAGCGCCTTTTTGAAGTTGTCGCGCAGCCAAGTGACGGCCTTCGCTGTCCGATAGCTTTGGTCTGCCAGCGTTGCGACTGAGCGCAGACGATCTCCCTGTGGCCCCTGCAGAAGGCGATAGATGATTTCTCGCTGGAGCAGCTTGCCAAAGAACGGAACATCTTGTGGAGAGTGGAGAAGCCGCACCATCCGTAAACATGGCGCGAGCAGTTCTACCGTTGCTTCACCAAGAACCATGCCGCCGGTTCCAACCGGCGGTGGAGGAATCTGCACTTCCTCGGAATGAAGAACGTCGCGGACCATCCCCATATCAAGTTTGAGGAAGAACGCCAGATAGGGCTTCTCCACACTGGCAGCGCTCACCCGGCTAATGATCGGAAGGTCAATTGATGTGAGCAGGAAGGTTGATTCGCCGAAGACATAACTCTGCTTGCCCAGGTCGACACGCTTCTTTCCCTGCGGAATGACAAGCAGACTTGGCGCATAGGTGCAGGGATTCGGTGCGGTCGGAATGGTGTTTCGGTAGAGCGTGAGTCCGGGGACAGCGGTTGACAATTCTGATGCGTACCCCGTCACTTTGCTAATTGCATTAGCCAGTTCGTGAAGCACTTGCGTGACCTGAGGATCGTCGGTCTTTCCTGATTTACTGGCCTTCATCCCATTGCCTCGACATCCCTAAGATAAGACCTACGCGCGCCCATGGCAGCATTTTTTACTTGCCTCGGCGAAATAGGCAATGATTTCAGTCGATCGGGCTACCGCCATACGGGTTTTTCGGCCTAGCGTTGAGATGGAGAGGCAATTCGTAGGAGAAGACATGAACACGAGAAAACTTGGAACGCTGGAAGTATCGGAACTCGGATTTGGCTGCATGAGCCTGGCCACAAATTACGGCCCCGCCGCCCCGATCGACGACGCCATCAAGGTCATTCGCGAGGCACATAGCAAAGGTGTGACATTCTTCGACACGGCTGAGGTGTACGGCCCGTATACGAGCGAGACAATCGTCGGCGGTGCGGTCGAACCGTTCCGTAACGAGGTAAAGATCGCAACGAAGTTCGGCTTCGATCTCACCGAGAAGAGCGGTCTAAATAGCCGACCCGATCACATCAAGTGGATGGTGGAAGGATGCCTCAAGCGTCTCCGGACGGACCACATTGATCTCTTCTATCAACATCGCGTTGATCCGAATGTGCCTATCGAGGACGTTGCGGGAGCGGTGAAAGAGCTTATTGATGAAGGCAAAGTATTGCATTTCGGCCTCTCGGAAGCGAACCCAAACACCATCCGCAAGGCACACACGGTTCAGCCCGTCACTGCCCTTCAGACAGAGTATTCGCTTATGAACCGCGACCCGGAAGAGAACGGCTTGCTCGCTACCTGTGAGGAGTTGGGAATCGGATTCGTGCCGTGGGGACCAATGGGCATGGGCTATCTGACGCAGAGACTTGATGCAAAGATCAGTTTTGATCCGAAATCGGATCTACGTTCTGGATTCGATCGCTTCCAGCCACAAAGCATTGCCGCGAACAAGCCATTCGTCGATCGCGTTGCCGAGCTGGCGAAAGGGAAAGGCGCAACGACGGCGCAGCTATCGCTCGCATGGTTGCTTTACAAAGAGCCGTTCATCGTTCCGATCCCCGGCACGGGCAAGGTCGAGCATCTTGAGGAGAATATCGAAGCGGCCTACCTTGTACTAACCGCGGAAGACCTGAAAGAGATCGACCGTGCACTTGCTGAGTTCAAGATTCATGGCGGTCGTATGAACGAACAACAGATGCAGGTGGTTGAGTCGTAAACCGGGTCGAGGCGATGGCGAGCTGGAATCGCGATCGGCCCTGACGTCGCCACTTAGTGAAAAGAGAAATTGGAGGAGATTCCACTATGACCACAGAAACCAACAGGATCATTATGGGCCGTTTCTTGGAATTCATCAACACTGCGAGCGTAAGCCTAGCGCAGGAACTCATTTCGCCCGATGCGATATTTCATGTTCCGGGCAGCCCCGAGCCGATGCACGGTCCGGCTGGATATCTCGCGATTATTGGGATGATGCGAGGAGGGTTCCCCGATATTCAATGGACTGTGGAGGAAATGGTGGCCGCGAGGTTCACGATGCGGGGCACTCATCAGGGCACCTTTTTCGGGGTACCGCCGACGGGAAAAACAATTGCGGTACAGGCCATGAACATCTACCGTCTGTCGGACGGACAGTTCGTAGAAGAACATAGCCAGCCGGATATGCTGGGGCTGTTGCAGCAAATCGGCGCGGTACCAGCAGCCTAGAAAACTCCGGGCCCAGTCAATTGACGACATCGCCAGGTATCAGTTCGACCCGCGCCGCAACGCGACCAATGGAGCAGATGTTGTGGAATCCAGCCCTCAGTTAGCTTGAAGATTTCTATTTCACGTTGTTGTAATCCTTGTCGCTGACAGGCTCTAGAGCATTTTCTGTTTTACTGTAGACCGTTGACAGGGAGTCTGAACCAAGCCTGCGCATTGGCGGGAGTGATGCACGGCAGAGCTTCGGTGATGGCCTGATCTAGTGTTTCTTTGGTTCGAGCTTTGGCCGCGCGAAGCATTTGTTTGAGTTTTGCCCAGGCCTTCTCGATAGGGTTCAGATCGGGAGAATAGGGCGGCAGATAGAGCACCTCCGCACTTGCTTTTCGATCCATTCGCGCACCGCTGGCACCTTATGCGCGCTCAGGTTGTCCATCACCACAACGTCGCCGCACTTCAGTACCGGGCACAGCAGATGTTCGACGTAGGCCAGGAAAATATCGCTGTCGGTGGGTTCTTCGATCGTCATCGTTGCGATCATGCCGCTCAGGCTCATGGCGCCCAGAATGGTCATGATTTTCCAGTGGCCGCCAGGCGTCGCCTCATGGATGCGCTTGCCTCCTGTGCCTCGCGCATAGAGCCGCGTCATCGAGGTAGTAACACCACTCTCGTCCAGGAAAATCAGCCGATCCGGTGGGATCGACTGGAGGCGCGCCGCGAACTCTTCGCGTCGCTTGCGGTTGGCTTCAGCGTCCCGCTCGGCCGCGTGGAGTGACTTTTTTTCAGCCGCAGACCCAACTTCTTCAACAAATGCCAGATCCGCCCCAGGCTGAGCGAAATGCCAGCCTCGCTGTGCAATTTGGCCTGTAGTTGAGCCAGCGTCAGATCGGGCTTCGATACCACCCAATCCATTACCTGACGCTGCCTCTCGGCACCGGCCCGCCACTTACGCCCCGGTTGATGCGGCACCCGCTCGGCCTGCCCATTGCGATTACGCTGCACCGAAATCTTCTTCGCCCAGCCAACGCTCACCAGGAAGCGATCCGCAAGTTCTTCCAGCGTCTCCTCCCCCTGATCGTAAGCCGACAGAAATTTACGGCGCAGATCATCCCCATATGGCTTCGCCATCGATTCACTTGCCGCAGAGTCTCGCCAATAACAAGTCTACACTATTACGGAAAATGCTCTAACCAAATCGTTTTTCCCTTCTGAGTCGGTGTAACCGCTATATAGGCAAAGCCGCTCCCCGGCGATGCGCCGTGCCAATGCTCTACTCCCGGAGCGCATTTGATCACGTCTCCCTTGTGAACGATGCGCGCCGGCTCGCCTCTTTCCTGGTAGTAACCGGTGCCCTCTGTGATGAGCAGAACTTGACCGCCCGGATGAACATGCCAGTCCAGCTTTGCACCCGCGTCGTACGTCGCCATGGCAATGCTGGGATCGAAAGTGCTGTCTCCAACATTGAGCTCACTGAGCCAGATATTGCCCGTACGATTTTTCGCGTTCGACAGTTCACCTTTGGGGAAGCCTGAAGCAGATGTTTGTGCCTGCGATTGGGGGATGAATAGCAAGCTCGCTACGAAAGCGATGATCAGAAATCTTGTTCTCATGTCTTGACTTCTCCTCGATATTCTTTGTTCGGTGGTGCTTTCTCGTGCCATCAGTCGGCGCGTTTGCCCGATTCGGTCGCCTTCTGCATGACGTCCAGCCGCGGCCTCCAGGGATCAGGAATCGCGCCTGCCGTGCCGTCGGGATGGAACTCGAAGATCAAATCCTTGCTGGGATGTAACGCGGCCAGGTCGGCAAGCCCGCGCCATTTGGATTGCCTGTCCTGGCGAAGTTGACCCAGTAGCCCTGCGCCCTGCGAGATACCGCCCGATCTTCGTCTGTTGCCGGCGGCGGTGGCGGTCCAAACCCTCCTGCGCCCAGCGTGCCGAATACGAAAGCAATTTCGCCACCGTGCGGTGTCCCAGCCCGAAGCATTTGCCGCATTCCTGTCTGCACGTAGGAGAACCGATAGAGATAAACGGGCAAACCGTTTTTCGCGAACGCACTCGCTGCAAAGCGAGCCGGTTCGGCTTGTCCGAAATCATCGTTTGCCTCTGATACCAGCGTTGCCAGAGTTTTCGTTCCATCGGGATCGTAGGCGGCCTTCGCCTCGGCGCTCCACTGGCCAAAATGAGACCACAACTGCTCCTTAGTCGTCGCTCTGATCCGGTTGCCTGCGGTATCGGCGCTGTTGCTTCCGGGCATGAGCGGCACACGTGGCTCGTGGTTGGCCTTATACGCGGTCTCGGCGGTTTCGGTAATCAGCTTGCCATCGAGAATCGGCGTGGTCTCATAAGACTGAACGTTGCCGCCAGATTGTGCGGGCGCGCCACCAACAACCTGTTCGGCACTGAGGGCGCGAAGTTTGGCAAGCGCGGCCTGATCCGTTCCATCGATCCCATCGAATGCGCAAATTGAATCCCAATAGTTTCCGCCGACACCGGATCAACGCCGTCTTTGCTCATTGGACGCGCGGTGAGCACGCTGTCACGCGAACCGCGAGACTCGACGATCGCTTTTTGGAACAGGCCACGCGCCATTGGCATCGTCAGAAGGCTATGCACCGAGACACCGCCCGCGGAAAACCCAAAGCCTGTGACGTTATTCGGATCGCCTCCGAACGCGGCGATGTTCTGCTGTATCCAGTTCAGTGCGGCGATCTGATCCATGTAGGCGTAGTTGCCCTTGGGCTCATCAGGATGTTCCTTGCTGAGCACCGGGAAGGCGAAAAATCCGAAACGCCCCACGCGGTAATTGAAGGTGATCAACAGGACGCCTTGTTTGGCGAACTGCACTCCCGAATTGCTCGGGGAGGACCCGCTCCCAAAGACGAATCCCCCTCCAAAGATCCACACCATCTCCGGCAGTTTCGCCGCCGGTGCAGCATTCGCAGGCTTCCAGACGTTTATAAAGAGGCAATCTTCCGACGAGGTCGGCGACATTGCTCCGGCGCCGGGACCAAAGGCGGCCTGCGGACAGTCGGCCCCGTATTTGCTGGCATCGCGCTCCTCCTGCCATGGCGACAACGGTTGCGGCGGGCGCCAGCGATATTCACCGACCGGAGCAGCTGCAAAGGGGATGCCCTTGAAGCTCGATACGTCTCCTTCGGTCAGGCCGCGTACGGCGCCGTAGTGCATTCGAACCCTTGGCGCTGCGGCTGAGGTTGGTACTGCGGCCGCGTCTGGAGGATTCGCCTGGGCAACGGCCACTTAAACACTCAAGATGAAGAGAGATAGTCTCAGGACGATCAACTTCGATTTCATTTCGTAGTCCTTTGCCTTTCGACTTCCGGTGCTGCCAATCTGTGCAATTGAAAGAGAAAATGATCAGAGCCCCGTCATCTTCAACACAGCTTCAGGAAGGCGAGCTCCTTCGAGTTTCATGCTGGAAGACGCTTCGTCGATCTGCTTGAGGTCAGCTTCATTGAGCTCCACGTTCGCTGCTCCGAGATTCTCCTCAAGCCGGTGCAGCTTAGTCGTTCCAGGGATGGGCACGATCCATGGCTTCTGCGCGAGCAGCCATGCCAACGCAATTTGCGCAGGCGTCGCTCTCTTGCGGTCCGCGACACTCTTGACCAGGTCGACCAGCACCATATTGGCTTTGCGTGCTTCGGCCGTGAAGCGCGGCACCATGTTGCGAAAGTCAGTGGGATCGAATTTCGTGTTCTCGTCTATCTTTCCCGTGAGAAACCCTGCGCCCAGCGGACTGAATGGAACGAAGCCGATACCAAGCTCTTCCAGGGCCGGTAAAAGCTCGGCTTCCGGGCCGCGATAGAAGAGCGAATACTCGCTTTGCACTGCGGTAACCGGCTGCACGGCGTGCGCGCGGCGAATTGTCTGAACAGCGGCTTCCGACATGCCGAAGTGCTTCACCTTGCCCTCGGCGATCAACTCCTTCACCGCTCCCGCCACGTCCTCGATTGGCACGTTCGGATCAACGCGATGCTGATAAAACAAATCGATGGTGTCGGTACGCAGGCGCTTCAACGCGGCGGCGGCCACTTGCTTGATGTGCTCGGGCCGGCTGTTCGTTCCACCCCGGCGGGCACCTGTCTCAAGATCAATGTCGAAGCCGAACTTGGTGGCGATCGTCACCTTGTCGCGGATCGGCTGGAGTGCCTCGCCCACCAGTTCTTCATTCACGAATGGCCCGTACGCTTCGGCGGTATCAAAGTGCGTGACGCCAAGGTCATGTGCGGCTCGGATCAACTTGATCATCTCGCCCTTGTCGGCAGCGGGGCCATAGGCCGAGCTCATGCCCATGCAGCCGAGCCCGATTGCAGATACTGCAAGATCACTCTTTCCTAGTCTTCTCTTCTCCATATTGTTTCCTCCCCGACCACACGCGTGATCGGTCGCGATTTGTCGGCACATTACGGGTTGAGTTCATCACCATCTAACTTCCGACCCAGAGGCTGCCACGCGGTTAGCAGTCTCAATGTGCGCCTTCTGCTTATTTAGCGATCAATCATCTTCTGCGCACCCTCGGAATAGCGGGCCCCTTGCACGGCGATCGTCGCCGTAGCCTCGTTGAGGCGACGCAGATCGTCTTGAGTTAGCTCCACTGCGGTCGCGCCGAGGTTCTCTTCCAAGCGCTGCAGCTTCGTGGTGCCGGGGATAGGTACGATCCAGGGCTTCTGCGCCAGAATCCATGCAAGCGCGATCTGAGCCGGAGTCGCATTCTTCTGCTGCGCAAAACTGCCGACCAGATCTACGAGAGCCTGGTTCGCCTTGCGGTTTTCCTCATTGAAACGTGGCACAGTGTTGCGGAAGTCGCCCGCATCAAACTTTGTTTCTTCAGTGATTTTTCCCGTGAGGAATCCCCTTGCCGAGCGGGCTGAACGGTACGAAGCCGATTCCGAGTTCTTCCAGCGTGGGCAGGATCTCTTGTTCCGGCTCTCGCCACCACAAGGAATATGCGCTTTGTAATGCGGTGACGGGCTGCACGGCATGTGCGCGACGAATCGTCCGCACGCCTGCCTCAGACAGGCCGAAGTGCTTCACCTTGCCCTGCTGGATCAGGTCTTCACAGCACCAGCCACGTCCTCGATGGGCACGTTCGGATCAACGCGGTGTTGGTAGAAAAGGTCGATTACATCGGCTCTAAGGCGCTTCAGCGAGGCATCGGCAACCTGTTTGATGTGCTCGGGCCGGCTGTCCAGGCCGGCGCCTTTTCCGTTTTCATCGATTTTGAAGCCAAATTTTGTCGCTATGACGACCCGGTTGCGAAACGGCTCGAGAGCTTCGCCGACAAGTTCTTCATTCGTGTAGGCGCCATAGATCTCAGCCGTATCGAAGAATGACACGCCGCGTTCGACGGCAGCGCGAATGAGCGAGATCCCCTCCTGCTTATCAGTGGCCTCGCCGTAGCCGAAGCTCAGCCCCATGCAACCGAGTCCCAGGGCCGACACCTCAAGCCCGCTATGTCCTAATTCTCTTTTTTCCACGACTGTTCCTTCCTTCTCTTTGAATCTCAGGGAAACTCTACTTCAGCATTTCCAGTGTCCTTAGCCAGTTCTCAACTTCTTTACGTGCTTCTTCTGCCTTTGCATCTTTGATGACAAGGTTGTGTCCATCGATCTCCGATCCGCCCCTCGTGCTGAAGCCCTGCAAGATCGTGCTCTGCGGACATAGTTCCTTGACGGTCTCAAAACTGCTGCCGACGCCATAGCCGCCATTTGTGTTGAATGGGACAATGGTCTTTCCCTTCAAGTTGTATTGGTGCAGGAAGCTCTTAACGGGCGGCGGCAGTTGCATTCCCCAGGTCCGAAAGCCGAGAAACACAAGATCGTATTGTTCAATCCGGTCGATCTTGGTCTTTAGAGGCGGCAAATAGCCGGTCTCATTCTCGTGGACGACCTCTAGCACGGTCGTCCTGTAGTCAGCAGGATAAGGTGTTTCCAATTCGAGAGCGACAAGTGTGCCGCCGACCTTTTGATGAATGATTTCCGCGATGGCCTTGGTGTTGTTGGTTCGGGACAGATAAACAATCGGTGTGTTCTTTTCCGTGGGCACTCGCAGAGAGTTCGCCCCTGATTGCTGCGCCCGCGAAGAACCAGATGCGCGACAGAGGATTGTCGAAATGGTCAGCAAAAGAACAGTTATACGTTTTATCATTCTGAAGACCTCATCCCTGCCGCTTCATCTTTGCGCGTAGTTTGGCGTCCCTATGCCTTCGGCGGCTAATTCTTATTGCTATTCATTTTGACCGGCCTAAGCAGATGCGAGAAGGTGAGTTGGGCGAGCTTCCACTTGCCGTCTTCCTTGATATAAATCTCAGTCACCATAAAAGGATTGGTGACTTCGTGCTCACCGACTGCTGCCTGCAAATCAATATCCTCTAGCAAGATGGCTGTGTTACCAAATATGCGAGCGTCAACTGCGTAAACTGCAGCTTTTTTGTACCAGATGCCACCGCTCTTAATAGTGGCGAGTTCCTGGGTCTTTCCCCAGGTTCCACCCATGTGAGCGAACATGGCTTTGTCATCAAAGAGTGTCTCTAAGGAATCGACCTTCTTATCCGCCATCCAATCCCATTTCATCTTTGAAAGGTTGATGACTTCTTGTTGCTCGGGTGTTTGACTTGCGGCAGTTTTAATCGTTTCCGTTGGTGGCGCTGGCGATTGCTGTGCGTAGGACGATGGCGCAATCAGTGTTGATAGAAACAGACCGAACATTAAGGTCTTCATGACTCTCCTTCGATATCTGTGGTTGACCCGTGGTGGAACTCGAAGTAGCGCGGCTGATCGTTCACGCTACGCGGATACAGTCAATCGTTCACTTTCTAGATCTTCGGCGGCGCCTCTACGCCCGAGAGCGCGAGAACCCCGTCCGGCAGGCGTTTTCCTTGAATCTGAATACTCGATACCGAGGCATTCAGCTCTTTAATCTCGTCGGGTGTAAATCTAACCGAACTGGCGCCGACGTTCTGAATCATGTGCGCCATCTGCGTCGTGCCCGGGATAGGCACGATCCACGGTTTCTGCGCCATCAGCCAGGCCAGAGCAATCTGACCCGGAGCAGCATTGCTTACGGTCGGCCCATTGCTTGACGAGCTTTACGAGCTCGATGTTGTGCTTCAGGTTTTCCGGCGAGAATCGCGGTTCCATTCCACGGATGTCGCCAGGTGCGAAGCGGGTGTTCTCGTCAATGGCTCCGGTAAGGAACTGCACACCAAGCGGGCTCCACGGTACAAACCCGATGCCCAGCTCCTGGCACATCGGGATGATCACTTCTTCCGGACCGCGCCAGAGCATCGAATACTCGTTCTGCACGGCCGTCACTGGAAGCACCACATGCGCGCGGCGAAGTGTATTCGGCCCCATCTCACAGAGACCCCAGTGCAGAACCTTGCCTTCGCGACATCAGGTCCTTTACCGCGCCCGCGACATCCTCGATCGGCACCTGCGGGTCGACGCGGTGCTGATACAGAAGATCGATGCGATCGGTTCGAAGGCGCTTGAGCATCCCCTCGACAGCCTTCTTGATGTGGTCAGGCTTGCTGTTGAGCCCCATCTGGAACCTGCCGGTCTCGGGGTCGATATTCCAGCCAAGCTTCGAGGTGATCACAACTTTGTTGCGGAATGGCTGCGATGCTCTCACCCAGGATCCGTTCGCATTCGAGAGGGCCGTAAGCTTCAGCCGTATCAAAGAACGTCACGCCGTGGTCATAGGCTGCGCGGATGATGTTGATCATCTCCGGGCGATACGGCACGGTCGTCTCATATTTGCGGCTCATGTTCTGGACGCCGAGCCCAACGCTCGAAACTTCGAGCGAACCCAGCTTGCGTCGCCCACTCATGTGCACTTGCGCGGTTCGGTCGGCTGCCGCCGAAGCTGAAAAGCCGCCAGCGATCGTCGCAGCTGCGACGGCTCCGGTGACGCCGAAGAACGACCGGCGGTTGATGCTGCGCTTTGTGCTCGTTGTCATGAGAATTCCGCATATTCTGAACCTTTCGTCGGAAGGCACTTAGATGCCGGGTGCACGCAGCTCCGACATCCCAACATTAGCCCTGACCGGATCGGCGCGCTCTGCCAGACGCGCCAATACGACTTCGAATCACGCCAATCTTTGATTGGCGTGTTCTGCTGGCATTTTGGCGTATTCTGAATGGTGCACAAATCGAAAATCCGATACGCTTCTAGCTGGAGGACTCTGTCATGCTGAAGCGTTTTCGGGTTCCGGGCCGTCTGGCCCTCAAGTTGAAGGAGCACGGCGTCTCTGTTGCCGCGGTGCTGCGCAAGGCCGGCCTTCCCCGAGATTTGTTCGAGCAGACGCGCGTTCTGGTGTCTACCGAAGAACTCTTTGCGACTCTGGCATGCGATCGAGGTGGTGAGTTCCGATCCGCTCATCGGTGTCAAACTCGGCGTCGAGACAAAGACAGAGCGCTTTCACCCGATGGCTATTGCGGCCCTCTCAACTCAGAATCTCGTGACGGCCACCGAGCATTTGGCTCGCTATAAGAAGCTGACCGCGCCAGAAGAAATCGTTAACAAACTCGGCAAAGAGGAGTTCAGTGTTGGGTTTCGCTGGCTGCTTGCTGTCGATGCAGAGCCTCAGGTGCTCACTGACTACTGCTTCTCCTGGATGATTTCTCTGGCTCGTCATGGAACCGGAACGCAGCTCAATCCGCTCAGAGTGGAGTATGTGCAGCGGCGTCCGAATCTGCGTGTACTTGAGCGCAGCTTTGGCTGCAAGGTTGTAAGCGGCCCTTCGCGCAACACGATCATCTTTCGCGCCTCCGATGCTACCGCACCGTTTGTGACTCGGAATGTCGAACTGCTCGAATTACTCGCGCCACAGTTTGAAGAGCAGTTGCGGCTGTACAAGGAAGAGAACAGCTTCATCGAGCTGGTGCGCCGCGCGATTCAGGACCGACTGACTGGACAACGCCCCTCAATGGATGTGATCTCCGAGACGCTTCACATGAGCTCTCGCACGCTGCAACGTCGCTTGCAGGAATCTGGTTCCAGCTTTCAACGCGTCTTGGATGAAGCCCGGCACCAGATGGCCCGGTACTACCTTTCCAATTCTGTCTTGGAGTTGAATGAGGCCGCATACTTGCTTGGTTTCGAAGACCCGAACTCGTTCGGTCGCGCCTTTCGCATCTGGGAGGGCATGCCGCCCGGTGATTGGCGTGAGTCTCATCGCACTGCGAGCGTTAATTGAGACAAGTCGCGCGATCCGGAGGCGCTCGAAGGAAAAGTGCAGGTCTTGTAATGTTGGCGGGAGCGACGGGACTCGAACCCGCGGCCTCCTGCGTGACAGGCAGGCGTTCTAACCAGCTGAACTACGCCCCCGCATAAAACAAATTCCCCACCCTTCCTGTGTGCGCCTTGCAGTGCCGGAAACTTCCCCAAAAGGTCCGAGAAGTTGCCTCGTCGCATCCGACTCGACTTGCCTTTTCCGATGAAAGCTTCATCATTGGCTGTCTACTACTGAGCGAGGAACGACTTGTACGTTTAGGGCTTCGGATGAGTGGCGGGCCGGACCCTCGGTGGGCCGCCGTGACGTGCCTGGAAAAATTAAAACTGCCCGCCGGGCGTGTTCTTCATATCGACCATCTGTTTGCGCGCATGCAGCGTCTTAATACATACGAAGCAAAGACGAACGCCATGACGAGAATCGGATCGAATTTATCCCAGGCACTGCCGCCGCCATTCAGTTGTGAATAGAACGCGAGTAAGAGATCGATCGAGAAACCAGCATAAATCCACTCAGTCAATCGAGGCACATTGGGAATCAGAAGGCCCACGCCGCCAAGGATGTGGGTCACGCCAATCAGAGGGATGATATAGAGCGGGTATCCCAGCTGCTGATTGGCGATCTGCCATTCGCCGGGATCGTGGATAAGATATAACCTTCCGAAGTACACCCAGATGAAGGCGACGAAGCCGGTTATTACCATCGCGGCTATTTGAGTTGCTCGACCTGCCCGTGGGGGTCTATCGATTGTGTGTTCAGCTTTCATATTTAAATTGACCCTCCTCTTGCCGGTTAAATGGTTTAAATCGTTCTGCAATAAGTCGGCCATGGCTGAACAGCAAAGGCAGGAACCGCCGGTCGAACACGAAGCCGCGGTGGCCACGGTTGGCTGTTCCCGCCCCCAGTGCGCTGAAGCTGCTTGCCCCTGACTTACGCCTTGACGGCGTTCTGTGCAGCCGCAAACACATCGCGCGCGGACGTCGTACCAGCTACGTGTTCCGTACCCGTGATTCCGAGGTCCATCCATCCCGCGTTAACACTCTCAAACATTTCTTCGGCAGGTCCAGTGTGGCCTTTCGGGATGCCGAACTGCTCGAACGTTTCCGCCCACCCTGCACGCGGGACTGCAAAGGCTTTTACGTCGAGTTTCAGGACCTCACCCAATTGTCCGGCCACTTCATCCGCGCTTACCATCGAACCCAGTTCGATGACGCGATGCCCTGACCACGTCGGCCCGGTCAGAAGCGTTGCCACCTCTGCGCCGATGTCGTCTGACGCGACCATTGTCGATTTCCGGTTTGTAGGGTTGTAGAAGACCGGTAGTGTTCCGCCCTGGGCGGCCTGTAAACCGAAAAGAAAGTTTTCGAAGAAGCCGCCTGCGCGCACAAATGCGACCGGAGATGAGAGGCTGCGAAAACCTTGCTCCAAAAGTGATAAAGCCGTGACGTTCCCCAACCCGCTTGTTCTATGCGCGCCCATCGACGAGAGCGCAACCACCCGCGGAGGCACCACCTTGGTCAGCGCCTCGACATAGTTCGCAATCACACCCTTTGCTTCTCTGTAATCAGGCGAGGGTGCCCATACAGCCGGCAACATAACAAACGCGCCCTCAACACCTTTGAGCGCCGCCGCTATGGCTGTCGCATCGTTCCAGTCTCCATCCACCAACTCCACGCCTTGGTCTGCCCATTTCGTCGCCTTCTCGCGATTTCGCACAAGTGTTCGCACCTGTTTGCCCTGCGTCAGCAGATGGCGCGCGGTAGCGCCGCCAACTTTTCCGGTAATTCCCATGACTAAATACATGCTCGTTTTCTCCTTTTGCCTCGTATTTGGCGCCCATCCAAATGAGCGACCTGACGATTAGAGACTCAAAATAACCATCGGTTGCAAATTAATCAGTGGTTTCATTTGGTGAACATATTAACTGCGGCGCCATAACAGGATGGTGCGTTGCAACCAATGGTTATAAATCAACAATCGGTCGCAAAAATCGCCAAAAGGGACTAAGCTATTGAAGTGACATCCACATCACCAAGTCGCCGGGTAGAGCGCAAGGAAAAGTTGCGGGGCGAAATCCTTGCGGCTGCCAGCAAAATGTTTGCCGATCGCGGTTACGAAGCCGTAACGCTTCGCGAGATCGCGAAAGAGATTGGCTATACGCACGCCGTGATCTATCAGCATTTCCCCGACAAATGGCATATTCTTGCCGAGTTAAGCCGCGAGACGATCGGGCTGATGGTTCAGAACTTCGACGCGATTGCCGCCAAACATCTTTCACCGAAAGAGCGTCTTTTTGCGACTTCACGCGGCTTGATTCAGTTCTGCACTGCCCATCCACAGCAGTTCCGTAACGTCTTCTTTGGGCCGGAGAACCGCAATGGCATCCGCGCCGGACAATATATCAACGACATTGGTGCGCCGTTGTTCGGACGTTTCGTGCAGCTCTTTTTCGAGGTCGCCAAGGATGAGGGATTGCCAAATAAGAATGACATAGTGGTAGCTCACACATGGTGGTTTACGATCTTTGGCCTCGCCACGCTCATGGTCATCCAAGGGGTTGTGCCTGACTTGCCTGACCAGACTCTCGTGGTCGAGCAAACGATCGCAACGCTTTGGGCTGGCGTTCAGGCTGTTCCGCGATTGCCGAAGAGGGCAATCCCTAAGCGATCCGGCCGATCGAGTGCCTCAAAGCACTAATAGCTTCTGTCATCCTAAGTTTGAAATGCTGGCGGGAGCGACGGGACTCGAACCCGCGGCCTCCTGCGTGACAGGCAGGCGCTCTAACCAGATGAACTACGCCCCCCGCTTTCAATCAAATTCCTACCGTTTCGGTGCGAGCCCTGCAGCGTCCCGCGCTTCCCGAGAATTCCGAAAAGTTTCCGTGACAATCGACAGATTTAAAGAACCGCGGCGACACAGTCCACCTCGATGTCGAAGCCGCCATTCCAAGCAGGAACGTTGATAAAGATTCGAGCAGGAGGATTCTCCGGGAAGTAACGCCTGGAGACCTCGTTAACAGCAGGAAACATGTCTACTGAGGTCACATAGACATTCAGTTTCAGGATGCTTTCCAAGGACGAACCTGCCGTTTCGACACAGAGCTTAAGCTGGTCCAAAACGATCTCGGTCTGGCGCTCAATAGGCCCTCGGATAATCTCTCCGGTTTTCGGATCGAACGGCGGACAGCCTGAGACGTAAATAGTGTCTCCGTGTTTAGTCACCATGGAAGCGGGCGCCTTGTACTTCTCGAGGTAGGTCGCCAGTGGCTCGACCCGAATGATTTCTCGTTTCATAGATTTCCTCCGTTTTGTAGACACGCTTTCGAGCAACCAACGGCCGCGAAGATTCGATGGTAGGAGTAAAGCGAGACCCTGGAACAGCTGTCTGCGAGAGGTCATCGGCTATACCTCCATGGGGACCGAAATCGAGCACCTGAATGAAAATGACCTGATTCGGTTGCTTTTGAAGGGTTGCGCTCATACGTGCCTACGCTGAGTGGAGCGTGCCTATTTCTGCTTTTGTATCTGCCTGCTCACGGCCAGACTTCCTCTAAAGCGTCCTCTGGCAATCCTCAAGAGGTGGGCGAGGACAAAGACCCCATGCAATCGTTGAGCTTGGGGCAGCTACGAGCTGGAACTTCACCTTTGATGGGCACACTTTGGGCACACTTTTTACGAAGCGCTATCGCCGACCGGGAAGCTCGGATTACGGAACACTTCCCTGCTCCCAGAAATTTCCTCCAACGAGATACCTCACACTTTGGAAGCTGAGACTACTGAAGGAAGTGTGCGGCCGCCCTGGCCCCAGTTCGCGCCTGTAATGCCCAGAACCGGTCCCGTGAATGAACCGAATTGATCAACTAAGCCGCAAGTCGCTGAATCACCATCAAGCACTTCATGACAGCCCTTGAATGCTGTCTTCTGACCGCTGTTCATTTACAACGATTTGCAGATCGGTTATCGATTTTGATTCATCCATGGGATTGCTTCTAGTGTCGAAATACTTCATTTGCGCGTCGTAATTGCCCCATCATTCACTACCCGAGTGCGAGCTCTAAACCGCCTTGAGTCACTTGTCCGACAAGGCGACTATACAGCCATGTGTCCGCAAGTCGATGAGACCGCTGTCGATTTCACATTCGTAAAAAAGCGTTAAAGGAATTGCTTCCGAAAACCCTTGTCGTGACGTAGCGGCGACCGTCAGGTCAAGATGATCTTGCGAGCTTCCGCCTCCGGATCATCTGCCATCCGACACTCGTTGTCCCAGATCATCGCTCGATTGGTGTCAGGATCGGTTGGAGCCCAGTTTAGTCCCGGGATGCTCGGATTTCCGGTTGTGGCAAATGCAGCCCACGACGATGCCATCCTTTTCGCCAGAGCCTGCGCCTCCGGGGTATTCCCTGTTCCCTGCTCACAGCGCTTCGTATTATCGAAGCAGAATTGAAGATCCGCTGTATGCCATGCGCCAGCCACGCCATCGAGAATCTGCGTCTGCCAGGTGAAGTAGTACGCGAACGCGGGCGCGGCTTGCAACTCATGTTTCAATCGCGCCATCTTCACTACATTGTTCCGCATCCCGAGCCCATTCAGCCCCGGAGTTCCGCTGCAAATATACGAAAGCGTCTGAATCTTCTTCCGCGGGTACGCCTTCTGCAAGGCCGCAACGATTGCCGTCGCCTTCTCCTCGCCGTAGGTCTTCGCAAGGTTTGCATGCCACTCTTCTTCCGTCGGGCGCGAAGACATCTGGTTTCCCTCTTCGCTCACCGACCCTATGAGCATCGGCACATTCTTTGACACATCTGGAGCGACGTCAAAGAACGACCGCATGTTGATCACCTTCCCGTCAACACAAGGCGACCATCCCACGCGCGGTGTCCCCGGCGCCCCGGGCCCCATCATGGGTCGTCCCGACGGATTGATCTTCGCAGCCGCCGCGTTTCCGGCCGCAAATAGCTTGGCCCACTCCATCTTCTGGAGCGAACCAATATCATTCGGCGCAAGCCCCAGTTCCTTCATCGTCTAGCGTGCTAATTCCTTTTGCTGATCTCTACTCGGAATGTTTCCACCACCGCCGGACTGCGCCGCTGCCCGATGAATCAGGCCGACTGCGGAGGGCATACCCATCAGGGTCGTCACCTTCGATCCCCCGCCCGACTGCCCGTAGATCATCACGCGATTCGGATCGCCTCCGAAATTCTCGATGTTCTCCTGAACCCACTTCAGAGCCGCAACCAGATCCATCATCCCTACGTTCGCCGACTCTTCATATGCCGAACCGCCAATCTCCGCCGCATCGAAGAACCCGAGGATATTCAGGCGGTGATTTACCGAGACCTGCACCACCTCGTGGTGCCGCGCCATCTGCGCGCCGTCGTGCGATGGTAACTCGTAGGATGATCCGAAGCTGAAACCCCCGCCGTGCATGTAGAGCATCACGGGCCTCTTTCCCGTCAGGCTTGGCGTCCAGATGTTCAGCTTCAACATGTCCTCGCTCTGCCAACCGTCGTCCCAGTCGAATAAAAACGTCTGCTCGATGCTCGTCCACGGGTGCAGCGTCTGCGGGCAATTTGCGCCGTATGCCAAGGCCGGATATTCGTCGCTCCATGGCGCAGGCGGCCTGGCCGGCAGCCATCGATTCTCTCCAGCCGTCGTTGCCCCATACGGCACTCCTTTGAACGTCAGCACGCCGCCATCTAGGAACCCGCGCACCTTGCCGTACTGCGTTTTCGCCATGGTCGTTTGCGGCGTCGACACATTGCCCGGTTCCTGGTGCGCGGCTGTCTTCACGCTGTCTGAGCCGAAGGCAGGCTTGCTCAGCGCTGCCCCAAGGCCTGCGGTAGTGGATAGCAGCAGCGCCTCACGCCGCGTGAGAACAACAGACTGCTTCGAATTAGCCATGAACAAATTCTCCTCCCGTGTTTATGCAATCAGTCGCTTCGAAATTGCGCGACCCGCTTCAAGCGGCGCAATCCTCGTTATTCCGGCAGCACGTACTGCCCATCGACGTGGAATTTGCCGGTAGCAACAGGCGCACCCGTATCTGGCTGTCCACCGCCAATGCTGATCGTGTACTCCCCTTGTGCGATGATCGGATTGCCGTCCTCGGTCACGATCCCCATGTCTCGGGGCTTCAAGTCAAAGTGCACTTTTTGACTGGCGCCGGCGTCGAGATGCACGCGTTCAAATCCGCGAAGAGCGATGCGCGGCGCTCCCTTGACATCTGGGAACTTCAGATAGAGCTGAACGACCTCGTCGCCGGGCAGCTTTCCCGTGTTTGTCAAGGTCACATCCGCACCAAGGGGCTGTCCGGCAGCAACGGCCTGCGCCGGGATACTCAGATCGCTGTAACTGAACTTCGTATAGCTCAGTCCGTACCCAAATGGGTAAAGCGGCTTACCGGTGAAGTAGCGATACGTACGATTCGCCATGCCGTAATCCTCGAAGTTCGGCAACTGATCCACACCCTTGTAGAACGTGACCGGGAGCCTTCCCGCAGGATTGTTTTTGCCGCTCAACGTCTCGGCGATAGCGGCGCCACCCTCTTCGCCGGGGTACCAGGCCTCCACGATGGCGTTGGCGTGCTGGTTGATCCAGTTCACGGCCAGCGCGCTGCCGTTCATCAGAACAACTGCCAGCGGCTTGCCCGTAGCCGCCACTGCTTCCACCAAGTCTTCTTCCGGCTGCGGCAAGTCGAGGCTGGTGCGGTCACCGCCGAGGAAGCCCGGTTCACTGACGGGCATCTCCTCGCCTTCGAGCTGGCTGGTGATGCCCACAACCGCGATAACGGCGTCGGCGGACTTGGCTGCGGCGATTGCCTCGGGCGAAACACCGGCCTGCGCCTTGTTCCAGATCAGCTCCGCATGCGGCTTGCTGTTCTGTGTGCCATAGGTCATGCTGATCGTCGCCTTACGGCCCTTCTCCAGGTGAACGCGGCCCATACCGGAGGACATCTCTTCGCCCCCGCCGAATGCCGCCGCTACCTGCTTGTCATCTACGGTGAGCCGGCAGAAACCATGGCAGCGAACTCCGAGTTGATAGTCTCCGGATTCAGAGGGCATCAGCGTCCCCGTCCATTGCACGCCGTATGCTTTCTTCCCGGCAACGTCCTTGGGCAAATTGCTCTCGCTCAGGTTCACGTTCCCTTCAGTGCGCGTGAGGATGGGCGTTGTCTTCGAACCGGGAAACATGCGGCCTTCGCTGTAGTCAGCTTTCAGGCCGGGCTTGCCATCGGGAGTGGCTAACAGCGTATCGGGCACGGGCTTTCCATCCGTGCGCAAAAACTGCGTTCCCGGAACGTAAGTGATCGCTGCATTGAGGAACTCAGCATGCAGGCCGTCGAGAACGGAAACGATGCGCGTTGGCTGGCCGGCATAATTGCCGATCAGCGGCCGAGTCTGATCCGCCAGGGGACCGACGACAGCAATCTTCTTGATCTCAGGTTTGAGCGGAAGCACTCCGTCATTCTTGAGCAGCACCATGGACTCGTTCGCCAGCTTGCGTGCATGATCGCGGTGTTCCTTGCTGTCGAGTTCCTTCTCATCGATTTTGGTGTAGGGAACCATGTCTGCGGGATCGAACATGCCGAGCTTGATGCGCGCGGTGAAGAGACGAATGAGCGCGGTGTCGAGCACGTGCTCAGGCAGGTATCCCTGTTGCACGGCATCGACGTAAGCCTTTTCGACGGGTTCGCCAAAGCGAGAGGTGAAGGTGGCGCACTCGTTGTCCATGCCGCGCAGGACGGAGATTGCGGCACCCTGGGCCTGCGTCGGGCGATATCTATGATTCGCCGCAACGTCGCGAACCGCATCGCAATCGGAGACAACATAGCCCTGGAAGCCCCACTTTCCGCGAAGCTGATCCTGAAGCAGGTACTGGTTGGCGCAAGCAGGCTCGCCGTTGATGGCGTTGTAGGCGCACATCACGGAACCCGCCTTGCCGTCGACCACGGCGGCGCGGAAGGCCGGCTCGTACGTGTCTACTTCGTCGTGCTTGCTCACGTCGACATCCGCGAAGTGCCGGGTTGGCTCCGGTCCGCTGTGCACGGCGAAGTGCTTGGGCGTGGCAATTGCGAGATAGTACTTGGGGTCATCGCCCTGGAGGCCGGTGACATACGCTACGCCCATGCGGCCGGTGAGGAATGGGTCTTCGCCGTACGTCTCCTGCCCGCGGCCCCATCGCGGATCGCGGAAGATGTTGAGGTTGGGCGACCAGAAGTCGAGTCCGCCCATGATGCCGGTGTGCCCTTCGCGCTGGTTCTGCACGTGCTTGATGCGGCCTTCGATGCCGATTTGCCCGGCCATCGTGTGGATGCCCGGTGCGTCGAAGGTCGCCGCCAGGCCGACCGGCTCGGGATACTCCGTCACACCCTGGTTGATTACACCATGCAGAGCCTCACTCCACCACTGATACGCGGGAACCTTGAGCCGGGGAACTTCGGCCGAGTTGTTTTGCATCTGCGTCGCTTTTTCTGCCAGCGTCATGCGATGCACCAGGTCGGTGGCCCGCTGGTCTGGGGATAACTGCGGGTTCAAGTAAGGGAGATTTTCGGTTTCCTGAGCAACTGCAGTGTGTAGCGATGAGGCAAGCAGGAGCGCTCCGCTGCAGGTGGCAATGCCTTCGATGATTCTGGTCATGCTTGTTTTCATACTTCTTCTCCAAATGAGTCTTAGCAACTACTGCGCCTCCGGCGACTTAAAGACCACCGCCGCGAATTGATGCAGATAGTCTCTCCAGTTGGGCCATGCGTGGAAGCCGCCACTCTCGTGCTCCTCCACGTTGATGCCGGCGTCTTTCAGGACGGCAACCGTGGCATGGCTGTTCTGAAGCGCGATGTCGTACTTGCCGGCATCCACCCAGAACAGGCGAAACGGCTTGCCCGACGCGCGGTACTGCGCCACGTCCGTGTCCTGCTCTTCCTTAATTGAGTTGGGGAACCATCCGGAGCTGAACACGCCCACGTAGGCGAAATCCGCTGAGTCGTCGAGCGCGATATTCAGTGTCTGCAGGCCGCCCATCGACAGCCCCGCAAGTGCACGGTGGCCGCGGTCGGCAACGGTACGGTAGTGAGTGTCGACGTAGGGCAGCACCACCTTTACCAGGTCATCATTGAAGGCGTCGTGGCCCATGCGCACGCCCGGCGTCAAACGGAACTCCGTGGAGACGTGGCCTGCGGGCATTACGACCAGCATCGGAACAGCCTTGCCGCTGGCAATCAAGTTGTCGAGAATCGCGCCCGCGCGACCGACCGTAGGCCACGAGTCATCAGAATCTCCTCCCCCGTGGAGCAGGTAAAGTACAGGCAATCTCGCGCTGCCATTGTCGTATCCCGGCGGCGTGTAAACGTGCATGCGGCGTTCGCCGCCTGTGGCAGACGAATCATAGTAGACCGTCGCGATTGCGCCGTGCGGTACGCCCGCCTTGTACTCCATGAAGTCCGCACCCGGAACCTCGTACATGCTGGACGCGTGGGTCAGCGATTGCGAGGTGAGCGGGTTCCTCGGATCTGTCGTGCTGACGCCATCCACCGTGAAAGTGTAGCGATAGACTCCAGCCTCGATCGGACCAATCGTCGCTTCCCATACGCCCTGATCCCCCTTGGTCAAAGGCACACCGGCCATGTACCTGCCGGTCTCTTGCGGAGTTATTCCCGGTGTGGCCTCCGGGCCTTCAGCATGCAGCTTGACTTCGGTGGCGTTCGGCGCCCAGATGCGAAACCGGACGTGGCGATCGGGCTGTACCTCGACCGACTTCAACGTGTCGTTGGGTGTGGGAGCAGGCATTTGCATCGCAGGCCTCGGCGGCTGTGGTGCGGGTTGCTGAGGTGCTTGCTGCGCATGAACGCACGGCCCGATGCACAGCGCGCCAAATGCAAAAACCGCGCGTAGGACTCCACTGCTTGACCGCATCATTCGAGTCTCCTTCGTACTTCCAATCGTGTTCTTAGAACAACTCTTCGAAGCAGTGCCCGTCGAAGAACGACAACCCCTGTACGGTAACCTCTCGCGGGCGCTGCGGATCTTCACCGGCACTGGAAGTTTCGGGCGTCCTGTGTGTCTCCGCTGCCGGTGTACTGGGCGTGTTTGGGATAGGCGCAAAGCGGGCGGCTGCGGCCGGGAAACGCGGCTCCGGTCGCAATCACCGACTCGGGCACCGCGCCCTTTTCAACCCACCCAACGAGTGCGCTGAGCATGTCGAAGTGGTCCAGAGAGGGGCCGCCTCCGCAGTGAGCCATTCCCGGCACCAGGAACATCCGGCTCCACTCGGCCACCTTGTCTGCTCCGCCGTTTCTCGCGGCCAGTGACCTGTAGTATCCAAGCGTGTCGAGCGGTGAGAACCACGGATCGCTGTCGCCATGGAAGAAGATCAATTTCCCGCCGTTCTGCGAGAACGTAGAAAGGTTCGTCGACGCCGGCTCAACCAGCGGATCAGACGCGTGCAGCGCCGCGGCATCCACGTCGACTTCAGTCGCAGCGGTGTACGGGCCGAACAGTCCGTTCTTGCTCAGCGTCAGCAAACCGGGTATGCCGGTTGTCGAAGCAATGCCCGCGTCGTAAAGAAAGCCAGGGTAGACCTGCGCTCCGTAAGCATTCCTTGGCCCTGCAAACGCCTTCTTGATCGCCGCAATTTTTTCTGGCGCGATGCATCGGTCGGCCTGCCCAGACTTGCATGCGAGCATCGCAGGATCGAAGTCGCACCCGATGGGATCGAAGATCATCCCGTCGGCGACGCCATCGCGCGCGTCGCATTGCTTCATCAGGCCCTCCATGAAGACCTTGCGATCCGTCTCGGTCAGAAACTTATCGATCTCCGGCTTACCGGACGCGTCCTTTGGCGACGCCTGGTTGTAAGCCACCGGAATCCACTGCGCAATCGCGAGGTTTGACAGGCCCGTACGCATCGCCGGATCGCCTGAGACAATCCCGTTGAACACCGTCGGAAAGCGCTGCGACAGGATCATGCCCTCTCGCCCGCCTGTCGAGCACCCGATGAAATAGGAGTAGGCCGCAGGCTTCGCATAATAGCGGTCGATGATTCGCTTGGCGACCCCCGCGACTTCTGCGTTTGCCATATAAGCGAAATCCAGATAAGCCTGCTGATCGCGCATGAAGGTGAAATCGAATCCGCCGGTCTTCGCCTTGTGCCCGGAGTCCGTGCTTGCAACAGCGAAGCCCCGAGAGAGCGCCGGCTTGTCTCCTGTGTAATTTGCCCCGGTCGGGTATGCCACTACGCCGTTGCCGCCCCCGCCGCCCTGCATCATGAAGTCGCCGTTCCAGGCGTTCGGCTCCGGAAGAGCTACTGAAAACCCGATCCCGTACTCAACGCCATCGGCTCCCGTGCGGCGGTTGATCATGCCGTCAACGCGGCAATGCGCCGGGAGCGGCCCGACGGGCGATGCCCCCGGATAAGCAGGCGCTATGGTTTTCCCCGCCGGAACCGGCTCGGAATCCGTGATCTCGACTCCGGTGAGCGTTGCGCTCTTCAGGCCGGAGCAGCGGTTCGATAATTCAGATTGTGCCTGTGCTGCAATCGAACATGCTACGAGCACGAGGGTTCCGATCTCTGAATACCTCATTCGAATTGCCTCAGGATGTCCGCGCCCGCTTGCTGCTAAGGTCCGCGGAACTCTCGACTATACCCATTCCCGAGCCGCTCAAGCAACATAAAATAAATCGCTTTATTCGCAGGTTGAGCCGCTCCTGAATTGTTGAGGCTCCGCGATTGGGTTCCAATTATCGTAGCCACTCGATTATGGACGGGGAGGAAGTTTCGGCGCCGGCGCAGGAGCTGAGCTTGTTACGTATGCAGCCGTAACATCAAGCCTCGCTTTCAGTGGATCCTTTTCGGCTACCGGACCGTTCTCGGTGAAATCCATCAGCATGTCGGTTGCGGGCGAGTACCGTGGCCAAGCCGGCGTGTTGCCCGTGCTCGGATCGCCGGTCTTGGCAAATGACACCCAGTAACTCAGCATCGCCTGCGCGAGTCTTTTCATCCTCGGGCGCGAGCTCGCTTCCATACTTCGCCTGCACGGTATCGAAGACAAAAGGTATCTCGGTGGCATGGGGCGCACCCGGCCATTTGCTGCGCATGGACTTTGCGACATAGGAAAACCTGTACACGTAGGCAGGGAGGCCTTGCGAAGCGAATACGCTCGCAACGAAACGAGCGGGCTCAACCATGAATCGATCCATGGAGACCTGGTACTGCACCAGCGCGCAAGTCGCCCTTTCCCGTCGGATCGTACGCCGCGATCGCTTTCTCGCGATCAGCACCGAATGGTGCGAACAGCTCTTCCTTATCGCGCGCAAATCCGAACCCGATATCCATGCTGTTGGTCCCGATCATCAGTGGGACATGCCAACCGGCGCCTGACAGGTAGACGGATTGCGGATCGGAAAGGACCACGCGGCCGTCAATAAAGGGGCCTGCATATCCGGGTTGATTCATGGTTGACATGTTGAGATTGCCGAGCACCTTTTCGGCCGAGAGTTGCCGCAACTTGTCCAGTGCGTCCTTATCCGGTTCCATCCACTCCCAACGCTGCGTGCGAACTCGATGCCGACCGATTCAGCTGAGGCTGGCCCGTTCGGCAGGGCAGTGTTGAGGTAACGCTGTCCGCCAAGGTTGGTGCGGCCGCCGCCGGACTCGATAATCGCTTTCGAGAAAAAGCCCTGCGACAGAGGCGACGTGAGCAACATGCTTACCGAGAATCCGCCTGCTGACTCGCCAAATACGGTGACGTTGGCAGGGTCGCCGCCGAACGCGCTGATGTTCTTCTGAACCCACGTCAACGCGGCGATCTGGTCCATGAAGCCGTAATTCCCGACCATCCCGTCGGCGTTCTCCTTCGTGAGCTCAGGAAAAGCGAAGAAGCCGAAGCGGCCCAGGCGATAGTTGGCGCTGACAAAGACCACGCCCTTCTCGGCGAATTTGCTGCCGTCATACACCTCGGGCGAGCTGCCTCCGTTGACGAAGCCGCCGCCGTAGATCCAGAACATGACCGGCAGCTTCGCGTCCGCCTTGGTTCCGGACGGGACGCCACACGTTGAGATAGAGGCAATCTTCTGCCGGCTTGGTGCCGAGCGGAGCAGCGTCGCTGGGAAATGGTACCTGCATGCAATCCGCCGAGTAGGCGTTGGCCTGCCGCACATCGGACCACGACTGCACAGGCTGCGGAGCGCGCCAGCGAAGTTCGCCGACGGGAGGCGCGGCAAATGGCACACCCTTGAATGATTCGACAGGCCCCTGCGTAACGCCCTGCAAGTTGCCTGAATCGGTGCCGACTACGCCGGTCTGCGAAAACAAGGGGGGCAATGCGAGTACGGCGATTGCCGCCACGGCGAGCCTTTTCAAACCATCCATTCATAGCCTCCGGAACTACTGGTTGGTGCGATGCACGCGACTATAACAGCGCCCGGAAGCATGAGTACAATTCATTGATCCGAACGAAACAATCGGATTTGCCGATCACCTGTCTTTTCTTGTCTGGGTGCGCGGACGATGCGCCTTGGCCTTCACGCTTTCTAACACGAAGTTTGTGTAGAAGATGGCGCACTAGGCTCTCGGAGGCAGGCGATAGAGTGGCATCTCTTCTCTGAAGCAACTCAATCTGGCGGTTCGCAAAGCGGTTGTTGAATGGAACTATCATGATGTCCGAAGTGTGGGTGCCGGCCGCCGTCTCCGGCAGAATGGCTATCCCCAGATTGGCGCGAACGAACGCCAGGGCAGTTGGCATGAAATTTGTCTCGTAGCGAATGTCGAGCAGCAACCGCTTCGCGATGCGCGATGGCCTCAACTGCCTCTCTCACGCTGCTAGCCCGCCCCGGCAAGATCAATCCGTGAGCTGAAGCCTCGCGAAGTGTGACAGTGTGCTTCTCCGCAGAGCGGGTGCCCGGGAGGCATAAAGACAACCAGACGATCCTGAAACAGTGCAGTCGCATGGAGCTCCGCATCGCGCCCGTGAAGGGTCCCGATGCCGAAGTCGACCTCTCGCTTGAGCACAGCTTCACGCACGCGTTCCGCGATCACGTCGGAGATTTGCACCCGGATGCCTGGATAACTCGCGATGAAGCTTCGTACCAGTTCCGGAAGCGGCCCCGAGCACACCGTGGGAAGAGCAGCGATGGACACGAAGCCGGTCGAGGCGGAACTCAGGTCGCGTGCATGCTCAACGATGTTCTGCGCATCGTTGAGTAATCGTTGCAGCGGGCCGAATACGTCCTTGCCGGCGGCGGTGAGAGTCACTCCCCGCTTGTTTCTGTCGAAAAGACGCACGCCCAGGCTCTCCTCGAGTTGTTGCACCTGGACCGTCAACGCCGACTGCGAAACATGCAGATCGCTGGCAGCGCGTGTGAAGTTGCGCGTCTCTGCAATTTTGAGAAAAGCACGAATGTGACGGAGCTCGTGAATCATCGGAAAACGAGATTATAGACTTTTGATTTATGCAATGTACATATTGATACAACGCTCTCTATACTCGCACTATTCGCGAAAGGGCTGTACCACCGGTCGCTGAGCATGCTTGCCATCTGGGGTCTGATCACTATCCTCGGCATGATCGTGGCGATCGCTAGCCGACGCGTGTCGCCGCTTGTTGCACTCTTCCTGTTCCCGGTAACCGCCTGCCTTGGCGGCCGGCTTCGGGTTGAACACCGCTCAATTTGCGCTCTCCGGGCTGGTATCAATGGCGCCTGTAGTGGCGATGTTCCTGTTTGCCATCTTGTTCTTCGGCGTCTTGACCGATGCGAGAACCATTGAGCCCTTCGTCAAAATACTGCTGCGCGGGATCGGCAAAAATCCTGTGCTCATCGTTCCGGGAACTGCGCTGCTGGCGCTATTTCTACACCTCGACGGTTCCGGCGCAGTTGTTTTTCTGGTTGCGATTCCCACCTTGCTGCCGCTCTATCGAGAACTCGGGATGGATCGCAGGATCCTGGCATGCGCGGTATCGCTGGCGGCAGGCGTGAACTTTCTGCCATGGACGGGACCCACAATTCGCGCTGCCAGCGCACTTCACACCACTCCCTTGGCGTTGTTCAAGCCTCTCATTCCTGTTCAGATCGTGGGCCTGATCTATGTTTTCGCTGTTGCCGTGTATCTCGGGCGCAAAGAGAGCAGACGCATTGGACAGACGAATTCAAAGTTCATTGCCGGAGAGCGCAACTGCCACGATCACTGCTCCCGGTTCGCGTGTTCGCCTTGCCTGCAATTTGATTCTCGCCGCAGCAGTGCTCGGCCTGGTGATCAGCGGCAAGGTTGAGCCGGCAATCGCGTTCATGCTAGGAACGACGCTGGCACTGCTGCTCAACTTCAGATCAGTGCGCGAACAGGGCGAGGTGATCGATCGTCACGCGAAAGCGGCGTTATCGATGTGTGCCATTCTCTGCTCGGCCGGCGTGTTCACGGGAATACTGAAAGGCAGCGGAATGCTCGCCGCCATGGCGAAAACCTCAATTGCACACATACCGCCGGGGTTCGCGCCGCAGATTCCCCTGGTGCTCGGTCTGGTCGCCATGCCATTGAGCCTTCTGTTCGATCCTGACTCTTTCTATTTCGGTATTCTTCCTGTGCTTGCTGCCGCCGTTCAGGGCTTCGGACTGCCTGCGGCGAGCGTCGCGGAAGCCGCACTATTCGGGCAGATGACCACTGGCTTCCCCGTAAGTCCGCTGACGCCGGCAACGTTTCCTTGTGACTGGCCTTAGTGAAATCGAGTTGAGCACGCATCAACGATTTGCTGGGCCATTTCTGCTGGGGGCATCCGTCGTGATGACGATCGCGGCCGTCCTGTTTCATGTCATACCACTGTGAGAGGGTTCGTTTAGGAGGGCGCAGATGAAGAAGATCAGAATCGGCGCGGGAGCGGGTTTCTCCGGAGATCGGATCGAGCCTGCAGTGGAACTCGCCGAAAATGGACATCTCGACTTCCTTGTCTTCGAGTGCCTGGCCGAGAGAACCATCGCGCTGAGTCAACTGCGCAAGCGTGAAGATCCTAACGCTGGCTTCGATCCGCTTCTTAGCGAACGCATGCATGCTGTTTTGCCGGCATGCCACCGCAATGAGGTTCGTGTGATCAGCAACATGGGTGCAGCGAACCCGCGTGCAGCCGCGCGAGAGACAATCAAGATCGCACAAAGGCTGGGACTTCACGGTTTACGTGTCGCATGTATCGAGGGGGATGACGTTCTGCATCTCAAAGATGCCTTCAGGCCGTTCGACGATCAGCCGCTACCGGCTGACACGACGATAATCTCCGCGAATGCATATTTAGGTGCTGACGCCTTGGCGGAGGTGCTGGATCGCGGTGCGGATGTGGTTCTGATGGGAAGAGTAGCTGACCCCTCGCTGTTTTTGGGCGCACTGATACACGCGTTTGGATGGGAGAAGAAATCCTGGGAGTCGATGGCCCGGGGCACTGCAGTGGGCCATTTGCTGGAATGCGCCGGGCAACTTACCGGCGGTTACTTTGCGGATCCCGGATATAAAGATGTGCCGGATTTGGATCGGCTTGGGTTCCCGCTGGCAGAAGTAAGCGAAGATGGCTCCGCACTCCTGACCAAGGTAGAGGGTTCCGGCGGGCTCATCACCCTGCAGACCTGCCGCGAGCAGATCCTGTACGAGGTTCTGAACCCGTCCTCATACATAACGCCCGACGTCATCGCTGACTTCGCAGAGGTTCGCTTCGATCAGCAGGCACCTGGCGCAATGCGCATGTCCGGTGCAAAAGGAAAGCCGCGTCCGCGAAATTACAAAGTCTCGGTTGGAATTGATGACGGATTGATCGCTGAAGGTCAGATCTCGTATGCGGGACCGGGCGCGCTGGCGCGGGCAGAGTTAGCACGGCAGATCCTCGAAAAGCGCCTAGCGCAGATTGGTGCGGAGGATCTGAGGATCGACCTTATCGGCCTGAGCTCGATGCACGGGATGCTCGCGGATCGGGCCATTCCTTACGAAGTGCGGCTGCGAGCTGCGGCACGATTCAAGCGCGAGATGGATGCCAGGCGCCTGCCGCGTGAAGTGGAGAGCCTCTACCTGAATGGGCCTGCCGCAGGCGCGGGAGTCACATTTGCGGTGCGGCAGAACATCGCCATCGTGCCGGCGCTCATCGCGCGCGAACTCGTCACTCCGAGCATCTCGATGGAGGTGGCATGACGAAGCTGCGAACAGTTGCACATGTGCGTGCCGGCGACAAGGGCAATCTGGTCAACATCTCCGTGTTCGCTTATCGCGACGGGGACTACTCGATGTTGGTTGACCGCGTGACTGAGGAACGTGTGAGCGAGCTATTCCGCGAACACATCACGAGGCCGGTCACACGATATTGCGTTCCGAATCTTTGCGGCCTTAACTTCGTGTTGCAGCGCCGGCCGTCCGACAGCGTTACGCGTTCCTTGCGTCTCGACGCGCATGGGAAGAGTCTCAGCTCGCTCATGCTTTCAATGGAGATCTGATTGCGTGACATCGACACGATTGATAATGGTGGCTGTGATGGCGCACCTGAGCGCCAGCGCACTGGCGCAAACAGGACAAGCTGCGTGCGAACGGCTGCGATCTCTTCAGATCGGCTCATCGCGCGTCCTCACTGCGAAGTACATCGCGGCAGGTGACTTTCAGGCGTCAGGCAGCCAGATCTCGGAAGTTACTCCGCTATCATCAAAGCCGCAAAAAACGGCGATGTAGCTGCACTGGAAGCTCTCTTCGCCGAAGATGTTGTCTCTTATTCGGATGGCGGAGGTATAGTTCGCACGGCAGCCCGGGCGCCAGTGTCTGGTCGCGAGCGTGTTGCAAAGTTCTACGCTTCCTTTGCTTGGCATTTCTGGGCGGGTGTAACGCTTTCGTGGGTTGAAACAAACGGGCAGGCAGCCGTTCTTGTCTCGCGCGATGGCATTCCCGGTGCGCTCGGGACAATTGATGCTTCCCCACAAGGCATCAACCAGATTATGTGGATTATGAGGCCAAGTAAGCTCGCCGCGATGGCGGGGACGACGGGGCTCGAACTCGCGACCTCTGCCGTGACAGTTATAGAAAATAAGCGCAATGGATGGCTCCTTTTGGCGCTTTGAGGCACGCATGGTAACCGTTATTGTGTCCTTAATGTGCCCGCGACCTCTGCCCTAATCTCGCCATACTTCTGCCTTAGGTCTCCAAATTGAGACGGATGTGAACCACCATGAGTATCGAAATGGCGACCCGAACTTTGCCCTGCTGGCGCCAATTGAAAATCGTCAACTAACTCGCTGGCGAACACTCTCGAGAATCTCGTCTGAGAGGCTCGCGTTCTGCACTGCGCGAGCCAGCACAACACCGCCGAGCAAAGCGGCTGTCTGAAAGATCGCCTCTTTTCGGTCCCCGCCTTGCGCGGAGAGAATTTCTTCGAATCCGCGCTCGAACGCGGCTTTGAGTTCAGGGGTCGAGCGAGCCACCTCCTGGGCCAGCGCGGCCATGGTGCAGCCGTCGCCTGGGTTATCCCGGTGCCACCGGCTCAGGTAGCGGTCAGCATACGATTCTTTGCTCTTCTTGCTGTTGCTGCGCTGCATGCGCTCGTGCGAAACCTTTATGGCCGTAGGCAACGGCAGCCGCCTGCAGTTCTTCCTTTGAATCGAAATGGGCATAGAAGGCGCCATGCGTCAGGCCGGCGGCCTTCATCACCTCGCCCACGGTTACGTTCTCAAATCCCCGTTCCCGGAAGAGGCGAGAAGCCTCCTTCACGATCCGTTCATGTTTTGCGGCGGTTTCCTTGGCCGGATAGCGCATTTTTTCTTGCAACCTCCATCTATGATGACCATCATATCACATGTATGACGACCATCCTAGTTGAAGGGTCGGTCATCGAGGAGGAATCATGAAGCTCGCAGGCAAAAAAGCTCTCATTACCGGAGGCAACAGCGGCATCGGCCTGGCCACAGCCCGGCTTTTCATCTCTGAAGGCGCTGAAGTCGCAATTACGGGTCGCGATCAACAGACCCTGGATGAAGCGGTCGCCGAACTCGGATCGAAAGCGCGTGGCTATCGCGCCGACGTTACGGTGGCGGAGGATCGCAAGAAGCTCTTCGCTGAACTCTCCAAAGACTTTGGCAAACTTGACATCGTCTTCGCCAATGCAGGCATCTCCGGCAGGACACCGACTGGCACGACCGACGAAGCCATCTTCGAGAAGGTGGTCCACACCAACCTCAACGGTGCTTTCTTTACTGTCAATTCAGCCGCTCCTCTCATGAACGACAACGGCAGCATCATCTTCAACGGATCAGTACACAATTATCTCGGCCAACCGGGCGTGGCTGCCTACGCTGCCACGAAAGGCGGACTCGTCTCGATGGCGCGGGCCATCGCCGCTGACCTTGCGCCGCGCAAGATTCGCGTGAACGTGGTGGCCCCGGGGGCGACGAAGACTCCCATCTGGAAGCGCGGGCGCGCGCGCCAATGCCACGGCAGAGGAATCCGCAAAAGTTTCCGACTTCTTCTCTTCCACGGTTCCGCTTGGCCGTTGGGGCGAGCCGGAAGATCTGGCCAAGGCTGTGCTTTTTCTTGCCTCGGACGATTCGTCATACATCAACGCGGTCGAGCTGATGGTGGATGGCGGACTGACGGGCGCTCCCTTCGGAGCTGCCATTCTTCGCGGCTGATGCTGGAGTGTATCCCAAACCGGACAAGAGCTGCCGGAAGGTAAGCCCACGAATTACGGCCCACAGGCAGACAGACCACACAGCGTGAGGAGGAGTTTCATGAGCCCTGTTCTTTCCCAGTTCGTTGTACCTGTGACATCCGTTCATAAGGTCGAAGCAGACGGAGTCGAAGTTTTCTATCGTGCAGCCGGCAACCCGAGTGCGCCGGTGCTGCTTTTGCTTCACGGATTCCCGGCATCGTCGTTTATGTTCCGTGAGCTCATTCCGCGTCTGGCCGATCAATACCGGGTGATTGCTCCGGATCTGCCTGGATTCGGATTCACGGAAGTACCTGAAGAGCGGAAATATCTGTATTCGTTCGAGGCATTAGCGCGCACGCTGGAGGCTTTTACAGATGCGCTCGGTCTCAACCGCTATGCGATTTATGTATTTGACTACGGAGCTCCAACGGGCTTCCGCCTGGCAATGGGCCACCCGGAACGCATTACAGCAATCATTTCGCAGAACGGAAATGCCTATGAAGAGGGCCTTGGCGATGCGTGGGGACCAATCAGAACCTACTGGTCTGCACCCACGGAAGCAAACAGGGATGTGCTCCGTCAGAATATGCTCACTCTGGAAACAACGCGCTGGCAGTACACGCACGGCGTAGCGAATCCGGAAAAGGTTGCGCCTGAGTCATACACATTGGATGCAGCTCTGATGGAACGACCAGGAAACAAAGAGATTCAGCTTGATTTGTTTCTGGACTACGCATCAAACGTGAAGGTCTATCCGAAGTTTCAGGAGTATTTTCGAAACGCGAAGCCGCCGTTGTTGGCGATCTGGGGCAAGAATGATCCATTTTTCATTCCCGCAGGAGCTGAGGCATTTCGAAAAGATCTACCGAATGCGCAAGTCCGCTTCCTGAATACAGGCCACTTTGCCCTTGAGACACATGTTGTGGAGATTGCCACCGCCATCAAGGAGTTTCTCGATAAGTGCGGCGTCCCCGGCGTCGGAACTCCCATTCTTCGCGGCTGACTTCTGGGCTCGATCGATTCCGATCAACAAGTGTTTTTGCAGGTCAACCAAAGGAGAATCACAGTGAGAAAACACCATATATCCGGTGCAACAAAAGCACGGCACAGCATCCTGGCATTTCTGCTGGTCGTCACGTTCACCTTCACTTTCGAAGAAACAGTTGTGGCGCAAACAAGCAAATCGACTGCGGTAAAGAATATCGTTGTGGTCCATGGAGCTTTTGCCGACGGTTCCGGGTGGGAAGGAGTCCACGCGATTTTGACAAGGGACGGATACACGGTCACGATCGTTCAGAATCCGCTCAACTCGCTGGAAGGAGATGTAGCAGCCACGAAACGGGCAATTGCCAATCTCAGCGGCCCAGTCATCCTTGTTGGCCACTCCTATGGCGGGGCGGTGATCACGGAAGCGGGTGGTGATCCGAAAGTTGCCGGGCTCGTCTATGTGGCCGCATTCGCTCCGGACAAGGGTGAGTCGGTCTCCTCAATGATTGCCGACCTGCCGCCCGGTACTCCTCAGCCCCCGATCTTGCCGCCGCAGGATGGATATCTGTTCCTCGACAGGGCGAAATTTCAGTCATCATTCGCCGCCGATGTGAGACCGGAAACGGCCGCTTTCATGGCAGATTCTCAGGTGTCATGGGGCGTGGAGGCACTGAACGGAGCGATCACCCAACCGGCCTGGAAGACGAAGCCAAGCTGGTACGTGATCAGCACCGAGGACAAGATGATCCCGCCCGGTGCTCAGCGGTTGATGTCCAAACGCGCCGGCTCGACGGCTGTCGAGGTCAAAGGTAGCCATGCCGTGTATGTGTCGCAACCACAGGCGGTTGCTGCAGTCATCGAGACGGCTGCGCGGGAATCGGCGAAGTAGAATGGCGCTCCCGGAATCTGACTCAGCTGACCCGCGCTACTACGCTGCCAACGTGACGGATCCAGAAGGTTACAGCATCGAGTTTGTTCACGAGAGCCGGCAGCAATCCTAACGGAATTTCGAACGGAAGAGACAGCGCCTGTGGAACGTCGAAAGATCCGCATCGAACGCCTGGAGCAAAAGAATGAGAGTTCAACTCGTTCCACCCCAATCCGTCACAGAGCCGCGTCTTTGGGTGCGGCCTGAGCAGGTTCTCGCAATGGTGCTGCGGCCCGGCTCGATTGAGATGGGCGTGCGTCGAACCGAGTTGACAGAGTTTCGGTACGTTGCGGGTGACATGATCTTGCCCCACCGTCATGAGGGAAAGTGGGTTGGGCTCATGAACGCAAAGTATCTGCAGCTCAGTATTTCCGATGCGGCACTGATGGCCGCCTCTCACGGAGAGGTAGATCTGCGCATGTATCGCAAGTTTGCGGACCCCCGTCTGCGTGGGTTAGTAACGGTCGTTCACGCGGAGATGGCGGCTGGGTTTCCGAACGGGCGGCTGTTTCTGGATTCTGTCGAACAGGCCATAGCCGCGGCGCTCATCAATGGTCATGCAGTTGGGCACCGGCCTATGCAAATGCACCGGGGCGGACTAGGCTCCGCGCGCTTACGAAAGATTAAAGAGTTGGTCGATGCGAACATGGACGACGACTTGAGCCTCGACGAGATGGCGCAAACCGTAGAGTTGAGTACAGCTCATTTCGCCCGGATGTTTCGGAAGTCAACGGGCGAGACCCCGCATCAGTTCGTCCTGCGCCAAAAGATTGAACGTGCTAAGGCGATGTTGCGCGACCGCGCTACGCGCGTATTAGACGTCGCCGTGGCCTGCGGCTTCAAAACCCAGCAGCACTTTGCCCAGGTCTTTCGCGAAGTCTGCGGAACCAGCCCGACAGAGTATCGGCAGGATTTTGTGGGCTCCGAAGAGACTTGCGCGCCGGAATCCTGCTCCGAAGATACGGTGCGTTTGGTGAATCGAAGTGCGCAGCCACAAAGTCACTTTCACGAGTTGTCTTTCACTTCGTCGGTAGCGTCCCGGCCCGTCCACCATTCGTAACTGATCGCTCCTTGCATCCACCTCAGCTCTTTCGCCTCCGTCAACAATGCTGGCTGGAGCCGCCGCCTCTCGTTCGAACTCTCACCTCGCCTCACTCCATAAAACCCTCAAAGGTGTTTGATTCGTTGCGCGCGGAATTCAGCAAGATTACGACTATCCGAGCAGAAATCCGCACAACCCCGCACTGGATTTGCAGTTTACTCAGAGTTGTGCGCATAGCTACGCACCAACAGAATGCCATACAATCGACCGGGTCAAGTTCAATCGGTCGCTACTAATTCGACAAGGAGAGTAATCCAATGGAAGCAATTGGATTGTTAGTCACGCTTGAAGCACGTCCAGGCAAGGAGGCCGACGTCGAGGCATTTCTGAAGCCGGCTCAGCCACTCGCGCTCGCTGAAAAAGGGACGTTGAAATGGTATGCGATCAAGTTCGCGTCGGGGAAGTTCGGCATCTTCGATACCTTCGCCAATGAAGGAGGCCGCAATGCCCACTTGAACGGCGAGATCGCGAAAGCATTGGGAGCGCGCGCCAACGAATTGCTGGCTGCTCCTCCCCAAATTGAAAAAGTGGAGGTCCTCGCAAGCACGCCCCTGAAGGGCTAGTCGCGAGGTCCTAAGGACAAACCCAATGAACATTCAGGAGAAACAAATGAAAATCTCACATACAGACGGATCGGCTTCGATCGCAACTCACACCATCGATTCAACGCCCCGGAGGCCTAACTCAGCGCTCCCATATCGGATGCACCGTTTCGGCTTAGCGCTTCTCGCATGCCTGCTCGTCGTTGGTCCGACCGGCTCTGCTAGTGCCCAGGCTCGAGACGAAGCCGCCGTTCGTGCGCTCGGAAATGGCTTTGCCAAGGCTTTCATTCAGAAGAATGCAGAACTCCGAGCTTCTCTGTTCGCCGAAGACGGAACCTTCGTAACGCCGCAGGGTGACTTTCTGCAAGGGCGCGTTGCGATGGTGAAGGACTTCGGTTCCGAGGCGCAAGCCGTTACCGTCACCACGCAAGCGGCCTTCTCCAACTATCGGGTCCGCTTCATCAAACCGGATATCGCGGTCGTTGATGCGCTTCTTACCCTGCACAATGTGAACGGTCCAGATGGGACGGTCATCCCCCAGATACCGGTCAACTTCTTCTACGTGGCAGCGCGCCACGGCGACCATTGGCTGATCGATGATGGGCGCGCGCATTTCGCACCCGCACCGCCTAATGGCATGACCGCTCACAGTGCCATGACCGCTCATCAGTAGCGTGGAGATGCTTGTGCCACATTCCATCCAGCCCTGTAAGGAACGAATTGCTACAAGCGCGCCCGAGCGTCACGCCGGCGTGCTTGTAGTTCGCAGGAATCGCCTTGTGCCAACCTACACCAAATCGCAGATTACTCCGCTCAGGAACAATTACAACGGAGCCACGCCCGACCCCAGCTATATTCCTGAATGGCGTCTGACTCTCGAGGGCTCGCTTCCGGCTTGAGCGTTTCTTTGAACATCCGAAACCTGCTCGCATCCCTCCGGCTGCATGAGCAAATCACCGGCTGGTATGCGTCGAGGGCTGGAGCGCCATTGCCTGGTGGGCCGGGTTTAGGTTTGATGATTTACTCGGTGCTTACCCGCCAATGTCCCAGGCGAAATGGGCCGAATAGAATCATCGGTCAATCTCGGTTCGTGGGGAAATCCCGACCCATACTTCGTGTCGCTCGATCTTTCGACAGCTCGTCATCCGCAGACCCTCCTCGCGACTCACCTGAACGGAAGGCCTCTCACAGTGGAGCATGGAGCCCCACTGCGACTGGTCGCGCCCATGAAACTAGGCCTGAAGAACATCAAAGCGACTACGCGGATTACCTACACAAAGGACGAGCCAGCGGACTATTTGAGCAATGCAAGGCTATTCAGGCTACGACGGAATTTAAGTACCGCCGCCCTGAGAATGCCAGACTATGAGCTGCGAACGTAACATCCGTATCAGCTGGTGCTAAATCACTAGCGCCGCGTCGACATGGATTAGTACCGGGATGTCGGCAAGTCGACTGGAATCTCGTGAACTACCAGTCCCGGAGAATCAGCGTTGCTTACGGCGTTTGTGAGGACTCATCTCGCCTCGTTTGCGAAGGGAGCGCGCCTATTACAGTCATCGGGCTTCGACCACCTGTGCCGTTTCATCTTGGGAAAGTGAAAAGCTCGACGAGCACCCTCACGCGCTCTTTTTGACGGCTGGGCGGAAATCGCTTGGTTCTTGTTAGCTCGGCGATGCCATGGAGGCTCGCCCAGAACAATTCAGATAGAACATCTGACCTAGATCTCTGCCCCGGAAACAACTCCAGGAATTGGGAAAACGCGAATCGCAATTCCGGAGGAGTAGCAGCGTCATCGAAGGGCACGGTCAGGTTAAGCGAAAACATCACTTCATACAGTGCTGGAGAAGACGCGGCGAATTTCAGATATTCCGCCGCGACCGATTCGACTGTATTTCCACGCTTAACCCGTTTCCGCGCCTTCTCCAAGGCCAGGCCCAATTCCTGAAAACCCTCGATAGCAACCGCGGCGAGAATCCCTTCGCGGCTTCCAAAATGAGCGTACAAGACGGGTTGGCTGTACGATATTTCGTCGGATAGCCGCCGAAGGGTTACGTTGGACCACCCTTCAAGCTCCGCGATCCGCCGTGCGGCACTGATGATTTGTGCCCGGCGAGCCTGCCTGTCACGCAGTTTTCGTTCCGCAATTCGGTTCGCTGCCTGATTCGTTGCCATCGATAGGAATTATAGCACCGCTAGAATTTATTCGACAGACGGTGAATCTTTCCCGAACGCTCCACATCGTATATAGCATTGCTGGACATTTACTAGCAAGGTATATCTTATGCACAACGCAGTTCCGCTCATCCTGACGGCTCTGATAGCTGCGGGGATCATTGTTATCGGTTGTTTCTACCTTTTGTCTCCTGAACGAGTCTCAGGATCATTTGGTCTAAAGCCGCCTCCATCCGATGCTGACACTCGTGCGTGGCTACGTCTGAAAGGAATCCGCGACGTCGCATCTGGATTGGCCCTGTTAACCCTGATGCTGACTGCGGACAGCCGGACGGTAGGCATAGTTCTACTCGTTTTCGCCATTATCCCTTTTGGCGACATGTCCAACATTTTGGTCTCTGGCGGCCGAAAGCCCACAGCGTTCTCCGTTCATGGCGTGACCTGCGTGGTGATGCTTGTCGCCGGCCTCATGTTGATCCATGCCATTTGAGAGGAATGCATGTGACCTTACCGAGGAAGGAGCTTAAACCGATGAGTGAAGCCAAGATGAGGTTAAACGCTATGGCCGGTGTCGCTGCACCGCCTCTTCATCCGATTTTGACTGATGCCGGAGGTGGGCCCACCTTCACGATGCTGGGGACCACAATGCGTTTGCTCGCTACCGCCGGCGGCACAGGAGGACGGTATACAGTGATCGAGCAGGTTACGCCGCCTGGTTGGGGTCCACCTCGTCATATCCATTCATGTGAGGACGAGATATTCTATATTCTTGACGGCAGCTATGAGTTGCATGTCGGAGATGAGCGCCGGACCGTTTCCGCTGGTGCCTCCGCGATCTTGCCCCGCAACATTCCGCACGGCTTTCGCAACGTGGCGTCCACAACCAGCCGTTTTGTATTCGTTATCACTCCCGGCGGACTAGAGGAGTACTTCTTGGCGGTGACAAAATGTTCGCCGGCCCCCCCACAACTGGTTGAACTGGCTCGACCGTTCGGTCTGACCCTCATACCGCCAGGAGCTTAACCAGAGCTAGAGCGCATCAGGGCGTAACACAAGCAACTGGGCGGATGGTCGCTGGGCTTGATCGCGTGCGTCGATGAACCAATTCGAAGCATTTTCGATAAGCACGCTTGAAGGAAAGCTGATCGAGCACTGACGAATACAATCTGCTGGAAATACTCCAGCAAATCGCCGCGACGACGGTTAGAAAGGCGGAGGGGACAATGAATCATTGGATCTGGCTGGTATCTCTAGTTGGCATTCTAAGCACAGCAGTTGTGTTTGGCACGGACATGTTCTTTTTGACTATCGGCCGTTCCGCTCTCAGATTGGCTTCAACCTCTGCCGTAACCGAAGTCATGGGTTTCTTCCACATGTTCGCCGACGCGCGGATGCCGATCTGGGCGTCGCGGCGATCTTGTCCAACCTCTTGCTCGCCGTGTTCAGCAAGGGTGAGCAGCTCTGGTTCTATCTCGCATCGTTCTTGGTGCTGATTCTGTTCGTCGTTCTCTACAATCTCTTGTCAAGACCAATTAATCGAATTCAAACCGAAGCGGCAAAAGCCGGCAAGAGACTCGACAACGGTCGAGAGCTACAGGCGTCGTGGGATAGGGTGTTATTGATCCGTGTTCCGCTGCTCGTTGTGTCCCTGCTTGCCCAGTGCCTGGCGTTGCTTGTCGCTTCGGCGTAAATGTGGCTGGTGCGGTTCCCTTTCGGACCAGCTGACGACATCCTTCTGCCTGGTTTCTTGAAAACCGTCGTCCGCAGCGCCAGACGATTACCTGTGAGGTAATTGCCGCGCCTTACGATCCGTCCGATAGTAAGCATGTGGGGTACAGGATTGCCTGCGACGCTACAGATCACAGAGGAGACTCACATGCCGAACTATCCAGTTCATACGATCGCCTCGGCGCCTGAGGGTTCGAAGTCGGCGCTCGAACAGCTCGAGAAGGCTTTTGGTGTTTTACCGAACCTTCCCGCGGTCATTGCAAATTCACCAAAACTCATCAACTCTCTCGTTGGCCTGTTTGGGCAGGTGCATAGCCCGGGGCTTAGCGAGGCGGAAAATCAGATTGTTCTGCTGACAGACGCAGCCACGAACTCCAGCACCTATGCGGTGGCGTTCCACACGGCACTGGCTCTCCAGCAAGGAATCAGTTCTGAAGAGACCACCGCAATTCGCGAGAGGCGCTTACCCACCGACAAAAGATTTGCGGCGCTTTCCGAACTGGCTAAGGGGCTCATTGAAAAGCGCGGGCACTTGAGCGAGCAGGAACTTGATTCGTTCATAGCTGCCGGCTTCACGAAGGAGCAGGTCCTGGAAGTTATCGCTATCGTGGCGGCATCGACGATCACAAACTACACCGGAACCATCGCCAATCCGCCGCTGGAAGACCCGTTCCGGCAGCACGCATGGCGAGGATTACAGCAGAGAACCGAGACTACAGCCGCGGCTTGAATCTGTCGGCCTCGTCCAGATCTGACCAGAGGGAGATCTAAATGGATATGCAATCTACCTCCACGGTTCCTCAGCTCGGGAAGTTGTTGCGCTACTGGAGACAGGAGCGCGGCAAGAGCCAGCTCGATCTCTCGCTGGATACAGGGATCTCACAACGCCATCTGAGCTTTGTCGAAAGCGGGCGGAGCGCTCCCAGCCGAGATTTTCTCTTCATCGTTTCCGATGCCTTGAACGTTCCGCTCCGCGAGCGGAACGTTCTGCTGCTGGCATCAGGATATGCTCCTCAGTACAGCGAACAGAGTGTGGATGCCGAGCAGATGGCGATCGTGACGCGGGCGATCGATCGAATGCTGCAACAACATGAGCCTCATCCGGCACTTGTGCTGGACCGGTACTGGAATGTGGTTCGAACCAATAAAGCGGCTCCGCAATTCTTCGCCTCATTTGTGGATCTGGAGGCCAGGCCAAAGCCGCGCAATCTTCTCGATCTGATGTTCGATCCGGCGGGGATGCGGCCTTTCGTCGAGGAGTGGGAGAAGGTTGCAGCCGGCCTTCTGCAAAGGGTTCGGCGGGAAGCTGTGGGGCAGATACTGGACGCAAAACTTCAGGACCTGCTGGAGCGATTGCGCGAATATCCCGGCGTCGCCGCGTTGAAGCCGCCGCTTGCTCCTCAAAGTCCCGTTCTGCCCGTCGTGTTTCGGCGAGGCAAGCAACGCCTCTCATACTTTTCTTTGATCACAACTGTCGGTACGCCGCAGTGCATCACGGCGCAGGAACTGCGCGTGGAGTGCATGTTCCCGACTGACAGTGAGGAGGATGAGCATCGATGAGCATTCCTTTGTTCGTGAGTGAGAGATCGAAGTCGGAAATGACAACACAACCGCTTTCCGTGGGCTGCCTGATCTTCGAGCGGATGGATCAGATTGACTTTACGGGACCGTTTGAAGTTCTTTCACGCATGCCCGATACAACCATCCAGATCATTGGGAGAAAAGTTGCGCCTGTCCGCGATGTGCAGGGGCTTCGACTTTACCCGGATGTAAGCATAGCGGAAACAGGACTCTTTGATGTTCTGCTGATGCCCGGTGGTTATGGGCAGCACGCGCTGATGCATGATGAAGAGGTGCTCGGGCTCATCCGCAAGCACGCTCAGAGCGAAAAGCTCCTCTTTTCGGTCTGCACCGGAGCCCTGCTGTGTGGTGCAGCGGGTGTGCTCACCGGAAGACAAGTGACGACTCATTGGAGTGTTCGGCATCTCATGCCGCATTACGGCGCAGTTTTGGCGGATGCAAGGGTGGTGGTGGACGGCAACTTCGTCAGCGCTGCTGGCGTCACGGCTGGCTTGGATGCGGCCCTGGTGCTGGTCTCTCTGCTGAGAGGGGATGCGGCTGCTCAGGAGATTCAACTTGCCATTGAGTATGCGCCGAACCCGGTTTTCAATAGCGGCACCCCAGAGAGCGCGCCGCTTGAAGTGCTACAGAGCTTTCAGACAAAGTACGAGCCGATCGGAACAGCTAGGGAGGCTGAGGCGATTCGCTATGCGGCAATCGAGACTGTATAGATGAATATTGACAACCGCTCCACGCACAGGGCATCGTCTTCTGTCTCTTATTGACCATCGGCATCTTGAAGACCATCCCGGTCCTCGGACTCCCGAAAAGATGGCCCTCTGCAGGAATCAGGTCACCCACAGGAAAAATTTTCAGTGTGCCGGAACCTTTTTATACCGTTCGATCAGCAAGGCGTCGCAAATATGCTCTTGTTCCTCGCGCTCCAGCTCCGCTCCCGATATCGAAGTAGCAACGGTGGCGAAGCAATCTCGGCAGATGGAATCAATTGTGCCGTCGTCATTTAGTCGATGTATGAACTGTAGTGTATAGATTTGAGCCATGTCGTTTGCCCCTTTCCACGAACACTCAACCAAGGCCAAAACCACTTCATTTTCGCCCTGAATGTAGCAATTTGCCTTCCGCTTTGACCCGTGAGTGGGTGTGAAATTGACGCGAACGCCCCGGCCACCAATGAAGTGGCATGGTATCAAGCTGATAGAAGCCAACCTTCACAGGGTGCTCTAAACGGGGATGAAGGCACTCCGCAACCGGTAAAGACGAACCGTAAGGACTCTAAAAGATGCACTCTGGCCCGGGCAACCTTTCGGATCTGCGGCTAATCGGCTGAAGCATCCTGTCGAGAACCCCAATCAACCGGTTTGATTTTGGCAGATTTTCGCCCTACGCCCCTTTTCGCAGTTTCCTTACACGCCCCACCTCGACCCACTCAACAACAAATATGTTGCCGAGGATCAGCGGCGCCAAATACCCGGTTCCGATTTGTGCGAGGAAGCCGCGTCGGGAAATCGTCATGTGCGTTCGCCCTCATCATTTCTGCTTATCGTCTGCCTGCCCCTCCGATGCGTTTGCCGTCTGCGCCTGTGCGCCGACATTAAGAAGCAGCGACGGAGAGGGGTGCATGGTAGGGGAATTCGACTCGACCACGGCCACTACGTAGATCGGCTGCGTGATGGGCTTGGCCCACTCTTCCGCGTGCAGGGTAAAGGTGCGGCTCGATTGCGCCTCCGTCACGAGCACTCCGTTCAACCCGACATTCACAACGCGCACGCCGGGCGGTAGATTCTGAACCTCGCATGGCACTCGGCCCTTGAATCCGTTGCGCCGATCGACATGCAACGTGACCGTAACGTCCTTGCCGGGCTCGAGCGAGACCTGCCTGGCTTCCGTCGTCACCACAACATCCGGCGGGGGAATGATCGACACCAGTTGCAGGTTCCGTTCCATTTCTGAATCGGCGTTCGCCGATCTCGCCAGCTCGCGACCGCCTGCCTTGCCGTTCCCCACAATATCAATCGGCCCCGCATGCGCGTCGATCTGCGCGTCCGACGCTGCCGACAAAACCACAACGGTCGAAGTCTGGCCGGGAAGAATTGTCGCCGGGCTGGCCGAGACTCCCTGCGGCAGCCCCTTCACCTCGATCTCAATTGGCCCTTCATAATCCCGCATCTCCGCAACCGAGACCGTTACGATTGTCGACCCGCCCTTCGGAATATTGGGATTGGCCGGCTCCGCCTTGAGACGAAAATCCGGAGCCGCTTCCCTGATCGTCAGCCGATAAGCAAAATCCGGTCCATCCAGTCCCCGAACATCCTTGAGGTGGAGAAGGTAGTCGCTATCTGCTGGAGCCACAAAATCCATCTTCGAATCGGCCCCATACCCAGGCCCGCCATCGTCATTGCGCCACGTCAGATGAAAAACCGGTAATCCATTCGATGGAAAGTCCGCGTCTGCAGGCAGAATCTGCGCCTTGTAAACCGGCGTATTGATTGCATGCACATCCGGCGATGTTCCAAGGTACGCAAGACGCCGTCCATCCAACCCGCGCAAGATCGTATCGGCATCCGGCTGATCCGGAATAAAATCGATCTGGTTCAGTTCGTCGCCAACCATCAGGTAGTCGTTTTCATGCAGCTCCGAAGTGGACGTGAGCCTGATCCCCGTTGTCATCGAGTCCCGGTCGGAGAGCGTCGTCGTCGTTTGATTCAGGCAGCGAATTGTAGCCCGCGGAATCGCATTCCCCTGCGAATCCAGTACCTCAATCACCGAATCCAGCCTCGAGCCCAATCGCGACGCCGCCACATCGATGCTCAGCCGCTCGCCTTTGTTGGCGTGGAATTTGAAGTAGTCCTCGTCAGGTTTCGCTCCATCCTTCGCGTCGCCGTCGATATGACCATTAATGGTGACCGGAATCGAAACTGACTGCGCCTGCTCAATAGAATTGTTCGGTTCCTTCTCGAGGATTTCCGGCTCATTGCCCACCGCAAGCTTCACTTCATTGATCGGACGTTCACCACCGCCAGTCGCTTCAAGTGGAACCGTCGTCCATCCGTGCGCCGCTGCGGGAGCTTCAACTTTTTCTTCACCGCTGCCGCCGAGGTTCACCCCGCTGACTGCGATCTTCGCGGATTCTCCAGCACGTACTCCTAACGGAAAGACGCTGGTGATATAGGGCAATTCGCCTGCATCAAGACGATAAAAATGGTCCATCCCGCCGCTCCGGTCGCGATCGGTGAGCGACAAGTTGTAAGTCCCATCCTGCGGCAGCTTGAAGTGCAAAACAGCATCCGGTCGGTTATCATTCTCGCCCGACTCGGACAGAATCTTTCCCGAACTATCGCTCAACGCAAGCGCCGACAGAAGCTTCGAACCAAGCATTGAAGCCTGCACCCGGAAGACGACTTCCTCGCCGGCCTTGCCCTTGAACTGAAAAGTGTCATGATCGCCTGGCGCCGCAATTACCCCTACCAGCGTTGCAGGCAACGCCACCGTCTGCGGCACTCCGGAATCCGTCGCGGTTTTCTCGTGCACCTTCACCTCGGGCAGAGCTCCAACCGCGACTGCCATCATGTTCGTTGTTCCAAGCGGCGTCCGAATCCGAAATTGATGGATCCCGGGTACAGCATCTTTCCCAACTGTGATCTCGAGCTGTGCTTTCTGTTTCTTGCCTACCGCCACGATCGCTTCGAGGTCCTCTCCAGCCCGAGCCTTCCTGGTTTCCTCTTGAACGTCTGTAACCCCGCTGACTTTCCCGCTCATGCCCGCTGAGTCGAAAATTACGTCCGTGGCGTCCGACAAATTCCGCCCTTCGATGGCGAAGATGACAGTCTTCCCGCGCTCCATTCCCGCTGGGGATATCTTTGCAATGCTCGGTGGAATGATCGGCTCTTCAGCGCGGCATGATGGTCCGCATGCGAATCCCATCGCTGCCATCGGTGCAAGGAACAAGATCACGGTTCTCGCAGAAGAAATCATCGGCTCCCTGCCTCCTTCGCTGTTTTCTCAGCGGCCGGGGCGCCGCCGAACACGGTCATCTTTCCCCGGACCTCTGCATGCGTCTTCGTGTCATACAAACTGAGCGTGCCATCATAGCGGCCTGCAGCCAGCCATTTTCCATCGGGGCTCATGTCGAGTGCCTCAACCCAGTCCGGCTGGTGATCGATCACGCCGGTCAGGTTGAGTCTTGTATCGCGGAATCGAATCGATCGATCCGATGAGGCCGTCACAATCGTCTTGCCGTCCGGCGACCACGCCAATGAAAGCAGGCTGTCCTCATCGGCGATCAACGACCGGCTGAGCCGGCCGTCATCCTGCCCGAGTTTCCAGATATAGATCGTCTTGTCGTATCCAACCGCGGCCACTTCGTCACCAGCCGGAGAATACGCAATGCTCGTCAAACCGTCGCTCGCGTCGCTCAGCGTGTACAAGCGTTTGCCGGTCGCCACGTTCCAGATCTTCACCGTCCTGTCCTGCGACGCCGAAGCCAGCCGTTTTCCATCGGGACTGAACGCCACCGCAAACACGGCATCAATATGATCCTGCAGGTTGGCCGTCTCTTTTCCCGTTGCCACATCCCACAACTTCACCATCTTGTCGTAGCTTCCTGAGGCGATCAGTTTTCCATCGGGACTCCAGGCAATCGAATAAATGCAGTCCTTGTGCCCCTGCATCGTTCGGATGAGCTGGTGCGTCTCCACGTTCCATATCTTGATTTCACCGAATTGTTGCGGCGACCCACCCCCAGCAGCCACCAGCTTTCCGTCAGGACTGAAAGCAATGGATCGGACGTAATCAGCATGCCCGCTCAGCGTCGCGAACACCTCGCCAGACGATGCATCGATCAGCCGCACATCCTTGTACCCGCCGATCGCCAGCTGCTTTCCCGAGGGTGAGAATTTGACGGATGTAACCGGCGAGACCACTGCAACCTGCGGCTTGATGTCAGGAATCGGCACGCCGGTAAGAACGTACGACTCCGCAGTGGGTGGCCCTTCTGCGCCCGCATCAATCCATGACTTGAAGATCGCGATCTCCGCGTCAGGAAGCGGATCCGCGCCATAAGGCATCTGCGGCTCCACTCCCCCTTCCAGCATCCCCACCAGGCGGCTCTGGCTTGCATCGTGCGGAACGATGACCTGCCCGTGCCTGCCGCCCTTCATCAATGAGTCGTAACTGTCGAGCGCCAATCCGCCTCGATGCACCGCACTCGAGTGGCAGGCAAGGCAGTTCTTCTGCAGGATGGGCACAATCTGATCATTGAAAGTAGGCTTCGACGCCGCCATCACCCGCAAGCCGGGCCCGTCGCGATGACTCACAATCAACACAGCGGCAGAAACCAACGCGCACCCGATCGCCAATCGAACGATCGTGCCCGCGGCTCGACGCTTCTCTGGATACATCTGCATATACATCACGGCCACAACGCTGAATCTGTCTCAGTGATCGAACATGAACTCTTCGCCGGTCAGCAGTGCCCACGACATATCCACCAGCGCCTGCCGCCGTGGGTCACTCCCACCCACCGTTCGCTCCTGCTCCGCCGAAGCCAGATCGTGAAGCAACTCGGTGCGTTCGACCTCGGTAGGATGACGGCTGAATGAAGCGAGATAAAGATAGTCGACAATCTGCTCGTCCGAGAATCCGAGACGAATCAGCATATCCACCGAATTGTTAGGTTCGCGCAGCTTGTCGTTGAGCGTGTCTCCATTGATGATGTGCAGGGCCTGCGTGATGGTGGGCACCGAGGTCCGCTCGCTCTCGCGCGATTGCTGGCGCTCGGGTCGTCCAAACGCGGTCAGGAAGTACGACTTGATTGCCGTATCGGGCAACTGCAGCCCGCGGATGCCCGCGGGGTATCCATCAAATTTTTCGGGAACCTGCGTCACCTGCGAATAAGCATCGAGAAGCACCTCGGCCGGCAGTCGCCTGATCATGAAGTGTGATCCGTACTTATCGTCGTCGACATTCTCCTTCAGCGGCTTCGCCGACGTCTGGTACGTTGCCGACTGCATAATCGTGCGAATCAAGTAGTCCACATCGTAGCCATGGGCCACAAAATCCTTCACCAGCGCATTCAGCAATTCGTCGTTGGTCGCAGGATTGGTATCCCTGAGATCGTCAACCGGCTCAATCAAGCCGCGTCCCATAAAGTTCCGCCACACGCGATTGACAATATTGCGCGCAAAAAATGGATTCTCCGGCGCCGTCAGCCACTTCGCAAAGTAGAGCCGCGTATCGCCCGGAGCCTCGCTCGGCAACGCCGCGGCATCCAGCGGCTTGGGAGGCAACGGAATCATCAGCCGGTCATCCATAAACTCGCCGGTAGGCGCCGAGTACACCGTAACGCCATTGAAGAGCGGACCAACACCGGGACGGAAGCCGGTCGGCGCAAACGTCTTCAACCGGACGCGCGCAAACAGATTCGCCATCCCGTAGTAATCCTTCTGCGTCCACTTCGCAAGAGGATGATTGTGGCAATGCGCGCAGCTGATGTTGATGCCCATAAACGCCTGGGCCATGTTTTCCGAGGTGTCCAGAGGATCGCGATGAATCACCCAGTAATTGGCCGCGCCATTCCTCTCCGTGTTACCGCTCGCCGTAACTATCTCCCACGCAAACTTGTTCCACGGCTTGTTACTCGCCACGCTCTGGTGAATCCAGTTGTAATAACTCCACATCTCGTCAGTGGAGAGATGATTGCTCGAAACCAGCAGCAGATCCGACCACTTATACGCCCAGTAATCCACGAACTCCGGCCGCTTGATCAAATCGTCAATCAACTTATTCCGCTTGTCCGGCGAAGTGTCCTTGAGGAATGTCTCAACCTCTGACGGTTTGGGCAGGATTCCCGCCGCATCCAGATAAGCCCTGCGCATCAATTCCGAATCGCTTGCCGGCGCTGACGGTGGAATATGCAGTGTCGCGAGATGCTTCAAAATGTAATCGTCAATCAGGTTGTGTCGCGGCGCCCTCTTGAACACCGCATCATCCACCCTGTATGGAAAAGGAATGCGCAGCCTTGAAAATGTAACGTGGCTCTGGTACCACACCGTCACCGGCGCTTCGCCGTATCCGTGCATGGTTACGTGGCCGTTATTATCCACGCTGGCCACGCCTTCATCGCCGCTGTCAAACTTCGCCCAGTGCGTAACGTCAGCGGTGTGGCCATCCGAGAAAACGGCCATCACAACCAGTTGCTGCTCGGCGCCAGGCCGGAGTGAAGCGTCGCGAGGAAGAACCTGGATCTCCGTAACCAGCGCATCGGAGTCTCGCGGCGCCGGCATCCCCTGCGCAAGCCATCCAGACATGACCCTGTACTCCGGCGAGTCAACGTTAAATCGCTTTCCGCCGCCATGCGCAACCGTCAGCGTCGGTTTCAAAAGGATCAGGCTCTTCGCCGGCTCGAGCCTGTCCGTGCGCCGCGCCAGCGCCTGGTGAGTCAGCGTGTAGTAATCCGTAATCGGATCGTAGCCACGCAACGAAAGCTTGAACCCGTTCTTCCCCGCCGCTGCTCCGTGACATGGCCCAGAGTTACACCCAACTTTCGTCATCACCGGCAGCACATCGTTCCGAAAGCTCCACGTGGTCGCAGTGGAATAGTCGCTTACAACCAGCGCAGCACTGGCGCGATGCCCCTGGACCGTCGCAGTAATCGTCGCCTTGCCGTCGCCCTGCGGCAGCACAATGTGGTCCTTGTCGATCTTCGCGACCTTCAGATCGGAGATCGAAAGCGTTGCCCGCGAGCTCAATTCCTCCTGGTGCCCATCGACGAAAGTTCCCTCCACGATCACTCGTCGGCTGTACTTCGGACCTTCAATCGCGATCGATGAAGGCAGAATTTCAATCCTGGTCAGTGTTGCCAGCGATGAAGGACGCGTGCTCGTCGCCGGCGCGGAATTCGCTTTGCCGCCTGACGACTTCCCTGCCGGCATATCCGTCGAGTGGTACTGAGCGTCGCTCGAAGTTCGCCCCGCCTGGCTTGCTCCGCTCTGTCCTGAAACGGTAGTCAGCAGCCTTCCGGAGATCGTAAAAGCGCCGATCAACACGACGAAAAACAGCAACCTTCGAAGGTTCATTGCTTCTCCGCAGTTACAACAAATGCAACATCAACTTACCGACGTCCTCCACCGCGCGTCTGCCCTGGCCCTTGCCTGGCACTTAGACCAGTAGCTCATCAATCGGATCGAAACCATTGTCCACAAGTCGCACGTCGCGCCCTTGTGGAGTCTTCAATACCGTGTCCACCGGCACGCCGAGGCACTTGTATACCGTGGCCGCCACATGCGCTGGCATCACCGGACGGTCCACCGGAGCGGCCCCGATCGCATCTGACGCGCCGACAACCTGTCCACCCTTGATTCCGCCGCCCGCCATCACAACCGTCCAGCATTGCGGCCAGTGATCGCGTCCTCCCGCCGGATTGATGCGCGGCGTGCGTCCAAACTCGCCCGTCGCCAGCACCAGCGTGCTGTCCAGCTGTCCGGTCCGGCTGAGGTCCTCGAGCAGTGAGCTATAAGCGTTGTCAAACATGGGACCAACAAGATCGCTGTAGCAACTGATAGGGCTGAACGGCGCCGATCCGTGAATGTCCCAGGTGATGTCGTTGAACACCGTCTCAAACATATTGAGCGTAACGAACCGCACGCCCCGCTCCACCAGCCGCCGCGCCAGCAGGCAGCCCTGTCCAAACCGATTCATGCCGTACCGCTTGCGCGTCTCCTCGGTTTCCTGCGACAGCTCAAACGCCTCACGCGCCTTTGCCGAAGTCATCAGCGTGTATGCCTGGTTGAACGTCGCATCCATCAACTTCGAATCCTGGTTCGTCTCTTCGAAGTATTCAACCGACTTGTCTACTTCCGCTCGCCAACTCCGCCGCCGATCCACGCGCACCGCAGAGATGTAATCCGGCGGAAGCATATCCGGTACCTTGAAGTTCGGATCGGCCGGATCGGCGTTCAACACAAACGGGTCGTATCCCTTTCCCAGAAATCCCGCCGTATCGCCATGAGGCAGATTCCCGCCCAGTTGCCCGATTGTGTACGGGAGCAGCACGTTCGGCGGCATATCGCCTCGCGCCCCTTTTTCAAAGCGAAGCACCGAGCCATAATTCGGAGACTCGAGACCACCCTGAAACAGCCTCCCTGTCTGCATCATCTGGCAACCGGTATCGTGGACTGCGGCCGCCGTGTGATAGACCGAACGCAGCAGCGCAAATTTGTCGGCGTGCTTCGCCATCCGGGGAAATATCTCTGAAATCTCAATTCCCGACACGTTCGTCTTGATCGGCTTGAACGGACCTCGAATCGAGGCCGGCGCGTTCGGCTTCATATCCCAGGTGTCCAGTTGGCTCGGCCCTCCAACAAGCATCAGCTGAATACAGCTCACATCCTTGTTGGGATTGACCGCCCCCATGGCCTTCAGCCGGAAGAATTGAGGCATCGAAAGGCCGAGAAATGCCAGTGACCCCGCGTGCAGAAAGTCCCGCCGCGTCACGCCATCGCAAAAATGAACTCGTTTGTCCGCGTCCAGCCGGAACATTCCACGCACCCCATCATGAATCCAGACTCACGTGCCAAAACACGCTGCAAATCCGCGCGCGAAGAAAACCCCGCCACTCCCAGGTGATCCTGTTTCTGCGAGACTTCGGGGAAACCTGAACCTGCCTTAAACGGTTGATTCCCTATCAGATTCCGCGCCTCCGCCTCGGCGCGGATCGCCGCCCTCTTCCGGCTGGCGATCTAAGTTGTACCGAATCCTATTCCCGGAACGCCATGACAGTCCAGCCCATTCCAAACCGGACCGATTGACTGCCGCTAGCAGCCGATGGATGCGTGGCCGGATCGCAAGATCCCGTGGGGAACGATGGAAAATAACCCCGGGTAAAGCGAAGCGGAACCCGGGGGACAGCGAACAACAAAAACCAAGGTCCAGGAGGAACGTCCGAAACCAGCGCATTTTCATGGTCTTCGGGTGGCGCATCGCTTTTGTATTCGTGCCGTGGCAGCGCACAACTTCCAATCGGGCCAAAAAGGGCCGAAACGCGATGGGTTTTAGTGCTTGCGTGAGAACCGGCACCTCATGGCTAACTTGCTATGCCGCGGAGCGGCGCTAACTTGCTGTTCCTTTGAACGAAGAATAATCTGATTCTCCCCGGGAGACCCGAAAATCGGTTCTCAGGCACACTCTTTAGCCCCTTATGGATGCTTCACGCCACGATTCGCACGTTCTCGCTGCTTTCAGCCACCATCAGACACCTGCCGTCATCCGATTCGCCCATTCAAACGGCCCTTGCAGCCGAATCCGAATGAGATCCGGTCCCGACATTGCGATGCAGGAACTGCTCAAAGCCTTCTTTGTCGAATCGGCTTCCCTCCATGATCTCCCCCGTATTCAGGTCCACAAATCCGGATTCGACAAAGTGAAATCCGACCCCGTCCTCGCCCCATCGGACAACTTCGCTTTCCACGCGGCTGATCTCCTCCGACCTTGCAGAATCCGACCGGCCATCTCCCACTTTTTGCAGCGTCATCACAATCCGGGTTCCCGGCAGCCAACGCTCTTCGGTAAGCAGGTACAGGCCGCTCCCGCTCACATTGCCAAGCTTGTAGGCCTTGGGCGCGCCGCCGGTCCAGTAATACGCAACCAGTTCCGGCGCCGGCATCCGGCTTGCTCGACGCCGATCAAAGTTCTCCGCCTCCGGAAAGAACCAGAGCAGAAGTTTTTCTTTCAGGCTGCGCTTCGCCTTCGGCATATCTGCCGCGGGGCCGTCGACTCGACGCTGCGCCGCCGATCTTCGATCACTCAGAATCTCGCTCTCTGGTCTAAGGTCGCGAATACAGCCCTCTTCCTTCATCCGCGGCTCTTCGTCCTCCGGCAACACGTCCTCGCTCGCCACAATCTTCCCCGCACGACAGACCCTGAGTTGGTCCCCTTTCCTCACGCTCGCCGAACCAAGCGCGTGCGCGGGAAGAATCAGAGCGCTGGCCGCCTGCTCGCGAAGAGGCTCAAACTCCACCGCCGTAAAATTCTCCACGCAATCCAGGACCCTGGCCTCGCCGTCGAGAAAAATCACGTCGAACCGCGACAACCGCGGGCCCTTCGGAATCCCGCGAAAAGGATTCAGCCACAAACCCGAGGCGGGAACATTGGAGAGGGATTTCACAAGAGCGGCAAAAGGCACGTGAACCGTATCGACGAAGTCCAACTTCGTTCCGATCAGCCTTTCACAGGTCCGGTCGCAAACGCACAGCTTCTGAGAGGCCATGATCCTCTTTCCAGGGAAGCTGCCGACCGCAGGGATAACTCGAAAGTTGTATACAAGGTTAACAGGTTTTCGATCTCGCAAATCGCCAAAACTTGGGTTCCCAGCGTGCACAAATTGGTAATCTCTAATTCGGAACCAAAGATTTATGCGCGTCCTCCATCCGACAGTCTGCAATCTGTGCTCACTTCGCCGGCATTCGCGAGTTTCTCCGCCATGTGTTCCGTCAGAATGATCAAACCCGCCGCACTCCTGCCGCTTCTCTGCGCGCTCGCATGCTCTGCGCAGCAGTCTCCATCGCAAATGGATTCGTCGCAGATTCATCCCACGCGCAGCACGTATCTCGAACTCGCCTCCGAAGTCGACAAATCCCTCGAAACCGATGTCCTCGATGTCTGGTTCCCGCGCTCCGTCGACAACCAGCACGGCGGCTTTCATTCCCATTTCGACCGCGATTGGACTCCATTACCGAGCGATGGTAAATTCTCCGTCTTTCAGGGACGTATGACCTGGGTCGCGGCGCAGGTAGTGCTTCGCGATCCGGATAAGAAAGCCGCATTCCTCCCCATCGTTCGCCACGGTGTTGATTTTCTGGCCAATGTGATGTGGGACAAGCAGGATGGCGGCTTCTTCTGGGGCCTCGACGACAACGGCAGCATCACTCCCGCATTCGGCGACGAAAAGGAAATGTACGGCATCGGCTTCTGCATCTATGGTGCAGCCGCCGCCTACCAGGCAACCAAAGATCCCAAAGCACTCGAACTCGCCAAAAAGGGCTTTCTCTGGGCCGACAAACATGCCCACGATCCGCTCCACGGCGGCTACTTCGAGTGGCTCTCGCGCGACGGAATGCCAGTCATTCCCAATGTGCCCGACGGCACCGTCGCAACCAACCCCATCGGCCCCATCAACTTCAAGTCGATGAACACCCACATCCACCTGCTTGAGGCCTTCACCGAACTCTACAAAGTCTGGCCCGATCCAACCCTGCATTCGCGGCTCGAAGAATTGCTCGCCGTCGTCCGCGACAGGATCTGTGTCGAACCCGGCGTCATGAACCTTTACTTCACAAATGCCTGGCAACCTATTCCAGATCATGACTCATACGGCCACGACGTCGAGACCGCCTACCTGATGCTCGAAACCGACGAAGTCCTGCACCACAAAGCGTCCGAAAAAACCGAACGCATGGCCCGCATGCTCGTCGACCATGCTCTCGCCTATGGATGGGACCATCAGAACGGTGGCTTCTTCCGCGAAGGCACTACCTTCGGCAAGCCTGAAGACACCATGAAGGAGTGGTGGGTGCAGATGGAAGGTCTCAATGCCCTGCTGTTGATGCACGAACGCTACGGCAAGAACGACAGCATCTACTTCCAGCGTTTCCTCGAACAGTGGAACTTCATCCGCAACCACACCATCGACGCCGAGCACCACGGCGACTTCAACCTGACACAAGCCGATGGCACCCCCGTCACCGAAGACAAGGGCTCCATCTGGAAAGCCGCATACCACGACGGCCGCGCATTCTGGAACGTCAGCGCCCGCCTCCGCCGCCTCGCATCCGAGCATGAATAGGGGTGTCATCCTGAGCGAAGCGAAGGACCTGCTTTTGCCATCAATCTGTAACAGGCCACAATGACACATTGCTGGGTGCCCCATCCAAGCCGGGGTCCCGAACGACGGGTTCTTGTCGTTGGGGCGTAAGGCGCGTTGTTTGCGACTTGGGTGGGAAACCGACAAGCCTTAACCAAACCGTTTTGGCTTTGCAAATGCACGGCTTTCAGCCGTGCCGCCCCCAACACCTTAATGTGCAATCACCCGCGCATCCGAATACAACGCACTGAGCGCCTGCGCATTCGAATCCGCCGCCACGCCCGATTGCCCAGGCAGCAGAAACCAACCCCATTCCGTTTCATTCGCAAAAAACTCCGGCGCCGGCGTCTTCCCGTCTACGAACAATCCGATCGGTTTCCCCACCCCAACCGACCGCAGAAAAATATCGCTCCGGAATCGCGATTCCGTTCGCGTCACATCCAGTTCCAGCGCATCCACGTAAAGCAATCCCGGAAAAAAGTCGCCGTACGAGCCAGCCATCGCATTCGGTCCAAATCCCGCGGGCGCAGCCTCCCACACCCACACCAGGTTCGCAAGATGTTTCGTATTCACCAGCCGATCGAACAGCATCCGGTAGAGCGCTGCGCTCCCATGAATCCCCGGTCGATTCGTCCACCAGTATTTCTTCCCATTCGCCTCCGGATAAGGCGCCCAAAGCGCCGCGATGCCTTTTTCGCTGAGCGGCTTCAAAGCTTCCGCCACTGCATCCACCTGCTCGCACCATCGCTGGTTCAGGCGCGTCCCCGGCGTCAACAGCTCTCTCCACTCGTAATCAGTCAACAGGCGATTGCGCGTGTCCGGCCCCGCACTCTCCACATCTGCCGGATTGGGCGCAAACCAGCGCAGACTGACAATCGCATTCTGCCCGCTCTGCTTGATCGCCTCATCGATCACAGTTCTTGCGGCTACGGTCGCTCCACTTCGCGTATCCAGGTCCGCGCCAAAAATCGCTGGATGCTTCCCTGTTGCCCGATACACCGGATCCGCCGCGTCGCCCGTACCATCAGCCCCGCTCTGCTGTCCACTCAGAACATGCGTGGGCGCCGCACTGCTCAGCGTTTGCAAAAGCTCCTTCGCAGCCTGCGGTGCCTTCGTGCTGACGGGCTCCACAATCTGCACCAGCGCCGCCGGCTGAGCCACGAACGGCGCATCCCCCCGGTTCAGCACATTTGGCGCGTGGAACATTGCCTCCAGTTGCTCCGGCGAATTCACACCCTCCATCCCGCTCCACATCATGAAATATGCCCATCGTGGCTGCTGCGCCAGCACATCGAGCGAAGGCATTGCGCCGACCTCTGCCAATGCAATCGGCTTATCCCCGGCCAGCGCAAGCATGCTCTGGTAATAGCTCTGCTCAAACTTGCCGTAGATATCCATCGTCACAACATCGGCATAATTCGCACCCGGAAAGTACACGTCGATGGCTCCCGCATTGCCGCCCGGGCTGTTCACGTTCCAGACCCAGACCACGTTGTTCAGGTGATGCATCCCAACAAAGCGCTGATAGAGCTGCCTGTAATGTGCCGCCGATCCATGTTCCCCAGGGCGTCCGCCCCACCAGAACCAGTTCCCGTTCATCTCGTGATATGGCCGGAAAAGTACCGGAACCCCGGCAGCCTGCAACTGCTTCAGATAGCCCGCAATCACATCCACCTGCTCGACCCACCGGTTGTAGATGTCCGTCCCCGGAGTGAGCAGTTCGTTCCACTCAAAATCCGTGAGATGTCCCTGCACGCTGTCCCGGAACGTCACCGGCTCATCATCCGTAGGCCGCACCGCATGCCATGTCAGCGCAATCACCGCCCCGTTGCGATACTGCCGGATCGCCTCCTCGATCATCGCCGGCCGTCCTGCAACCGAATCCTTGTCCTCGCCCCCCGAAAATCCAAAATCCTGTCCGAAGATCCCCGGAAATTTTCCGGTAAGGTCATAAATCCGGTCAGACCAGCGCGAGAGATGGTTAGGAAAGTTATGCTGCCCCGTCAGCGTAGAGTGGCCCGATATCTGGTCGATCTCCTTCAGCAGCGCCCGCGCCTCCGGAGTCGCATTCGGGTTCACCGGCAGCGCGCTCGGCATCGCAGTCTGTGCACTCCCGGCCTCGGCCATCAAAACCAGCAGCAACAGAGTCAAATAGCGAATCAGCTTCATGAACATCCCTTCCAACATTTTTTGAGCAATGCCAGCATACTCCGCGGCTTGCTCACTCAATTCCGGAGCATCAGCTTCTTCGATGGGCATTGGATAATAGATAGGTAACCCCGAATTTCATGTGGCGCATAACAGACAGGACAAAATCATGCCCGTAAGAACCATCATCGAGCCCTTTCGGATCAAGAGCGTCGAGCCAATTCGCTGGACAACCCGCGCCCAGCGCGAAGAGTTGCTGAAAGCCGCGCATTACAACCTGTTCCTCCTGCACGCCGATGATGTGCTCATCGATCTGCTCACCGACTCCGGCACCGGGGCGATGTCGACTCACCAGTGGGCCGCCGTCATGGAAGGCGACGAGAGCTACGCCGGCAGCCGCAGCTACGATCGTTTCCGCGACTCCATCCAGGACATTGTCGGCTACAAGCACGTCATTCCCACGCACCAGGGCCGCGCCGCCGAGCGCATTCTCTTCGGCGTCACCTGCAAAAAGGGCGACATCGTTCCCAACAACACTCACTTCGACACGACCCGCGCCAATGTCGAATTCGTCGGAGCCGAAGCCGTTGATCTCCTCATCCCCGAAGGTCGCCAGCCTTCCCTGCACTATCCCTTCAAGGGAAACATGGATGTTGCCGCACTCGAAGCGCTCATCGGACGCGTCGGCCGCGAGCGCATCCCGCTCGTCATGCTCACCGTGACCAACAACTCCGGTGGCGGCCAGCCCGTATCGATGGAAAATGCCCGCCAGGTCAGCGCTGTATGCAGGAAGCACGGCATCCCGCTCTTCTTCGACGCCTGCCGCTTCGCCGAAAACGCGTGGTTCATCAAGATTCGCGAGCCGGAATTCGCCGACAAGACTCCCAAACAGATTGCGCAGGAAATGTTCCGCCTGGGCGACGGCTGCACCATGTCCGCCAAAAAAGACGGCATGGCCAACATCGGCGGCTTCCTCTGCACCAACAACGACCTGCTCGCGCAACAGGAAAAAGACCTGCTCATCCTCACCGAGGGATATCCGACATACGGCGGGCTCGCCGGCCGCGATCTCGAAGCCATCGCCGTTGGGATTCAGGAAGCCCTCCAGGAGGATTACCTGCGCTACCGCATCGCCTCGACCGCCTATCTCGGCAACCACATCTCAGCCGGCGGAGTTCCCATCGTTCAGCCCCCCGGCGGGCACGCCATCTATATCGATGCCCGCGCTTTCCTGCCCCACATTCCCACCGACCAGTTTCCCGGCGTCGCCCTCGCAGCCGAACTGTTCCTCGAAGGCGGCGTCCGGTCCGTTGAGATCGGCACTCTCATGTTTGCCGGAGCAGCGCAAATGGACCTCGTTCGCCTCGCCATTCCCCGGCGTGTCTACACTCAGAGTCATGTCGACTACCTTGTTGAAGTGATCGTTGAAGTATTCAAAAACCGTGACCGCATCCGCGGCATGCGCCTCACCTACGAAGCCCCCTTCCTACGCCACTTCACCGCCCACATGGAGATGGTTTAAAGTGCTGATGTAATAGGTAAATTTTTATTCGTAACGTACAGAATTTAAAAGTTCAGGAGGTAACAGTCTGCATGAGAACCGGCATCTCATGCTAACTTGCTATTCCGCCAAAGCGGCGCTAACTTGCTGTCCCTTTGAACGAAATCCCTCTGGTAGCCCCGGAAGTCCGGTTCTTCCGCACTCTTTCTAGCCACTGAAAGACGTTTCTCCGGCTCAGCCAACTTATTTTTCCCACAACCTCTGAATTGACAACCCCATCCCATCTATCCGAATCTAATAGGCGAATAAAAGGCGAATATTCCCGCCATGCCTTCCTCCGCCGCACTTCGTCTCAAGATCGAAAGCGATCTCCACCATCGCTATCCCTCTGCCCTCACCCCGGCGGCGCGAACCATCCGTGAAGTCTCGGCAACCGGAATCCCTGCGATCGACGAACTCCTTCACGGCGGCCTTCCCGTCGGCGCCATCTCCGAATTGACCGGCCCCGCCTCATCCGGCAGAACCACCATCGCCCTCGCGTTCCTCGCCGGCCGCACCAACGATGGAAGCGTCTGTGCCTGGGTCGATGCCGACGACGCCTTCGATCCCGAATCCGCTGCCGCCAACGGCGTCAGCCTCAATCATCTTCTTTGGGTCCGCTGCACCAATGAGCCGGACAAAAAACCACCCCCACCGCACAACCCATTCCAGAAAAAGTCGCAGCCATGGACGCGTCTCGATCAGGCCATTCGCGCTACCGATCTGCTCCTCCAGGCCGGCGGATTTGCCGCCATCGTCCTCGATCTTGCCGAAGAAGCCATCGAACACGGCCGCCGAATTCCCCTCGCCACGTGGTTCCGTTACCGCCAGGCGGCTGACCGCACCCGATGCAGTCTCGTTATCCTCGGTCGAGCCCCCTACGCCCAATCCAGCGCCGCTCTCGTTCTCGAATGCCGCCCCGATCGCATCGACGCAGCCAACCAAAACGTCATTCGCGAATTCAGCTACAACGCACAGCGCAGCCGGGAGCGCTCCACTCCTCTCTTTTCTATTAGCCGCAAGCCTCCAGCTTCCACATGGTCCGCTCCAGCCTCCTGGCAACTCGAGAAGCGCGCATGACCACCCCATCCTCATCGCTCTTTGCCGCGATCCATGCTGCGGAGTTCCCTGCCCAGGCCATCCTCCGCCTGCGCCCTGACCTTCGCTCTTACCCAGTCGCAATCCTCGAAGGCGTCGCGCCCCAGGAGACCGTCTGCTCGCTCAATCTTCACGCCAGAAAGCGCGGAGTCGTCCCCGGCATGACGCGCCTCGAAGCGGAAGAGTTCACCGGCATTCATCTCCTCTCCCGTTCCTTGCCCACCGAGCAGTCAGCCCGCACCGTCCTGCTCGAATGCGCCTCCCAGTTCTCCCCGCGCATTGAAGAAACCTTCGCCCTCAACGCCTGTGCATTCGTTCTCGATATCTCCGGCACCGAGCGCCTCTTCGGCCCTCCTGTGAAGCTGGCGCAAAGCCTGCGCGCCGCTATCGCCTCTGCCGGATTTCGCACTTCGATCTGCGTCAGTTCCAACTTCGACACCGCCCGCATCAAAGCAGAATCATCCCGAGGAATTAACGTAATTCCGCCAGGTCACGAAGCCGCCGCTCTGGCCGACATTCCCATCACCTCATTGCGCCTCGATGAAGAGCATGACGAAACCTTCGTGCTCTGGGGAATCCGCACCCTCGGCGAACTTGCCGAACTCCCCGAAGAAGAATTGGTCACTCGTCTCGGCCAGCAATCCACATCCTGGCTCAAGCTATCGCGCGGCGCCGCCGACCATGCTTTCGAGTCTCTCGAAGCAACCTTCGAGTTAAAAGAACACATTGAATTCGAAGATCATGTCGAGCAGCTCGATTCCCTGCTCTTCATCTCCGCTGGTATGATCAACAACCTCGTCGCGCGCGCAACCAGCCGGGCTCTCTCTCTTGCTGCCCTTACCATTCGCATGTCCCTCAAGCAATCTCTCACCTGCGAACGCGTCATTCGCCCCGCAACTCCCTCCAACGATCGCAAGTTCCTTCTCAAACTGCTTCAGCTTGAGATCGCGTCGCATCCTCCGCAAGCAGCCATAACATCACTCACGCTCATTGCCGAAGCCGGACAGCAGTCAAAGGTGCAACTCGGTCTCTTCACGCCCCAGGCGCCCGAGCCCTCGCGCCTCGACGTAACGCTCGCCCGTCTCAAGGCATTGGTTGGTGCAGATCGTGTCGGCTCCCCGGCTCTCATGGACACGCATCGCAGCGGCAGCTTCACTATGGAATCCTTTGCCATCCCCGATCGCCCAACCCAGCAGGAATCAACCGCGCACATCTCGCTGCGCCGCATGCGTCCTCCGCACCCTCTCCGCGTGCAACTCAATGCCTGCAAGCTCTCCTCATTTCGCGACGGCCCCGACAAGTATGAAGTCCAGGTCGCATACGGCCCCTGGCATTCCAGCGGCTGCTGGTGGTCGGTCACTCAATGGGATATGGAAGAGTGGGACGTCATGGCCACCAACAACCTCGGCCAGTCCATCGGCTGCCTCATCGTACACGACCATCTCCATAACAAATGGCTGCTGGATGCGTACTATGACTGACGGAAGCAACATCACGATCGCAACTCCCCGCACCGCGTCCGACGAATACATCGAACTCCACGCATCCAGCGCCTTCAGTTTCCTGGCCGGATCCTCGCAGCCAGAGTCCTACATCGAGCGCGCAGTGGAACTCGGCATGCCCTCCATGGCCCTCGCCGACCGTAACGGCCTCTACGGAGTGGCGCGCTTCCACACCTCTGCCAAGCTCAACAGTATCAAGGCCCACATTGGCGCTGAGATCGCCGTCTCTTCCTTCGGCAGCAAGCTCGTCCCTCCCGCCTGGCTTCCTCACCACTATCCCGATGAACCGCCCCGCATCGTACTGCTCTGCACATCGCAAACCGGCTACCAGAATCTCTGTCAGCTCATCACGCGCTTCAAGATGCGCGAGTCAACCAAAGCCGAAGGCGCCGCCACCTTCGACGACCTCGAGGAATTCTCATCCGGCCTGGTCTGCCTCACCGGCGGTGATGAAGGCCAGCTCGCCGCTGCGCTCAACAACGGCGGAGAACATGCCGCTCGCACATCGATCGACCGCCTCGTCTCCATCTACGGCCGCCAAAACCTCTACGTCGAACTTCAGCGCCACCACGAACGCGAAGAAGAATGTCGCAACGCCGCGCTGCTTGAAGTCGCAACGAGCTTCGGCCTGCCCATCATCGCAACCAACGGCGTCCGCTGCGCCACTTCAAGCGATCGGGAACTTCTCGACGTCTTCACAGCCATCCGCCATCACACCACGGTTCACGATGCTGGCCGCCTCCTCTGCCGAAATTCCTTTCGCCATCTCCGCTCATCCCGCGAAATGCTCGATCTCTTCCGTGACATCCCCGAAGCCATCGCCAACACCAGAATCGTCAGCCGTCGCCTCGAATTCACATTGAACAATCTCGGATACGAGTTCCCGCAGTATCCCGTCCCCGATGGCCAGACCATGGACAGCTACCTTGCCGCGCGCGTCGATGAAGGAATCCGCAAACGCTATGCGCCATCGCTCAAACGGCACCTGCTCGAGCGTGCCCGCAGACAAGCGCAGCACGAGCTTCAGCTCATCGCCAAGCTTGGCTTCGCCGGCTACTTCCTCATCGTCTGGGACATCATCCGCTTCTGCCAGAAGAATGGATTCCTCGTCCAGGGCCGTGGATCCGCAGCCAACTCCGTCGTCTGCTATGCGCTCGAAATCACCGCCGTCGATCCCATCGGAATGGAGCTGCTGTTTGAGCGATTCCTCAGCGAAAGCCGTGGCGAGTGGCCCGATATCGATCTCGATCTCCCCTCCGGCGATCATCGCGAACGCGTCATTCAGTACATCTATGAGCACTACGGAGCGCTAGGCGCAGCCATGACCGCCAACGTCATCACTTATCGCGGTCGCTCCGCCGCGCGCGAAGTGGGAAAAGCACTCGGCTTCGAAGAACAGCAGCTCGCCCGTCTCTCCGGCCTCGTCGGTCACTGGGAGTGGCGCGGCGACAACGACACTATGGAGAAGCACTTCGATCAGGCCGGCTTTGACATCCGCCACCCCATCATCTCCAAATATCTCGACCTCTGCACCCGCATGTACGACCTGCCCCGCCATCTCGGACAGCACTCCGGCGGCATGGTCATCTGTGCGGGAATGCTGAACCGCATCGTCCCCATCGAACGCGCGTCCATGCCCGGCCGCACCGTCGTGCAATGGGACAAGGAAGATTGTGCCGACCTCGGCCTCATCAAGGTCGACCTGCTCGGTCTCGGCATGATGGCCGCACTCAAAGACTCGCTCGAGTTGATCCCGCACCACTACGACACGCACGTCGATCTGGCAGCATTGCCCGATGACTCCCTCGTCTACGACACCCTCTGCAAGGCCGACACCGTCGGAATGTTCCAGGTTGAGAGCCGCGCGCAAATGGCTTCCCTCCCCCACAATGCTCCCCGTTGTTTCTACGATGTCGTCGTGCAGGTCGCCATCATCCGCCCCGGCCCCATTGTCGGAAAAATGATGCACCCCTACATGCGCCGACGACAGGGCAAGGAAGAAGTTTCCTATCCGCATCCCTTGCTGGAGCCAGTTCTCAAGCGCACCCTCGGCGTTCCTCTCTTTCAGGAGCAGTTGCTGCGCATGGCCATGGTGGTTGCCAGTTTCACCGGCGCTGAAGCCGAGGAACTCCGCCGCGCCGTCGGCATGCGCCGTTCCATGCAGCGCATGCGCGATCTTGAAGGCCGCCTGCGCTCCGGTATGACCCGCAATGGCATCGGCCCTGCAGAGCAGGACAACATCGTTCAGGGCATCTCTTCGTTCGCCATGTACGGATTCCCCGAATCCCATGCAGCCAGCTTCGCACTCATAGCCTACGCGTCGGCCTATCTCAAGGTTCACTATCTCGCCGCATTCACCTGCGGCCTCTTGAACAATCAGCCCATGGGGTTCTACACGCCCGCGGTCCTCATCAAGGATGCCCAGCGCCATGGCCTGCGCGTTCACCCCATCTGCATTCAGCGATCCGCCGGTCAGTGCTCTATCGAACACGAACCCGACGGCACCCGCTCCATCCGTATCGGCCTCAATTACGCCAAGGGATTGCGTCAATCCTCCGCCGAGTCGTTACTAGCTGCCCGCGAATCCTGCGGTACATTTCGCTCCGTAGACGACCTAGTACAGCGCGTCCCGGAATTGAACCGCAAAGAACTCGTCCTGCTCGCGCAAATCGGCGCATTAAACTCCATCGATGCCGTCGAACATCGCCGCGACGCACTCTGGCAGGTGGAACAGGCAGGCCGCCCCGTCGGCCCGCTGCTGCGCACACCTCCTGCGCAAGCGAGTCATCTATCCATGCCTCTAAGAAAGATGACCACCGATGAGCGACTTGCTGCCGACTTTGCCGGAGTCGGCCTCACATGCGGTCCTCACCCCATGTCCTACCATCGCTCTGCATTAAGCCAGCGCGGCTTTCTTACTGCCGACGACCTTACCCGCTCCAGCAACAACACCTTCGTTCATGTCGCCGGATGCGTCATCGCGCGTCAGCGCCCCGGCACTGCCAAAGGCTTCGTCTTTCTCTCTCTTGAAGATGAAACCGGAATCGCCAACGTCATCATCACGCCCGATCTATTCGAGCGCGAGCGCATCATCGTCACCCGCAACCGTTTCCTCAACATCGAAGGCACATTGCAGATTCAGAGTGGCGTAATTCACGTCAAGGCCTACCGCATCACGCCCATCGACATCACCACTGCCGGCGTCCACTCCCACGATTTTCACTGAGCCCTCACCGCTAACTTGCTAACCTGCTATGCCGCGAAGCGGCGCTAACTTGCTATTTTTTTGAACGAAAGATCTCTGACAGCTCCCCCGAAATCCCTCGAAATCGGTTCTCACGCACGCTCTTCAGCTCCGAGGGATGTTTTCGCCATACTCGCTACGCCTACGGTTCCACCCCAATCTGATAATTCAACGTCGCCAACGCCAGCCGATACTGATACTGCGCATTCGCATTTCCAATTGCCGCATCCGTCTGCTGATACTCCGCCTGGCTCAACTCCACAATCGAACTAAGGCCCATCTGGTAACGCGTCTGTGCCAGCTTCAGGCTCAGGTCTGCCTGTTTTAACAGCTCCGCTGTGACCGCTACTTTCTGGTACGACGTATTGGCTGCCAGCCACGCCGTTCGCACGTCGCGCACAATTCTGTCCCGCAGATCTCTCGTCTGCTCCGCCGCCGCCTGTGCACGAATCGACGCTTCCTTTGCCTGCGCTGTAAAAAGGAATCCGTTGAAGACCGGAATATTCACATTCACCCCAATCGCGCCCCACCAGTTCGTGACGTAGTACGCATCCGGTCGCACCGGCACCACTCCCGCCGTCCCTGTCGCAGAAATGCTCGGCAACAGCTGATCGCGCTGCGCATGGCTGAACTTTACCGCTGCCTGCTGGCTGAAGCTCGTCGCCTGCAAGTCTGGCCGCTGCTTCAACCCCTGCTCGATCAGTTGATCGATATCTGGCGGAGGTTGCTGAATATCAGGACCATCATCCACAAGTTCGTAATCCACCTGGTGATCCAATCCAAGCACCGCATCCAGCGCCGCCATGGTCGAATCTGCATTATTCTGTGCGTCCAACGCCAGCAGCTTCGCCTGGGATAGATTTACATCGGCAAAGCTCAGATCCAGCGTCGACTTCAGCTTGTTGATGGTCAACTGGTTCACTTGCGTCTGCACGCTCTGGCGCGCCGCCACGTTTTGCCGAGCCACCTTGAGCGTATCCTGCGCCTCCAGCGCGTTGTAGAACGCCTGGTCCGTCGCCAGTTGAATGTCATACTGCGTTGCCAGTGCGTTCGCCTTCTGCGCCTTGTCCTGCAGTATCGACGACGCCACAAGGTTTCTCGTCCTGCCAAAATCCGTCAGTAACTGCGAGAATCCTCCTCCTGCTCCCGCATGTTCGAACAACCGCGATGCCGTCAAAGAACCAGCGGAAACGCGGCTAGCCTCCTCCGCTTCTACCCCGGTCAGCGCGGCAGATGCCGTCGGCAACTCTGCTGACCTTGTCTCGCGGTATACCTGGTGCTGCGCCAACGCAACCAATCGCGCCACGCTTACCTGCGGGTTGTTCTTGATCGCCATCTGCTCGGCCTGCGTCCGCGTAAGCCTCTCTTTTGAGCCTGCATTTCCCTGCTGCATCGCAGCCGTCGATAGCGCGCCAGGATTCGGCGCCGCCTGTGATGGCGATGGCTGCGCCGGCTCCTGCGTCGTCGAACTCGGTGCCTGCGCTAGCTCCGCAATCAGCCGCGCAGTTGGAGCATTGGGCAGCGATGCAGCATTCCTGTCGGTCTGCGCACCCGCCACGCCGATCAACGAGCACATAACAAGAAGTGCCCCGATAACGACTTCCATTCTTCTTTGAACTGCCATGCCTCTTTAAGCCTCTCCCTCTGCGCGAACCCACTTTTCCCTCCTGCCGTGCACCACTAGGTACACAGCCGGAACCAGGAAGACCGTAACAACTACTGAAACAAACAGGCCGCCGATGATCGCGCGAGCAAGCGGAGCGTACTGTTCGCTCCCGGCCTCAAGTCCCAGCGCCATCGGGATCATTCCCAGTAATGTCGCCAGCGAAGTCATCAGAATTGGCCGGAGGCGGATCTTGCAAGATTGCACGATTGCCTCGATCAGCGGCTTGCCCTGCTCGTGCAACAGCGTTGCAAATTCCACAATCAGAATGCTGTTTGACACCACGATCCCGGTCATCATGATCACGCCCATCAGCGACATGATGTTCAGCGTGCTGCCCGTGATCAGCAGGATGATCACCACGCCGACCAGCCCGGGCGGAATCGCCATCAGGATGATGAACGGATCAATAAATGATTTGAACTGCGCCATCAGGATTAGATACACCAGCAATACGGCGATGATGAGCCCCAGGCCGAACTCGTGAAACGCCTGGTTCATCTCCACCGCCGCCCCCCGCATGTCGAGCACCGTGTTGCGGTCGTGCTTGGTCTGCGCCAGAAGCTGGCTGATCTGCGCTCCTACTTTCTGCAGTGCCTCGGTCTTCGTTGCCACATAGATATCGATTACGCGCCGAATCTGGTAGTGATCCACCTCGGTCGGCGTATTGATCCTTTGAATATCGGCAACCGCACCCAGCGGCACATAACCTGACGTATGATCGCCTCGAAACATCTGCGCTGAGACGGTAGTGGCAAATTTGCCTTCCTGCATCGGGGCATAGCCCGGAGGCCGCGAACCGCGCAGTGGTATGTTTTCAAGATCCTGCATGGTCATGTGGTTGATCCAGCGATTCGCATATTGCACCGTCACCATGTAGTTGTTGCCGCTGTCCGGATCAATCCAGTAACTCGGCGCGATCATGCCATCGGAGGTAAGCGCCGTGATCACGCCGTCCACCACATCCTTCGCCGAAAGCCCCAGCAGGCTGGCGCGCTCGCGGTCAATATTCAGCGCCAGCCCCGGATAGTCGATGCTTTGCGGGATATAGACATTGCTCACGTTGGGAATCTGCTGAATTTTCGCGGCCAGGTTCTGCGCCAGCTCGTACGACTTGTCCATGTCCTGCGATTTGATCTCAATGTCGATCGGTGCAGGCAGTCCCTGGTTGATGACCGAGTCCACCAGCCCGCCGGCCTGAAGATATGTCGAAAGCTCCGGCATCTCCCGCGATAGCTTGCTCTGCACGCGCCGCATGTACTCGTAGCTGCCGATGCTGTGGCCTTCTTTCAGGCTGGTCTGCACAAAAGCCGTGTCCATTGACGCGTTGCTGGTGTAGATGGCGGAAAGATCCGGATAAACGCCAATATTGGACACGATCATGTCCAGATCCTTCGGCCTCACCTCGCCGCGAATAATGTTTTCCACCTTCTCCATATAGTCGTTGCTCACTTCCAGCCGCGTACCGCTGGGCAGGCGCACGTTGATCACGAACTGTCCGGGATCGGTGCGGGGAAAATAAGCGCGCCCCAGGAACGGCACTGTTACCGCAAGCAGTACGATCATGCCGCCGAAGATCACCGCGGTAGTAAGCCCTGGCCGTCGCATCGCCCGGTTGGCGGCGTCTTCATACCAGTTCAGCATGGCCGCAAACTTCGCGTTGAACGCCCGATCAAAGCGCGCAAAAATGCCCTGTTTCTTCTTGCCGGCCTTTTCTCCCGTATGATGCGGCCGAATGAACATCGAGCAGTACAGCGGCACCACCGTCATGGCGAAGAAATACGACGCGAAGATCGAAAGCACTACGCCCAGCGCCAGCGGCGTGAAAATATACTTGCTGATCCCGTTGAAGAAAGTTACCGGGAAAAACACGATCGAAGTGGTGAACGTCGCCGCCAGCACCGCCATCGAAACCTCGGTGCCGCCCTCCGCGGAAGCTACCTGGGGCGAACTGCCCATCTCCATGTGCCGGAAAATATTCTCCAGCACGATGACGCCGTTATCGATGAGCCGCGAAAACACCAGCGCCAGGCCGCCCAGGATCATGGTGTTAATCGACCCGCCCATGAAGTTGGTGATCAGGAGGCAGACAATCATCGAAAGCGGTACCGCCAGCAGCACGGCGATCGTGGCCCGCGGGCTGCCCAGGAACACAAGGATCATGATGCCGGTCAGGATCAGCCCGATGATGGCTTCGCGCGACACATTGCTGATGGCCAGCTTGACGAAGATCGACTGATCAAACACCACCGCTGTCTTCAGCCCCTGCGGAATATCCACCAGGTGCTGAATCGCCTCCTTGATCCCGTTGACGATCGTGATCGTGTTGCTGTTGCCGCCCTGTTTGAAAATGGGCACGTATACCGACCGCTGCCCATCGATGCGCACGATGTTGTACTGCAGTGCGCCCGAGTCCTCTGCCTTGCCTACGTCGGCCACCAGCACCGATGAATTGCCTACCGATTTCAGTGGCATCTGGTTCATCGACTTCGCGTCGGGAAACTGGCTGTTCGCGTAAATGTTGTAATCCTTGCTGCCGATCCGCACATCGCCTGCGGGCAGAATCAGGTTCGAGCTGTTTACCGACTTCACCACGTCGTTCAGGCTCAGGTCGCGAGCCTCCAGCTTCAATGGATCGACATAAATCTGGATCTGCCGGTAAGTCCCTCCGTAGGGTTGCGGAACCGATGCACCCTGCACGTTCGAAATCTGGTTGCGAACCTGGAACTGCGCCAGGTCCTTCAGATTGGTTTCGTTCAGCCCTTGTCCCTTCAGCGTCACCAGACACACCGGCTGCGTCGAGGCCGTCATCCCCAGAACCACTGGTGGCAACGTCCCCGGCGGCAGCCGCCGCAGGTCGGCCATCGCCAGGTTCGCCACGTTGCTTAAAGCCGCATTGGGGTCCGTCCCCGGCTTGAAGTAAATCTTGATCAGGCTCACGCCGGTTAGTGAACGCGATTCGCTGTGATCCACGTTGGCCGCAAGCGTAAAGAAACGTTCAAAGGTGTTCGTAATATCGGCTTCGATCTGCCGTGGCGGCATGCCGTTGTAGAACGTGGCCACCACTACCACTGGCATGTCGATGTCGGGAAACAGATCCACCGGCATGCGCACAATGCTCACCACGCCCACCAGCGAGACCAGCAGGCAGATCATGAGAATAAAAAACGGAAACTTGAGAGCAAATCTCGGCATTAGTGCGCCTCCCCCTCCAGAGTCGCGGTTTGCGGCGCGCGCCGCCCATGAATCAGCAGATAAACAGCGGGAACCAGAAACACGGTAACCGCCACTGAAGCACCCAGGCCGCCAATAACGGCGCGGGCCAGCGGCGCATACTGCTCGCTTCCGGTTTCGATTCCCAGCGCCATCGGTATCATGCCCAGAAGCGTCGCCAGCGAGGTCATCAAAATTGGCCGCAGGCGAATCTTGCACGCATGCACCACAGCCTCCAGCACCGGCTGCCCCTGCTCATGCAGAATTCCCGCAAACTCCACGATCAGAATGCTGTTCGAAACGACAATCCCGGTCATCATGATCACGCCCATCAGCGACATGATGTTCAGCGTGCTGCCCGTGAACAGCAGGATCATCACCACTCCCGCCAGGCCCGGCGGGATTGCCATCAGGATGATGAACGGATCGATGAATGACCGGAACTGCGCCATCAGGATCAGGTAGACCATCAGCACCGCGATCACCAGTCCAATGCCGAATTCCTTGAAAGCCACATTCATGTTCACGACCGCGCCGTGCACTGTCAAAACCGTGTTACGGTCGTGCTTGGTGTCTGCCAGCAGCTTGTTGATCCTGCTTCCCACCCCTTGCAGTGCTTCGGTCTTGGTTGCCACATAAACGTCAATCACCCGCCGTATCTGGTAGTGGTCCACTTCCGTAGGCGTGTTGATCATCTTGATGTCGGCCACCGAACTCAGCGGCGTGTAACCCGATGCGTGATCGCCCTTCCAATACTGGCTCGGAGAATCGGATGCCGCTCGCGCTTCCTCGATTGGAGAGTACCCGGCAGGCTTCACTCCGCGCAGCGGGATGTTCCTGAAGTCCTCCATGGTCATGTTGTTGATCCAGCGGTTCTGGTACTGAACTGTCACCATGTAGTTGTTGCCGGTGGCCGGGTCGATCCAGTAACTCGGCGCGATCATCCCGTCTGAGGTCAGCGCCGTAATCACGTTGTCCACCACATCCTGCGCGGAAAGCCCGATCAGGCTCGCCCGCTCGCGATCGATATTCAACGCCAGCCCCGGATAATCGAGATCCTGCGGAATGTAGACGCTGCTCACGTTGGGCATCGTCTTGATCTTCGCGGCCAGCGTCTTAGCCATCGCAAATGCGCCCTCCATGTTGTTCGAGCCAATCTGGATGTCGATCGGAGCCGGCAGTCCCTGGTTGATTACGCCGTCTACCAGGCCGCCCGCCTGGAAATACGTTGAAAGTTCCGGCATCTGTTGCGAAAGCTTCTCCTGCACCCGCCGCATGTACTCGTAGCTGCCCACGCGGTGGTCTTCCTTCAGGCTCGTCTGCACAAACGCCGTATCCATCGAAGCATTGGTGGTGAAAATCGCCGACAGATCCGGATACACGCCGATGTTGGAGACGATCATGTCCAGATCGCTCGGCGGCACCACGCTGCGGATCACGTCCTCAACCTTGGCGATGTATTGATCGCTCACCTCCAGCCGCGTCCCGCTGGGCATGTGAACATTGATCACGAACTGACCGGGATCGGTGCGCGGAAAGTACGCCCGCCCCAGAAACGGAAACAGGCCAATCAGGATGATGGCCAGCCCGCCGAGAAGCGCTCCGGCAGTAAGCGCAGGCCTTTGCAGAATCCGAAAAGCGAACGCCTCGTAGCGATTCAGAAATGTCTGGAAGTGCTCGTTGAACCTGGCTAGAAATCGACGAAAAAACGACCGCCTCGCAGCGCCCTGCCCTCCGTGCTTCACTTCCTCCCCGTGAGAATCAATGCGGATGAACAGCGAGCAGAAAAGCGGCACCACGGTCATGGCGAAGAAATAAGACGCGAAGATTGAGAGCACCACGCCCAGCCCCAGGGGCGTGAAAATGTACTTGCTGATGCCGGACAGAAACGTCACCGGGAAAAACACGATCGACGTCGTCGAAGTCGCCGCCAGCACCGCCAGTGAAACCTCCATGCCTCCCTTTTCCGCGGCTTCGCGCGGCAGGCTCCCCATCTCCATGTAGCGGAAAATGTTCTCGAGCACCACCACTGAGTCGTCAATCAGGCGCGAGAAAGCCAGCGCCAGGCCGCCCAGGATCATGGTGTTGATCGACCCGCCAAAGGCGTTGGTCAGCAGCAGGCACACCAGCGCGGAAAGCGGAATCGACAGCATCACCGCGAAAGTCGCCCGCGGACTCCCCAGGAACACCAGGATCATGATGCCCGTCAGCACCAACCCGATCGTCGCTTCCTTCACCAGATTGCTGATGGCCAGCTTGACGAAGATCGACTGGTCGAATACCACCGCTGTCTTCAGCGACTGGGGAATATCCACCAGGTGCTTGATAGCCGCCTTCATGCCGTCGACGATCGTGATGGTGTTGCTGTCGCCGCCCTGCTTGAACACCGGCACGTAAACCGACCGCTGCCCATCGATGCGCACGATGTTGTACTGCAGTGCGCCCGAGTCCTCCGCATGTCCGACGTCAGCCACCAGCACTGACGAGTTGCCCACCGTCTTCAACGGCATCTGGTTCATCGACTTCGCGTCGGGAAACTGACTGTTCGCGTAAATGTTGTAGTCCTTGTTCCCGATGCGCACGTCGCCTGCGGGCAGAATCAAATTCGATTCGTTCACTGCTTTCACTACGTCGTTCAGGCTCAGGTCGCGAGCCTCCAGCTTCAATGGATCGACAAAAATCTGGATCTGCCGGTAAGTCCCTCCGTAGGGCTGGGGAACCGATGCACCCTGCACGTTCGAAATCTGGTTGCGCACCTGAAATTGAGCCAGGTCCTTCAGATTGGTCTCGTTCAGCCCCTGCCCCTTCAGCGTCACCAGGCAGACCGGCTGCGAAGACGCTGTCATTCCCAGCACCACAGGTGGCAATGTGCCCGGCGGCAGCCGCCGCAGGTCGGCCATCGCCAGGTTCGCCACGTTGCTTAAAGCCGCATTGGGGTCCGTTCCTGGCTTGAAGTAAATCTTGATCAGGCTTACGCCGGTCAGCGAACGCGATTCGCTGTGATCCACGTTGGCTGCCAGCGTAAAGAAACGTTCAAAAGTGTTCGTAATGTCAGCTTCGATCTGCCGCGGCGGCATGCCGTTGTAGAACGTGGCCACCACCACCACCGGCATGTCAATGTCGGGAAACAGATCCACCGGCATGCGTATTGTGTTGACCACTCCCACCAGGGCAACCATCAGGCACAGCATGAGAATGAAAAACGGAAACTTCAGAGCGAACTTCGGCATTACTGCCCACCCCCTCCATTGCCGCCCTCTTCGCCCTTCATATCGATCACGCCGCCAGAGTCGCTCACTGTTTCAGAAGCCTGTGTCTGGGTGATGATAGGAGAAACCTGTTCGTTCTCTGCGTATTTTTCCTGTCCGCCCATAATCACTTTGTCGCCCGGTTCGATTCCGCTTTTGATTTCGGCCAGCTTGGTTCCACGCAGCCCCACCTGCACCGCGCGAATATGCACGCGATTGCTCGCGTCCAGCACATACACCGCAGGCGTGGGGTTTGCCTCGGAGCCGCGCAGCACGATCGCCTCAGTCGGGATCGTCACCACGTTGTTCACCCGCGTCAGTTCCAGTTGGGCGTTGGCATACATGCCGGGCGCGATCGAGAGATCCGCATTCTCGACGTCGACTTCGGTCTCCATCGTCCGCGTTTCAAAATTCACGCTCCGCGTGAAGCGCACAACCTTGCCGGTAAATGAGCGGCTTATCGCATCCACGCGAACCTGGATCTCCTCGCCGTCGTGCACATACTGCACATCGTTCTCCGGCACCGGCATCCGCAGCCGCAGCAGGCCGCTCTGCGAGAGCCGCACAATTGGAATGTCCTGCTCATTCGAGTTGACGCCGCTCTGGATCAGCGCGCCCGTATCTGCGTACCGCCAGATCACTACGCCGTCCAGCGGCGCAGTCACATTCGTATAACTCTCCAGCGCCTGCACCCGGTCCTTTTCTGAGCGGGCCTCTTGCGTATGTTGCGTTGCACCATCCGCTGCAGCCTTCGCGGCGTCAACCTGCGCTTCTGCGGAAAGATCCTTGGCCTGTGCATCGTCCAGTTCTTGTTGCGCGATCAATCCCGGCTGCGCCTTCGAAGTTTCCAGCAGCCGCTGATAATCGGCGTGCAGCGCCGAGCGCAGCGCCTCGGCGCGTTTGATCTCATGCTGCGCACGAATCATCTCCGCGTTTGCCGTCTGGATTCCGTAGACCGTGCCCTGCAACTGCGCGGCCAACTCCGGTACCTCCAACACTGCCAGCGTCTCCCCCTTGTGCACGCGGTCGCCGATGTCCACGTTGATCCGCTTCATGAAGCCGGTCACCTTGGGATGCACATCAACGACCTGGAACGGCTGAAACTGCCCCGCCAGGCTCAGATTGTGTGCAATGTCGCCCCGCTGCGCCGTGGCCACCCGCGCCGACGGCGTCTCCGCTGCATTCGCATCGGATCCCTTGCTCGAATGGCAACCCGCAAATATCAGAACGGTCGCCAGCGTGATCCATGCTGGAAAAATGAAACAAAGCTGCTTTCGCATTTCTGGTTTCACCCTTTTGTGGTCCTGTTGGGCACAAGCGAGCGAGATGTCTCGCGGTCGCTTCGGAAAACCATGCAACTCCAGGCACCTTTCACCTGCCTGGATCATGATTTGAGGAATACGGATTTTGCGTACAGGATTAAAGCCGGCAGAGAACCGGAGGAGGCCGGAGGGAAAAAGCGCTCTGAAAGGCGCCGAATCGCAGACACCACGGCTTGGGGACTGAACGATACCGCAGACTCCAACCCGTAAGCAAAGCTGCAATGCCCGGTGACAAGAGAAGAATTACAAGTGTATAAACCGGCCCTTGTTGCAACGACACCGGCTTCGCAACGCAAAGCCGACCACTCTCCGTCGCGTTCGGATCTTCGTTCCGGGACATGAGCTTTGCCACCGGAATCCGGTGAAAGTTCGACTCATGCGTCCGGTATAGGGACATCTTGTAACCGAATCCCCAAAAGAACACGCACATCCCCAGCATACCGAGCAGCATGGAGAAGCGGATTGAAAAGCGCGTCTTGGAGCGATCGATCACTAGTTTCTGAATTGATTGCCTTTTCCGGTCGGCGATTGGGGATCTCTCCCGGCGGGGTCCCACTTGTTTGACAGCATAAATGACTCGGAAGTTTGGCTGTCGCCTCATCTTTTCATGAATGGCCCGCAAAACCTAATCTTGCTCCTTCTGGCCGCAGTCCCGCTTGTCAAGCCCCGCCGCGCCTCTTTTGCTCCTAAACTCCTCATTTCACACCGCAAAAACTTCCGCCAGTTTTGCACTTCATTTCCCCTAGTCCGCGCAGAATGGATCCATATCACCAAATCTCTCCACGGAGAAAGACATATGTCCAACGAACTTGAAAGTTCATCAATATTCATCAATAATCTGTTGCGTCCGAAGAACCGGCAGCCTCAACCGCATCGAACTCCGCTATTGCCCGCTGCGCCGACGCCTACCAGCACGCCCGCAAGGCAGCACTCGCCAAGAACAAGAGCAAATTCTCCGCCGATGAAGCAGGAGTCGAAGCCTATAAGCGTGCCTTCCCCCTTCGGGGCTCTGAGAACATCCGTGACTTTGTCGCTTGCGTCGCCAGGGGGATTCTCCTCGGGATTCTTGATGACCGCGTTGCCTCGCGCCTCCTCTCCGCTGCACGAACCGCGCAAAGTTTCCCCGATGACCCGTTCCCCGTCCCGCATTGCCCCGTTGATGCCTCAAATAAGGCGCTTGATGCGACCTCGTAAGAAAAAAAATTCGGCGTATTTTTTCTTCTTTTGTTCGCCCTGTTGACAGCATCTTATTGCCAATAAAATAGATACGAAACGCAGCCCCTTTAGATTCTGCACAGTTCGCGGTGTACTGCGCTGCAGACTGTGCAATCCGGGACCGACTTCCCGCATTCCGTGGCGCAAGCCGCACCCGCACCGCAGGCAACCCGCCAATTCTTCATAGCATCTACATGCACGCTACGTCTTAGCAATCGTGTGTCTTGAAGTGTAATTTCAGGGGGTCAACACACGAAAAATTCGCGCCCGCGAATTTCAAAACTGCCACCAGGAGCACGCTGCATGTCGACGACAGCTGAACCGCCCGTCAGTGGGCAAGAGGGGGGAAATCACCTGCCTTCCAGCGCCTTTGAGCCGCCCGTGTCGGAGTGTCTGACCACGATTCTTCAGGGCCTCAGAACCATGAAAGAAGGCGACTTCAGCGTGCGCCTTCCCGTCGCCTGGACAGGACTTCCGGGCAAAATCGCCGACAACTTCAACGAAATCGTCACCGCCAACGAGAAGATGGCCTTCGAATTGAAGCGCGTCGGCCACGCCGTCGGCAAAGAGGGCAAAACCCGCGAGCGCATTCGCGTTGAACATCGCCGCGGCGCCTGGGATGAGATGGAGGTCTCGGTCAACACCCTGGTCGAAGATCTGCTCCGACCCACCACCGAAGTAACCCGCGCCATCGCCGCCGTCGCCCAGGGCAATCTGACTCAGACCGTCCGTCTCGACGTTGACGGCCGCCCCCTCGAAGGCGAATTCCTCCGCTCGGCCAACATCGTCAACACCATGATTCAGCAGCTCGGCGTCTTCACCGCAGAGGTGACGCGCGTAGCCCGCGAAGTCGGCACTGACGGCAAACTCGGCGGCCAGGCCATGGTGCCCGGCGTCGCCGGAACCTGGAAGGACCTTACCGATTCCGTCAACTCGATGGCCTCGAACCTCACCGGCCAGGTCCGCAACATCGCTGAAGTCGCCACCGCCGTGGCCAGCGGCGACCTTTCCCGCAAAATCACCGTCGACGTCCGCGGCGAAATCCTGCAGCTCAAGGAAGCCATCAACACCATGGTCGACCAGCTGCGCTCCTTCGCTTCGGAAGTGACGCGCGTAGCCCGCGAAGTCGGCACCGACGGCAAGCTCGGCGGACAGGCTGTCGTGCCCGGCGTGGCCGGCACATGGAAGGACCTCACCGACTCCGTCAACGCCATGGCCGGCAACCTCACCGCGCAGGTCCGAAACATCGCCGAAGTCACCACCGCCGTGGCCCGCGGCGACTTGTCCCGCAAGATCACCGTCGACGTCAAAGGCGAAATCCTCGAGCTCAAAGACACCATCAACACCATGGTCGACCAGCTCAACGCCTTCGCCGGCGAAGTGACGCGCGTGGCCCGCGAAGTCGGCACCGAAGGCAAGCTCGGCGGCCAGGCCAGTGTGCCCGGTGTTGCCGGAACCTGGAAGGACCTTACCGACAACGTCAACTTCATGGCCGGCAACCTCACCGGCCAGGTCCGCAACATCGCCGAAGTCGCAACCGCCATCGCCAACGGCGACTTGTCGCCGCAAAATCACCGTCGACGTCCGCGGCGAAATCCTTCAGCTCAAAGAAACGCTGAACACCATGGTCGATCAGCTCAACCGCTTCGCCGGCGAAGTCACGCGCGTCGCCCGCGAAGTCGGCACCGAGGGCCGTCTCGGCGGCCAGGCCAACGTGCCCGGCGTCGCCGGTACCTGGAAGGATCTCACCGACTCCGTCAACTCCATGGCCGGCAACCTCACCGCGCAGGTCCGAAACATCGCCGAAGTCACCACCGCCGTGGCCCGCGGCGATCTCTCGCGCAAAATCACCGTCGATGTGAAAGGCGAAATTCTCGAGCTCAAGAACACCATCAACACCATGGTCGACCAGCTCAACGCCTTCGCCGGCGAAGTCACGCGCGTCGCCCGCGAGGTCGGCACCGACGGCAAGCTCGGCGGCCAGGCGCAGGTCTCCGGCGTGGCCGGCACCTGGAAAGATCTGACCGACAACGTCAACTTCATGGCCTCCAACCTCACCGGCCAGGTCCGCAACATCGCCGAAGTCGCCACGGCCGTGGCACGCGGCGACCTGTCCCGCAAGATCACCGTCGACGTCAAGGGCGAAATCCTCGAGCTGAAAGACACGCTCAACACCATGGTGGATCAGCTCAACGCCTTCGCCGGCGAAGTCACGCGCGTGGCTCGCGAAGTCGGCACCGACGGCAAGCTCGGCGGTCAGGCCAACGTGCCCGGCGTCGCCGGCACGTGGAAAGATTTGACCGACTCCGTCAACTCAATGGCCTCGAATCTCACCGGCCAGGTCCGCAACATCGCCGAAGTTTCCACCGCCATCGCCAGCGGCGACCTTTCAAAGAAGATCACCGTCAACGTCAGCGGCGAAATTCTCCTGCTGAAAGAAACCATCAACACGATGGTGGACCAGCTGAACCGGTTCGCCGGCGAAGTGACCCGCGTGGCCCGCGAAGTCGGCACCGAAGGCAAGCTCGGCGGACAGGCCAACGTCCCCGGTGTCGCCGGTACCTGGAAAGACCTCACCGACTCCGTCAACTCCATGGCCGGCAACCTCACCGCCCAGGTTCGCAACATCGCCGAAGTCACCACCGCCGTCGCCCGCGGCGATCTCTCGCGCAAAATCACCGTCGATGTGAAGGGCGAAATCCTCGAGCTCAAAAACACCATCAACACCATGGTCGACCAGCTCAACGCCTTCGCCGGCGAAGTGACGCGCGTCGCCCGCGAAGTCGGCACCGATGGCAAGCTCGGCGGACAGGCAATGGTGCCGGGCGTCGCCGGAACCTGGAAGGACCTCACCGATTCCGTTAACTTCATGGCCGGCAACCTTACTGCGCAGGTCCGCAATATCGCCGAAGTCGCCACCGCCATTGCCAACGGCGACTTGACCCGCAAGATCACCGTCGACGTGCGCGGCGAAATTCTGCAGCTCAAAGAAACGCTGAACACCATGGTCGAGCAGCTTCGCTCGTTCGCTGCTGAAGTAACGCGCGTGGCCCGCGAAGTGGGTTCGGAAGGCCGTCTCGGCGGCCAGGCCAACGTGCCCGGCGTCGCCGGCACATGGAAGGACTTGACCGACTCCGTCAACGCCATGGCCGGCAACCTCACCGCCCAGGTCCGAAACATCGCCGAAGTCACCACCGCCGTGGCCCGCGGCGATCTCTCCCGCAAAATCACCGTCGACGTCAAAGGCGAAATCCTCGAGCTCAAAGACACCATCAACACCATGGTCGATCAGCTCAACGCCTTCGCCGCCGAAGTCACGCGCGTGGCCCGCGAAGTCGGCACCGAGGGCAAGCTCGGCGGCCAGGCCAACGTGCCCGGCGTCGCCGGCATCTGGAAAGACCTCACCGACAACGTCAACGTCATGGCCGCCAACCTTACTGAGCAGGTGCGCGGCATCGTGAAAGTGGTGACCGCCGTCGCCAACGGAGCGCTCACCCAGAAACTGACGGTGAATGCCAAGGGCGAAGTGGCCGCGCTGGCCGAAACCATCAACAACATGACCGACACGCTCGCCACCTTCGCCGATCAGGTCACCACGGTTGCTCGCGAAGTCGGCGTCGAAGGCCGTCTCGGCGGCCAGGCCAACGTGCCCGGCGCGGCCGGTACCTGGAAGGATCTCACCGGCAACGTCAACCTGCTGGCCGACAACCTCACCAACCAGGTGCGCGCCATCGCCGAAGTGGCAACGGCCGTCACCAAGGGCGACCTCACGCGATCGATTCAGGTGGAAGCCAGCGGCGAAGTGGCCGAGCTCAAAGACAACATCAACACCATGATCGACAACCTGCGCCTCACCACCGACCGCAACACCGAGCAGGACTGGCTGAAGACCAACCTCGCGCGCTTCACCGGCATGTTGCAGGGCCAGCGCGATCTGGCCACCGTGGGCCGCATGCTGCTCTCCGAGCTGGCGCCGCTGGTCAATGCGCAACAGGGCGTCATCTACCAGATGGGCGGAGACTCCGCGAGTTCCGAGACGAGTCTCGCTGCTGCTTTCCACGTTTGCCGACACGCCTGAAGGCTACGTAAAGGAAGTGCGCATCGGCGAAGGCCTCATCGGTCAGTGCGCCGCTGAAAAGCGTCGCATGCTGATCACCGAACTGCCCAAGAACAGCCGCGCCGATCCGCTCCGGCCTCTTCAAAGCGGTTCCGAAGAACGTCATCGTGCTGCCGGTGCTCTTTGAGGACCGCGTGAAGGCCGTCATCGAACTGGCCAGCCTCAGCGCGTTTACCGCCTCGCATCTGGCGTTCCTCGAGCAGCTCACCTCCAGCATCGGCATCGTGCTCAACTCCATCGAAGCCACCATGCAGACCGAGGGCCTGCTGAAGCAGTCGCAGCAGCTCGCCACCGAACTGCAGACGCAGCAGAAAGAGCTGCAACAGACCAACGAGCAGCTGGCGCAGAAAGCGCAGCAGCTCGCCGAGCAGAACTACGAAGTGGAACGCAAGAACCAGGAAATCGAGCAGGCCCGCCGCGCACTCGAAGAAAAAGCCCGCGAGCTGGCGCTCACCTCGAAGTACAAGTCCGAGTTCCTCGCCAACATGTCGCACGAGTTGCGCACTCCGCTCAACTAGCATCCTCGTGCTTGGCCAGCAGCTCGCCGAAAATCCCGATGGCAGCCTGAACGCCAAGCAGGTCGAGTTCGCGCGCACCATTCATGGCGCCGGAACCGACCTGCTCAACCTCATCAGCGACATTCTCGATCTCTCCAAGATCGAGTCGGGCACCGTGTCGGTCGAGGCCGAAGAGGTCTTCTTCGGCGCGCTGCTCGACACTGTGGCGCGGCCGTTCCGTCACGAAGCTGAAAACCGCAAGCTCGTCTTCGACGTCACCAACGATCCGAGGACAGGCCGCAGCCTCGTCACCGACTCGAAGCGCCTGCAGCAGGTGTTGAAGAACCTGCTTTCCAACGCCTTCAAATTCACCGAACAAGGCACGCGTCCGGCTGTCTGTCTCTTCTGCCCACCCGCGGCTGGAGTCCCGATCACTCCGATCCTCAGCGGCGCCGGTTCCGTCATCGCCTTCGAAGTGTCCGATACCGGCATCGGCATTCCGCCGGAAAAACAACGCATCATCTTCGAGGCCTTCCAGCAGGCCGACGCGGGCACCAGCCGAAAATACGGCGGAACCGGTCTGGGCCTGGCCATCAGCCGCGAACTCGCCAACCTGCTCGGCGGCGAAATCCAGCTGAAGAGCAGCCCCGCAAGGGCAGCACATTCACGCTCTATCTGCCGCAGACCTATGTAGGCCCCGCGGTCTCCACCATCATCAAGACTGAAAAGGACGGCGGCACTGCAAATGTTCCCATGTTCCTCTCTAACGTTGTTGTGGCGGAGCAGGAAGCGCGGATCGAGGACGATCGCAATTCTCTCGAAGAGGGCGATGCCGTCCTGCTGATCGTTGAGGACGATCCGCATTATGCTCGCGTCCTCTGCGATCTCTCGCGCGACAAGGGCTTCAAGGTCCTGGTCGCGATGACGGGAACCGAAGCCCTGGCGCTGGCGCGCGAGTATCGTCCCACTGCCATCTCTCTCGACGTGTTCCTGCCCGACATGCTCGGCTGGACGGTGCTGAACCACCTCAAGCAGGATCCCAGCACCCGCCACATTCCCGTCCAGATGCTCACGCTCGACGAAGATCGTCATCACGGCCTTTCGCGCGGAGCATTTGCCTTCGTCACCAAGCCCACCTCAACCGAGGACCTGAACGCCGCACTGGCACGCATCCGCGAGTACGCGCAACCGCGCCGCAAACGGCTGCTGGTCGTCGAAGACAATCCCGCCGAGCAGCTGAGCACCCGCGAATTGCTGTGGCACGAGGACATCGATATCGATGTAGCTGACTCCGGTGCTGCCGCCCTTGAGGCTCTCAAGAGCGCCACATACGACTGCGTCGTGCTCGATCTTCGCCTGCCCGACATGACCGGTTTCGAGGTGCTCGAACAGCTCGAAACCAGCCCCAGTCTCAAGGATCTTCCGGTCGTTGTTTTCACCGGAAGAGAGCTGACTGCCGAGGAGGATGCGCAATTGCACACCCTGGCTCGCAGCGTCGTCGTCAAAGACGTGGAATCGCCGGAACGCCTGCTCGATGAGACTGCGCTCTTCCTCCATCGCGTGGTCTCCGACCTGCCCGCAGACAAAACAGCAGATGCTCGATCGCCTGCACCACTCTGACGAGGCGCTCGCCGGCCGCAAGGTGCTGGTCGTCGACGACGACGTGCGCAACATCTTCGCCCTCAGCAGCGTTCTCGAGCGGCGCGGCATGACGGTGCTCTCCGCCGGCACTGGGCGCGAAGCAATCGAAACCATCGAGATCAACTCCCGATCTGGCCATCGTCCTGATGGACATCATGATGCCCGAGATGGACGGATACGAAACGATGCAGGTCATTCGCCAGAATCCGGCGCTGCGGCGCCTGCCGATCATTGCGCTCACGGCCAAGGCCATGAAAGGCGATCGCGAGAGATGTCTTGAAGCCGGCGCGTCCGAGTATCTCGCCAAACCGGTCAACACTGAGCAGCTGCTTTCTGCTCTGCGTATGTGGCTGCATCGTTAGCGACGCTTATTGCAGATGGCTCGGAGAGACATAATCGATGACGGCGGACGACAAAGTCAACATCCTCATGGTCGATGACCAGCCGGCCAAGCTCCTGAGCTACGAGGTCATTCTCGCCGAATTGGGAGAGAACCTCATCAAGGCCACTTCCGCCAGCGAGGCCTTGAACATCTTGCTCAAGACCGATATCGCCGTGGTCCTGATGGATGTGAGCATGCCCGACGTGGATGGATTCGAGCTTGCCGACGTCATCCGCCAGCATCCTCGCTTCCAGAAGACCGCGATCATCTTCATCTCCGGCGTGCATCTCACCGATTCCGACAAAATCCAGGGCTATCGCAGCGGCGCGGTCGATTACATCTCCGTTCCCGTTGTTCCCGAAGTGCTGCGCGCCAAGATCAGCATCTTCGTCGACTGCATCGCAAAACCCGCATGCTCGAATCACTGAACAAGGAACTGGAGCAGCGCGTTGCAGAGCGCACCGAGGAGCTCCGAAAGAGCGAGGAGCAATTCCGCATGCGCGCCGAACTGCTCGAGCTCGCCACCGAGGCCATCATCGTGCGCGACCTCAATGGCAATCTTCTCTTCTGGAATTCCGGCGCAGAGACATCTCTATGGTTGGCAGCGCGACGAAGTCCTCGGCAAGGACCTTCACAGCGTTCTGCGCACCGTTTTTCCCGTCTCCAGCGAGGCAGTTGAGATCGACGCTCTACGAACGCAAGGTCTGGCGAAGGCAATCTGACCTGCAGAAAACGAAAGACGGCACGGATGTCGTCGTTGCTTGCCGCAAGACCATGAATCACGAAGGCAACGCAGTCCTCGAGGTCGATCGCGACATTACCGCCCAGTTGCGCGCCGAAGAAGCCCTGCGCGAGACCGAAAAGCTGGCTGCCATGGGCCGCGTCGCCGGAATCATCGCGCACGAAATCAACAATCCGCTGGCCGCCATCACCAACATCTTCTATCTGCTGCGCAATCATCCCTCGCTCGACGAGGAAGCGCGCCATTGCGCTGCGCTGGCCGAGCAGGAACTGCAGCGCGTCAGCCACATTACCCGGCAGACGCTCAGCTTTTACCGCGAATCAAAAACCCCCATCGCCGTCATGCTCACCGAACTGCTTGACGATGTCGTCGGCCTGCAGGAGCGGCAGATGCACAATAGCCACATCAGCCTGTGCAAGCGGTACGTCACTCCAGGTTCGGTCCATGGCTTCCCCGTCGAACTGCGCCAGGTCTTCCTGAACCTCGTCGGAAATGCAATCCAGGCCATGCCCAACGGCGGAAAGCTGCGCCTCTCGGTGCGCGAAGCCTACGACTGGACATTGCGGCGCCGCGGCATCAGTGTCTCCATCGTTGACACCGGCGCTGGCATCAAACCGCAGGATTCCAAAAGACTCTTCGAACCCTTCTTCAGCACCAAGTCCACAAAAGGCACGGGCCTCGGACTCTGGATCAGCAAGGGCATCGTGCAGAAATACGAAGGCAGAATCGCCTTCCGGAGCTTTCGCGGCAGCAGCGGATCGTCCACCTGCTTCAAGGTCTTTCTGCCCGGCAGCGGAGCCTTAGGCATGATGGGCGGCTCAGCCTCCGACTTGTCCTCAGCGGGAATAGAAATCGGCTCCGCCGGCTACACCGCCGCAATGCAACACGCCTAGCGACCGACGCTGTCAGGAACGGTGGTTGCCTTTCACAACATAAGCCTGTACGCGCGAGTAGACAAAAGAGCGGTCGTGCGCGATCAGCTCTCGGCTCATCTCCTCCTGAAGCTCGATTTCCTCCTGCAGCCCGGCAGGCACGCCGCGCGGAACAATCAAGTTGCGGAAGCATATCCGCGCGCCCGGCCGGGCACAACGCGCCACCTGCGCAAACAAGCGCGCACTCTCATCCACACTCATCAGCTCGCAGATATTTGAAAGGCTCAAGGCATCGATGGAGGAATCGGCCTGCGCTCCCAGCCAGCTCTGCGCGTCCGACGTCACAATCTCAATCCGATCGAGCCTCTCCCTCACCAGCGCAAGTCTGTCCTTGCGAAGATACAAGGGCACCGTCTCTTCATTCCAATACCGCCCACGAAGGTATTGAGCCAGAAAATAATTCGTCTGAATCGGGATCTCACACATCGCATGCTTTGACCGGCGAAAGAAACTTTCTGCAAAGGACGAAGACCCATCGTCAAACTTGAAATAGTCCGCGGTCAAGCCCCGCTTCGCAAGCATCCACTTGTTAAATGCCAGTTGAAACAGAAGCCTCCACTGCCGCGTGTTCCATCTCTTGTCGAAATACTCTCTTTGTTGGTCGAGCGTCTCGCACCGGAAAAATCCCTCGATCCGCTTTTTGCCCTGGACCACCGAGAGAACTCGTCCAAACTTTTGAATGAACGACTCGTACCTTCCTTGGTAAACGACTCCCATTTCGACTGCCGCGGGCTTCCTTGTCCAATAATCGACTGCCGCCTGGCTTAAATCACCCCGCAATCGGTCAAAGATCTGCAACCGGCCATTCGACTCCGTCAATCCAAGGAAAGCCCAAAGCTCGCCGTAATCAAGCTGTCGTATTGCCGCGCGCTTCAATTCCAGCAGATACGATTGCGAAGCATTGATGTCAACCGCATAAATCTTGCCGGGATCTTCAAGCAGAAGACCAAGTGTGTTGCATCCGCCCGAAGTAATCGTCACAACCGTGTCTCCAGGCTGGATCGCCAGTGCCAGACGGTCCGAATCTGGATCCTCCCAGCACATTCCAAAAAGCAGTTGCGACAGATCCACCTGCTCGCCTGATCGAACGCTCATAATCCCGATCCTTCCGCCTGGCAGGCAAACGAGCTTTCGATTGGCCCGGCTGCATTGTAAAGCGGCGCGAGGCAGATTCCATGCCGTTCCGCCATCTCTTCCATCTCTTTCACCGATTCCGCGCTGATCAATCCTCTGCCCCGCGAAAACGCCTCGAACCGCCGTTCCAAAGCCAGCGTCATCCCTTCCAGCAGACATCCATGCACCACATTGGGAAACGGGTGACGGTTCAGAACTCCATCGAGGTCGGGCACGAGTTTCATGCCACACGTAATTTGCCCCAGGCCGCCAAAAAAGATTCTTGCATCCGGCATCGCCGCTTCAGGATCCAGGTTTTTCGGATATCCGGCATCGCAGATAATCGCGTCAGGTGCGACGTTCTCCAACGAAAGTGAAGATGAAGCAAGACTCGCCGCGCAGATCACGACGTCGGCCTGCATCGAGGAGGGTTCCCCATCTTTCGAGATGCCCCCACAATGTCCTTCATCTTCCAGTTCCGCCGCAAGGACTCGCAGCCGTTCCATGTTCCGTGCCCGAAGCACCAGGCGCTTCACCAGTGGCGCAAGGCACCGTGCACAACCTGAGCCGACGTCTCCCGTTGCTCCCACGATCAGCAGCGTCGACTCGCGCAGATCCCGCCCTTCCACCGCGCACATTTTCACGATCCCCTGCACGATAAACGCAACCGTCAGCGTGTTTCCAGTCGTGAAGACCGTCTGCTGCTTGTCGGGAATCTGGTCGAGGTTCCCCTCGATAAGAATGGAGCTGAACCCGCCCAGGCTGACAATTCTCGCTCCTGCCCTGATTGCGTAAGCCGCCGCCTGTCGCACCCGGCAAAGATTCTCGCGCACGAACATTCCATCCAGCCGATCCGGCGGGATAAATGAATCGATATAGAGCCCGCGTGCCTTTCCGCCAAGTGCAGACCTTGCGTCCACGTGGCACACTGTTCTCGGCGGAATCCAGGGAAGAATGTCCCTGACCTCTTCGTCCGGAATCGGCGCACGTCCCTGCCCGCGCAGCACAGACACCACGTCCGCGGCGGCTCTCCAACTCTCCGAATGCCCAATCAAGGCAAAATCGACAGCCATCGCATCACACCGGTAATTGCATGACCCATTCAAGACTCGTCTCGCCCGGCAGTCCGAGCAAATCGAGAGTTTTCAGATACTGTTGCAGCGACGCGCCGCGCAACTCTCCCGTCGTCAAGCCAACCGACGGCAGTGCTTGCTTCACGCACGCGCCATGACACACTTCGCAATGGCCATTCTTGTCGTCCCTGGCCATCATCTCCGCCAGCGTCGTCATCACTTCGAGATGCAGTGCGTACACCTTGTCGTCAAACCGCCGCTCCTCGATGGCGCGCTCCGCTTTCAGAATCGATATTGCATGACCGATGTGTTCCGCCTCCTCTTCTGCAATGGCGGCAAACGTTGCTCCCAGGCTTCCCGGGCCCACTCGTCCAACGCGTTCATAACTGGCCACGGCGAACGATTCAAGCATGACCTCCTGGATAATCAGGCAGCCAATAAAATCCCGCTCCGCAACGCACCCGAGGAACGCGGTGCGGATCCGCTTCCAATACTGGGCATCCACATTCGCGACAACGTCCACCCCAATCTTTTGCCCCTCTGCCGTGAATGCAGCCGCGTGTCCGCGCTCGTTTTCGGCATGCTCAATCGCCTCTGCTATCTCTTCGGGGTCGACGCAGATCTCCGCCAGGGACGCGTAATTGAGCGCGGCGATCAATTCGCCGGTGACGGCCTGGGCCAGAATGTCCTGCCAGACCGGTGCCGTGGGTGGGATGGACGCAATTTGGGCGGCAGATGAGCGGCCGGAGTTGGTTGCAGTTTCCATAACTTCCTCCTGAGGGTAAATTCATACCAATGCAAAATCTTCGAAGGGAACAGAGGCTGTAAGATCCCTGACTCGGTCCGTCGTAAAGATGCTGTTGCTGACGGCAACCGAGCGAAATGTAAATCGCGGAAGTCCCGACACCGCGGCGCGATACGGATCGTTCTCGTGCAAACCGACCGATACAAACGATGAGCCCCGCCGAAATGCCTCCGCCCTTGCTTCGGCCAGCAGCGGCACGAATGCCTCTTCGTGCCCGTCTTCACAAGCCATATAGCGCACGTAGAGCATTTCCAGCGAGCCGCCAACGCGCGGTATGTTCAATTTCGGAATTACTATCCTCGCCACTCGCAGAACGCTCAATACAGCGCGCAGCAACGGAGGTGCGCTCATGAGCACATTGCGTTTAAAGAGTCCGGTGTCCTCAACGGTCAGCGTTGCCTTGATGCATCCGGCTTGGCGCGCCACCAATATCTTCGCGAAATTCAGGTTGCGTGAGGCATCAGTCACGCGCTCCAGTTCAGCCATCGTTACGTGCCGCCCAAACATCCTCTTGCGCCGCACCTGGTCGATCAGCTGCACAATCTCAGCCAGGTCCTCGCGTTTCGCCTCCGCGATGGAATATCTCTTCGATCGCTTTGCAAACGGCGAAGCGAGTATCTCGTCGTTAATGAAATCGCCCAGCGCGACCACACCTCGCGACACATGTTTCTTTGCGGTGAACTTCAAGACGCGCCCGTTGCCTTTCGCCACCACGTTGTATGTAAGATCGACCCCCTCAGCCTTCAAGTGTTCCTGCAATGTCGCAATCAGGCGCACCGAAATGCGTCTTCCCGCAAACGCCGGATGCACCTTCAAATCGCCCACATAAGCGATCCTCTCCGCAACGCCGTTTACATAAGCCGCATGGATAGTGCCCGAAATGCTTCCAATCACACGGCCATCGCATGTCGCCACATACACCAGTGCCTCGCCGCGCATGCGCAGAAGAGCGAAGAAATCCGGATCGCGATCGATGCGCAACGAAATCGCCCCCGGCATGGGCGTCACGCGCGTCAAGGCCAGCAGCTCGTCGTTGTCCGCCAGCGTGGCCGGTCTAATTACGATTGCCCCGGCAGCCGCCGGAGCCTCCATCGAATGAAGAGTGTCCTGCGCAGGCGCGATCATCGCCCGACCTCCTCTTTGAGGATGACAGGCGAGCCGGCCAGTCCCATCGGCCACCAGTTCCAGTCACCAGCCAGTTGAAGAAGAGCCGGACCAATCACCATTCGAACCAGCGTGGCGTCAATCAGCACGGCCACTGCCAGGGTGAAACCCAGCATCTTGATGATCAGGAAACTGCCCATCGTAAAGGCAGCAAACACGGCGATCATAATGGCGGCCGCGCTCGTGATCAATCTCGCCGTGCTCGCCAGCCCCTCCGCCACCGCATCCCGCTCCGTCAACCCGCGACGCCTCTCCTCCAGCACGCGAGCAACCAGGAAGACCTCGTAATCCATGCTCAAACCAAACACAATCGCGAAGGAAAGTATTGGAATGATCGGGAAGATGCTGCCGACCGCTCCCTTGACACCGAACATCCAACTCCCATGCCCTTCCTGGAAAACCAGCACCAGGGCGCCAAACGACGCTCCCACCGAAAGCAGGTTCAGCAGCACGGCCTTGAAGGCAACAAACACAGATCGAAATCCAAGAAGCAACGCGACGAAACTTCCTCCCACAACCGCCGCCATCACCCGTGGCAGGCGCTCGTGCACAATGCTTTCGTAGTCCGCATTCAGCGCGGGGATACCACCGATTCGAAGCACCGATCCACGTAGACCGGTGATGGACCCGAGGTCCGCATCGCGAAGCTCACGCACCCAGCTGATCTGTTCGGCCGGAGTCACCTCGACAGCCGGCAACACCTCGATCAACGTGGCCATACCGTCGTCGCGGAGAAAGCTCTTTCGTGTCTCTTCAGGAAGTGAATCGAGATCACCAACGTCGCCTGTCATGCCCAGAAGTCCCGGCAGCGAAATCACCTCCGCCGACCGCGGATCGCTTGCTAGATGCTGCGTCAGGCGAGTCACCGCATTCCAACCCGCTGCGGATGTCAGTGGAGAATCCGCCGGCAGTTCCAAAACAATCCTCAGAGGCTCAACAATCCCTGAGCGGCCTATGCGTTCGAGCGAATACAGCGCCTGCACCGACTCAGCGTTCGCCGGAAGCCAATCCCCTGGCGGAAGTCCTACCGAGATTCGCCGCGCCTGGATAGCCAGCAGCAGGAGCGGCATTCCGGCCAGCAGCAGTGCTGTCCACGGAAAAGCGGTAACCTTCAACCCCCAGAGCCGCCAAAGCTTCCCATGGTTGGAAGCGATACCGCCAGCCTTGCGAAAACGCATGAGCGCCCCAATGCCGGCCGAATCGATGCGAGCGCCAAGCAAGCCCAGCACGAACGGAAGAATCAGTGTGCATAGCAACACGCTCATCGCTGCCACCAGCAGGCCCGCTACGCCGATGGAGCTGAGTTCGCTGATGGGCACCAATAACAACGCCGCGAATCCGATCGCAACCGTCGACGCGGAGATGATGAGTGTGCGTCCCGCCTGGTGCCCCGCGATATCGGCTGCCTCGCCTGCGGCGTGTCCCTCGGCCATCGCTTCGCGGAACCGGCTCACCATCAGCAGCGCATAATCGATTCCCAGTCCAAGCCCGAGCATCGTGGCCAGGTTTTGCACCAGGATGGAAAGGTGAAAATGGCTCGCCAGCAGCGCCGCCGCGCCCATGGTCATTGAGATCGCCAGCACGCCTATGCTGAGGGGCAGCATCGCCGCCACCACGCTGCCAAAGGCCAGCAGCAACAGCACCAGCGTTACCGGCAATGCGCGAGACTCGGCGCGATTGACATCATCGGCACTCACTTTTCGCAAGTCGACATTAAGCGCCGTTTCACCCGTAAGCTGCAGTTGAATGCCGGGAAACTTTATCCGCAATTGATCCTGTATCCACGCGGTACGTGCCCTCAACCCGGGAAGCAGCGCCTCGCTCGAACCGGATTGCGGTTTTAATCCGAGGATGACAAGGGTTCCACCATCCTTCCCTTCAAAGAGCTCATCCGGCCAATCCAACTTCGAAAGAACGCCCGACAGCCCCGGCTCTGTCCGCAGGCTATCGGTCACGAACATCAGCGCCTCGTATTCATCGGAAGAGTCCGGTGCCGGCAGTCCTCGAACGACAAGGATCATGCGGTCCACGTAGGGCGTTTGAAAGCGGGCGGCCAGTTCCTGATTGACTGCTTCCGCTTCTCCGCCCCGGATATGGAACGCTGTTTCCAACCGCCCTTCAGCCCGAAACGAAAACGGCGCGAGCACCACCACCAGACCGCAACCGACCATTGCCAGCCAGAACCGCCGCCGGTATTCACCCCGCGAAGCTCCATGGCCACTCTTCACCACGGAAGATCCAAGCCCGGGTGCGACGTGGGTTCTGCTTTCAACGGCAGGGGTCCGGAAATCTGGTATTGAGCTGGCCAGGATTCTTCAAGCAACTCTGGCGGCTGCCAAAGCTGCAAATACGTCTTCAGGTACCCGCGACTCGGCTGCATCGCCGCCACTGCAGGCAAGTGGTTCCACGGAACCCAAACCGCAAGATGATGCGTCAGGTGATAGTTGAAGTGGAGATACAGCCATCCGATCGGCCGCCACAATTTCAGGTCAAGTGCGCCAAGCACATTATGTCTCGGCGTGCGGACATGATAGATATACTGCTGGCTCGCCCAGGAAAACCCGAACGCGGCATAACATAGCGCAACCGCCGGAAAACGAAGATGCAGCAGCGGAACGGCAGTTACCCAGATCAGCACCGTTACAAACAGGTCGCGCCGCACCCGTACTGGCCTTACGCCATTCAGAAACTGAACAAATTTTCTGAACGAACCAGAATCGGGATCTGGACGCGGCAGGCGAATTCGCTTGCCGGGAATGAATGCTACAACAATCGAAGAGAGAACAAGAAGAAGCCAGAACAAACCTGAAATCAGAAGAAAGTACACAGTCCGCTTGAACCGGGCGTCCTCCCCCGGCAGGACATAATCCTCAAGTTCATCGTCGGAACGATTTCTGCGATGATGCAGCAGGTGAGCCACTTCAAAAAAATGAACGCTCCCCGGAAACAGCGCAAAGGTCAAAATCCCAAGGCCGACATTCACCCCGCGATTGTGATGTAATTTACGGTGAACCGACTCGTGCGCCAGGCAAAAGCCCATTTGCATCACGAATGGAAAAGCGATGACAAAAGCCGCCAGGACATACGGGCTCTTCGCGCGCGAAGCGAACGTCAATACGGCGAATGCAGCCGAAATCTGAAGCGCAACGAGAAACAGGTTCAGGTTCTCGGGGATTGGATACTCTGCCCGATTGCGCCGGGAAATGAATTGCCCAGCCACAGCCCTCTCTTTTGAGATAAGCGGCGGTGTCGCCGGGGAGATTTGCGCCGGAATTGATGGACTGCTCATTCCTGCCGCCTAAACGTCTCAGACCTGCAAATCGAGGGGAATGCTGAGGTCTGAGCCTACCACGACAACTTCCGGCATGGTCAAGCCATTTCTTGACCAGGTCGGAGGATCGCTCGACGAAGGCGCTTGCCCGAAAACGGAACCCCCTGTGACCAAAGTCGCTGCTTCTCTGCCGCCCGTCAACTACTCTTCGATCTACAAGGAAGAAGCGACATGGGCGCATGTAGAGCAGATATAACCTCAATACAAGGGGACAAGAAGAAGCTTGACCGCAGGACCTCTCCCGACCGTTCGCAGCGGATCCGGCACATTGTGCAGTTGTCGTTTGCCCTCCTGAATGGCTGGCTGGGCATTCAGTTTTTTGTGTGGGTGCGTTACTTTGAGCATGGCGGAAACGGTCTCTATATGCCTCGACCGGCAGGGGTTGAAGGATGGTTGCCCATCGCCGGGCTCATGAACACCAAGTATTTTCTGCTCACAGGACGTGTGCCCGCCATTCATCCCGCAGCCATGTTTCTCTTCATGGCCTTTCTTCTCATGAGCCTTCTTCTGAAAAAGGCGTTCTGCTCCTGGCTATGCCCGGTTGGAACCTTGTCAGAGTATCTCTGGAAACTTGGCCGCAAATTCTTCGGCCGGAATCTGCGGCTGCACAAATGGGTCGATCTTCCCCTTCGCGTTCTCAAATACCTTCTGCTGAGCTTTTTCGTTTACGTCATCGCCGTAATGTCCGCCGAAGCACTTGACGGCTTCATGTCTACGCCCTACGGCCTGGTCGCCGATGTGAAGATGCTGAATTTCTTCCGCGACATCGGCGAGACCGCAGCCATAGTCATCGGACTTCTTGTCCTGGGCTCCATGCTGGTCCAGAACTTCTGGTGCCGCTATCTTTGCCCTTACGGCGCGTTGATGGGCCTGGCATCGCTCTTCAGTCCGGTAAAGATCCGGCGCGACGCTGATGCCTGCATTGATTGCGCAAAGTGCGCCCGCGCCTGCCCCGCGGGTTTAGCGGTGGACAAGCTGGTGCAGATCCGCTCCGTCGAGTGTACGGCCTGCATGATGTGCGTTGCAGCCTGCCCGGCGCAGGACGCACTCCAGTTCGCTCTTCCGCCCAATCGGGCTGCCGCGCCTCGCGCCCGCTGGTGCCGCCGCGCCATCGGCCCTGTCGTGGTGACGGCGACGATCGCGTACATCTTCTTCGCGCTGATCCTGGTCGCACGTGCTACAAGTCATTGGCAGACAAACATCCCTCGTGCCGTCTACATGGATCTCGTGCCGCACGCCAACGAAGTCCGTCACCCCGGGATGTAGAACTGGCTAACAACAAGAACCGAAGGATGCCTCAAGATGCCCACTTATAAAACAGGGTGTCATCCTGAGCGGAGCAGTTTGGGGCCCGCGGACGACGGAGTCGACCGTGGGGTAAGCGGAGCGAAGGATCTGCTTTTGTATTCGCATCGCATCAGGGCACGATTTTCAATCGTGCCGAAAATGCTCCAAGAACGACGCGCGCTTTAGCCTATGAAAGACGCGTCGTCCACCCGTTTCCGCAGCCGCTTACCTGCGCCGCGCGCGAAATTCCTGTCCGATGGCCGCGATAGTTCCCCCATCAATCAGCGATCCGAAGGATTTTGCGTAACTTTCAGTGCCATTAAAAGCGAGCGGAAGAAAAGCGCAGCACCCGCTTGGGTCACTGTGGGCAACTGCCGATTTGATCAACCGAACCATTCACGGCATACGAATCAGTGACAGATATGTCGGGACCAATCGGTGGGAGCGCCTCTGGGAGTTCGAGCGATGGGAACAGGTTTGCTTTTCCCTTCACAGTGATCGTCCGATTTTGTTCGGGATATTGATGTATAGGGCCGAATCGAAAGGTGACGCTGCTGGAATCCGGCTGTCTCTCGACCATTGCCTGTACGAGCCATTTGCGCTCGCTGGCAAGAACGTCACTATCAGACCCAAGCACCCGGTCGATGTAAGATTTCGCCTCGACATTGTTGCCATCCGCACTCAAGTCGTAAATCGCCTGCGTGGGAGAGCTCTGGACACGCCGGATTACGCCGCCAATCTTAATCTCGGCGTCATAGTGGGTGCGCATTTGCGATCCCTGCTGGTCGCTGTGGCTGACGATGTGAAAGCATCGAGGCGTGATCAGGAATGGTTGATTCACGTTGGCCGCTGCAGCAATCGACGGCTGGCTGGAAACCGTCTGATTCGGCGCTGGGTTCGCCTTCCTCGGCGTGATGATTCCCTTCGCCGAAACGAGATAGCCGGACCAGTAATGCGGGTCTGCAAAACTGCCGCTGGCAATCATGTCCTGCTGTGCGAGGCGGAGCGCCTCGGCCGGCGTTTGCGACAAATGCGAATAAAAGAACTGCATGAATTTTGCGCCGGCGACATCGCAGATCGGCCACAGTGTCATGACTGTCGATTCTGCTCCAGCCATCGAAAGCGCTGCGCGTAGACCAAGAATTCCTTGCCCCGCGAGCACCGTGCCCTGGCCGGAGTCACAGGATGAGAGAACGGCGAGTTGCGTGCCCTCCAGACGAAGGCTGCTGACCTCTAGTCCGGTCAACAGACCGTCCTCAGGACCGTTTTGGACGCGATTAGCGCCCGAAAGCGCGATGCCTGCCTGCAGAAGCGGGTATTCCGTGTCGTATGGCGCGGGAAACTCGAAGACGTGGTAAGGCGAGGTGGTGGGCGTCCACGGCAAGTCGAAGAAGCTGTGCGTCGCGAAATGCTCGATCTCCGGATGATTGATCGACTGCACCAGCGTTTGCCTGGCCATATTTCCCGTGAGGAGCCGGTCCTGAGGAGCGCCGATGGCCTTAAGAACGATGGTTCCTTCCATCTGCGTTCCGGGCAAAGGAGCAAACGTTGCCTTTCGCTGTTGCAACTGTCCCTGTGCCGGGGTAAGCGCCAGATCGAAATCAGGATTTGCCACAACGAGCGAATTCGCCTGGTTGGCGTCCGGACCCCATGGACCACTGATCGAGAGGTCCCGCCAGGAGTCTTCATAGGTGGTGGTTCGGCTCTCGAGCAGATAATGACCCTTGCCGTCAATAAAAGCGCCGATGGGCGCCAGTGCCAGTTTGCCGTCGGGCGCCATATAGAGCTTCGTAGCCCCTTCCAGCGCAGGCTCCAGGGGAGCAACCACAGATTTGTATAGGTCTCTCAGGTCTTGTTTGAATTGCTCTGCGGAAACTTCCGGTCCGCCTTCAATCTGGAATCCGCGTTGGCTGCATAGCCCGCGGAGATCGCGTCCTGCGGCCAGGACCTTGTCGATTTCGCTGTCGATTGCGTCTGCTGCACCCAAATCAACATAACGGAGAGGATGGTCTCGCCTGATCACGAAGGCCCCGTATTCCATCTGCGGCTGCCGCCCACTGTCACGGCTCCTACGTTCCCACCGCACAAAATCGATAAAGGCGCCCTCCGGCGGAAGTGCTTTGCCGAGCGCAGGCAGAGAAAAATAGAAGTAGGTGGAGAGACCTTCCACTCCCGTCGCGAGCGCGTCCGTTAGAACTCGCTCGGCGTTGTCGTTGGCCACGAATTCAGCCGGATCCACGCTCCTTCCATCTAGAGCCGCCTCAATAAATAAGTGGGACTGTTTTTGCCGTGCTGCCGCGAGTTGATCGAGAATCTTGAATTCCGGGATTTCCGTATTGGGATTCCCCCTCTCCATTTCGACCCGCGACGTCACATCCTCCATCCTGGCGAAAAAACGCCCTTTCACATTGCTGAGCAGAGCGTATGCATCTTCGATTCTCTTTTGCTGAGGATCTCCGTCGAGCAGGATCGAAAGATGCAGGAAGACGCGCCTCTCGAACCATGCCAGCAACTGCGATCGCTCCGCGTCTGATCCGCGATCCAGGAGATCATTTGTGACAGGTCCGAACAACTGGGGCAAGAGCGCAGCCGCGGCATCTTCGCCCTTGCTCTGCCAGGTATCGAGAGCAATGATCTCCCGCAGTGCGGTGGCGCCATCGGTGGGCATGCGATGACTCGCGGGGCGATTATTCAACAGCGTCGCCCGCATCGCACCCATCACTTTCTGCGAAGGAGGTGTCCTGGTAGTGTTGCCAGGGTGCAGGCTGCTTGCAATTCCAGCCGCAGCGTGAAAATCGCCTTTGCGCGCATAGAAATCCGCTGTCTCGATTTGCACCTGCTCGAGAGCGCCAGCAGCCTCTGGAACTTGACGTTTCGCCGCAGCCTCGCGCCACAACGTTTCGGCAGCGTTCCAATTTCCTTGACGCTCAAATACTCGTGATCGGAAGTAAAGTGCGTAGAGGCCGGGTACATACCAGGTGTTGTTCGGCAGATTCAACAACGACACGGCTTCCCCCAGCTTCACACCCGCAGCAGCAAGATCGCCCTTGCCCAGGTCCATCTGGCCCAGTCGCGTCAGAAGATCTGCGAGGTGGACCTGGTATCCGATGAAAGCACCGTCTGGGTCTTCGATCCCCAGGGAAAGCGCAGATCCGGAATCGACGGCCTTCTTCAGCCCAGAGAGGCTCGAGCGCCGCACCTGTACGGCATCCGAAAAAGTCTTATAGGCAGACTCGAACTTCCGCTCTTCCAGATAAAACTCGGCCAAATGATCGAGCATGAATGCCAGGTCACTCGATGCAGGTCCCTGCGCCTTACGCAGCCGATCGACAATATCCAGGTATTGTTTCTCCGCCAGGTCCAGGCTGCCCATCTGTAGATAAATGTCGGTTTCGGGAAGTAGATTCACCCAATCGTGGCTCGAGTACGTTTCAGGCCGGTCGCGCCGATCTTTCTGAAACTGGAGCATCGGATTGGCCAGTCCATAATAGGTCTGGCTCAGTTGCTGGGCTCCATGATTGGGATCGTAGGCTTGCTTTCTGCTTTGAACCCGGAATTCGAGCGGATAAACTTCACGAAACTGGAAAGGCCCAGGCGCTAAGCCATTCTCCGGTGCACGCTGCGTACTACCCTGCGCCAGGCCCTCTGCCGCGAGCGCTAGGCTAAGAACAGACAACAGAACAATTCTCGTAATAGAACTCATCTGTGACTTGCTCCACAATCAATTTGTAGACCGCAGCACGAACGCCAGAATGATTCAGGGAATGAGTGTTTGTGGCTTTCAGAACAACCTGCCGATCCTCAAGAACGACATCAACGCCAGTCTAGCAAGCCTGGCCAGGTAACCAAATGTTCTCGAAGACCGCGTCACAATTGCGCTAATCTCTTGTCAAGAAATGCGCCGCTTGCTCATTGGCGACGACGGAGTGCGCGATACACTTTCAACACCTTTTCGACCCCTCCACCCGGCCGCGGAAGAGAAGTGTCCCATCGATCAATTGATCATCGATTTTGTGGTTGGCTGGTGTTCGCCGGGGGCACTTTTACTCGGGTCGATCGTTTCCGTGATTTATCCTTCCTCATTTATGCCGGAGTCTTTGTAATTCCATTTGCCTATCTGGCGATGGGAAATCTGCGGGGGAGAGCGAAGGGAGTCTCTGGCTCAAGGCACTTTGCACATCAGCGCCAGAGCCGCAGATCTCATTTGTTTTGCACGACCCTCCTCAACGTAGACTCCAGGCCTGCATCTGAACGTCCCTTCCCACTAGTCACGGGCGGCGCCTTGGGCGTCAATTAGGTTTTGGGGTTATTGGCGTAGACTGCGATTCTCCTGGAGCGTCATTCGGCACTTCGTTGGGCAGCTTGTTCAAGCTGGTCCATTTGGCCGCCAGTTGCCTATCCGAGAGCGCTTTGATGAAGACGCCTCCAACCACGCTGCGTGCTTGAAAACCGATCTGCTTTCCTGTTTTCGTGTCGTACCAATCGGTCAAGGGAACACGAGTCGGCGTTTCATTCATCCATCGATAGATAGGGTCGATCAGTGCGTCGAATTCGTGGGCATTCGATGCAAGCGTAGCGGTCCAAACGGACCAGTCGAGCTTTGTGTAATCTGCGCGGTTATCAAGCGGAAGACCATAGACGTTGATCTTGCCCAGATAAAACGACAATTCTGTCTCTTGAACTGACTTGGGGAACAGGTTGTAACCGAGGATTTGATCCCACACCAGGTTGTATTTCTGGCTCCACGTGCCGGGACTGTTGAATGCAAGCTTGTAGTGGTCGCCCTCTCGTGCCATGGCAACCCACTTGTCAGCCATCGCCTTTGCGGCAAGGTTGTAGCTCTTCGCGGCGTCGTCGTGCCCGAGAAGTTGCGCCAGGTTTGCATAGGCGGCCAGCGCTTCGATTGCCTTGATGGAAAGGTTGGAATTATGTGCGACATGGCCCGCAAAGTCATCGGTAGTCAGCTGGTTCTCAGGGTCAAGCCCCTTCTCCCTCAGGTATTGAGCCCACATCGTGAGCTGCGGCCAAAAGTTTTCCGCTAGATGTGCGTTGCCTTCCGCGTGCGCCAGGGCGTCGACCAGGATAAGCATGTTGCCGCTCTCCTCGACTGGCATCTGATCTTCTTCTGTTTTTTCCCCGCCACCATAAACCTGCCCATTTGCCAGCGGGTATTGACCAAGATCGTGCGGCGCAAATGGGAATCGCCAGCGTGCGAGCCTCGAGTATTCAAGGACCGGAAGCAGTTGCGCTTCCAGCAGCTTCGGCTGGAAAAAGAGAAAGAAGGGCGCGGATGGGTAGAGAACATCGACGGTTGCGATGCAGCCGTTTGAAAAGTTTTCTTTAGCAAACAACATCGGATCGCCATTCACATCGGCGACAAGTTTGTGCGCCGCAAGGGTCTGTCGATAGGCCAAAATCGCGATGGCCGCATAGTGCTCCCCACCGACTCTGGTTAGATCGGCCGTAAGATCTGAATCGAAAGCATCGGCGCGCCGATCCAGAGCTGAGTATTGCTCTTCAGCCAGGTCGAGCATCTTTTCCACGGGGATATTGTCACGCTGCCAATAGGGCCTCAAATTCCGCTGGAGGTACTGAATGGCATAGCCTTCTGTATAAGAGACGAGAAGATGACGCACAATGGGCTGTGCTCCAACAGACCCGAAGTCAAGATGAGCGGCAAGGTGCTGAGCGGTCCGGTTGGCGGGTTGCGGCATACTCATCGAATCGCTTATCGGCAGGCTTCCGGCCGCGGAAAACGTTCTCACGATGTCCGGTGCGATTACGCTTGTCGACCCCTCGTTCCTGGGAACTGCGAGATGGAAGTACCCCCAGTCGATGCGAAGATTGTCGCCGGAGCGATTGAGAATCCTCTGGTCGCGGGATCCTACTGAAAGCACGTCAAGGTGTGATGTCTGATTCCGAAACGACACGACGTCCTCGCTTCGGTCGTTGACTGCGATTAGCGGATCGACATCAAGAAGGACGGTGACACGATGAGACTTTCCATCCGTGGCCTGCGCGCTCCAAGTCAGGTACGTAACCGGACGCGAAAGCACATCCAGGTCGTTCATCATTGCCGGCGTAAAAAACGTGAACTGCAGCATTATGCCGTTCTGGCGAAACTGGTAGCGGGTGTGCGTTGGTGAGATGGATCGGTCCGTTTGCTCCATTGCAGGCATAGCCTCGGGGTGACTCCCCATAAAGCGAAACCGCTCTCCATCAATCTGTGCAATTCCAGCAATGGGTTGCGGAGTGCCTGTCCAGTGGGTTGTATCCGAACCGGTAAGCTTGTCCGTTGCGGACCAGATGCTGAAGTAAGGATCGTGGGTGATAAGTGGCGTCGCCGGAGGTCTCTGCTGCGACCAGGTAGCGCAAGTGCCGAAGCAATAAAGTGCGATAAGAATCAGAAATCGAACAGGCCGTTTCATCGGACTCTCCTTGAGCAGAACACCAGACAGGAATTCGGACACTTTCATTCGACAGTAACCTCTTATTTCCCTGAAACCGAGCAGAACTCCTCTGGTATCCAGGCAAGGCTTCGGAAACCAAGATATACCGGAAATGCATCGCAGCGTGCATCCTTTACCGCTTCACTCGTGCATGTGCCGCTGCCTTCTATCCCATTAGCGACGTAACCTCGTCACGGGCTGGTCGATTGATCCGCGGCTGGGTGATTCTCGTTCTTGCCGCCCGCGCTGGGCCGGTTCTCTTTCTTCACCGCCTGAAGACGCTTCACCATTTGATCGCTCTTGTCCTTCTCACCCAGTTGCGCATAGGCCCGGGCAAGTAGAAAGTAGGCTTTTTCAGAATGTGGATTCGACTGGATCGCCGCTGTGAGGTGATCGACCGCGTCGGTGGCGCGATGCTGCTCAAGAAGTATCCTCCCCATCTCGCACTGTGCCGGCGCGTAATGGCTATCGGTCGCCAGTGCCTCCTCGAGAGCATGCTGTTCGCCGGCTTCGTCCTGTTTTGCTTGCAGTACCTGTGCAAGTTGAAAGTAGGTCCGCGGCTGATCGGGAGCCAGATTGATTGCCACACGATACTCGGCAATCGCTCCATCCATATCGCTTAGTTTGAAAAGGACATTACCGAGGATGTAGTGCGCCTGATACAAATTCGAATCGAGCGAAATGGCGCGCTCTGAATCCTGCCGAGCTGCCGGGTAATTCGAAGCGTCGAGTTCACTTTCCGCCAAGGTGATGAAAAACTTCGGCGAGTTGCCGTACATCCCTCGTTGATTTCCAAGAATACGGTTGACGTCGGGATAGCGCCCCTGCATCTGCAGGCTGTTCGCTAACAACAACAGGGTATCTTCCGATGGATAAAACCTGTAGGCTGCTTCAGCAACTTTCTGCGCTGACACAAGCTGGTGACCGGCAAGATAAACCACCACAGCCATCTGCATTTCTTGTTCAGGCGTATCCGCGGTCGCGTGAAAATGTGCCAGCGACTTTACTGCCTTGTCCACCTCCCGCACGGCGAGATACTCACGAGCCAGCGAAACGGCGATGCTGTCGTTCGATGGCCACACAGCATGTGCCGCCTGCAGCACTTCTGCCGCTTTGGGCGAGTTCCCTTCCCCTTCGAACGCTGCGGCGAGCAACAGGCTCACTCTGGCATCGCAATCCATAGCCGAAACAGGTTGCAGCAAGGCAGCCGCGTCTTGAAACCGGGATTGCCCTAACAGCGCACTGGCTTTGGCAAGCGCGATGTCCCGGTCGCTTCGCGCAGGGCACTTTTTGTCGGACTCGGGGCGAGTTGAAGATGCAGATTCGGTGATTCTGTACGCTGTCGCGCCCACACGCGGGCCGCCGATAAAGCAGCCCGCCATGAGCGTGGCGATAAGGGCAAGTTTCCGCGCTAACTGCGCCTGCAACCTTATCACGGAGTTAGAACGTGAACCGCAGGCTGAGTTGAATTTCCCGCGCCGGATAAGCACTCGAAACATCGCCGAAATTGCTGGCGAGGTCATAGGTGCTAACGGATTGGAAGTTGACTCGATTGAAGACATTGAAGAAATCTGCCCGGAAAGTCAAGGTCGGCTGTTCGCCAATCAATTTCCAGCTTTTGTAAGCCGAGAGGTCGTAATCCTGATATCCCGGATTCTGAACATTATGCGTCCCTGAGTTTCCCTGGATTCCCACAGCGCTCAGATTCACAACATTTTGAATGTTGAAGTAGGGCCCGAGCCTTCCATTCCTTCCCAAGCCTCCATGCAACGAGTGATTGTTAACCGGGCCGCTAAGATTGGGCAACCCGCCATCGAAGAAGCCGATGTTCTGCTGGCTTCCCAACGTCGTCCACGGGCCGGTACGCAGCGTTGAAATACCAGCGAATTTCCAGCCTCCCACAATCTCATCTGCAAGCGTGCTGTTGTTCAAGAACATCTTGCCGTGCCCAAACGGAAGTTCGTAGATGCCGTTGGCTGTGAAGATATCGTTGATATCTTCCGTGCAATGGCTGTAGTCGAGGTGCATGTTTACGTGCCACGCAAACTCATCCTGATAGGGAGTGCCGAGACACTTGGATAATGTGTAGTTGATCGCAGCGGAGAATCCGGAGCTGAACCGCTTCTCAGCGCGTGCGATGAAGGCGTGGTAGTTCGAAGTCCCCGTTAATTGATTTTCCTGAACGCCGCTGTAGCACCCTACCAGGTTCGGTGGTGTTCCGCAGGTGGCCCACAGGGACGCAACCCCGTTGGTATTGAGCGGATCGATCTCATTTCGTTCTTCGTAATGGCGCTCCGAGGTTCCGACGTAGGCAACTTCGAAGAGCCAGTCCTTGATTGTTTTATCAACGGTCAGATTCCACTCGTAGGCATACGGGGTGGGTGCGTTCGGCTGGATGAAGGAAACGGTCGGACCGCCCCCGGAGAAGTTTCCATTGGTCATCGCCGAGGAGTACATACCGGGCAGCCCCTGCGTGCCGTCGAGGTTGAAAGCGAGAGATTGGCCAACAGCGGGATTATTGAAATCATCTACCTCGTAAAGCTGGGTGGTATCCACTTCAACCTCGTACTGGTTGATATTGCCTTGCAGATAATACATCCCGAATCCGCCTTTGACATCAATATTAGCCCTATCGGATGGGAACCAGTTGAAGCCAAAGCGCGGCGCCAGGTTTGTCCACACCGGCTTGACCATATTCCTTCCCAGCCCCAGGACGTTGGTGGCTGGATAGGTGAGATCCTGGCCCGTCGTCACGTCGAAACTGCCAACCCGATTGTGGGCCTCAATCGGCGGAGAACGATGCTCCCAGCGTAACCCGTAGTTGAGCGTCAGCTTGTGATCGACTTTGAAGTTGTCCTGGACGTAGTAGGCCTGGTACCACATGCTCAGGTTCATCGTGGGATTGCCGAGCGAAGTCCGCGTTGAGTTAGGTACGCCCATCAGCAGGTCGGCAACGGGATCTCCGCTGTAAACTCCGCTGAAACCGATCGATGTTGCCGACCAGTCCTCATAGAGATACATCGGCTCGTAGCGGATGTCTACGCCGCCTGTCAATTGATGTTTTCCTTTTTGGAACATCAGGGACTCCGTCCACATGTTCAGCCCTTCCCTCACCAGGTCGGTACCGTTCGTGGATCCCGGATTTCCATATTCGCTGACACCAATGCTGGGTGGGCCGAAGGAGCCTGGCGCGTCCTCTTCGGCTGCCAGTCCCAGTGGATTGGCCAGCGAAGCATTGTAACCATCGCTACGTTCCAGGCCAACTGCGGTGTGTGACCAGCCATAGCGAACATTGTTGACCAGGCGAGGAGAAAAGAGATGCGTCCATCCGAGGGCCAAATTCTTGGGGCTCGAAGGAAAGGTCTGCGAGTTGTACGTGGTCATTCCAGGAGCCACGGCGCTTTGATTCTCGCCGGTATACCGGCCAAAAATGGTGTCTTTCGACGAGATCGTGTAGTCAACCCGGCCGCTGAACTGATCCCAGTTATTGGTTGTGGTTGCCACGTTAAAGTAGTTGGCTGTGCCATTGAGGTAGGAGCCGTTCGGCGTCGGATACAGAGCCAATATCTTTTGTCCGATGGTGCTGAAAAGAGAACTTGGCACGATGTTGCCGGACAGCGGAGCGTAGCCGGTCGGCGAACTCGGATCGAGCACATACGGGTTGTACAGTTGCTGGGTATCGGCGCTGAAGTTCCCGGCGATCTGGTTGGCGTTCGGTACCAGATTGTAGTCGTCGCTCGGCACCAGTTGACGGAACCCCTCATAGTTGCCAAAGAAGAACATCTTGCTCTTCTTGATGGGTCCCCCCACGCTTGCCCCAAACTGGTTCTGGTGAAAGGCTGGAGCGGCGCCCACGTCGAAGTAGTTGCGAGCGTCGAAGTCGTTGTTGCGAAGATATTCGTAGGCGGTTCCGTGGAACTGATTTGTACCCGATTTGGTTACGACGTTGATAAACGCACCTCCGACTCCGTATTGCGAAGGAGCGGTGGAATTCATCATAACGAACTCCTGGACCATGTCCGGATCCGGCTGCAGACCTGTGGCGCCGTACCAGGCATTGCGCGTCTCGACTCCGTCGTACAGGTAACTGTTATCGTCTTCCTTCAAGCCACTCACGCCGATCGCAACGACGCCGGAGTCAGACGCCCATGATGAAGCGGGAGAGGAAATACCGGAGATTCCGGAAACCGGCACTACCCCGGCGTCGAGTTGCGCGAGTTGCAGGTAATCGCGGCCGTTCAGCGGCATATCGTCAATCTGCTGACCCTCAATAAGCTGCTGGTCGTGCGAGGATTCGGTATTCATCAACAAAGCGGCCGCACTGACTGAGACAGTTTGTTCGGCTTGGCCGACTGCCAGCGTAATATTCTGCTGGAACAGCTGACCGACAATTAGCGTGAAAGGCTGAACGTGCTGTGTTGCAAATCCGGACTTGGTAACCTCCATCGTGAATTGACCCGGCGGCAGATCAGTGACATGGTAGGCGCCCAGGTTGTCTGTCGTTGCACGATAGACAAGGCCGGTCGCGGTGTTTGTTACGGCAATATTCGCGCCGATTATGATGGCACCCGAGCTGTCAGTCACCGTGCCATTGACCTGACTTGAGGTGCCTTGGGAGTGGCCGCAGATTGTGCAGAATAGGATGGCGAATGTCATCCCAAGGGCTGCTCGTCCCATCCGTCTTCGTACAAAGCTGGGCCAGCACTTCAATTGCCAGATTCGATGCTTCATTAGTCCTCCTCCTAAAAAGAATTCTTGCGTTGGCTGTTCATTGGCGGCTTCCTTGGGACATCACGGGCTGTTTCCTTTATGACCTCTGAAAACATTTACACTACGACGCCGCCCAGAATCGTAGGGCCGAAAACGGTGATAGGCAATAGGGCATGAGAACCAATTTGGGATAGGTCAAATGACCTATTGAACCGCCAAAAGCTCGTTGCGCTATGATCGCAATGATTCCCGATCCTGTTTCAATTAGCCTCCTCGCAGAGGGTTGCCAAGGCATAGGTGAAGGGGACGTTTTGGTCTTTGCCGGGATCGATCAGTCGATGGGGCTCCAGTTCACTGCCTGCCAGGCAGCAACCCGCGGTTTCGCCGAAGCCTTACTGCATCAGAATCGAAAATGATCTGAAGAGTAAAATCATACGTTTGCCGCACGCAACTCCAGCACGGTTCGTCATGGTTCTAGTGGCCGCCGCAGGTTTGTCCTTCGCCGCATGGCTTTGGCTTCAATCGCGGCACACGGACACTGTTCCTACTCACACTTTTCAATTGCAACCTGAGAATGCAAAAGAGTGGACTGGCTTTGGCGGTATTTGGGAAATTGCAGACGACTCCATCCGATCGAATTCCTATGAACGAGGCGCAAAGCTGCTCGCTGGCTCAAGATACTGGCGAAACTACACCGTTAACTCCGACATTATGTTTGAGGGCCCGGCAGCCGATATGGGCCTGGTCATTCGGACTAACGATGAATCTGAGGGAGTGGATTCTTACAACGGGTACTTTGTCGGGCTTCGCAGTTTGGATGGAACCCTTGTAATGGGCCGAGCGAACTATTCCTGGCTTGAAGTGCCGCCGGTTCTCATTCCCGGTGGAATTCAGCCATTTATCTGGTATCGTCTTCGCGTCACCGCATACGGTTGCGACATCGCGGCTTCGGTCACAAACCTGGTGACACAGCAGACCGCCTGGATTGCTTTCGAGGAACATTTCTGCGTAAAAAGCGGCCGCTTCGGTTTGCGAACCTTAAACGCCAAAGCAAAATGGCGCAATATCAGTGTCGAACCGGCCACTCGGAAGGACTGGCACGACCTGGAGCAGCATGCAAGTTACATTGAGCACCCCATCATTGTGAATGGCCCGCCTTGGTGGACACCCTGGCATGTAGGAATGCTGTTCATCGGTGCGTTGGCCGTTGCATTATTGACGCAGCTGTTCTACTTCCGGTTCCGAAGCTGGAAGAAAAACACCATCAATCGTGAACGGGAGCGGCTAGCGCACGAAATCCACGACACAATGGCACAGGGCTTTGCCGGAATCGGATATGAAATTCAAGGAATCAGGACCAGCATTGTTCGTGCCGAAACTCTTGACGCGCATAATATCGCGGAACGGTTGAACGGTGCCTATCAACTTGTTCGCAGTTGTCATGAAGAAGCCAGCAGAACGATTGCCATCCTGGGGTCAGCTTCGCCATCGATACAGAACGATCTGCTGGGCGAGCTGGCGAAAACGGCACGCAAAACTGCTGGGAATCAGATAGAGATCGTTGCGGATCTCCATGGAAATCCCGTTCCCCTGAATCTGCGCCTTGCCGATGCTTTGCTGCATATTGGCCGGGAAGCAATCGCGAATGCTTTGGGTCACGGAGATCCAACCATCCTTAGGATCACGTTAAACTACGAAGTCGGCAGTATTGAGCTGGAAGTTAAGGATAATGGAAGTGGATTCGAATATTCGCAGGAGAAAGAAGGGTTCGGCATCCTGGGCATGCAAAAACGAGCCCGCGGCGTGGGAAGCGTGTTGCACATCTGCAGCACACCAGGATACGGTACGCAGGTCCGCGTGAAGGCGAGCCTCGAGAATATTAGGTTGCGAGATCGAATCATTGAAGCCGTCAAGCACAAGATCATGCGTGATTCAGCCTGAGCGATTGAGAACCCTTCCCATCTTGACGAGCGGCGTCGCCTTGATACGACAAACCATCAGACGATCATTGCGACCCGGGCCGATTCGTCCGGCGGAGTGATCCGGTGCCGTCTCCTCACTCTGGCAGCCGGAAGAGCCCGCGGCGAACTGCGGTTGTAACCGCTTCCGTCCTGTCATGGGCGCCGAGTTTCAACAGGCAGCTGGCGACATGATTCCGGGCCGTTCTGGCGCTGATGAAGAGGCAACCCGCGATTTCTTTATTGGTCAGTCCGTTAGCAACGAGTTTGAGAACCTCGAGTTCCCGTTGCGTCAGTTCCTCGCGGGCAATCGCCTCCGTCAGCCGCCTTGCGATATCCGCCGAGACGCAGCGCTTGTTCTGATAGACCGCCTCAACTGCCTGAATGATCTCATCCTGAGGAGTATTTTTGAGAAGGTATCCCATGGCGCCGGCTTGAATCGCCCGAAATATAGATTCATCCTCCTCGTAATTGGTAAGCACCAAAACCCGTATGCTCTGGTCGATGCGGCGCAATTCGGCAATCGCCTCCACGCCCCCCATTTCTGGCATGCGCAGGTCCATCAGCACGACATCAGGCTTGGCCTTCAGCACTTCATTGATGGCTTCTTTCGCTGACCCCGCCGTGCCGGTCACCAGAATATGTTCCTCACTCTCGAGCATGGTCCGCAATCCAAGACGGACCACGGGATGGTCGTCTACAACAAGCACTCTGATGGGTCTGGCTGAATCCGTCATACGATTACAGTATTACCGCCATCGGTCCAGCTTCAAACCCATGTGCTTCTTCACCTCGGTAACGGCGACCATTGTGGGTTGAAACTTTTAGCCCTCGCGTTCGTAAGCCGCACCTGGTTCGAGCCGTCGCCGTTCATGACATAGATTTCTGCATGCCCGTCGCGGAGAGATGTGAAAACTATCTTGGTTCCATCTGGCGACCAATCTGCGTCGGCATCGCCCTGCGGCGTGCTCGTCAGGCGAACGGGATCACTGCCGTCGCTGTTCATCGTATAGATCGCTTCGTAGCCCTCGTGGTTCGATTCGCCAAGAATTTTGCCATTGGCCCCCGACCATGCCTCCCCGGCAAAATCGGTAAGCGGCGTCGAGAGCGGTTCAACCTTCGTACCGTCAACGCTCACGAACGATGTCCTGTAGTTCTTATCGACTATCTCCGCAAAGCCTATCTTGCTTCCGTCCGGAGACCAGAAGATGCTCACTTTCTTCGAGGGGTGGTGCGTAAGGCGTTTCAGGTTTGTGCCCGAACTCGTCATGGTGAAGATGTCCAGGTAATCAACATCAATGGAAACACCTCCGAAGAACGCAATAAGACTCCCATCGGGAGAGTAGAGCGGGGCGTCAAAGTAGCCCTCGACTTTGCTGATCTTGGTCGTTTTACCCGTGGCGAGATCCGCCTGGTAGATTCCCGCGGTTTTGGGATCCTCGTTGGTGACGAACAGCATACTCTGGCCGTCCCGTGACCAGGTTGCGGCCCTTGAATCAATAAATCTCTCCGAAACCCGCTTCACGTTTGTTCCGTCAACGTTCATTACAAACGGATCGAGGTTGTTGCCGCTTGTATCCATGTCTCGTGTCGACGTGAACAAGATCCGCGTCTTGGCAAGCTCTCCATGCGCCACAACATCCGTTGCCCGCTTCGAGTGCGTGACAGCTTCATCAGGGGTGAGCTTCAGCCCCCAACCTTCCAGGGCAAATCTCATAGCAGCTGCGGGCACCGCGAAACCAAAGTCCCCTGACTTTTCGGCTACGATCGCCGTCACCCAGCCATTACGGATAACGGGACTTCCGGAACTTCCTTCATCTGCAGCGCCCGTAAAGGTGATCGCCGTTCCCTGGCGGCCGACAATGGTGATAGGCGTGACCGCCCAGGCCGTGGCCGCAAGCCTGGGGAAGCCAATGATGGTGACTTGCTCACTTGCTTGAAGATTGAAGGAGGAATCAATGCCGAGGTGCTCAAGGTTTTTTGGGAGAGGTCCGTCGACTCGAATCAGAGCAAGGCCGCGCGGCAAATCTCCTTCTGTGCCGATGATGGTTGCGGGAAGCGTCCTCGTGACATCGGGATAGAAGGCGACCATCGGCCTGGTGTCTCCTTCAATGACATGAGAAGCCGTCACGATGTAGGCCGAATCACCATCGATCTTCGCAATGAACCCGGTGCCGACACGGTTCACGCCATCTGCCTGCGAGCTGATCTTGACCACGGCTTTCTTCTCTACTTCAAAGTCCTCCGCCCAAGACACGGCGGCCAAAGCCAGAACGGCGCCCGCAAGAGCCCTGCTGAAGGACTTCATTGGCTTAACTCCTTGTAGAGTTTGTATGCGCCAACCGTTGTCGGGAACACCCACGCAGCGACGCTGAACAAGAGCAGCAGGAGTGGATTGTGGCGGAGCCGGTCGAAATAGGTGAGCCGGCGGTCGTGCGCAAATTCAGAAGACCCGGTGCGAACAACCCCCGCAAGCCCCTCTGCGGTCAAGCGGAACGCGTGCGCGGCTGGATCCAGTTCGATCATTCCAATCCGGAATTGGCTCAGCTTTTCAAGTGTTAAGTATTCCCCATGATTGAGTTTGACCGTGTCGGTCTTGGGGTCGTCGGGAAACGTAAGTTCGCCGCTTGTAATAGTTGATTCCATGTTGCCCTGGGAGCCTTGACGAATGAAGTCGAGCGCATCGGCTGGAATCGGATCAGCCGAAAAAACTGCCGGAACCTTGCCCTCGGGGAGGGTGACAGACAGGCCCAATGTGTTCGCCGTCCCGATAACTTGCGCTTGCGGACTGGAGGCAGGTAAATGGAAGCGAAAGGCTTGCGAATCCGGCTCCGGTGAGGATGCATGGATTCCCGATACCTGCGCATAGTCGCTGAATACGGTGAACGATTCGTGCATCGATACGATGGCTTCAGTCGGCTGGCCGATGAACTTGATCGTAGCCCTCAACGCCGCGGTATCAGAAGAATCGGCTGTGATCTGCGTACCCGGTTTAGCCCATACCTGGTCAAGCATCCCGAGTGTTGAAGCACCAGTTTGTGCCGGTTCCAGGATGATGGAGGGATGCAAGGATGGTTCGCCCGCGGCGAAGATTATCGGTGTCGTCAAATGCAGCGGCTTCCACGCGGATTCTGGCGCCTGTTGCGAGGCGGAGAAAGCCTCGGTGTCCGCGATCTCTCCGCGATCGGGTGTCATCTCGAGGCGTGAGTAGTTTTCGATAGTGACTGAACGAACGGCCACCGAATTCAGAACCCGGATCGGCTCCGCTCCATTTATGCGGAAGAGAATGCGGTCGGCAGACAGCTGCACTTGAATGTGCGTCGGCGATCGCCAGCTTTCGAGCGCAGTTACCACCCCGGCGGCAAATACCGTTGGTAAGACCAACCAGAGAACAAGCGGCAGAGGGGGTCGTCGCATGAATTCGTCCAATCACTGAACAATAGGCTGATGAAAGAAGGTCACGGTTTGACTGATCGGTTGATTCGTGTCCGAAAACCAGCCGCCGAGCACCAGCCTATACAGTCCCGCGGGCGCACCAGATGCGTTCCATCGCACCGTGAATGGAACCCCGCCGGCCTTTCTCGGAAAAACCTCTTTGAAAACCGGCTCCTGCCTGTCTGCGGCGAAGACACTCGCGGTAATGTGGGCCGTCCCGTTAAGCCGAAACGTAAACAGATAACCATCTACACGGGTAGGCAAAACCGAATGATAGAAAATCGCGGGAGCGACATGTTCGATGGCCGCCGGCTCCGGCTGCCCCAATCGAACCAGTACACCGAGGTCGTACATTTGCAACGGTTCCAACTGTTTCAACACATCGGCAGAAGGCCATTCAAACACGTTGTTGAAGCCGGCAGCCCATGGGACTGAAGGTTGAACCTTGTCCAGCCAGTAGTAGTATCGGTTATCGAGTTCCCTGACAAAAACGTATGCAGCCGCCGTAGAGTCAAGATAGAACTTAATCTTGAGTTGGTCGGGCATGGTGCTTGCGGTCTCAGTGTAATCAGCCCGCGCAGAAAGCAGATCAACGTCGTTGCCGGCTACCGGCTTCGGCTTCACACCTTCGTAGCGGCCGGCGCGTTTTTGATATTCGTCGCTCGAGTGCTGAGCCCGTAGGAAGAAGAGCGGATGGAGGGAGAGTAGTCCAATCAGAATCGCACCTGCCCGTTGCGCAATCATCGATGTTGCCTGCCTTTGGGGATTCGGGGAGAGAGCTCAACATGATGCCATGGCCGAAGTTCACGTAGTTTACAACAAAGCAAATCGATCTGAAGGTATTAAAGTACTTGCCGTCCGGGTCTCCCAAAAAGGTTGCCGTGGGGATCGCAGTGTATTCCCGCCACAATCATTAGGGAATCGCTATGAAAACCAACAGCGTTGAGCTGCGCGAGGTTAGAAATCTTCATCTGAGATATGCTTCTGTTCGATGTAAGACCCTACTTGCCACCGATGTGAGTCAGTTCAGACCCCGCGAGCAAAAATGCGCCCACACCGTAGACATAACTTGAAGAGGGTTCGAACTTGCCCGGTTCGCCGCCGATGGGTTGAATGGAACCAAGCCTGCCGTCTGCATAGACGTGCGTGAGCATTCCCTGCCAGGACTTTTTCAAAACCGGCAAATACTTCTTGCGGTCGAGCAATCCATGGTCGATTCCCCACGCCATGGCGTAGGTGAAAAAGGCTGAGCCTGAAATCTCCGGATTCGGATACGAGCCGGGATCGAGCAGGCTGGCGCGCCATAAGCCGTCGGACTGCTGCAGCGGAGCGATGCGTGAAGCCATCTGCTTGAACTGCGATTCGTATTTGGCGCGGTCGGGATAGTCCGCCGGCATACGCTCAAGCACCAGCGCGAGACCGGCCAGAACCCATCCATTTCCCCGCGACCAAAAGAATTTCTGCCCGTTGGCTTCATGCATCGTGAAAAAGCGGTCGTCGCGGTAGTAGAGGTGTTCGGCAGGATCGTAAAGCGAACCCGAAGTAGTCCACCACTCGTGGTTCATGAAGTCGAGGTAGCGGCGATCGCCAGTTGCGACGGAAAGTTGCGCCAGCACCGGCGGCGCCATGTAGAGCGCGTCGCACCACCACCAGAGGTTCTTTTTGGGATCATCGGGGCGGGCGAGCAGCCTGTTCATCCCGTCGCGAGTCGGAATGAGTTCATCGGACTTCTGATCTTCGGCGTAGAACGCGAGATAGGTAAAGCCGATGGCTTCGTCGTCGGCATGCGCAAAGCGCGGGCCAAGCTCCCAGTGATTGTCGCGCGCAACCTGGAGAACGCGGTCCTGGTAGCGATTGTCTCCGGTGATCTTTGAGGCGGCAAGGAGCCCGTCATAGAGTGCAGCGTAGGTCCACTGGATGTTGTAGCGGCCTTCGGCGTGCAACAACTGCCAGTCGGCGACTTTCTTCATTGCCTTCAGAATCGCTGACCGCTTGAGCACGGGCGAGAGATCCCGGGCAAGCGGACCGGGATCGTCGGGCTGGTCGCCGGCCGCCGCCCGCTCATCGATAACCGGAGCGGAGTTGCTTTGTGCATGAGCTGGATTACCGGCAAAGGCCGCTGACAGGAGAAGGATGAGGAGGCAAAGAGTCCTATTCACAAGGCAGCCCAGGTTCGGAGGTGCAGAAAATGCAGCTCGTTGGCGTTGATTTAACTGCCACGGCGTGCCCGGGTGGCTTGTGGTTGCACCCAAACACGCCGGCATTTCAATTGGGTTATCCATTCTTAAAAGGTGAGTCGCGCTCCAACCTGAATGATACGCATACTCCAGGCCGATATGATCTTAGGAAAGACTCGTCTCCGAAATGAATGTCGCGGAAGATTCCCATGTCTCCATCGCGGTAACCCGGTCCGCGCGGGGGGACTCTCGAGGTGTGTTGCCGTCGGCTCCGCCCGGGCCAATGCCGCCCGGTACGCTTGGGCCCTTGGCGATGAATGCGGCCGTATCGATGTTCCAAATGCCGGAGATCGTTGCCACATCGCGCCGATCCACTAGCGGTGTTTGTCGCTTTCAATATCGCTCCGGGAATGACCGGCACATCTTCTGCTCCTTCATCCTGGCCTCTCCCGAATCGAAACTCGCCCGCTCCTCGATTCTTCCGCTTTCGCTTGCATATGGAGTGCGCATCAGTTCCTGCGTGAACTGAACACATGGGGCATCGAGGAGTATTCTGCGAATCACGAGGTTGGAGTGTCAACGAAGTTGCATGGCAAACGTACCTCTCAGAGGGACGGCATTCAGATAATCGATTTATCGGAAGAAGTAGAATTCTGACCTAGGGCAAACGGCTGTTTCATGACCCCGTCGTACTCATTTTTGAGCCTGAAGCGCAGTAAGCAGAAGCCCGGAGGAAATCATGACCAGGTCTTCCCTAACCCGGAGAGATCTAATCAAGGGAACCAGTGCAGTTTTGGCTGCGACATCATGTGCAGCCAGGGCGGCGAGTACAGGCGTTTTTTGCCAAGATTCTCCACAAGGTACCACCCCCCTTCCAGGCGATGCCACACGAGAGGAGCGCATGAAGTGGTGGAAGGCTGCGCGCTTTGGAATGTTCATCCACTTCGGTGTGTACTCGACCATCGCGCGGCATGAATGGGTGATGGAAGACGAGGGTATTCCAGTGTCGGAGTATGCCCCGCGTGCCGCGACTTTTCACCCGCAAACAGGATCGGCGCGTGCCTGGGCTCGCCTCGCCAAACAGGCCGGGATGAAGTACATGGTGATGACGACCAAGCACCATGAAGGCTTCTGTAACTTCGACACGAAGTTGACCAGTTACTGCGCACCCCAGCAAGGTCCGGGGCGCGACCTGGTGCGGGAATACGTGGAGGCCGCCCGGGCAGAAGGAATGCGAGTCGGGTTCTATTATTCGCTGATGGACTGGCATCATCCTGACGGAGCCCTTTGCGCCACAAACGAAGATGCACGCAAGCGATTCGTCGACTATACGCACGGTCTGATTCATGACCTGATGTCGAAGTACGGCAAGATTGACGTACTCTGGTACGACGTGGCCTGGCCGCTGGACGCGAATGGATGGGAATCCGTTCGGATGAACGAAATGGTCTTCCAGCTTCAACCTGAGGTCATCGTGAATAACCGCAACAAGCTCCCCGGCGACTTCTCCACACCCGAACAGCACATTGTTGCGGAATCCGGCGGAAGGGCGTGGGAAGCCTGCATGACCCTGAACGACAGTTGGGGTTACCAAGCTGCCGACGATAACTGGAAATCGTCAAAGACGGTGATTCGCAATCTGATCAGTTGTGTTCGGGACTCCGGCAATTACCTGCTGAACATTGGACCGAAAGCGGACGGCTCAATTCCTGACGCCTCGGTACGCATCCTGCACGAAGTGGGTGACTGGATGACGGTGAACGGCCACGCGATCTACAATTCCGATCCCTGCCAGGTACGCCGCTCTAACTACGCCAGCTTCACTCGAATCGGCAACACGCTTTACATGCATGTGCATTTCTGGCCGGGTGAGTATGTCGCCATCGCAGGCCTGATGACAAAAGTTAAATCTGCGAAGCTGGTAAAAACCGGCGAGGCAGTCCCGTTCAAGCAGGACGACTTCCGCGTGCGATTCACCGACTTGCCTGCGCATGCCCCCGACTTCCCCGTCACCACGATCGCCATCGAGTGCGAAGCCGAACCGACCCAGGATACCGATTTTGTTCGCAAGAACAAGCCGCGTTTGGGCGTATAGAAGGAGCACATACTTTGGGAACCGATCATTCAGCTTCGCAAGTGCTTTACATGCCGGAGAAGAACGCAAACACCTCCGAGCCGGAACCCGGCCTGCTGAGAGAGATTCTTACGCATAGTCCCGCGATGATGCTGGTTCGACACGTAATGCGCAGGATCCATTGAAAAAGATTGCGGAGTGTCTCTTTTGCTGAAGGTTATCTCTGGGCTCAGCATCGAGCTGGATTAATTTACATTTTTGGTAGCAAACTCGTTAAACCCAGAAGCATCGATACCGGGAGCCGAATTGTTTGTATTGTTGGATCATCCTCGCTGATGACACGAACTGCCACCCAATTGCCGTCGATGAACGGATCTGAGATGATCTCGAAGTGTTCGCCATATAACGTGACGCGCCTGCCCACAACGTAACCCAGTTCCATCAGTCTCTCGCAGTTTCTGGATTGTGGCTGCTTGCTTTTCGGCGTATCGAGGAACGTAGGGGAAAGATGCGGCATTTGATACCTCGGCGGCGAGGAGATCAACTGGTTTGTTCCACCGCCGCGCTTGCTGAGGCACTTCAGACCGACGGACGTGAGTCAGAGATTTAAACCTTATTCGATCAGACCAGTTGAAGTACTTCGCCTCTGATCGCGATCCTCAGTCTTCTGCGGAGAGATTACTGATCCGGAATGCTCACACCCTTGCGAATGCGAACGTGCCATGTTTCGCGTCGGTCAAGAAGCGTCGTGCTGCCCAAAGAGTGGAAGGGACCCAAGGCACGGCTGATGTGAGTTATTGCCCACTTTTCACAAGAGGGGTGACCGGTGGGGACCAAGCCTGTCATTCAGAAATGGGATCGGCACCCGGCACCGACCTACGATCAGAGTACGTTCTAAAAACTATCACTTCTCTTCCAAGCCTCTCCCATCCCGCAAGCTCTTAAGACCCTTGAATTCCTTTTCCCATATCTCTATTTTGGCTAGCGCCCGGGGATCCAGTTCCTGTTCCGTGCCATCAGCGCGGTGCCTCTGGATCTCAGTCTTCCAAGCCGCGATGCTCCTCTCGAGTTCTGCAATGCGCTGCTCAATCCATGTGGCAGGTCCTTGTTCCTTCATTCTTGAAGTCTACTCTGTTTCCGGTGCTCTCTAAACGCTCGTTGCTATGACTCAACCAAACGTAGTGCTAGGTCATTAGTAGACGCTTCAAAGGAGAATCCCAAAAAGACCGCTTGGAAGTGGAGTAATCAGGAAACCAACGAAGCGAACTTGAAGGGCATGCCGTCCGCCAGAACTGACCGTGTGGAAAACACGCTCAATTAGTGGCCCTTAAATAAAACCAGAACGGGCCTGCAGCTTCGACTGGAGGCCTTCTTTGGTAGATCAAGCTTCAAAGGATCTCGCACGCAACCCGGGTCACATCGAGATGGATGCTGATCGCAATTGCGACGCCCGGTTCCTTCGGGCTAAGCCAAATTCACAGAGCTCTACGTCGTCCGGTGACCAGGTTGAAGACGAGTACGATCAACGCGAACACCAGTAATAAGTGGATCAGCCCGCCGCCTAGGTGCAAGCTAAAGCCTAGGAGCCACATGATCAGAACGATAGCAAAGATTACCCAAAGCATATATTTCTCCTACTCAGCAAAGCAGGCATCCCGGATTTGGGATCCACCGGACTTGCCCGCGATGCTTAGAAACATTCGTTGTTACTTAGAGGCGACTGCCTGTGCCTTCGCATCTCTAACTGCGTCCAGAAAAGAGTGGGCTGAGGTTGGCATGGTAACTTCGCCCTGTAGAATCTGATGATTGGACACGTTGTGGCCGTAAATTGCCCTGGTGGAATCCTCGTCGTGGCGAATCGAAGCTCCGCTCAACGTGAGCCCGGCAAAAGCCCCCCTGGCACGTGAATAGGTGAGGATCTCGGCGTCCATTTTCCAATCGGTATCAGCAGAAGCGTGGCGACCCACTGGTCCAGCGGCCGCAGAGGCGTCTGCGCCAAGCTGAAATTTGCTCGAGAGCAACTGTTTCATCCCCTGCTCATTCTGAATGATCATGACCAGGTCAACACCTTCGACGCCAATCTGCAGGCCCCAACTGCCGCCCGTGATGGCAAAGAATATTGGCGCGCTCCAGCCGTTCGCGCTCCTGCACGTCGCAACACCGCGTCCGTTTTCCGCCCCGAACACAAAGCCGCCCTTAAGCATGTGGGGCACAACTGCAATGCATTTTGCGTGCTCCAGAACTTCTTCTGGGATACCTTTATCCGGAGCGGCCATGATCTCGCGCACCACGCTGCCCGCGTGATCCAAACGGTCGTTCGTTGCTTCTCGATCGGTTCCCGCCCAGCCTATGCTCGTCAAGCTGAGTAATGCCGCTAATGTCATTAGTTTCTTCAAAAAACTCACCATTTTCTACCCATGCCCAGCGTCACTTGCCTGCGCACTGGAGAGCACGGGTTATTTTTGACAGTAGCGGAATTGTTCGGATGTTTCTGAGCAATAGCGCTCTACTCATCAACTTCAGCCGATCCTTCGACTCTATGAAGAAAATGGGCGAAATTGAACAAACGCCCCGCCGGTGCCATACTTAGGCAGCGATCAAGGTCCCAATGCTGTGTGGGTAGTCAATTGAATCGAGCGTAGTTGCGTACCGTCCGATGCGCGCCTGTTCGCCGAGCTGGCATCCGGGAAGGAGCCATTGATGGTAGAGCTACCAAAGCCGGGATTCGATGCTGCGACATTTCTGAGAAGCGCCGGGCTGGGCCGCTCTATCCGATTGGCGCCCAAACAATCCTTCTTCTCGCAGGGCGATCCGGCAGATTCCATCTTCTATCTGCAGAAGGGTCGCGCAAAGGTTACGGTCGTCTCGCCGGCTGGTAAGGAAGCAACGATTGCGCTCCTCTCGGAGGGTGATTTCATTGGGGAAGAGTCGCTCGCCGCCTTGTCTGGGCCACGTTTGGCCACAGCCGTCGCCACTACTGCCTGCACGGCGCTCAAAATGAAGCGGGAAGAGCTGATCCGCTTTATGCACGAGGAGCATGACTTTTCCGATCTCTTCCTGAGGTTTCTGCTGGCACGCAGTATGCGAATCCAGGCTGATCTTGTTGATCAGCTATTCAATTCCAGCGAAAAGCGCCTGGCCCGCATTCTCCTCTTGATGGCGGAGTTCGGCAGGCCCGGCGAACAGGAGCCGTTGATTCCGAAGATATCGCAGGAGACCCTGGCGGAGATGATCGGAACAACCCGATCCCGGGTCAGCTTCTTCATGAACCGCTTTCGCCAACTTGGCTTTATCGATTACGACGGCCGGGTCCGGGTCCACAAGTCGCTACTCAACGTGGTTCTGCATGATCAGTCGCCCGGCATCGACCTCGAAAAGGGCAGTCCCCTGAAGCCTCCGAGTAATCCTCCGAAAGCATCGCGTCGGAAGTAGGCAGCTTTCTCCCGACCAGCTTTCTCCCGGCAAAGTGATCAAAATCGAACAGTACAAAAGCTTGCTTCATGGCAAACTCACATCAGTCCCTGACTCCATCGGGTACACGAGGTAAGCTTTGCCCTCCAATTTGAAGACGGTTCTGGTTGTAGATGACAAAGAGTGTATTCGTACATCGATGTCGGCCGTGCTTGAAGAGTTGGGGTACTCCGTGCGCTCTGCCGAAGACGGACACTCCGCATTACGCGAAATCCGCGAGCAGAACCCGGATATTCTCCTTTCCGATCTTAAGATGCCCGGCATGTCAGGATTCGAACTGCTGTTCAACGTCAGGCGCTCGTTCCCGGCAATCAAGGTGATCGCCACAAGCGGGTCTTTCCGCGGCAATGAAGTTCCCGCCGGCGTTCTCGCGGATGCTTTCTATTCAAAAGGCAGCAGTGTGACCGCACTCCTGCAGATCTTGCGTGAACTACCCCGAATGGATCACCGAGCACCCGAATCTCTCACGACTGGCCACACGCCTGACGGGACTGCAATGAGGTATGGACTTGGCAAGCCGTAACCACCCACCATTCGATTCCGCTGCCTTTCTGGCAAGTGCCGGGCTTGGCCGAACGATCGTCGAGTTGAAGGCAAAGGAGACCTTCTTTTCTCAAGGAGATGCAGCCGACTCGGTGTTTTATCTGCAAAAAGGCCGGGCACGACTCACGATTGTTTCCCAAAACGGCAAAGAAGCCACAATAACCCTTCTGTCTGCTGCTGATTTCGTTGGAGAGGAGTCTCTGGCTGGAATCGTGGGATTGCGTTTGGCTACTGCTACTGCCGTTGCCCCCTGCACGGCGCTCAAGATTGGCAGAGATGAAATGGTTCGCGTGATGCATGACGAACCTTCTTTCGCTGACCTGTTCTTGAAGTTCCTGTTGGCGCGTAGCATGCGAACTCAGGCCGATCTTGTCGACCAGCTTTTCAACTCCAGCGAAAAGCGCCTGGCGCGCATTCTCCTGGTGATGGCGGAATTCGGCAGGCCTGGCGAACCGGAGACCTTTATCCCGCCGATTACACAGCAAACCTTGGCGGATATGATCGGCACCACCCGGTCGCGCGTCAGCTTCTTTATGAACCGCTTTCGCAAACACGGCTTTATAAGCTATAACGGACGAATCCAGGTGCATAAGTCGCTGCTCAACGTGGTCCTTTTCGACCAGTTGCCAGAGCACAACGCTGAGAAGCCGCCCATCACATTTCCCGGAACCCTCCCTAAATCCTCGATTGTCAAAGCGATTAAACCTAAAACAGTCTCGAAGGCTTCGGCGTGAGCGGAGCTTTGCTTCGGACGCCGCAAGCTTTGCTGGAGAATGGATCTCCAACCAAAAAGTCTGAAGAAAGCATGAACTACACCGCGATTGCACAAAGCGCGGAAGAGGTTGGGAACATCCAGAATGCTCCCCCTGTCAGCATGGGACCGTATCTGATTTCGTCTGAGCAAACCCGACTGCTAACAACTCTGAGCATTTACAGCCTGCGAGGCAACAGCCGGGAACAGGTCAGGCTGCTCTATATGAACGCAACTGCGCTCGGCATCTGGATGGCGATGGGCAGGAAGCCGAACATCGTGGGTGTAACGCATCGCCCCCCACACGCCGCTCTGCTCTCGTTTGGTGTACCTTTCAGCGAATAGTTGAATAAGTTTGCGCCTCAAGCCCGCGCGTGAAGGTGGCATGACCGCTAGCAGTTTGCTGAAAAACCCTAGAAAACGAGGTTTTGTAACAAGGGGCTGGCTTCAGCCAGGCCACAAACACAACAAACGAGTATTGGGTTTTAACCCCTGCATGACGCTTCGTTCAAACTTCCGACTTTTTCAACAAACTGCTAGGGCAAGACATGGGCTAGATCGGTCAATAGCTCACAAAAGCGGGCGACCGGCATTCGCCTGAAATCACGCTCTTCTCTAGAGAGCCTCGCAATGACCCTGGGCGGTTGGGCTCAGTGGCAGAAAGATCGAGATCACGGTTCCGGTGATGTCCGATTGCGCCCTGCTTTTCACCTGAATTGATCCTCCGTGCTTGCCAACAATCTGAGCGCTTACCCAAAGCCCAAGGCCAGTACCTGTATCAAACTTAGTGCTGACAAATGGCTCAAAGAGCGTTTTCCTGATCGCAGGCTGAATCCCGGAACCGCTATCCGCTATAGTCAGACGGATGCCTGGACGCGATCCATTGCTGTGTTCATGTGTGTTGGCTGTACGGATCCTCAAGGATCCACCTCGGCCTAAAGCATCCAAGGAATTTGAAATCAGGTTTAAGATCACCTGGCGCAGTTCTCCGCCTACGGCAAGGATGGGCGAGCACTCCTTGAAATCCCTCTCAATCACAATTCCTGCGTTTGACAACCTCCCGCGGTAGAAAAGGAGAGCGGAGTCTACGATATCGGTGATCTGAACGATCGACGGCTTGCTCTGCTCCCGGTAGAACCGCAGTGTCTGAGTCACGATCTCGGAAATACGCGCTAACTCCTCGGCCGCAATGTCTCTGTGAGCTTTTGCTTCTTCCAATGAAGATGAGGTACCGATCAAGTACAGCAAATTAGTGACCGAAGCGAGCGGATTGTTAATCTCATGCGAGATGCTTGCTGCCAGACGCCCTGCGACCAACAGTTTCTCCGATTTGCGAAGTGCTTCTTCGGCCATGTGGCTTTGGGCTAGAGAATCTCTCATCTGGTACTGCCGGAGCCTGCCCCGAAGCGCGGCCTGGACAGTGCTGAGAAACGTCTCGGGACGGACTGGCCGCTCAAGCAGCACCAGGTTTCCCAGCGGCTGCAAGACGCGGATTTTCCTTTGGTTTTCACGGTCGACCCCTCCAGCGACAGTAAGGAGGATGAGAGGAATATCTGACCACGAAGGTTGTTCAGCAACTTGCGCGGCCCACGCGACAACATCAGACAGCCTGAAGGCTTCTTCCGCCAGAATCACCGCGCCCGCACCGAGCCCCAATTCCAATCGTGCTAATTCAGGCGTCGCAAACAAACCGCATGGAATGTCTTTGCTCTTTAGCAGATTACAAATAAGCAACCCATCTCGCCCGGTGGGGGCAACCACAAGAACGCGAAGTTCATGTTCCGGGCCCGTCATATCGCAACACAAGGCTTTTCAATCGATTTTGGTTCCTGGAGGCCTTCCATCGCGCCGCGATAAGTGGGAGCGCCGGTCAAAACGCCTTCAAAGTCGGTTAGGACTTTGCCGACGGCGATCGTACCGTTCTTCATGACCAGTTCGCGGATGGTGCGTTCATGCTCACCACTGCGCTTCTTAATCACCGAAAGCGCCTGGCGTACTTCGCCGGCTGCTTCGAAGTACCGAAACAAGAGGACAGTATCCGCCAAATAGCTCACATCGACCGGCGTATCGATGTTCGTTCCCACAAAACCATGCTGTGCAACCGTCATTAAGGTTGCTACGCCCTTCTGGCTCAGATATGCAAGCAATTCGTGCAGCTGCATCGCCAGAAATTTCTCCCCAGGCATCGCATTGAGGAAGCCGTTCAGGCTGTCAATAATCAGCAGCTTTAGATCCTGTTTCTCGACCAATTGCCTGACCTCGTAACCGAACTGTCCTGGGGAGAGCTCCGCAGCATTCACCTGGCGAAGTACAATCTTCCCGGATTTGACATGCTTCTCCATGTCAAGTCCCAGGCCCTTCGCACGAATCAGCAGAGTAGCTAGAGATTCGTCGAACGCAAAAAGTGCTGCGCTGCCGCCAGCCTCAACGGCCGATACTGCGTAACGAACTGCAATAGTGGATTTTCCGCATCCGGCGGGCCCCAGAAGAAGCGTGCTCGTACCATTGTCGAGACCACCACCCAGCAGAGCGTCAAGAGCTGCAATGCCGCTTTTCAGTTGAGTTGGACGCAGAACCAGAAGATGCTCCGCTGCCACCAGGCGCGGATAGAGATCCACCCCACCATGCTTGATGCTGTAGTCGTGGAAGCCCTCGCGGAAGCTTGAGCCGCGTAACTTCTTGATCGCCATCCGGCGTCGTTTGACGCCGTACTCCCTCTCCACGCTCTCCAGTAAGATCACGCCGTGAGCAATGCTTTGAAGTTGCAAATCATGACGTTCGGCGGTGCGATCATCCAGCAACAGGACGGTGCACTTGCGGCCCGCAAAATACTGTTTCAATCCTAAGATCTGCCTGCGGTAACGCAGCGAGTCACGAGCAAGCAGACGGACTTCTGAGAGCGAATCAATCACTACGCGAGTCGGCTGGAGTTTCTCCACCTCTGCTAGCAGCGCATTTGTAGTGTCAGCGAGTTCAATCTCGGTCGGATTGAATACTGTGTACTGGGCTTCGGGCCTCAACTCACTCTCGTCAGCAGCCAACTCAAATACATCGATCCCATCAATCGACCAGCCATGCGACTCCGCAATCTCAACCAGTTCTGCCTTCGACTCGGAAAGCGAGACGTAGAGACTCTTCTGTCCACACCGGACGCCTTCCATCAGGAATTGCATGGCAAGTGTGGTCTTTCCTGTCCCCGGCTCGCCTTCGATCAAATAGAGATGATTGCGCGCCAGGCCGCCTCCAAGAACGTCATCAAGTCCTGGAATTCCCGTGGCGAACAGTTCTATCGGTGCGGCCTTCCCGGGTTTGTGACTCCCTATATCATCTTCAGATTCCAAGATGGTATTCCGATGAGCTGCTTTTGAGTCCACGGAGTTCCTCCGAACGCAGGTGACGAGCAAACGCTCTTACTGTTCCACTGTCGCCGGCACCAGCCAATTGGAAGCTTATTTGAGAATTCCTGACGCTCTCGCGCCTTCAATATTGGGACTGCAGCTGCGATCCGACTTCGCTTTGACCCAGTTCATGGGAAACTGCGTATTAGCAGCATGCTCTCCGCAAACACCTTCTTCTGTCCTCTTTTGCTCAGATTTTTCGAGGTATTCGAGGTATTCAAAGACGTTCGAGGTTTAGACAGTGACCAGAAGCCCCAACCACTGTTTGTGCCCGTCGAGTGAGATCTTGCGACCAAATGTTTAGAGCAATAAACCCAATAAACCTTTGGCGTGTTCGGCACACACCCTTGGTTCAGCGTATGCTTGAAGGAGCCTCGGTTTCCCTTCTCGCCTTTGGCATTCCAGGCTTTGCTCCAGACGAGCGTCCTCCAGGAAAGCAACCTCACAGCAGGAGCAGCCATGAGCCTCAATAAGCAGACCGACATAAAGAATCATCTTTCTGGACGCCACCGCACAGAGATACACCTGCAGCCGGCGATTCATTCAGATGCAACAGGTTTCCCACATGAGGAACCGGCGGCAGGCCATGATTCACACTCGAACGACCGGGTTATCAATCCGCTCGAAATTCCCACCCCGAGTGAACCAGAGGACGTACCAATTGTTATTGCGAAAAGCCTGCAGGCGTGAAGTTGCATTCGATCTTTCTCCGCAACGGGTGCACACTGCCGGATCGTGCCGACCCGCCTACAGAGCACTTTGGTGACAATTGGAATCGGGTTGAGAGGATCGCAGCATTGGACTTCGATATCATGGTCCGCCAGCAGGGCTGGCACTTCGTGTGGGTGCAGCGATCCAGTTCGGCATCAGGCTGCGGGCTGACCGAAGAGAATGCAATTCATCAAGCCACTGCCCGTGCGCTGAGGGGGATTGCACGGCAATTCAACTCAGCGGAGTTTGATGCTCTTCGAATCCTCCCGATTGCAGGCTTCTACATCGCGAACGTAACGATGCAGGCTCGGCAGATCCAGCAAAATACCGCGCTGGAAATGGCAGAGAGCCCACGGTAAGACAGGCAAAGCCGGTTGGCAGAATAGATATTCCGGTGCGTTGTATCCGCATTCGACCGATATGCAACGGAATTGCGTGCACCAAAACTGAAATCAGGACAAATGCCACTTCCAAAGAAAATGAATCTTGCCAGATCAGCCGACTGGCCCATTGGGCCGTCCCCCATCGACGATCGGTCAGAGGCAAGCACCCTTCCTTTGCCGACCCGCATTGCTTTTGTGGGAAACTATCTGCCACGGGAATGCGGGATCGCAACCTTTACCACGGACCTGTGCAATGCCATTACCGAGGAATTCGGAAAAGGCCGACTCTTCGCGATTCCAGTCAACGACCCCGATTCAACCTACGATTACCCGGAGCCGGTTCGCCTCGAACTGAAACAAGAGGATCTGGAGTCGTACGAGCGGGCAGCGGAATTCCTCAACTTCAACGGCAACGATCTTGTCTGTCTCCAGCATGAATACGGGATATTTGGCGGAGCAGCCGGCCGTTACATTCTTGCACTGTTGCGGAAGCTGACGATGCCGCTGGTGACGACCTTGCACACAGTTTTGCGCGAGCCGGATGCAAATCAGCGCATCGTGCTCGAAGAAATTGCACAACTCTCCGATCGCCTGATCGTGATGAGCGAACTTGCGGCTGAGTTGCTTCGCGATGTCTATTCCGTTCCGGGAAGCAAGATCGATGTGATCCCGCATGGCGTGCCGGATCTTCCATTCGTGGATCCGAATTATTTCAAGGACATCTTCGGCACCGAAGGCAAGTCTGTATTACTTACTTTTGGGCTCTTGTCTCCTAACAAGGGAGTGGAGAACGTGATTCGGGCGCTGCCTGCGATTCTTGCGCGCCATCCCAACGTGGTCTATATCGTGTCTGGCGTGACCCATCCGCATATTCGGCGGCGCGAAGGAGAACGTTACCGCGAGAGTCTCCAGATGCTTGCTGAACAGCTTGAAGTCAGTGATCACTTGATCCTCAACAATCGGTTTGTCAGTTCAGAGGAACTTGTCGAGCATGTCGGAGCCGCGGATATTTACATCACGCCTTATCTCCAGGAGGCACAGGTCGTATCCGGCACTCTGGCAATAGCATTGGGTGCGGGCAAAGCGATCATTTCCACGCCTTACTGGCACGCCAAAGAATTACTCGCGGAAAAGAGGGGCATCATCGTTCCATTTATGAGTCCGGATGCCATTTCCGATGCAGTCCTGGCGTTATTGGAGAACGATGCCGAACGTCATGCCATGCGTAAAAGGGCTTATCTGTACTCCCGTGGGACAACATGGCCAAGGACGGCGAAAGCTTACATGGCGAGCTTCCAGCGTGCACGCTTCGAGCGGTCGCTGCAGCCCAGGACCGCCCAGCCGAAGGATGAAGTCGCCGTCCCCACAGATCCAGCCGGTCGCCTGCCCGAATTAAACGCCAGTCATCTCTTGACGATGACCGACGAGACGGGCATGTTACAGCATGCGATCTTTTCTGTGCCTAACACGAGCGAAGGCTATACGACCGACGATAATGCACGAGCACTGATCGTATCCACTCGACTGGACGAGAGTTTGATCGACACGAGTGAATCAAAGTACTCCAGCCTTTCGCGGCGATACCTTGCGTTTCTCTGGCTCGCGTTCAATGCCAATATGGGCCGCTTCAGGAATTTCCTGAGCTACGAGCGCAAATGGTTGGAGAAGGTTGGCTCGGAAGACAGCCATGGACGCGCCCTGTGGGCCTTGGGAACTGTATTGGGTCAGTCACGCGATGCTGGATTGCGCGGAGCGGCCGGCAGGCTCTTTGAATCTGCCGTGCCTGCAGCTCTGCATTTCACAAGTCCTCGCGCATGGGCGTTCACGGTGCTTGGAATGCAGGAGTATCTGGGACGGTTTCCGGGCGACAGAACGATTCAAGGCCATCGCAATACCTTGGCCAATCGTCTCCTCGGTATCTACGAACACAACGCCACCGAGACCTGGAGGTGGTTCGAGAAGAGCCTTTCCTATTCAAATGCAAGATTGCCACAGGCGCTCATTCTTGCCGGTTGGCGCAGTAACAACGAGCAGATGATCGCGGCAGGCACCAGGGCGCTCAAATGGCTTCTCGCCGCACAACATCGGGATGACCCCGAAATCTTTGTGCCGATCGGTTCTAATGGAGTCTTCAGCGAAGGTGGAGAGAGACCCCGATTCGATCAACAACCAGTCGAAGCTTGTGCAACAATCTCTGCCTGTCTCGAGTTGTACAGGTTGACCCAGGACTACCACTGGCATGTGGAAGCGCGTCGCGTATTCGGTTGGTTCATGGGCAGGAATGACCTCAGAGTTCCCCTATATGATGCCGTGACGGGCGGATGCAAAGACGGACTCCATCCAGACCGCGTGAACGAAAACCAGGGTGCTGAATCTACGCTCTCTTTCCTGATGTCTCTGCATGATATGCAGCGATTGACGCAAGCAACCGCAGTAGAAACGTACGAGGAAATGAGCGTTCCCAGTTGAGTCTCAAAACTATCCCAGCTTTGTCGGGGCATTCCCCGGCTGCCGAAACCAACGGAATCAAACAGCGTGCCGACAGCCCCCTTTTCATCCGTCACGCTAATAATCCAATCCTCAGCAGAGAAGATTGGCCATATCCCATCAACAGCGTATTCAACGCAGGAGCCGTCCGCCTCGAGGACGGAGATACGTTGCTTCTCTGCCGCGTAGAGGACCGGCGTGGCATTTCGCATCTTTGCGCCGCACGTTCTGCGAATGGGATCGACGAATGGAGAATCGACACCAAGCCAACGCTCCCTGCGAGCCCGCGTGAATACCCGGAAGAAGTATGGGGTATAGAGGATCCTCGCATTACCTATGTCCCCGAACTCGAGAAGTATGCGGTGGCATACACATCATTTGCTCGCGGCGGGCCCGGCGTCTCACTTGCACTCACCAGGGATTTCCAGAGTTTCGAGCGATACGGCGTAATCATGCAGCCCGAGGACAAGGATGCCGCTTTGCTTCCGCGGAGAATCAATGGCTACTGGGCCATGATTCATCGTCCGGTGACCAGGCTCGGTGCTCATATGTGGATCTCCTTTTCACCTGACCTGAGCCATTGGGGAAGTCATAAGATCATCCTGGAAGCGCGCCGCGGTGGGTGGTGGGACGCCAATAAGATCGGATTGTGTTCTCCCCCAATTGAGACTTCAAAGGGATGGTTGACGATTTATCACGGTGTTCGGCACACAGCCTCCGGCAGTATCTATCGTCTGGGCCTCGCACTCTTCGATCTCGAAAGGCCGGACATTTGCCTTCAGCGGGGCGAATCCTGGATGTTCGGACCCGAAGCTCCCTATGAACGCACTGGAGATGTGCACGACGTAGTGTTTCCATGTGGACAGACGATCGACGCGGATGGGGACACGATCAATCTCTATTACGGAGCTGCCGATTCCTGCATCGCGCTTGCCACAGGCAGCATCAACGCCCTCCTCGCTTGGCTGGATGCGAATCCAAGTTCCGGAGATGGAGTTGCTCGATGAGACGATCTGCTGTTTCCGTGAAAGCAGGACCCGCGTGAACACTGCTACAGCCGTCATCTGGCCCAACTGGCTACCGCGCGTACTTTGGTTCCGGAGAGTTTGCCCTTGCTGTAACTCGCTCCAGTTCAAACCAGGGGAATGGCATTCACTCGACGGGATCTGGGCCCTGTTTGCGCTTCGACCAGTTCGCTGTGCGTTTTGCTGGCGGCGCTATTATTTGTTTCCGAATCGGCGGGGAAAATGGACCTCATGATCTCGGACTGGATTCACACGTCCAACGATTTTCTGCGGCGCCTTATGGAAAAGTACGTTCCTTCACCTCCGGGGTATCACATCATTGCGCAAAGTCTTGAGGATACGCAGAATGTCGAGAACGCGCCTGCCTTCAGCATGGGACCGCACTTACATGACTCCGGCCAAATAGATCTCTTGAGAACCATCAGCATTTACAGTCTACGTGGAGAAAGTCGCGAGCAGATGCGGCTCCTTTATATGAATGCTGCAGCCATTCGCGTCTGGAGAGAGATGGGAAAAATACCTAAGATAATTGGGACCCAGACTCGTCCGCCCCTCGCAGCTATTCTCACCCTTGGTGTTCCGTTCGGTGGATAAGAACCGCCTCGGCAGGCCGGCAGGGTTAGGTGCACGGTCAAAGGCCCAATCGCCTCATGTCAGGCGGCGGACTCGTTTTCCATAGCATCCCTGGAACAGCTCCGGCAGGTCAACCCAGGAGTGCATCGAGAAGCCGTACAAAAATATCCTCCAGACTGTACAAAATTGATCAGTCCGAGCAGTATTTCATTGCCATTATGACAATAGTGAACTGCGGCTCTGACCTCTCTTTCGCTTCTGCGAAATTCAAACAAGAGACGTTCCGGGGTCATACCGCAGCGGCGGCATTATGCAAACTCAAGGATTCTTCAAACGTGACAGAACGTTCAGGCAACCAATCATCTGGGTAACCACGTTTTTCATGCTCGTGTTTCACGCGGGCGCGGTGATAGCGCTGTTTCTGTTCAGCTGGAAAGCCCTCCTCTTAGCAGCATTGCTGTGGTGGGTGGCCTGTAGCCTCGGCATCGGAATGGGCTACCATCGTCTCCTCACCCATCGTGGCTATAAGACTCCCAAATGGATGGAGCGGGTTCTTTCTGTGTGCGGTACGCTGGCCCTGGAAGGCGGCCCGCTTCTTTGGGTGGCAACCCACCGCATGCATCACCAGAACACCGATAAAGAGGGAGACCCGCATTCTCCTCATGACGGCGGTTTCTGGGCTCACATGGGCTGGGTTCTCACCGGCCAGACGATGCAAAACAATCAAGCAGAGCTGTTGCCCTTCGTTCCCGAGCTTCGCAAAGACCGCTTCCAAAAATGGATCAGCCGGTGGCATTGGGTGCCGATCACAATATTGGCCATTCTGCTCTTCGCCATAGGCGGATGGCGTTATGTCCTGTGGGGAATCTTTCTTCGCACAGTAATCGGGCTTCACTCCACTTGGCTCGTCAACTCCGCTACGCACATGTGGGGCCGAAGGCGGTTTCACACTCGAGATGACTCCAGGAATAGCTTCTGGGTGGCGCTGTTGACGTTTGGCGAGGGCTGGCATAACAACCATCACGCTCATCCACAATCAGCTCGTCATGGCATGGCATGGTATGAGATCGATCTCAACTGGTATGGAATTCTGGTTCTGCGTGCCCTCGGCTTGGCATGGGATGTAAAAGCGGAAAAGGTTCATTCAGGTAAAGCGGAGGTCGATCGTTCGGTAGCATGACCGCACAGCTTGTCGCATGTCCGCGCATAAATCGAATCAACGAAGATGCGATTTTGATTGAGAGAATCCTGCTTACCGATCTTCAGACAGCCGCTCTTGAATGTCACGAGCAACCCCATCGATTGAAGTATTTCTACCTAGTTGTTCGATCTCCTGGCTGTTTTCGACATCCTGCACTCCTGCCTTAATTGCAATTTGCTGGTTCATGCCTATCAGCGCAGTCACCTCTTTCTCCGTGAGGAGCAGGATTTGCAGCATGAGATGGTCCCGCTCATCAGCGCGTCGGGCGAGTCGCGCCTGCCTCATGAGAATGAGGCTTGCAAGAAGGATAGCCTCAAGAGCCACAATTGTTCCCAGAAGCGAAAAGGGCGCTGGATCAAAGTGCGGTATTCGCGGAACTTTTATTGTGTTTACGGAGATCCATAACACGAATAGGAAAACATGAACTGCCACAAATGCCAGGTTGCCGACGACGGCGGCAGTTAAATCGCCCATCCTTTCAGCCGGCGATCTTCTCTTCAGAAACTCCTGTTCGTGCTTGGCAATCGTATCGATGTGTTCTTGCACGTGATTCGGGACCTTCATTGTTTTCCTTTAAGCGGAGATGTACTCGATAATTGGATGACTGGTTTCATACTGTGTGATGGAAATAGGCAGATCGTAACGGGCCAGATCACTGATATCGTCCGGGTGGGCGAGTTTGTGCGAAAATCCTGGTGAGACTCTCCCAATCGTGCATCGAACTAAAGGGTAGCCGTTTAATGCGGGCTTCAAATCTATCTGGAGGATCCCGAACAATCATGAGAGGACCTGTAAAGCCTTGCGAAGGTCGCTTCGGCGATGAATTGCAGGCAGTTCTTGAAAGGAACAGAGATCGAGCTCAATGGGCCACTTACAGATGCGAGGTTTGCGGCATATCGATTGGAGCAACGCGAGACCGAGGAGGACGATGGGTCCCTGAGCAGCACTGGCCATCCGTGAAATATATACCTTCCTCGACCAGCGATAAGAAGCAGCGAGCCCCAGGAGGCCGTGACGCGACGGAGAATGCATGGTCCCCGCTTGAATGACGCTTCCTCATCTTCACACCGTTAGCTCAACATCGCCACTCAAATAGTTCAGGCCGGCGTGCATTGATCGCCCGGAATGGCGAACTGCCGCGTGGGGTGGGGAGGACATGCGTTCTTTGGGAGAAAAGCTCCATGCGGATCTCGTTGTGGACCGCTACATGCGGGGGTTCTGCTGGAGATACAATCGCCGCCAGTTGCAGGAATCGATCTTCGACCTGGCCCTGACCAGCATTCTGCTAATACATGAACTTCAACGCAAACTGCACCTGGCGCGGAGCCTCTGACGCGAGGATATGGTTGAACGTCGGTGAACTGATATCGCTGTCGGGCAATCGGAAGTTCGTGCGGTTCAGGACATTAAAGAGTTCAGCTCGGAACTGGAACTGCTTTGATTCCGTCACTCTGATGTTCTTTAGGGCAGCAAAGTCCCAGTCGGCATAAGCCGGGCCGATATTCACGTTGCGGCCTTCCGTCCCAAACTGCCCCGCGTTGGCTACGGGATCGAGCCGCTGGTAGGCGCTGGTGTTGAGCCATGAGCTAACCGAGCGCGGCCCGCTATTGGGATTGCCGACGAGATTGGGTCGCTGCGCAGAGAACCCGGTGATCTCCGGCGCACTGCCTTGCGCCGCAACGTCATTCGAGTCGAAGACAGTGAACGGCGTCCCGCTCATCAGCGTGGCAATACCGTTCAACTGCCATCCGCCAAGCGCTGACTCGTACCAATTCTGCGCATGGTTCCAGAACGGAAGGGCCCATTCATAGCTGCCGACAAATCGATTGCGCGCGTCGAACGCCGAAAGGCCGCGCTCTGCCGCTAGATTGAACGGATCCTGGGCGAGATCATTTTCGCCTGCAACCGGCTGCGCCGCCGAACCGGTTATGTTGAACGACGAAACATCGTCGATATCCTTCGACCATGTGTACGACGCCAGGAATGACAGTCCGTGGCTGAATCGCTTGCGCAAGGACGCTTCCAAAGCGTTGTACGCCGAGTTGGCGATGCCCGCGATTTCGCCGGTAGATGAAAACTTGCAATTGCTCGGCGAATCGGCAAGCGTGCAGCCGGAGTAAAGTCGCCGTTGATCGGCATTGCTGGAATTCGATATCGGCTGGCCGTCCACGGTTCCAGGAACGAACACTGCCGGGTTCGCTTCGATAAAGCGCGGCAGGCGCGTTCCCTTGGTGCCGACGTATCCGACCTCGAACAGCCAATCGGCCCCGAACGACTGCTGCAGGTTCAAGTCCCAATCCTGCGTATAAGGAAGCTTCAACGTCGGCGAGAGAGTCAGGTTCGTGAGCGACCGGGAGAACGTCCCTGCGGTCGGAGGATTGCCGTTGAACGGGTTGGCGAAGTCCGGAAGGCTCACCTGCGGCGTCCCCAGGTACGGGGGCGCACTGATCGGCGCCTGCAAAGGCCCACCCTGTCCGGTGTAATAAGGCTCATAGAAGATTCCGTACGCCGAAGTGAGCAGTAATTTGCCCTGACCGGTCGGGTCCCACGCAATGCCAACGCGCGGCGCAAATGCCTTATAGTCCGTGGGAATCAGGCCTGCAGGAACCCCGGAATCTCCCGGATACAGCAGTCCCGTGGGCGCATCCGGTATGACCGTGGACTGCTTCCCCGGCTCAAACAACGACATCCGGTTATGAATTTCGGTGTAGGGTTCGGGTAACTCGTAGCGCAGTCCGGCATTGATTGTGAATCGCGAGGTGGCCTTATAGGTATCCTGCACGTACAAGTTCGAACTATTGCCGCGAATACCGCGCGAGAAATCGCCGATACCTTGCAGGAAGACGACCGGTTGCCCGGTAAGGAAGCTGGCGAACGCGTCCGTTACCGGGAATGGCGCGAATACGAAGAAGCCATTGGTTGCGATTCCTTGCAATACGTTGATCTGCCGATGCTGGTACCCGCCGCCGAATTTCAGCTCGTGCTTTCCGTGCACCCAGCTCAACGATGCGGAGTAATCGAAGACGTCTTCGTAGGTGTTGCGCGGACCGGTGATCGGATCGCCCACGTCTGCATAGCCATTTACCTGGATGAATGGCGGCCCAGCGGCGATCTCGAGACTCGGCGTGTATTGGAATCCAAGGCTTGAGGGCAACTGATGGTCCTCGTGCTCGCCGAAGAGGAATTTGTTGCGGAGAAACGAGAATCGCGCCACAGCGATGATGGCTGGCGAAAAGGTGTGCGTTTCTTGCGCGACAAAGTTCTGCGCGCGCTGGTCTTCGCCTACGGGGAAGCCCGGCACGCTGGCGCCGCCCGGCGATAGCGGGTCGACCTGCGAGAGCTGGTTGAACATGTAACGGAAGCTTAGTGTGTCGCGCTGATCGAGGTAGTGATCGACCTTGATGCCGAACTGATCGGTGTTATTGCTCAGGTTTTGAGTCGTAGAGAAAAGATTCGTACCGGCATTCGGAAGGGGGAAGAAGCTCAGAAGGTTTTGTGAAACCGAGTTGATCTGTCCTGGCGGGACAAGGTTGTTCGGGTACGGCGCATTGGCGAAGACATTGAAAAGCTGGTGCGCTGGGTTGTTGCAGAAGCCCTCCGTGAAACCCTCCGGGCACAGTTCGGAGAAGTCACCGGTACGCTGCTTCAGCGATGGCACCGTGGTCAGCGCGCTCTCGCCCTGGCGATTGCGGAAGCCTTCATAGAAGCCGAAAATGAACGTCTTTTCCTTCTTGATCGGCGCACCGACCGTGGCGCCAAACTGGTTTTGCTTCAGCGGCTCCTTCGTCTGCGCGAAATAGTTGTTGGCATCGACCGCATCGTTGCGCAAAAACTCCCACAAGGTACCGTGGACATGGTTTGTGCCCGACCGCGTGATGAGGTTCGTCGTCGATCCCAGTGAGCCTCCGAACTCGGCATTCGCACTATGCGTGATGATGCGGAACTCGCTGATCGCGTCCACCGGTGGCTTGAGGACGAATCCGCCGTCCACTCCGTTGAAGTTGTTCGCGCCGTCGATGAGAAAGTTGTTTGATTCAGGTCGCTGTCCATTGACCGAATAAGCCTGCCCATCGCGCAATGATCCGCCTGCTTCGGCTATCCCAGGCGTCAAGGGAACGACTCCTGGCTGCAACAGGCCAAGTTGCGAGAAGTTGCGCCCGTTCAGCGGCAGATCCTCCAACTCGCGCTGTTGCACTACCTTGCCCATGCTGGTGACAGTTGGCTCAATCAGCTCGGCATCGGCGCTCACCAGAATCTCCTGCTTTTCCGATCCGATCAAGAGATGTGGCGAAACCGAAGCCGTCTCGTTCACGTTCAGCGTGATGCCATCCTGCACGTACTCCTGGAAACCCTTCGCCCCGACTTGCAGGCGATAGTGCCCGACCGGGAGTTCCAGAAGAACGTAGTTGCCGTTGCGATCGGTGGTCGCACTGCGCGACAAGCCCGTTTCCGCTTGCAGTGCTGTAACTGCCGCGTCGCGAATGACAGCGCCGCTTGGGTCTGTAACTGTTCCGCGAATGTTACCCGTGATCTGCTGCGCAGATAGACTGAGGCATGCAAGCACTACAAAAGCGAACACATTACGAACGAAATTCATGTTGTTTTCGAGCCTCCAAAGACTTAGCACTCCAAACGGGCGACGCTCGTGGTTCGCGTGACGCTCTGTTGACGCAGATCGCCTTGACAAATGCGCCAGAAAACGTGCCGCATCGTCAAGGCCTTGAGCAGGGGTTCGCCCACGTTTGAGGGGAAGAAACCGCTCGGTGGGCTGCACGAATGAACAGTAGTGGCTGAGTCTGTACGTTGTCCTGCACCGGTCGATGGGTAACCTAGTCAACCCTTCGATGGAGTTTCACCGTAAACAGCCAATGCATCATTGCGCAATATCCGCGTGGGCACCCGCGCCTCCTATGCGCTTGCCGCCTGGATCCGTTCACAGGGATACAACGCAAACGCCTATCCCGGTCCGGGGGCCAGTGCACTCGTACTGATTCCGCCGGCCATCACGTCCGGGGCTCGGTGAACTCGGCAAACGTGGCTCGCTCATCAGCAGGAGATTTGGCGCGGGTGTGCGCTTGGCGAGAGTCACGACCGACATGCCACTCCTCCCGACAGCGCCCGACCGGTTCGGAGCCGATGAATTCCGCCAAACGTGCCAGGTATGCACCAACTCGTGTCCGCCCGGGGCAATTATCGAAGGCAAGCAGATGGTGCGCGGCGTAGAACGCTGGTATGTCGATTTCGACAAGTGCATTCCCTACTTCGCAGAGAATGCGTCGTGCGGTATTTGTATTGCAGTTTGTCCCTGGACGCGACCCACAGCGCGACCCAAACTGCTGGCCACGATGGCGCGGCGGCTCGAACTCAACTCGCCCAGGACCGATTCAAACGAAACCTGGTAGGCCAGCGATAATCCCCACATCCCGATCAGGCCTCTGTAGATGCTTCATCCGCTGATGTCTCTATGGTGGAAGTCTCGATGGGAAGCTTGAGCCATTCGAGAATCGGAGTTGTGATGCCGGTCGTCACCAGCGCCATCACAACAAGCATCGTGAAGAGCGTCGGCGAGAAGACGTGCGCGTTGTAAGCGATGTTCAGTACGATCAGTTCGACGAGCCCCCGCGTGTTGAGCAAAGCGCCAAGGGCAAAGGCCGATTTCCACTCCTGCCCAGTCACACGCGCCCCGAAGATCGCGCCCCCCATCTTACCCGTGTCCGCGAGAACCAGGATGAGGGCCGTCCACAGCCATGTACTTCTGTCCCCGAGCAGATCCAGGCGTGTTCTCAGTCCAGTAAGAGCGAAGAACAGCGGCAACAGGACCAGCGACAGAACGGTTTCCATTCGAGTGCGAAGAACCACCTGCCATGAGGGAATGCGCGGAAAACACATGCCAGCGAGGAAGGCGCCGAAAAGCGGGTGAACACCGATTGCGTCGGTAACGGCAGAAGAGGCAAGAGCGACTGCAATCATCACACCCAGCAGCCCATAGGGTAATTCGTCCTTCGACTTGCGTGAGCTGAGCCAGCGGCCGATGGGCCGGACAATGAAGAACATAGCTGCCAGGTAGGCCCCAAGCCAAAGAAAACGAAGATACAAGCCTGGACCATTTCCGCTGTATGGAACAAATGTCATCGCAACTGCGAGGAGCATCCAGGCGGCAACGTCATCAACTGCGGCGCAAAGCAAGGCCGTCGCGCCGAGAGAGCTTGTCTGCATCTTCCGTTCTTCGAGGATCCGAGCGAGAACCGGAAACGCGGTGATGCTCATTGAAACGCCGAGAAAATGCGAGAACGGAATTCTGCCGATCCCATCCGGAGAAAATCGCGCGTGGAACAGCGGCGCTACCGCGATGGCAAGCCAAATGGCAGCAGAATGCTTGCCAGGCTCGAAACCAAAGCGGTCTTTTCTGCTGCCGAAGATGTTCAAGGTTTAGTTCGCTTCCGACGACGAAGAGATACAGGATCAGTCCGATTGTGCTGAGCGATTCCAGCGTGCCGAATGATGTCTGTGGGAACAGGCGCGCGAATAGATGCGGCGCAACCCGGCCGAAGATGGAGGGTCCGATGAGAATCCCTTCGAATATCTCGCCAATTACCCGAGCCTGTCCAAGCATGCGCGCGACTCGCCCGCATGCCATGCTTGTGAGCAAAACGAAGGACATTTGGAAGATCAGAAGGCTCAAGGGGGGCTCTAGGAAACGAACGATTGTCTCAGTTTGCGGTGCTTGATCGCAAGCCAGGGCCCAATGATCAGTTCGTCGCGATCTCGGCTCCATGCGATCTGAATTACGCGTGGAGGTTCTGGGATACTTCGCGTTCGGCCATCCCCACTCCGTCCCCTGTTCTACGGAGAACGGGAGTGTCGAGCGCTAACGGACACCTAACAATCTCGAACGTCGGCCGATGGCATCCACGATGCGTTGCCATAGGAAGCGATGATATTTGCGCTGCCGACGAATGCGCGTGCCCCGCAGGTACAGCAAGGTCAGGGCAATCAGCGCGGCGGCGAGGGGAGCCACGGAGCAAATTGCGCTCACGCCCGAATACACCAGGCGAAGAGACAGAAGAGGTCCGGCGACTGCGGGCTGAAGACCAGGAAGGTGGCAAGGATGGAGACCAGCCAACAGGTAGCCGGGCACACTCCAATTGAGATGGAGAGGTCGTCTCGCGGCGGAATGAAAGTTGAGGTCCTCGGCGCTTATTCCTACAATTTCGGTAGAGCCGAACGTCGTTGCGGATTTGCATTTCATCGATTTCATTTTTGACCTCCAATCTGCTTGGTTCCCGGGAGAGCTTCATTGTCTTTTCCCTCGTTCAGATCGAGAACTCCAGGTTTGACCCATCTTGGTCGTCCAGCGACCATAGACTTCCATCCCTTCGTGGGTTCCGCTGGCAGGTTCTGGTGAGGTTGCCGTCTTCATTTCGGGAGCCTTCGCGGGGGAGGGCATCCGTCCAGAGCTGAGCATCATCACGCGCTGCAACTGGGCCGGAGACATTGCGTGGGTTGGATCAAATTTGGTCTGCGCAAATCCCGTGGCCGCAAAGAGTAGGCAACAAGTGGTGGCGCCATTCAGAATCTTCGTGCCGAGTTTCATGCTCTGTCTCCTTTCCATCGTTTTCTTAATTCGAAACCTTTTGCTCCCATTGCTTTTGCGCTCGGACCGACCCTCACCACGGCCGAGTCGGCGTGGCGAGAGTGATCGTTGGCGCAACCTGCAAAAGGACCGCCATAAAGACTCCGATGGTGACCATGGAAGCGGCCAAAGCGAAAACTGTAAGGGCGGCCAGCAGCCTCTCACTTGCATCTGGTCCGCGCATGGTGGCAGCGCGGGTAGGGGTGGTTCCCTTGGGGAGGATTTCTCTGACGATCATTGGGCACCTGCCGGGCTTCAAGTCTGGTCTCATGCAGTTCGAGTTCGCCGATTCTCCGCAAACTCACAAGGCTGGTGAGTTATTGGAGAGTTCGAGGTGGGCGCATGTAAGTCGCGATCCGCTCAGTTGGCATAGTCGCAAGGTGCGAATGTGCTGTCTGAGTTCAAAACGCCGCCTACTTGAGAGCGAATTCGATCGTTGACGGTGTGGTATCGCTCTTTGCCAGCTTGCGCTCGGGCTTGGGCTGAATCGCCATTTCGCTATGCATGCTGGTTCCGGCTATCCAAACCTGGGCCAGATACTTCCGCGATCCTTCCTGGTGAAAGGTGAGGCGGCCGCGAGTCTCGACTGCTGGCCCCGCTTCCGGACGAACCATCAGGACTTGGGTGTTGTTTGTCGCAGTGTTGCGCAGAGACAAGAACCGGTCCGATAGCAACTTGACCTTGTAGGTTCCGGCGTCCACATGTTGGTTGTCGGCCGAAAACGCGAATGGGATGGTCACCGAGGCTGTGGTTTGGGCTGATGCGGAGGCACCTGCGCAGAGCAGGCCGGTCGCCAGGGGAAGGCTGAGAAGCAGATTCGAGAGGTTTGCGATGCGAGATGTCATGGTGGTTCTCCTTTTTGCAATTTGCGACCGCCGTAGCCGGCACTCGCTTGGTATGCTCCGGACTTTGCGCCCAGGTCGGTTTTCGCACCATGCACTGGGGGTAATTCCGCAATCGTTTGCAGATGCACCCGACATCACTTCGCGATTTCTCGCATATTCTCAGCTGTAACTCAATGAATCCCAGTCAGTTACTCAGCTCTGTATATGGCAGATTTTTCTCCCCGGGAACGTGCTACACTCCACGGCAAGACTGGCCAGAGGAGTTGAAAGCTTGGCGCCGCCGACGAAGACAGGTCAGATCTGGCGCTTTGGTGGCTTTGAAGTGGACACCCGCCGCGAGGAGTTGCGCCGCAGTGGAACTCCGATCAGGTTGCGCGAGCAATCCTTTCGCATCCTGATCTATCTCCTCGAGCACCCCGACGAGATCGTTACCCGCGAAGAATTGCGCCGGGTACTCTGGCCCTCAGATACATTCGTCGACTTCGACCACAGCCTGAACACGGCGGTGATGAAACTTCGCGAGGCCCTGGGCGACTCAACCGGCGCGCCTCAATATATAGAGACCATCCCCAAGCGAGGCTACCGCTTCATCGCTCCGGTCGAAACCGTGGAAGCCAACTCTGCGTCGCCGGATACGCCGACTCCCGCAATGCCAGAACTGCAGGAGAAGGAACCAAGTCCAGTGCCGAAAAGGCGCTGGCCAAAGGCCGGTGCCGCTGCCGGACTGTTCACGCTGCTGATCGCCGGATCGGTTGCCTTCTTTCTTGCACTCCGTTCGCACCGTTCGAAATCCGCGCCCGGCGACTCATGGACTCAGATCACCAACTTCGCCGACTCTGCCACCCAGCCCGCGCTATCTCCTGACGGCCATATGATCGCCTTTATCCGCGGAGCGGAGACCTTCGTCACTCCAGGGCAGATTTGCGTGAAGATTCTGCCCGACGGCGAACCCGTTCAGCTCACCCATGACCCTCTTCCGAAGATGGCCCCCGTCTTCTCGCCCGATGGATCGCGCATCGCCTACACCACGATAGATCGTACTTACAATTGGAATACCTGGGTCGTTCCCGTCCTGGGTGGTGAACCCCGGCAACTCATTCCCAACGCGGCTGCGCTCACCTGGCCCGAGCCCCAGCGCGTTCTGTTTTCTGAGGTGCGGCCGCCAGACAACGTAATGTCCATCGTAGCCGCCGCCGAGAGTCGCGCCGGAGAGCGCAAAGTCTACGTCCCGGCCGGATGGGGGATGGCGCATCGCTCCTGGCCGTCTCCCGATCGCAAATGGGTTTTGATTTCGGAAATGGATGTCGGCGGCTGGATGCCATGCCGCGTGGTTCCCTTTGATGGAAGTTCGCAGGGGCAAACGGTCGGTCCAAACCCGGCACGTTGCACCTACGCGGGTTGGAGCCCCGACGGAAAAACCATGTACTTCAGCGCCGATGCAGGAAACGGATTTCATATCTGGCGCCAAAGCTTTCCCAATGGCGATCCCGAACAAATCACAACCGGCGCAACCGAAGAAGAAGGCATCGCTGTCTCCCCCGATGGACTCAGCCTGGTGACCTCCGCGGGCATCAAGCAGAGCACCGTATGGGTGCACGACACTCACGGTGATCGCCAGATCTCAGGTGAAGGCTTTGCCAGCATTCCCGGCTTGGGATTTGGGAGTGACAACGTACGTTCCGTTTTCTCTCCCGATGGGAAGAAGCTTTACTATCTCGTCCGGAAACAAAACTCGCACGCATGGACTTCAGGCGAACTCTGGTCAACGGACCTCGATTCCGGCCAAAGCGAGGTGGTTTTGCCAGGCATCACAATCGATTCGGTCTTCGACATCGCACCCGACGGGAAACGTGTGATCTTCAAAACCACCGAGGGGAACGGAGCAACTCACGTATCAGTAGCATCGCTCGACCGCCTCACGCCGCCTCAACTGGCGACTACAGCGGTCGCTTCCTCGCCAGGCTTCGGACCTGCTGGACAAATCTACTTCATCGCACAGGACGGAGCCCAATGGCGCTTGCATAGCGGCGCGGCGGAGAGCTCAGCGCTATCCTTCAATCTAAACGCCACGGTTTCGCCCCTCGGCAATTGGTGGATCACAGGACCGGCCCCGGCTTTTGCGCATCCGGTACAGAAAGGACGAGACACTCTGATCTGTAATTTCTGCAGCGCTGGTTGGGGAACCGGCGGCAGGTTTTTCCTCCGCTTCCGGGGCGTAGGTGAGATGGGAGGCGGCAAAATGATTGTGATCGCCTTGCCTCCTGGTCAGGAATTGCCAATGTTTCCGCAAGGGGGCTTGAATAAAATCGAGGACGCGAAAGGCCTCCATGTGGTGGCCCAAATTGATATGAGCGACAAAGCGATTTGGGCTCCAGGCCCCGATTCCAGCGTCTATGCCTACACTCGCGTCACCGTACAGAGGAACCTCTACAGAATCCCACTGAAATGAGAGTCGGCGAGGCTGCCGATTCATCGCTCCGGTCGAGCGCGAGACAACATATCCGTCTATTGGAAGCTTCTCGAAGGACCGACGGCGTTTTGCCTTCCCGGATCCACAAAAACCGCTATCAAAGCCTGCGCTCTTGTGGAGAGCGCTTGGCAGGTTGCCAGGTTCGGAAATCTCTGAGCTCTCACTTGTGCTTGATGACGAATGCTGTCTTGTCATCGATGCGATCTTCTTCACCGATCTGCTTCAGGTGCTGATCCTGCTTGACCGCATAGGACAGCACCGCGTTGCAAATCTCTTTGGATTTCTCACCCTGATGTTCACGGACGACTTGTTCAATTTGAAGGCGGGCCTGTTCGTCGCTGCCATCGAAGACGCCATCCGTATACATGATGAGGATGTCTCCCGGGCTCATGAGCGTGATTTGTGCCAGGTCGGATGAGTCCATTTCGTGAGCCCTCATCGCCATGGACAGATATCGATTCCGATCAGGATGGTCCTCAGGGATCTCGATTCCGAGCGGCGGGAATTGCACGATCCGAGCCTTGCCGATATCCATGAACTTCCTGTATTCCGCGGAAAACACGAGCGGGGGCGGGTGGCCGAAGGCTATGAAGCGGAAATGTCCTCCAGGACGGATCTCACCGTAAAGCATGGTCGCATTTTCCCGCCAACTTTCATCCGTTTCTGAACCGAGCTCGTTTCTCGCTGTAACCGACTCGGCGAGCCGCAGATTGATTTTCTCGAACATGTCCGGTGTGGTCTTTCCGTTCCGATCGAGATCCGCGAGCATAATGGCGTGAAAGGTGTCATGAACTGTTGATGCGATCTTCGCCGAGATGATGTCGTGGCCCTGGGCATCCACCAGAAGCACGCCCGCAGTCGTGTGGAGTTGGCGGAGATCCTCGGCGATCCTCAGCTGTTCTGACCTCTTAGCTCTTCGATACTGCGCCGCATCTGCATCGTCAAAGCCCGGTTTGGACTTCATCCACTCGACATGTGCATCCACCATGTTTCGCGGGGATTGACCGCCAGCAAGAGGCTCTAAGTAATCCTCGGACCGGCGGAGAGCGCGTGCGATACGAGCGTCAATATCGTAACGTTGTTGAAAGTTAATGTACTCGAACAGGTCGCCCCCTACCGATCCGGCAGGAATGGAGTTGCCATACATATCGATTCCGCCCAATTGCGGAATAGCACTGTCAACCGGCATCAATCTCTTGCGGAAGTAATCGTCAATACGCAGTTCTTCTTCGGTCGTCGCCATCATGCATCTCCTGTCGTGCAAACAGCCCGTTTGCGAAAGTCGCGAATGCCTTGACGATCCTACGCGGTTCTGCGTTGCTGGCTATTCGGCTTCGATCCGATCAAAGCATAGTACAAGATGTACATATAGCAGATGAGCGGGAGTATGAAAGCGTGGTGAAGTCCCAGATGGTCGGCAATGACTCCCTGAATTACCGGCAGGATCGCCCCGCCCACGATGGCCATATTCAGGATGCCGGAACCACTTCCACTCAAGGCGCCCAGCTCTGCTTCACCCAGGCTGAAGATTGTAGGAAACATAATTGAGTTGAAGAACCCAACCGCGAGAATGCTCCACATTGCTATGTGGCCGCTCCAGAACATGGAGGCGGCAACCAGTGCCCCGGCCACGACCGCACAAAGCGCAAGCAGATAACCAGGCCTGAATCGCTGTAGAAGTTCTGCGCCAACAAAGCGCCCGATCATGGCGCCACCCCAATAGAACGAGACAAAGCCCGCCGCAGCTTTGGCGGAGAGGCCCGCAATCTCGGGCAATCCAAAGTAATTCACTAGAAAGCTACCGATGGAGACCTCCGCACCTACGTAAGCAAAAATCCCAATCGCACCCTGGAGCAGACTGGAATGTCTCCAGATCGAATCAGTCGCCTTCATCCCGGGGAGGGGTGCCGCGGCTTCGATAGACGGCAACTTCGAAGTGCCAATCAACACCGCGAGTAAGAGCAGTGCAACGCCGATCACGGTATAGGGCAACTTGACCGAGGCTGCTTGCTGTATGCGATACAAATACAAGTCCCGGGGTGGGAGACTGCGTAGCCGATCGATCGCCAACGGCGCCGCGCTCAGGATAAGCAATCCACCGAGCTTCGGAGCGATGGTCGTACCCAGAGAGTTGAAGGCCTGGGTCAGGTCGAGCCGGCTCGATGCTGTTTCCGGCTTGCCTAACAAAACCACATATGGATTCGCCGACACCTGCAGACCAGTGATCCCCGCTGCAAGAACAAGGAGTGCTGTCAGGAACAGCGGATACGATACAACGGATGCGGCAGGAACGAACAGGAATGCTCCAGCCGCCATGGTCAGCAGGCCGATCACCATTGTCGCCTTGTATCCGGCCGCGTTCACCACCTTCGACCAGGGCACAGAGAATAAAAAGTAGGCTGAGAAGAACGCAAATTGGATAAGCATAGCTCGCGCATAACTGAGATCGAAGATCGACTTCAGGTGCGGCACCAGGATGTCATTCAAACAAGTCAGGAATCCCCAGATGAAGAACAGACTCGTGACGATGGCCATGGGCCGTGAGTAATTCGGTGTGGCCGGTACGTCTGGAATCGTCCGGATGTCGTCAGATCCGCTAGTAAGTTGCTGAGTTCCCATCTTTGTTCACCTCAAAGTTCTGCGTGTGCGTGCCCGAATAAATACCTCTTATGGAGAAACCAACGCCGGACCCAAAAATCTTACGTTCTAGAAAATGAGTCGCATTCTCGCGCCGAGAAGAGTGGTCGTGTAGGCTTTGGCCGCGTACGTGGGATGAACTGAAACCTCCACGTCCGGCCCAACCTCGACACTCTTCGTCAGACGGAGCCGATAAAACGACTCAAAGACGCTCTCATGGTGCTTAGCAGGGGCGTTCGGTTCGCTGTATGCGAATGAGGCGCCAAACATGTCTCCCCGGCGTCCGAATGGGTGAACCTGTGCAAGCCCGAGCTCGTATTCATCTTTGATGGCCGTTCCGGTTTTCGTCCCGAAAGCAAACCTTCCAAACGGCGTCCAGCCGTCGGTCAATTCATGGTCGAACTCGAGACCTCCTCCATATCCACTCCCCCGATCTTTGGTATCGTCTCGCCACATGCCAACGCGATAAAGTCGATACTTTTCGCCCAATGCGCCTGAGGACCAGCCCACTTCAACGGTTTCCGCGTATTTTCGATCGACCAGTGTTTCGATATTTCCCTGCTGCGAACCCTCGGTATCTACGGCGACAGCGTGGACAAAAACATGCTGGCTGGCTTGGAATTCAACAGCGGCGCCTCCTGCATATGTCCCGTCTGAGGCAACTGCATCATTCCCGTCGTTTGCCCCATTTAGAAACTGTGTGCGCTCGTCGTTGTCGAACATGCTGAGCGTCACGTATTCGTTGGGGTGTATCTTGCCCACGTAAAATGAAAGCCTCTTGTTCAGGAAATCCTGACGCCAATAGAGGATATTCACGGTGATCGGCTCCTGGGGTCCTCCCCCCTGGAGGCAGTTGAGATAAAGCCCCGAACCGAGTTGATCGCTCAGGTTGAACTGCTGGCTCATCCCAATGTTGGTTCCAGAACGAATCAGCAGGCTGATGGATCCTGCAGTGCTTTCATGATCGTAGACACTCCACGCTCCAGTGAAATCGAGTCGTCCGCTGGGTTGATCGTGCCGGACCCCGCTCGGAGTTATCGTTGCGTACTGGTTGACGAAGGTATACGTCGCACCAAACTTCAAATGCAGTGATTGAATGCTGAAGTCTACGACTTTGTCGATGGGGCGAAAGATCGGAGCTGCGGGATCCGGTTGTATCAGCGGGTCGGCCGGTATCTTCGACAATTCAATTGCGTACGCGTCGAGTTCTTGTTTGAGTTCGTCAGGCTGGCCGTTTCTTATCGTTGGGGGCGGGCTCTGTGGAACCATGTTCGGTTGACCAGCCGGTGAGCCGCTTACCGCGCCGCTTTGACCGAACGCCAACCAACTGGATCCCAGGAGAAGCAAGAGCAAATGCGTTCGCACGAGTCTCCCCTCCCGTTCCGATTCGTGTTTCAGGAAGCCGACTTGATCGAGCGGTAGCATCCACGGCTTGGAAAACACTTATCGCAATGCAGCGAATAAACGATGTAAATCGTGGTTTTTGATCGATGGGTGACATGACAGCCATTCCCCCGCCTGCACCATGGATGCACCTAGGCAAGCAATGTTGCGTGCGGAATATGAGATGAAAGTATCGATCGATACCTTGGTATGGCCGGTCACTCTAGATGGAGACGGGGTGATGGATCGCAGTCCGCTCTGAAAGCGTACAGAGCCGCGCAAGGCACATCCGGAGCGGCACGCAGCCCGCGACCGGGATGCGAAGTAATCGACGGAATCGGGGCTTTTACGAGATCGTATCCCGCGCTGGCCCATGCAAAGGTATCGGCGATACCAAGGTCCAATTGTTTTCGGTTCATGCTTCTGGCCCAATTGAAGAACGTAGGAGAGTAGATGATGAGCACCGACGGCGAGGGAAGAATACGATTGGTTCGGAAGTCCGATGCATATTGGAGAGTAACGTTCGACATCCCGCCCTTGAATATCTTTGGGCCCGCAAATATCCCGCCGCTTGAAGAGATTGTCGGTTTGCTCGAATCGGACGAGCAAGTCAAGGTGGTGGTGTTCGACAGCGCGGTGGAAGGATTCTTTCTCACCCACTACAACTTTCTGGCAAAACCTGAAGAGTCTTCTCAATTTCCTCTGGGACGAACGGGGTTACAACCGCTGCCTGACATGCTCGTTCGGTTGAGTCGAGCACCAGTCGTGTCGATTGCATCCATTCGCGGCCGCGCGACCGGAGTTGGGAGCGAGCTGGCACTTGCAAGCGACATGCGATTTGCGAGCCGCGAAAAGGCCATCCTTTCCCAATGGGAAGTTGGGGCGGGATTGGTGCCGGGGGGTGGACCGATGGCCCGACTTCCGAGACTGATAGGGCGCGGGAGGGCATTGGAAGTGCTCCTTGGAGCTGATGACATCACAGGTGACCTTGCAGAGTTATACGGGTATGTCAACCGTGCGCTGCCTGATAATCAGCTCGACGCGTTCGTCGAAGACTTTGCCATGAGAATTTCTTCTTTTGACAGACAGGCGATTGTAGAAACAAAACGCCTGGTGAACGTGAATAGCCTGCCTCCGGATGCAGAGATTGCTCCGGAGTGGGAAGCCTTTGTGGCTGCGCTTGGCAGGCCGGCTGCTCAGGCCAGACTTCGGGCTCTGTTTGAACGTGGCTTCCACGTTCCGGGAGACGTGGAGACCCGGCTCGGATACCACGTGGGGTCGATAGGCTCTGTCGCGGAGAACGCCACAAATCGGGTGTAACGGCATGCTTTAGATGATTCCTATCTCTCAAGCGCTAGGATTTCTCCTCTTACCTTGGCATCTGGTGGCGAAGTACGAACGAACCTGGCCCGCATCCTTGTATAGGCCGGCGGTTGGATGATGGAACTGTCGCTTTCACAGAAGCGTACCTTGACATCAGCTCGAACCGAGCTGAACCATCGACCCGTGCCCGATCGCTATACACCGACGAGTCGCTACCCCCGATGCTTAGAGGAAGTCGATCGGAATAGGCAACACTGGTCACGCCGGGAATGCTGGATACTGCGTCAAGCGATACCGCTGCTGATTTCCGGCCTACAAACCAGGTCGCAGATGCGCAGCAGTCCGATGTCTCGCCGGATTACTTCCGTGCTGCCGGGACTACCATGCTTGCTGAACGAACGTTCACGCTAGACGACGACAGCAAAGCTCCGCTCGTAGCCGTAATCAATCGAGAATTTGCGCGCAAGGTCTTCGGCGGCGCAGAAAAAGCAGTCGGTGCTCATTACAAATGGGGCGGTGGCAAGCGGGTTGAAGTAATCGGAGTGGTGGAAGACGGCAAATATGAGACGCTGACTGAAGATCAACAGCCGGCCATGTTCTATTCCTTCCTTCAGCAGTCCTCGAGCAATACGTGGATCCTTGTGCGGTCGGAGCGCGAACCACAAGAGATCTTTGCCTCTATGCAACACAACTTGCATGGTCTGGATTCGTCGCTGCCGATCGAGTTTGAGACGTGGAATGCGGAAATGGATTCGGCCCTGTTCGCTTCTCGTGTAGCTACTGTGGCTCTCGGGGTAATCGGTTTGCTCGGTGCAATGCTGGCCATCACGGGCATCTTCGGCATGGCCTCATACGTGGTTAGCAAACGGTTGCGTGAACTGGGCATTCGGGTAGCTCTGGGCGCAGACAAACGAAAAGTCTTGAGCGCTGCGCTGGGACGCACTCTCCGCTTGCTGACGGTTGGTTCTGCCACGGGGATGATCCTGGGCTTACTCGCTACCCGCGTACTCTCCCTCATCGTCTATCAGGCGACTCCCAACGACCCGTTTGTGCTGAGCGGCGTGGTGCTGACAATGCTGATAGTGGGCCTCGTAGCTGCATGGTTTCCCGCCCGCCACGCGCTGGCTGTGGATCCTATGATCTTCTTGCGCGAAGAGTAGAGAGTTTCGGTCGAGCGACGCCTAATCCCGACGCTGGTTACGGAGTAAGCGCGGGACCGCTATGATCGACTCCTGATGAACATTCCGCGTTTTCTGCTGATGGTTTCCGTTCTGATGGCCGCGCCTGGGGGTTATGGCCAGGCAACCTCGCCGACGTTTCAGTTCAAGGCGGGCCAGAACTCGCTGACGTTGCCGGGGCGCGATCCGGCCCAGGGCGGGACAACGGTGATCCCGACGGTGCTGATAGCGGTGCGGCTGACGTTCGACGCAAGGCTGGGCGGAGGCAAGTCGCCGATGCTCGATGCTGCTGGCGATGTCCGGCAGGTACTGCGGTCGCCAGTGTTTGCAAAAGCGGCGTTCCACGGGGAAGAAACAACGCAGTACGCGGATGCGCTGCTCCGCGCAACCATGGGCGTCACATCCGGCACATGGCACACTCTGCTGGAGACCCCGAAGGTGCGGCGGGTGACGGTGGAAATTCCGGCGGGCTACGGATACATGCTCACGTCGAAGAGGACCGGAACACAGCTGGCGATGGTGGACGCGGAATACGTGCAGCGTGCAATCTTTAAGGAGATTCCGCGGCAGGACGGGAAGCTGGTGATCGCAATAACGCGGAACGCCGCCTATTACACCTATGGCGATGCGACCGTGTGCTGTTCGTGGGGCACGCATGGAGTAGATGCGTCCACTGGAAACTCCTTTGTGCTGGCATCTTATCTGGGCGCCACGCCGCCCCTGGTGCATGAGCGCGATGTGCAGCCTTTGACGGAACAATTGGCGGAGTGGGTAAACGATCCGCTGCACGATTCCCTGTTTCACCTGGCATTCCACAAACCGCTGCCTGCAGGCGAGAATGTGGTTCCCGCATGGAAGTGGCCCGAGCTACCACACGGCGGGCAGGAGCACGGATGCGGCGGGGATAGTCCTGCTACGCGCTACACATTAGCGGATCCATTGGACACGAATATCCGCAGCGATCTCCCAACTGGGCCGGCGTGGGTCGTACAGGCGCATGGCTCGGCGTGGCATGTGGCCAATGTGGCTCTCCTGCGCTGGTACACAGCCATGGAGGGACCGTACAGTTTTCCTGATGCGGCGATCCTGCGAGCGGCGGCCACTCCATGCACTGCATTCCATCCGCCCGCGCCAGGACTTGTCCCGCAACCGGCGCCTCCCTCAGCGGTCGCAGCCGCGCCGTCAACGGGAACCAAAAATGGGCACGAACTGATCGGGTACTGGACGGGGAGCGGGCCAGAGGGAACCATTCTCCGGCTGCGTGATGTGTCGCCGCAGTGGGACGTGATCATCGTGGCCTTTGCCGATGTGAATCACCAGGCGGCAGAGGGCACATTGAAGCTGCATGTGCGGCCGGGCCTCGATCTGGCGCAGATGAAAGACGACATCGCGTGGCTGAAGAGCCAGGGGAAGAAGGTGCTGATCTCGCTGGGCGGCGGCGGAGAGTACTTTACGCTGGTGCAGACAGCAAGCATCCCCAACTTCGTAAACTCGGTGACGCAGATCGTATCGGAGTACGGGTTCGACGGAATCGACATTGACATCGAAAGTCCATCGCTCGTGCTCGATCCGGGCGACACGGATTTCCGGCATCCGAAGACTCCATCGGTAGTGAATCTGATTGCCGGGCTTCGCCAACTGCGCCAGCACTTCGGGCCCGCTTTCATGCTGACCCTGGTGCCGGAAGGAACGCAGATTCCAGCCGGATATCCTGGCTATGGCGGGCAGTTCGGAACCTATCTGCCTCTTCTATGGGGCGTGCGCGACATTCTCTCCTTTGTAGACGTGCAGGACTACAACACGCCTCCGCTCCAGGGGCTGGATGGCGAGATTTATCAACTCGGTTCCGTGAATTACGACGCGGCCATGACGGAACTGCTGCTGCACGGGTTTGCGGTGGGCAAGCGCACCGGCGATTTCTTCCCGCCGGTACCGGCGGACAAGGTCGCAGTGGGATTCCTGGTTGGGACAGCAACGCCACAACTGGTAAGCGGGGCGATGCAATACCTGATCACAGGCAAAGCTCCGCAAGGAGTGACGTACCGATTACAGCGGCCTGATGGATATCCAGCGCTGATCGGCGCGATGTTCTGGACGATTGACGGGGATCGCATTGAGAACTACGGTTTCTCCAACGTGGTAGGACCGCAATTGCACAAATATCCGGACAGCACCTTGATCTCCCCAAAGAGAGCGGAGCAACCCTGACTCTTTCAGCAGAGAAACGGAGCCGCGAACCGGCACGCCATCCGCAACCTCAGACCCGCTATCATCTCGAACGGAGCGTAGTCGAAGAGATCTGCATTGGTCTTGGAAATTGCGAACCTTTGTCCCCGCTGAAACGTCCGCGACACATCCAGGACCGGGCGAGGTTTCAGGTTTACTGGATACCCCACCGAACCGCAGGTCAATGGGCGCCGGTGTTGAGCAATCGTGCGACGCCGATGCTGGTGGTGCCGACGATGCCGCCAGACTTCGCCGAACCCTTGCTCGTCCCGCGTGTGCCCTCGATCCGGACGTCACACCGGCCGGATCGAGGCACTCCAGAGGTTAATTTACTTTGGTTGTGATCGTGGCTGAATTATTGGCAGTCACGAAGTCCTGCATGTTGGAGACGGTGGTGGCGGTATTGGAGAGAGTTGTGCCGACCGGCGCATGTACAATCACCGCAAAAACCACGGTGAAGGTGGCACCTTTGTCCAATTCCGGCAGGGTGCAACTGGGAGTTTCTCCGGTCCCGGAGAACGCGCCGCCGCCGCAATCGATGCTGACCAAGTTGGTGCCCGCAGGAAGCGCGTCGGTGATTCGAACATTCACTCCGAAATCCGGTCCCTTGCTCGTCACAGAAATGGAGTAGTTCAGTGCTTGGCCGGGAACCACAGATGTCGAGGATGCACTCATAGTCAGGGCGAGGTCATCCATGATCGATAGTTTCGCAATGGACACTTTAAAGCTGGTCCCCAGCGAAGAAGCTCCCACCGAGTAGGACCCGGGCGTAGGCTGGACATTGTCTGTATCTGTTTCTGCCAGATAAACGTTCAACGCCGGATCGACAGCGATCCAGGGTCCGAATCCCTCACCCGCATTGCCATTCGAGGTTCCGAAATAAGTGGAGTAGTACACGATGGAACTCAGCGATCCTGACAGGGTTGCAACAAAAGATTGACCCGGATAGTAGCCAATGGTAGACAAGACCGGGTCGTAAGGATCGTAGGGCGTCACATGCTGCTGAATGGGATCCTTGAGGGGAAAGTCGGGCGACGTCGTGCCTCCCGTAACATACACCTGGTCATATTGATCGAGGGCCAGGTTCCAGATCTGATCGTCACCGCTGCCGCCCAGGTAGGTCGACCAGATCAGGTTAGTCCCGCTCGCATTCAGCTTAACGATGATGGCATTTTCGTCGCCCCGGCACGTCCTCTGGAAGGCGTTGCTCCAGGTGGGAAATCCCGCGCCGGCGAATCCCCCGACATACGCGTCCCCGTAACGGTCGGCCTTGATGGAGGTGGCGTATGCGTTATTCGGGCCCAGGGTGGTTGAATAGAGCAGGCTGTTCCCGGCCGGGCTCAATTTGGCCACGAATGCGCATTGGTATTGCGCTCCGTCCTCAATTGCGCCGCATTTGGACGAAAAGGCGCCCGGAGTTGTGGGCGGAATCCAGCTGGCGTGCGGATATAGAAAATTCCCGGTTAAATAAGCCGACCCTTCTGCATCCACGTCAATGCCCAGACTCACTCCCGGACCATAGAAAGTGGAGTACTGCAACGCTCCCGCCTGGTTGTATTTGGCCACCCAGGTGCAATTAATGTCGCCGGTGCCGCCGTCATTGAGGGCCGTCGTAGAGCATCCGGTCGGGAAGAAATTATGCGAGGCGGGGAAGGAGCCTGTAGTGATGCCGGTGGCGTACAGGTTGCCCGACGCATCGACCGCCAGGGCATTCACCTGGTCATGTCCAGCCCCGCCAACGTACGTGGACCATTCCACCGCGTCACCGGCAGGATTGAGCACAATGATGAATCCATCCTGGGCTCCGCCGAATGTGGGCTGGGACGCATTGACGATGGGAATGTCGCCGCCCATTGATATACCGCCTACATACGCCCGTCCTTCGGCGTCCACTGCAAGACTGTCTATATCAATGGTGGAGCCCCCGAGGTAGGTGGAGTAGAGCAACGCGGTTCCGGCCGCGTTCAGCTTGGAAACGTACCCGGACCCTGGCGTGGATTGGTATGGATCGACAAGCGGGAAACCGGGACTGGTGTTTACGAGCCCGGCAACATAGGCATTGCGCTGGCTGTCGATTCCCATTCCAAAGACATAAATATCGTTGACGAGGTTCGGGTTATTGCCGCCAAAAACCGCGCTGTAGGCCAGCACGGGGTCGATCACCAGCGGTTGCCCGGTGTCATACGAGCCAAGCCTGAACCGGATGTGGCCCGAACCGGCATCCTCATACGCCACATTCACCTGCTTTCGCTGGCCGCCAATGACCTGGTACGCCAATGGCGCGCCAAGCTTCACTTCCCCAGCCTTGGTCGTCAGTCTGAGTTCACCCCCGGTGAAGGCCGGGGAGCGATCTTGATCACGCATATCAAATTCAATCTGGTTGGGGTCCGCCTTCGGAGCAACCACAAAATCATGCTCCAGCAGCCCCTCCTGGTTGCCGTAATACACCAGGTCCACTCCCGGATAGACCTGGCTCAAACGAACCCTGGCATAGGTCGGCACATCGGTATGCCATTTTCGCGGATCTTTGCCCAGCAGGTAATTGACTTTGCCAGGCAGCAGGTCGGCGCCGTTTGACTGCGCATCCGGATTGGAGCCGATCAGTCGCATGCTCACCGTGGCCGAGTCAACATTCTTTGCCATGGCGGCCAGATCCCTGCGGCGTCGCAGCGGCGATTCGAGTCCCGCGGGTTTCACAATGCCTCCATGAATCCGGTGCAGCGAGAGCAGGACTTCGGACGAGGTGAGGTACACACTGTAACCGCCTCCGCGGGCAACAAAACGCACGCGGCTGTCGGTCTGTCCCTCGTTGGCCTCGAAACTCAAGGGGATCTTGCCGTAAGAATCCGGAACACGGGTGAAAGGGGCCGATCCGGGCTGATGATCCGCAGCCTGTTCGGCAATCGCGACGGAACTGGGTGGTGGATTCGTAGCTTTATCAGAATTGTGTCTCGGATCCTGCGCCCGAAGGTGAGAAATCAGAGCTATCTCTAGAACCGAAATGACGCAGACAAACACTGGATGCGGGAGCCGCATAGCAAGACCTCCATGAAAATGCCGGCAATAGAAAAGGAAGTCGTTCACACCACCTACGGACCACCACTCATTTATCGATGGATGAGTGTTGTACGGTGAGGTAGTCGCTCGAAGGTCAGCGTATGAAGTAGGATGCGGCAGTGGGAGGACTCGTGTAGGTCGAACCGAGAATTCTTCCCGAGAGTTCCCCGCGGTAGTATCACTGCCAATTGGCAAAGACTCGGCGGCAGGCGGGCCCCAGCAATGGGGTCCGGCTACTCGATCTTGAAGATTGTGGCGAAGCAAATCGTGACGTTAACTTGTTTTTTTGTTTCGCGAAGGCGGGAGTCTTCGGGCCGGCGAATTAGACTCGTATTCGTCGGAACTTCTTGGGCGGCTCTGACAGCCTGGATTGTGGTTCAAGCTTTTCGCTCGAAATAGGCGATGGCGGATTCAATCTCCAAGTACCGACGAGGAGAAGATTCGCTTTTTTTCGCATCTTTTCGTACCACGTGAGAATCTGCAACTTTTGGATTCCACCCATAATACGGCCGGTCGGCCATTTTATGGTCGTCTCGACATTGTTGATCAGACCAAGGCGGCGGAATGCGAATCGGCATTACGTGTTATCCCACCTACGGCGGCTCCGGCGTTGTGGCCACCGAACTCGGCATCGAACTCGCCGCAGCGGGCCACGAGGTCCATTTCATCTCCTATTCCCAGCCCTTCCGCCTTAACGGACGCGATGACGGCATCTTCTATCACGAGGTCCCCGTTTCCAGTTACCCGCTCTTTGAATTTCCGCCTTATGATCTGGCCCTGGCCTCGCGCATGGCTGAAGTTGCCGAGTTCTGCAATCTCGACCTGCTTCACGTTCACTACGCCATCCCCCACTCGGTCAGCGCCCTGCTCGCGCGCCAGATGCTCGCCGCCAAGGGTCGCAGGCTGCCCTTCGTCACCACGCTGCATGGCACTGACATCACCCTCGTCGGCCTTGATCGCAGCTATCTGCCCATCACCCGCTACTCCATCCAGGAAAGCGACGGCGTCACCAGCATCTCCACTTACCTCAAAGACAAAACGGTGTCGGATTTTGAAATATCCCGCCCCATCGAAGTCATCCCCAACTTCGTCAACTGCGATGTCTATACCCCCGTCGTCGACGAAGAAGTTCGACACAAGGCGCGCGCCAAATTCGCCGAGCCTGACGAGGTCATCCTCATCCACCTGTCGAACTTCCGCCCGGTTAAGCGCGTCGTCGACGTGGTCAAGGTCTTCGCACAGGTGGCGCGCGAACTTCCCGCCCAGCTCATTCTCGTCGGAGACGGCCCTGACCGCTCCGCCGCCGAGTGGCTCGCCCACGACCTCAAAATCAACGACCGCGTTCACTTCCTCGGCAAGCAGGACCGCGTCAACGAGCTGCTTCCCCTGGCCGACCTGATGATCATGCCCAGCTCTCTTGAATCCTTCGGCCTTGCCGCCCTTGAAGCCATGGCCTGCAAAGTTCCCTCCATCGCCACGCGTGTCGGCGGAGTTCCGGAACTGATCGAAGACGGAGTGACCGGCCTGCTCTTTCCGGTCGGCAATGTCGATGAAATGGCCGCCGGTGCCATCAGCCTGCTCGAAGATCGCGCCCGCTTCCAAGCCATGCGCGACGCCGCCCGCAAAGATGCTCAGAAGCGCTTCTGCGCCTCCCTGGTGGTTCCCAAATACGTGAAGTTTTACGAGCAGATTCTCGCCCAGTAGAGCATTCTTCAATGCCGCTTGGAATTCGGATCGCAAAGTTCCCGCAGCAGCTTGCTGAAAAAGCCGACGGGACCGGAGTTTTGTAACAAGGGCATGCGGGGACCCTCTGGGTGAGCCAGGCCATAAACGCAACAAAACGGGTATGGGCTTTAGCCCCGGAAGGATGCAAACAACCGGAGGGAGCAGGGGCCTTCAGGTCCTTGAATGCCGCTCATCTCAATGAATAGGGCTTTAGCCCCTGTAAGCGGCAAAGATTGAAGGCCGGCCTTCGCCCCTGAGGCTCTCCGCGCCACCCACAAGCAGAATTATGGGCGGCATTCGGAGATCAGAGTTCCCGTAGGGGAGCAACAGAAAAATAGCCCCGGGTGCAGCGCAGCGGAACCCGGCGAAAGCAAACAACAAAGAACCAAAGTCCCGGAGGGACGTCCGAAACCATGGTCTTCGGGCGGCGCATCGCGCCATGCATGACTGCTTTTGAAATACCACCCGCAATTCGCTCTGTCGCGCATCAATACTGCGTGTGATCTGCTTCAAACCGCGGAGCAAAGCCCACCCGCTCCCAGAATTCCTGCACTGTTGCTACCGTTTCCGCGGTCGCTTGCGGAGGAGTTCGCAGCAGAATCTCCGCGGCCTCATCCCCGCCCCCACATCCCTCAGCCAGCTCCTGCATATCGGCGACAAGTGCCACACATTTTTCCGCGCGGTATGTGCACGACGCCAGGTCGGCTATCGAAAGCCGCTTCGTCGGCGTAACCAGTACGGTCCGCGGCGGCGCCATGCGGTCGAGCAGGCAGAAGATCTCCAGCTTCGACTCCAGTTCATCCGGCACGCAGTCAATCGCCAGGTCAGCTTCGCGTACCGCTTCCTCAATGGTCGATACGAACTCGACGCTCGGCAATGCCAATGGCCCCAGTTGCTGCCGAAGATACTCCTGCGCGTGATGCAGATTCGAGGGCATCACGTCCTCAAGCAGCACCGTGAATCCCGCGCGCGTAGCGGCTAGCGCGAGCCAGCGTCCCAGCGGCCCGGCTCCAATAATGGCAACCTGTATTGATTTTTCTGGAACTTGTTGCATAAATGCATTCTGAGAGGGCACGACTTTACTCGACATGGCGAGCCGAAAAACTCCATCGAAGCAGGTTTCGTGTCAGGGCACGACTTTACTCGACGCGGCAAGCAGAAAAACTCCGTCGAAGCGAGTTTCGTGTCAGGCACGACTCTAGAGCTCGCTGAAAAACTCGGCGAATCGCGGCTTTGTAACAAGGGCCTGGCTTCAGCCAGGCCGCAAATGCAGCAGAATAGTGTCGGGCTTTAGCCCCTGGATAAATTTGCCGCGTAAACGTAACTTTTTCAGCAAGCTCTTTAGTCGTGCCAAGAGAGCCCGGGAAACGCGCGGGCCTTAGCCCCTGGGCGACTCTTTATCCAACCAGTTCTGATTACTTCGCGGCAAGAGCCTTGGCAACGTCTTCGGCGTTCGGACTCGAATGCACGAGGTGCTCGGCGATACGCGCACGTTCTTCAGCAGAGAGCGTGGGCACGAGCGCAAGGATGCGGCGCAGCGTCACCGCAACGTCATCAATGTAGTTCATCAGTCGAATGGCTTCACCAGACAGCGGCATAAGGTCCTCTTCAATGAATTCAGACCTCATTGTAGGCTGTAGGGTTGGCGATGAGGAAGCGGAACGCCAGGAATCTGCCCTTCAAGTCCCGGTCCGTGAGATTCTCACTGCTCAAAGCGCATCAGGGTGCTGATCATCGCCTTCGCCAGGTCGTCGGTCTGGTCGGTCGTCAGGGTCGTCTTTGAGAACCATGCCGTCGAGTCGATTCCGTCCCGCGTCTGCACGATCAGCTCATACTCCCGTTGAAATCCCAGCACCTTTCCGCTAAACGTGACTTTGCCTTTTTCCGGATCGAACTCCATCACGAACCCAAGATCGTCCTCGCGGCGAATCTCCAGATGATTGTCATCGGGACTGGCTGCGCGAAGAACCGTACGCCCTGCCCTGGCGTTGATGCTCTCGCAACGAATCGCGATCACCTCGCACAGCGCGTTCCACTGGTGCGGCAGCTGATGAATCCGCAGTGCCTCCCTGGCATCTTCGCACCGCTTGATTTCGACCGCCTTGGCCCGCTTGGGCTCATAATTCGTCAGCTCTTCCTCTTCCCATGTAAGCGGAAGCTTCTTTTCTAGAGGAGCCGCATTCGCCCCCTTCACGGGCTGCGTCACATCCGCAATTCGTCGAGAGAGAATCTCTGCACTGGTGGGAGTCATGGGTTTGATCTCTTGCTAGCGATGTTAACGCACCTCCCCTTTTCAGGAATTCCCACTTGAGTGGGGGGTAACGGTACTTTTTGGGGATACCTGCCACCTCGCCGCTCCGCACAATGTCCCCAGACGCGACAAAGGCGACCCACCCTCCCACAAGGAGTGAGCCGCCCCGTCGCATTCCGGACTAACTTTCTCGCCGCCGGAAATCTAATCAGCCGTCAGCTATCAGCCGTCAGCCATCAGTCTTCAGCAATCTGCTTCGTTCGCCACTGCTCAAGCTGACAGCTGAGAGCTGACGGCTGACAGCTCCTTCTCACAGCGTTCTCTTGAACAACGGCGTCGCCACCAGCAACGTCCCGATTCCAAAACAAAATAGGTACAACAAATCCCCGCGTATCGCCGAGAACCCTCCGTCCTTCAGCAAAATCGCCTTGAACCCGTGAATCGCATACGTGAAGGGGTCCACAAACGCGATCGCCTGCAGCCACTTCGGAAACGCCGCCACCGGCGAGATCGCGCCCGAAGGAAAGAACAGCAGCGTGTTCAGCACTCCGAACATCGCACGCGGCACCAGCGGATCATCCACCCGCACCATCATCAAAAACATCATCCCGTTAAACGCCAGCGACGTCCCCAGAATCAGCAGCAGCAAATTCACATCGGCGCCGATCGAGAAAATTGCCCCCAACCCCGCCATCAGCGACCCGATCACCGTGATCGAAATCCCCGCCAGCAGCGCCTTCACCGCCCCCGCCACGTTCAATCCCATCACCAGTTCGAGCTTGGTAATCGGCGTCACCAGGTATCCCTCGTGCACGCCCCGCGCCTTGTCGTCGATGTACAGCATTCCACCGCCGATCATCACCGAGATATACATCGCCAGCGCAATCGAACCCGCCAGCAAATACTTCATGTACTCGACATACGGGTACAGCTCCACGATCTCCAGCGCGACATTCTTCACCACCCGGTCCTGAATCAACGGCTGATTCAGCGCATCCACCAGCGACTGCATTTCGCTCTCGAGGCTGCCGCTCATCACCTGGTCTGAGTTGTCCACCACCAGTGCAATGCGCGGCGCGTCCTGCGCGTACACCCGCCGTGAATACTGCGCCGGAATAATCACCGCCGCATCCACCTTGCCCGTGCGCACATCCTCCTTCGCCTCATTTTCATCTGCATAGGGAATTGTCTTGAACGTCGCGATGTTTGCCGCCACCGAGTCGAAGGCCTCATGCACCTTCACCGCTTGTGGCCCGCCATCGAGATCCACCACCGCCACCTTCGCCCCCACGATGTGGCCGCCATACGCGTGACCCAGAATGATCAACTGCACAATCGGCAGCATCATCGACATGATCATCAGCACCGGCGAGCGGAAAAACTTCCGCAGCTCACGCTCCACAATCGCAAGAAATCGGTTCATGACTGTGCTCCCGGACGCGGCGGCATCATGAAGACCGACTTCACCTGCTCATCGCGTAACTGCCGTCCCGTGTAATGAACAAAAACATCATCCAGCGAAGTATTCTGCACGCTCAGCGACGTCAGCTTCTCGCCCAGTCCATTCGCCATCTGCACCAGCTGCGACGTCGTCTCCGATCCATCCGAAGTCAGCACCCGGTACACTCCCGCCGACTGCGATTGCACCTCGGTGACATGCGGCATCGCCTCCAGCCGCGACTTCCACTCCGGATCCTCGCGATTGAATTGCACCTCGACCACATTCGAGCCCGGCACGCTCTGCTTCAATTCCATCGGCGTGCCCAGCGCCACCAGCGTTCCATGATCCACAATCGCAATGCGGTCGCACAACCGGTCTGCCTCTTCCATGTAGTGCGTCGTCAACAGCATCGTCAGGTTGCGCGTCTTCTTCAGGTTGTTCAGCATCTCCCACACCGCGATGCGCGACACCGGATCCAGCCCCGTCGTCGGTTCATCCAGAAAGAAAATCCGCGGATCGTGCACCAGCCCGCGCGCAATCTCCAGCCGCCGGCGCATGCCTCCCGACAGCGTCTTGGTCTGCGCCTTTCGCCACTTCGTCAGGTCCACGGCCTCCAGCACGTTAGCAATGTTCTTCTCCCGCTGTGCCCGCGGCACGCTGTAAAGCTTCGCGTAAATAATCAGGTTCTCTTCCACCGTCAAGTCCTGGTCGCTGGTCAGCGCCTGCGGAATCACCCCGATCATTCTCCGCACCGCATCCGCATCCTTGCTCACGTCGTGACCGCCCACAATCGCCTTCCCGCTCGTCACCGGAATCAGCGTCGTCATCATGCGGATCAACGTGCTTTTCCCCGCGCCATTCGGCCCCAGCAGCCCGAAGATCTCGCCATCGGCCACTTCGAAGTTCACACCTTTCACCGCTTCAAAGTCGCCGTACTTCTTTACAATGTTTTCCACGCGAATCGCAGCTGCGCCGTTCGCGCTGCCATTGCCGCTGATCGCCGTTCCGGATTGTTCTGATGCCTTCATCGCCTCACCGTGACAGATACTGCATTGTGCGCTCAACCCCCCGTAAATGGTGCGAACTTTTATAGGCTGAAAGAGTTCAGTCGTACTTGAGTTTTGCGCCAGGGCACGACTTTAGTCGTGCCGCAAGAGCATCAAAATGCGAGAGGGCTTAGGTGTCCGCATGTGAACCGGCATCTCATAGCTAACTCGCTAACTTGCCATGCCGCGAAGCGGCGCTAACCTGCTATTTCTTTGAACGAAAGATCTCTGACAGCTCCTCCGAAATCCCTCGAAACCGATTCTCACGCACACTCTTTAGCCCCTGCGAGATGCACCCTTCCTTCAATCTGTTGTTGCTCTTCTTCATCATCGGCAACCTACTTCACCAGCTTCGCCTTCGGCACATACACCTCGGCCGTCATTCCCGGCACAAACTTCTCCTCCGGGTTATCGATCAGCAGCTTCAGACGCACCGTCTTGATGTCGCGCTTGCGCCCGCCATTGATGTCCCGCTGCGTCGCAAAATCCGCCTCAGCCGATTTCGCAATCACCTTGCCCTGCACCGACGCACCGCTCGGCATCACCACCTTCAGGCTGTCTCCGATCTGCACCGCATCGGCCTGCGTCTCCGGCAGTGGCGCATACACCCACGTCTGGCTCAAATCCATAATGGTCGCAATCGTTCCGCCCGCCTGCAGCACCTCGCCCTGCCGCGCCGCCAGCACATTCACCGGCCCTGAAACCGGCGCGAATACCTTGGCGTATCCCAACTCCACGTTGGCCTGGTCCGCCAGCGCCTTCGAGTTCTGCACAATCCCCCGCGTCGACGCCACCGTCTGTGCTGAAACCTTCGCCAGCAACTCATGCGCATTCGCCTGTTTCAGCGCCGCCTGCGCGGCCGCCACATTCGCCTGCGCAGTACCCACTGCGGCCTCTGCCGCCTGCAGGCTCGTCACCGCTTCGTCCCTGGCCTGGGCGCTGTCAATTCCCTGCTTCGCCAGCGCAACCGTGCGCGACGTGTCTGCTTTCTGGTGATCGAGATTCGCCTGCGCCTGCGCCAGTGCAGCCTGCGTCGCTTTCACTTGCGCCTGCGCATTGATCGCCGCACTTGTAACTTCGCCCTCGTTCTGGCGCTCGGTCTCCACCGTTTCCGCCAGCTTCGATTGGTTGCTCTGCACGTTGGCCAGCGCCGCTTTTTCGGCAGCCGCCAGGTCGTCGCTCTCCACAATCGCAATCAACTCGCCGGCCTTGACTGCTTGTCCCTCTTCCACATTCAGTGTCTGGATTCGCCCCGGAATCTTCGCGCTCACCAGCACCTCGTTGGCATCCACCGTGCCAATCAGCTTCAGATCGCCTGAAGTCCGCGCGGTCGCCAGGTACCAGGCCAGCGAACCCAGCGTCAGCAGCCCCAGGATCATGAAAACTCTATTTCTTGCGTTCATCGTTTCTCCCACCTAGATGTCGTGTGCTGGGCAGCGCCGGCATCGGCGTATCCGCCAGCACCTTCGCCGCCACCTCCGCCCCTCGTGCGCGATCCACAAAGACCGCCTGCCCCAGAAACTCCACCATCATGCGCCGCCGCGCCGCCAGCACCTCCGGCGCGAACGGCTCGAAATCCATCAGCAGCCGCCACACCGGCGCCGCCAGAAAATAAAAAACATTTGCCCCCAATGCCGACAGGTGAATCTGCATCCAGTCCGCATTGATCACCTCTCCCGACTCAATCCCCTCGCGTACCATCGCCTGGTGCATCGCCTGCATCGGCGCAAACACCCGCTTCACCACGATCGACATCGCGCTCGCTTCTTCCCCCTGGTGCATGCGCATCATCTCCTGCTGCATCAGGCTCTGAAACTCACCCTGCGTCAGAATTCGATCGAAATGATTCAGCGCCGAACGCAGCAGCCGTTCTCCCGGCGAGGCCTTCAAAAGAAACACCGCCATCGACTGGTCCCGGACTCGCCCCGCGATCATTTCAATCGCCGCCGCGTACAGGTTCTCCTTGCTGTCGAAGTGGTAATACAACAGCGCCTTGTTTACTCCCGCAGCCGTGGCAATCTGGTCCATCCGCGCACCCGCCAGCCCCAATGAGCTGAACTCGCGCAAAGCTGCTTCCAGAATCCTTGCTCGCGTCTCCGCTGAGCGATCGCTCGATACCGTCGTGACTTGTGTCTCAGAATCCATTTTGACCAAATAGTTAAACTAACTGGTTAGTAAATTATCCCAGCCGCCCGAAAATTGCAAGCCGTCGTCGGCAACTCTGTCAAGCCCCTGAACTTAATATTTTTTCTATCCTGTTTTATTTCAGCCACTTCCACTGACCATTGCTTTGCAGTCTATTTCTCGTTCCGGCGCACAATGAGATTTGTATCGATCTCTCCAGCCGGAGCTACATATGAACGACCACCGTTCACTGTTCACTGCCCACTGTTCACCGTCCACTGTCCCACTGCCTCACTGTTCACTGCCTCTAAACCCTTATCCATCACGACTCTCCGGCCAAGTCTCGTGCAAAGAGGACTTTGGCGACAGCCGTAGCCGCAACCAACTGAAAACACAGACTTTCCTTACAGAGTACGGGGGGGACCCCCGGGAGAATCAGCCATGTACAACGAATGCCGACACATCATGCCGAGCGGAAAGAAATGTCACTCCCCGGCGCTCAAAAACCAGGCCTACTGCTACTACCACAACGATCTCCGCCGCCATAGCCGTCCCCCGGCCAGCGACAATCTCACCCTGCACTCCATCGAAGATAAACACGGCATCCAGATCGCCCTCACCCAGATCCTCGCCGCCCTCAACTCGCCATACATGGACACTCGCCGCGCTGGACTCATGCTCTACGGCCTCCAACTCGCCATGCAGATAGCCAAAAGCATTGCCGACGTTAAGCCCAGCGAAGCTGTCCGCACCTGCGATGAAACCGACGGTGCTTTACTCGCCCCGGAAAAATCCGTCTGCGAGCCTCCGCTCGATTGCCGTGACTGCCCTCGCCAGGAAACCTGCGAAGACTACCAGGACCCCGACGAAGAAGAACCGGAACAGGACGCCGAAAACGAAGAGGACGAAAAAGAGAGCGAAGAAGACGAAGAGGAAGAAGAGAGCGAAGAAGACGAAGAAGAAGAGGACGAGGAAGATGAGGAGAGCGAAGAAGAAGACGAAGAAGAAGAGGACGATGCCCTGATCCGAAAAGCATTGAGTCTGATCGCAACCGGACCCCGCGCCCGCCGCACCTGACAACAACCACAACCGCATTGTCATTCCGACCGTAGCGGAGGAACCTGCAGTTGTCTCTGGCGACGCTTGCAGCATGCCTTATCTCGGCGTCGGGCCGGTGATTCGCCGGGCGGTCGCTGGGGTGGTTATCAGCGAAGCAAAGGACCTGCCTCACTCACCCACGATGGTGTCATCCTGAGCGCACGGGGCCCCAAACGTCTTCTTCAGTTTGGGGGTGGTAAGCGAAGGATCTGCTTTTGTTTTTTCTGCGAGGGACGCTCAAAAACCGCATTGTCATTCCGACCGTAACGGAGGAACCCGCAGTTGTCTTCCGCGACGCTCGCAGCATGGCCTATTTCGGCGTCGGGCCGGTGATTCGCCGGTCGCTGGGGTGGTTATCAGCGAAGCAAAGGACTGGCTTCACTAACCCACGATGGTGTCATCCTGAGCGCACGGGGCCCCAAACGTTTTCTTCAGTTTGGGGGTGGTAAGCGAAGGATCTGCTTTTGTTTCTTCTGGCGGAGCGGTTTTCTTCAGCGAAGCGAAGGATCTGCTTTTGTTTTTGCTGCGAGGGGCATCCACAACCGCATTGTCATTCCGACCGTAGCGGAGGAACCTGCAGTTGTCTCTGGCGATCTTCGCAGCGATGCATGCGCTTCGCACGCAATTTACCATGACCCTTATGTTCGCGAACATCTCCGGCACCGAACCAATCCTCTGCGCTCCCCTCCTTCGCCGCGTCGACGCCAAACTCATCGAGCTTCTACGAAACCTCCGCCCCGAGGAATGGGATCTGCAAACCCTGGCTCCCGCCTGGAGAGTGCGCGACGTCGTGGCTCATCTGCTCGACACGCCGCTCCGCAAGCTTTCTCTGGTGCGCGACCGCTGCTTCGTCGAACAACCCAACATCCGGACCCCGCAGGATCTGGTCGACTTCGTGAATCGCCTCAACCGCGAAGGCGTCGCCGTTTATCGACGTCTCAGCCCGGCGGTTTTCATCGAAATGATGGATCTCGCCTGCCGCCAGAGCGCCGACTTCCACGAATCGCTCGATCCCTTCGCGTCCGCTGTCTTCAACGTAAGCTGGGCCGGCGAATCAACATCTCTCAACTGGTTCGACACTGCGCGTGAACTCACCGAACGCTGGCATCACCAGCAGCAGATACGGCACGCCACCAACCGTCCTGGCATTATGACGCCCGATCTCTATCACCCGGTTCTCGACTGCTTCATCCGCGGCTTGCCGCACGCGTTTCGCGGACTCGATTCGCCATCCAGCATGTCCGTCCATTTGGAGATTACGGGAGACTGCGGCGGCATCTGGCTGCTTGTGAAAGAGGAACCAAACTGGACGTTCGCCGCCGCGCCGTCTCAACCCGCAACGCACGTGACCATCCCGCAGGAAATTGCCTGGCGCGTCTTCACCAGGGGCATCGATCGCGTTGATGCTCTCGCTCAATCAAACATCGAAGGCGATCAAGCACTCGGCGAGCGTGTCTTCCACCTCACCGCAATCGTCGCCTAACCTTGCACCGACCGACAAGAGGAAACACCAACTCAGCAATTGCCACAAATGGTGTCATCCTGAGCGCACGGGGCCCCAAACGTTTTCTTCAGTTTGGGGGTGGTAAGCGAAGGATCTGCTTTTGTTTTTTCTGCGTTGTCATGAGAGCTAACGAATGTTCCCGTAGCGCAACCTGTCTTGCTTTGGCAGGCGTCCGTCGTCAATCGCTGCCGCTGTCATTTCATGCTACCAAGTCGACCGTATTGTCCGGGTCCAGAGGAATTGCCGAAGTCTCTGCTGATTCGTTCGCCTCATCGGCCTGCTCCGCATCCTCTTCTTCAAGACCGCGCTCAGCATCCTCGCGGCGCTCTTTGTAGGCATCATCTTCCATACGCCCGGAACGATCGAGCGCAAACGGCGGTGCAACCTCGCGGTCAGCTCTCGCTGAGCTCACCGTACCAACTTCGCAAATGCTCGCAATTGGACTCAGTCCCATCTCGCATTAAGATCGGCAGAATCATGGCAAACTTTACAGGAAAACGATGGATATTTTCGCGCAAAGTTCAGCAGATGTACCTGGTTTTCACTCCTGCCCGCCATTCTGACGCAGCAACTCAGCCACATCGTCATGCCGAAAATACAGCGCCGTATGCAAAGGAGTGAATCCCGATCCATCCTTTGCGTTGGCATCCGCATGGTATTCCAGGAGCATCTTTGCAAGTCCCACAGAACCCGTTTCAGCCGCCATATGCAACGGCGTCTCTCCGTCGTCATCGGCGCTCCCGATCTGCGCATGCCGCTCAATCAGTAGCTTCGCAGTCTCTTCCTGCTTGTAGAACACAGCAGCATGCAATGGAGTTGAGCCGTGGGCGTCCCTGGTATTCACATCGGCACGATGCGCCAGCAGCAGCAAAACCAGTTCCCGTCTTCCTTTTGCCGCTGCCAGGTGCAATGGCGTGTCGCCGTTCTCATCCTGCGCTGCCACGTCGGCGTGAAACGCGAGAAGCACGTCGGCGACATCCCTGTGACCATAAAGCGCCGCAAGATGAAGCGGCGTCATCCCATCCTGCTCCCTGACCTGGACCAGCGATGGATCCGCTTCCAGCATCGACCTGAGGGTCGCCACATCGCCGGCAGCCGCAGCGTCCGCAATCGTTGTGCAAGAACCGTGCCGGCTGGCGCCGAGCATGGCCATCAACGCAATCGATACAGCAAGCAGCGGAAGACGGCTTCCGCGTTTGAACGGTAGGAGCATACGCAAAAGAGCCTCCCAAATCCGCCCGACCTTACCGAACGCACTGGGAAAGAGATTTTCTTTTTGATAGACGAGTAGAATGCGCTCGAAGTTTACACACGCATCAACAACGAAGTTAAAGATCTTGAGAAATGTGGAACCTGATGTTTACGCATACGATTGACAGCTCATTTGCAGCAGCACGGGTCCGGATCGAGCAGCCGCGGCCCTGGACCATCCGCGCCCAGGCAATCCCACGGATTGCGAAGCGGGCAGGATTCGAGCGAGAGACATCCGCAGCCGATGCAGCCGTCCAGCTGATCGCGCAATCGGGTCAGCCGCGCGATTCGGTCGTCCAGCTGCTCGCGCCACCGAGCCGAAAGGTTCTTCCAGTCTGCGGCCGTCGGCGTTCGCTTCTCCGGCAAGGTCGCCAGAGCCTCCCGAATCTCCGCCAGCGGAATCCCCGTCCTCTGGGCCACCTTGATCACCGCAACCCTGCGCAGCACCTCGCGCGCAAAGCGTCGCTGGTTGCCGCTGTTCCGCCAACTCGCGATCAGCCCTTCCGCCTCGTAAAAGTGCAGCGTTGAAACCGCAACACCGCTCCGCTCTGCAACTTCGCCCACACTCAGAGCCCGGTGAATCTCGGCGTGTTTCTGCGCGCTTTCCGGCCGGTTCTCACTCATTTGCGCAAACCCTCTTGACCTCAAGTTTACTTGAGGTTCTATCCTGAATCCACTGGAGGCTAGTTCGAATGGAAGCGCTCATCAAAGTTGGCATCGTTTATGGATCGACCCGGACCGGCCGCTTCTGCGACACCGTGGCCCGATGGGCCGCCGGCCAGATCGCGAGCCGTGGCAATTTCGCCCTTGAAATCATCGACCCCGCCGCAGCCGGTGACGGCCCCGCGCTCAAGCAGCGCGTCGCGGCTTGCGACGCCTTCATCGTCGTCACGCCCGAGTACAACCACGGCTATCCGGCGCCGCTCAAGGCGCTCATCGATTCCGTCGGAGCCGAGTGGCACGCCAAGCCTGTCGCGTTTGTCTCCTACGGCGGCGTCTCCGGCGGGTTGCGCGCGGTCGAGCAATTGCGCCTGGTCTTCGCCGAACTTCACGCCGTCACCATCCGCGACAGCGTCAGCTTTGCCGGCGCATGGGAGCAGTTCGACTCCAGCGGCGCACTGCTCGATCCGGAACGCGCCGAACGTTCCATGGATGCCATGCTTCGCCGCCTGCATTGGTGGGCCATCGCCCTCGCCCACGCCCGCAACATCTGGCCCTACGCGCAGGGAGCATAACCTTCCGCGCACCATCTTGCGCAAGTGGCTCCTCAACGCCGCAACGTCATCGCGAGACAGCAGGGTCGGATTACGATCAAGAGCAGCCAGAATCCGAAGCATCGACGGAGCCGTAGTGATTCTCTTCATACCATTCGAGCCGCTTCACTGACACCCATTGCTACACTTGAACCATGCAGGATGAACTCGAATTTCGCCGTGCGGCCGAAGGCGCTCTCGACGCCCTCAAGAAGCATCTGATAGTCCGCGAAGAAGAAAACGAATCCGGCTTCGAAGTCGAAGAACAGAATAGCGTCCTCAACGTCGTATTCGAGGAGCCGCCCTCGAAGTTCGTCGTCACTCCCAACACGCCCGTCCGCCAGATCTGGATCTCGGCGCTTTCCACCAGCTTTAAGCTCGACTGGGATGCCTCAGCCGGCGCCTTCGTCTTGCCACGCACCGGTGAGAAGCTGATCCCCCTTCTCGATCGCCTCATCGACGACAACAAGCACGGCTGAATTTCCTACCGGAATGACGGCGGCCGGTCCTCCATCGCGCTGCCGCGCTGCTTGTTCGGTTGCGTACTCGTCGAGAAGCGCAGTTCTTCATGCGTGCCCGTGACAAACCGGCTCATCCGCAGCCACGTGCTCGGATAGGTTTTGCCATTCAGCGTCACCTTCTGCACGTAAATTCCCTGCCCCTCGCGCGACACGATCAGCGTGCGCCCGCCCGCCAGGTGCAACGTTGCCTTGTCGAACATCGGCGTGCCCAGCACCACTCCATCCACGCCCGGCACTGCGGGATAGAACCCAAGCGCATTCCACACGTACACGCCCGATGTTGCTCCAAGATCGTCATTACCCGGAATCCCGTCCGGCGCCGCTTTGAATGTTTCCTTGCCAATCCGCGTCACCACTTCCTGCGTCTTCCACGGCTCGCCAAGAAACACATAGGCATATGGCGCGACGAAATCCGGCTCATTCTCGATGTTGAAGCACGGCTTGCCCCAGCACCGCAGACCAGTAAAGAAGTGATCCAGCCGCGGCTCGACCACCTTTTCTCCGCCCATCGCCGCAAACAGTGCCGGATAGTCAAACGGAACCATGAACGAATACTGATACGTGTTCCCCTCCTCGAATCCCACCTGATCTGTCCCGCCCCAGTCATGCGTGATCTTCGGAAGAGACTGCTCCGCGTCGAAGCCTGCAATCCATGATCCATCTTCGTTCCGGGGCCTGATGAAGTGCGTGTCCGGATCCAGCAGCATCTTCCAGGTTTCTGACCTCTTCAGAAATTTTGTGTACACGTCCTCGCGCCCGAGTGTCTTCGCAAACTGCGCCACTGCGAAATCGTCACTTGCATACTCCAGCGTTCGCGACGCAGCAATGCGATCCTTGTCTACCGGCACGTAGCCAAGCTTCAGGTATTCGGAAAGGAAAGGCCGTTCCTCACCGTTGTGCTGTCCCTTGCCCGGCTGGGTTCCCGCCTTCACCATGTACTCGAGCGCCTTCTC
>CAVZDT010000010.1:0-267287 GCA_963774175.1 uncultured Acidobacteriaceae bacterium
GACTTAGGACCGGCGCGGCATACTCCTGTTTGCCGCGGCAAAATACGCAAAAATCAATTGGCAAACTCAATTTTCAGCGGATGCGTCCCAGTTCTTCGTGCAGATACAGAATACCTAAACCGGGGAAATAGTCTGCAAACCGGGTCGCTCTTTAAACGACAGATCGGAAAGCGCTTGTGCAGAAAGATCCGGCACCGCCTCTTGACAAGCCGGAGAACCGTCAGCCGCCGGAGCTGCCGAAGCCTTTGGCTAACCGGGCGGACACTTCCAGTGTTTCCACCTCCTGGATGGGGCCCGTCAGTACGGCGATGGGGATCATCTGGGCGATTTTCTCGCCGGCTTTGAGTTCGATGGCGCCTGTGCCGAGGTTGGTCATGACGATCTGGACTTCGCCGCGATAGCCGGCATCGATGACGCCGGCGGTGGTGGCGATGCCCTTCGAAGCCATTGAGGAACGGTCGCGAACCAGCAGGCCGAGGGGGACGCCGGTCTCGGGGTGGCGGGCCTCGACGGATATGCCGGTACGCACGCGAATGGTCTTGTGCGGCTCGAGCAGCACGGTCTCGAGGGAGAAAACGTCGTAGCCGAGGTCCTCGCCGGGATGGGCGACGACGGGAAGGCGGGCGCCGGTTTCAAGCAGTTTCACGCGAAGCATGGGTTCATGGTAACGGGTTTCAGGGAATCGCATGGACCCGGGCCCGCGCTGGAGGGTTTCAACGGTTCGAACCGGCCGTGCGGAGCGACGGGTTCAATCATTCCGACACACAGGTTTTCTATCCAGCGCTTTATCCAGGTGGGTTGTACCTGTGGTCTCTTACATGGGGCGGCGGGGATTCGGGGGCACGGGGCTGTTGCCTGCGAGCTTGAGTTCAGCTTCTACTTCGGCGATGCGGACAAGGAGGCGGCGCTTGATCTCGGCGACGGTCTGGGACTCGCCGAGATGGCCGGTGGCGTCGAAGTGCTGCAGGTAGGTACGCAACTCGTCGAGGAGCTCGCGGGGAAGGCGGTGGCCCATGGTTAACGATTGTGCCACAGGATTGGTGCAGGCAGGTAGGTTCTAGTGACGGACCGAGAGCTAGCAGAGAGCAAACTCACGCGAGTGCTTCTCTTCCCCGTGGAGCGTGCGGCGCTCAGCAGGTCCGCCACCGACGAAACTATACCCCTGATGCAGTGCAGGAGCCAACAATCTGTTCTGGTCCACGGAACCTTGGGTCCACGGAACCTCGGAGACCGGGCAATCGTCATAGGAAAGTGATGCTGGGGAGAATTCTGCGTGGGATCAAACTCCGATGGCTGCGGTGGGTGTGGGGAAAGTGCGACGTGTGCGGCAGGTCGGCTGGGACCAATTCGGACTGTCGCCGATGCAAACAGATCGAGGAAGATCTGGATTGCATTTTGTCCTGAGAGGCCTCAACAGGCGTGGGCTTTATACTTTTTTGCCATTACACTGACTGGCTGGTGGGACGCTGGGCGTTTTCGACTTCGGCGATGCGTTGTCGGAGTTCGCGCATGAGATCGCGCTTTTCGGGGGTCTTGGGGCCCGGGTCAGATGCCAGGACACGGAAGGCTTCACGGATAACTTCGATATAGGGGCGGGGGGCGAATGTGTTCATCGGTTGCTGCCTTGTCTACCTTAGACAATCGATGGTCTCACGAGGAGCGGAAGAGGCACAGACACGGGAGTTGTAGGCCCAGCCAAACGAAGATTGTAGGCGTGAAAGAGAGCGGCGCGCTTATAGTGTTGGAGCGATAGGGCGCGAGGTGCGTTGATTGTCGGGTCCGGGGGAGGGGCCGACAAACTGCGCCGCGCCCCGTCGTGCGTTTGGTTGGAGATCAATACAGGTCATGGAATTTGCCCTCGACGAACAGGTGCTGCGACCAAAGTTTGATTCTGAGCGGCACGGAAATGTTCCGGATGGGCCGGGCTTCCTACGATGAAAGTGCGTGGCCGGCTGGATCGGCTCGGGAATCGGCATGGGCCGGGGTGGAACTGTGGATTCGGGATACACTAAACGCTGGCAGGAGGACCGGGCGGTCGCTGCCGGGATCGGCTTTCAGCCGCTTCCGGGGGAGGAAAGTCCGAACTCCGCAGGGCGGTGTGCCGGATAACGTCCGGGATGCGGGCTTCAAGGCCCGTAGACGGCTAGTGCCACAGAAAACATACCGCCACGACTTGGATCCCAGGTCTCAGAATCGAGACCCGGGGCACCCACATCGTGGTAAGGGTGAAAAGGTGCGGTAAGAGCGCACCGCTCCGACGGTAACGCCGGAGGCAGGGTAAACCCCACACGGAGCAAGACCAAATAGGGAGGGAAATTGCCGTCAAGAGCCAGGCGGCAATTGCGTATCGGCCCGATGCGCGAAGGCGGCTTGAGCTGTTGCCGGAACCTCCGGGTAGGTCGCTGAAGAGTGTCCGCGGCAACGCGGCGCCTAGAGGAATGACCGCATTGAACAGAATTCGGCTTACGAGTCCTTTTGCCGAAACCTACGTTATACACGCATGTTTGCTGGTGTCCTCAGCTGTCCAGGGAAAACCTGGACACCAGCAAACTCCAACTCCGCAACCGGCGACCGCGTACACCACTATTGATCAAAGTGTGCTTCGACCAGCCTGGTCAGCGGAGATTCAAGCTTTCGGACGGCCCTTTCGTACTCTTCCGCTATGTCCAGGCGTCGAAGATGGGATTGGTTGCGAACAAATCCAAAAGCAGTCACACAAGGTTCTCCTGCCTTGGCCGCGCAAATCGGACAGTCAAAATCCAGCGAGTGATCACTCTTTGCCATGAACGAAACTTAGCGTGGATTGAGACGTAGATATGTGCGTGCCATCACCTCGGGCGAGCGAGGTACTCTCGATCTCTACTGCAGTCAGACGGCAGTCTGCACGCGCCAAAACAAAAAGCCCACCGCGAGGTGAGCTGATTGTTTGGACTGAATCGACAACACTCGCTTCAATCCATGCACTAATAGCAACTTTACAGTCAGGCTGCTCCGGGTTTCATCCCCGGCCGTACTCACAGGCAACTCGAAAGTAAGAGATGACGCCCGACCATGGAATCCGAAAATCGCAGCCGATGTGCGGAACGTCACTGACACTTTTTGCCGCATCGACCCGGAAGCCGGAGAGGTGTTTTGGCGCGTTTGTGGAACCGGGAAGGTTGCGGGAGCCGGTCTGGATGGAGAGCCAGCAGCTTCCGTTGGATTACTTTTGGCGCAGGAAATTATTGCGAAACCGAATTCGCCGTGGTTATACTCAAGGCTCCTCAAGCATGAATGCACGCAGGATCATTTTCGGGGCCTTGCTCCTGGCGCTGACGCTATCACCGTCGGCACTGCGGGCGACGAGCCGATCGCTGAGCGCGCGTTCGTGCCAGGCAGGCAAGCCGCGTATCCACACGAGTCACGTCAGGCAGGCGCCGAAGTCTCCGCACAGAGTTTCGGTTTCGGTGCCAGGCCATCGCGGGCCGGCTGCCCGCCTCCACCGGAAGCGCGGCAAAAAGATCAGCATCGAGCGGGGTTTAGCAATCGCCCAGGGATCCTCGGCGCCAAGCCGCTACCTGTTCTCGCTGGCGCCGGTTCGCGTGCAGGATCCCGACGGTCCTAACCCGTCGCGCGGGCCCCCCGCGCAACTCTCCCTCTAAAGCAAGCACCCAGCCGGTCAAGTTTTCGCGAATGGCTCGGTGTCTCCGTTTTCGCAGCGGCGCAGCACCACGTGGATTCTGCGCTGAGTGCAGAAAAACGCAGCGGCAGGCCGCCTTTTCGGGATGCAGTTGCAGTGATGGCGGCGCAGAGCCGCAGGCAAAACCGGAATGAATAAGCTTGGGGTCCCTCGATTCTTGCCGGAGGGAACCCAATGGACTAGACGCCACACCTCCATGGGGGCTAGTCCAACGGGTTGGAACGCCCGGGGAAGGCGAACCAGCCCATCGACGCCAGCGCGCAGCAATCCTTGGCGCGCGCCGGCGGCTCCGGGCGCGGTATCCGCAATGGATGCCGCGCCCTTTGCAGTTTTGAGGGCCGGCGTTTGTTCTGAATCGCCGGGCTTCCGGGGGTCATCCATTGTTTGATTGCAGATGGACTTTTCCGATTCCGATTAGAAGGAGATGACCGTGAAGATTGTTGCTATGGTGGCTCGCTACCTGCTCGGGCTGGTGTTTCTGGTCTTCGGTCTGAACAAGTTTTTCAACTTCATTCCGTCCGGGCCGCTTCCGACAGGGGTTGCCGGCGAGTTCGTCAACGCGCTGATTACCACGAAGTACATCATGTTCGTCGGATTGTTTGAAGCGGTCGGCGGGCTGTTGCTCCTGATCAACCGATATGTTCCGCTGGCATTGTGCCTGCTGGCTCCGGTGATCGTGAACATCCTGCTGACGGGTGTGCTGCTGGTACATCAGGCACTTGGCTCAGGGATTGTGGTCGCGATTCTCTGGATACTGGTATTCATGCGGGTGAAGGGCGCGTTCGCCGGCATCTTTGAGCCGCTGCCGCAGCGCTGACGGTCTCCACAACAACTTCGCACCGCTCGATGTGCATCGCTCTGCCTGAATTCCATACAATGATGGTGATGATTCAGTATCTCTATCTCGGGCGGGTGGCGTACGACGAGGGGCTGCGGCTGCAGGCGGAGATTGCGGCGCTGCGGCTTGCGGGGCGCGTGGAGAACGTGCTGCTGCTGCTGGAGCATCCGCCGGTGCTGACGCTGGGGCGGAATGCGCAGGCGGGAGAATGTGCTGGCCTCGGATGAGATGCTGGCGCGGCGCGGCGTGACGCTGCACGAGATCAATCGCGGCGGCGATGTGACGTATCACGGGCCGGGGCAGCTGGTGGGTTATCCGATCTTCGATTTGCGCAGCCTGCAGAATGCGAAGGGCGGACGGCTGGGGCCGGTGGACTTTGTGCGGATGATGGAAGAGGCGCTGATCCGGCTGTGCGGCGTGTACGGCGTGCGCGCAGGGCGGATCGCGGGGCTGACGGGCGTGTGGTGCGGCCCTGCGGGCGGCAGCCTTTTGGACGAGAGACTCTAGCAGTACAAAGGAACGCAAGATCGGGGCGATCGGGATTCATGTTTCGCGCGGGATCACTTCGCATGGGTTTGCGTTCAACGTGACGACGGACCTGCGCGATTTTCAGCTGATCAATCCTTGCGGAATTACGGACAAGCCGGTGACGAGCCTGGAGCGGGAGGTTCCGGAAGGCGTGACGCTGCCTGGTCTTGAGGAGATGGCGCACGAGGCGGCGCGGCAGTTCGGGCATGTGTTCGGGCAGCAGGTGCTGGCGGTGGAGAGCCTGGATGCGTTGCGCGCGCAGGCTGCGGCGGCGAGACCGAGGATTTCCGGCAGAGGATACGCCCCTGCAGGTTCCTGCCGAGGTGGAGCGGCTGCATGGCGATCCGGAGCGGCCAGTGCGGGCTTGAGTCGGGTTCACATGGCGCGTGCGAGCCGGTCGTGCGGCTGCAATTTATAATCCGGCAGGAACTGGGCGCGAGTGCTAGCTTGTCCCGCATGCGCGGAGTGAACGATTCATGCCAACCGACGTGATCATGCCCCAGATGGGCGAGTCGATCTTTGAGGGCACCATTACCAAGTGGCTCAAGAAGGTCGGCGACGCGGTGGAGAAGGACGAGCCGCTCTTCGAGATTTCGACCGACAAGGTGGATGCGGAGATTCCTTCGCCAGTGGCCGGCGTGCTGAGCGAGATCAAGATCCCCGAGGGCGCGACAGTTGGAAGTCAACACGGTGGTTGCGGTGCTGTCGGCACCTCCGGTGCGGGTGAGCGCGCCTCCGGCGCAGAGACTCTGCACGAACAGCGCTTCAGTCGAGTGCGAAGACGGCTCCGCCTGCCGCAGCCAGCGCATCAGGCGCATCGCCGCAGCGCGCGGCGGTATCGAGATCGTGATGCCGCAGATGGGCGAGTCGATCTTTGAGGGCACCATTACCAAGTGGCTCAAGAAGGTCGGCGACACAGTGGAGAAGGACGAGCCGCTGTTTGAGATTTCAACCGACAAGGTGGACGCGGAGATTCCGTCGCCGGTGGCGGGCGTGCTGACGGAGATCAAGGCGGGCGAAGGCGAGACGGTTCAGATCAACATGGTGGTCGCGGTGATCGGCGGCAGCGGCACCTCCGGTGCGGGTGATCGCGCCTTCGGCGCAACCGAGGCTGCGGCACTGCTCGCAGTGCCTGTCGTGGAAGCCGAGGCGGAGCAGGCTCCGCGCCCGCTGTCGAGGATGGGCGGAGAGATCACGGTCTTCGCCGCTGGTGCGCCGGATCGCGAAGGAGCACAACATTGATCTGCGGACAGGTGCCGGCACGGGTTCGGACGGCCGAATTAAGAAGGAAGACATTCTGCGCTACGTGAGCAAGCGCTGCGTGCAAAACCGCATCGGGCGCGCCAAGGCGCCAGGCGAAGCCGAAGCCGGCAGGCCGCCACAGCCGAAGGCGCTCACAGCCGAGGTGGTGCCGCTGACGAAGATGCGCGCCATCATTGCGCAGCGCATGGTGGAGAGCAAGCGCACCAGTCCGCATGTGCACTCGGTCTACAAGGTGGACATGACGCGGATCGCACGGCTGCGCGAGCGCGAGAAGGCAGGGTTCGAGCAGCGCAACGGCGTGAAGCTGACGTACATGCCGTTTATCGCGGTGGCGGCGGTTGAGGCGCTGCGACGGTTTCCCATCGTGAATGCGTCGCTGATCGAGAACGCCATTCACTACCACGCGAACATCAATCTCGGCATTGCGGTGGCGCTGGAGTGGGGATTGATTGTGCCCACGGTGCGCGAGGCGGAGAAGCGCGATTTTGTCGAGCCTGCGCGCAGCGATCAACGACCTTGCCGGACGCGCGCGGGCAAAGAAGCTCTTGCCGGATGAGGTGGGCGGATCGACATTTACGCTGACCAATCCCGGCATCTTCGGCGACGAGTTTGGCATGCCGATCATCAACCAGCCGGAAGCGGCGATTCTCGCGATTGGCGCGCTGAAGAAAGAGCCGGTGGTGCTGACCGATGCCGAGGGCAACGACACGATTGCGATTCGCTCAATGCAGTATTTCTGCCTGGGCTTCGATCATCGCCTGATCGACGGCGCGGATGCAGGCAAGTTCATGAGCGAGTTCAAGCGGACGCTGGAGACGTGGGATCGGGCGATTGGCTAGGCGCCACCGTTGAAGTTTTTCACCTGAGACATGCAACTTCCACATAACTTTGCGGTTGGAGTTCGAAGTGGTTTTCCGCAATTCGCGCACGGTGGCCCGTACAACGAAATCCGGTGATGCATGATTGCGTTGTGATTCGTCTCCTTCATACCGGCTAACTGCTCATAACGGTCACGTACTGGCTTGAAAAGATCGTCGATGTGAGGATGCTCTAGAGACGCGCCAGACTCCAGTCGAAAGCGCTTTGTTCCTCTCATTGCCTCTGAATAAAGACCGGCGACCTCGGCAAATTCCCTCTCGTCAAGCATCGGCACTTCCATTCGGCATCGCCAGCACCAAAGTTGTTTCAGGCTTGCCCAATCACTTTCCTGCCCACGCGAGGCCGTCGGCGTATTTGCCGGTGGAGATGCTGCGGGTGACTTTCCATGTCGCAGTGTCAATTTCGGCGACCTGGTTGGCGTGTTCGCAGGAGACGTAGGCTGTTTGGCCGTCTGGCCGCACGAGGACTTCCTGCGGGAATGTGCCGACTGAAACGGTGCGGGCAACCTGCATGGTCTTGAGGTCGATGACAGCAACCTTGTTCTGATCGGGGAGCGCAACGAGCAGCCAGCGCCCGTCGGGTGTGACGGCAGAGCCGTAGCCGATGGCCGTCATGGGAATAAACCTGGCGACGGAGTTGGTGCTGGTGTCGACGACGGCCATCTGCGGTTTGGTCTGGTCGGCGGTGAAGACCCACTTGTCGTCGGGTGAGATGGAGATGCGCTGGGTGTTCGCCGAGATCGGAATGACCTTGAGGACCTTGCCGGCTGCGATATCGATGACGGAAACGGTGCCGGGTCCGACGTTGGCAGTGTACGCGCGGCGGCCGTTATGCGAAAGCGCGAGCATGTGGCTCTGGGGTTGACCGGTGGGAAGGGTGCCGACGATCTTCAACGATTTGGGGTCGATGATCGTGATCGTGCTGTCGATTTCTGTCGTGACGTAGAGCCGGCCATCTTTCGGCCCGATCATGGGACAGTGCGGGCGCACGCCGTGATCGAAGGCGATGTTGCCGACGACTTTGTGTGCGGCGATGTCGATGACGGCAATGTTCTGGCCGTCGGTGCCGGGGCTGCCAACGCCGGAGTTGCCGTAGATGGGCACGAACGCGAGCTTGCCGTCGGGCGAGGCGATGACTTCGTGGCCGGTGATGCCGCCCTCAGGAACTGATGCGAGCAGGTTTCCGGCCACGGGATCAATGATGGCAAGGCTCTGGCCGCCCTTTTCGGCGACGAGGAGCCGCGACTGCGCATGGACTGCGACGGCGGCGAAGGTGAGGGCAGCAGCGGGAGCGACAAGGTTGGCGAGTCTCAACGGGGGCCTCCGTGGGATGCGCCAACTATACCGCACCGCAGGTCCGGGCTCAGGAGTGCGATGCCCAGGGATTGTAGGTGCCAACGCTCCAGCGAGTGGCCTTCGGGGTCTTTCACCGAGAACTCGCGGCTGCCGTAGTCGGTGTTCTGGAGTTCGCGGACGATTTTGCCGCCGGCGGCTTTGGCGCGCGCATAGACGGCATCGGCATCGGCGACCACAATGTAGGTGCTGCGGGTTTCGATGTTGCCGAGTTCTGCGGGCGGCTTGAAACCGCGGCCGAATTCATCGTCTTTGCCGGAGCCGAGCATGATCATTCCGCCGTTGAGGGTGAGCTCAGCGTGGCCGACGGTGTTGTTGGGACCGGGATAGACGGCGTGGCGCTCGAAGCCGAAGACACTGCACAGCCACTCAATGGCGGCGTTGGCATCGCGGTAGCGCATGGTGGGCATGATGGTTGAAGCGGATGTTGCTGTGGCGACGGGCATGGGAACCTCCGTGGGGATTCAGATTACGCCACCAGAATGACAAAAGGAGTGGGGCGGCATCTTGGAAGAATCGGAAATGATCGAAGGGCGGTTCCAACGAGGAAACTTGCGATCCGCATGCCGCCCAATCTAGTCGGCGCCGATGTGGTTGGCCCAGAGGGTGCGACGGGCGGAGTAGGTAGTGGCGTCAACCCCGGAGAAGAGGCGGAACTCGTTGGCGAAATGGGACTGGTCGTAGTACCCGCAGTCGAGGGCCAGTTCGGCCCAGGGAATGTCGACACCGGCGTGGAGCTGGCGTACGGCGCGCTGAAAGCGCTGGATGCGGCACCAGACTTTGGGTGCGAGGCCGACCTCTTCGCGAAACACCTGGGAAAACCGGCGCTCGCTCCAGCCGATCTGGCGGGCGGTTTCGTTGACGCTGGCGATGCTGGGGTTGTGTGCGAAGTAGCGAAGGGCAAACTGGACTTGCGGCGAACGGGGCCGGCTGTCGATGTGGGGCGCGAAACGCGTGCGCCAGAAATTGTTCGAGGAGATCGAGACGGGCTTCGGGGGTGGCGAGTTCGCGAAGGCGGTCACGCAGGTGTTGTGCCCCGTTGCCCCAGATCGAGTCAAGCGCAACCGTTTGGTTGCTGAAACGATGGGCGGCATCCGAAGCGAATGGCGGAAATCCGCCGGGCCAGAAGACAATGCCGATCAGATCGGCCATGTCGCTGGTGTCGACGATTTCATAAATGGACCGCGCGCCGACGATGAGTGTAGGCGGCATGCGGCGGTCGAGTTGGCCCTGGGGGCAGTCGAGCAGGAAGTCGCGGGCGAGATTGAGGATCACCTGGACGCAGCCGGTGGGCAGCACGCGCTCGCGGCGGTGAGACATTTCGCCGGATCGCGCATACCATAGTGCTCGGATGCAGCGGTTGAGCGGGGCGGCGGGGATGCGCTCCAGGTAGAGCAAGGCGACCTCAAAACGGGACTCCCAGCGGCGGCGGGAACCCTCTGGGTGCGTCACCGGGGTGTCTCGAGGTGGTTATAGCACGTCGCGGGTTGGGGGCGGAATCGGGATGCCGTCGGGCCGCTGAACGGGGCGAGGGGATGGTTCGGTATGCTTGGCCCATGCGGCTGCCGGCGGGCGATACCGGGTTGGTGCAGATTATGGATGCGGCGTTGGCCGATGCGGCTCGGCGGGCCGGTTCCTGGCTGGCATGCCGGCCGGGGTGTACGCAGTGCTGCCATGGGGCATTTGCCATCAATGCTTTGGACGTGGCGCGGCTCCAGACCGGTTTGAATGCACTGCGTGCGGCAGACCCATTAATGGCCGAGGGTGTGGAACAGCGCGCTCGGGCGTGGATCGCGGAGTATGGGCCGGACTTTCCCGGCGACGTTGCAACGGGCGTGCTGGGCACCACGGAAGAGGAAGCGGCGAGGTTTGAGGAGTTTGCGAACGAGGCTCCCTGCCCGGCGCTGAATCCGGAAAGCGGGCTTTGTGATGTGTATGAATGGCGGCCGATGACCTGCCGGGTTTTCGGGCCGCCGGTTCGGATGGCGGACGGGGATGCGCTCGGTTGCTGCGAGCTGTGCTTTGTCGGCGCCAGCGAGGAAGAGATCGCGGCGTGCGAGATGGCGGTTCCGCATGAGCTGGAGGAGCGGCTGGTGAAGGAGAGCGGCGATGCGGGCGAGACGGTAGTGGCGTTTGCGCTGACAGCAGGGAGCAAGGATTAGGGAACAGGGTCAGGGTCGGGATCAGGGAACAGGGTCAGGGTCAGGGCAGGGGTCTGCGATTAGGAGCAATGATGTTTCCGTTTGCGGGTCAGCGCGCTTGCGCGCGCAGCGAGTTCAGCAAGTCAGCGGGTTTGGCGGGAAGAAGTCTCTCTTCGTCTTTGAGCGGAGTGGGGTTAGAATGAGGCACCCTGGAGAGTCGAACCGACGAGGCCGCTTGACGCCATGCCCGTTGCCCAACTTACCCTCGAACTGCGCATCGAACATGCCCAGTCGTTGAAGGACCGCCGGCAGGTGGTTCGCTCCATGAAGGATCAGCTCCGGCAGGGCTTCAATATTTCCGTTGCCGAGCTGGATGAAGCCGTGACCTGGCAGTCGGCGACGCTTGGCATCGTTGCGATATCGGGATCGCGCAGCTATCTGCACCAGCTCATTGAGGAAGTGGAGCGCGCGGCGCGGCGGATGGCCAATGAACTCGGCGCCGAACTGGCGGATAGCTTCTGGGAATACGTGGAGAGTTGATCGCGAAAGAGCAACGAGCTTGCTTCAGTCCTGATGGAGCGCCTGAGCAACGTTGAGCCGAAGCGCGCGGCGTGTGGGCAGACTCGCCGCGAGCGCGATGACCGCTAACAGGACGGCGATAGCGCTGATGTAGCCAATAGGATCGACATTGCTGATGCCAAACAACCCGACGCGGAGCAAGCGCGAAGACGCAGCTGCCAGGACGGTTCCGCCGACAAAGCCGAGGGTAACGGGCCACACGAATTGCTGAAGGAGTGCCGCGCAAAGGTGGACTTTAGGTGCGCCCAGAGCCATGCGGATTGCGATCTCACGAGTGCGCTGTGAGATGGTGAATGCCACCAGACCAATGATGCCGACTGCAGCCATCAGAACGGCAACGAACCCGATCGTGGCCACGATTCCGGCGATTTGCTCTAACTGGAGCACGATGTCTTGGTAGAGCTGCTTCAAAGGGCGCATTTCCGGAAAGATTCGCGCGTCTATGCTTTCACTGATGGACCTGGCGGCGGTCTCGATAGCGGAGGATGGACCGGCAGTGCGGGCAACGATGACCATGTTGGGCATGTTGTCGTTCTGCGCGGGCCAGTATGCTTCGACGGCATCGTCGTCGTTGAGGGCATTCACGTGGGCATCGCCTACGATGCCCACAACAATGTCCTTCGCGTTGTCGCCGGGGATGGATTGGCCGATGGGACTCTGATCTTTCCACTGCATGCGCGCGAGCGACTGGCTGATGATGACGGCGTTCTTTTCGCCGGGATAGAAAGTGCGGCCCAGCAGCACGCGGAATCTGCATGGTCTGGAAGTAACCCTGATCAATCCAATTGGGGTAGAGCTTAACCTGGTGGCCATTGATTTCGCGGCCCTCAAGCGAGACGACGTGTCCCATGGGAGGAAGCTGCACGAGCGACACGGAACGGACACCCGGCACGGCGCGCAGTCGTGCCTCCATTTGATCGAGATAGGATCTGGCTGACGCGTCAGTGTAGCCGTGATGGCCGAGCTGCGGGTCGATGGAGATGGTGCTCTCGTATCCAAAACCGGGATCGGTAAAGAGGACGCGCTCGGTGGCCCGCACCAGAAGGCCGGAGACGATGAGCAGCACGCAGCTTGAGGCGATCTGAGCCGCAACGAGGATCTGGCGGATGATGGTCCTTCGCTGCCGCTGGCGGGCGATCTGCAATGCCGGAGCAAGACCAAAGATCACAGCAGCCGCCAACATGACGCCCGTGGCGAAGAGAACAACGCGCCAGTCCGGCCTTGCATCGAGCCACCTGGGTGAATCTACCCTGGACAAGGTGATGCGCAGAGCGACGTAGCTGAGCGCCAATCCTGTCAGGGTGCCGAGCGCGGCAAGTAGAACGCTTTCGGTGAACAGCTGGCGGAAGATTCTGCGGCGATTTGCCCCAATGGCCAGACGAATGCCAATTTCGTGTTCACGCGTGACGCCACGGGCCAGCATCAAGGCGCCGATATTGGCGCAGGCCACGGCGAGAATGAGCAACGTGAGTGCGGCAACCATTTCGGCGACGAGGTACATTTCCGGCTGCATGACCTGGAGATGACCGCCAGGCGAGCTTTGGATGTGCTCGTCATCCCAGACGGCTTCGGGGTGCTGTTTGCGCAATTGATCGGTGAGCGCGCGCAGTTCCTGCTCGGCGGTCTTCGCCGAAACGCCGGGTGCGAGACGTCCCCACATCCGAATGCTTGAATTGGACCATTCATTGAGGATCTTGCTGCCTTCGATGAAGTAGGGTTGTTGTGCGATCGAGATCCAGATATCGGGACGCTGACCGCCGAGGCTGGCGAAGGCGTAGGGCGTGATGCCGATGATGGTAGCGGGCTTTCGATTGACGTGAATCACGCGGCCGATCACCGAAGGGTCGCCGGAGAAGCGATGCTGCCAGAGGTTGTAGCTCAGGATTACGGCTGGTGGCGCCGCCGGAGAGCTGTCGCGGGAGGGGTCGAACATGCGGCCGTATGCGGCAGGGGTGCCGAGTTCAGTGAAGTAGTTGGATGTAACGAAGGACGCGCTGGTGAGTTGCAGGTCGTCGTCGATCTGCATGGGAGGCACGCCGAGTATCGCCATGGACGCGGATAATGTCTTTGCGTGTTCGCGATAGAAAGCGAAGGATGGATAGGCCATCTCGCTGGTGGAGTTGGAAGGCGAGCGGCGCTCCAGCCGAACGATGCTCGCGGGATCGTGCACTGGCAACGGCTTCAAAGCGACCATGTTAAAGAGGCTGAACGCCGAAATGTTGACGCCGATACCGATGGCCAACACGAGCACGGCCATCAACGTAAATCCGGGGGCGCGGGCGAGGATGCGAACGCCATAACGCAGGTCCTGAACGAGGCGGTCGAGCCAGGTCCAGCCCCAGGCTTCGTGGGACTGTTCGCGCATGCGGAGGGTGTTGCCGAAGTTGTTGCGGCCCGCGCGGGCGGCCATCTCGCGGTGGAACTCCATGTCGCTCTCAAGTTCGGCATCGAGACGGCGACGGTTCACGAGGTAATGAATGCGGCGCCATAGCTCGCCCATGGGAATCTCCTATGCGGTGCGAAGAACGTCCTGGATGGCTTGCGTAACGCGGTCGTAGCCGGCGAGTTCGGTTTTCAACTGGGAGCGGCCTTCGGGCGTGAGGCGATAGAAGCGGACTTTGCGATTGGTCTCGGAGATGCCCCACTCCGCAGTGACCCAGCCTTTAACGAGCATCTTCTGGAGCGTGGGGTAAAGCAGCCCCTCTTCAACGGCCAGCACTTCGCTCGACAGCACGTGGATCTTCTGCGCGATGGCGTAGCCGTGCAGAGAACCTGAATGGAGAACGCGGAGGATGAGCATGGGCAGTGCGCCGGGAGGCATACCATCTTTAGGCCTAATCGACATAGGCATAACATAATTATGTCTTGAGGCGTTGTCAACAGGAAACTATGGCGGCGGCAAATGTCATCCGGCAAAACCCCCAAATAGATAAAAAATCTTCCCATGTTTTGTCGAGACGAACGTCTCCAATGGCCGCTTGATGCAGGCGGATGCCGGCTGGTTGGTCGTGCATTCGTAAACTTCGCCGTCGTAGAGAATCGCCATGTGCGAAACTCCACCAACTGCGCCACCGCCAACCTCCAGCACGTAAAGGTTGCGAGGCTTCGTAACCGCCTTGATCTCGTCGGCAGTCTTGAAATAGTTCTCCTTTTTGGTCTTGTCATGCACGGTCACATCGCGGCTGATCAGCGGTAGCCCGTATCGGTCCCGCGCGATGTGGTTGTTGGACACCGCGCCGTAGCAACTGCAATCCCCATCGTACGGCGCGCCATGGACGTCGCCCGAGATGAATATGCTGACGGCCATATTCACGTACGTGGTGCAGTTCATCATCACCGGGCCCCGTTCGTAACGGCCGTTATTCCTTTGAATGGCGTAGTCACAGGAGTCTTTGTAGTCGAGACCCCAGAAGCTGCGCGTTCCCCCACCGTGTTCCGCGCCGGGTTCATACTTGATGTTGTTATCGACGAACCACTGGTGAAGTGATCGTAGCGCCGGGCCTCCGGTGCCATCTGGAATGGGAATCACCATTTCCGCCTGCTTCGCCATCAGCAGGAGGCAATCGTCATCCGGATCAACGTAGCTGCGATCCGGAAGCGGCGGCTTCTGGGACTTTTGAAACGCTGCCAGGGCCTTCTCGCTATGCGCTCCCCAGCCGCCACCGAGAACATCTTTTATCGAGGTGCCGGACGCGACCAGGAGCTCCTGCACAGAACGAACATCGTTATGGAGATTTCTACCCCCTTGACCTACACGGAATTGGATGAACGGCTTGGTGGCTCCCATTCAGGACCTTCCGGGGGACTGATGGCGGCATCCTAGCAGCATCGCCTTTGATTCTTCAACCGTGACCGCCTTCAAACTTCCATTTGAGCCCGGAAACGCGGTGATGCTGTCGCGACTAATCCCCCGCCGTTAACCCTCAAGGCGCTTCTCTGCGCTATCCGTTTTCTACGCGCGCCTTTATGTCGGAGTACGCCGTCTCGATCAGCTTGCGGAGCGATGCGGCGTCAGTGGCTGTTCCCGGTCTCAGCTTTACATGGCGCATGAACTTCCCGGCGCCCTGCAACAAGCGGCTCGGATCCGGGAGGGCTGCGCCGTGAAAGAACCCTACGTTCACGTGCGCAGTGAATACGTTGACGTAGCCGAAGGGCGCATCTCCCAGGCAGGCGACCGGACAGCCGTCATGCAGGAGCTCGCGGACCTCGTCCCCGCATTTTCGCATCACCTCAAACCAGCGATGGGCGATGGCCCCCAACTCGCCTGGATGCGCTTTCATCCACGCATCGATGGCGGGGTCGCGCTCGGCAACACCGTTGAATCGCAGCAGTTCCTCTTTCATGCGTTATCGTCTCTGATCTGAACCCTGAGTCTTCTTGTCGCAACAGGCCGTTGGCATGTGACAGGCGTGAAAGCGCGCTTATTTCTTCCTGGTTGCCCGTTCAGCTAGCGCTGCGGAGTTGGCTGCCACGGCGGCGCGGATAAGTTGTTTGAAGGCGCCTTCGTCGATTTTCTCCCCTTCGCGGAAGTCGATCGCGCGGCGAACGTTGCCTTCCAGGCTGGAATTGAAGAGCTTCTTCGGATCGGGGATGGAGGCTCCGCGATAAAAGGTGAGCTTGACGGCCTGCTTGTAGGTTTCCCCGGTGCAGACGCCGCCGTCATGGGACCAGACCGGGACCCCGGGGTTGGTCGGTTTTACCCATTTCCACTCCTCCTCAATCTCGGAGTCGGCGTCGTGGATGAGCTGTCGGAGATGCGCGAGGGTTTTGCCGCGCCAGTCTCCGAGTTCTTCAATCCGCCGGGTGACGTTTCTTGAAGGGGCCTCGCTCTTCGGATCAGTTGCCGGTTTCATATTTCCTCCGATCGTTTGTCAGCCCTTCCACATCAGCTGCGTGAGCTGAACGAGATTGCCGCAGGTGTCGTTCACCATCGCGATTTTGGAGGCTGTGACGTCGGTTGGCGGCATGGTGAACTCGGCGCCGTGGGCTTTCATGCGCTCGTAATCGGCCTGCACGTCGTCGGTGAAGAACATGGCCGCGGGCTGGTGTTGCTGAAACATGGCCTGCTGGTAGGTCTTGGCTGCAGGGTTGCTATTGAGCGACAGCTGCAGCTCCGTGCCGTCGGGATCCTCGGCCGAGGCCACGGTGAGCCAGCGATACGGGCCCTGGCTGAAGTCGGATTTCTTGACGAAGCCGAGGACGTCGGTATAGAAGCGCAGGGCCTTCTCCTGATCATCAACCTGCACGCTTGTCAATTTGATCTTCATCGTTTGTCTCCTCTTGTGAAATTCGCGGTACTGCGCGTGAGTACAGTGCTGGCCCGGTGATGCGCGATCAAGAGCGCGCCGACGCGGCCTGCAGGCGGCGCCAGAAGTAGTACGAGAGGCACCAGAGCACGCTGGTGGTGGCCGACGGGATACAACGCCTGCGGGCGGTCGTGGATGGAGAGGTGTGCGATGAGCGCCGAGACGAGGTTGATGGCGAAGCCGGCGTAGGCCCACTCTTTGAGCCGCGCGGGAATCATGGGCAGGAGCAATACGATCACGCCCACCACCTTGGCCAGCGAGAGTTCTGCACGGAAGGCGGTGGCGGAGAAGCCGAGGCGGGCGAACGCCTCGGCCGCCTGCGGCATGACCAGCAGCTCATAGTAGGCGGTGAAGGTCATCTCCAGGCAGAAGATCCCGGTGACGATCCAAAAGAAGATGGTGGTGGCCTTTGAGGATGTCCTGCCGGCGATGAGGGCCGGATTCTGCAAGGTCGATTCCATGGGGTTGTTCCTCCTATGTTTCAACTTTCTGCTCCAGCGGCCAGAGACGCGCCAGGCGGCGATTCCGCCCCCGCGTTATTCGAGTCCGGCGACAACTGGTTCCAGTCTGCCGAAGAAACTCTGCCAACCGTATTTCGCACCCTTGTAGTTGGCCTCCTGATCAGGACCGAAGCCGGACTGCTCCATGCGCAGATGCGTTCCGGATGCGGTGGGTGTGAGCGTAAACGTGACGACAGTTTCGATGCCTAAAGTGCCCCAGGTGTAAGAAAGTGTCTTGCAGGGATCTACCGTGAGGACCTGGCAGTCGATGACTCCGTTCCAGTTCTGCACCGGATCCCGGCGCAGATTGAACGAGCGCCCGGCGACTGGTTGAAAGTCATTCTTCAGCAGCCACTGCTCAATCAGTGAGCTCTCAGTGAGCGCCCGCCACACCTTCTCCGGCGGATGAGGGAATTCCCTTTCCACGATGACGGAACGGGTAGCAGTCTGTGGCGTGGTCATTGGTCTGTCCTTTCAGGAAGGTCGTCGAGCCTTTCCAGAACATCTGCAAGACGATCAAATTTGTCTTGCCAGAAGGCGCCATAGTAGCTCATCCAGTCCACCAGCGGCGCGAGTGCTCGTGGCTGAGCGCTGTAGTGGGTCTCGCGCCCTTCGCGGCGATGGCGGACCAGCCGGGCGCGCTTCAGAGCGGACAAGTGCTTCGAGACCATGGGCTGAGATACGCCTGCGCGCTCGGTCAAAGCGTGAACGGTCTGGTCGCCGTCGCGAGTGAGCCGTTCGAAAATGGCTCGGCGGGTCGGATCGGCGAGGGCTCGGAAAAGACTGTCTGCGGCGCTCGGCATGCATTATTCATAACCGTTTGGTTATGGGTTGTCAAGCGAGAAATTCCGGAGCGTTTTTTGGGATCGGAGCGGAAGCCGGGAGGGGACTCTCAGGATTTTGGCAGGCTGTCTTCTATCTCAAGGATCCGATTGGTGCTGGCTATCTCTTCATCGGAGGGGCGCTCGCACTCCTCGAAGTCTGCCTCGTCAATGATGAAATCATCGACCTTCTCGTTAAGGCGCGGGTCGAGACGAAAGAGAAGCCGGGGAGTGCCGTGGGGACCGACTTCGGCGTGAAGCGTTCCCAGCCGGGTCTCCGGCGCGATGATCATACGGACATAGGAGCCATCTTTAAGCATGGTCCCCTCCTTGATATCAGCAACGCTAGCAGAGGGCGGGGAGGGCGGCAACGCAATGGCGGGGAGCAACACCGAAGGCCGGCATCGTCGCCTCTGATATCCTGATTGGTTTACTTCAAGCCACTTGCGGAGGTACAGAGTATGCCGGAAAACAGGGGACGCAAACATCATCAGGACCGGGTGGCGGAGACCTTGCGGGAGGAGATCGGCGCGATGATCGAGGGCGAGCTCTCGGATCCGCGGATTTCATTCTGCTACGTGACGGAGGTGGTGCTGAATCCCGGCGGGAAGTCGGCGCGCGTGTATGTCGCAGTGGACAACGCAGTGCCCGACATTACCAAGGCCGAGGTGGACACCGTGGCGGGGCTCGAGGCGGCCAAGGGCTACATCCGTTATGAGCTGAAGGAGCGGATGGGGGTGCGGCACGTGCCGGACCTGACGTTCCTGGCGGATCGCTCGGGGCGGTTCCAGGCTCGGATCGAGGAACTGATGGGACGCGCGCGAAAACGCCAGAAGGCCCAGGTGGAGTAGGGACAGCATCTCATGGATTGTGAGACCAGGCCGGGGGTGAGGCCCGGGTTGAATCTGATAGCCTAACAGCCTGTGGTGAAAATCGTGATTTCGGGAAGAAACGTCCTTCAGGGGCCAAAACTCTATTGATTCCAGACTTTTTACGGCAAGACCTAAGAATCATGCCCTTTCAAGACTGGACTTTCACCGCAGGCTGCCGACGATCGTCTGTCACGCAGCCCTGTTGCGGCGTGTCTTTGAGATACACGATTTGCCCTGGTCGGTGGAACCCCCCATTCCCGCAGCCAGGACGTACGGCTGGCTGAGAGCGCAGTAGCGCTGGCCTGGAGAATCGCTGGAAGTGGAGACTCAACTGGAACAAGTTGCGCCGGATTCACCCGAAGGTCGACGTATGCGCCTGCCCGATTGGGCAACTATATGCGAGGCCGCGGTCTTCTTGGTTTTCAGCGCCTTCTTCATCCTTTACGGAGTAGTGCCGCTCTTCGGCGGGGATGGCCTGGGCCTGGTGGGCGCCGACGAGCCGCGCTATGCGCAGATCGCGCACGAGATGCTGGTGCGGTTCGATGCTGCGCACACTCTGAAAGACCGGCTGAGCGCATGCGTTACGCCGTATCTTTACGGGCATCCGTGGCTGGAAAAGCCGGCGCTCTACTACTGGCGCGCGATGTTTGTGTTTCAGGAATTTGGCGTGCACGACTGGAGCGCGCGGCTGCCTTCGGCCAGCTTTGCGTTCATCATGGTGGCGCTGATCTACCTGCACATGCGACGATTCCGCCCCGGCGGCCACCTGGATGCAGCGCTGATCACGGTGGCCTGCGCGGGGATTATCGGGTTCTCGCGCGGCGCTTCGACCGATATGCAGATGGCTGCTCCGCTTTCGATCGGGCTGCTGGGCTGGTATGCCTGGTATGAGACCGACTCGAAGTTCTGGCTCTTCGATATTTACTTCTTTACCGGAGTGGCCACGCTGGCCAAGGGGCCGGTGGCGCCGTTTCTGGCGATTGTGATCGTTGCGGCGTTCGCCTTTCTGCGCAAGGAGTGGTCGATCGTGCAGCGCTCGGTCTGGTGGCCGGGGATCGCGCTCTACTTTGCGATTACGCTGCCGTGGTTTATCGCCGTGCAGCATCAGAACCCGACCTTTTTCCGCGAATTCTTCCTGGAACACAACCTGGAGCGCTTCGCCACCAACCGCTATCAGCACTCGCAGCCGTTCTGGTATTACGTCGTGGTGGTGCTGCTGGCGGTGATGCCGTGGACGGTGATTGCCATGCGTGCGCTGGTCGACGGCATGCAGACCTCGGTGGCGGAGTGGCGGCTGCGGCGCTTGAATCCGAAGAAGCGCGTGCCGAACCGGCCGGGAGATGCATTTCCGGAGTTTCTGGTGCTTGTGGGCGATCATTCCCGATCGTCTTCTTCTCGTTTTCGCAGTCGAAGCTGCCGGGCTACATTCTGCCTTCGATTCCGCCGATCACGATTCTTACGGGGGATTATCTGTTCCGGCGGCGCGCGACCGGGCTTGAATCGCTGGGAGCTGATGGGCCATGCCGCGGTTGTGCGGGCTGATGACGATGTTTGCCTTGCTGCTGCCGTGGTTTGTGGGCCATGGGCCGCAGATGCCGCCGCCGCGCGCTCTGGTCGGTGGCGCTGCTGGCTTCGGCCGGGGCAGCGCTGCTGATCGTGGTGGTGGTGAAGGGCTACGGCGTGGCGCGGTTACGTCTGGCCACCAGCGGGGTGCTGGTGGTGCTGGTGTTCTTTCTGTATGGCGTGGGACCGTTTTTCGGGATTCCGGCAATTGCCGCGACCAAGCGGGTGATTCACCTGCTCGACGGGTCCTACTCGGCGCGGCCGCTGGCCGATCGGCTGGCGCTGCTGGCGCCGCCGGATGAGACGGTTGCGGTGTTCCGCGTGCGGCGCGATGTGGAGTACGGCCTGGCGTTTTATCGCAACCGCGAGGTGGTGAACTACGAGGAGACGGCGTGCCGGACGAGGAGCATCTGCTGGTGGCGCGCGTGACCGGGCGCGCGGGGCGTTGATCTGCATACCCCGGCGGCGCTGCAGGAGTACCTGGAAGGCCGGCATTACGAGGAGATCCTGAGTTGGCCGGAGCAGGGCCTTGAGGTCTACCTGGTCGGTGCTCGGTAGATTCTAGCTTCCCGCAACAAGATTCAAGCCGTTGTGTAACTTGCAGGAAAGCGTCAATCGTGGCAAAGTGACCGGAAGGCCTGTGTAGCGGCTGTGCGCGGTCGCGGGACACGGTGTCTATCTGACTGTATAGCTGACGCCGGCCGGGATGCCGGCCGCATCAAACAAGGGAAACATGGCAGCTGGCGTGACTATCGAGATCCTCGATCTTCGGCATTTTGCTGCGCCGGTGCTGCGCCCCGTGCTCGATGCCGAGGGCGAATTGTGGAGCAAGCGGCTGCACTGGGATTATCGCGCTTCGGCGCGCGCTGCTGATGCAGTATCTCGACAACCATTTGCTGCCCGGGTACGCCGCGCTCGAGGCCGGGCAGGTGACCGGATACGCCTTCTGCGTTTACGAAGAGACCAAGGCGGTGATCGGCGACGTGTTTGCCTTGCCGGGGCCGAATCCCGAGTTGGCTGACGCGAAAGCGCCGAAGGCGAATCCTCCGAGCCCGCGCGCGAGATCGAAGAGACGCTGCTGCGGCATCTGTTTGAGACGCTGCTGAACTCGCCCAACGTCGACCGGGTTGAGTCGCAACTTCTGCTGCATCCATCGGGCACCCACGCAGGCATTTTTCGCAAATCGGGATTCGAGATTTTCGCCGGCATTTCATGGTGCAGCAGCTTGCGGGCCACTGGAGCCGTCCGCGGGTCGATCTGCCGGCCGAACTGGAGCTGCGGCCATGGCGCGACGATGACCTGAACGCCGCGGCGCGGCTGATTGCGACGGCCTATAACGGGCATCCGGACAGCCTGATCAATGACCAGTACCGCTCGGTGCATGGGTCGCTGCGGTTTCTGCACAATATCGTTCGCTACTCGGGGTGCGGGGTGTTTTCGGCGCAGGTGTCGCACGTGGTAGTGGAGCGGAACAGCCACGAGCTGGCGGCGCTGGTGCTGGGTTCGCGCGTGAGCCCGCAAAGCGGACATATCACGCAGCTCTGCGTGCATCCGGACTATCGCCGGCACGGCATCGCGCGGATGCTGCTGTCGGTGGCGGCAGCGCATTTTGTGCGACAGGGTGTAAGCGAGATCTCGCTGACCGTGACGGAAGCGAACACCGACGCCATCGACCTCTACAAAGGCGAGGGGTACGAGTGCGTTCACAAGTTCGACGCGGCAGTTTGGGAGCGGGGGAACATCCGTTGAGAGGTCGCTCGCTCGTGCTCTACGTTTGCGAGTTCAGATGCTGCGAGATTCCCTTCGGCACTCTCCGACAAGCACAGTGCTTCTGATGCTCTCTGTGCCAATGGATTCGCTGCTCAAGAGTCGCCTTTAGAGGCATTTTATTCTTCGCATGCCATTCTTTATTCATCGCGATCCTCCTTCGCTCGTGCTTGCCCGTCTCCTGCTTACCGTGCGATGAGGAACATGACCCAGCTGAGCACGACGGCCGAGCCGACAAACAGGGCGAAGCAGTAGAGACCGTAGCGGACCATGCGCTGCGGGGTTTCGCGCTGGGTGATGCCGAAGACCGTCGAGGCAAAGATTGCGAACAGCAGGACCGCGGTGAAGTGAGAGGGGCTGAACATCAAAGCTTCCTCCCGGTGCGGATGTTGTGCGCGTCGACGGCGGCAATGACGTTGAGGAGGCCGGCGACGACGATGAAACGGGTGCCCCAGTCGGCTACGGTGAGTTGGACGGAGTCGGTCCCGAGACCCATGGCGCGGCCTACGATGTAGAGCAGTCCGCTGCCGAGGTCGCCGAGAAGGCACAGCATCTCCAGGATGTCGTGGGCGTTGGCGTAAAGACGGCCCTGCATGGCAAGGCCGAGCGCGAACATGCAGACAATAGAGACAGCGAGCAATGCGCCGCGACCCCACTTGCGCAGAAGAAAATGTCCCGCGCCGGGGATGAGCCAACCTGCAATCAAGGGAAGAAAGATGAAGCCCTGTTGTGCTGGTGCGGCCGGGGCAGGTTTGTTGGGGGTACTTGCCATTCCTTTTTGACTATAACGCACGAGGGGGAGGGAGCAGGGAATAGGGAGTAACAAGCAGCAGGGAATAGGAAGTAGGGAATAACGAGGAGCGGATCAACTCGGTAATCTCTTCATCCACGCGACCAGCATGCGTCCGATCTCTTGTGCCAGTCGTTCCGCATACCTCAAATCGTGATACCGGATACTTGACGCACCCGAATTGAGATTGTTACTCCCTATTCCCTATCCGTTCAGTTTCCCGTGGGAATGATGCCGGCGTTCTCGACCATGAGAATGACGGTGCGATGAGGCGCGCGAGTTCGATGCATTACACCGCGCGGGACGACCAATCCCTGGCCGGGTTTGAGCTCCACCGTTCGGCCTTCGATGTCGATCAGGAGCAGACCTTCTACGGTATAGAAGAATTCGTCGTCGTTGTCGTGCTTGTGCCAGTGGTACTCGCCCTCGATGATGCCGACGCGGACTACCGAGTCGTTCACTTTGCAAAGGGTCTGATTGAACCACTTGTAGTTGTTTGCGTCGGGAATTGCGTTGAGGTCGATGACTTCGAGCGGGCCGTGGAGGATGTTGAGGCGAGTTTCGTAGGGAAAGTCGGCGGTATCGGGCATGACTTTTCTCCTGTTGGTGCGATGCAGTGCGATCAACCTCAGGCGCAAAATGTGATGAAACGTGCGGGTTTGAGGCCTTGCAATCAATCTGGCTCACTTGGAGAGCGTTTTCGGGCTGGTTTATGTCTGTGTCGGGAATTCCGCAGGATTAAAAAGGGTGTCGCAAGGACGCAGATCGCGATGACCAGGCGCAAGCCGTCGCTGCGAATATATTTTGCCGCTAACGGAGAGAATCCGATCAGCACGGCGGTAGTGAGGGTAAGCGCCCAGGGAAATACGGCATACAACAAGAATCTCCAATCTCCCACTAATCCGTAGGGATCTTTGTCGATCCCCGAGCGATCGATCATGACATTCAAATAGAGGTCACGCCCGGCGACGCGGACAAGGGACTCATCCCATTCTTCCTGCTTCCCAGACTGTTTGTCGCGCTCATAGGCGTGACGAATGAGATTCGCGATCTTCTCCTCGTACTCTTCATCGCTGTAATCGCGTTCAAAGATCTTTGCGGCTTCGAGGTCTTTTGATCCCGAGGTAGCTTCGGTGAATCTGAGCATGCGGATTTCGATGTCGGTGAGCGAAACTCCCTCGAACTTGGCTTGATCGAGAATGCGATCAATCAAGAATTCCTTTGAATTCCGCATAGCGGCCCTATGACCAACTAGATTCTCACCAGTTCGCGCTGGATTTTGCCGGTGACCCAGGCTTTGCCGGGGGCGGTCAGCATGTCGATTTCGCTGCGGATGCCGAACTCGGGGAGGTAGATGCCGGGTTCGACGGAGAAGCAGGTGTTGGGCAGAATCTGGCGCTCGTCGTGGGTTTCGAGGTTGTCGAGGTGCGCGCCGGGGCCGTGGATTTCGTGGGCGATGTTGTGGCCGGTGCGGTGGGTGAAGTACTCGGCGAAGCCGGCGGCGCGAATGACGGCGCGGGCGGCGTCGTCGGCTTCGAAGCCGCGGATCGGGCGGCCCTCGGCGAAGGCCTGTTCGACGGTGCCGATGGCGGCGTCGCGCGCGTTGCGGACGGTTTCGAAGACGTGTTGCTCGTGCTCGGTGGGCTCGCGGCCGACCACGCCGGTCCAGGTGATGTCGTAGAAGATGCTGTCGGCCTCGTCGACGCGGCCCCAGATGTCGATGAGGATGAAGTCGCCTTCCTTGATCTCGGCGGTATGGTCGGCGGTGGGCTCGTAGTGCGAGTCGGAGCAGTTGGCGTTGACGCTGACGTTGGGCCCGTTTTCCCAGACGAGGTTGGCGCGCTTCATGCCTTCGCGAGAGCCACTGCACCATGTCGAACTCGGTGACTTTGCCCTGCTTGCCGTTTGAGGGGCGGAGGCGACGACCGATCTCTTTCCAGCCTTCTTCGAGGATTTCGTCGATGGCCTTCTGCGCGACTGCGTGGCTGGCGATCTGCGTCTTCGGTGAGGACGGCTTCGAACTGGCTGACGAGGTCGGCGGAGCTGACGATCTGCTTGCCCAGGCTGCGGAGGAATTCGACGGTGCCCGCGTCGACCATGGAGACGTACATGATGTCGTTGTTGGGCGAGTACTGCATGGCGATGTGCCGATAGCCCGCCGAGCATGGCCTTCGAGACCGGTGGCCAGTTCCTGCCAGCTTGAGTACAGGCCCTTTGATCCCGGCAGCGAGTCGAGGCGGCCCTGCTCGATGCGGTGCATCAGCTTGCGCGGCTCGCCGTCGGCGGGGATGAAGTAGTACCAGCGGCGGGTGATGTGGGCCTTGGGGTCGAGGCCGAGGATGCGCTCGCCGATGGGGTCGCGGTGGTGGTGGTCGTAGAAGAGCCAGCCGTCGAGGCCGGCATCGCGCAGAGCGGATTGAATCGCTTCCAGGTTCATAGGGGAGATTCTAGTGCAGAGGGGGTTGGAGTGGGCTACCAGCTTCTAGCTCCCTGCTCCTGGCTTCTAGCTTTCGTTGAATTGAAACCAGAATCGTCCCTCGGGGGCTCAAAAGCCCAAATTGAATCTGCAGCGTTTGCGGCGCGGCTGAAGCCGTGCCCTTTCAAACCGTCCAGTTTTCCGCAGCCTGCGAAGGCCAAACAATCTTCGTGAGGGCGTGATTCAGCGAACTGAAGGCCGCTGCTCGCTCCGCAAGTGGAACATGCTTTAGGAAGGCGACTTGAAGGAGAATGCGGCGCTGGTTTTAGAGCGCCGCGAGAGCATCGGCCTGCGAGGGGAAAAGGCCGGCGTACTTGGTGATGCCTACCATGGTGAAGACCTTGGTGAAGTGCGGCGACAGGCCGAAGGCGTAGACCTTCTGGCCGGAGTTCGCGGCCTCAATGAGCATCTGGATCACCAGGGCGATGCCGCTCGAGTTGATGTAGTCCACCTTGGTGAAGTCGAGCAAGACGAGCTTGGCGGTCTCCTTGGGCAGCGCCTGGTAGCTGCCCAGCACCGCGTCTTTCGAGGTGCTGGCGATATCGCCCTCAAAGCGGAGGGCGGTCACGGGGTGTCCTGCGGGGGAAGTCAACTGGTCAACGCGCGCTTTTGTTTCGCTCTGCACGATCTGGTATCTCCGTTTGCTTCTTGTTAGTTCACCGATGCATCCACATCGAGCCGAATGACCAGCCTGACGTAGCTGCTTTTGCCGTTTGAGCCCTTGACCCATTCGGCTTCGTCTACCAGGGCCTGGATGAGGAACATTCCCATGCCGCGGGGGTCTTCTTCGCCGTGAATCTTTTTATCGATGTCGGGCTTTGGCGGCACGGTCTTCAGGCCCTTGACCGTCATCAATTACTTTTACCTCAAGGGCGTTAACGCCAGCTGAAAGGACTACGCCAACGGAGAGGTCATCGTTCAATTTGTTGCCGTGCTCGATGGCGTTGATGCAGGCCTCTGCGACGGCTGTCTTCAGATCCTCGACGCGATCTTCGCGGAAACCCATCAGCTTCGCCACTGCGGCGGCGGTGCTCATGGCCACTTTCTCGTAGCCCAGCTGCGAAGGCAGCCGCACCTCCACCGAAGTGGATTTCACCTTGCTCATGCCGGTATCTCCGTACCCTGCGCACACCGGCACAGGGCCAGTGCGGTCATGTCGTCGCTTTGAGGGCCGCCCTCGGCAAATTCCTCAATTGTCGCCCATATTGCATCGAGGATAACATCGGCATGTTCTGCGGGGCACTTGGAAAATTCGTCCATAAGTCGTTCCGGGCCAAACTCTTCGTCGCCCCGGAATACCTCCGTGAGACCGTCGGTATAGAACAGCAGCCTCGTACCCGGTATAAACACCGATTGCTCGCTGGAGTAGCGCATGCCGGGTAGAAGGCCCAGCGGAGTTCCGGCCGCTTCAAACTGGCGTAGAGAGCCGTCGGGCATGACGAGGAAGCCGGGGTTGTGGCCGGCGTTGACCACCTCGATTTTGCCGAGTTCGGGGTGCAGGCGCAGAAAGATGGCGGTTACGTAGCGCCGGCGGGCCTCTTCGCCTTCACGCCAGTGGTGCTCGTTCATCCGGGTGGCCAGCTCGTCGAGGGGCGGACCGGTGATCGCCATGGCGCGGAATGCGGCGCGGAAGCTGGTGGACATCATGGCCGAGGCGAGGCCTTTGCCGGCCACGTCGGCCACAGCGATCAGCAGGCTGCCGTCCGGCTGCTCGACAATGTCGAGATAGTCGCCACCGACCTCGTAGCAGGTGACAGATTTAAACGCCAGGGAGTAGCCATCGATTTGGGGCAGCGACTGCGGAAGGAGGGAACGCTGGATGTTGCGGGCGGCATCGAGGTCCTGCTGCACGCGTGCCCATTGCACGTTGCGCTCATGGTTGCGGGCGTTTTCAAGGGCGACGGCGGCCTGCAGAACCAGCCCCTCGATGAAATCAGCCTCGTAGAGGGTGAGTTCACGGCCGTCGGGCGGGGCGACCACCAGCTCTGCCATGCGCTTGCCTTCGCGGTCCTGAAGCAGATAGATGGGCAGGGCGCGGCCGTCTTCGGTCTGGCCGCCCTGTTCCGGGACTTCGCCGTAGCTGAGCCCGGTGCCGGGAAAGGCTGCGCCGGCCATCTCGAGTTCGCGCACGACGATGCGCAGCACCGCGCCGAGGACGTCTTCTTCGCGAATGGTGGAGTGGACCTGGCGCGAGGCCTCGAGCAGCGCCTGCAGTCGGGCTACCTGTTGCTGAAGATCGATCGTTTCGTCGTTTCCGGGCAAGTGAATGCCTGCTGCCATATCTCAACCTTATACTTGCGAGGATTCTCAATGTAACACGGCCAATGGTGTCCGCGTCTATCCCTTTCTTCACATGGCTTTTATCTTATGCAAAGCAGACCCGCGAGCCACCACCCCGAGTCAGGGATTGAGATGCTGCTGCGGTCCCGGCGCTTCCCTCCGGCAGGAGGATTTCGACCAGCAAGCCGCGGGGCGGGGAGTTTTCGGCGCGGATCGTTCCACCATGAGCTCGAATGACTCGGTCAGAAATGGCCAGTCCAAGACCAGCGCCACCGGACTGTCGATCTCGGGCATCAGCCACTCGATAAAACGGCCGAAAAATGTTGACGAGCTCGGCTTCAGGGAGGCCAGGACCGTGATCGCGGACGCCAATTCGCACAAACGACCCCTTCGATTGGCGCTCAACTTCCAACCGGACTTCGACCGATGTTCCGGGATCGGTGTAATGAATTGCGTTGCGCACTACGTTCTCAATGGCGCTGTGCAACAATTCTGCGTTCCCTCGAACGAAATAATGCCCCTCCGCGCTCAATCGGACGGTGCCATCAACTGCGTGCGATTCGAAGTTGGCATTGTGGACGATCTGCGACACGAGCTCAGTGAGGTCGACCTGGACCATCGGCATCTGGCGGGCAGAGACGTCGAGCTTCGCAATGGTCAGCAGGCGTCCGATCATTTCATTCAAGAGCGCGATGTCCTGTTCCATCTGATCGAAAGCCGCGTCATTCCCTTTTCGTTCGCGGCCCAGGTCGAGCGCGACATTGAGCCTGGCCAATGGGGATCGCAATTCGTGGGAGATATCGGAGATGAGCTGGCGCTGGCCGGAGACCAGATCCTCGATGCGAGCAGCCATGGCATCGAAGTCGCGAACCAGGTCCCCGAGTTCGTCTCTACGAGGAGCGATCCTGCCGCTGGCACGTGTGCTCAGGTCACCGGACGCCAATTGCTGGGATGCTTCGCGCAAGCTCAGGATCGGCGCGGTGAGATAACGCGTGAGCAGGTAGCAGATAAAACCGGAAACCAGAAATGCCACTCCCCACTGCATCAAAAACGCCATGCGATTGATGCCGAGAGCTGCGCGGGGACCAGCGGGAAGTTCTGTAGCGAAGATGTACCGGCGGCCGGTGTTGCCGGTCAGGACGAGTGCAACGCGAGCGATGCCGAATTTCATGCCGAATTCGGATGTATTCCGGCCTGTCACGTGCGCAGCCATGCTCTGAAAGCTCTCGCAGTTGGTGCCTGCGATCACGCCTCCCGATAAATCAAAGAGACACGCCTTGAGATAGGTGTCATGAACAAGCCGATCAAGGTAAGCCGACGTAGCCGGCGCTCCCTCGCGTTCCAGCGTCTCGATCGTGATCTTCCCGGAATAGCGTGCAGTTTCTTCCAAGGTCGAATGCCATTGTGCGGGTACACCACGAGGCTCGAGAAGGAAGGTGAGAACCAGGGAAGTGCCGGTGACAATGACCGTTACCCAGAACCACAGGAAAATCTTCAGCAGGAGACTGGATAAGGTCAGCTTCATTTTGCCTCTGATCGCGCAACGAAGAGATATCCGCTTCCCCGAACAGATTTGATTCTTGGGCCATGGTCCGATGGCCCTAGTTTTTTGCGCACGTTGCTTACATGAACGTCGATGACCCTGTCAAAGGGCCCAAGCTTTCGGCCAAGAACGGCCTCTGTGAGTTGCTCGCGCGTGATGACACGCCCGGCATCGCGTAGAAGAGCCTCGAGAAGCGTGAACTCCACGCTGGTCAGATTCAGGGCCATGTCGTTCAACCAGACCTCGCGTGCCTGGGGGTCGAGCCTGAGATCGCCGACGACCAGCGGACTTGCGGTGATTGCGACTCGTGAGGTGCGGCGCAGAATGGCGCGAATGCGGGCGATGAGTTCGCGCGGGTTGAATGGCTTGGGCACATAGTCATCGGCGCCGATTTCCAGGCCCAGGATCCTGTCGATATCTTCTCCGCGTGCGGTGAGGATCAACACCGGAACGGGCGACTTGGCGCGCAGACGCCGCAGGACATCGAGCCCTGTCATGCCGGGCAGCATCAGATCGAGCACGACAAGGGCATGTTCCATGGAGAGGGCGCGCTCCAGACCGCGTATCCCATCGTGAACGGTCTCGATGGTGAAGCCTTCCGATCCCAGACGCTCGGTGAGAAGCCTGCACAACTGAACATCATCGTCGACGATGAGAACGCGATCCATTCCTTGAAGGGCTGCGCCTTCGACTCGATACTAGCCCATTCCAAGTTTGAGTAATCAGGATTTACAAATCTTTACCTTGCTTAGCCAATCTTTATCGCACCCGCTCATCGCCGGTGCTGGAATCGTGATGTGGAAGATAGCAACCACCGTAGCGGCCGAGATCGAGGTGAGTCGATCGCACGAGGTATCAAGGAGAAAAGGTATGAAGCGCATCACTTCAATCGTCGCTGGATCGCTCCTTGCGATCCTGATCGTCGGCGGAGGGTTCGCGGCCAGGTTGCAAGCGCAGGATGACCTTGGCGTCACGTTCAAGGTTCCGTTCGCGTTTTCAGCAGATGGCCAGAATATTCCTGCCGGTACATATCAACTGAGCCTGGTCTCGAATCCTTACACGATGAAGATTCGGAATGTGCAAACGGGAGACCAGCGATTCTTGAGCGTTCGGCCGGAACAACAGCGCACTGTCGCATCGCGCGGGCTCCTTGTCTTTCACGACTGCGGAGACCGCAAGGACCTAGCCGAATTCCACATCCCGGGGAACAGCCTCTACAGTGAAACGATTGCGCCGCGCGGCATGAAAAACATGGAGGGCAAGACTTGTCCTGCGCCAGGCGCGCTGACCGTAGCTTCACGTTGATCGACGACCACACATGGCGCAGGCCCGGCTTTCCTTTCAAAGCTGCCGGCCTGCCGCCGCACGAATATCTCGCGCTTCGAGAATGTGCTTTGTGTAACCATGACGCGCCACGTTGAGCATAGCCTGTCCGACCTGTCGGGTGGTAAGCACATGGTTGGGGAAGGTTCGCCGCAGCAGAGGGAAGATGGGGCGGGCGACAACGTAAAGCTTCCGATACAAGGGAGTGCGGGATTGAATGCCGTCCATGGGCTCGATGAAGCCGGGGCGGAACATGTAAGCCTGGAGCGGCAGCTTGAACAGCGCGTTTTCTGTTCGGCCTTTAACACGCGCCCACATCGCTCGGCCTTTCTCTGTGCTGTCAGTGCCGGTGCCTGAGACGTAGATGAATGTCATGTCAGGATTGAGGCGGCTGAGCATTTCGGCGGCGGCAATGGTGTAGCCGTAGGTGATGCGCTCGTAGTCGGCCTCGTTCATCCCCGCCGAGGTTACGCCGAGACAGAAGAAACAGGCGTCGAAGCCGGTGAGGCTCTCTTCCATGGCGGTGTAGTCTGCGAGGTCACGATGGACGATTTCGCGCAGTTTGCCGTCGAGAAGTCCGGTTGCTGAGCGGCCGAGGGTGACGGCGAGGTCCACGCCGGGGTCGCGCAGGCACTCGAAGAGCACGCCGCGGCCTACCATGCCTGTTGCGCCAAAGATAAGCACTTTCATCGCCGCCGGTCTCCGATCCGCCTTTGTTCAGCATAACGGGATCCGAGGAAGCGCCCTTCGGATAGATTCCTAATTTGACATCGACGCAGTCCGGTATTATCTTCTCCCCTAAGGTATTTATGGAAAGCATTCACGAGTCGGGCGATTTGATTCCGGGAACGCTGGAGATGCTGATCCTCAAGGCTCTCTATCGTGGTTCTCAGCATGGATATGCAATCGCGGAGTGGATTCAAAACACTTCGCAGCAGGTTCTGAAGGTCGAGGAGGGTGCCCTTTATCCTGCGCTGCATCGGATGGAATTGCGCGGCTTGCTCAAGGCAAAATGGGGCGCGTCGGAAAACAACCGTCGTGCCAAGTTCTATGAACTTACCGGCCAGGGCTACCGGCAACTGCAATCGGAATCGCAGCGTTGGGCTCGATTGTCGTCGGCAGTTGCATTTGTGATGCAGGCATCCTGAAGTCATTCGCGAGGTTCCCATGACACCGCGTGTGCACGAGTTTCTACTTCGCATCAAGGCACTCTTCCTCAAGCGGCGCCTGGACCGCGAGATGGCCGACGAGCTTTTCTTTCACCAGGCGATGCTCAGAGACAAGCTCATTCGACAAGGAGCATCACCTACTGAAGCAGATCAGGCAGCCCGGCTTCGCTTCGGCAACGCCAGCCGCTGGCATGAGCGCCTGCGCGAGCTGTGGCAATTCCGCTGGATTGAGAACCTATGGCGCGACGTCAGCTACTCTATCCGGATTCTGCGGAAAACGCCGGGGTTCACTGCCGTAGCGATCCTTACCCTGGCCCTGGGCGTGGGCGCGAACACCACGGTTTTCTCAATTATCAACGGGCTGCTGCTGCGGCCCTTGCCGGTCCCACAGAGCAATCGCCTTGTCGTACTGGGAATTTCGCAGAACGACCGCCCAACGATTGGCTACTCTTTTTCAGAACCGCTGTTTCGCGGTCTCGAGAACAGACACGAGGTCTTCTCATCAGTATTTGCCTACGGCAGCAACAAGTCGCAGATCAAGAGCGACACAGGAACCGAGTCGGCGAACGTGCAGCTCGTCAGCGGCGATTTCTTCAGCGGTCTTGAAACGCCGCCAGTTGCCGGTCGGGTTCTCACGCGCGCTGATGATGCCAGGGGCGGCAATCCAGCCGGATTTGCAGCAGTCATCAGCGAGGGGTTCTGGCAGCGCTGGTTCGGCCGCGCTCCTAACGTAGTTGGCGAGAAGCTTCACGTCGATGATGCGGTATTCACAGTCGTCGGCGTGATGCCTAAGCGGTTTATAGGAGCCGATCCGCTGGAACGGCCGGAGATTTTTGTACCGCTCGCCGCAGAACCAGCAATGAACGGCGCGCGAAACATGACTTCCTATGGAGTGCATGCCTGGTGGCTCACTACGATGGCGCGCCTCCAGCCGGTAGCGTCGCTCGAACAGGCAAACGCGCAACTCGCAACGGTTTCTGATCCAGTTCTGCGGCAATCTACGACCGAGATCAAGTGGATCGTCCAAGAGGAGAACAGGCATTTTCGTTTTGTGGCGGAGCCAGGTTCTGCAGGCTTTACCTACGTCCGACTCGTCTTTCAGAAGCCGCTCGTCGCGGTCTTCGCCATGTGCGCGGGCATTCTGCTGCTTGCCTGCCTGAACCTGGCCAGCCTGCTGACGGCCCGCGGAGCCGCGCGGCAACGCGAACTGGCCACGCGCCTTTCCATGGGCGCAACCCGCGTCCGTTTGCTTCAACAACTCATGATTGAGAGTCTGCTGATTTCGCTCGCGGGAACCGCCGCCGGGCTCGCAGTGGCCCCTGCGATCAGCAAGTCGCTCTCAGTCCTCCTTCTCGGAGGACAGTTCGAAACCAACATCGATACATCGCTCGACATTCGTGTATTTGCCTTTGGCGCACTCGTCGCCATCGCCGCGACCCTCATGGTTGGACTGATTCCAGCCTTGCAAGCCACTTCAGGAAATCTGAACGAGCAGATGAAGCAGGGGCAGCACGCAACTCAGGCACACGAACGCCGGCGGATTCTTCCCCGCGTGATGATGGCCTTTGAGGTAGCCCTGGCGCTGATGCTGGTGGTTGGCGCGGGTCTCCTCGCATCGAGCCTTGTGCGCCTCTACAACTCCGGGGCGGGGTTCGATGCGCGCGGCGTGGAAAACATCGCCATGGATATGGACCATCAGCCTTTGCGCGGCGACGCACTCATGCAGTTCTACCAGCGGGTTGGGGAATCGCTGCTGCATCTACCCGGTGTGAAGACCGTGAGTTGGGCGAGTATTGTTCCGCTCTCCAATGTTCAGTGGGACGAGAACTTTTATGCTCCAGGCGGCCAGGAGCAGCATTTTTACGAGAACTCTGTTGGGCCGGATTATTTCAAGGCAATGCGGATTCCACTCTTCGATGGCCGGGATTTCCGTTGGGACGATCGCTCCGCCGGCGGCTCGAAGGTGATCATCAATCGCGCCGCGGCCGATGTTTTGTTTCCAGGACGTGATCCGATCGGGCAGACCATCAACCAGAAGAACGATGGCAACGTGAAGCAGTACGAGATCGTCGGCGTGGTGGGGAACGCCAAGTATGAAAGCATGCGAACGCCCGCGCCACCGACTGTCTATCATCCGATGACCCAGGATGATGGCGATCAATCGTTGTCGTATAAAGCGGTGGTGCGCATCGACGGATCTGCGGCGCCGCTTCCCGCGGCCGCACGGTCGATTCTCCAGCAGATCAATCCCGAAATCCCCGCCCCGATGATGTCTTCGATGTCTTCGGTTGTCGACGAGTCGCTCAGTGCCGAACGAACCATGGCGCTGTTGTCGGTCTTCTTCGCCGCATGTGCGCTGATTGTCACCGCAATCGGTCTCCACGGAACGCTGGCCTACGCCACTGCGCGTCGCACCAGCGAGATCGGAATCCGGATGGCGCTTGGTGCGAGGCGTACGCAGGTCGCGGGCATGGTGTTTCTGCAGAACTCGGCAGTGGCCTTTGCCGGAACCGCCGGCGGACTCGCGTGCGCTCTGCTGGCCTCTCGTGCCCTGGCCACATTTCTGTACGGTACTTCTACGCGCGATCCCCTGGTGTTTGCCGCGTCCATCTGCCTGCTGGCGCTGGTCGCAAGCGCGGCCTCGCTGCTGCCGGCCCTCCGCGCAGCTCGAATTGATCCGATGCGGGCCATTCGTTGCGAATAATCAGCAGCCGTCGCCCCAGATTCGAAGCGGTAACGTACAACACGGTAATGTCAAGTAACCACCAATTTGGAGGTGATCGGCGACCTGTGTAACACCCCGTTGTAACAGCACGTAATTAGCCCATAGGTGGAATTCACGGGTCTTTCAATTCGAGTTATTTCTAACCCTGATGATCGCGTTGTTTCGATAGCCAGTGGGTTTGAGGCGATCGATGGCGATGAAAGGGGCCCTATGAAGAAGCTGCTCGACGAAAGCGGCTATGTGCTTGTACTGCGAAAGCCATATCTCGTGGTCGGCGTCACGGATGCTGTAAAGGACTACGCATCTGCTTCGAGGGCTGAAGAAGTGCCTGCGTCGCAGGCAGCCAGTTGCTCAGTGCCGCATTGCTGCTTTGTCTGTGCGTGGTGCGGGGAGCCGATCCTGCTGCCGAATGACCGGATTGGAGCGCCCTTCGGCAATCCTGATGCCCGCAAGATCGAGGTTCGGTCGATTGCGACAGTTTGCCATCGATGCAAGCACATCGGAAACTACTCGATGTTCCGGTCGTGTCGCGGATTTGACACACGCCACAGGATTGCGCACGCGCCCAACAACGGCAGGACTGCGCTTTTGCATTGGCTGCAATGCGAAGAGAGCACCTGCTCGGCACGCGTTCCCCTGTTTGTGAGATTTGGTGAGGACGAAAGCGCGGAGAAAGAGTCGGCTGCTGCATGGTTGTGGGACGACCTGACCTGCGCCTCCGGTCATCGGATCAGGCAGATTCCACTGGACCCGACAATCGAACTTCCGCTCAGGACATATGCGGAGCTTCGCTAGCGACGAAGCCCGCATCGCCTGCGATGTGGTTCCAATCGCTCGGAGGGTGTGAGAGAATCCATCCATTCCCAAGTTCCACCGCGTAGAGCCATCTCTTAGAGGATGCCCTCATGCCGCAAGCTTCAGCTGTCTCTCTCCTGACGCTCGCTGTTGAACGCAATGGCGATGTTTCTACCGTAAAGTGCCAGGGCAGGCTGGTGATGGGCGTATGCGATGTTCTCGCCTGCAAAGTTCGCGAGCTGATTCCAGCGTCGAAGCGGATCGTGCTCGACCTGACTGATCTGACGCAGATGGACAGCCTGGGGCTGGGCACGATTGTGCGGCTCTATGTGTCCGCCAAGGCGGGCGGAAGCTGCCTGGTGCTGGTGAATGTGGGACCGCGGATCCGGCAGTTGCTTGGAATCACGAATCTGCTATCAGTGTTGACGGACATGTGCGAGCAGGGCGTGACGATCCGGTTCTGAGGCAAATCTGAGCGTGAGCCCCTGGTTTATCCTTCGTGGAGATGCCCGCACAGCGCAAGACTCTTTCGATCGCGATGATCGCCATGAACGAGGAGGCGAATCTGCCTCGCACGCTGGAGAGCGTGAAGTGGGCCGACGAGATCATCGTCGTCGATTCGGGCTCTCGGGACCGGACCATCGAAATTGCACAATCGTTCGGCGCGAAAACCAGCTACCACGCATTTGGCGGGCATGGCGAGCAGAAGAATGTGGCGCTCGATCTGTGTACCTGCGACTGGATCCTGCTGCTGGATGCGGACGAGGTACTGACGCCGGAGTTGCAGAAGGAGATTCGCGAGCTGCTCCAGGGCGCGCCGAAGTATGACGCGTATTGGATTCCGAGGCTGAATCTGTACTTCGGCAAGTGGATCAGGCATGGCGGGTTCTATCCGGATCGCAAGCTGCGGCTCTTCAAGCGCGGGGCGGCGCGATTGAGCGAGGGAGTGGGGCCGCACTCGACTCCGCAGTTCACCGGGCAGCGGGGCAAGCTGCGCGGAGACATGCTGCATTATGCCTATCCCACGCTGGGCATATACCTCGAGCACATGAATCGCTACAGCTCGGAGATTGCACAGCTTTTGCACCAGCGCGGCAAAGACAGCCGGTCGATGGGAGCTTTCCTGTGGAACGCGGTGATGAATCCTGTGGCCACGTTTGTCTACAACTATTTCTTCCGGCTGGGATTTCTGGATGGTCGCGAGGGATTGCTGCTGCACATCAACCACTCGGTGTATATCCACTGGAAGTACATCAAGGCGTGGCGGCTTGGACTGGGGAAAGAATAGTCGCCAGTTTTTCAGTTGTCAGTTTTCAGTCGCGAGGCGGAGTCGGCAAGGCAGCAACATACTTGTCTCCCAACTGAAGACTGAAAACTGAGAACTGAAGACTCGCTTTTAGATGTGGCAGCTGGCCTGGCCGCGCTTTTCAAGGTACTTCTGGTGGTACTCTTCGGCGCGCCAGAAGGTTTGCGCCGGCTCGACTTTGGTGACGATGCGCTTGGGCTTGAAGCGGCCGTCGGCGGTGAGCTGCTCGATCTTGGCTTTGGCCTCGCGCTTCCTGCTCGGGCGAGTGGAAGAAGATGGCGGAGCGATACTGCGTGCCCCAGTCGGGACCCTGGCGGTTAAGCGTGGTGGGGTCGTGCAGGTTGAAGAAGGCGTCGAGCAACTGCTCGTAGCTGACCTTCTCAGGGTCGAAGTCGAGCTCGACCACTTCGGCGTGGCCGGTCTGGTCGGTGCAGACGTCTTGGTAGGTGGGCCGATCGAGGGAACCGCCCTCGTAGCCGACGGCGGTCGCGGTTACGCCGGGGATCTCGGCGAAGGCCGCCTCCACGCCCCAGAAACAGCCTGCTCCAAATGTAGCTTTTTCGGTGCTCATATATCTCCTAGATGCGCGAGCGGGCCGCGAAGTGACAAAAGCGTTGCAGCGGGAAGGGGTTACTTCTCCACGTGCGATTTCAGGCGTTCCAGGGTTTGATCCCATTGCTTGGAGACGGAGCCCAGGTAGGCCTGGAGGCCTTCCAGAGGCTCGGGATCGAACTGGAAGATGCGCTCGCGTCCGGCATGGGAACTGCGTACGATGCCGGCACGCTCGAGCACGCCGAGGTGCTTGGTGATGGCCTGGCGGGTCAGCTTGGACTCCTCGGAGAGCTGCGAGATGGAGGCGGGCTGGCCGGAGCAGAGGCGGGCCACGAGGGCCAGCCGGGTTTTGTCGCCGAGCGCGGCAAAAACGCGCGCCCGGGCCTTCGGTTTGGCAGTGATGCGCTTACGGATTTTGTGTGACATGATTCTCGATGTTCCTCATCTGTTCGGTCCAGCCGCCGTCGTTCCTGCGGAAGGCCTCGGGGCGCCAGTCGGCTGGGATGCTGTCGAAGCCGGACTCGGTGAGTATGAGCAGTGTACCCCCGGGAATCGGGTCAAGACGGAATTCCACCAGAGTTCGGGGCGCACCGGAGTAGTCAGCCGGCTTGTCCGACTTTTCGAAGGATTGGACATGCGGCCAGGTGAAGGAGAACAGGCGCTCAGGCTCCATCTTCTCGATGCGCGCCTCCCAGGTGATGTGTTCGTAGCCGGGATAAGTGATCTGGCCGCGCGAAACCTGGCCGGAGACGAACGGGCCCTCAAGGTTTACCTTGAACCACTGGCCGAACTCGCGATAGTCGGTGAGAGCGCGCCAGACACGGGAAGGAGGAGCTTTGAGCTCGATTCGTTTTTCGATTCTGCTGGTTTCCATAAAGCAACCTCAAGGTTGCATGATAGGCCGGAATGGCGAAATACGCAACTCGATGGTTGCGTATTGCAGGGACTAGGGACTAGGGACTAGGGATCAGGGACGGCGTTTGCCTCGGCCGGGTTTGCCGCCGGGTTTTGAGCCGGGACGACGGCCGCTACCGGAACGGACGCTGCCACGGTTCGGGCCCTGGCTTTTCCCGCGACCGCCGGCGCCTCCGCGATTGAAGCCGCCGGAACGTGGTCCGGAGGGAGGGCGAGTGGGACGCCCCTCGGGCTCCGGCCTGACGCGTGCGCCCAGTCGAGGGCGATCCGCGCCTTCTGCGCGATCGCGGTCAACGCGCGGCCGTGGTCCGGTGTCCGGCTGCCGATCGCGGTCAGATTGCGGGCGTTGTTTTCCGGTAAAGCGAGGAGCAGAGGGCCCTCGGCCGGAGCCTGGGCGGGGTCCGCTGCGGGCCTGGAACGGACGGCGTTCCGGGCGGTCCTGTGGAGTGCTCTGGCGGCGATCAGACTGCTCATCTGCCGGACGAATCTCAAGCCTCTTTTTGCCCGCGAAGCCACCCTCCGCGGGACCGGGGCGCTTTTGGTCGATCCGCTGCGGCCCGCGTTCCTCGCTCGGTCTCGGACGAAACTCGCCGGGGGGGCGCCGATCATTGCTGCGGAATCGATCGGGGCGCGCGCCGCCTCGACCCGCTGCAGCGTTGCGGTCAAATCGAGGCGGACGTGACCCGCGCTCGGGCTTGTTGGTCCACGCAGGTCGGCTTCCTTCGCGGGGCGGCCCAGCCGTGAAGCGTCGAGGACCGGCGGGAGCACCGCCGAAGGGGCGGGACGGAGTGTCTTGCGCATCGCGCCGTGGCGGCCGTCCTTCAAAACGTGCGCCCGGTCGAAACTCGCTACGCGCGCCCGGTCGAAATTCGCTCCGGGGCGGGGTGCGGAACTGACCGCGCGCCGGCCCACTCTCCGCGCCGCCTTGGCCACGATTTGTGCTGCGATTCGGAGCGCGACCAGGGCCCGATTCGGGGCGGCGGAACTGGGTGCGATCCCCTGTTGCTTCGCGACCACGCTTCGGGTTCCAGTGCGGCTTCACGGTTGGCAACTGTGCCTCGGCCGCTGCGCTGCGCTTGCGAGAGTCCCGCGCCTTGGGTTTGCGATACTTGCCCTCCGCGGCCTTGCGCAGGTTTTCCACTTCATCGGGCTCCAGTTCACGAAGTTTTCCGGGTTCGAGGTCAAGGACCAGCGGACCGTAGCCGACGCGGCGGATTTTCTCGACGTGGTGGCCGATCTCCTCGAACATCTTGCGCAACTCGCGGTTGCGGCCTTCGATGAGCACGACTTCGTACCAGGGGTTGTCGCCTTGCCGAACCTTGCGGACCTGCGCCGGGGCGGATTGCACGCGTCCGGAACCGGGCTTGGTCGCGGTCAATGGAGACGCCTTCGCGCAGGCGTTCGATCTCCTCTTCGGTGGGTTCGCCGCTGACTTTGACGAGATAGGTTTTTTCCACGCCGGATGCAGCGCGGGTGAGCTTGTTGGCCAGTTCGCCGTCGTTGGTGACGAGCAGGAGACCTTCGCTGAGATAATCGAGCCGGCCCACTGGATAAAGGCGTTCGCGCATCTTCGAGAAGAATTGGATGATGGTGGGCCGGCCTTCGGGATCGCTCACGGTGGTGACGAAGCCCTTGGGCTTGTTGAGCATGAAGTAGCGGAGGCGTTCGGAGCCTTGCAGCAACTTGCCGTCGACGCGGATATGGTCGCGGTCGGCGTCGGCCTTGCTGCCGAGTTCGGTGACGACTTTTCCGTTGACCTGGACGCGGCCTTCGGTGATGAGTTCTTCGGCGTGGCGGCGGCTGGCGATGCCTGCGCGGGCGAGGATCTTCTGGAGGCGCTCAAGCTTCGCGGCAGGTTCCGGTGCGGGTTCATCCGTTTCTTCGGCAGATTCAGTCTGTTCTGAGGTGGTTGCGGCCGCGGCGTCGGCTGCCTGCTCGAAGGTATCGTTGGCGGCGGCTGCGGTGACCGCCTCAGCTTCAGTTGCCGCATCCGTTTCTGAGGTGCCGCTTTTCGGGCCGGTCAATTCCGGCTGATCGGGATCGGGGCGAGGATTATCGCTCATGGGGAAATCTCGGTTCTGCCTGCTCAAGTTCAGACGGCTCCGGCAGGCGCGGCGATGGGGCAGAAGAAGCGGCGTTATCCCGCCGGTTCCGTCTCGTGGTTGGAATCACTTTGGGGCACCGGCGCATGGGAGGGGGTTTCGGCTGTCAGGTGCGCATTGTCGTCGGCCTCGGCACTCAGCTCTTCGGGCGCATTTTCGTCGAGCTCGGGCCCGTGGGAGCCCTCGGCGTCGTAGGCTGCGTTTTCAGTCCCGGCTTCCTCGGCGGGGGCCAATTCGGTTTCATCAAGCTCGCTGGCCATCTTTTCGAACTCGTCCATCGAGGGCAGTTCGGAGACGTCCTTGAGGCCGAAGCGCAGCAGGAATTCTTTGGTGGTTTTGTAGAGGATGGGCCGCCCGATGACCTGCTTGCGGCCGGCGGTGGTGATGAGCTTGCGCGCGAGCAACGAGCCGAAGACGCCGGAGGAGTCGACACCACGGATTTCGTTGACCTCGGGTGCCGTGACCGGCTGTTTGTAGGCGATGACGGCCAGGGTTTCGAGTGCCGGCAGCGAGAGTTTCATCGGTGGCTTGAGGCTCTTGATGAACATGCGGACGGCGTCGTGGCACTCGGGCTTGGTGGCCATGCGATAGCCGCCGGCAATTTCGCGGATCTCGATGCCGCGCTCGTCGGCGCGTACTCGGCGATCAGTTCGTCGACAAGCTGGCGAAGGATGGTTTTGACGTCGCGATCGCGCTGGCGGGCGATGCGCTTCGACTCGGCTTCAGGGTCAAGCGAGGCGGTCTCACCTTCGCTGGCCGATGTTGGCTCTTCGGGCGCAGCGGCTTCGGTTTCGGATGAGGTGAATTCGGTTGGTGTTTCTTCCGCGTTTCCTGCAACCTGCGGGACTGTTTCCTCGGGTTGGCCGGCTTCCGGCAGGACGGCGAATCCAGGCTGGTCCAGCATGGTGCTGTCTTCGGTTCGCAGGTCGAGATATTCGAGGCCCTCAGCGATCATGGGCTGTGAAGGATCGACAGAGGTTGCGGCCGTGTCTGCCACAGCCTTTTGGGCTGCGGCGGCTTCCTGCTCAGCTTTCCACTCCAGGGCTTCAGCGCCAAACAGGGCGGCGAGCTGGGCCGAGAGTGACCGGCTCCTCGGCGGCGTAAATCACGGCTTCCAGCTTGGATTTCAGACTCATTCAGCAATCAGTACCTTCTGTATGGTACCGGACGGGACAGGCGAATGCGTCCACAACAAAGAGGCGGGTACACAAAGCGAGGGCGCCCCGGCTTCCGGGACGCCCTGTCACTCGCAAACGATGCCGAGGCAGCCCGAGTTTTGAGGGTCACGCAAACTGCCGGAAGAGCCAGAAAAGGCATCCCGAGAGCAGCGCCGCGACGGGCAGCGTGAAGACCCAGGCCGCGGCGATATTGCGAAGCGTGGACATCTGCAGGCCGCTGCGGTTGGCGGCCATGGTGCCGGCGACGCCGGAACTGAGCACGTGGGTAGTGCTGACCGGCAGGCCGAAGTTGTCGGCGGCAGAGATGGTTGCCATGGCGACCAGTTCGGCGCACGCGCCCTGCGCGTAGGTCAGGTGCTCCTTGCCGATCTTTTCGCCGACGGTGACGACAATGCGCTTCCAGCCGACCATGGTGCCCAGTCCGAGCGCCAGGGCGACGGCTACCTTGACCCACGCGGGAATGAACTTGGTGGCCTTGTCCACCTTGGCTTTGTATGCCGTGAGTGTGGCGTTCTCCTGCGGCAGTGAACGTTGGGTTGTGGTTCTTCTGCATCAGGCGGATCGCTTCGCTGGCCACGTACATGTCATTGCGGACGTTGGTCTGCTGGTTGGCGGGAACCGCTTTGAACTCCTTGTAGAGAGCGACTTCGTGGCTCAGATCCTGGACCAGTTCGCGCAGCGCAAGCATGGTGTCGGGCTGCAACTGCTTGGTGCGGATGTAGTCGGTTACGGTGGCGCGAGCATCGGCTCCGAGAATGCCGGTCTTGTCGACGTGGGCGTCGAGGATTTTCCCGGCCTGTCTGAGGCGACGACAAACTGCTGCACGTCCGTTGTGGAGACGGCGTGGTTGAGCGCATAGGCCGTGGGCACGGTGCCAATGAGGATGAGCATGATCAGGCCCATGCCCTTCTGGCCGTCGTTGGAGCCGTGCGAGAAGCTCACGCCGGAGCAGGTGAGGATGAGCAGCGCGCGAATGGGCAGCGGTGGCGGCGTATTGTCTTTGGGCGCCTGGAAGAGGGCCGGATAGTTGACATCCACCTGGAGGCCAGCAGCACGACGATGCCGGTAGCAGCGGCGATGGAGCCGATAACAATCCAGGATTTGAAGGCGACGCTTGCGAGCATGCCGGCAGCTGCACCGGCGATGAGGCCGCCAAAGACGCGAAAGATCGCATGTTTTACCCCGAACTTGGAGTAAAGCAGCAACAGAGCAGCGGCTGCGAATCCGACGACTGGTGAGATCAGCAGCACCTTGAAGACCTTGGTGGCCTGTTCCCAGTCAACGCCGGAGGTGCCGCTGTGGGCGTTCATCAGCTGGTTGGCCACGCCCACGCCGATGATGGAGCCGACCATGGTGTGCGAACTGGAGGCAGGAAGGCCGAACCACCAGGTGCTGAGGTTCCAGATGATGGCGGCGATCAGCAGCGCGAAGACCATGGCGAACCCGGCGCCGGAACTGACCTGGAGAATCAACTCGACAGGCAGCAGCGTGATGACGCTGAAGGCCACGGCTCCCGACGACACCAGCACGCCGGCCAGGTTGCACAGGCCGGACCAGACCACCGCGATGTTGGGGTCAAGGGAGTGGGTGTAGATGACGGTGGCGACGGCGTTGGCGGTGTCGTGGAAGCCGTTGACGAACTCGAAGCCCAGCGCAATCAACAGCGCGACGCCCAGTAGCACAAACGGCCAGACGCTGACGACTGCGATGTTTCCGAGATCGCCGGCAATATGGAAGCCGATGTAGACCAGGCCGCCGAGGAGCGCGGTCACCACCAGGGCGCCGGTAACCCAGCTTGGAAATGCATTTTTTTTGCGATCGAGTAAGGACCCTGCTAATGCCGGGGCACTGGCAGTTGTAGCCATGTCAGCCATCGAAAAACTCCAGGTTGCAAGAGGAATTGATCTGGACGCCGGGGAGAACAGCATTGGCCAGACGCTGCAAGGAATATCCGAAGCAGATGAACGGTAGATGAACAGGAGATGAATTTGCAGGGCGAAGGCGAGACGCAAAGAAGACAAAACGGTTGCGTCGAAGCGCCGCCGGCATGGTTATGGAAGAGAACTAGGCGATGTGGCGGAAGAGCCAGTAGAGCGAGCCGGAAAGCAATGCCGCCGCGGGCAGCGTGAAGACCCAGCCGGCAGCGATGTTGCGGATGGTCTTGAAGCGCAGCCCGTTGCCATTCGCAGCCATGGTGCCGGCGACGCCGGAACTGAGGATGTGGGTGGTGCTGACCGGGAGCCCGAATTTGTCGGCGGCGAAGATGGTTCCCATGGCGATCAGACCGGCGCTGGCCCCCTGTGCATAGGTCAGGTGGTCCTTGCCGATACGCTCGCCGACGGTGACGACCACGCGCTTCCAGCCAACCATGGTACCGAGCCCCAGCGCGAGTGCCACGGCAACTTTAACCCAGGTGGGAATGAACTTGGTGGCGTTATCGACCTTGCTCTTGTAGTTGACCAAAGCTGCCTGCTCATCGGAGTCGAAGGCGGGATTTTTAGCCTGGATCATCAACCGCAGGGCTTCGCTCGCGACGTACATGTCGTTGCGGACATTGGCCTGATCGCGAGCCGGGACAGACTTGAATTCCTTGTAAAGCACGACTTCGTGGTCGATCTCTTCGACGAGTTCGCGCAGGGCGGGGATAGTGTCGGGCTGCAACTGCCTGGTACGGACGTAGCTGGTGACGGTGCCGCGCGCATCTTGTTGCAGGATTGCCTTGGGATCGACATGGCGGTCGAGGATGCGGCCGGCACGCTCGGACGCTGCGATGAAGTCCTGCATCTGCGTGGGGCTGACGGCGTGGTTGAGCGCGTAAGCCGTGGGCACCGTGCCGATAAGGATGAGCATGATTAAGCCCATTCCCTTCTGTCCGTCGTTGGAACCGTGGAAGAAGCTCACGCCAGTGCAGGTGAGCACCATCAATGCACGGATCGGGAACGGCGGAGGCGTGTTGTCTTTCGGCGCTTCGTAGAGTTCGGGGAACTTGGCCACCTGCTTGGCGAGAAGGATGAGCATCCCGGCAAAAACGAAACCGATGATCGGCGAGATGAGCAGGGCCTTCAGGACTTTCATGCCCTGCTCCCAGTCCACGCCGGAGGTACCGGTGTGCGGCATCAGGAACTGGTTGGCGATTCCCACTCCGATGATGGAGCCGACCATGGTGTGGGAGCTCGAAGCCGGCAGACCCAGCCACCAGGTGCCCAGGTTCCAGAGAATCGCAGCAATCAGCAGGGCAAAGACCATGGCAAAGCCGGCGCCGGAGCTGACCTGGAGGATGAGCTCGACAGGCAATAGCGTTATGACTGCGAAGGCGACGGTGCCGGAAGAGAAAAGCACTCCGGCAAGGTTGCAGATGCCGGACCAGACGACGGCGATGTTCGGCTCAAGGGAGTGGGTGTAGATGACGGTGGCGACGGCGTTTGCCGTGTCGTGGAATCCGTTGACGAACTCGAAGCCGAGTGCGATCAGGAGGGCCAGGCCGAGCATGGCGTAGGGAGCATAGCTGGTGATGGAAACTGCGTCTAAGTCGCGCGCGACATGAAAGACGATGTAGACAGTGCCGGCGGCGAAGGCGGCAAGAAATGCGATGATGCCCGTTTTGCTCGGCGTGCGATTCAGCTTGCGGTCGAGGAGTGTTGTCCCGTTTAGGGCAGTTGCCGTTGTCGCAGCCATCAGATCTCTCCAGGCGCAGCCAACGACTTCCAGTGCTGGGTACAGATCAGCGCGGAATCCGATGTGAGGTTTTGTTGGAAATGAGGATGAAACGATCCTGGATCGCAGTAGAAGGGACAATCAAAAGAGGATTGCATAAAACCCCAACAACTGTATTCGTGCCACAGTTGTTTGTTGGGCAGCGCCTTCCATCAGGTGCCGCACTATTGATTTTACACGAGATAGCCGGCGGAGCCTTTTGAGGCATGATCAGCGGCACGCTGAAAATGTGAGTTAAGTTGATTGGGTTCTTGAGCTTAGATGTCCTCGGGAAAGTCAAAGTACCGTGTGGATTTCCTGCGTTGTTTGCACCGGTTCTAGGGCCGTCCGGGGCGGGTTTCCCAAATCTTCGCCCGGGCGTCGAACGGGGCAATAGCAGACAGTCATGGAAATGCAACCTTACGATTGCGCGATTTTTTGACCCGATATTTATGCAACTGAAAGGTGGCGTTTCATGAAAGAGTTGCGGGGACGCTCAGAGGCTGTTTTGAAGGTCACTCTTTCTGAGTGAATTTGGGTATTCAGGCGCGGGTGTTGTGCTCGAGCCAGACGGTGAGATGTTGTTCTGACATTTGGCCGGCGGCGAGGGCCATGAATACAAGGTAAGCATCTTCCTGGCTTGCGGTAACTTCGAGACCGTTTACCTCGCAGAAGGCAAATGAGATGACGAGAGCAGTCCGTTTGTTGCTATCGACGAACGGGTGATTTGCCGAGATTCCGAACGCGTATGCTGCAGCCAGGCGCTGCAACGATGGGCGGGAACTGTCGTAAGTCCAGAGGTTGCGAGCGCGCATCAGAGCGGATTCGAGAAGACCATGATCGCGAATACCCTGAGAGCCGCCATGCGCGACCAGCTCTGCGTCGTGAATCAATTCCGCATCCGCTACGTCCATCCAGATTGGCTCTCTCATCACTCAGCCAATTTGCGCAGCGTGTCGCGGTATTTCCTCATGACCTTCTCACTGGCTTCGATCTTGCGATGGAACTGCTCGTCGTAGGGCGTGAGATGCGCTCCGAATGGAGTCTCGGAGATGCAGACCGTGTCGCCCTTTTCCAACTTCAGACGGGCCAGGGTTTCCTTTGGCAAAATGATTCCGACGGAATTTCCAATCGCGATGATTTTGGCGGTTGTCGGCATTGAACTGTCCTTAACAGCTCTCATTATAACAAATGTTATAACGCACCGTCGAGCCGTTATCTCCACTCATCTGTTGCGTTGGTCAGACCCTCGTTGACCACGGTATCGAAGCCGGTGCTCTTCTTGATGAAGATCTCTGAGAACGCGCGGTCCTGGCGCAGCAGGATGGCCTGCAGGCGCACGAGTTCGAGCAGAGCCAGGAACATGGCCACCAGCGCGCGCGATGACTTGGTGTGGCTCAGCAGCCGCCGCAGCGCCAGCGGCTTGTCTTCCATGCTCAGCCGCCGAGTCAGGAACTGGATCATCTGGCCGACAGTGACTGGAGTCTTCCTCGACGTTGAAGATGGGCCGCTTGCGAGCGCGATCGAGAATGTCGCGGAAGATGCGGACCAGATCGACAGTGTCGGCGGCGATCTCGGGCTCCGCCGCGACGTCATCCTTGAATTCGCGGATGCCGGGGTTGGTCCACGTCGCCGCTTCGAGCATCTGCTTCTGCTGCAGCATCTGCGCGGCGTTCTTGAAGCGCTCGTGCTCCAGCAGCCGCTCGACCAGTTCGCGGCGCGGATCTTCGGCGGCGTCGTCGGGGCCGGCGGGCATGCGCGGCAGCAGCATCTTGCTCTTGATGTGAATCAGCAGCGACGCCGTGTAGATGAACTCGCCGGCCACGTCGACGTCGGTGGCCTTGAGCTGATCGACATAGGCCAGGAACTGCGCGGTGATCTTCGCGATGGGAATGTCGTAGATGTCGATGTCCTGCTTGCGAATCAGATCGAGCAGCAGGTCGAGCGGGCCGTCGTAGACCTGGCCGACGGTGACGGAGAAAGGCGACTGCTCGGCGTTCTTCGGTCCGCTTTTCAGCCTTTGGCGGCGCGGCTTTGGCCGGCTTGTCTTCAGGAACCGGCTTGGAGGTGAGAACCAGGGGCGGCGCCGTGCTGATGCCGGGTTTCTGCGCGGGCGGATCGCCGTGCGGCGGTTCCGGATTCCGCCCAGGGTCGTCGGGCTCCGGACCGGGCTCCGGACCAGGATCGTTAACGGGGGAGCGATGCCCCGGCTCGGGATCGCGGACCGGCTGGTCCGGTGTTTCCGGATCCTTTACAGGATCGACAGGCTCGATCTCCGGATTTTGCTTGGCTTCGGTCAATGGGAGTCTCTGCTTGGAGGAGTCGTTGTTTTCGAGCCTATTTTGAATCGGGACCGAAAGGCGTGAGCTGCATTGCTGCGCGCACCTCGGTCATGGTCTGTTCGGCCCTTCCTCGTGCCCGATCGGAACCATCTCTGAGGATATCCTCAACGTCGCCGGGCGTGTAGCGAGCGCGGCGTTCCTGGATTGGATTCAGAATCTGCACCAGTGCGTCGGCGGCCCAGCCTTTGCATTCGATGCATCCGATACCGGCGGTGCGGCAGCCCTCGTAGACCCTGGCCAGCGTTTCGGGGGTGGAGAAGACCTTGTGCAGGTCGCCGACGGGGCACTTGTCGGGATCGCCGGGATCGTTGCGGCGAATGCGCGCCGGGTCGGTGACCATGGTCTTCAGCTTCTGGCGAACCACCGGCTCAGGGTCACTGAGAAGGATGGTATTGCCGTAGCTCTTCGACATCTTGCGGCCATCGGTGCCGGGCAACTTAGGCGAAGGCGTGAGGAGCACATCGGGCTCGGGGAGAACTTCGCGGCCATCGAGCTTGTAGAAGTGGTTGAAGCGGCGCGCTACTTCGCGGGTAAGTTCGACGTGCGCCTGCTGGTCCTGGCCAACCGGGACGTACTTCGGCTGATAGAGCAGAATGTCTGACGCCATCAGAACCGGGTAGCCGAGAAATCCGTAGGTGGTGAGGTCCTTGTTCGTCAGATTCTCCTGCATCTCCTTGTAGCTGGGCACGCGCTCGAGCCACCCGAGAGGGGTGATCATGCCGAGGTACATCGGCAGCTCAAAATGCTGCTTCACGTGGCTTTGCACGAAGAGGACGCTTTTTGCGGGATCGAGTCCGGCCGCCAGGTAGTCGAGAATCACCTCGAGCGTGTTGGGCAGAATGTTCGACGTGTCGGCGTAATCCGTCGTCAGCGCATGCACGTCGGCGATGAAGAAGTAGCACTCGTACCGGCCGCTGTCCTGCAGCTTGACCCAGTTGGCGAGCGCTCCCATGTAGTTGCCGAGATGCAGCTTGCCGGTGGGACGCATACCGCTCAAAACGCGCGGGCGGGAGGATGGGATTGCGGAATCAGACATTCTGTTTTTCTAGTCCGGGATGACGCCGGGTTGGTCAGCCTTGATTGATCTGCGAGGTCAAAGTTGGGCTCGTTCCATTGTAGCCGGACGGTCAGCTTCTACCGGGTTAGCACGAAGCCCACCATTGCGGAAGCCGGGACGAGGAGCAGGCGCATGATGTATCCGCCGACGAAAATCATGAGAATCCAGCTGACCCAGAAGGGGATGCGGTCATAGGTCTGAACCGCGTTATAGGGCAGTGCATTGCGCAGAAGCTGGCTGCCGTCGAGCGGCGGAATGGGCAGCAGGTTGAAGAAGAACAGGGCGAGGTTGACTTCAATTGCCGCGATTCCCAGCAGCACGATGGCCTGCAGCGAGGAGTTGACCTGGGGCAGAAGCATGCCGTTCAGGGTCAGGTTCACGATTTCGCGCCCGTTGGGAATGACATGAATGACAAAAAGCAGGATGAGGGTGGCGATGATGGTCAGGAGCAGGTTCGAGGCCGGACCGGCCAGCGTGACCAGGTTTTCGTCGCGCCGAATTTTGGCGAAGTTGCGGCCGATGACGGGGGTGGGTTTTGCCCAGCCGATGAGCACGCCGCTGAACAGGGTGAAGCCGATGAGCGGGCCGAAGATGATGATGGCCGGGATGATGAGGGTTCCGACCACGTCTATGTGGTTGATGGGGTTCAGGGTGACCCGGCCCTGCATTCGAGCGGTCTGGTCGCCCAGCCGCGACGCCATCCACGCATGCGAGCACTCATGCACGCTGAGCGAGAAGATAAGCAAAACGAACTCAAAAATCCTGATTGCAAAATCGGCGGACTGCAACAGACGCTCCCTGTTTTTGCTCCCTGTTCGGAAAGCTCAGGTTAGCATGCCTGTCGTGCCCTACACCTTGTATGCCGGATAGTGGCCGACGACTTCGCCGGGGGCGATATTGGTGCCGCCCATGATGATCTCGTGGCTGCCGATGCGGGCGCCGTCGCCAATGGTGGTCGGCTGCAACCTTACATCGCCCTTGCCGTCGTTGGAATAGCTGTGCGAAAAGATGCGCGCGAAGGAGCCGATGACGGCATTCTTGCCTATCTTGATACCGCCTCGATCGTGCAGCAGAACGCCCTGGTGGATGACCGCACCATCGCCGACGGAGAGCTTGTAGCCGTAAGTCAGGTCGACCCCGTGGTGGATTTTAACGCCGTTGCCCATGTGATCGAAGATGTGGCGCGCCAGCATGCAGCGGAAGCGCAAGCCCAGCCAGAGATTCAGACCGATCGGAGAGCGGTCGAACATCTTCCAGAACCAGATCAGCGGTTTTCGAATTGCGAATTCTGCATCGTGGAGATCGTCGAAATACTCCGCCTCAATGGTCACATTCTCCGGATCGAGCGAGAAGCTGAGCACGTTGGCGGGCAGCTCGCTCGATAGCGTGACATTCGCCTTGCCTCCGTGGGGCCGGCCGAGATAGAGCTGGTAAAGCTGGTCGCGCACGATTTCGGCGCGGCGCTCGGGGGAACGATGGCGGTAGAACTCATCGTCGAGGAAGCGGATCCAGCGGCGAAATACCTCTTCGGCCTCAGGTGTGGGCTGAGGCAGGTTGGCAGGCGTCTGTGGCTTGGGATTGGTAGCCATACGCTATGGACGATAAACCAAGGGGGCAGGACGACGCGAGGGTGCCGTTGCGGTGGTGACTCCATGCTGAGATGGCGCGTTATCCTAGAATGTCCGGCGAAACCGCGCCGATCGAGAGAGTAGAGCCATGTCCGAAGAAACCACCTCCACTTCCGTTCCCACTGAAACCGCCAAACCTTCCGCGCCGGTTGCGACCATCGCCACCCTGGGCAAGCACGAGGGCCAGTCCGTGCAGATTCGCGGATGGCTCTACAACTTGCGCGAAAGCGGCAAGCTGCTGTTCCCCATCTTTCGCGATGGAACCGGGACGGTGCAGGGCGTGGCCCATGTGAAGAGCGTTCCGCCGGAGGTCTTTGAGGCGCTCAAGGGGCTGACCCAGGAGTCGAGCGTCATCGTTACGGGCAAGGTCCGGGCCGACAAGCGCGCGCCGGGCGGATACGAGCTCGATGTCGAAGACGTCGAGGTGATCCAGCGTGTGCCGGAATCGGATCCGTATCCGATCACGCTGAAGGAGCACGGCGTCGATTTCCTGATGGAGCATCGGCACCTGTGGGTGCGGTCGCCGCGACAGTCGGCGATTCTGCGCATTCGCGCGGAGATCATGCGCGCGGCTGCGGAGTACTTCGACAAGAACGGCTTCATCCGGACCGATCCGCCGATTCTGACACCGGCGGCATGCGAGGGGACTTCGACGCTGTTTCCGGTGGATTACTTCGGCGATCCGGCGTTTCTGACGCAGTCGGGCCAGCTTTATATCGAGTCGACGGCGCTGGCGCTGGGCAAGGTGTACAGCTTCGGGCCGACGTTTCGCGCGGAGAAGTCGAAGACGCGCCGGCATCTGACGGAGTTCTGGATGATCGAGCCGGAGGTTGCATACTGCGATCTCGATGGGCTGATGGAGCTGGCGGAGAATTATCTCTCGCACATCGTGCAGAGCGTGGTGAAGAATCGTGCGCCGGAGTTGCAGGTGATCGGGCGCGATCCGGAGAAGCTGAAGAATATTGTGCCGCCGTTCCCGCGGCTGCGCTACGACGAGGCGGCGAAGATGCTGAACGAGGCGCACGCCAAGGGCGAACTGGAGCAGCCGTTCGAGTATGGAAACGACTTTGGCTCGCCGGACGAGACGTGGCTCAGCTCGCAGTTTGACCGTCCGGTGATGGTGCATCGCTACCCGGCGGCGGTGAAGGCGTTCTACATGGAGCCTGACCCGAGGGATCCGAACTTTGCGCTGTGTGTGGACGTGCTGGCGCCGGAGGGTTACGGCGAGGTCATCGGCGGATCGCAGCGCGTCTCGAGCTACGAACTGCTGAAGAGCCGCATCGAGCATCACCAGCTTCCGCTGGAAGCCTTCCAGTGGTATCTCGATCTGCGGCGCTATGGATCGGTGCCGCATGCGGGATTCGGAATGGGCATTGAGCGCGTGGTGGCGTGGGTGTGCGCGCTCGATCATGTGCGCGAGACGATTCCGTTCGCGCGCACCCTGCACCGCATCTACCCGTAAAAGCAGGGTACAAGTGACTCTGGGGTGCCCCATCCAAGCCGCGCTCTTTGCGGCCTGGGTGGGAGGCCGCGAACTCCAATCAAACCGGCCGCGCGGTCTCTGTCACCACGCTACCGTTGGCGGCAGAAACTCCGCAAAAAGCTCGTCGTAGTACGGCTTCAGTTCGGCTGCGTTGGGCTTGGTGTGGCCCTTTGAGTACAGGTCGTACTGGTTGAACTTGAGCACCCACTCGAGCATCGCGCGATCCTTGTCGTTGCACAGGTGGTCGTACGCGCCGTGCCGGTGCCACGGATAGAACGAGTGGAAGCGCAGCATGTAGAGCGCCTCGTCGCGCAGATAGGGCTTCATCACCTCGGCGATGTAGCCGTCGTGGCCGAAGGACATGTGCACGTTTTCGAGACCGCAGTTCGGCTGGTAGATGCCGTACTTCGTCTGGTATTCGGCGACGTTGCGGTCGGGATTTTTGGCGAAGTACTCGGGGAAGACGATGTCCTTCGACCACGCGCAGCCCACCGGGAAGGTGTCGCCCACCACGCCCCACTGCGGCTCGCCGTAGAGGCAGAGGCACTTGCCCAGGTCGTGCAGGAAGCCGATCAGCACCATCCAGCGCGGATGGCCGTCGCGGCGGATCGCCTCCGAGGTCTGCAGCAGGTGCTCGATCTGCGTGAGGTCGGTGTCCGGATCGCTGTCGTCGACCAGCGTGTTCAGAAACTCGGCAGCCTCCCAGATGGTCTTCTGGCCCTCGTCTGCAGGCCGAAGTACTCCTTCTCTTTGCCAAGGACATAGTCGACGGTCTGGTTCTCGTGGTTCAGGCGGTAGAACTCCGCCACGCCCGGCGTGGCAGTGGCGTCATACTGGCGGAATTCTTCTTCACTCTTGCCCTCTTTGTAACGACCGGCTAGAAATCCGTCCCACTCTTCCAGGTCGTGGAGCGGCTGTTTCGACTCAATCAGTTCCTTACCTGTCGCTGCTATGTTCATCATCAGCTCCTGTCTACCATCATAGGATGCCGGCGCAAAAAAAGCGCGGCGGCCGAAGCCACCGCGCCTTGTGGTTCCTCCAACTCAACTCTAGAAAACGAAGCGAGCGCTGATCTCGATTTCGCGCGGCGTATAGAGGAAGCCGCTGTTGTTGGAGCTGGTCGGGATCTGGTAGGTGTTGTTGGAGGGATTCGAAGTTCCCTGTCCCTGGTAGGTTGCGGTATTAACGCTACCGGTCGTCGAGAGCTTGTAGGCAGTGGTGCCCAGTCCGTCAATGTTCTGGTGATTGGCTACGTTGAACATATTGGCCATGAGTTCCAGAGTGTAGGGCCGGGCCTCATGGAAGGTGAAGTCCTTCTGCAACCGGGCATCGTCGACGATGTGTCGCGGATAGCGTTCGGTGTTCGGACCGAGCATCGGAAGCATCGTGGAACCAGATCCGCCATTCCAGTCGCTGAGAATGCCGGAGCTAAAGAACCCGCTGACACCGACGGTGTAGGGAAGCCCGTTTTGCATCTGGAAGCTATCGTCAATGCTCCATCCGTTTGTAATCCACCTCAACGCGCTGTTCGTGCTCAGGTTCGGTGCTTTGTAGAGCGCGTAAGCCACGAACCGGTTGGGCACGTTGTAGCTGGAGTTGCCGTAATTGACGCGGGCGTCGGCATAGGGATTGAACCAGGCGTTGGTTGCTGTGCTGGCTGTATTGGCGTTTTGAGCGAAGTCCAGAGCGTGTGCAAACGTGTAGTTCGCGTCGAATTGAATGCCGTGCAGGGAGCGATTCTGGACTTCGGCCACAACCGCGTTGTAGTTGGAGTTGACGTTGCTGATCATCTCGGTGATGACCTGGAAGTTCTTGGCTACCGATCCAAACAGCGCGGTGTTGCCGTACGAAGAAAACTGCGGAACCTGGTAGGTGGTGCCGTTCGCACCCAGGGGGCCTTTACCGCTGCTGTCGGCAACCGTCACGGTGATTGTCGTTTGGGTGGGATTCAGGTTGACATCGAGGAAGTTGGGCAACTCGCGACCCAGCGAGCCCAGATAGCTGATCGCAAAGACGGTTCCTTTGCCAACCGCCTGCTGCAGTTCCAGGTCGAATTCCTGCACCTGGGGATTGCGCAGATTGGCGGCCAGGAAGTTGGAACTGGGCGTGGCAGATGCGGCGCCGGAACCCGTCTCGATATTCGGGAACTGCGGCGCTCCGCTGGTGGTGGCCTTGTAGGTTGTGGTGTACTGGCCGTTCGGGCTGCCGGTGTTCAGACGGATGTTCAGCAACTCGCCGTTATTGATGCGGCCGTAGTAGATGCCGTAGCCGCCGCGCAGTACGGTGGTGCCTTTGCCGAACAGATCGTATGAGAAGCCGATGCGAGGGCCAAAGTTCTTCTTGTCGCTGGGATTGTTGAACAACTGCGGATAGGGGACGAAATTACCCACCGGGGCGGTCAGATTGGGATCGGCGGGCGGTATGGCCTCGTTATCCCACCGCAGGCCCAACTCCAGGGTCAGACGCGGAGAAAACCGCCAATTGTCCTGGACGAAGATTCCCGTGTCCATCGTGGAAATCTTGTAAACCGGATTTCCAAAACCTTGATAGAAGTCTGCGTAGCAAGGCGACGTTCCAACGGCTGTGCCTGTCGCGGTTGCCGCCGATGAGGCGCTGCTGTTGCAGGAGTTGGCCGTTCCGTTGTTGATGTTGAGCTGATCGTTGAAGTAATTGCCCAGGTAGTTGTAGACGTAGTCGCCGTTGCTTTCGTAGGTGTTGTTTATCAGGTCCCGGTTGTGCACCAGGTCGAGACCGAGCTTCACACTGTGGTTGCCCTTGTTCCAGTAGAGGGTGTCTCCGACCTGCCACTTGCGCTCGTCGGGAAGGGCCTTGCGGTAGGAGTAATACGGTGAGCCGATGTTCATGCCCTCCGCCGTATCCACGGAGACTTCAGGAACGTTTCCGGCGGAGCCACCTTTGCCCTCAAGATTGGCCAGAGTATAGGGGGTGTAGGACTGCTGTCCCTCATCGTTCAGTTCGCGGCCGTACTGAAACAGCAATTCGTTGCTGATATTCGAAGTGATGAGGCTGGTGAGTTTCGCGACACTATAGTCGAGCTTGACGAAGTCATTGCCCCAGGTGTCGCGGCCGTAGTCGTCGGTCGCTGCGGTCTGAACGCCGCCCGGTGAATCCCAGCGAAGACGGTGGTAAAGGACGCTGAAGTGTTCCCTGTCGTTGATCTGCCAGTCGAGTTTCGGCGTGTTGATCTCCTGGTAGCCGAAACGCGACACGTTTCCCAGGTCGGAGACAAGGCCGGCAATCCCGTTATCGTAAGCGGTTACGCCCGCGTCGTAGTTGGCTAGCTTCTGCCGTGCGGCCAGAGTACAAGCCTGGCTGTCGATTGTGTAGTTGGGATCGGTCGTGCTGGTTGCGTTGAAGTAACCGGTGGCCAGGTTGCAGTTACTGGCAGTTACGCCGCTGGGCAGGCTGGCAGATGGCGTAGGCAGCGCGTAGAAGGCGGTTGAATTCTGAGGCACCGCGGTTCCAGGAAAGACGTGGGTATGCTGGTCGTACGTATAGATCCAGAAGAGCTTGTCTTTGACGAGAGCGCCACCGACCGTAAAGCCATAGATTTTGCGAAGATCCTCCGGCTTGATCGAGGTGGAAACATAGGTATTCGTGGCCGGGTTCAGGACCGATTCCCTGGCATAGTCGTTGTAGGCCGCCCAGTTGCTTTCGCGATCCCAGAAATAGGCTTGTCCGTGAAGGTCGTTGGAGCCGCTCTTTGTCACGGAGGTGATCACGCCTCCAGCCGCGCGGCCATACTCTGCGGAGTAGACGCCGGTGTTCACCGCGAATTCGCGCACTGCACTTCCCGAGGTGGAATAAGCCTCGCGCGTACGCCCGCGCTCCTCGGAATAATATGCCTGGTTATCGTCGGCGCCATCGATTTCGACATTGTTCAAAACCGGGCTGATTCCGCGGATGCTCACCAGGCCATATCCGTTGGAATCCGATACCACTCCAGGCGTAGTCATTGCCAGGCTCGACCAACGGCGATTGTTGATGGGGACCGACTGAAGAGCTCTTAAATTGATCGAGTTGGTGAAGTCAGGTGAATCCAGGTTGATCACCGGCACCTGCTCGGCTACCTCAACCGAGGTGGATGAGGAGGCGACACTGAGCTTCGGCTCAAGATCGGTGACCTGGCCCACCTGGACAACTACGGAATCGGCGCGAAAAGTCGCAAAGCCGTTAGCAGTGACCGAGACAGAATAGGTGCCGGGCTCAAGTAAAGGCGCCTTGAAAAAGCCGCTGCCGTCCGACACGAGTTGGATGGAAAAGCCTGTTGCGGAATTCCGGATGGCGACGAGAGCGCCACCGACTACGGCGCCGGATGAATCCACCGTAGTTCCCGCGATTGCACCTTGCGTTGATGTTTGAGTAAATCCGGTTCTGCATGCGAGGCTGAATCCCAGCATAAGAAGCAGGAGACACACTATGCGTGAGTGGGTCTTTCTGAAGTTCATCTAGGCACTCCTAAAGTTTTTCAGTTTTGAGTTGGTGTCATAAGCCTCAGGCGGCTGTACTTGCCTGTTTTGGCTTCGTACATTGCGTTGCTTGTTTCCTTCAGCGGCTGAGTCGAGCGCAGCGCGATTAGAGCGCACACGCTCGGAGAGGCATCAGATGAAGGATATCCCGAAACTCAGAATCGCACAGTGCGATGAATGGGCTGTTAAAGACCTGGGACGGATTGGTGGTAGGAGCCTCGATGTTTGAGCGAGACGAACTTTGGAACACACATCTTTTCAGTAGAATGCGCAATCCAAATGAAAGCCGATGAATTCAGGAGACTCTACGAATGACCCTTACGGCGAGTGAAGTCAAGCAGATGAAGTACGCGCAGCCCTCGACGGATGGGGTGCTGCCTGTGATTCTGGAACGCTGGAGCCCGCGCGCCTTCGCAGACCGGGACGTGAGCCCGGCGCATTTGAGAATCATTTTTGAGGCCGCCCGGTGGGCGCCATCCTGCTTCAATGAGCAGCCATGGCGGTTTTTTGTGGGTCGCCGCAACTCCCAGACTTACCAAAAGATCCTTGACGCACTGGTTCCATTCAACCAGGACTGGGCCAAGAGCGCGCCGGTACTGATTCTGGGGGTCGCCAAGGCCCGCTTCAGCAACAATGATTCCCCCAACAACTACGCTGCCCACGACCTGGGCGCAGCCATGGCTCTGATGGCTGTCCAGGCGGCAGCGCTGGGACTCGCCGCTCACCAGATGGCCGGTTTCGATTGGGTGTTGGCGCGGGAAGCCTTTGTAATTCCAGAAACTTACGCCATGGGGTCGGTGATGGCGCTGGGCTACCAGGGCGAGTTGCATGACCTGCACGAAAAGCTCCAGGCGCAGGAGCAGTCGCCAAGGAGCCGGAAGCCGCTCAGCGAGATTGTGCTGGCATCGTGGGATCATCCCGCGGATCTTGGCTGAGCCGCTGCGGACAAGGGCCCATTTCAGTTAATACCTTCGTGCGCCGGCGGCCCGGGTTTTACCCGTACATTGGAAGAACGGGAGCCCGGTTGTGCCCATTGCATCTTCATCCCGCAAGACGCGTAAGCGCGCACCCACACGCCGCCCCCATCAGCGTTACAAGCCGATCATGCTGGGCCGGAGACGCTGGATCCTGCGTGGATCGCTGACGGCATTCGCGGTGATTCTGGTTCTTGGCGCATGGGCCGTGGCGGCGCGCCGCCTTGCGGCCAGTTCCAACACCTCGCTCGACCACTTTGACGCCATTCTGGTTCTTGGCACGCCGGCAGATGCCGACGGGAATCCGACGCCGGAACTGCTGGCTCGCGTCACGGAAGGGGTGCGCGAGTACGAACGCGGCATTGCACCGAGACTGATTTTTACGGGTGGACCCTCACGCAATCACTTCGTCGAAGCAGAGGTGATGGCCAACGCAGCAGCGGCGCAGGGCATTCCGCCCTCGGCGATTTTCGTTGAGACGCGGGCTGAGGACACCATCCAGAACGCGTGCTATTCGGAACGGCTGATGCAATCGCATGGATGGCACTCGGCGGAGGTTGTTTCGAGCGCCTATCATCTGCCACGAGCGGGAATGATCTTCAGTCGGACGTCGCTGAAGTGGCGCACACATGCGGCGCCGGGGTTTCAACCGGGCGAGTCCGGTTCGACGGCAGACGAAGCACTGGAGACCCTGAAGACGGTCCGATACCTGGTGTACGCGAGCTGGGCGGAAGGCTGCGAACCGTAGTCTCGATCAGAATGGGAGTCCGTGATCGGCAGGTGCGGCTCGCCACGGGTCGATGACTGCGTCTAACCGCAAGCACCAGCAATTGTCCCGAAAAGGTATGGTCCTGTAAGCTTTGTGTTGATGCGTCTTCCAGTAAGGTCTTCATTGTTTTCGGCAGTCCTTGTTGTTGGTCTGCTTGCCTCAGCTTTGTGCGCGCGGGGCCAGGTTCAGCCCGCGGTGCAAAGCTCCAATTCGCAAACCACAGGGAACGGCACGTATATTTCCGTCGATCCGCTGGCCAATGTGCACTACGACAACAAATGGGATATTTCCCTGGGCATGGCGTATGACCACATGAAGGCCGGCCCCACGCTGCTGGAGGGATCGAACCTCGGTGGCCTCGACTTGTCGGGATCGTACTGGTTCAGCAGGCACTGGGGCCTGGAAGGCAGCGGCCGTGGCTACGTAGGCACCAGCGGCGCAGGCCTGGGCAATAACGTATCCACGCAACCGATCAACGGCCCGTTTGTGGCGCAATATCTCTTTGTAGGCGGGCCGGAGTGGCTGGGACCCCACAACAAGCATGGCGCGCTGATTGCCCATGCCATGGTGGGCGGCACCTACGGCGAGTTCGAGAAGGACCTTCGCGGTTTGCCTCCCTCCGCGGTCGATTTCTATCCCAACCAGGTTGCGCTGGCCGCCATTGTGGGCGGACACATCGATCTGAACCGGTCGGCGCGCTGGGTGTTTCGCATTACGCCGGACGCGGTCCTCACCCGTTACAACATCAACTACGGGAACAAGGCGACTTCGACCGATGTGAACTTCGCGATCTCTGTGGGTGTGGAGTACCGCTTCAAGTCGAAACGCAGGTAAAAACGACGCACCGGGATTTATCGAGGCCGAAGCCGGGTTTTTCGCTGCTCCGGCCTTTCCATTTTGGGCCCGGCCGACAAGCTGTAACACAGACAGGCTGCACGTGTTATCCGTGTGTGATATTCTTCGCCGTTCAGAGGCGAATCTGGGAAGTTCATCTCTGAAAAACTTGCCGTACCGGATACGGCATATCGGTTTCGCGCTGAGAAAGCTCCGGGAAGACATCGCGACGAGGCAGGCTCATACGGACATGAAAGACACTTTGGGCGTTTTGCTTGCAGGCGGAGCCGGCGAACGGCTCTTTCCGCTTACCCGTGATCGCGCCAAGCCGGCTGTGCCCTTCGGCGGCCATTACCGCATTATCGACATCACGCTCTCCAACTGCATCAACTCCGGCCTGCGCACGGGTCTTTATCCTCACCCAGTACAAGGCGCTCTCGCTCAACCGGCACATCCGCGAAGGCTGGACGGGAATTGTTGCCCAGGAGCTTGGCGAGTTCTTTGAGCTGCTGCCGCCCATGCAGCGCACTGGCACCAACTGGTACATGGGCACGGCCGATGCGGTGTATCAGAACATCTACTCGATCGGCAGCGAGCAGCCCACGCACATGATCATCCTGGGCGGCGACCACATCTACAAGATGGACTACAGCCGCATGCTCGAATACCACCGCGAGCAGAACGCCGAGGTCACGCTGGCTACGCTGCCGATTGCGCCCGACGAGGTCGCCGCGTTTCGGAGTAGTCGACGTGGGAATGACCGGTGAGATCCAGGGATTCCAGGAGAAGCCGGCGACCACAACCTTCCGTTCGCCTTTCAATCCCGACAAGGTTGAAGCCTCGATGGGCATTTACATCTTCAACACCGAGGTCCTGCTCAAGGCGCTCATCGCCGACGCCGAGGATCCCAATTCCAAGCACGACTTCGGCCACAATATCCTGCCCAACATGCTGGGCAAGAAGAAGATGATGGCCTACAGCTTCGTGGATGAGAACAAGCAGACGGCTCTCTACTGGCGCGACGTAGGCACGCTCGACTCCTACTACGAAGCCAACATGGACCTCTGTTCGGTATCGCCGGTCTTCAACCTTTACGACAAGAACTGGCCCATGCGCACGCGTGTGCGTCAGTATCCGCCGGCCAAGTTTGTCTTCGGCGAGCCGGGGCGCACCGGCATGGCCATTAATTCCGTCATCACCGCCGGCGTCATCATCTCCGGCGCTTCGGTTTCAAACTCGGTGCTGTCGCAGGATGTTCGTGTCAACTCGTACTCTGAAGTCGACGCGAGCATCATCTTTTCGCACGTCAATATCGGCCGCCACTGCCGCATTCGGCGCGCAATTATCGATCGGGATGTGCACATCCCCGAGGGAACCGTCATTGGCTACGACCCGGTGGAGGACAAGCGCCGCTACTTCGTCACCCCTTCAGGGCTCACGATTGTCACGCGCGATGCATCGCTGTTTGAGAACCCGGTGGAACCAGAGTTCGGCGACCAATACTGAGCCGAGCGGGTTTGAGCCTGGGCCGGTTTTTACGCTTCGACGGTTGACGACTCTTTCGCCAGCCGTCGGAGCAGGTTCGACGGGGAGTGGATCTCTACCAGGATTCCCTTCTTCTTGAGCCGCGCTATGCGCCGGGGATCGCTGATCGCGATGTACCTCTCGAAAAACTGGCGCACCTGTTCGAGGGTGCGCTCGCGTGCCACGATGCTGAGCAGGTAGCGGAGATGGAACCAGCCGCGGTCGGGTGGCCGCTGGCGGAACTTGGCGGCGAAATAGTCGGCATCGATCATGTCGAAATGGAGTACGTTGCCGATCCTCAGATTGCGCGGCCGCCGCAGGAACGCCTTCCATCTATGGGTCGCAAAATTGAAGTTGGGAGCGACCCTCGTTCTCACGAACGACTTGTAGCTGACGTAGGCGAGGAAGTAGCCGGCGGGGATGGCCCGGTTTGTCGCAGGATCACGCATCATGCGATGCATGGCTCCGGCGAAGAGCAACTCGTAGAAGAGCCAGTCGTACCATGCGATGAGCTTCGCCGATCGTGAAATGCGGTAAAGAGCAGCGCGCGAGTAGCGCCAGATGATTTCAGAGGTTGGGAAACGGTTGAGGAAACAGACGCAATCGAGGAACGGGTTCGTTGTTTCTGCCGCGCTGGGGACGGACTCGAGATTGAGCACCAGGAGCTGGTCGATCTGCTCCGGGACCTGGGCCAGGTATTTCGGGATGTGATTCTCGAGAACCGGCTCGTCACGGTTCATCAGGAGCAGCTCATCGGCATCGACGCTGACCAGCCACTCGATTCCGTCCTTCGCGGCGTCAAGCGTGGCGTAATAGGTGTTGGCGATCTTCCGGACGTCGAGATCGACGTCCCAGGCCGGCAAAATGTTCGCGAGCCATTGAGGCGGGTTGGCCAGTTCCTCCGGCCGGAAGGATTTGCGCGCGACCACCTGGGGATACTTCGCAACCAGTTCCGGGGCGTTGTCGGTGGTACTGTCCCAGAAGATGTAGATGCGCGAGCATCCCGCGGCGAGGTGATACTCGATGCCGGAAGGCAGCAACCGTGCTTCGTTCTTGACTGTGTAAGCGAGAGCGAAGTTTCCGGACGACAAATCGAACCTCGATGTTGACAATGTGCGCGGGCAGAGGAGCTTGCTTCCAGATTACAAGAAAGCGCAAGCGGCAAATTCCGCTATGGAGCGGATGAGCAGCCGATCGCCATCCCGGAAATGCCTCGTCATTGGAAGGCGCATTGGGCTACACTAACGTTCTTCCTGCTTCCCCGGCAAGAGCGTGAGTCGAACCATGGACAGTCTGTTCTGTCGTCACCGGCGCTTTGCCGTACCAGTGTTGTTCGTGGCGCTCATTCTGCCGCTGCTCACAAATGCACAAACAAGGCGCGGGCTCCAACCGGAACCACCGCAGCCTGCGGCAGCAGGGCAGATCGGCAGTTTCTATGCACTGGTTATCGGCATCAATGACTACCACGCACCGTTGCCGCCTTTGAAGACTGCGGTCAACGACGCGAAGGCTGTCGGCAAGATGCTGGAGGAACACTACGGCTTCAAAGTGCAGTACCTGCTGGACGCACAGGCCACGCGCTTCAATATTCTCGATGCGCTCGGCAAGTACGAAGGCAGTCTGCAGGCACAAGATAACCTGGTGATCTACTACGCGGGGCACGGCTATCTCGATCCAAATACGAAGCGTGCCTACTGGATGCCGTACGACGCGAATTCGAAACTCAGCCCCAACCGCATCATCTCTGATGACCTGATGAACGAGGTGAGCGACGCGCCGGCGCGACACGTGCTGGTGATTTCGGATAGCTGCTACTCCGGCGATCTTGCGAACACGCGCAGCCTCGGAGCCGGCGCCGAAGGGGGCACGCCGGCAGTGATCCTGCGGATGCTGGGGCGGAAATCGCGCAACCTGATGGCCAGTGGCGGCGAAGAAACAGTATCGGATGCGGGTACCGACGGCCACTCGGTGTTCGCGGGCGTTCTGCTGCGGGCACTGGCGGAAAATGAAAATACGATGTTCACTGCCAGCACTCTGTTTTACGCGAGCATCAAGGACTCGGTGGTGGGCAACTCCGCGCAGACGCCGGAGTATGCTGTGATTCCCAATTCCACGCACAACGGCGGCGACTTTGTATTTGTCCGCAACGGGAAGGCGATCCTGCCAGTCGCGGGAGGGCACAAAGGCAGCATGCCCGCGGTTATCCCGGAATCAGAACCGGAAACGGATGCGACAACGGCCCCTTCCGCCGGCACGGGCGATGTTGCGCGTTCGATGGATCAACTTCGCATGACGCTTCCGAATATCAGCGCGGCACTCAGTTCCGCGGATGTGCGATTCCTGAAGGACGCGCTGGCTTCGGGGGTAAGGCCGACGGAGGTGGAGCAGGCGCTTCGGCAGAAGTCGGCGGACGGAAAGTCAACGGTGGCGCAGGAGTTCTTTCAGAACGCGGGCAACAGTCCCGGCGCTCTTGAGTGGTTCAGTTCGGCGCTGAAGGCCGGGCTCGACCCGAACATGACGGTGCCCAGCGACTACTACGAACAGGAGGGCTTGCTGATCGCGGCCATGAGGGCCGGAAACGCCAGGGCAGTGAAGGTGCTGCTCGAGAACGGCGCCAGCCCGCATGCTTATCAGGACCTGTTTCTCACCCGCTTTGAGGATCCGCGATTCCTCTACCCGCTCCAGTCGCTGGCTGCGAATGATCGGTTTGATCTTGCCGAGAAACAGGAACTGGCGAAGGCAGTTTATCGCCGCAGGCGTTGCAATTCCCGATCCTGCGCCGATGAAACCGGGAGCGAGACCGATTCCGGTTGAAAGCGCGAAGGAGATTCAGGACGAGACGGCGAAGCAGCTAGGCATCAGCCTGCCGGTGTCGCCGCTTTGCTGCCAGCAAACCAATCCGATATGCAAGCAGGCATCGAAGCGAACAGGGGAGGACTGGTGTGCAATTGTCGCAGCCATGCCGAAGATGCTGGATGTTGCGGTGAATACCGGGGCCGGCAGGCCGATCTGGGATATCAGGTTGCGCTATCTGCTGGCCATCGAGAACAACAAGGCGTACTTCATGGGGCTGCGCGATCTGGGATATTCGTTCACCACAGTAGGCTACGTTCTGGTTGAGGTGTCAAAGGACGCTTCCAACTGGACGGTGCTGACTTATACCGGTCCGCAGGCCGGCATGGGCCTGTGCAAGCGCGATGACAAAGACGACACCGCCGCGCCCGCGGAGTACTGCTGGCGAAGGATTCCGCTTCACCGTACCGCGGGGACCGATGAAATGCGCTTCGACAGCTACGGGCTCACGTGGAAAATTGTGAAGTAGCGCAGCGCGTATCCGTGTTGGTTAGGAATTGAGGCGTTTGCGCATGAACAGCGTGGCCTGCGGGTTGTCGTTGTAGCGGTCGCAACGCACATATCCGCGTTGTTCGTAGAGAGCGATCGCGGCTTTCAGGTCGTCGTAGCTATCGAGGTAAATCCAGTCCAGTCCCTGCTCTCGCGCGTACTCCTCCTGCGCATCGAGCAGCATGGTTGCAATGCGTTTTCCGCGTGCGGCGGGTTTTACATAGAGTCGTTTGCATTCGGCGGCCAAGGGGACGGACGGGAGTCGACGGAGCACAACGCAGCCAACCACCTGATCGCCCAGCGAGGCGAGCCACATGCCGGAACCGGCTTCGTCGATCAGACCTTGAAGGCTTCCCGGACTGGTCCCGCTGCACGACGTGTGCGGCTTCGTAGTACTCCTCAAGGATTTGAAGTGCTTCCTCGCAGGCCTGCTTCAGGCGCACGATCTTTACGGGCTCTTCGCGGGACCGATCCAGAATGCGGCGGATCTCGCTGAGGGCTGTGAGCAGCGAATCACGATCTCTCGAGTCGATGCCGGCAAGGATTCCCTCGATGTGAACGTCGGACTGCTCGTTCAGGCGAGCCACCGATTTCTCTCCGGCAGCGGTGAGCGTCAGAAGCTTTTCCCGGCCGTCGGTTTTGGAACTGGTCTGGTGAATGAATTTTCGCCGCGTCAGGGCCGCCAGCAGACGGCTCAGATAGCCTGCGTCGAGCGCCAGCGTCGCGCACAGCGAGGACGCAGTGATCCGCGGGTGAGCGCCGATTTCGTACAGCGCGCGCGCCTCAGTGAGCGAGAACGCGCCGTCGAGATGGCGTTTGCCAAGCAGTCCGAGCCGCGCCGTGTAGAAGCGGTTGAACTCGCGCAGAGTGGAAATCTGTGTCGCCAGAGCAGTCATGGAATCAGGGTAGAAAAGATAGTTGCTTTTAGCAACTATCTTTGTTCTGGATCTGTCTCCAGCGAAGAAAAGACGCAGAAATGCGGAGCCACGCACGCCGATTAAACTCCTACAGCAGGAACCATTTCTGAGGACTTATGCCGCTCCAGCCTGCGAGAAAGAGCAATTCGCCCCGCAATCGGGGGACACCTTCGCCTCTTCCCGTGAAACAAGGTCCTCCAGCACCCAATTGAGCGAAACGAATCCGGAGAACGTCGTAAACCCGTAAGACGCGCGTACCATCGAATCCGGTCTCGTAACGATTCCCAACCTGATCCGCAGGAGCCATGTTATTTCGTATGGATAAGTATGAGGTTCAATCGCCGCCAGCCCTCGTCCCGCCTGATGTTCCTGTCGATAACGCGGGCTCTGGGATTAAAGACTCGATCGATCGCCTGCTGGCCCATGCGCTCCAGGCGAACGCGTCCGACATCATCCTTGTGAACGGCTCGCCAATCACTCTGCGGGTGAATGGTGCCCTCGGGGCTGTCCCAGGCCCCGACATAGCAACCGCAGACGTCTGGAACCTGCTGGAGCCCCTGTTGACGCCAGACCAGTTGAATGAACTGAATGAATGCAAGTGCCTGGATTTTTGCTTTGTGCGCGGGGCAACCGGGAGATTCCGCGCCAATCTCCACTTCCAGCGGGGGACGCTTGCGGCTTCGATCCGCCTGCTTCCTACCGAAATCCCGACGCTGGAGTCACTGCATCTGCCGCAATCGCTGGCTGCGCTCGCCGAACGGAAACAAGGACTGATCCTGCTGACCGGGGCCACCGGCTGCGGCAAGACTTCAACCATGGCGGCGTTGATCAACGCCATCAACAGCAGCCGCCACGACCACATCATCACCGTTGAGGATCCGGTCGAATTTCAGCACCTGAACAAGAAATCCCTGGTGGAACAGATCGAATTAGGCCTGGATACACCCAGCTTTGCCCAGGCCGTCCGCGCCGTGTTGCGTCAGGATCCGGATGTCATCCTGATTGGCGAGATGCGCGACAGCGACACCATGTCGGCTGCCTTGACGGCTGCGGAAACCGGTCACCTGGTCCTCACCTCGCTGCATACCAATGATGCGGCGCAAAGCGTTGCGCGCATTCTCGATATTTTCTCCTCGGGATTCCAGTCCCAGGTGCGCCGGCAGCTCTCGCTGGCCCTGCTGGCGGTGATTCACCAGCGGCTTCTGCCCGCGGTAAACGGAGTCGATCGCTACCCCGCCGTGGAGATCCTGATGGCCACCAGTGGCATCCGCAACCTGATTCGCCGCGGAGATGACCATCAACTCAGGGCAAACATCGAGACAGGCCGCCTGGACGGAATGCAGACATTGGAGCAGTCCCTGGCTGAGCTCGTTCGGGGCGGCCGCATCTCCCGCGAAACGGCCTATGCGCACTCCAGCCACCCGGAGGATCTTCGCCGCCACCTGAACGAATGAGAACCATGCGCCATGGACGGTGCAGAATGATTCACGCCTTCAGGATCGATTTGCTCGGTCGCCGTGCGCCAGGTGCCACGCCGCCAGCCCGAGCGCCAGCAAGCCCAGCCCATACGCCATCCAGGCATAGTGCCCATGGCCAATCTGCCAGCCGCGCCAGAAAGCGATTCCGGCGGCCACGATCATTAAAATTCCGCGGAACGGATTCAAAGCGACCCACCCTTCCATCGCATGAACGATCATCTTCACACGCTTCGAAAAAACTCGTGTCGGAGCGCTTTATAACAAAGTCGCGGCCTTACAAGCTGCGAAAAAACTCAACCGCAGAGGCTTTGTAACAAGGGCACGGCTTTAGCCGGGCCGACAAAGCCAACAAAGCGAGTCGGGGGCTTCAGCCCCTGCTATGCATTCCCATGCCGAATTCGCTTCGTTCCGTCCTGCGGACAAACTCGCATCACAGCGCCTTGTAACAAGGGTCCGACTTCAGCCTGCAAAAACTCGCGTCCGAGCGCTTTGTAACAAGGGCACGGCTTTAGCCGGGCCGATAAAACCCAACAAAGCGACACGGGGCTTCAGCCCCTGCTATGCATTCCCATGCCGAATTCGCTTCTCGTTCCGTCCCCGGACAAACTCGCGTCACAGCGCTTTGTAACAAGGGTCCGACTGCAGCCTGCAAAGACTCGCGTCCGAGCGCTTTGTAACAAGGGCGCGGCTTTAGCCGGGCCGATAAAACCCAACAAAGCGAATCGGGGCTTCAGCCCCTGAGGATGAGTTTTTCCGCAACCAGTTCAGTCGTGCACCGTCGCGTTTGACCCGCGGCCGCTCGGTGCCTATCGTTGAAAGGGTAGATTCTGCCGTTCACGAAAGGGATTCTCCATGTCCACCTCCGCCGCGCCCGTCGCCGCCCGCGCTCAAAAAGACCGCTCTCAACGCCACCCATCGCGCCCTCAAGGCCAAGATGGTCGACTTCGGCGGCTGGGACATGCCGGTCGAGTATCCCTGCCCCGGCGGCGGCCTCATCGCCGAGCACCTGGCCGTGCGCACCGGCGTCGGCCTCTTCGACGTGAGCCACATGGGCGAGATCCAGTTTCGCGGCCCCGGCTCGCTGGCCGCCGTGCAGCACATCACCATGAACGATGCCTCGCGCCTCAAGGACGGCCAGGCGCACTACTCCGCGCTGCTCACGCCGCAGGGCACGTTCGTCGACGACATCCTCGTCCACCGGCTCGGCGACAACGACTACCTGCTCGTCGTCAACGCCGGCACCAAGGACAAGGACTACGCCTGGATTCGCCAGCAGGTCGGCACGCTGCCCGGGCATCCACATCAGCGACTACTCCAGCTACTACTCGCAGCTCGCCCTGCAGGGGCCGCGCGCGCTGGAGACGCTGCAGAAGCTCACCAAGGTCGATCTCGCCGCGATCAAGAATTACTGGTTCACCTGGGGACAGGTCGCCGGCGTCCACAACGTGCTCATCGCGCGCACCGGCTACAGCGGCGAAGACGGCTTCGAAGTCTACATCCCTTCCGACGAAGCCACCACGCGTGAAGATGTGGAATGCGCTGCTCGAAGCCGGCGCGGAGTTCGGCATCCGCCCCTGCGGCCTGGGCGCGCGCAACACCCTGCGCCTCGAAGCCGGCATGAGCCTCTACGGCCACGAAATCTCCGAGGAGATCAACGTGCTCGAAGCCGGCCTCAACCGCTGGCTCAAGCTCGACAAGGGCGACTTCATCGGACGCGACGCTTGTAGGCGATCCAGGCCAGCGGCGGCCCGAAGCGCAAGATCATCGGCCTGGAAATGGTCGAACGCGGCATCGCCCGCGACGGGTACCCGGTGCTTTCACTCTCGAGGAGAACAGATCGGCAGGGTAACCTCCGGCTCGCCCGCCCCATTCCTGAAAACCAACATCGCCATGGCGCTGGTTCCCGCCAGCGTCGCGGCCAGCGGATCCGATGTGCTCGTGGACGTGCCGCGGCAACAAGGTCCGCGCCAGGCAGGTACCAATCCCCTTCTACAAGCGCCCGAAGAAGTAAAGGAACGGGGCGGAGCCCCCGATCTGACGAGACGCTCCCACCGCCTGTGCCGGTCCTGCGCTCTCATCCAAAGTGAAAATGGTGGCAATGATATCGCTGACTGACTACGGTAAGGCCGTTGATTGACTTTGCTAGGCTGTTCGGCATGGAACAGAAAGCTAAGGCAAGTTTTCGCCTGGAACCAGAAATGCTATTTCGCAACAGGTCACTAATTGATGACGTGTATCAGATCTATTGTTTTGCTCTCAATTCGGCAAGTTGCCGTTCGGCTGAATTCAGGCTCTCCTGAGCACGCAGAAGTTCCTGCTGCACCTTTGCCTTAGATGAAGGGGTATCAAAAGGAGAATCGAGTCGCGCTTGCAGATTATCAATCGCATTCTGATAGAAGCCCTTAAGGCGCTCCAACCTTGCAACCGTAATCTTCATAAAACAACTATAGGCTTGATAGCGCGATCGGCACCATCCTTGCTGGGTCGTGAGCAAACAGGAAGTAACGTGCATTTTGGGGTAACTTTCTGTTTGGCGGTGACTCAGCCGGTTGAGCTTTTGTGAAAGGGCCGACTTTAGTCGTGCCGCAGCGCTCCTGGAAGGACGTGGGCTTTAGTGCCTGCGTGAGAACCGGCATCTCATGGCTAACTCGCTAACTTGCTATGCCGCGGAGCGGCGCTAACTTGCTGTTCCTTTCAACAAAAAATAATCTGATTCTCCCCCGGGGAGACCCCACAATCGGTTCTCACGCACACTCTTTAGCCCCTGAGGGATGCTCTCCCTTTCCTGCAGCAGTTGGCGAAAATTCGTCAATGTCCGTATGGCCGGTTATTGGACAAGTGACCTCTGAACGTGCGGCTGATATGGGACCTCTACAAGCTCGGCGGCCACCTTGGCAATTCCGGCTCAGGCAATCGAAGGGGTTTGTCTTTGCGCTCTGGATCGAAGTACTTTGGTCGGAAGCCAAGCACTGACTGCACGATGAGGCAGAGACGTCCTGTGCGCTGATCCGCTCGAGCATCCCTCGAAATGTTCCGTGGCGTGGGCGATGATCCATAGATTGTCCTTCAGTGTGGCAGCGCCGGGGTCGAGCCCGGTCTTCGGAAAATCGATCTGCAGTCCCTTTCCCCTGCAGTGCCGGTCAATCAGGAACAGACCATGGGGAGTTGCGTTCACATATTCCGCATCAAGCGAGACGTATTCAGGTTTCACTTTTTGAGGACGGATGGAGATTCCACAAAGCGTCACAGGAGTATAGGGCGGAGGCCCCACCTGAGCCGCAGATTGTGCTGAGAGCCCCAATCCCAGGTGCTCCCAGAGCGAAGCAACAGCAAAACCAAACGTTTCGTCATATGGCTGATCGACTAGTTGATTAGACACCGACGAAGCCCAAGGTGTTCCTCGCCGCACCCGCTCAACAACGCGATTCTGGATGTGTAGTCGGCGATCCGGATGTCAGGCAAGAAATTGACAATGTTGCCATTGTCTCCGAATCTCACCAACGGCTTCACCCCAATCCGATGTCAATACCCCGCTCTCCCGAAATTCGAACCATCTTCCTCATTTCGCACAGGATATTTCTTCCGGGAACTTTGCAGGTTATTTCTCCGAAATCGCTACACTTGTCACAGTCGCTAAAAGCAGCAGGATCACAGCTCCCGCGGCTCGATTCAGCAATCACTCGGGCGGGCCGCCTTTTGAAGCAGTACCCCAAAATGGGGTGCATTGTTGCCACGAAAACAGGGCAAACCGCAAAGATCAACCGCTAAGCCGTTTATTTTGAGCACTTTGCGGACTAAGTTGCTTGTTTTCAAGCGGTTACGAGACCCCCATGGAAAGCTAACTCGCCTTAAATCAGGAACTTGATTGAAAAAGGCATAAAAACGAGGGCTGCTACCCAGCCTTGCTCCGACAGACGGGAAAGGGGCCCCGACCGAAGCGTTCACTGCCCGACAAATCTAAAGCCCAAGTTCGCCGGCGCGCTGCATCACCGGGCTGGCTGGGACTCTCTTTATGCAATTTCATCGCAGGCTTAATGGGTGGGATCGATGCTCGTTTCGTAAAGACGGCTAATGACTAATTTTTAGGTTCTGAGTGCGCGGAAAACCCGCGATTTGCACTCGAAACAGTGCAGATTGCATGCATTTGGGCTGTTTTTTCGCCCTTCGCCGCCCGCGATCACCGGCACCGTAAAAGCTGATGGCGGTCTTCACGCGCTGTGCCCGTTGCACTTCATCACGCCAAGAAACGCGGTCCATGGCCCGACAGCCTCACGATACTGGTGCGCCATGATGCGCGAGATCTGGTGCAGGTGGGTCAGGTCGTGCGCGGCCCAGGTCGCCAGCAGGTTTGAAAGAGTCACCACGCCAAGCGCCGGGTGAAGGCCGCGCCTGGCGAAATCCGCAGGCTCAAGATTCAGTGTCCGCAGTTCAGCCAGATTCCCGGTTCGCAGGCGGGCGAATTCATCCAGTAACGTCGCCAGCGATTTGTCCTGACTCTCCCGCATCTGTGCCTGGCGATCAAATGGGTCAAACGCCTTGGCTTCGCCAAACTCGAGCACCCTCTTCACGCGCGGCATCCAATCGGTGCGCTCACCATGAATCAGGTGGCCGGCAACGTCGTAGACGGTCCACGTGTTTTCGCCTTCGTTGCGGCTCGTCCACTCGTCAGGAAGTCCGCGCAGCAGCGCATCGAGTGCCGCAGGCGTGCGCTCGAGTAGCGCAATCGTGTTCTCAAGATCGTGGGTCATAGGCACTCGATGCTCCATCCAGTTCGACCGATGCAAAACAAAACGACCGCAGCACGGGATTCGTAGGCCTGCGTTCGGTTTGTAATCTCAGCCGGTCTGTGCGCTTCACACCTGCATCACTTTCGCTTCTATTCCTGCGCGAAACTACGAACCATTGAGGATGTAGAGGAAGTTCTCACCGTGGAACGGCGCCAGATGGTAATGCAATCTGAGGTACGCCCGAAAGGGCGCAAGGCTGTCGCCTGGCCTGGCGCCAGCGGGGTCATCATCCTCCCATACGATCAACCGGGTGGGGGTTTGTTCGATTCTTTCAAGCAGCGCCGTCACCTGTTCCGGCCGCGTATAAGCTTCGGATTCGACCCACTGGATTCCGGCGGGATTTGGCAGGCCCAGCACGAAATTCAGGTTCGTGTCGCCGAAAAGCCGGTCTCCAGGATGGCTCATGGAGCCGACCCATTCCATCGCATCGCGCTGTTCACGATCGAGTACGGCGATCGGTCCGCGCGGGCCAGTGAACACATATTTGGGGCGAACCGCCGCTACTGAAGCTTCGGCAACGCCGGCCGTCAATGCCACCACCAGCGCGGCGACGATCAGTCCTCGCTTCCCCAACTCCACGAGCATTGCCGTTGCGAGAATATAGGCAAAGGCGGCGCCGCAATTCAACCGTGGCGCCGAAGGCGCTCCCGCCACAGCCAGCAGCGCACACCCGCCGGCAAATGCGTAAAGAAGGAGGGTCTGCCGGCGTTGGGATTGGCGCAGTTCCTCCGAGCGCCGGCGAAAACAATTCACCAGGAACAGAACCACCACGACTGGCGCCACAATATCAATCGCAAGCCAGTGAAGCACAAGCAGGACGGAGAGAGGGCGAATCGGCATCGCCCCACGTAGTTGCTCGAAGAAGATGGAGGGATCGTTGGCCGCTCCTTTCGGGTAATACCTCAACGTAAAAACAATGAGGGAATCAAAAATTGTCTTGGGGCTGGCCACAACGGCCAGATAAGCCAGAACCGTGCCAACCACCAGAATCAGCGGTGCAAGCAGTGCCGCGATCGCCTTGAAACTGTTGCGCCCCCCGCAATCCCTCCACAGAAAAAACAGACACACGCCTGCCGCAGCGGCGATTCCTCTGGTTGTGGTGAAGATGGTCGCCAGGCCCAGCAGTGCTCCAGCGAATCCATAAGAAACAGTCGTCCGGAACCGTGCCGCAACATAGATCGCCAGCAAAACCAGGAGCGCGCTGTACCAGTGATGCGTACCGTCGATGGCGCTGCGCTGGCAGATGACGAGAAACCCGACAGCCGGTAAAAGCGCCTCTGGCCCGCGCAGCACGAGCCGGGACAGTGCGTACACCATGATCGTGACGGCCGTTAAGGTGAGCAGCAGGGCCAGATTGCCAACCCACATGTGAACACCGAAAACGTGGAAGAGAAATTCGTAAAGATATTCGGTGCCCGGCAGATTGAACTGAAACAAATCGCGGTAAAGAACTTCGCCATGCAACATCCGTTCAGCATGTTCGAGGTACTCGGTCTGGTCACCCGGATGGAAGATAGGGACAAACGGGAATCGGAACAGGTGCAGGTAGAAGAAAAGCAGAGTCGCGCCACCCAATGCGGCGTAGGGCCAGCGCGCATCACGGTTGCTTCTTACGGAATAGCTCAATATCCCCAGGCGATTGGTGGGGAATGAAGACGAGGAGGTGGGCATAAACGATGGGCGGCGCTGCGCGTCACACCTGCATCACTTCCGCTTCTTTCTTGCGCGAAAGCTCTTCCATGCGACGAATCTCGTCGTCGGTCATCTTCTGCACTTCTTCGAGGGCGCGCTTCTCTTCGTCCTCGCTGATCTTCTTGTCCTTGGCCAGCTTCTTCAGCGCATCGTTGCCGTCGCGGCGCACGTTGCGCACCGCGGTGCGATGCTCTTCCAGCACCTTGTTCAGGTGCTTCACCACGTCGCGGCGCCGCTCCTCGGTCATCGGCGGAACCGGGCACGCGGATCACCTTGCCGTCAGAGAGGGGATTGAAGCCGAGATCGGAAGCCTGGATCGCCTTCTCGATCTCCTTCACAATCGACGGGTCCCAGGGCGAGATCAGGATGGTCTGCGGCTCGGGCGTCGACACCTGCGCCATCTGGTTAATCGGCGTGGCTCGTGCCGTAGTAGTCCACCTTCACTGGTCGAGCATGTGCACGCTGGCGCGGCCGGTGCGCGTGGAGGCCAGGTTGGCCTGGAAACGCCGCCACCGCCTGGTCCATGCGCCGTTTCAGATCGTCGTAAAGTTCTTTGAGTGCCGGATTGCCGTCCATCAAAGATGCCATCGTAAATCATCCTCGCTTGAATGCAATTGCCAACGGCTATTCTACAACCCGGCGGCGCCGCCCACATTCACCGCAAAACAAACGATGCCTTGGGCGTGTCAGGATGCGACGATGCACGTTACATCGCGACCGGCGCGTGCGATAAGGAGGAGGAGGAGCTTTCCATCGCCGCTGCCTGCTCGTGCGCGTGATAGCTCGACCGCACCAGCGGCCCCGACTCCACATGGCGGAAGCCCATCTTCAGCGCCTCGGTCTTCAGCTCCGCAAACTCGCGCGGCGTGTAAAGCCGCGCCATCGGCAGATGATCGCGCGAAGGCCGCAGATACTGCCCGATGGTCAGAATGTCGCAGCCCACCGCCGCCAGATCGCGAAAGACCTCGAGCAGCTCGTGCGTCTCTTCGCCCAGCCCCACCATCACGCCGGACTTCGTCACCCCTCCGGGCTTCAGCTCTTTGGAGTAGCGCAGCAGCTCGAGCGAACGCTCATAGCGCGCGCCCGACCGCACCACGCGATAGAGCCGCGGCACCGTCTCCGTGTTGTGGTTCAGCACTTCGGGCTGCGCATCCACCACGATGCGGATCGCCTCGCGGTTGCCCTGAAAGTCCGGAATCAGCACTTCCACGCGGCATCCCGGCGCCTGCCGGCGAATCTCGTCGATGACCATCGCGAACACGCGCGCGCCGCCCACCAGATCGTCGTCGCGGTTCACGCTGGTAATCACCGCGTGCTGCAGTCCCAGCGTCGCCACCGCTTCGGCCACCCGGCGCGGCTCGTCAAAGTCGATCGGCTCCGGCCGGCCCTTGGGCACCGCGCAGAATCCGCAGCGCCGCGTGCACAGGTTGCCCAGCATCATGAAGGTCGCGGTCTTGTGGTGCCAGCACTCGCCGATGTTGGGGCAGTGCGCGCTCTCGCACACCGTGTGCAGCCCCAGCGAACGCGCCAGCCGCTTCAGCGCGTGGTAGTTCTCGCCCATCGGCGCGCGCGCCTTCAGCCACTCCGGCTTGGGAGCGGGCGTCTTGCCGCGCCGGCTCAATCTGCACCAGTTCCATCTGCTCCATTGTATCTTTGGCTGAGGCATCGGATTTCGGCGTGTCTCTCACCCGGAGTAAAATCCTGCGCAAGAGGAGGCGAGCGTGAAAGGTGTGTTGCTGGTGGCGGTTGTGTGCCTGGCGGCCGGACTGGGCGTGGTATTCGGCTACTGCAATGGCACAACGGGTCTCTCGTTTGCCTACCCGCTCTCCGGTTCCTCGATCCATATCGACATCACAACCACCGGATCCGGCGTGCCCGCTGCGGTGGGACTTTTGGCGGTCGGCGCATTTCTGCTGGTCGTCGCCACCATCATCGCAATTATCGGCATGTTCCGCAGCGAGGACGATGACACCCCCGACACCCCAACCAAGCGCCGCGAAAGCGCTTTCGAGGAGTAGTTCACCGCTCGAACGATCGGCAGCAAACCCCGAACCGGGCCTGTATCGAACGCGCCCATTCGACATCGGATAATCTGGCGACGATTCAATGACAAGGGGCTGACAAGTGCCTATCGCCGACTCAGCCAAAATGCAGTGTGTACCAATTGCGGAATCGGCGCGTCGTCTCCTGGCTGGAGCGCATCGTTTTGGTGATGGCGGTGGCCTACCTGGGATTGCATACCATGCCGCGGGCGTGGGCCAGGCTGATCACGGACTTTCCTAACTACTACCTGACGGCTCGCCTCGTGCATGAGGGCTACGACACCGACCGCATGTACGAATGGACCTGGCTGCAGAGAGAGAAGGATCATCGCTCCATCGACAGTGAGGCCGTCGGGCTCATTCCAAACACTCCCTTGACGAGTCTGATCATATGGCCATTGTCGGCACTTCCAGCACTCGCGGCCAAACACGTGTGGATCCTGGTGAATCTTGCTCTGCTGGTTCCGCTCTGTTGGCTCTTGCGTTCGTTGACTGGACTTTCGTACCAGCGAGTCGCTCTTGTTCTGGCGCTCAGCTTTCCCCTGCACCGCAATCTGCAGTTCGGACAGTACTACATCTTTCTCCTCGCGTTGATTGTTGCGGCGTGCTGGTGCTACGTCAGGAAATTCTATGCAGTTTCAGGTGCATTGATCGCGATTGCCGCGGCCTGCAAGATCTTTCCCATTTTATTTGTGCTGCTCTTCCTCGAGCGCCGGGCGTGGCGCGCCCTCGCATCGTGTGCGGCCACCGGAGTCGCTGCGATCGGCCTGTCGATCGCCGTATTCGGTTGGAATGTGCATCGCACATTTCTCCATCAGATCCTGCCCTGGGCGCTGCGTGGCGAAGCCATGCCACCTTACGGCGCCACATCGATTTCGGGCATCCTGCACCATCTGTTTCTCGCCGAACCGCAGTGGAATCCGCACCCGTGGCACAATTCGACACTGATGTACGCGCTGCTGCAGCCATTGCCATTGCTGCTGCTGGCCCCGGCAGTCCTGCTCATTCGCCGGGATAACCAAACGCCGCGACAGATTCTTCTCGAGTGGGCGGCGGTGCTGACCGCCTCTCTTGCCGTCTCCACCTTGCCTGCCTCTTACCACTTCGTACTTATGGTATTTCCAGTCTGCATACTGAGTGCGATTTTGATCGAGCGCCGTGAGTCAGGATGGCTGATTGCTCTGCTGATCGCCTACGTGGTGATCGGTCTTCCCATGCCCGATCTCGGCAGGCCAACAGGACTGGCGACTCTGTTCTATGTTCCGCGACTCCTTCTGACGATCGCCGTGCTCCTTGGGAATTATTTTCTTCTGTGGCGGGACCGGCAGGTTCGGAGCGCGGCACGGGGCTGGACGCACTACTCATGGGCGGCCTTGCTGGTCGTGGCCGCACTGGTCAACATGCGTTCGGCGTTTTATCTGCAGCGGGCGGTACGAGACGAATTCGCGTATCGGGTTCCGCTCGAATCGCCCGCTTTACTGCATGCAGATCCAGTTGCAGCGGGTTCCACGATTCACTATGTCGCGCTGATTCAGAGTGGCTATCACCTGGAGCCTGCGGAGTCTATCACCGCGATGGACTCCTCGCCTGACGATGAACTCTCATTCAGCGTCGGTTCGCGTCAATCGCTCGTAGAACGGGCGCGCAGTCCGGTCAGCGATATTACTGATCTGCGTGACCCGCTGATGACAGTCGTTGAAGATGGGCGTAATCCGATGATCTCGAAAAATGGAGAGAATCTCGCGTTTGTGCGCCCCGATCATGGACGCGGTCGGCTCATGGTGCGGCTCTCCTTCCAGTCCAAGGGCTCGACAGACGCCGCCCTTTCACCGTCGTCCATCAATGTGTATGAAGCGACTTTCCTCGCGCCGAACCAATTTGCGTTTTCCGGAGTGGAGAATGGACGCCCTCCGCAGATTTATCTGACTGACCAAAGCCATAGCAACACTCCCCTCGATCTCGGAGACGCACGGTATCCGGCTTTGTCGCCGGACGGTAATTGGATGGCATATAGCCATCTGGAGCACGGTACGTGGAATCTTTGGGTTCGCAATCAGCAAACCGGCGCGACCCGGCGGATCGCGGACGTGCCATGCAACCAGATCGAACCATCCTGGGAAGACGACTCCAAGACACTGGTCTACGCAACTGACTGCGGCCGCAGCCTGTGGTTCACTGCGGTTTCCAAGCGTCGCGTGATTCCGTGAGGCGATTTCCAGCCTTACTCCGCCTGCTTGTTCGGCTGTCGCCGCCGGCGTGTCGTCGCCGGCTTCAGATACTTGTCCCACCACGCCAGCCAGCGCTCATAGCGATCGCGAATGAAGCTCGGCCGCGTGAATCCGTGGAACTGCCCCGGATACACGACCAGTTCCGTCGGCCGCCCCAGCGACTTCAGCGCCTCGTACATCTGCTCGCCGCCCAGCAAGCGGCACATTCATGTCAGACGTTCCGCCCATGAACAGCATCGGCGTGTGCACCCGCTTGTCGATCTCGAGGAACGGATAGCTCATCTTGATGTAGAGCTGCAGATTCTTCCACGGCGGCCCCAGTTCGTTGTCGTATTGCAGGATGTACTGGTCCACGCCGTAGAACGACATCGGCGCGGCCACGCCCGCTCCGCTGATGCCGGCCTTGAAGCGATCGGTGCTCGCCACGGTGTAGTCGGTCAGGATTCCGCCGTAGCTCCAGCCGGTCACCGCCAGCCGATTCGGATCGGCCACGCCCATCGCGACCGCCTTGTCGACGCAGGCCAGCAGGTCCTCGACTTCATAGTGGCCCCAGTCCGCCGCGATGGCCTTGGCGTAGTCCTGCCCGCGCCCTGAGCTGCCGCGATAGTTCACGTTCAGCTCCGCGTAGCCCTTGGTCGCCAGCCACTGGCGCAGGAAATCGAAGCTGTGCTCATCCTGCCCGTTCGGACCGCCGTGAATGAAGAGGATCATCGGCACTGGCGATCCCTGCCTTGAAGTCCGCCGGCCTGGTCAGCAGTCCGTGCACTTCGACGCCTTCCTTGTTCTTCGCCTCGATGTCTTCGGTGGGAACGAGATTCAGCTCCGCGACCAGCGCATCGTTGTGCGTCGTGAGCTTGCGCAGCGCCCCATTCTCGAGCGCATAGATCTCGGCCGGCGAGGTGTCGTTGGTGTACGAGGACCGCTGTGTGCCCGCCCGCCTGGTCCCACGTCATCACCGCGCCCTGCTGCGACAGCTGCGCGCTTGACGCCGTTGCCTGCTCAGCTCCACCTCGGCCGGATACTGATTGCGATCGTCGGCGACGAGGTAGGCTAAGATGCCCATCCGCCGAGAAAAACGGCTGGCTCACGCTGCGATCGAACTTCGCCGCGGGATAGCTGACTTTGCCATCCAGCGTCACCACCGCCGGCTTGGCCTGCGAATACTCCAGCAGCTCCAGCTTCGCGCCCTGCGTGTAGGCAATCGACTTCGAATCGGGCGACCACGCCAGGCGTCCGCCGTCCGGCCCGTTCCACGTCGTCAGCTTCTTCGCGGTCGAACCCGCCTTCGCCTCGACCACAAACACGTCGGTGTTATTGGTGCGATCGGGATCCGGATCCTGGTTGCTCACAAACGCAATCCACTTGCCGTCCGGCGACCACTCGGCCTCGTTCTCATTCACGTTCTTGCCGGTGGTCAGCTTCTCGGCCTTCTTCGTCGTCAGGTCCCACAGGTAGAGCGCGTTGTACGCGTCGTCGCGCAGATAGCCCTGGATATCCTGCTTGAAGTGGTAGCGATCGATCACGATCGGCTTGGGCGGCGCGGGCGGCTTGCCCTCTTCCGGATCCGGCTCCGCCTTGGGATGCAGCGTGAGCAGCAGCTTCTTCGAGTCCGGCGACCAGCTGTAGCCCTGGATGTTCTGGTCGGTGATGTTCGTCAGCTGCTCGGCCTCGCCGCCGCGCCGATCCATCACCCACACCTGGTCGCCCTTTACCGTCCCGGGCCGCGACGACATGAAGCTGATGTACCGCCCATCGGGGCTGAACTTCGGCGACGACGCGCCCTCCTTGCCGTAGGTCAGTTGCAGATGAACTGACCCATCCCACTTCACCATCCACAGATGCGATCTGCGATTTGTCTTCCTTGGTATCGATCTGGCTGACGGAGTAAAGCACCCATTCGCCGTCCGGCGAGACGACCGGCGCACCCACGCGCTGCAGCTTCGCCAGGTCATCGAGGTTGATGTCGCGCTTCTTCGGCGCATCGGCGGCATAGTGGCGGCAATTGCGGCAAACATCAGGAAAACAAAGGCAGCAAGCTTCAGCAGTTTTCGGCGACATGGGCAAGAGATTACCATCCCGCCTCACAAGGCTTCCACGAGAATTTGCGAGGATGCCGGCATTGCCCTCGCGACGCTTTATGTCTTTGGCGCCAGCGGTGGAGATCAGGAGGGCCCTGAATGAAGTGCACGCCAGCCGGCTCTACCGCAGCTTTTCCCGCACCTCGGTCCGCACCAGGTAGAAGAAGAACACCAGGTTCAGCAATCCCTGAATCAGCGCGGACACCATGTGCAGACGCGTAAAGATCCACAGGTTGTAGCCGCCCAGCATCAGCACCGCAGCCAGCGCCATCGCCCACGCCCAGCGAAACAGCATCAGCAATCCGCCGCAAGCCGCAAAAAGAAAAACCGGCAGCACCACAAAGATCGGCGGGATAGTGCCCGCCCACCACGCCAACAACGATCACCACCGCGAGCACCAGCAGATATAGCGAAATCGCAACCAGCCCCGGCAGCGGCAGCAGTTCCTGCGTCATCGGCGGAGCGTCATTCGACTCCGCCGATTTCGATCTTCGCCGACCGGCTCCGTCTCGTCGCTTGCGCTTCGTCGCTCATAGCGTATGCAGATACGCCAGCAGATCGTGCAGTTGCTGATCGTCGAGGGCAGTGCCGGGCATGGTTCCGTGCCCGTGCAGGATCACCGCCGTCAGACGCTCATCTGTAGGCGGCGCGCCCGAAGGCATGGCCTTGATCTTGGTGATGGCCTGCAGTCCCGGCCCGTGCAGACCGTGCGTCGACGTCGGATAGTGGCACTTCGCGCAGGCCTGGTGAAACACCTGCGCGCCCGTGCGCCTCTTCCGGCGTCCACTCCGACTCAGGCTTCGAGGGTGGCAGCGACTTGCATCCCGTCATCAGCGAAGAGCGCCGCAACGCCCGCAATCAAACCCAGCAAACAACTGCAAATACGAATCCGCATTTCTCCTTTGATAATACAGGCCTTCAGCGCGCCCAACCCAGTGTGTTCCAGCTCACAGCGGCCCGAAAATCCCATGCCATGCTGAAGATGTCTTGAAACCTTTTCTCTGCCACGCAGCGCAAGGGCTATTGTGGGCCGCGCGTCGGCTTAGGTGGCGTGCGGCCGCTGAAGCTGCGGGAGGGAATCGCATGAAGCGCCGCATCATCATCGCCGGAGTCCGCCGCAGCCGTTGTCATCGCCGCCATCTGGGCCGTCTTTGCCTGGGTGGCGCATCGCAGCCGTTTCGACTACTCCGGCACCGTTGAGACCCGCGAGATCCAGATCGGCTCGAAGATCGGCGGCCGCGTCACCGAAGTTCCCGTCGAAGAAGGCCAGATCGTCAAGGCCGGAACGGTGCTCGTCCGCTTTGAATGCGACGAGCTGAAGGCCCAGCGCGCCCAGGCCCAGGCGACTCGTCGAGCAGGCGCAGGCCGATTTCGACAAAATGCTGCGCGGCAACCGCCCCGAAGAGATTGCAGCAGGCCGAAGCCACGGCGCACGCCCAGCAAGCCGCATTCGAAGCAGCCCGCAACGGCCCGCGCCGCCAGGAGATCGACCAGGCCCAGGCCGACTACTCCGCAGCCGCAGGCCGACGCAACTCAACGCCGAAATCACCTATCAGCGCATGCAAAAGCTGATCGCGACCGATACCATCTCGCGCCAGCAGTTCGACGACGCCCGCGACAAACGCGATGCTGCCGCCCAGCGCGCCGAGTCCGCTCGACAGCAGCTTCGCCCTTCTCCAGGCCGGTACGCGCCCTGAAGATCTGCACGCCGCTGAAGACAAGTACAAGCAGGCCGAGGCTGCTGCCGTCTCTCGCCGCAAGGGCTTCCGCAGAGAAGACATCGAATGCGGCTCGCGGCCGCCTCGACCGAAGCGCAGGGACGCGTGGCCGAACTCGATGCCCGCCTGCGCGAAGCCGAACTCACCGCGCCGGCCGATGCTGTCGTTGAAGTCGTCAGCGTGCGCCCCGGCGATCTCGTCCCCGCCGGCCGCATCGTCATCACCATGCTCGAAGCCTCGCAGCTCTGGGTGAAGGTCTACGTCCCGGAGACCGATCTCGCCCATGTCCGTCTCGGCCAGCACGCCACCGTGCGCGTCGACAGCTTCGGCAATCGCTCCTTTCAGGGCCACGTCGGCCAGATCGCCTCGCAAGCCGAATTCCTGCCCCGCAACGTGCAGACCAAGAGCGACCGCGAGCACGAAGTCTTCGGCGTAAAGGTCTACGTCGACAACGCACAGCAGATTCTCAAGTCGGGAATGTCGGCGACGGTGCGCCTCGAATGACCGCCATCATCGCAGCCGATCACCTCACCATCCGCTTCGGCTCGTTCACTGCGGTCAGTGACGTCAGCTTCGAAGTCGGCAAGGGCGAGCTCTTCGGCTTCCTCGGCCCCAACGGCTCCGGCAAAACCACCATCATCAAGGCGCTCTGCGGACTTGCTGCGCCCATCTGAAGGCACCGGCCGCATCCTTGGCATGGACATCCGCAAAGACGCCGCCGAGATCCGCCGCCACGTCGGCTACATGTCGCAGAAATTCGGCCTCTACGAAGACCTCACTGTCGCCGAAAACATCAACTTCTACGCCGGCGTCTACGGCCTCGATGCCAATCGAGGCGGCTGCACGCACCCGCGAGGTGCAGGCCCTCACCGGCATCGAGCCCTACATGAATCGCCGCGCCGGCCAGCTCTCCGGCGGATGGAAGCAGCGCCTCGCGCTCGCCTGCTGCCATCATCCACTCGCCCGAGGTCGTCTTTCTCGATGAACCCACCGCCGGCATCGATCCCGTCGCGCGCCGCGCGCTCTGGGACTTGCTCTTTCAGCTCTCGGGCCAGGGCGTCACCTTCTTCGTCACCACGCATTACATGGACGAAGCCGAGCGCTGCGGCCGCGTCGGCTACATCTACCTGTCGAAGCTGATCGCCATCGGTACCGTCGCCGAGTTGCAGAAACTCCCCGACGCCAATCCCGCGGGCACGTCGCGCATCCAGATCACCGCGCCGAATCCGTCCGCACTTCTCGACAGCGTGCGCCGCATGCCGGGCATTCGCGAAGCCACCATCTTCGGCCACTCCATCCACGCCCTCGCTGAAACCGGCCATCTCGCCGAACTCCGCGCGCAACTTCCGCAGGCGAAGATCGACACCATCGAGCCGTCGCTTGAAGACGTCTTCGTCACCCTCACCTACCACATCATGGAGTCGCAGCGATGAGCGCCCTCTTTCGCGGTCTCGTTCCCGTCTGCCGCAAGGAATTCCTGCACATCATCCGCGACCCCGGCACGCTCTTCTTCGCGCTGCTCATTCCCATGCTGCAGCTGTTTCTCTTCGGATTCGCGGTCGACACCAACATCCGCCAGATTCCCACCGTCGTCCTCGACGAATCGCAGACGCAGGACAGCCGCAGCCTGCTCGAGGCCTTCGCCGGTTCCGACGTCTTCAATCTGAAGCTCTCACGCCCAGTCGCAGGACCAGATGTACGAAGCCGTCCGCGGCGGCAAAGCCCGCGTCGGCATCCGCATTCCCTACGACTACGCGCGTCGCCTGCAGGACGGCACCACCGCAACCGTCCTCGTGCTGGTCGACGGATCGGACTCCAGCGTCGCCGGCCAGGCCATGAGCACCGCCACCGGCGTCGCGCTCAAGGAGTCCCTCGGCCGCGTGCTGCCCGACGGCGCCATGCCCATCGAGGTACGACCCTCCGTGCTCTACAACCCGGCTACACGCTCCGCCAACTTCTTTGTCCCCGGCCTGATCGCGATTCTCCTCCAGGTCATGGCGATTCTGATGATCGCCCTGAGCCTCGTCCGCGAACGCGAGCGCGGCACCCTCGAGCAACTCACCATGACGCCCGTCGCCCCCCTCGGCCTGATGGTCGGCAAGATGATTCCCTACGGCGTGCTCACCTTCGCGAACTCTGCGTCATCCTGCTCGTCATGCGCACAGTCTTCCTCGTGCCGATTCACGGCAGCGTGCTTCTGCTTCTGCTGCTCTCGATTCCGTTCCTGCTCACCGTGCTCGGTATCGGCCTCGTCATCTCCACGCGCGCACGCACGCAGGCCGAGGCCTTTCAGCTTTCCATGGGAACGATTCTGCCGTCGGTCTTTCTCTCCGGCTACATTTTTCTGATCGAAAACATGCCGCCGTTCTTCCAGGGCATCAGCCGCCTGATTCCAGCGACTTACTACATCCAGATCCTCCGCGGCATCATTCTCCGCGGCGCCGGAATCGGCGAGCTATGGATCAACGCAACAGTGCTCACGCTGATGGGCTGCGCCAGCACCTTCATTGCCGCACGTCTATTCGTCAAGCAGGGCGCTCGCTAGAGAAGGTTCCAGAGAATTGGTTATAGAACAATTCACTCCAATGAAAAGGGTTTCAGTTTCTGCGGAGGGTACGGGCTTCAGCCCATACATATATCAGCTAAATACCAATGGGGGCTTTAGCCCCTGAGGGAAAACCCGTGACCTAAAGCCCCTCACTCACTGGCCGCGATCGCCTCGCAGATCTTCTCCATCGCCGGAATCTCCGCTTGGCTCCCCGGCCGATGTCCATTCACCAGAATCGAAAACGCCAGCGTCTTCCCGCTCGCTGTCGTCAAATATCCCGACAGCGCATTCGTCTCATTCAGCGTCCCCGTCTTCGCCCACAGCTTCCCCTTCAGCGGCGAAGTTCTTGAAGCGTCCGTACAGCGATCCATCCACGCCCGCGACCGGAAACGTGCTCTTCGCCACGCCGCTCCCCACGCCTGCCGCGACGCATAGGACAGCAGCTGCGTGTACGCCCGCGGAGTAATGCGGTCATCCATGCTCATCCCCGAGCCGTCGTAGAAAAAGAAATCCGCGTCGCTCACGCCCGCGTCGATCAGGAACTGCCGCACCACGCGCGTGCCCTGCGCCAGGCTACCGTCCTTGGCAAATGTCTTGCCCAGCATTCGCAGCAGCAGCTCCGCGTGCAGATTCTGGCTCACCTTGTTGGTCACGCGATGTCCTGCGCAACCGGGCACAGAGATGTGCGTCGCCAGCACCCTGCGTCCATCCAGCGGAGCTTCCATCGTCACCAACGCCCGCGGCGCCAAGCTTCAGCGGCTCGGCGCGTTCCGCATTGAAATCGCCGATACCCTCGGGATAGCGATGCGCCGAGGTCGCATTCTCCATTCACCGTGATTCCCCGCCGCAGCAAGCGCATCCTTGAATGCTGCCGCCGTAAACTCCGCCGGATCTTCGACGGCCAGCGGCGCATGCAATCCCTGTGCCGGAGCCGTGCCCCAGGCGCGAACCAGCAGGTTGCCGGGCCTGCCGCTCGAGGCCCGGATGCGGCAGTTCGCCCGCCTGCGCCATCGTCATCGAGTTTTCCAAGCGTGTAGTACTCAACGTTCGGCGTCCACTGCGCCATCGTCGCGCCCGGTTTCGCCGGATCGGCCGTCAACGTCAGTTCAATCGAGTTGTCGTGCAAACGTGAGCGCGGAGATCGGTGCGCCATAGCCCCACTGCAGGTCGTCCCATGCCCACGCCGTTCCGTAGGGTTCGCTCAGGTAGTAGCTGTCGTCGCCCACTACGCTGCCCTCAACTGTGCGGACGCCCGCCTGCTCCACCTGCTGCGCCAGCAAGATCCAGCACATCCATCGCGCGTCGGCTCCGCTTTCACCTCCTGCGGAGTTGGCGTTGCCGCCGGCGTGCCGTGGGCGACTGTGCCGGCGGCGTCGCGGGTGCCGGAGGCGGCGGGCTCGGCGGTTGATACGGATAGGTCCGCGCGCTCATCGTCGGATCACCCGAACCCAGGATCATGATGTCGCCGTGCAGCACGCCGCCCGCGTCGATGTCGCCTGCCGGCCACCACGTTCGTCGTCCACGTCAGACGTCTCCACCGGAAGCAGCGCATAGGCCGCGGCTGTCGTAGCGAGTTTCGCGTTCGACGCCGGCGTAAACAGCCTGCCTTCGTTTAGCCCGTAGAGTTGCTGGCCATCCAGTGTCGTCACGCTGATGCCGAACTCCGAATGACTCAGCGCCGGGTCGGCAAGAATTGCCTGGATCCGCTGCGAAATCGCTCCCTTTGCCGGCACCGCATGAGTTGTTTTTTGCGCAGAACTATGCGCATGATGGGTCTGCGCGACCGCGCTGGCCATAGACGCAAGCAGTAGAAGGCACAATGTCATCATTCGCCGCATGGGAGACATGCTCGGAGTGTAGCAGGAGAGAATTGAGGTTTGAGCGCTACCTCGCGCATCGGCACCCATAGAATCAAAGGAGTCTCCAGCATCCTCGTTTCAAATTGCCGGGAAGCATCCCATGGAACGTTTAACCTGATAATGAAAGGAGGGTACCAACTCTGCAAGGAATGCACTAACGTTCGCTCGATGACTTCTTTCGCTCGCACTGTCGCAAATTGGAAGCTGCGCACTCGCACCCTCGAACTCGGCCGCGCGCACGCTCGTCATGGGCATCGTCAACATCACGCCCGACTCCTTCAGCGATGGCGGCTCTTTTCCTAAGCCGCCGAAGCCGCCGTCGCCCGCTGCATGCAATGCCTCGACGAAGGCGCCGACCTGCTCGATCTCGGCGCCGAAAGCACGCGCCCCGGCTCGCATGCCGGCAATGCCGCCCAAAGTGCCGTAAGCGCCGAAGAGGAACAGTCGCGACTTCTGCCGGTGATCGAAGGAATTCTCAAGGCCGCGGCCCGCATGCGGTGATCTCCGTCGACACCTACAAAGCCGCCACCGCTCGCGCAGCGCTCGCCGCCGGCGCTCGAAATCATCAACGACGTCAGCGGCTTTACATGGGACAACGCCATGCCGGCCGTCTGCGCTCAATCCGGCTGCGGAGTTGTGCTGATGCATACCCGCGGCCGTCCCGACGAGTGGCGTGCGCAACCGCAACTTCCTCCGGACGGATCTGATGGAACTGTGCGCGATCCGGCCTTTCCGCAAAGCCTCGAAACTGCCCGCGGGCAGGGATTGCGCCGGAATCCATCGTTCTCGATCCCGGCTACGGCTTTGGCAAGAAATTCGACGAGAACTATACCTGCTCGCCCGCCAGCCCGAACTGCTCGCGCTCGGCCGACCGCTACTTGCCGGGGTCTCGCGCAAATCCTTCCTCGGCCATACGCTCTCCGCGCTTTATGGCGACAAACCGGTTCCAGCCGAGGCGCGGGAGACTGCGAGCATCGCCGCTCTCGTCGTTGCCATTCTTCACGGCGCATCCATCGTCCGCGTGCACGACGTCCGCCCAGCTGTCGAAGCCGCCCGCATCGTAGGCGAAGTTCTCTCCGCAAGCCACGGCAATTCCTGAGTTCCTGTGTCCTTTCCTGGTTTCCGTGCAAGGTCATCGCTTCCTCAAGGTCTCACCCCAACGACGAAGACCTGTCGTTGGTGACCCCCAGTGGTCGCATCGACTTGAGAGCCAGGCCGCGGGATACAGCTACGCAGGAATTGCGACAGCTTCTCGCATGGGCTCTGCACAGGTGACCAAGGTCTCCTCCCTCCTGGTTACCTACAGTCCACTCAACCTTAACCACTTCAGTTACTTGCCAAGACTCAAGTTGTATTCCACCAACGATGAACCGCGGGGCATCATAATAGTAGAGAACAAATCAGTCAAATGGGGATGGGGAAATGAGCACGTTCTTACTTCGCACTTTCGCTTACGCTAAGCAGTGGATCAACGACGAACAAGGTCAGGATTTGGTCGAGTATGCACTGATTGTCGCTCTCATCGCATTCAGCGCAATCACGGGCATGGGCTATCTAGCCAAGGGAATCAATCACGCCTTCTCTGGCATTGCGACGACGTTGACGACCGACGTCTAGTCTGGACAAGTACCGGTTCGTATCCTGTGAACTAGCTAGTTGAGGCCGGTTTTGGTGTTGGATTGTTTGGACTCCGCAGAAGGCAGCCTTGCATATCCGTCGGGTTCCCGGCGCTCTGAACCTTGAGGAATGTCTGTGCGCAACGTGATCCGAATCCAGGAAGCTGTGCAGAGTCCGGCGGTCAGCGCTTCGACATCTCGCACAGCTTCACCACCGTGTTCCAGTTTCTTCCCGTTCCGATCACGCCTGTCGCCTTGTCCAAGGTTTTTCCGGTGAACTTCGTCTCTGCTGCGCCATCGGGCAGATGGAAGTAGATGTGCTCGCTCGCCAGGTGATAGCGATCTCGTCTCTTTGGATACTGCTCAACGATCCGATCAAGTGCGGCGCGAGCCGTCGCGGCCGCCGGTCCCGCCAGAAACGCAACGTGCACCCTGGTCCCGTCGACAGCCTCCTGCGCAAACGGATTCTCCTTGATCACCCGTTCAAGTTGCTCATGTGTCCGCACCACTACGCCTGGCGATGCTCCCATCATCTTCTCCAGTTCGGTCGCCACTGCCTTGGCCACCTTTGCCGCGGAGACCTTCGCATCCACAACCGCGTTTCCGCTTTGGATATAGGTCTCGACTTTCGAAAACCCCAGATCCGTAAGCATCTTTTTGAGCTCCGCCATCGACAGCTTGCCGTAACCGCCCACGTTGACCGCACGAAGAAGAATCACATATGCCGGCATTCCGATACTGCCTCCCCGCTCGTCCGAAGCATCTTACTAGAATTGCGCTTATGGCGTTGCCCCCAAATCTGACCGCTGATGCGAGTGGAGCCGGAGAATTATCCGGCGAAAATACGTCCCCGGCGAAACCCTGCGCTACACCCATGACTGCGGAACGAGCCCGGACCCTGGATGAACTGGAAGCCCAGTTCGCGGCAGTCTCCGCGCGCTTCCAGTCGCTGGTCAATTCGGCGGGCGCAGAGTTATCTCTCATGCCGCCTGCACCCGGCTCGTGGTCCGTGGCCGGGTGCCTGCAGCATCTGAACATCACCGGCGACGCCTATTTTCCCGTTTGGCAACAGGTCATCGCGGCTGCCGGCCCGCGCAAAACGGAGCTGAACGCTCCCTACCGCACCGACTTCTGGGGCCGCCTGCTCTCCTGGATACTGGAGCCACCGGCGCGCATTCGCTCCAAGACTCCGCTGCCCTTCGAGCCTGGCGACTGTAACCAACTCGCTCCCGTGCTCGACGGCTTTCTCGATCGCCAGCAGCGCATCATCGCCGCACTCCATCGCTGCCGCGGCCGCGCCATCGACCGGGTCAAGATGGCTTCTCCCATCGATCGGCGCATCCGCTACAGCATCTGGTCAAGCTTCATCATTAACGCCGCACATCAGCGCCGCCACCTCTGGCAAGCTCAGCAGGCGATTGAGAAACTGCGCTCAACCGGGTAATACTGCATCGCGCGGCGTCGGCGACATGCGACCAATCTATTGCTTTTCTGATGCGAGATAGACAACCATGCCGCTGAGCAGCGCGATCGTCGCCAGGACAGAAACGACAATCCAAAGCATCCCGCCGGAATCCGCCAGCGACGCAGGTAAGAGGGCATCCAGGTGCAAAGCGCGCGGCAGGTCCGAGATCCAGGCGATCCAATTGCCCGCCTGCCATACCAATACGACGACGGCGACTACCAGCGCCATCGCCAGTGCGAACACCTGCGCCCCGAAGATGGGACGCGCCATTTTCTCGATCGCCTCGTTGCGACGCCGCAACTGCGCGCGCCACCATAAGGCTCCGGGCGCTTCAAGATGCGCCAGCGGCAGCGTCTGCCTGCGTTCCCCCTGCACCGTTCCGGTCACCAGCACGAGGTCAGAGCAGATCCGGCACATCTCCACATGTGCGCGCAGTTCCCCGGGACATGCATCAGGCCAATAGCCCTGGTGCAGCAGATCCGTCACCTCGCGCTCGCGCACACAACTGAACGGACTCATGCTTCACCTTCCTTACGCAGAAGGTGCGCCATCTTGCGGCGCGCGCGGAACAGCAGCAGCCGGATGCTCGCCGAAGCCCAGTCCCGTCACCTCCGCGATTTCGCGGTGCGAATAGCCTTCGGCGTACGCCAGCCACAGCAGTTGCCGGTCGCGCGGCCGCATCTGCGCCATCGCCGGACTCAGCATTGCCTGCGAATCGGCCTGCGCCGCTCCGCATTTGGCCGTGAAACAATTCTTCCGGCATCTCCTCGATCGACGACGACCGCGGCCGTCGCCAGTGGTCGCGCAACAAATTGGTTGCGATTCGAAAAGGTACCGCCGTGCCGCCACCTCGCCGTCTTCCGGAGACCGTCGCGCACAGAAACCGCACGTAGCTCTCCTGCGTCAGGTCGTCGGCCAGCGCAGGATCGCGGCTGACGCGCGCCAGGTACGCCCACAGCGACCGAGCCGATCGCGCATAGAACGCCGCGAACTGCTCGTTATCCATTGCCGCGGCGGGCGCGCTTGCGGCGAGGGGTTGTCCCTCGCCTGCCAGCACGTTCGGAATGATCGACTCCCAGGGCATCGGCCTCTGCTTCCTCACCTTCACCGCGCTCCCCGTGACTCACTGCCTGTCCTTGAATCCGAGGAAGCGCCGAGGGGCGAATCGAACCTGCTTTGTGCAGCCGTGTCGGCGGGCATCAGGCCCAGCTTCGCCGCCAGCAGCCACGAAACGCCTGCAGAGATGATAAAGCCGATTCCGGGCATCAGCACCACCGTTCCAAAGACGAGCATCGGCGTGTCCATATCCGGGCCCGGCGTGGCGCAGCGAGCAGCAGACCGATGCCCAGCAGCACCATCACAATGCCCACCTGCAGCGGCGTCAGCACGCGCGCCACGGCGTTCGGCATGCGACGGCCCTGTTCGATGCCGATCGGAATCGGCGCAGCCTCCAGAAATTTCCTGCCCGCTTCGGTCTCCATGTACGCGGCCAGCTCCTGGTTGCTGGTGAACTTGTCGATCAGCTTGCCGTGCACTTCGCTCTGCAGCTTGAAGATGCGGCCCAGCGGCGATTCTCAACGAACATCCGGGCGAGCACAAAGATGGCAGTCAGGCCGCAGCGCGAAGGCGATCAGCGGCACCATGTCGCTCCAGATGCGCTCGAATGGCAGACGGCTGAGCCCCTGCGAGCGATATACATCCGGCCACACCGCCCGCTCCAGCGCCTCATCCGGCTGCCCGTCTTCGTGCTTCAAATGCGAGAACAGGTAGAACTCGGGATTCCGCGCCACCTCGGGATGCGCCGCAAGAAACGCCGCCAGCTGCGGATTGTTGCGCGCCACGTAGTCCTGGATTCGAAAGCAGCGACGGATCGTGCGAAACCACGGTGGTCAGCGTCGGGCTCAGCCGCAGCAGCCGGATCAGTTCCGTCTGCGTTCGCCGCCACATCGCGCTCGTTCGGAGCCGGCTCGGCGCTCGATACCGGGGCAGGCGTCGGGGCGTCGCGCGAGGCTGCGCCACTCCCAGGGTGGCCAGAAGCAGAACAGAAAGTGCAATTGCAGAAAGAATCCGATACACCAGGCGACGCTTGTCCATTGCTTTCCCCTCGAATCGAAGCGGCCTTCGCGCCGCTTCTATCGAGAACAACGAACGAACCCGCATCTGGTTAACAAGACCCGGCGCTGATTTTCAGGGTGCTGTTCCCGCGCCGCCGTCTGCGAAGCATCCAAATCCCCCTTCGAGCCATGGCATGGCTCTTTAGCAGTATTTAAGTAACGCATGTCTTAGGGTACTTTCTAACTATCCCCAGACTGCACCTTTGGGTTGAACAAGTTGTGTGTTTCAGGAATCTCCCTAAGTCCGATCTTGCTAGCAGAGGAGAACAGCAACACCATGGACGAGCACTATAACAGCAGACTTTTCTACAGATTGCGGAAGAGTTACGACGATCGCCGCAACACCCTCTCCTGGGCCATTATGATCTGGGCCTTCACCGCGGTCGGCTTTGCGGTCTTTTTGCCCATCGACGCCACGATGGTGCGCTCCGTCGGCGTTGCTCTGGGCTGGTCCGCCATCCATCTCATTCGCAGAATGTAATTTCGTCGTTCCGGCATCCGCTAAACCAGGGACGATGGCCTAGAATTCCCGCCATGCCTGCCGCAGCGCATAGCAAAGCCACCATCATCAGCATGGCGATCATCGCCGTAGGCATCTCTACTCTGCTTCACGAGGGCGTCGGACACGGCGTAACCTCCTGGCTCCGCGGCGGCGTACCCATCGAACTCACCAGCAACCACCTGTCCAGCCTCCACGAAGACCGCTGGATCGCGGCCGGTGGAACCCTCGTCAATCTCGCCGCTGGACTTCTCGCCCTCATCGCCGCGCACGCTGCCGGCGCTCGCGCCCACATCCGTTACTTCTGCTGGCTGCTGGCCGCGCACAACCTCCTCTCTGGCGCCGGCTATTTTATGTTTTCAGGGGCTTTCGGGTTCGGCGATTGGCAGCAGGTGATCGACGGCCTGCCGCACCAGGCAGCGCTGCGCACCGTCATGGCTCTCTTCGGCCTCGTGCTCTACGTGCTCTTTGCGTGGTTCCTGGCGGTCTCCGTCCGGCCCTTTTGCGCAAAGCGGTCGACCTACAACGTTGTCGGCCGCTTGCCCTACCTGGCTGCCTGCACATTCAATTGCCTTGCCGGCGCCTTCGACCCGATGGGCCTCAAGCTCCTGCTCGTCTCCACGATTCCTGCGGCCTTCGGCGGTTCCTCGGGAATGCTCTGGCTCGACGGCTTCATTCCACGTCCGCTTCCTGCCGAGCCGCTCGTGATCCAGCGCCGCCCCGCGTGGTGGATCGCCGCTGTCATCTTCGGCGTCGCCTACATCGTCGTCCTTGGCCGCGGCATCGAGTTCCGACATTGAAAAATGTCGCGCAACCTCATCTGTCGGCATTTCGTCATTCCGTCTAGAGGTCCCTTCACGCCAATGAAACTTCGCGCGCTGTCCGCCGCTTTGCCGCCTCTTGCCTTGCTCACGTTCCTATGCACCACCTCACCCGGCCCCGCTGAACAGCTCAAGTCGCCGTGGGACGGCCGGCCCGTCGCGCTCACTGACGTTCCCTACAATTGTCCCGATCCGCCGCCATTCTCCAAGTCGCTCGACGCCGAGAGCTACTACATCGACGCACACCACTCCATCATCGATCCCGCAAAAAAGGCCGCCTACGAAAAAGCCGCCGAAGCACCCGACCACCTCGGCCAGTGGACCACCCAGGCCGCCGACGCCTACCTCCGCCACGGCAGCCGCGCCGGCGCGCAGTGCGTCTATACCCTGCTGTCCGCCGCTGCTGCGGCCAAGGCCTGGTCCGCGACCATGCCCACCAACCAGGCCCACTATGTGCAGAAGTGGTTGCTGGCGGGCACTGCGATGGCTTACCTCAAAGTGCGCACCACCGGCGTAGGCACTCCGGAGCAGGACAAGGAGATCCAGAAGTGGTTCGGCCTTCTTGCCGACCAGGTCCGCGACTACGTCGACGACAAAATGAAGAACCCCAATAGCGACGCCTGGAATAACCATCGCTACTTTGCCGGGCTCGCTGTTTGCGCCGCCGGAATCGCCCGAAACGATTCCCGCGAGTTCCGCTTTGGCATGGATGCCTTCAAGACCGGCGCCGGCGAAATAGGTCCCAGCGGCGTGCTGCCTCGCGAATTGGCCCGCGCCGGCATGGCGCTCCACTACCATCTCTACGCCCTTGGGGCGCTCATCATGCTGGCCGAGCTTGGCGAGATCAACGGCGTCGACACCTATGCCGAAAACCACAACGCCCTCGACCGCCTCGTGAACCTCTGCGAACAGGTACTCCAGCACCCCGAAATCTTCGAGAAAGCCACTGGCGTCCAGCAGAACATGCCCGACAAGATCTCCGGCGCGGTCATCGGATGGGCCGTCCCCTACGTCAAACGCCACCCCGACCCGCAGCTATCCGCTTGGATCGCCCAGGCCGGCAGCACTGGATTCTGGCAATGGGGCGGTCTGCCACCCGACTAACCAATTCGGCCTTCGAACTCACAACCTCCAAGGCGAAGACACGACGAAACCCCTGTGTTTACTACATTCGCACTTCTCCAGCGCTCACAAAATGCGCTAAACTCCTGACTCTGCGGGTCTGTTGCTTCCTACGCTGCTTTTTCGCCCGCCCATTCGGAGGTTTCATGCCACGTCCTTATTGGTCGGGCAACGTTCAGATCTCGCTCGTTTCCTTCGGAGTGAGTCTCTACGTCGCCGTCGAAAGCAAGAGCCAGATCAGCTTTCACCAGATCAGCCGCCGCACCGGCGAGCGAATTCGCCATCAGAAAGTGCTGGAGAGTGCAGCCGAAAACAAAGAAGCCACCACGGCGGTCGAAAACGACGAGATCGTCAAGGGCTACGAGTACCGCAAGGGCCAGTACGTCATCGTCGAACCCAGCGAGCTCGAAAACCTGCGCGTGCCCTCGAAACACACCATCGCGGTGTCGCAATTCGTCGATGTGGCCGACCTGAATCCCGAATACGTCGAAAAGCCCTACTTCGTCACTCCCGAAAACGACATGTCCGCCGAGGCTTTCAACGTGGTCCGCCAGGCGCTGCTCCAGACCGGCAAAGCCGCCATCGGAAAAGTGGCCTTCTCGGGACGCGAGAACATCATCGCCGTCGTCCCCGCGGGCGCCGACAGTCCCGGCATGATGGCCTACACCCTTCGCTATCAGTACGAGTTGCGCAATCGCGCCGATTACTTCCGCGACATCAAGCAGCCGGCCATCCCCGCCGACTCCCTTGAGCTGGCCGAGACGCTCATCAAGCGGATGTCGTCCAAGCTCGACATCGGCAAGTTCGAAGATGGCTACGAAACGGCAGTGAAGGCCCTGGTGGAAGCCAAGGTCAACAACATGCCCGTGCCCATCGACCAGGCGCCAGCAGCAGCGCCCCAGCAATGTGGTCAATTTGATGGATGCCCTCCGCAAGAGCATCGGCGGCGACAAGGGTGCTGCCAAGAAGCCGGTGAAGAGCGTGAAAGAAGTGCCTGCCAAGGGCATCGGTATCGTGAAGGCTCCCGCCAAGTCCGCGAAACGCAAATCCGCCTGACCTGCTGATCGACGAAATCAGGCAGGCGTCTCGTGCTTTTCCAAGGACGGTTTGAAGTAGGCAGTGGGTGTTGTCCCCAGCGCCCTTCGAAATGCGGCAATGAATGCGCTCGGTGTGCTATAGCCTGCTTCGAGAGCTGCAAACGTTACCGTCGCGCCCTCTCCAAGCAGGCGCATGGCGTGCATGAGCCGCAGTTGCTGCCTCCACTTGCCTAGCGTCATCCCGGACTCGACCCGGAAGAATCGTTCCATCGTTCGTTTGCTGGCGCCATTGGCTTTGCAAATGCGTGCTAGCGGCTGGGAACTGCCCGGATCGGTAAAGAGAGCATTGGCAACCTGCACCGCTTTGGGATTCGAAACATTTGGAAGCCTCAGTGGAACCGTTTGAATAACCGCAAGCTGGTCGACAATCACATCGACAAGGTGACGCTGCCACGCAACCTCCTTTTTCAGTAGGCCAATCGCGCACGAGCGCAGAATGAGTTCCTTGAGCAAGGGTGACACGTTGACCACGCAACACTCTCGAGGAAGCGTCTTCACAACCCGTGGCTTCAAGTAGAGCGTCCGCATCGCCACCGTTCCTGACATCGTGATGCTGTGAGGAACCCCTTTCGGTATCCACACAGCTCTGTGCGCCGGCACAACCCAGGTGTCTTCCTCCGTCCGCACAGTCATCACGCCGCACGAAGCGTAGACAAGCTGATCCTGATCATGGAAATGCAGGGGTAGCTCCTCCCCTGCCGGATAATCGTGCGCGTACGTGGCAACCTTTGCTCCTCCAGCGACCACAGGATCAAAGATCGCGCTTTGTCGTTTTTTCGACATAGGTTGTCACGATATTGAAAGCGCGCAACCCCGTCAATCGCTACTGTTGACTTGTCTGAGGCTTCGCGGCAAGGGAGACAGAGTGAATCGTATCCACCATTGGCTATGTCGATCGGCCCACTGGCAGAAGACGCTCGAGCAGAGGGTGCCGTGGGTGATCTCCGAAGCGAATCTGGATCCGAGCCTGCTGGAAGTCGGGCCGGGGCCGGGACTGACGACCGATTTGTTGCGGTCCAGGGTTCAGCACCTCACCGCGATTGAGCTGGAATCAAAGTCCGCAGCCGCGCTGCGCTCCCGACTGCGGGGAACGAATGTTGACGTCGTCGAAGGGGACGCAACCGCAATGCCTTTTCCCGACGCGAGCTTTTCGGCGTGCGTGTCGTTCACCATGCTGCATCACGTGCCTTCCGGCGAATTGCAAGACAAGCTTTTGCGTGAAGTGAGGCGGGTCCTCCAGCCGGGGGCGGCCTTTGTTGGAAGCGACAGCCTGCAAAGCATCTTCATGCGGTTGATCCATTTAGGAGACACTCTTGTTCCCATTGACCCAGCGACGTTTGGCGCTCGCCTGGAAGCGGCGGGATTCAAAGTCATCGCAATCGAAAAGGGTACTGATGCCTTTCGATTCCATGCTCAGAGGCCCTGTGAGTGAGCCAGGGTTGCAACAGGCTGATAGTTCCGGAAATTCATGGTTTACAAACCGAACTGGCCGGGTCCCCCTCAAGGGTCAGCTCGAACGAAGGAGGTAGAAAATGCTGAAACAGGATGTAGCAATACGCGTATCGAAGCGATTCAGGAAAATTCTCCTGGTTGCATGTGTCGGTGTGTTTCTCAGCGTCGCGGCGCGAGCCTTTCCGGCAGACTCAGAACCCTGCGCGACGAACTCCGATAGCCGGCAGCTCGATTTCTGGCTGGGCGATTGGTCGGTTGGCGGTCCCGGCGCCGGGCCGAATGCCGTAAGCAAAGTCTCCGCTGAACTCGACCAGTGCATGGTGGTCGAACGCTGGGATGGCGGCCGCGGTCATCGCGGAGAAAACATCTTCGGTTACAGTCCCGACGACAAAAGCTGGCACGGACTGTTCGCCGACAATACAGGACGCGTGCATGTGTTTGTGAATGGAAAGGTGGCATCGGGAACTGCAGAGTTCACCGGACCGAGCCGCGGGCCCAACGGAGAGACGATCCTCAACCGGGTCCGGATCAAGCGTGTCGGCGCGGACAAGGTAGAACAGACCTGGGAGAAATCCGCAGACAAAGGTGCAACCTGGAAGCTGGAATTTCGCGGGGAATATTTGCGCAAACAATAACTTGTCGGTGGAGAGAGCAACTAGGCGACGCCTGCACCACTCTCTGAAGAGGTTGTTCGCTTTCGCCCTGCTTGGCCTGCCGACCGCTGGCCTCGCGTCGGAGTGAGCAGTCCCTCCCGTTCATCGGCGTCTGTTCTTTTGAAACGAATATCCGTTGACTCTCACAATTTCCTGGGGCTACACTCCCGGCATCGCCCGGCACCCCCGGCTGTTCCCTCTCAGCCGCCGATCCCAGTCGGAGGTATCAATGCACCGCCTCTCGAACCACATCCTGCTCTCGCTCCTTCTTGCCGTTCCCACCAGCCTCTGTGCAGCGGACTACACCTACCAGCAGACCACCCAGCTTACCGGCGGTTCGTTGCTGCACATGATGAAGATGGTCGGCACTTTCAGCTCCCAGGCCCGCCACATCGGCGACCCCATTGTCTCCACCATCTACCTCAAAGACAATCGTCTCGCCAATGTCTCGCCGGAGAACATCGAGATCATCGATCTCGACAAGGAGACCATCACCCAGATCGACATCCAGAAGAAGACCTACACTGTGATGACCTTCGAGCAGATGAGAGAGGCCGTCGAAAACGCCCGCCTGCAGATGCAGCAGCAGGCTGCAAAACAGCCGGCGCAGCCCGCGCCCGATCCGAGCACGCAGAACGTCAAGATGAGCTTCGACGTGAAGGTGCGGAAGACCGGCGCGCAGAAAGAAGTCAGCGGGCTTTCGAGCAACGAGGCCATCCTTACCATGACCATGACGGCAACAGACACGCAGACGCAACAATCCGGCAACATGGCCATCACCAACGACATGTGGATGGTTCCATCGATCCCCGGCTACGACCAGGTGCGCGACTTCTACGGGCGCATGGGCGCCAAGATGGCCGACTCTACCATCGGCCTCGGCTACGACTTCAGCAAGATGCTCTCGCAGAACCCCGGCGCCGGACAGGCTCTCGGCGACATGGCCAAGGAGATGCAAAAACTCGACGGCGTGCCCATTATGCAGGTGATGCGCATGGGAACCACGGCGAATGGCCAGCCCTTGCCCGCGGCCTCTGAAGCGCCCCTGCCGGCCGACTCTTCGCCGGCCGCGCCCAGCGCCGGCCAGGTTGCGAAGGCAGGGATGGGCTCGATGATCTCCAGCAGGTTGGGCGGCTTCGGATTCGGCAAGAAGAAAAACGACAACCCTCCACCCGATCAGAACGCCAATCAGAACTCTGCCCAGGCCCAGCCCACCAGCGCGATCCTTATGGAAACCCAGATCACTACCTCGAACTTCTCGTCCGCTCCGGTCGATCCGTCACACTTTGAGATTCCGGCAGGCTACAAGCAAGCGCAGCCGGCCCCGGCCACCGCCCAGCACTAAACGCGAACCGACACGATCCTCATCCCGCCGACGGCGTCATCTCAGGACTGGCGATCCGCCGTGCCCTGACGTCCCGCATCGGCGGCTGCCCGAAGAAGCGACTGTATTCGCGGTTGAACTGGCTGGCGCTTTCGTATCCCACTTCAAACGCCGCGCTGGCGGCATCCAGCCCTTCGTTGATCATCCGTTCGCGCGCCACGTGCAGCCGAACTTGCTTCTGATACTGCAGTGGGCTCATGGCCGTGAGCGAGCGAAATTGATGATGCAACGTCGACACGCCCATTCGCGCCATGGTTGCCAGTTCTTCCACCCGCAGGGGCTTGGAATAATTCATCCGCAGCCACGAAACGACCTTCGCAGTGCGATGGCTCTGCTCACCCAGCGTGGCAATCGCGCGCAGATGCTGCCCTTGCGGGCTCCGCAACAGCCGGTAGATGATTTCGCGCTCGATCAGCCTGCCCAGAAATGGAATGTCCTCGGGCGAGTCCAGCAGACCCACAAGCCGCGTGCACGCATCCAGCAGTTCCTCCGAACTCACGCCCAACGCCATTCCGCGCGCATCGCCAACCTCGCCGCCAAACTGAAACTCATGTTGCGAGAGGATCTCCCGGATCATCGTCATCTCCAGTTGGAGAATCATGCCGAGAATCGGTTCCTTCTCGCTTGCCTTCGTCACCTGGCTCACTACGGGCAGATCGATCGACGTGAGAAGAAAATTTGATCCGTTGCATACGTAGATCGTCTTGCCAAGATTGATCCGCTTTTCGCCCTGCACGAACACCACCAGGCTCGGCTGGTACGCAGCCGAGGCGCAGGGACTCGGCTCCGACCGTCTGTACAGCCGCAGCCCCTCAATCGCGGTCCTTATATCGCCTTCCGAAACCGCACGATCGGCAATTTTCTTTGCCAGCAGAATTCGCGCGTCTTCCACTGCGCGCTGAACGGCGGGGGCCTTATTCTCCAAGGCGTTCATCCGCATCACTCCTTACATTCAACTTAGCGCGAACGTTTGCTTCCATGTGCACAAAAATCCATGCATCGACAGGATCAGGCAAGAAATAGGAAGGATCGGGATACCGCTCGAATTGCGCGGTCGATTAGTGTTTGGACTGGAAGTTTTGGCGGAGAATCGCCTGCTCAGACCAGGCCAACCGTTCTGCAAGCCCCTACAACCTGCGCAATCAGATTCAAGATCGTCCCCCGATAACCCCCGAACCACGAAAAGGAGAACAACATGGCAACAACTCAATTGGCACCCGGCAAGGAAACATCTCGTCCCGGCACATTCTCCTCTAAAGCATTCGCCGCGCAAAGCGCGACTTCCGGGCTCGGTCCGCATACTATTCAGCGACGCGATCCGAAGGAGACCGATGTGCAGATTGAAGTTCTCTTCTGCGGCATCTGCCACTCTGACGTTCACCAGGCGCGCAACGAGTGGAGCGGGGTCATGCCTACCGTCTACCCCTGTGTCCCCGGCCACGAAATCGTCGGCCGCGTTGCCAAGGTCGGGTCGGCCGTCAAGAAATTCAAGCCTGGCGACCTGGCTGCCGTCGGCTGCATGGTCGACTCCGACCGCACCTGCCCAGAGTGCAAGGCCGGGCTCGAGCAGTTCTGCCCCAATTTCACCCTCACTTACAACTTCCCCGATAAACACCTTGGCGGCGTCACATACGGCGGCTACTCCGACAGCATCGTCGTCGACGAAGCCTTCGTACTTCGCGTGCCCTCGAATCTGGACCTTGCCGGAACTGCACCGCTGCTCTGCGCCGGCATCACCACCTACTCGCCTATGCGCCACTGGGGTGTGACCAAGGGCAAGAAGGTCGGCGTTGTTGGTCTCGGCGGGCTCGGCCACATGGCCGTCAAATTTGCGCATGCGCTGGGAGCCCACACGGTCGTCTTTACCACCTCGCCCGGCAAGAAGGATGATGCCCTGCGCCTCGGCGGCGATGAAGTCGTCATCTCAAAAAACGCCGATGAAATGAACAAGCACGCAGGCAGCTTTGATTTCATCCTCGATGCTGTCGCTGCCCCACACGACATCAATGCATACATCAACCTGCTGGCTCGCGACGGCAACCTCACCATGGTTGGCGCCCCGGATACGCCGCTCCCTGTCGCAGTGTTTGGCCTGCTCATGGGCCGGCGCAGCTTCTCGGGCTCAATCATCGGCGGCATTGCCGAAACCCAGGAGATGCTCGACTTCTGCAGCAAGCACAACATCGTCTCCGACGTCGAAGTCATTCCGATCCAGAAGATCAACGAAGCCTACGACCGCGTCGTCAAGTCCGACGTGAAGTACCGCTTCTCGATCGACATGGCCTCTCTCAAATCCGCGTAACAGGGCGGCCGGTGCGCCTCGTTTTTGAACGAACGCACCGGCTCCTCAAGAAGAACTGGAGTACAAATGCAGAAACGCAAGCTGGGAAAAAGCAATCTTGAAGTATCCGCCGTCGGCCTGGGCTGCATGGGCATGAGCTTCAGCTACGGCCCGCCCAAAGACAAGCAGGAGATGGTTTCGCTTCTCCGCGCCGCAGTCGACCGCGGTATCACCTTTTTCGACACCGCCGAAGTCTACGGCCCTTACACCAACGAAGAACTACTCGGCGAAGCCATCTCCCCGTTTAAGGGCAAGGTCGCCATTGCCACCAAGTTTGGCTTCAATCTCAATCCCGACGGCAGTCCTGGTTGGCAGGGCCTGAACAGCCGCCCCGAGCGCATCAAACAGGTCGCTGAGAACTCGCTCAAGCGCCTCCGCATCGACACCATCGATCTCTTCTACCAGCACCGGGTCGACCCCGCCGTGCCCATTGAAGATGTGGCCGGAGCGGTGAAGGACTTGATTCAGCAGGGCAAGGTGAAGCACTTCGGCCTCTCTGAAGCAGGCGTCGGCACCATCCGCCGCGCGCATGCAGTCCAGCCCGTGACCGCCCTGCAAAACGAATACTCGCTGTGGTGGAGAAGGCCCGAAGCGGAAGTGATTCCCACGCTCGAGGAGCTTGGCATCGGCATGGTTCCGTACAGCCCGCTCGGCAAGGGATTCCTGACCGGCAAGATGGATGAAACCACCGAACTCAAAAGCAACGACTTCCGCAGCACCCTTCCGCGCTTCACCCTTGAAGCCCGCAAGGCAAACCAGGCCGTCGTCGATCTGCTCACCAGCATCGGCAAGCAGAAGAACGCAACGCCAGCCCAGATCGCGCTCGCGTGGCTCCTCGCTCAGAAACCGTGGATTGTTCCCATCCCCGGCACAACCAAGTTGTCGCGTCTGGAAGAAAACATCGGTGCACTTTCGGTCGAGCTGTCGAAAGACGATCTCCGGCAGATCGAAGAAGCCGCCTCGGAAATCAAGATCGAAGGCGACCGCTATCCCGAGCACCTCGAAAAGATGACCGGGCTCTGAGCGAGCGCCGAATCAGGTTCATGGAGATTGGACAATGACCTCCTGGTCGAAAGAAGAACTGCACAAGATCGCCGAAGCCGATGACCTGCATATCGCGCCGTTCCGTGAGGACGGCAAAACATACGGCACGCCGACCTGGATCTGGTCTGTCGCGGTCGACGATGCTCTTTACGCCCGCGCCTACAACGGGCCCGACTCCCGCTGGTACCAGTCTGCCTTAAGACAAAAGGCAGGGCGCATCATAGCCGCCGGCATCACGAAAGAAGTCACCTTCATGCCGGTCGAGGGATCGATCAACGACCGCATCGACGACGCTTACCGGACAAAGTACAAAGGAAGCCCATACCTGAAGCCGATGATCGGCGCACGCGCACGCTCCGCGACCGTCAGGATCATGCCACTCTGAACCGGGGCATGATCGTCAATAATGTCCTGCGAGTACTCAGCACGAAACTTAAACACGATAGAAATGAGGAGTTGCAGCACATGGAGATCAGAAGAGTCGGTACACAGCCCTCCGCAAAAGGGCCCTCTGATTGGTTCACGGGCATGGTCCGCATCGATCCGCTGTTTCAGGCGCCCGATCCGGCGATGGTTCAAGGCGCGCACGTCACCTTCGAGCCCGGCGCCCGCACCGCCTGGCATACACATCCCCTCGGCCAGACCCTTATCGTCACCTCCGGCTTCGGCCGCGCCCAGCGCTGGGACGGGCCCATCGAGGAGATTCGCCCAGGCGACATCGTCTGGTTCGCGCCTGGCGAAAAACACTGGCACGGCGCCTCGCCGGCCACCGCGATGACCCACATCGCAATCCAGGAAAAACTCAACGGCAAAGTCGTGGACTGGCTCGAGCACGTCTCAGACAAGCAATACGGAGCCTGACTCCTCTGAAATAACGACCGTATGCTTCTGCATTAGTGAGGATGGTGAGGCGGGCTGACTGTCAGCACGACCGGGAGATTCGACTCACCTAAGCCCTTTGCTGGGAAAAGTCTGCGGTCAACCCAATCCTACGAATTTGGCGAAACCCCCGCCGGTAAACTCAATGTATGGAGGAAATTTCCAGCCAGGTTCCGGGGAGGGTATCCGCCCAGAAACACGCAATTCTGAACATATTCTGTGTTCTCTGTCCCTGTTCCCTATCCCCTGTCCCGTGATCCCTACCCGCGCTCCCTGCTTCTCTCTCACTGCTTCTTCGCAACCGAGGGTTTAGAATCGTTCGTGGCGCGGACGGGATAGGCGCCCGATTTTTGCCCACGTGGTGACCCCGCGGCGGGCCAATGTGTGTGAATTTTACGGGAAGCAGGAAGCAGATGCGAGCGAAGACAGCTGTTGTGCTGGGTGCCCAGTGGGGCGATGAAGGCAAGGGAAAAATTGTTGATGTGCTGAGCGAACGCTTCAGCGCCGTGGCGCGCTACGCGGGCGGGCACAATGCCGGCCACACCGTCATTCACGGGGAACAGAAGTTTGTTCTCCAGCTCATTCCCTGCGGCGTTCTCCGCCCCGGCTGCAAGGGCGTGATCGGCAACGGCGTGGTGCTCGACCCCATAGCTTTTTTGAAGGAGGTCGCCAAGCTGCGAGGCCTGGGCATCGAGGTCGATGAGCAGCTCTTCGTCTCCAATCGCGCCCAGGTGATTCTGCCCTATCACCGGATGATCGAACTGGCTGCCGAAAGCGCGCCCGGGCGCAAGCGCATCGGCACCACCAGCCGTGGCATTGGCCCCGCGTATGAAGACAAGATGGCGCGCAGCGGCCTGCGCATCGTCGACCTGTTGCGCTCGGACCTCTTGAAGACCCACATCTATGCCGCCTGCGGCGAGAAAAATGCCATCGCGCACGCTCTGTTCGGCACCGATCCACTGGAGCCCGAGAAGATGTACGAGGAGTACGCGGCCGCAGCCGAAGAAGTTCGCCCGTTTGTGACCGATACCGGTCGCCTGCTGCACCAGATCATTGCGAGCGGTGGTTCCGTGATGTTCGAGGGCGCTCAAGGCACCATGCTCGACATCGATCACGGCACCTATCCGTTTGTCACGTCATCCTCGGCAACGGCCGGCGGTGCGGCAACGGGCACCGGCGTCGGCCCCACCGCGATCGGCACGGTGATCTCGGTGACCAAGGCTTACGTGACGCGCGTGGGCGAAGGGCCGTTCCCAACGGAGATCCACGAAGCCATCGGCGACCAGCTGCGCGCGCGGGGCAACGAATACGGCGCTGTAACGGGCCGCCCGCGGCGCTGCGGATGGCTCGATATTCCGCTGCTGCGTTATTCAAACCAGGTGAACGGCGCCGAGTGGCTGGTGGTCACAAAGATGGATGTACTCGACGAACTCGAAGAGATTCCGGTCTGCGTTGGCTACCAGGTCGACGGCAAGGTCAGCGACGAGATTCCCGCCGATGTGCTCGGTTTGGAGCGAGTGAAACCGGTGTACACAACACTGAAAGGCTGGCGCGCCTCCACCGAGGGCATCACGGAATTTGATAAGCTGCCAAAAGCCGCGCAGGAGTATCTTCGCTTCCAGGAACGCGAGAGCGGCGCAAAGATTGGAATGGTTTCCACAGGGCCCGACCGCGAGCAGACCATGGTTCTTCCGGAATTTGCTGCGGCGCTGAGTGAGATTCACGCTTAGACTGGACTCGCTGCGTGAAGAATATCGATTGCTTTGAGGAAGTGCTCCCCATGATCAGCTTTACGGTTCGCATGAGGTTCGCCCAGGAGGATCGGGCGGAGATTCTTGATATTCTGCACGAACTCACAGAGGCATCGCGCCAGGAACCGGGATGTGTCCACTACCTCCCGCACTGGGTGCAGGGCGAGGCCTGCACAGTGCTGATTTACGAGCATTACAAGGACCAGAAGGCCGAAGAGGCGCATCGGCAGTCGCCGCACTTCAAGAAATACGCCGTGGCCGGACTCTACCAGAAGATGCTGGAACGCAGCCGCGAAGACCTCGCCGCGCTGGACTGAAGTCGCAACAATGTGACACCCCGATGGGTTGCAAAGTCAAAGACTCGTGAATGTTCATTCCTTTGGTCACGTCCTCCATGTGACTCTAAGGATGTTTTGCAAATGACACTTGTGATGACACGCATTGACCCACATAACAGTTCGGGGCTACTATCCGTTACGCCTATGGAAAAGCTGAGGGCAAGTTGGTCTGCGGAGCGAAGCCGCAGCATCGCGTTGAGGCTCGCTGTCATTTTGACATTTGCTGCTGCCGCTTCGTTGTCCGCGATGCCGCGCAATGAGAAGCATGAAACCCGGCTCCAGATCGAGCAGCTTGAAGACGCGTGGCGCGATGCCGTCCTGCACGGAAATTCCGCCGCAATGGACACCCTGCTGGCCGATGACTACATGGCGATCACTCCGACGGGGATTTTGCAATCAAAAGAGCAGGCGCTCGCCAGCCTCCGTTCCGGAACCTTTCATTTCACCTCCATCGAACTCAGCGACAGGAAGATTCGCTTGTACGGGACGACAGCGCTGGTCACATCGCGTGCCGAGGTAACGGGGACCAGTCCCGATGGCGATGTTTCCGGCAGCTACCGTTACACCCGCGTTTACGTGAAGGACGTGCGAGGCGTTTGGCACATCGTCAGTTTCGAAGCCAGCAAAATCAGAGAGCCCGGCGCGCAACACTGATGAACTATGGACTGATTCCACGGTGCGTTCCACGTTTGCCGGCTGATCTCCTCCCTCTACAATCGAATCAATGCCTGAGCTGCCCGAAGTTGAAACGATCGCGCGCGGAGTAGACGCACGACTACGCGGCGACTTGATTGTCGACGCATGGTTTGGGTCGCACCGTGAACCGTTCAAGAACTCGCCACGTCGGCAAGCCGCTGGATTGCGCGAGAGGCGTATACAGTCCGTCCATCGCACCGGCAAACACATCGTCTTCGAACTGGGACCCCAAAGTGAGGGCAGCCCAATCGACAGCCACTCACCCGATCAGCGCGGGGCGACCTCCGCGCAGTGGATTGTGCACCTGGGTATGACGGGAAGATTGCTGGTTACAACACCCGATGCGGAGGTTGCGAAACATACCCACGCCCGGATCGCATTGGCAAGCGGGCGTGAACTGCGCTTTGTGGACCCTCGGCGGTTTGGCAGGCTCGAGTTTCGCGACCTTGGCAAAGGGCAGGGCTTTGCAGGACCGGGCGCCGAGCCCCTGAAGATCGGGGCCGAGGAGTTTGCCGCTCTGTTTCGGGGACGGAAACTTGCGATCAAGGCAGCATTGCTGAACCAGACGCTGCTGGCAGGTGTGGGCAATATCTACGCAGATGAGGGCCTCTTCCGCGCCGGAATTCGACCACGTCGGAGGGCTGGAGGGCTGACACGATGGCCGAGCTGGAACGATTGAGAACCGCGCTCAAGGTGTGCTGGAGCATGCAATTCGGCTCGGCGGTTCTTCGGTTTCGGACTATGTCGATGCGGACGGGATGCGCGGATTCTTTCAGCTGGAACATTTTGTTTACCAGCGTACCGGCGCTACCGTGCCTTCGATGCGAGAATCCAATCAGGAGGATTGTGGTGGCCGGACGAAGTACACATTACTGTGCGCAATGCCAGCACTGATCGGAAATCTATTGTTTTTTGAAGCTGAGGCTCGAAGGTTTACCAGAATCAAAACGGTTTATGTTGACCTCAAAACGCAAGTTGTTGAAATTAAGAGCAAGCAGAAACGGCATGCCGATTGCTAATTAAGGGTGCCAGTGATGTACCGGCTGCTGGAAAATATTCCGGCCAGCCCGCAAAAACAGCAGACGCTCGGCAAGAGCAACCGCCAACGAAGTGGCAAGACCGGTCGAGAAAGCCTGTAAAAGGCGCGGTGGATATAACCATCGGCCACAATTTGCTGGGAGGCCAGTGACCAGCGCAGGGACACGAAACGCCATTCCAAAGAGAGTGGCGTTTCGTGCGTTTGGGGAAGCATCCGGCAATCGGACTGCCGGCTTCCAAAGTGGCACGGGTGGGGCATTTCCGCTCGGCTTACCATCTTTGCGGCATATCGCCCACTTGCCAGCCGGGACGTGGAGCCTGTACTATCGGAGTTGCCTATCAAGCGGCTTGACGCGAACCACCCGAAATAGGGCAGAGAAGGCTCGCCGCTGAAAAGGAAACTTCGCATGCAGGGCAGGCCTATCCGGCTGGATGCAGCGAGGAATTCCATAGGAATGACATTACCCCAGGGAAACGCCGGTTGAACCGTCGAGGTCCAGACAACCAGGATCGTGCTGTAGAAGTTTCGGCGTGGCAGATGGCTTGAGCATTTCCACTAGATGTTTGGCCCCGCAGCCGCATCACATAAGTGGCGTCATTTTCCGCGGGGATCCTGACGACAAGGGATTGTCGAGGGAGTGGACGAGAATGCCGCGAGGCACTGGGCAAGGAAGGTACGCCCGCCATTCAAGCGTCGCGGGGTTCGCAGAAGATCGTGATAGATTGCGTTCAGAGCTCTGATCCCCGACACAATGCGCGGCAACGTCGACAAGCGAAAGCCACCGACAGCGTGTTCCTCGTCCAGTCCGACGAGCGGCAGGGAAAGGGAAGCTCAGCACCCTCAGAAAAGAAAATGCTGAACCCCAAGAGACGTAATGCACCACACAGCAAAGTGCCAGGAAGTACACGCATGACAACAGAATCGACGCGCCCCAGCCAGAACTGGGGCCAGCCCCGGCCAACGGCCAGGGGCAGTCGCAAGGGCATCGGCGCCGCCGGCGCCGCCGCAAGAACAAATCGAACCAGCAGAACGCGCGCAGCAGGCACAGCAGGGGCAACCCCAGCAGACGCAGCCCCAGCAGGCGCAGCCGCTAGATGCAGGCTCCGCCGCCGCAGCAACCGCATGCCCAGCAAGAGCCGGGCCGCCAAAGCAGGGTCAGGGCGACACCGGAAGAAGAAGAAGTTCTTCCAGCAGAAGGGCTCGGGCTCCGCCGGCGCAGCCGGGCAACAGCATCGCATGCCGCAGCACCAGGGCCGGCCGCAGGGAGAAAGCAGAGGGGCCCGCGAACGTTTGTCGGCCCCATGGACCACAGCTATCGCGCCGTGAACGGCAACGTGGCCGACGGTCCTCCCTCGACGATCCAGATCACCAGCAACGGCCATCACGGCGGCTATTATCGGCGATGTAAACGTCGGCAGCGCCGAGCGTTCCGGTGAAAGCCGACGCGCCGACGCGCATCTTCTGCTTCATCGACGATCTGTTCTTCCAGGCCAAGATCCAGGAGACGGCGCGCAAGCTGGGCGTCAAGGTGGAGTTCGTCAAGGGCGAGAAGGAAACGGTCTCGCGGATCACGGACGCGCCCGAGGCCGACCGGCCGACGCTGCTGGTCTTCGACTTGAACAACCTGAACGCCAAGCCGATGACGCTGATTCCCAAGTTCAAGACCAAGTTCAAGAAGGCGACTTCGATCATCGGCTTCCTCAATCATCTGCAGGGCGACCTGAAGATGAAGGCGATCGAAGCCGGCTGCGACACGGTGATGCCGCGCTCGGCCTTTTCGCAGAGCCTGCCCAACCTGCTGCGCCGCTACGGGATGGAAGAAGAGGAAGAATACGTACCGCAACCGGTGTAGAACAGGTCTAGGTGGGAATGGCAAAGGGCGTCCGCGATAGCGGACGCCCTGTTTTTGTCTGTTCGCGTCAAAGTTATCCCGGCGGCCAGGTCAGAGCGCGGCCGCCAAGCAGAGTGCAGGTGAAGATGGTCGACGGTCTGGCCGCCGTCGTCGCCGGTGTTGATGACGACGCGGTAGCCCTTTGGCGAGATCTTTGGCGCGTGCAATCTCCGCCGCGACCCAGAGCAGATGACCGAGCAGCGCGTGTGGTCGTTCGCCGGCCTCGGCCATCGAGTCAATGTGTTCGCGCGGGACGATGAGGATATGCACCGGCGCCTGCGGATTGATGTCGGCAAAGGCGTAGCACTGGTCGTCCTGGTAGACGGCGGTCGACGGAATGCTTCCATCGACGATCTTGCAGAAGAGGCAGCTCATGGCTCGTTTAGAGTCTACAGTTCGCTGACGCTGTTGTCAGCGGCCAGACGACGAACGGTGAGGCACGGTCGAGAACCGCTCGAGGCACGGGGTCTGCGATTTGAAGTGTGACGCTCAGGAGCTTTCGGTCCTGGAATCAAGGAACCGATGAATAGCCTGGGCGAGTTTCCGGTCGAAGATTCGCACCGATGCCAAAGGCACATGCACAAGCCGGTGTCTGCCCGACTTCTCCATCAGTTGAGCGAGGCGGCGAGTGCGATCGACATGAATGACCACGAACGAACCGGATTTTCCGGCGACACGGACCAGGTCACCGGGAGCAGGAATTCTTCTGGAAAAAAGATCTGATTTGATAACGACGCATGAAATGGTGGAACCCACTGAACACCTCAACAAATGTGTGATCTTCCGGCGACCCTCCTTTCGCGTACGATCGCGCTTGTTTCAAGATGCGCCGCATTTGAAATGGGTTGGCTCGCTTCGCGTATCTCGCTGATTTGGTTACTGAAAGGTGGTCTGGACTTTCTTTTCGCGTCGGATGGAACGCAGATGGTACACTTCGCGAAAACTGCGCCAAAGACCATTTGGTCGTCAAGGACACCTGAGAGGAGAACGGAATGATCGCAACGAAGCCACAACCCTTCCTGAACACACGGGAAGAAGCCAGAGTCCGATTCCTGGGCATGCCCACCCTGATTCGGTCCACCAGCGAATCGACCAACGGAGTCCTTGCGTTGGTGGAACACCTGACGATGCCTGTTGGTTTTGCGACTCCCTACCACACGCACCATCTTGAGGATGAATCCTTCTATATGTTGGAGGGGGAAGCGGCATTTATCTGCGATGGCAAATGGCTGAAGGCGGGGCCCGGCACGTTCGTCTTCGGTCCGCGCGAGATTGCGCACGGGTTCAAAATTGTGGGCAATGCCCCCGCAAGGATGCTTGTCTTCTGCACTCCCGCCGGTTTTGAGAGATTTGTTCTGGAGATGAGCGAGCCGGACACGAACGCACCGCCTGGACCGCCCGACATGGCAAAGCTGGTGACGCTGGCAGCGAAATACCAGATCGATATTCACGGCCCCCTTCCCGAAGAACCGTGATAAGCGGGTGATCTGCTGCGATTCTGGGCGGGTGGAGGATTGATTACGCGGAACTGTGTTGGATAATCCTCAGCGGTCGTTGACCTAGGCGAGGTGATCCGGCCTAGGCCTTCCTCGCCAGGATGACTGGCTGGAAGAAGCCGCTCTCACGGGGCAGGAGTCGTTCAACCTTCTCGAGTCCTGCCATCTCCAGCGCCCTTGTGAAATCCGCGTGCAGAAGGCACCGGTATTCGGAGACGAAATGGTGGGTTTCCCACCCGTTGATTCCTTCGATGGAGATGTATTGGTGCAGCGAGTACCTTGCCGGCTCAATCCAATCCCAGACCTGAAGGACGATCCTGCGATTTCCTTCAGCACCGTAAAAGACCGGGCCTTGCACGGAGGGTTTCTGCAGGATCAGTTCGTCGTAATCGCGCGTACTGGCCAGAAAGAGGCCGCCTGGCCGGAGTTTGGCGGCCATTGCGCGCGCGGCTTCCTGAACTCCAGCGAACGGAAGATGAGGAATTGCATTATCGAGCGCCGCGACGACGTCAAAGACGCAGTCGGAAATCGGGGAGAGATTCGTCATGTCTGAGATGTGAAACTCGATCTTCAGTCCTCGCGCTTCTGCCTCGCGCCTGGCCCGGTTGACAGCTGGCGCGCTTAGGTCAGAAGCGATCACGTGATGGCCGGCGCGGGCGAATCCCAGGGTCTGGGTGCCAATTCCGCAGGCGCAATCCAGGATTTTAAGCGGACCAGGCGAAATTCGGTCCGCGAGCAGACGATTGAGAGCTGTGGCCTGGCGCTCGATGGACCGGTCCCAATCTTCGAAGATCAGGTGATAGAAGTCCGCGAGTTGATCGTAAAAGCCCTGGACGGAATTGCCCATTCCGTGAACCCCTTCAGAAAACCCGAGAAGAAGGAGATGCCGAGTCGATGCTAGCTGGTGTGGTCGAGGATGATCTTCCAGCCCTGCGGACCCTTGCGCCAGACGAGCGAGAAGATGCCGTCGTCCTTTTTGGCTTCACCGTGGGCGGCGCGGTCGAGGTGGAATTTGCCGGTGACGAGCGGCGATTTCGGCTTTGCCGCAACCGCCGGGCAGCAGGCGGACATCGAGATCGGTGAAGGTGAGCTTGCCCATCTGTTCGGGAGTAGTGTAGTTGGCCTTATAGCGCTCGAGGATAGGCCGATAGCCCTTGCGGAGCGTGAGGCCGATGAAGGTGGTGTCGGGCGAGTCCTCGTAGGCCTGCATGAAGGCGGGAATGTCGGCGCGATTCCAGGCTTCGGCCTGGGCCTGGATGGCGGCGCGGATCTGCGCCTCATCGGTCGTCGCGTTGGGAGTCTCGGCCTGCGATGGACGCGACGCGGGCAATGATGAAGCACAGGACGAGGAACAGCAGGGTGCGTTTCATGGGGGCCTCCGGCAATCAGGTATACGGGATCAGCTTACAATGACCAAATGGCGGCTATCGCTGAGACTCCCCCCTTTCGCATCGTGCACACGGTGTGTTCGCACGACTGCCCGGACAGCTGCGCTGTGCTGGTGACGGTGGACGCCAATGGCCGCGCGGTCAAGGTGCAGGGCGACCCTTCGCAGCCCGTGACGCAGGGATTTCTGTGCGGCAAGGTGGCGAAGTATCTGGATCGCGTGTACTGCGCCGGAGAGGATTCTCTATCCGCTGAAACGGAAGGCCGGGGTCGCCAAAGGGGCCGCTGCCGCGCGGGCGCGAGCACGAGGCATTTGAGCGCGTGAGCTGGGACGAGGCGCTGGACTGCGATTGCGGCGCGGCTGCAGCGGATCAGCGACGAGTTCGGGCCGGAGTCGATTCTTGCCTTACAGCTACGCGGGGACGATTGGCGTGCTGGGTTACGGATCGATGGACCGGCGGTTCTTTCACCGCCTGGGCGCGAGCCAGCTGGACCGCACCATTTGCTCTGAGGCCGGCGGCGTGGCGTGGAACCTGGTGTACGGGAAGAAGCTGGGGACGCCGACGGAGGACTTCCGGCTGGCCAAGCTGATTGTGGCGTGGGGCGCGAACATCCACGGCAACAACGTCCACCTGTGGCCGATGGTGGAGCAGGCGCGGCGCAACGGCGCGCGGCTGATCGTGATCGATCCCTACAAGACGCGCACCGCGGCGCTGGCGGACTGGCATATCGCGATCCGGCCGGGGACCGATGGGGCGCTGGCGCTGGGGATGATGCACGTGATCCTGCGCGAAGGGCTCGAAGACCGCGCGTACATCGCCGAGATGACGCACGGAGTTTGAGCAGCTGGCGGAGCGGGCGCGCGAGTACACGCCGGAGCGCGTGGCGGCGTGGACTGGAATGACGCCTGCTGAGGTCGAGCAACTGGCGCGCGAGTATGCGACGACGCGGCCGGCGGCTTTGCGGCTGAACTATGGCGTGCAGCGAGGTGAAAATGGCGGAACGGCAGTGCGCGCGATTGCCATGCTGCCTGCGCTGACGGGCGCGTGGAAGTATCGCGGCGGGGGAGGATCGCTTTCGACGTCGGGCGGCTTCCAATGGAACAAGAGGGAACTGGAGCGCATGGATCTGGCGCTGGATTCGCCGCTGGGACGGCCGGCGCGGACGGTGAATATGTCGACAGCTGGGGCTGGCATTGACAGCCGGGGCAGGCGACGAACGAAGTGCTCAGCGGCGGTCCCGCTGTGAAGGCGCTGTTTGTGTACAACTCGAATCCGGGTGCAGTAGCGCCGAACCACAACGCGGTGCGGCAAGGGCTGGCGCGGCCGGATCTATTTACGGTGGTGCACGAGCTGTTCTTCAACGACACGACGGATTATGCGGACTACATTCTGCCGGCGACGACGTTCCTGGAGCATACGCGATATCCAGGGCGCGTACGGGCACTACTTTGTGCAGCTATCGCAGCAGGCCATCGAACCTCCGGGAGAGGCGCGTACGAATGTGTGGCTGTTCGGCGAGCTGGCGCAGCGGATGGGATTTACTGAGTCATGCTTCCGCGATACCGAGGAACAAATGATTCGCCAGGCGCTGGCAATTGGCCTGGATGGCCACTCGACCAACAAGGGCATGGAGCACATCAGCCTTGAGGATCTGGAGGAGCGCGGTCATATTCCGTTGGCGTTTCATCGGGATCCGGAGAATCACCCGTTTCATGCCCTACGTTGAAGGTCCGCTGCCGACGCCTTCGGGAAAGGTGGAGTTCTACTCCGAGACGCTGGCGGCGCAGGGACAGGACCCCGTTCCGGGGTTTATCCCCCCTGTTGAATCCAGGTGGGGTGAGAGCGCAGAGCGCTTTCCGCTGGAGTTTCTGGGGCGTAAGGCAGATAACTACATGAACTCGACATTCGCGAATCTGGACGGACACCGCAAGATGGAAGCGCGCACCAGCCAGAGCCTGGAGATGCATCCGACGGACGCAAGGTCGCGCGGAATTGCAAATGGAGACAAGGTACGAGTGTGGAACGCACGCGGCGAGATCACTCTGAGCGGCCCTGGTAGACGGCGCGGTGCCAGAAGGGGTGGTATCGGCGCGGCTGGACTGGGCGAAGCTGAGCGAGGGCGGAGTAAACGTGAATGCGCTGACCGAGCGAGCGCCTGACGGATATCGGTGCGGGTGCTACGTTTTATTCGATTCTGGTGGAAGTAGCAAAGGTGTAAACAGGCCCCCGAAAGTTCAAGGAAAATTAACTGTTCCGATCGCAAAACGCGCGTGGGAACTGGTGTTTCAGCTGTCTGAAGGTCTGATAAAAGGCGGTACACTAAATCTATGTCCTGGATTCCGTTTGCAGTTGTTCTTGTGATGGCCGCAGGCTACATGTACGTCAAGCGTTCCGGCCAGATTTCGTCGAAAGAAGCTGCAGAATACCTGAAAAGCGGAGCGATGGTCATCGACGTTCGCAGCGCGAACGAGTTTGAGTCGGGGCACATCATACAGGCGTACAACATGCCGCTGGACAAAATCGAGGTTATGGCGCACGGGACGGTGAGGGACAGGAACAAGGTTCTGCTGCTTCACTGTTCGACGGGTATGCGGAGTCGCCTGGCGCAGAAGAAACTGGTCGATCTCGGGTACAAGAACGTATTCAACCTGGGATCGTACGAGCGCGCCGGAAAGATCATCACCGGGCGGTAGAATTTCCTGCCTTTCAAAAAAAAATTGTATGGAAGCTGCATTTCAGCTGCGCCTGGCGACGGAGGGGGACATTCCGGCGCTGCACGCTCTGATCGAGGCCTCGGTGCGCGGATTGCAGGCGGCCGACTATACGCCGCAGCAGATCGAAGGCGCGCTGGGCACTGTGCTGGGGCTGGACACGCAGCTCATCCGCGATCGGACATATTTCATCGCCGAGGTCCTGAACCAAAACTCGGACGCACGGAGCGTGGCGGGCTGCGGAGGGTGGTCGAAGCGGAAGACGCTCTTCGGAGCCGATGCCGGCCCGGGGCGAGAGCCTGAGTTGCTGGACCCGGTAACGGATGCGGCAAAGGTACGGGCGATCTTCGTGCATCCGGAGTTTTCACGAAAAGGGCTTGGATCGCTGATTCTGGCCACTGTGGAAGAAGCGGCACGGGCGGCCGGATTCCGACGCTTCGAGATGGGTTCGACGCTGACGGGAGTCCCGCTGTACCGGTTGAAAGGATACGTGGAGACGGAGCGGATCGCAGTTCCATTGAGAAATGGGGAGGCGCTGCCGGTAGTGAGGATGGTCAAGAGTGTCCATTAGTAAGCGGGGGGTACTCCTCCCCCCATACTCTGTAGAGAGGTTAGTTGATTTCATGTGGTTACGGAGAGGATGTTGCTGCAAGTCCTCCTCCAATTAGACTTAGCCGCAGAGTCATCTGCACAAACGAGTTACGAGCACTTTTTGCTTCCGTTTTTCGCGCGAATCGTCCTGTGGGCGGATGCAGCAGCAAAAAAGGCAAACCGGCGCAGTGGTGAGTTCTCTTTCAAAGATACAGAATTGCCGCCAATAGGCTGCAAAATTCGCCTACAGCCCAAGTGGATGAATTTAAATGAGATGTTCGACGATGGCTGGGATGGTGCTCTTGACAGCGATTGAGGCGGGGAGTGCATCGAAGATTGCACGCCGTAAGTTGGGGATTGGGCGTTGGTGGTCAATTTAAGATGGCAAGCGGGTTTGGTGTGCAACCGTGCAGGGGCTGAAGAGCGTGCGTGAGAACCGATTTCGAGGATTCGGGAGAGTTATCAGAGATCTTTCGTTCAAAGAAATCGCAGGTTAGCGCCGCTTCGCGGCATGGCAAGTTAGCGAGTTAGCTATGAGATGCCGGTTCTCATGCGGACACTGAAGACCGGTGTGCCTGGCGAGGTGTGAATGGATCTCGGACTTAGCGATAAGCTCATCGTGGTAACCGGGGGCGGAGCCGGAATTGGCGCCGGCATTTCGCGGGCCTGCCTGGCCGAGGGGGCGCGCGTGGTGGTGCTCGGCCGGCGTTCAGAAAATGTGCAGGCGTTCATGGCCGAGATGCAGGCTGGCGCAGCGCATTGCAACCTGGTCGAGGCGCATCTTGAAGACATCGATCGCTGCCACTCGGCGATTGCCGAGATCGAGGACCGGTTTGGCGAGATCTACGGGCTGGTGAACAATGCCGGCGTGAACGACGGCGCGGGCTTGGAGAAGGGAGGCGTGGCGCGGTTTGTGGAGAGCCTGCAGAAGAACCTGATCCACTATTACGCGCTGGCCCATTACGCGCTGAACTCTCTGAAGCGCACGCAGGGCGCCATTGTTAACATCAGCTCGAAGGTAGCGCTGACGGGACAGGGAAATACTTCGGGCTACGCGGCCAGCAAGGGGGCGCAGCTTGCGCTGACGCGAGAGTGGGCGGCCGAGCTGCTGAAGTACAACATCCGCGTGAACGCCGTGCTTCCGGCCGAGGTGATGACGCCGCTGTACCGGCGATGGCTGGACACGCTGGGAGATCCGGAGGGGGAATTGAAGCGCATCACCGACAAGATTCCTCTGGGACATCGCATGACGCTGGCGACGGAGATTGCGGCGGCAACGGTGTTCCTGCTGTCGCCGACGCAGTCGGGACACACCACGGGCCAGCATCTGATTGTCGACGGCGGATATGTGCACCTGGATCGCGCGCTGACGTAGCGCTGATGTAGTTCGACGAGCGAGGCAAAAGAAATTCCCCCTTCGCGATTTCTCACGAAGGGGGAACACGAACTGAAGCAAGGTCGCGAAGACGAACGGGCTGCTACCTGTTGACTGGTCCGTGGCAGGTGCCGACGCCCTTGTCGCTGAAGGTGGCCGGACCGGTTGTTTGTGCAGGATCCTTCAGCGCCGACTCGAAATCCCACGCGTAGCCGTTCTCATTGAGCGTCAGGCCCATCACGCCCCAGAATTCCCCGGTTCCCGCCTCGAGATTCTCTGCGTTGAAGTTCGGGTTGCCCGTAGGATCAGCGGCTGTCGTGTCGGTTGTGACGATCGGATCGAGTGTCTCGCCGCCGGTGCCCACGACGAATTCGCGTATGCCCTTCTTGGGATCGAAATTCCCGGAGGGGTCAAGAGGGCGGTAGCGGCCATAGAGGTGGTCGTGTCCGTTTAGCACCAGGTCGGCTCCATACTGATAGAGCAGTTGCCAAAAGGCCACAGCGGTCGGGCCCTCGGGTACGGCGATGCTGTTGGTAGGGCTGAACACGGGCTGGTGCCAGTAGGCGAGTGTGCATGCGGAATGATTCTCCGCAAGATCCTTTTTCAGCCATTCGAGTTCGGAAGCAAACCAGGAGCCGGTGCAGCCGCCGGGCTGTGTCTCGCACTCTATATTGAGCGAGATAAGGTGCCACGAGCCCAGATTGTAGGAATACCAGCCGTCTCCGACCCCGACTGGCCCGCCTGTGTTGTTGGTTCCGAGTCCGCCGGTCTGCGCGAAGTGCCCCGCCTGTCCGTCCGAGTAGGGCACGGGTTGGGTGAAAGTTCCGCCGGTGTCAGGATTGCCGGAGATCGTGGCCATCATCGGGGTTCCATCGGCATTGTGCTGGACGCCGTTGAAGTAGGAGAAGTAGCCGTAGCCGGCAACGCCGATCGCGCCGTGTTCCACATAAAACTCGTGGTTGCCGGGCGCGGGCCGCGTGATCATTTTGAATGCACCATAGGTCGTTTCGTAGGAGTTCTCAAAGTCCGAATATTGGCCCACCTGGTATTGCTCATCTCCGACGAGCGCGACGATGTCAGGTTTCATATTCTCAATCTGTTGTGCAGTGGCCGCCTGAGATGCGAGCAGATTCTGAACTGTGTCTCCGCTGCAGTTTTCACCCGCCTTCTCACCACTCTCTTCCTCGCCTGGCTGGCAGGCGACGTCGCCAACCACCGCCAGCACGGGCGACCGCTGCAGCTTGTTGTACGGCCATGGATTGTCGTTCGGCACCCAGTTGCCGCTTGACCAGCCCTTGCTGTTGGACCACTGATTGTTGCTGGCGTTTTGATTCTGTGCCTTGGCTCCAGTTGCGAATGCCAGCACCGTGGCGGCCGCTCCCATGAGCACTGCCGCTCGTAACCTGCCTTGGATCGCCTTCATGCAGACCTCCGGTTCGATTTGTTGTTGGGGAATAGGAACATCATCTTGTATGCCTTCAATGTTTCGCGTGTATGTCGAATGTGTTAAAAAGCCGTAACACAGCTGGACGAATGCACCGCTGTCGGCTTCGCCGAGTCGACACCCTAACCCGTTTGTGCCCGATGCGGTGCTTATGTGTAGCGAATCAGGGCCATGAAGCCAAAATCCATGTGCTGCTGCATATGGCAGTGAAACAGCGTGAGCCCAGGCTGGTCGGCCACCAGATCTACCGAGGCTCGTCCAAATGCGGGCACGATCACCGTATCTTTCTTTATGCCCGCGGTCGGCTTGCCGTTGAGGTCGACAAGCTCGAACATGTGCCGGTGCATGTGCAGGGGGTGAGAATCGTCACTGCGATTGTGAAACACCAACCGGTAGCGGCGCCCCTGCCGGAATACGAATTCCCTGTCGTGCGGATATTCCTTGCCGTTGACGAGCCAGCGATTGATTCCATTGGGACCGCCAGCTACTTTTTCAAAAACCATGTCGATGGTCTGGTCGGGAGCCGGATGCGACGCGGTGTTGCCGAAGATTGTGTAGTCCCACCGCGACTTCGGAGGCTGAATCCACTGCGCGCGCTGGCTCTGATTGGCGTACTCCACCACAACACCCATGCCGGATTGCCGCACGAAATTGCGGAGTTCCCCTAGAATCCAGACTCCCGGGTTATTCATCTCCACGATTGCATCCACGCGCTCGCCCGGAGCGATCTCAATGACGTCGACAGGCTGCGGCGTAGGGACGGGATTGCCGTCGAGAGTGACTACCTGAAACTTGTGGCCGGGAAGAGCCACGCGATGAATCTGCGCAGCGCTGGCATTGAGCAGGTGCATCAGGATGCGCTGACCCGACTGCACGCGCAGGGGATCTCCTGCGCCGAGCATTTTGTCGTTGATCGAATAAAGAGGAGCGCTGACTTCGAGTCCGTTCTGACGGAGATCTGGTTTCGGCGGTTTTTCGGGCATCGGGTCGTTGGGATCCGGCCGACTCTCGTCCTGGTCCATCGGACTCAGAAAATACTGCCAATCGCGCAGCGCCAGAAAGACCTCCTGGTCGTAGTGTCCAGGGTCATTGGCGGAATCGATCATGAGAAAACCGAACTGGCCGGTGTAGGAGCCCCGATGCAGATCAAGCATGGCCGCCGTATGCGAGTGGTACCATCGTGAACCCGCAGGCCTGGCCACGAATTGATAGCGGCGCCGGCCGTGGGGCGGGACTGGCGGCGTGCCCTCTTCCGCCGCCCCATCCACGTCCGACGGAATCAACAGGCCGTGCCAATGCACGTACTCCGGAACGTCCGTGTCGTTCACCACGTCGACGGTGACATGCTGGCCCTCGCGCATCCGCAGGAGAGGGCCGGGAACTTTATCGCTGTAGCCGATCGTGCTGACCACAACCTGCGGGGCCAGCTCGACCATGGTGGGTGCGATTCGCAGGGAGAAATCCGCCGCGTGCCCAGGGAGCGTGGGTTTCAACGGTGACGTCATCGTATGCTGTGGCGGCCCCGGAACAGGCTCGCTTTGCGACTCCCCAAGTGCGGGCGGCAGCTTGCCTGCCGCGGTCGCGATCATGGTGGCCCATCCAAGCCGTACAAAATCCCTGCGCTTCATGCGATCCTCATCCCACACACGATTTCACGCTCTTGAGGGTGCGCGAGACCCGGAACGCAGGACAAAGGGGGAGAAAAGCCGGATGGTTTCCCGTCGTGGACCAGGTTCTACAGACAGTTTCTCAGAATGGAATCAAACTGACGAGAAGCGCATATCCCGTCGTTGTGTGAAGAGATTTGTACCGACAGGCCGGCTGGTATTTACCGGCCCTGTTGCTGGAGGGCAACTGCATCGCTCGAAGGGGCTCGCATGGTCGGCCGCGCTGCGGCGAGGAGGCTGGCGTGGCGGATCAATGCGAGCGTGCGCGGTTGAAGAGCGCCTTCAGCGCGGCGGCTCTCATTTGTAGAGCATTCTCCCGCAAAGTTTCGGCGGAAGCGACATCGAAATCGACCGCGTGCCGTTGCGCATAGTCGGCGATCTCCATCATCACGCCGGCATCGCGAAAAGCTGTCCATCTGTTGCCTTCTGTCGATGCGGGCGAGCCAGTTCCCTTCCACGCAGGAGAGAGCCGGAGAATGAGCTCCTGCCAGGAGCGCTGGTTGCGAAGATGCAGGTCGATGGCAGTGTAAATGAGGAAGGAAGAGATGACACAAAAGGCGGCGATTTGGAGTGGAATGAGAATGATCGTGCGTCTCGTCCCGGATTCAGTGCGAGGAGGCGGACCGGTTCCCCTCTTTCAATACGTTAGATAGTTGCCGGCGGCGCGCCAATGCCACTTACGAGCCAATAAGCGTAAGATTGCGGGACTTTTTGCGCTCCTGTGGCATTACCACAGGTTTTGTGGCATACTTCTGTGGTTGTGCCACAGGTACCTGAATGTCTCCTGAAAAACTTGATCTTCTGCAAGGAACGCTCGACCTGATGGTCCTGCAGACGCTGACGGTGATGGGCTCGCTGCATGGCTACGGCATTGCGCGACGCATCGAGCAGGTCAGCGGCAACGAGGTATTGCTGAACCAGGGCACCATCTACGCGTCGCTGGTGCGGCTGGAGCAGCGCGGGCTGGATCGCGTCGCGCTGGGGCACGTCAGACAACAACCGCAAGGCAAAGTTCTACTCGATCACCGCCGCGGGACGCGGGCAGCTGGTACGGCTGATGCTCGTTACTGGGAGCGGCTGAAGGACGTGATGGAGCGCGTGATGACCATGGACAAGTCCGCTGAGGGAGCCGACGCATGAGCGGGCTTCGGCGCGTCCTGAGCCGGATTGTGGGCATTTGTGTGGAGGAGGCCTCTGGATGCGGATCTCGACGCGGAGCTTGCGGCTCATCTCGAAATGGCGATCGACGACAACATGGCTCACGGCCTGCCGGCTGCGGAGGCACGACGGCTGGCACTGGTGAGCATCGGCGGGATGGAGCAGGCACGGTACAGACATCGCGAAGCGCGAGGGTTTATGAACATCGATATCCTGATGCAGGACCTGAAGTACACGGTGCGCACGCTGTGGCGCGATCCGAGCTTCACGGTCGTCGCGGTGCTGATTCTCGCGCTGGCGATCGGCGCGAACATCGCAGTGTTCAGCGTGGTGAACACGCTGCTGCTGCGGCCGCTGCCGTTCCCCAACGCGCAGCAGCTGGTGTGGATTGCGCCGCCGCCGACCAAGTGCGGGTTGTCTTGCGCGACGTATTCGACCGATGCCTACGATGAGTTTCGCACGATGAGCCGGTCGTACCAGGATGTGACGGGGTACTTTGCATTTTCGAGCGCCGACAATCTGAGCCTGAATCTTGGGGGCGGCGCGCCGATCACGGCGACCAGCATCGACGTGATTCAGAATTTCTTCCCGTTGCTCGGGGTGCAGGCGCAGATGGGACGCGTGTTCACGCCGGATGATGCACGCAATGGAGCTGCACCGGTGGTGCTGCTGACCAATGCATGGTGGCGGCGGCAGTTCAATGCCGATCCAAACATCATCGGCAAGGCATTCGACATGAACGGCCAGCAGACGACGGTGATCGGCGTGCTGCCGGCATCGTTTGATTTTGGCGCGGTGTTCGCGCCGGGCACGAAGGTGGACGCGATTACGCCGCTGAATCTCTACGGGCCGCCGCGCGACTGGGGCAACATCATCACGTTGATCGGCCGGCTGAAGCCGGGCGTGACTCTGGCGTCAGGCGCGCGATGAGGCAGCGCGCGTGGCGCCGCATATGTGCTGGAACAACAAGTATCCGCAGATCGTGCGGCCAGTACAAAGATGCAGTCGTGCCGGTGCCGCTGAAGGACTACATCAGCGGAAAGCTGCGCCGGTCGCTGGTGGTGCTGTGGTCGGCGGTGGGAGCGATCCTGCTGATTGCGTGCGTCAATCTTTCGAATCTGCTGCTCGCACGCGGCGCTGCGCGCTCTAAGGAATTCGCGATGCGTGGGGCTCTGGGGGCGAGCCGGGGGCGCATCGTTCGACAGCTTCTGACGGAGAGCCTGGTGCTGTCGGGCGCAGGCGCGATCTTTGGATTCATGCTTGCGGCGGTCCTGGTCGCATGGCTGGCGCACCAGGGAGCGATTGCGCTGCCGCTGCTCAGCACTTTGCGTATCGACGGTGCAGCGCTGGGATGGACGGTGCTGATTGCGGTCTTCGCGGCTGTTGTTTTTGGGCTGGTGCCGGGACTGCGGATGGCCAGCGGCAACTTGTACGAGTCACTGAAGGATGCCGGACCGGGAGCGACGGCGAGCCGCAAACACGAGCGGATCCGTTCCGTCCTGGTTGTGTCGGAGGTAGCGCTGGCGTGCATGCTGCTGGTGGGGGCGGGACTGCTGCTGCGCAGCTTCCTGAATGTTCTGAATGTCGATCTGGGGTTCCAGCCGAATCGTGCGGCTGCGGTGAAGGTGCTGTACGACGATAATGTTCCGAACGATAAGACCGGCGATTTGAGCGCGGCGAAGCGCGGAGTCATCTTCCAGCAGATCCTGTCGCGCGTGGGAGCGCTTCCGGGCGTCGAAGCGGCAGGCCTGGTGGACTATCTGCCGCTGGGGCAGAATCGCGCGTGGGGAACGCCGATCCCCAAGGGAAGGAATCCCAACGATTTCAAGGATGTGGCCGGCCCGCTTGGTCTACGTGATTTCGCCGGGTTATATGCGCGCGATGGGTACGAGGCTGCGGGGGCGCGACTTTACCTGGGCCGATGGACCGAAGACCGAACAAGTTGTGCTGATCAATCAGGGGATGGGCAGATTCTTCTGGCCGAATCAAGATGCGGTAGGCCAGATCCTCGGCAACGGCACGGACGACAAGAACAACGTGCGCGTGGTCGGCGTAGTGGATGATGTTCACGAAGAAAACGTGGATGGAGAAGCCGGCTGGCAGATTTATTACCCGATGACCCAGGCATCACCCAATGACGCGCAACTTGTGGTGCGCACAACACTGCCGCCGGCATCGCTGGCCATGAGCGTGATGAACGCGCTGCGCGAGATGAATCCGAAACAGCCGGCGGCAGAGTTCAAGCCGATCAAGCTGCTGGTGACTCACGCAGTGTCGGGACGGCAGTTTTTCATGTTGCTGGTCGTCTCATTCGCAACCTTAGGGTTGCTTTTGGCGGCGCTCGGCATTTACGGCGTGATTTCGTACACGGTGACGCGGCAGACGCAGGAGATCGGCATTCAAATGGCGCTGGGGGCACGGCGAGCATCGTGCAGCGACAGGTGCTCGCCGGCACGCTACGGCTGGCGCTGGTTGGAGTAGTGCTGGGTGCTGGGCGCGTCGATCACAAGTGCGCGGTTCATGAATTCTCTGCTGTTTGGAACTTCGCCGTGGGACGCGGCCACGTACGCGAGCATGGCGATCGGGCTGCTGGCGGTAGCGGCGTTTTCAGGTTACGTTCCGGCATTCCGGGCTTCGCGGATCAACCCAACGGTGGCGCTGAGAGCGAACTAAGACTAACAAGGCTCAGAGGCCCTCGCATTCAGCAGGCTGTTACGAAACGGGGCATTTAGAACAACGAGAAGCGAGGTTCCGGAGTTGGAGCTTCGCTTCTTTTGTTTTTGCAGGTAGTTTTGGCTTGGCATGGGGCTTGGCGAGGCCAAGGTGGGATTAGGCGGGGTTGATCGCCAGGACCATGCGGCCCACTCCGAGGACATTCATCATGCGTTTCAGGTTGTAAGCCATGGTTGCCAGACCGATCTCGGTTTGTGCTCCTCTAAGTCCGCGCAGCAGGAATCGCGGGTATCCGAAGATGCGGTATTTGAGGGTACCGAAGGGATGCTCGACGGTGGATCGTCGTAGCCGCATCGCGGCAGGCGTGGCTCGCTGCTGCATACGCGTGAGCGCTTCTTCATGCAGGTGACGATCCACGACGCGTTGCGGCGACGGAGTACAGCGATGTTTCAGCGAACATGCGCCAGCAGGTCTCGGCTGGCGCGCGTACGCCACCCTGTTTTTGCTCCCTGCAGTTGTTGCGCACCAGCGTCTCGCCTTGAGGACAGCGGAAGGTGTCCGTGTTCTCGTCGTAATGGAACCGGCTGCGGTCGAACAGCGTGCCGTCGCCCTTGTTGTTGACGGCGCGGTTGGCAGGCACATGCGGCACGATGCCTGTTGTCTCGCATCGTTCGGCCTGCTCGCCGTTGGAGTAACCGGCGTCGGCAACCACGTGAAGTGAGGGCGGACGGCCCACCGCCTCTCGGCCGCTTCGGCCATGGGCAGCAGGCTGCGGTTGTCGGTCGCCTCCGTGGTCACCTGCTGGGCCACGATCAGCGCATGTTCGGCATCCACGGCGGTCTGCACGTTATAGGCTGGCGCGCGGCCATGACCTATGCGCATCAAGTGCGCCTCCGGTTCCGGATGCCTGTTCAGCTTCTCCAGTGCCGTCGCCACGGCTCTCGGATCGATGACCATTTCATCCCCTTCATCGGCTTCTCAAGCTGCTCCAGATAACGCTTCACCGCCTCGCGCTCGTGCACACTGCGAGCGCTGCTGGCGGCCTGGAACTTGGAACCATCGATGGCTATCCACTCACCCCGTACCAGGCCCACCGAGCGCGCAAAGCGAACCAGCGCGGCCCCGGCCTTGGTGACCGCTTCACGGTGCATGCGCCGGAATTCGGCGATGCTCTTGTAATCGGGAGCCAGACGGCCCAGCAGCCACATCACTTCCACGTTGCGCCTGCACTCGGCCTCCAGACGCCGTGAGGAGCGGATCTGTTGCAGGTAGCCGTAGAGATAAAGCTTCAAAAGATCGCGCGGATCGTAACCAGGCCGTCCCGTTTCCGCCGGCTCGGAACGCTCGAACCCGAGTTCGCTCATCTCCAGCCGCGCAACGAAAGCGTCGATCACGCGACAGACGTGATCGCCCGGGACCAGATCGTCTAGCACCACAGGAAACAATGTGCCTTGGGTTCGTCCCTCACCTTGAATGAAGCCCATGGAAAATGCCCTCGCTCACCAAGGGCATTTTCCCACTTACTCACTTCCCAGTCACTTACTTCCTTCAACTCCTGACCCAGTTTCGTAACAGCCTGAATCAGGCGGGGGCCTTTCTGCGTGCGGCAAAGACAGCAGGGAGCACGGGCCGGCTGCGTGTCGGCCTCGACGAAAGCTGTATACCGGCGCCGCGCAATCTGCTATACATTGCACATCCTTCCCCATCGAGTCTTCATTCGCTGCGTTTCTCACGGGCTCTTCCAACGAAAGAGGCATCGCATCTCATGCAAAACGCGGAGCTGCAGCAGCAGTTTGTCGAGGCCGAACACGTCGTTGAGGTCCGCAGCGAAGAGCTGAAGAAGGAACTGCGGCTTGGCGACCTGGTGCTCTCGCAGGCGCTCTATATCGTCGGCATTCAGTGGGTGGGAACCGCAGGACTGATGGGCCCGGCGCATGTCATGTACTGGATTCCGGCGGTGCTGCTGTTTTATATCCCGTCAGGTATCGTCGTTATTCACCTGAGCAAAGAGATGCCACTGGAAGGCGGACTTTACCAGTGGGCGAAGCTTCGCTTTGGAGAACTCGTCGGATTCCTGGTTGTGCTTAACCTGTGGGCCACAGCGGTCCTGATTGTGGGATCCATGGTTTCTACGTTCACCGACAACATCGGATACGCCATGGGACCTGCGGGGGCTTGGATTGTGGAGAGCAAAGTCATCACGGCTACGGTGACTGCGTTGATGGTGGGCGGCATAACCCTGACGGCGATTCGCGGACTGGTGCTGGCCAAATGGATTCATAACATCGGGGGCGGGATTCTGGTCCTGTTGTTCGCCGGAATGGTGGCGCTGGCCTTGCCACGCTGGATTCACGGGAATCCGGCGACGGCGCCGGCTGCAGTTGTGTTTCCGGCCTTCACGCTGCTCAATCTGAATATCGCAGCGAAGATGGGATTCGGCGCGTTTTGCGGGCTGGATGGAATCTGCATCTTCTCGGGCGAGGTGCGCGATCCGCAGGTGGCGCGGACGCTGCGACGATCCATCTTTGTTTCCGGGCCGCTGATTGCGCTCATCTACATTCTCGGGACCGCATCGGTTCTGGCTTTCACCGTTCCGGACAAACTGGACTTGATCTCTCCACCTACGCAGGCATTCACGAGCGGTGCGCAGGGCACGGCCATGGCATCCATCGCGGGTCCGGCCGTTGCCCTTCTCTTGATGATCTTTCTGCTGGGTGGGTCTAGCCTCTATTTCAATTCGGTGATCCGGCTGCCGATGGTTGCCGGCTGGGATCATCTGCTTCCCGCTTGGCTCAGCCGCCTGCATCCGCGATTCAGAACGCCGGTTGGATCGATCCTTTGCGTTGCTGTCGCAACATTCTCGCTCACGCTCTTCGGCAACCTCGGCGTTGGAGCGCAGGAAGCCTTCCAGTTCCTCAACAACACGGGCCTGATCTGCTGGGCGCTTGCGTATCTCGTGATGTTCGCGATTCCGCTCTTCGCGCACGGAGAAAAGCCGTCGCTCCCGGTGCGGATCGCCGCAGCCTCGGGATTCGTGATGACCCTGGCGTATGCGGTGCTATCCATCTTACCGGTGGTGGAGGTGAAGAGCCCATGGGGATTCACGGGTAAAGCGGTGTTGCTCATCGTCGGCATCAATGGGATCGGCGTCGGCTACTTCCGCTATGCAACGCGACGCCGGGAGGCCCTTGCCCTCGAAGTCTGAGTGAGCACGGTTTGCATTTCGGGCAGGGCTCGAAGAACTCCTGGTGTATACTCCCGACGTTATGCTGACCCTCTCTTCCAGGCTCTTGTCTCTTGCATCTCTTGCCCTCGTGGTTCCCTTAAACGCGCAGCAGGCGGCCGATTCGCAGGCCAAACCCAAGCCGGAAGATACGGAGATCTGGCAGCCAGTGCCGAAGGTCGTAACGCCTGCGGCCGAATGCAATGCGCCTCCTTCGGACGCGATCGTGCTCTTCGACGGGAAAGAACGTGGACGAGTGGGTCAACGTGAAGGATCACGCGCCCGCGCTATGGGATGTGCATGACGGCGTGATGACGGTGAACAAGGCCGGCGGCAGCATCGAGACGAAACGGCGCTTCAAGGACTATCAGCTTCACGTGGAATACAAGATTCCCGCGAGCATTACCGGGCACCGGGCAGGGACGCGGCAACAGCGGCGTCTTTCTCGCGTCGACCGGGCCGGGCGACGACGGCTACGAGCTGCAGGTGCTGGACGGCTACAACAATCCCACGTATGTGAACGGCATGGCGGGCAGCATTTACAAGCAGAGCATTCCGCTGGCGAATGCGAGCCGCAAGCCGGGCGAGTGGCAGACCTACGACGTGGCCTGGACCGCGCCGACGTTTAACGACGATGGCTCGCTGAAGACGCCGGCGTATGTGACGGTCTTCTTCAACGGGATTCTGGTGCAGAATCACTTTGAGCTGAAGGGGCAGACGCTCTATATCGGCAAGCCGTTTTACAAAAAGTACGACACGGCGCCGATCAAGCTGCAGGCGCACGGCGACAAGAGCGAGCCGATGAGCTTCAGGAACATCTGGGTACGCGAGCTGCCGTAGCACCTTATGGCGCACCCCTCGCTAGATATCGGTTGAAAAGAGTGAACCTTCCCGCTGAACGAACAAAGCAGATCCTTCGCCCCGCTTACCCCACAGACTGCGTATGAGGGGCCCCAAACATGCGGAGCTCAGGATGACACTTCATGCACGCAACTCTAGCGTTGCACGAAAGATCAGCGCGCCATCGCCTGCGTCTTGGCAAGCGTTACTGCATTTCGAAGCGCCGTTACGAAGGCGTGGGCGGCGGCCGTGTCGTTGAACGTGAGTCCGAATGCTTCGACCTGGTCCTGCATCTGGCCGTAATCGGAACTGCTGTGCGGCCCGGGGCCAAGGTGCGCGAGCTTATCGCGATCGTAGATGAGGGCGCGGAACTTCTTGCCTGGCATGCCAACAACGACAACCATGATGGCGTCGCCTTTGTCACCGGGCTTGTAGGCCTTGGGTGCTTCAGGATTGGTGAAGACACGATCCTCGCTCATCGAGCGATTCATCGACGTCGGTGAGCGGAACAGTGATGGAGGAGAGCGGAAAAGCGTAGCGGTACCAGGCGATTTTTCCGTCCTCTTCGCGCGGCAGAGCGCAGATGGGAGCCGGCATGTTGGGTTCGATGACGAGAGTTTGGCCGTCGAGCACGACGATGCTGCCGGAGGCAGTGTAGGCGGTCTTCATCTGCTCCATGTGCGAGCGGAGATCCTGCGCACCACAGCTGAGCGACGAGACAACGAGGCAACCAAGCAACAAGCGAAACAGGTTCTTCATGGATGACGCCTTTGGTGTGCTTTCCCATGGTGCGGCAGATTTTGAGAAATGTCGTGTGATTTATTGCACTCGGGGCATTACCAAGGACATGGGACGAAGGTCGTAGTGCTGGATTGGACGGCGGGTTGAACCGCACCGCAGGCCTTTTATTGAGGATGATCGCTCAATTTCCTATTGAGACGCTGAAAAAATTCATCTGGGCATGGCAACCATCAAACCGGGGTTGCTCCGGCTTTGCCGAGGGGCAACCTTTGCAGCGGAGGCTCATCTGAACCTGCTGACAGCGAATTCTTCGCGTTGTTGCCATGGTAAGCATGCCGGCTGGAGCGCGGGATATTTCAGATAAATGGTTGTGCCGCAAAAGCGGTTTATACATTGGAGGAAACAGATGGCAGAGATTAGAAGAGATGCACTTACCGACAACAGCGGGCTTTCGACAGCCGCCCTGGCGCATGCAGACGAGCAGCAGACCTATGATGAGCAGCAGATGGATGGGCGCGATCGCAACCTGGGTGCAGACACCCGCATGGATGCGGATCGGCAAAAGACAAATGGCGCAGACGTGCGGATTGCGCTGTTCTCTCCCGATGAGACGAAAAATCTTCGCGGGCAATGGGACTCGATCCAGGTGGGATTTGTGGATGAGCCACGGCAGGCTGTGGAGCGGGCGGATGCGCTGGTGGCCGGAGCGATGAAGCGGCTGGCTGAAATATTTGCCGACGAGCGGGCACGGCTGGAAGGGCAGTGGGATCGCGGCGACAGCGTTTCTACAGAAGACCTTCGGGTGGCATTGCAGCGGTACCGGGCGTTCTTCGGGAGGCTGCTTGCAGTCTAGGAGAGATTTCCCCGCGCAACGAGAAGGGCCAGGATCTGATGCGGGTCCTGGCCCTTGTGGTCTTCGCCCCAGGCGGATTGCTACTCCGTAACGGTGAGCTCGGTGTGGAGGCTGGCGGTCGAGTCTTCGCCGGCCCAGACGTCGAAGGTGCTGGGCTCGACGGCCCAGACCTTGGTTTGCGGACTCCAGAATTGCGAGCTCGTCCTTGCCGAGCGGGAACTTGAGTGTCTGCGTCTCGCCGGGCTTGAGGGTGATACGCTCGAATCCCTTGAGCTGGCGGACCGGACGCGACGCCGAACCCCAACGCTGGTGAATGTAGATCTGCGCAACGGCATCGCCCGGCCACACTGCCGGTGTTGGTGACGTCGACCAGGACCTCGGTGGCTTCGCCGGCCTTGATGCTGCGTCTTGCTGAGACGCAGGTGATCGAACTTGAAGCTGGTGTAGCTGAGGCCGTAGCCGAAGGGATAGAGCGGCTTGCTTGCGACGTCCCAGTAGCGCGAGGTGAAGTTGGGCCGGTCTTCGGGCTCGTGGGTGAGGTTGTGGTTGTAGTAGAGCGGCTCTTCGCCGGCGGCGTGCGCCCAGCTGATGGGAAGCTTGCCGCCGGGATTCACATCGCCAAAGAGCACGTCGGCGACGGCGTTGCCGCCTTCGGTGCCGGGATACCAGGCTTCGAGGATGGCAGGAACATGCTGCGCGGCCCAGCGGATATCGAGGGGGCGGCCGTTCTCAAGTACCAGGACAACCGGCTTGCCTGTGGATGCGACGGCTTCGAGCATCTGCTGCTGGATGCCGGGCAGTTCCATGGAGGCGCGCGAGGCCGATTCGCTGCTCATGGTGGCGGTCTCACCCATGACGGCGATGACGACGTCGGCGTCGGCGGCGGCGGCTTTGGCTTTGGCGATGGCCTCGGCAATTTCAGCTTCGGTCGGCGGCGGTGGCGGCTTGGTTCCGGAAATCGGTCGAACAGGGACGGGTAGATACGCGCGTGGCATCGGGTCCCGGGACGAAGTTGATTTCGACGCCATGGCCGAGCTTGTTTTTGATGCCGGCGAGCACGGTGACGGGATGGCTCTTGGATGCCGCCGCCGAAGAGGCCCTCGACCGTCCAGCCGCCTTCGATGTCGCGGACGGAGTCGGCGAGTGGGCCGATGACAGCGATCTTCTTGATGGATTTGCTGAGCGGCAGGGTGTGGTTGTCATTTTTCAGCAGCACCATGGAGCGGGCCGCAACCTTGCGCTCGAGTTCGCGCCCCTCAGGGCGGCTCGAGGGTTGCAGTCGACTTTGCGATTCGTCGACGTAGGGATGGTCGAAGAGACCGAGCTCGTACTTCGCTTCGAGGATCGGCAGGACAGCATGCGTCGAGCTGGGACTTCGGCTGACTTTGCCCGGAGCGGACGAGACCGGCCAGATATTTCGGGTAGGTCAGGCTGGCCATGTCCATGTCGAGGCCGGCGGTGACGGCCTTGTAGGCAGCGTCTTCGGGATCTTTGGCGTAGCCGTGGGTCTGCAGGCTGGCGACGGCCAAGGCATCGGAGACAACGAAGCCCTTGAATCCCCAATCTTTGCGCAGGACGTCGGTGAGCAGCCAGTGATTTCCGGTGGCGGGCACATCGTTGAGGTCCATGTAGGCGCTCATGAAGCTGCCGGCGCCGGCCTGTTCGGCCGCATGAAAGGGAACAAGATAGACGTTGTGCATCAGTTCTTCGGGAACGTAGGACGAGTCGTAGTCGCGACCGCCTTCGGCGGCGCCGTAGCCGGCAAAGTGCTTGACGCAGGCGAGGACGCTGTCGGGGCCGAGTGGACTCGCCCTGAAATCCGCGAACCTGGGCACGGGCCATGGCCGCGCCGAGATAGGGATCTTCGCCGGCGCCTTCGACGATGCGGCCCCAGCGCGAGTCGCGCGCGATGTCGACCATCGGAGTAAATGTCCAGCGGATGCCGGCGGCGCGAGCGTCCTCGCCGGCGAGGTGTTGCGCGGCTTCTTCGACGCCGGGATCCCAGGAGGCGGCCATGGCCAGCGGGACAGGGAAGACGGTGCGATACCCGTGGATGACGTCGAAGGCAAAGAGGATGGGGATGTGGAGGCGGGACTTGTCGACCGCGAGGTGCTGCAGGCGGTTGATCTCCTTGACGTCGATGAGCCAGAGGATGGAGCCGACCTTGCCCTGGACGATGAGGTTGTCGGGCTTCTCGGTGGCCAGCAGGGGCATGACGACGCCGGAGGACTGGTTCATCTGGCCGACTTTTTCCTCGATGGTCATTTGCTTCAGCAGTTCTTCGGCCCGGCGGTGCGCCTCGGCCTGCGTCATGGGCGCCGTTTGTGCGGCGAGGATTGCGGGAAGGGAGACGACGAGAAAGGCTGAGCAGGAAGATTGATTTGCAGTACGATACCGTGTTAATTCGCACTGCGGCAGGTCCCCTCCGAGGGACCGATAAGCATAATGCATGGATATGATGGTTTGCAGGAATCGGACTGAGTTGTTGACAGCACAGTTGAGGGCATACGGGCGATCAAGGTTGCTGGAAGGGATCACGCGAAGGTTCTGCGCAACATGAAAGGGCTCTCAGCAAAAAAGCGCCCCCCGATTAGTCCTGCCTGGATTCATCCAGGTCTGGTAACCGGAGGGGCGAGGAGCCGCAATCACAAGAAAACGCGCCTGAGTGTGACACACTTCCGGGCACATCTCCTGGACCGACTCTCAATGTATGCAGAATTGAAGATGCACCGACAGGTTCCATCGGGTAGCAGTGGACTCAGAATGAGAAGATAACCATGCTGCAAGAATGGCTTTTAATCGAATTATGGACATCGTGCGAGAGGCGGGACGTATTATACGCAGTGCGGGCAATCCAGAAATCAATACGACCTTCTTTTCCACGGAGATCTGGACTGTCCTCCAATGGGGACAGAAGGAATTTGGATCCGCTTGAATTGATTTTCGGACTCGCAGGTCCAGTTGAGAGTCTGCGCATCCAGGAAGCAGCACGTTCAGGTGCGCAACTTGAGGCTGCGAGTCGTTGCCCAACTTCGGGCCTAGAGCCGCTTGAGGAGTTCCGGATGCCGCTGGCGCCCAAATCCATGCAGGACGTGGAACAGGCGGTGCTTTGTCTCCGACCCTGCCGCAATTCGCGATCAACTGCAAAGACTCTTGACTCATCCGCTGTTTGCCAACAGCAAGCGCTACCCGGCTCTGCTGGCTTACACGGTGGAGCAGACGCTGCTGGGCAATGCGGCTGAGCTGAAAGAGCGCAGCATCGGCATCGAGGTCTTCGGCCGCGCGCCTACCTACGACGCCAATGCTGATCCGGTCGTCCGCATTACGGCCGGCGAAGTGCGCAAGCGGCTCAGTCTCGTACTACTACGACTCGTCGCACGCGGGCGAGTTGGTGAGTCGAGCTTCCGCTGGGCTCGTATGTGCCGGTTTTCCGGCAGCCAGAGCCGGTGCCGCCGAGCCAACGGTAGATGTGCAGGAGACTGCTGTCGTCTCGCAACTCCTGCCGCAGATGCCAGCCGGCTCGCCTCGAAGCGCCGCTGGACATTCCGCCCGCCTCGGCGAAACCTTCGCGATTCCGGCTGGATTCTTGCCGGCGGCTCTTCTGATCGCAGGGTGCGCGGCCGGCGTGTTCGTTGGGATCGGATCCACCCGACACCTCCGCCGCCGAGCCGCCTTCGAATATCGATCGCTTCTGGGAGCCATTCATTTCAAGTCCGAATCCGACGACGTTCTGCCTGGGCGAGCCGGCCAAGAACATCGACATGGACTCGATCGACTCGTTCGAGGCACCGGTCAATGCCCCTGCTGAAACCGCAGAAGCTCTATGTCCGCTTGCACATGGCGGGCCTGTTCGCGCTGGCCGACGTTACGACACTGACGCGCACGGCGGCGGCGCTGGAGGCTCGCCACAAGGCATTCCGCGTGGTGCCCGCCTCTGAGGCCAGCTTCGCACAGTTGCGCGAAGGACCGATTGTGCTGATTGGCGCATTCGACAATATCTGGACTCTGCGCGTGACGCAGAAACTGCGCTTCGGCTTCGAATCGAAAGATGGCGTATGCGCTTGCTTGTGGATCGCAAGAGTCAGCGACAAGACGACGTGGGCCACGGCTTGGGATCTGCCGTACCAGAAGCTTTCGCGCGACTACGCCATCGTGGCGCGCATACACGACAGCACGACCGGCCAGCCGGTGATCATCGCGGCCGGTATCTCGGAAGAAGGCACTGAGGCGGCCGGAGAGATCCTCTACAACCCCGTCTATCTCAACTCGCTGCTGGCCAAGGCTCCCGCCAACTGGGAAAAGATGAATATGGAAGCCGTGATTGAGACGCAGGTAATCGAGGGCCACTCAGGGCCGCCCAATGTTCTTGCTGTTGAAACCTGGTAACCGGAAGATGGTTAATGCGCGTGAAACTGGATTGCCCGGCCCGGAGAACTGAAGCGATCAGTCCTTACTTTGATTTGGCCTTCTGCGCTGCCCACCGCTTGCGCTGTGCATCGGCAATCCGCTTGCGTGCGTCGGCACTGAGGACGCGTTTCTTCTTCGTCTTGCCGGCCGGCCTTGCCTGTCTTGCTCTTGGCTCCCGATGAGCTAATGGATCGAGAACCAGCAAGCAGAGAACGGACTTGTGTAAGTCTTGCAATCTCCGCATCTATTTCGGCAAGTATAGATTCAATCGACATAGGAAAGCATATATCATCTGACTGGCGCAGGGCATCGTCCAACTTACGGCAATTCCTGAGTTGGTGTGTCCTCTTGTCGATCGGTGCAAGGTCGCCGCTCCCTGATGGTCGCGTCGACTTGAGTGCAGTGCATCCGGGTACAGTTACTCAGGAATTGCGTTAGAAGTTACATTTGTGCAATGGCGAGTATCTATCAGCGTTACCCGCCGTCTTTTTTTGTAAACCCTTCCGGAGCGCATAGAGCGCGATCTTCTCCCGCAGTCGGAGTAAGCGGTCGAGTGTGACGCGGAGCTTCGGCATGGATAACGATATCGCAGAAGAAGTACGGCGCAAGAAAACGGGGCAGGATTTAAACCCTGCCCCATGCGCATTGCAACTTAGGTGCGATGTTACTGTGGTCCGAGATACATCACGTGTATGTAGGTCCCCAGGCGCACGTTGTAGGCCAGATACCAGCCGATGTGATCGGGATCGTCGTAGATGATGATGTCGTCACTGTCCCAGTCCCAGTCACCGCAGAAGGCAAAATCAGTCGGTGCGACACTCCAGTACCAGCCGTTGAACGAGAAGCGATTTGGACCTCCGCCTGCCAAGTGCCACCGGTGCGAGGGACCGAAACCGCCGCTGAACCGCCCGTGCTCCCAGGGATGGTCAAGATGATAGGCAGGATCGTTGGGACCGGTATCGTGACCTACCCAGTGATTGCCCGGATCGACGTGAGGGGCATTTGGATGACCGGGTTTGTCGCTAAAGTTCCGCTGCTCGGCCGGCTGATTCACCGCGCCGGTCTTTGGCGCCGGGGTTGCTTTGGGGACACCATGATATGGGGCCGGGCCACGCGCGGGAGGATGAATCGCACGGGCCTGTGGATGCTCTTGCGCAAACGCCGGTAAACTTACGGCGAGTAATGCGCTCAAAACCAGCTTTGCTGCACGCATATCGAGTTTTTCCTTTCCATCAAGATTTGAAGCGGCCTATCTGCGCGGAGATGCCACTTCAGGTCAAACTTCCACTCAACTCACACTCTTATTAACCCAACATGCCTATGCAAGTTGTGAGTATGCGGCAGCCTTGCATGTACCCGCAATCAAGAGGAGGAAGCGAGATTATTCGACCAAATCAGGCGGAACATTGCAATGAAAAAGGAGCGGCCGTCGGCCGCTCCCTGAATGTGCGCAGGCAGTTGCTGATTCCCTGAATCTTACTAACACACGGATCAGACTTGAGAATTCAGTGGTCGTAAGATAGGTAAGCCAGTGGACGTTGGTAAATAAGTCAGGCCACAACCGCTGCCGGGATGCGTCGCCAGGCGTAGAGCGGGAACTGGTTGGCCAGCTCCGCGACTTCGCCGCGAATGCGGTCGAGCGCCGCATCGTCGTTGCGCTGTTCGAGAGCCTTGGCGATCCAGGCGGCGATGATGCGCATCTCGGGCTCCTTCATGCCGCGCGTGGTCAGCGCAGGCGTGCCGATGCGAATGCCGGAGGGCTTGAGCGGCGGATTGGTGTCGTAGGGAATGGCATTCTTGTTGACGGTGATGCCGGCCTTGCCCAGGGCCAGCTTCGGCCTCGGAGCCGAGAATGCCCTTCTCGAAGACATCGACGAGCATGAGGTGATTGTCGGTTCCGCCGGAGACGAGGCGATAACCCGCCTCCTGCATAGCGCGTGGCGAGCGCCTTGGCGTTGGCGACAATCTGCGCGGCGTAGGTCTTGAACTCCGGGCGCAGCACTTCGCCGAAGGCAACGGCCTTGGCGGCGACGATGTGCACCAGCGGGCCGCCCTGCTGGCCGGGGAAGACGGCCATGTCGATGGCCTTGCCGAGAGTCTGCTCGGGCTTTTCGCCGACCTGATAGTCTTTGCCGCAGAGGATGAGGCCGGCGCGCGGGCCGCGCAGGGTCTTGTGCGTGGTGGTGGTGGTGATGTGCGCGTGCGGCACCGGCGAGGGATGCGACGCCGCCGGCAACCAGGCCGGCGATGTGGGCCATGTCGAAGATGTACATTGCGCCGACCTTGTCGGCGATCTGGCGCATGCGCGCGAAGTCCCACAGGCGCGGATAGGCGCTGGCGCCGCCGATGATGACCTTGGGCTTTTCGCGCTCGGCGATCGACTTCGAGTTCGTCGTAGTCGATGACTTCGGTGTCGCGACGCACGTGTAGAAGGTGGTGCGATAGAGCTTGCCGCTGAAGCTGAGCTTGTGGCCGTGGGTGAGGTGGCCGCCGTGCGCGAGATCGAGGCCGAGAATGGTGTCGCCGGGCTGCAGCACCGCCATGTAGGCGGAGGCATTGGCCTGCGAGCCGGAGTGCGGCTGCACGTTGGCGAACTCGGCGCCGAAGATCTGCCTGGCGCGATCGCGCGCGAGGTTCTCGACCACGTCGGCGTACTCGCAGCCGCCGTAGTAGCGGCGGCCGGGATAGCCCTCGGCGTACTTGTTGGTGAAGACCGAGCCGGCAGCCTCGAGCACCGCTTCGGAGACGAAGTTTTCGCTGGCGATCATCTCCAGGCCTTCGTGCTGGCGGAGGGTTTCGTGGTCAATGGCGGCGGCTACTTCGGGGTCGGCCTGGGCCAGGGAAAGGGCCATGCGGTCGGTCATACCGAATTTTACGGCAATGGCGTCAGAATTCCGACCGGATTCATCCCACAGCCGGTGCGCCCCGTGCATTGGCCAGGAAATTCTGATTTCATGTTGACATTCTGACTATACCGGGCGTATATGTTGAATCTCAACAGGAGCTGGAATGGGCGACAACAGATCCGATGTATTGCAAGGCACCCTCGACCTGATGGTTCTGAAGACCCTGGAATCGATGGGACCGCTGCACGGTTACGGCATCGCGCGGCGCATCGAGCAGGTCAGCGGCAATGCTTTCAGCCTGAACCAGGGCACCATTTACCCGGCCCTGCTGCGGCTGGAGCAGCGCGGATGGATCAAGTCGGAGTGGGGCTTGTCGGAAACCAATCGCCGCGCGAAGTTTTATACCCTCAGCCGCATCGGGCGGAAAAAAATCGCGGAAGAGACCGACAACTGGGAACGCGTCGCCGCCACAATGGCGCGCTTCCTCGCCTCGTCCAGTTAGGAGAACTCCATGGATTGGATTCGCACCTTTCTGAGCCGCTTCTCGGCATTCTTTCGCGGCCGCGACCTCGATATCGAACTCGATGAGGAACTCCGCGCCCACATCGATCTTGCGATTGCCGAAAACATGCGAAAGGGCATGCCCGCCGCAAGCGCCCGTACCGCCGCGCTGCGCGCATTTGGCGGGATGACGCAAACAAAGGAATCCTATCGGCAACAGCGGGCCTTGTCATTCCTTGATACGTTGGCGCGCGATCTCCGCTACGGTATGCGGCAGCTTCTCAAGTCGCCCGGCTTCACGCTGACTGCTGTCATCACATTGGGGCTCGGTATTGGCGCCAACACTGCCATCTTCAGCCTTGTACACGGAATTCTGGAGAGCTCGCTTCCGGTGGCTGATCCGTCTCACCTTTATCGTGTTGGCGATCTCGGCGATTGCTGCTACTTTGACGGCTTCGAGAACGACAACGGCGATTTTGACCTCTTTGCCTACGACCTCTACCTGCAGCTTCAGCAGTCGTCGCCAGACTTCGAGCAACTGGCTGCAGTCCAGGCTGGAGGGTCGGATCTCAGCGTCCGTAGCGGTTCGTCTCCTGCCAAGCCAATGCGCTCGGAGTTTGTTTCCGGCAATTACTTTGCCACGCTGGGTGTGGGTGCTTATGCCGGCCGCGCGCTCGTCGCGGGCGATGACAAGCCCCGGGCTCAACCGGTTCTAGTCCTGAGTTATCAAACCTGGGAAACTGACTTTGCCGGCGACCCGGGGATTGTCGGGTCAACGGTCTACGTGCAGACTCACCCCTTCACCGTAGCCGGCGTTGCGCCGCCCGGTTTCTTTGGCGATCGCGTGATTGATCGCCCGCCGGACTTCTGGCTCACACTCGTAAACGAGCCCACCATCGAAGGGGCGGGGACGTCTCTCTGGCCCCAGGGAGAGGAAGACACCGCATGGCTTTATTTGTTGGGCAGAGTGCGTCCGACGGCGAACATCGCCAGCTTGCAGGCCAAGCTCTCGTTTGACTTGCGCCAATGGATGTCTGCGCGTACGGCTTTCACTGCACATGGCGGCGCAGCACTGATTCCTCGCCAACACGTCGTTCTTGTCCCCGGAGGAGGCGGTATCCAGAGGCTCCAGCAGGGAACAGGCAAGGGCCTGCGCATGCTCATGATTCTTTCCGGAGCAGTGCTGCTGATTGCTTGTGCCAACCTGGGCAGCCTGATGCTGGCTCGCGGCACAACGCGGCGCGGAGAATTGGCTGTGCGGATGGCGCTGGGCGCGGCCCGTGCGAGACTCATTCGCCAGATCCTCACCCAAAGCATTCTGCTCAGCCTCATTGGCGGGGCAGTTGGCCTCGCAGTGGCCTATGCTCTCTCGAACACGATTCTCGCGCTCGCTTTTCCTGATGCACGCAATATGCCGGTCCAGGCCAGCCCATCCCTGCCCGTGCTTGGATTCGCTTTTTTTGTTTCGCTGCTTACCGGCGCCCTCTGCGGGACAGCTCCCGCCTGGTTGTCGTCGCAGGCAAAGCCAGCCGAAGCTCTGCGCAGCGTCCATCGTGCAGCGGGCGATCGCTCTTCTCTGCCACAAAAAGCATTGGTCGTAGTGCAGGTGGCCCTCACAGTCGTTCTGCTGGCGGCAGCTCTTCTGATGGCGCGGACGCTTACCAATCTCGAGCACCAGAATTTCGGTATCGCCACGGCCAATCGCTACGTCCTTGAGTTCGACCCAAAAGGGGCAGGCTACACTCTCGAGAGGCTCCCCGCGCTCTATCGTGAAATTGAAGACCGTCTCTCAGCATTGCCGGGCGCGGCCAACGTGAGCCTTGCCCGCTACACGCCGCTGGGCGGCAACAACTGGGGAACGTGTGTCATCCAGCAAGGTCATTCCGCGCCGGGCGCCAATGAAAAGTGCTTCGCCTCCTGGGTCCGTGTCAGCGACCGTTTCCTGCAGTCCGTGGGCGTGCCCGTGGTGCGCGGACGCAACTTCTCAGCGCAGGAGGACACGCAGGGCTCAACTCCTGTTGCCCTGGTCAACCAGTCTTTCGCGCGGTATTTCTTCCCCAATCAGGATCCGATCGGCAAGCACTTCGGTCTTGTATCCCCGAAGAACTCCGGCTCCTTTGAAATCGCCGGTGTCTTCGCAGACTTCAAAATGAGCGACGCGCGCGGCGAAGTGACTCCACTCTTTCTGCGCCCGCTTAGCCAGGAATACACCGGCTACAGCGATCCGGAGGCAATTTCTTCTGAGAAGAGCTCAATGTTTGTTGGCTCGATCATCGAACAGTTTGACCGTCCGCGGCAGGATGCCGAGGCCGTGATCCGCCACGCGATGGCCGGCATCGACCCCAATCTCACCATCTTCCATTTCGCCTCTTACGACGCACAGGTTGCGATGAACTTCAACCAGGATCGACTCATCGCGCGCCTCACCGGTTTGTTTGGCATTCTCGCGCTGGTGCTGGCTTCGGTCGGGCTCTACGGGACCATGTCTTACCTGGTGGCTCGCCGGACCGCTGAAATTGGAATTCGTATGGCACTCGGTGCGACTCGCTCAAACGTGATCGTCATGGTGCTCAACGGCGCGCTCCTGCAGGTTCTTGCCGGGTTGCTGCTCGGACTTCCGGTGGCTTTTTTCGTCGGGCACCTGATGACAAGTTTCCTGTACGGCGTCGCATTCTACAGTCCTTTAGCTTTTCTCGCGGCGACCTTCGTGCTCAGCATTTGCACCGCCATCGCCGGATTCATTCCTGCACGGCGCGCTGCATCGATTCACCCGACGCTCGCACTCCGCACCGAATAGGAGCTATCGATGGACCTGATCCGTATCCTGTTCAGCCGCACCGCCGCAATGTTTGGCCGGCGCCGGCGCGATGCGGCTCTCGACGACGAACTGCGCAGTCACATTGATCTCGCAACCCACGAGAATGTCCGGCGAGGCATGAGCAGCGAGGAGGCGCGGAGGGCGGCTCTGCGCGCTTTCGGCGGAGTCGCCCAGACTCGCGAAACGTACCGCCTTGCGCGCGACTTTGCATTTCTTGAGTTGCTATTGCAGGACCTGCGCTATGGGGCGCGGCAGTTGCGCCGGTCACCCGCATTCACGATAACCGCGGTTCTGACACTCGCCCTGGGGATCGGTGCGAATGCCGCCGTCTTCAGCGTGCTGAATGCGCTGCTGTTCCGCCCTCTGCCCTTTGGCAACGCGAATCGGCTGGTGAGAATTCATTCCCTCGAGCACAACTTGCCCATCGGGCCGTCTCCGCTCGACGTACGCGATTTCGCGCTGCAGAACCACACATTTGAGAAGCTGGCCGTTTTCGATCAGTGGCGTAAAAACGTGATTACCTCTCCGGCTGGAGACAATCCCGAGGAAGTGCATGTGGGTCTCGGACCACGGGAGCTTTTTGAAGCACTCGGGGTCCAGCCGATCCTGGGCAGGCTTTTTACCGCCGACGAAGGTACCGTGGGCCGCAACCACGTTGCCATGATCGCCGAATCCTTCTGGCAGAGCCACTTCGCGCGCGATCCCGCAATCCTGGGACGGACGATCGCCATCAATAATGTGCCATACACAATTGTCGGGGTGTTGCCGCAATCACTTCCCGGTTGGTTCCGGGGCACGGATGCCGACCTGGAAGTGTGGGAGCCTTTTTTGCCCTCTCCCGAAATCTGGAATGAAGGCCAGCGCGGAGGACGCAACTTCACGGCCATAGGACTGCTTAAGAAAGGCGTAACGGTCGTGGAAGCCGAGGCCGATCTTCGGACGATTGCGGCAAACCTTGCTTCCGCGTATCCCATCGACCGCAATATCGGAGTCGCGGTTCAGCCGCTCATCGTTTCGCGCGCCGGTGACCTGAGACCGCAGCTCTATCTGCTGATGGGCGCCGTGACATTGATCCTGTTCATCGCATGTTGCAATCTCGCAGCATTGCTGCTGGCGCGCAATAGTGCGCGGAGCCGCGAATTCGCGATGCGTGCCGCCCTCGGTGCGCGCAGGCGGGTGCTGGTGCGGCAGATATTCGTGGAGCAACTACTTGTATCTTTCGCCGGCGGCGCATGTGGCGTTGCGCTGGCATGGGCCATCGATCTGGTCATTCGTCACGCGCATGTGGAGGGCATTTCACAGCTTTCGTCGCTCAGCCTCGACTGGCGCGTTCTGCTGTTCACATTTCTCATCGCCGCGGGGACGAGCCTGCTGTTCGGCCTGGCGCCCGCTGTCGTGAGCACCAACATCAACGTTTCCGAATCGTTGAAAGAAGGGGCGCGGGGCAGCAGCGCACCCATGCGCCACTGGTTCAGGAAGGCGCTCGTCATCGGTCAGATTGCGCTTTCGCTGATGCTTACTGTGAGCGCAGCCTTGTTCGTACAGACCATCCTACGGCTGGTGAACCAGGACATGGGATTTCGCGTCGATCACCTGATCAAGGCGCACTTCTTTCTTCCCGATCAGCAGTACCCCACTTCCGATGAAAAAACCCGATTCTGCGATCAGTTTGCCCAGCGCATTCGTGCCTTGCCCGGAGTGCGCAACGTCTCCGTTACCACGATCTATCCGCCGTATGAGCGTTGGGACATGTTGTTCACCATCGAAGGCCATCCGGTATCCCGCGCGGAGGATGTGCCATCAACATTCTTTGGCGTTACCGATGCTTCTTATCTGAAGACCGCCGGCATTACGCTGCTGCGGGGGAGGGATTTCTCAGACGCGGATCGCGAAAACACGCCGGCAGTGGCGATCGCCAACCAGACCTTTGTGAACCGCTTTCTCCCGCATGAAGATCCGATCGGAAAACGGCTCAGCCTCGGGGCTCCGCCGAATGTTCCGATTGTTTCGCCCTGGATTCAAGGGCACAATGTGCCCGTCACAATCGTCGGTGTAATGATGGATTCGAAAGATAACGGCCTGGCTCAGCCGGTCGCGCCGCAACTCATCACGCTTTTTCGTCAGGTGCCTGACGTCAATTACGGCTTCAAAGAGGTTGTTGTCCGGACAGACATGGTTCCGCAGTCGCTTGCGCAGTCTCTTGCGGAACAGCTTCACAGCATCAATCCGCGATTGCCGCTTTCCGAGGTGCAGCCGATGAACGTATACATCCAGCAACTCACTACGGACAAACGCCTCACCAGCAACATTCTCAGCGCATTTGCGTTTCTTGGGCTCTTGCTGGCGGTGGTGGGAACATACGGGGTGATTTCTTACCTGACGGCACAACGAACCAGCGAACTGGCGATCCGGCTGGCCCTCGGCGCCGACCGGCGGAATCTGCGCTGGTTGATTCTGCGCCAGGGCATTGGGCTGGCCGGCGCCGGGGTAGGTGTAGGTGTGGCGGGAATTGCGCTTGCCGGCCGCAGCTTGGACAGCGTGCTCTACGGCGTTTCCGCTCTCGACCTGGTGACGCTGATGTTGGCTTCAGCACTTCTTTTTGGCGTGGCGATTGCGGCGAGCGCAGTACCTGCGCGCCGTGCCGCGTCAATCAATCCCATGCGCGCGTTGCGCAGCGAATAGGAGAAATCGATGGATTGGATCCGCACTCTGCTCAGCCGATGCACGGGGCTCTTCCGGCGCCGGCGTCTCGAAACCGATCTCGATGACGAAATCGGCACGCATCTTGATCTCGCAATCCGCGAGAACCTGGCGCGCGGCATGAGCGGCGAAGAAGCTCGCTCTGCCGCGCTGCGTGCCTTTGGCGGCGTCACGCAGATTCGCGAGACTCACCGCGTGCAGCGAGGGTTGCCGTGGTTCGAGCAGATCGGACGCGACATCCGCTTTGCTCTTCGCCAGTTGCTCAAAGCTCCGGGGTTCACGGCCACCGCGATTCTCACGCTCGCGCTCGGAATCGGTGCGGTTACGTCGGTCTTCAGCGTGGTCGATGCGGTTCTGTTGAAGCCTTTCGCATTTCGCGATCCGGATCGACTCGTCGTGATGCGCGAGGCGATAGAGAAAAACAACGAGCGAGCAGCGACTCCCGTCAATTACCGCCATTTTCTGCGCCTGAAGAATAGCGCGACAACGATCGAAGACGCTTTCATCTTTGGCCAGCGCGGCTCGAGCGTCTCTCCGAATGGCGATCATCCCCGGATTGTGGGCGCGGTTGTGGCTTCGCCAAATCTGTTTCAGGTGCTCGGCGTGCAGCCCATGCTGGGCCGAAACTTTGTCGAAGCGGATGCCAGGAAAGGCGCCGAAGCCGTGGTCATATTGAGCTACGCGGGCTGGCAGACCCTGTTTGGCGGTGATCCAAAGACAGTTGGACAAACGATGCAAATTGGGGGTGAGCCGGTCACCGTTATAGGCGTGATGCCGCCGGGCATGCGGTTTCCGCAGATTGCAATGGCGCCGACGATCGCGTTCGAGGAGACGGCGCGCGACGCGCTGCTTTTTGAGCCGCTGGTGCCGAGTGAATACGACTTGAAAACGGATATGGGCAATTTCGATTACAAGTCGATTGCCCGGCTCAAGCCTGGAGTGACGCTGGCGCAGGCGAGCGCGGAACTGGATGCGTTGCAGAAGGCGTACTCCGTCTCGGCGCATCTGCCCCTTCATGTTGGAATTGCTCTTTCGCCTCTAAAGAAGGATGTTGCATCCGGCATCAGCGGCGCGCTCTGGTTGCTATTTGCCGCGGTCGGCGCAGTGCTGCTGATTGCGTGCGTCAATCTGGCCAATTTGCAACTGGCCCGCGCAGTGAATGCAGAACGCGAAACTGCGATCCGTGCCGCGCTGGGAGCAAGCAAGGCTCAGTTGATGAGGTCACGCCTGACCGAAAGCGTGCTGCTGGGGTTGATCGGGGGCGCAGCCGGAGCGGCACTGGCCTTTGCCGGTGTGCGGCTGTTGCTTGCGCTCGTACCGGCCAACGTTCCGCGGCTGGACGAAGTGCGCGTGAATACGCCGGTACTGCTGTTTGCCGCGGGGATATCGATTGTCGCGGCAATCACGTTTGGAATCCTTCCGGCGCTCAAATCCCTCCGTGTTCATCCGCAGGCCGCGCTGCAGTCCACTTCCGCACGCACCGCGAATACACAGGAAGGCCGACGCACGCGGAGCGTCAATGGTGGCGACGCAGGTGGCTTGCACCGTAGTTCTGCTTATCGTCACTTCGCTGGTGCTGCGCAGCTTTTCTCGCCTGGTGCACCAGAACCGCGGCTTTGATACAAGCCATGTGACGCTCGCGCAGGTTGACCTGTTCGCGCCGCAATATGGCGATTCTCATCTCGATGTTAAAGCTGTGAAGCTGGCCTTTGCCGACCGCACCCTTGCAGCGCTTGGGCAACTGCCCGGCGTGCAATCGGTCGCCATCACCAGCGTGGCTCCGCTCACTGGCGAAAACTGGGTGGATAATCTTTTCCGTCCGGATCATCCCCTGCCTGCAGGGACGCAGCCACTGATCAACGTGCGCTGGATCAATCCTGACTATCTGCCGACGATGCAAAGTCCACTCGTCGCCGGGCGCAACTTTACAGCGGCTGATCGCGCCAATCCCTATGTGGCACTCATCTCAGCGAAAACCGCGCGCGAGGGTTTTCCCGGCGAAAACCCGGTTGGCCGCGTGATTAACAACATCGTTCCGGACGACAAGCGAAATGTCACAGTGATCGGAGTGGTAGCGGACGCGCGCATCAACGGCCTCAAGGACGATGCAGCGATGGTCTATATGCCGTACTGGGTCTACACGCCGTGGACACTGTCTTTCCTCGTGCGCAGCTCGCAGCCCAGCGTTGCGCTGATTCCGGAGATGCGGAGCGCGATCTGGCAGATTGATCCGCAGGTGGCTATTCCGACACTCAAGTCGATGGATGACCAGGTCAGCGATTCCGCGGCGACTGACCGCTTTCAGGCCATCGTGTTGACCAGCTTTGGCGCGGCGGCATTATTGCTGGCGCTGCTCGGAGTCTATGGAGTGCTCGCATATTCGGTTACGTTGCGACGGCAGGAGTTTGGCATCCGCATCGCGCTGGGCTCGGACAAAGGCGCGCTGATAAAGCTGGTGCTTCAGCAGGCGGCCTATCCCGTTTTTCTGGGGTGTGGCGCCGGACTTGCGTTCGCCGTGCTTGCTCTGCGCTGGGTGCGCAGCCTGCTCTACGAAACACCAGTGATGGATCCAATCGCGATTGGCGGCAGCGTTTGCCTGATCGCCGTGGCTGCCGCATTGGCCGCTTTCATCCCCGCTCGGCGCGCCGCCTCGCTCGATCCGATGCAGGCGCTGCGCATTGAATAGGAGCCTTGATGGACTGGATTCGCACGTTGCTGAGTCGCTGCGCGGTACTCTTCCGGAGGCGGAAACTCGACTCCGATCTCGATGACGAACTGCGCGCGCACATCGAGCTGGCGACCGCCGAGAATATGCGGAGAGGCATGTCGCTCGATGCAGCGCGAACAGCTGCCCTGCGAGCCTTTGGTGGTGTTGCTCAGACGCGCGAATCTTATCGCTCTGAGCGCGGCTTTCCGCGTCTGGAGCGATTTGCGCGCGATCTGCGCTTTGCGCTGCGCCAGCTTCATCGAGCGCCGAGTTTTGCCTTTACCGCCATCCTTACCCTGGCGGTTGGCATCGGCGCTACTGCGGCCATGTTCGGCGTGATCGATGCAGTCGTGCTGCGTCCGCTGCCTTATGCGAATCGCGATCGCATTGTCGAGGTGAAGACACATTCGGCCTCGGATTTCTGGCAGATGAGCTCGTGGCCTGGATACCTGGACATGCGAAAGCTGAACACATCGCTCCAGGCCCTTGCCGGTTACGCGCCCTACTGGGGTATGACGCTCAAAGCCGGCGACCAGGCGCAGTTTGTCCACGTCACGCAGGGTACAGACAATTTCTTCGATGTCTTCGGCGTAACGCCAGTGCTTGGTCGCACGTTTCTTCCCGGGGAAGACGGCGACGGCAAGAACAACGTCGTGGTCCTGGGGTACGAGGTCTGGCACCAAACCTTTCATGCGGATCGAGACATCGTGGGAAAGACAACCAATCTCGACGGCAGACCTTATGAAGTAATCGGCGTGATGCCGGCAGGTTTTCGATTCCCTCTGAACGAGCCAAACCTTGTCTACATCCCCATGCACGTCAGGCCCAACTGGATCGCGTCGTGGAGAGATCACTGGGTGCAGACGATCGGGCTCCTGAAACCGGGCGTATCTGCGCAGCAAGCAGAAGCCGATATGAACAGGGTCCTCAACGAGCTGGGACGGGAACGACCGGAAACCGACAGCGGCCGCACTGCTCGATTGACCCCGATTACACAGGCTCTTCACGGCGAAAATGAGTTGGCGGAATCGTGGTTCCTGCTGGGCGCAGTTCTCGCCGTTCTGCTGGTGGCCTGCATCAACGTTGCGGGGCTTCTGCTGGCGCGAGGCGTTGCCCGGGAGCGCGAGATGGCTTTGCGAGTTGCTATCGGAGCGGCGCGCACCAGCCTCGTTCGCCAGCTCCTCATTGAGAACGCGCTGCTTGGTCTCATCGGCGGAGGTGCAGGCCTCCTGCTGGCCGCTGGTCTGCTCGCGGCGCTGAAAACATTCCTGGTGCACGCATTCATGCGCGGAGGCAATGTTTCACTGAACCTTCAAATTGTCCTCGTTGCCTTGCTGGCTGGGTTGATCTCCAGCATCGGCGCGGGTTTGCTGCCTGCATGGCGCGCTTCGAGGTCCGATCCGAACCGCACGCTTAAAGCCGGCGTCTCCGCCGGAACATCGCGGGGACAACATCGCCTGCGCGCAGGCTTCGTGGCCACGCAGATTGCCCTCTCACTCATGCTGGTCATCTTTTCAGGGCTTCTGCTGCTGACGGTGCGACGTTTGTTAAAGGTCGATTTCGGATTTCAGCCGCGGAATCTATTGATGCTCTCAATCAACATTCCTGCGGGCGACTACAAGGGGCGCGATTACATCCAGGCGCTCTTCACGCCAATCGAAGAATCGGTGCGCGCCATTCCCGGCGTTACTGCGGCAGGTATCATCGACCAGCCGCCAGTGCTCGGATATGGTTCGGGTACCTCGCAGCAAATTGTCGGCGAGCCGCCCGACCCTCCCGGATATGAACGCAATTCGGAAAGCAAGAGTGTAACAGCCGGCTACTTCGATGCACTCGGCATCCCGATTGCGCGCGGGCGCAATTTCTCGACGCAGGACACGCCGTCGTCGCAGCCGGTCGTCATGGTCAACCAGGCATTGGTGAAAGAGTTCCTCACCCGCGGGCAAGATCCCGTTGCGACGGCATTTGTTGGAACGCCGAACATGGCCATCGTCGGGGTGGCTGGCGACGTTCGTCAGAACCTGCCTGATCGGGCACGACCTGAAATTGATTTCCCGTTTTCGCAATGGTCGCTGAAGTCGCAGCAGGACGCAGGCTCGTTCAGCGTCTGCCTGTTTGTGCGCACCCAGATTCCGCCGCTCACAATTGTTCCTCAACTGCGCGCGGCGTTTCACCGCGTTGCTCCGGCGGTCGCGTTTCAAACGCCCGATACGATGGATGACCTGCTCGGCGATGCGCTGGTTGCCAATCGGATGGAGAGCTGGCTCTTCGGGATCTTCGCCTGCATTGCCGTGCTTCTGGCCGTCATTGGCATTCACGGGCTGTTGATGCAGGAGGCGGCAAGCCGCACGCGCGAGATCGGTGTTCGCATGGCGCTGGGCGCGTCGCGAAACGGGATTGCACGCATGATGCTGGTTCGCACCGTCACATTGCTGGCCGCAGGGCTCGGCGCAGGCGCGCTGCTGACGGTCCTTTTACGCCGGGTGGTCACCAGTGTTCTGGTGATTCAGTTTGAGGGCGACGGTCTTGTGATCACTGGACTGATCGCATTACTCGCGCTTGTGGGAGTTTTGGCTGCTCTCGTGCCGATCAGGCGCGCCGCCTCGGTCGACCCCATACGGGCATTGCGAACTGAATAGGAGAGATGAGTGGACTGGATTCGCACGTTGCTGAGTCGCTGCGGCGGGCTCTTCCAGAGGCAGCGACTCGACTCCGATCTTGATGACGAACTGCGCGCGCACATCGATCTCGCGATCCAGGAGAATCTTGCCCTCGGAATGAGCAGCGAAAAGGCCCGCACCGCCGCCCTGCGATCGTTTGGAGGCGTAACCCAGACACGCGAGGAATATCGGCTGCAGCGCGGCGTGCCGTTTCTGGAACATCTCGCCCGCGATCTTCGCTTTGCATTGCGCCAGCTTCGCAATTCACCGGGATTCACCGTCACAGCGGTTCTGACGCTCGCGCTTGGCATCGGCGCAAACTCGGCGATGTTCAGCGTGGTGGAGGGCGTTCTGCTGGCGCCGCTGCCCTACGACCATCCTGATCGCCTGGTGATGATCTGGGAAAACCGGAAAGTCGACAGCCACATAGACATCTCCGACATCTCCTATCCTGATTTTCTGGATTGGCGGCGCAACGATCCGCCCTTCGAGAAAGCGGCTGCGCTCACCTGGCATCACGTCAACCTGACCAGCCCGGGAGCGGCGGAGAATCTGCAGGCGATGGAGACTTCCTCCGGCTTTTTCGCGACGCTCGGTTTGAAGCTGACACTCGGACGCGAGTTATCGGCGTCTGAGGACCGTGAAAACGGCTCGCCCGTCGTCATCATCAGTGAACGGCTGTGGAAGGATCGATTCGCATCCAGTCCGCGCGTGCTCGGTCAATCGGTCACCCTCGAGGGAACCAACTACACGATCATCGGCGTGGCACCGCCGCGGTTTCGTTTCTGGCTGGAGCCCGATATATACACTTCGCTGGCTCGAAACACACCAAAAATCCTGATGGAGCGCTCAGTCCATGGAATCGCCGGGGTCGCCCGGCTGAAACCCGGCCTCAGCCTCACGGACGCTCGTGGCCAATTGAGTTCGCTCCAGCAGAATCTCGACCGGCTGTATCCCAAGGACGACGCAGGCATCGGCATCGATCTCGTTCCCATACAGCAGCAAATGGTCGGGGACGTTCGCCCGACGCTGCTGCTCTTGCTGGGCGCAGTCGGTCTGGTGCTGCTGATTGCCTGCGCGAATTTCGCCAACCTATTGCTTGCCCGCTCGGCGGCGCGCACGCGCGAACTCGGCCTGCGCGCGGCGCTCGGCGCGACCCGTGCCCGCATCGTCCGCCAATTGCTTACCGAGAGCCTGCTCCTGTCGATTGCGGGCGGACTGCTGGGTCTCGCCGGCGCTGAAGGTTTACTTCGCGTGGTGCTGAATTCGGTGCGCGACACGCTGCCGCGTGCTAAAAACATCAGCATCAATCTTCCCGTTCTGCTATTCACGTTCGGCGTGGTCGTTGGGGTGGGGATTCTCTTTGGAGCCGGCCCCGCGATCAAGAGTTCGAAGCTTGATATGCAGAAGTCTCTCAAAGCAGGCGGGCACGGCTCGACCAGTGCAAGACATCGCGCGCAGAGCACGCTGGTGGTGATCCAGATGGCCCTGACATTGGTGTTGCTGGTTGGTTCAGGGCTCCTGCTGCGCACCATCCAAGACCTGTTGAGTGTGAACCCGGGATTCGATGCGCACGAGATTACGTCGTTCAGGATTGGACTCTCGCCTTCGTTCACCAAATCGGGACCAGGCATTCGACTGGCTTTTCAGCAGTTGCTTGAGCGCATTCGCCACATTCCCGGGGTGCAGGCGGCGGATCTCACCAACGTTGTTCCCCTGGATGGCGGCGACAACTCCGGCCCCTTCTGGCTTGGAACAAACGAGCCTGCATCTCCGCAGGACGCTCCACACGCACTCTACTTCTGGACCGGGACCGATTACCTCAAGACGATGAAAATTCCGCTTCTCGAGGGGCGCTTCTTTACGCTCGCTGACAACGTACAGTCGGATCGCGTGATCGCCATCGATAGTAATTTCGCGCGCACCTACTTCCCAGGTAGAAGCCCCCTGGGCGAAACCGTCACCGTCGCCCACTGGGGCACCGCGCGCATCGTTGGTGTGGTCGGCCACGTTCGCCATTGGGGTCTCAACGATCCGTCCACAAACAACCGTTGCCAGATTTACATCCCTCTTTACGAACTTCCAGACTACATGACGATCGATTTCGTCAAGAATTCGCTGACCGTCCTGGTGAGAAGTCCGCTGAACTCGACAACCCTGATGCAGTCGATCAGAGGCCTGCTCTACGGATCCGATGCGGACGACACTATCTTCGCGGTCGAACCTCTGGAAGAAATCGTCGCGGCATCGATGTCGACACAGCGGCTGGCGATGTTGCTGCTGAGCGCGTTTGCGCTGCTCGCGCTGGTGCTCGCATCGGTTGGAACTTATGGCGTCATCTCATATTCCGTCACGCAGCGCGTTCAGGAGATCGGCGTCCGCATGGCGCTTGGAGCGAGCCGGCGCGATGTTCTGCGCATGATTCTCCATCATGGACTCGAGTTGGCAGCCACCGGGCTTGTCATCGGCATCGTGGCTGTAGTGATTCTCGCGCGGGTCCTCGCCAGCTTTTCGAGTCTGCTCTACGGCGTAGGCGCGAGCGATCCACTTACCATCCTTGCAGTCGCATTTGTTTTGGCATGCGCGGCACTACTGGCCAGCTATGTTCCCGCCCGGCACGCGTCGTCGATCGATCCGATGCGGGCGCTGCGAACTGAGTAGGTGCTTTCGAGAATTGTTGAGCGTGGAACCGCTGTAGCGCAGCAGGATTTGTTCGGCTAGATTCGGATCAGGCCACGCAGAACAACAACGCCAGAACCGGACAGTTCCGGCTCAGGAGTTATCCGAATGCGCAGGATACTTCGACGGCCCATTTTCGTGCCTTGCTCGATGGCCAACTCGTTGTTCTTAAGGTATCCTTCGCTGGCAAGGTAAGCCGCCAGGGGCCCGGCTGCGGTTCCCGTTGCGGCGTCTTCCCAAAGGCCGACCGTGGGATTAAAGAATCTGGCATAGGCTGTCTCCGGCGCATTGGTATCGAAGGAATAGATGTAGCAGCCTTCCGCCTGCACATCTCGCAGAACCGCAAGGAGCGCGCCAGCGTCGGGGCGAGCCTTGTCAACAATCCCGGCATCTGAAACCCGCACCATCAGGTGAGCAACGCCGGTATCGGCGGGACGCGGTTTCGGTTCCTGGAGAAAGTCACTTGGATCGAGCCTGAGGGCTTTCGCAAGTGCCCCTGCATCCTTTAGCGGCTCCGACAAACGCAACCGTGCCTGGCGCATCCGCCCATGAACGCGGCCATTGATCTTTTCAAGGTCGATTGGCAGAACATCCGGGCCGATCTCCTGATAGAAGGTCTGCGAGGTCGCCAGAGAACCAAGATCGCCATGCTCTCCGAGCCAGAGCCACGCTCCGAGAGCATTATGGCCGGCGCCAAAGACTTCCGCACCACTTGCTGTAAACGACCGCAACTTCCGATCCGCGCGTGTGCTTTGCATGATGAACGTTGTCTCGGCCTGATTGAACTCGCCGGCAATGCGACGCATCTGCTCATCGCTCAGTCCAGCAGCGCCTTCGACCACCGCAAGCGGGTTGCCCGTCAAGGGAGCATCGGCAAAGACATCAATGAGGCCAGCAACGAGTTCGAGCATTTTCTCCACCTGCCGCTCAACTATTCTACGAGTTCGCTGGACAGCCTTCACTTCCCGAGAGTCCACATCGCTGAAGACATGAGCGCGCGACATCGGAAACTGCCGGCGGGGGTCCCTGATCGAACTAATCCTCGACACGAGTAAGCGCCCCGTATAAACTTCGGGAAATCCGGAATGCAAGCCTGAAGCACGCTTAAGGGCATTCGCTCGACCAAATTCCCAGCCCACCCAAGGACTCTCTATGCGCTATTCAATGCTGAGCCGTTGTTGCTGCCTTGTCCTGCTCGCCGCCTTCGCGCCAGTCGTCTGCAAAGCGCAGGTTCCCACGCCAATTTCCGTTCTCGGGCACAACCCCGGCGATGATTTCTACCTGGCTGACTATGAAGACACGGTCCGTTATTTTCATGCCCTGGCCGCGGCCACCGATCGCATGAAGATGTATACGGTGGGCAAGAGCACCAGCGGCAAGGACATTGAAGTGGCAGTCATCTCATCGCCGCAGAATCTAGCCAAGCTTGACGACTACAAACGGATTGCCGGCCGCCTGGCGCATGCAACGGATCTGAACGACGACCAGGCGAAGGAGCTGGCCCGCACTTCAAAGGTGATCATTCATATCGACGGCGGCCTGCACGCCGATGAAGTTGCCGGGCCTCAGCACACCATGGTGCTGGCTTACACGCTGGTTTCGGCGAAAGATGATCCGCAGATTGATGCCATTCTCGACCAGGTCATCCTGGTGCTCTGGCCGACGCTGAATCCCGACGGGCAGGACATGGTGGTGCATTGGTACAGGCAAAACCTGGGGACCAAGTACGAAGTCAGCCCCATGCCCTGGCTCTATCAGGAATATGTTGGCCACGATAACAATCGCGATGGCTACATGATGAACATGAAGGAAGAACAGGTGGTGGTGAAGACTCAGCTGGAGTACAGCCCGGAGATATTCTACTGCCAGCACCAGACCGCTCCGTTCCCGGCGCGCATCTGGATCCCGCCGTTTTCCGATCCCATTTCCAGCAACATCAATCCCCTGGTGCGCAGTTGGCTGAACCTGATCGGGTCGAACATGACGGCCTATCTGAATGCGCACGACATGCCGGGCGCGATTTCAGAGTCGCGCTTCGATAACTGGTATGCGGGGTTTACCGACTGGGCACACGTCTTCCGCAACGAAATCTCATTCTTTACCGAGACGGCTCTATACGAATACGCCACGCCGCACTTTTATACGGTTCGCGATTTTCCGAAAGACTTTCAGGACTTGCGCGCCCTGAGCATGTATTCGACGCCTTGGGAAGGCGGCTGGTGGCACCTGAAGGATGCAGTGGATTACATGGTCGGCGGCTCCATGTCGGTGCTGGACCTGGCCGCCAAGAACCGCGAGACTCTGCTCTACAACCGCTACCAGGCGGCGCGCGACAATATCCAGCACTTCCGCAAGGAGCCACCTTTCGCCTACATCATCAGCGACAAGCAGAAGGACACACCCGAAGCGGGATTGCTGGCGCAAAAGATGATCGACAACGGCCTGGATGTGTACGCGTCGAAGATCGGCTTCAAGGCTAACGGTGTGTCTTATCCAGCAGGCTCCTGGGTGATCCCCATGGATCAGCCATTTTCTGCTCTTGCCAAGGAACTGTTTGAGCGGCAGCGCTATCCGGATGCGATCTCGCTTGGAACCTCGAAGGCCGTCGACCTTCCCTATGACGTTACCGGCTGGACGCACTCCCCTTGCAGATGGGCGTGGATGTCGACGCCGTGACCGATCCGCTGGAAGCATCTCAGCGGGCGCTTTTAACGAAGATCGATAAGGTGGAGTTGCCAGAGACTGCGGTTGATGGTGCGGGCGCGCTGTTCGCGATTACCCACAAGGCGAATGCATCCTTCGAACTGGTGAATGCGGCTTTGCGTGCGGGGGGCACGGTGTCGTTGGCGCAGGACCCGGTGAAGACTGAGGATGGCACGGAGACCGGTGCATTTCTGATCGGCGGCCTGAGTCATGCGGCGCTCGGCGATCTAGTCAAGAAATACGCGGTACCTGCGGTTGGAGTCAGCGCACCGGTGCACACTCTGCCCATCAAGAAGGCGCGCATCGGTCTCTATCGGCCGTGGCTGTCATCGATCGACGAAGGCTGGACACGCTGGATACTGGAAAACTACGGCTTTGAGCCGAAGAGCCTTTACAACGCGGACATTCGCGCCACCAACCTGCGCGACCGCTACGACGTGATTATCCTGCCAGACATGTCGTCGAAGCAGCTGATGGATGGATTCGGGGTAGGCATTGTGCCGGGCGAGTACGCAGGCGGAATCGGGCAGGAAGGACTCGACAACCTGCGCGAGTTTGCCCGCGATGGCGGCACGTTGATTGCCCTGAACAAGTCCGCAGACAGCATCATTCCGCTGATGTCGCTGCCGGTGGAGAACGTGATCAAGGACGCCAAGAGCGACAAATTCTTCTGCTCCGGCGCCTTGCTGCGGGTGAATACGGAACACGGCGACCTGCCCGTGAACTACGGCGTTTCAGATGCCCCTGTGGTCATGTTCCAGACCGGCCCTGCGTTTCAGCCTCTGCCAGGTTTCCACGGAGCGGTTCTCGCCCGTTATCCCAAGGGGACGAACCCGCTGGAGAGCGGCTTGCTGCTGCATCCCGAAGCGATTGAAGGCAAGGCGGCCGCGGTAGAGCTTGTTTACGGGCGGGGACGCATTGTTCTCTTCGGATTCAAGCCACAGTTCCGTGGGCAATCGCACGCGACGTACAAGTACCTGTTCAACGAACTGTACGCGTTCGATCATCCGCCGCTGCCGACGGAGCCTGCCGCCAAGCCTGCCGCCGAAACTCCGGCCGCGGGCGCCAAGGAAGCTCCCAAGGCCAAGGCGGAACAACCTTCGGTCGACGACATCGAATAGCAGCGGATAGCGCATCGCACAGTCGCGGGCAACTATTCCGCCCGCAATGTAGTTATCGGATCGGCCAGTGCCGCACGCCGTGCCGGCGCATACGATGCGAGCAAAGACATGATCAGCACAAACAGGGTGACGGCGCAAAGAATAAGCGGATCGGTTGGGCGCACGTCATAGAGCAGCGATTGCACGACGCGGCCCAGGCTCGCGGCAAGCACCAGTCCGAGGATGATCCCCGGAACAGCCAGCCGCGCGCTCTGCGCCAGTACCATGCGCATCAGTTCTGAGCGCTGTGCGCCAAGGGCTACGCGCAAGCCGAACTCCGAGGTGCGCTGGGTGACGGTGTAGGCAATGACACCGTAGGCGCCAATGCCGGCGAGCAGAATGGCCAGGCCGGCAAACAGACCGACGAGAACAAAAGTGAATCGCGGGGTAGAGACAGATGCGTCGGCAACCTGGTTCATCAGCTTGATGTCGGCGACGGCGAGTTCAGGATCGAGACGATGCACCGCATCACGCAGGCTGTCGGCCACCTGGCGCGGATCCGATTGCGTGCGGATGGCGACGGACATGTCCGGCTCGGACTGCTGGGATTCCGACCACCAGAACGCCGGCTCGGCGCTGGCGCTGTTGGGCTGGTCTTTTACGTCACCAACCACGCCGACAATCCTCATCCAATCATCATCTTTCTTCGGGTTGTCTTCGAAACTGATGCGCTTGCCGATCACATCCTCCCCGGGCCAATACTTCCGGGCCATGGCGCGGTTGATGATGAGCGCCGTTGGGGCGTCTTTCTTATCGGCCGCGGTGAAGAAGCGGCCTTCGAGCAGCGGAATGCCCATGGCGCTGAAATAATCCGGCGTCGCCATGTGATAGCGGGCGTGAAACTCCTGGCTTGGAGCGGGCTTCTTGCCCTCGACGGTAAAGCCGCCAGCGTTTTCGTCATAGCCGGTCCAAGGCAGGTCGCTGCCCGCGCCGGCGCTCTCGACCCCGGGAAGCGCATTCAGGCTGGCGGCAAGCCGGTCGTAGAACTGCGCCGTCATCGCGCCGGTTTTGTATCGATTGTGAGGCAGGGACAGGCTCGCAGTGAGCACATGATCCCCGCGAAAGCCGGGATCAAGGTGGAGAAGGTTGAGGAACGTGCGCAGCATGAGGCCCGCACCGATCAACAGAACGCAGGCCAGGCTTACCTCTGCGATAACGAGTGCGTTGCGCAGGCGGTTTTGATGACGGCTTGCAGCGGTTGTCCGGGCGTTCTGCTGCAACCCCTGTTTGGGATCCGTGCGCGAGGCCTGCATCGCGGGGGCGAGGCCGAAGAGGATGCCGGTCAACACGCTGACGAGAGCGTAAAAGCGAACACGGGAACGCTGACATGAATGTCTTGCGCACGCGGGAAGTCGGCCGGCAGCAGGCTAGACGAGCGCGCGGACCCCGCCAAACGCCAGTGCGAGGCCGAGGATACCACCAGCCAACGCGATGAGGAGGCTTTCGGTCAGCAACTGGCGGATCACTCGCAGACGAGGCGCACCCAGGGCAAGCCGCACGGCGATTTCGCGCTGCCGAGCTGAGGCGCGGGCCAGCAACAGGTTGGCCGCATTGGTGCACGCAATAAGGAGCACGATGCCAACCGCGCCGAGCAGAACCAGCAAGCATCTGGCGGGTAGCGCCCACAACTTCTGTGTAGAGCGGTATGACGAGAATCGTCCAGCCTGCATCGTTGCCCGGATGTTCACGTGCGAGTTGCGCCATGACAGCGTTCATGTCGGCGCGGGCCTGCTCGACAGTAACGCCGTGCTTTGAGGCGGCCCATGCCTTCGATGAAGTGCGAACCGCGCTGGCTGGAGTTGCCGGCGAATGAAAACGGCCACCACACATCGACGCTGTCTCCGTAGGTGAGCGCATGATACATGTTGCCGGGATGTTCGGTGCCGGCGGGCATGACTCCGATTACCGTGAATGGCTGCGTATTCAACGTGACTTTGCGTCCAATGATGTTGGGATCGGCGCCAAAGCGCGTACGCCACAGGCGGTCGCTGATGACAACCTGCAGATCCGTTGCCGGGAATCTCCGCCTGGAAGTCGAATTCGCGCCCGATCTGCGGATGAAGACCGAGCACACGAAAATAGCCGGAAGTGATTCCGAAGCCGTTGAGGTGAATGGGCTCGCCCTCGCCGGAGAGCTGCACGTCGCCGCGCGTGAAGGCTGCGATGGACTCAAACGGAATGGTTGCGTGCACGGAAATCGAGAAAGTCCCATGGATTGAAGGGGAACTTCGGATATTCCGCGCTCGACAGGAACAGGCGGACGAGGCGCTCCGGCTGCTCATACGGCAGGCGCTTGAGCAGCACGCCGTCGATGACGCTGAAGATGGCGCTGTTGGCCCCGATGCTGAGCGCAAGCGTGAGGATCATGACCAGCGAAAATGTGGGATTGGCCCGCAACTGGCGCAAGGCGTATTTTGCGTCGTCAATCGTTAGTTCGATGAAACCCGTTCCCCGCGCATCGCGACAGTCTTCCTTCACCTGCTCCTGGCCGCCGAAGGCGAGCCGCGCCTGCCGCTTTGCCTCTTGTTCGGTCATGCCGGACCTCCTGAACTTCTCGACCTGGCGATCGAAATGAAAGCGCAATTCTTCGTCGAGCTCTTCTTCGATCTCCTTGTGCTGCAGGAGCGCGCGGGTGCGGTAGCGCAAATCGTCCAGCATGGCCTCACGCTCCTTCGAGAATCTGCCCGACAGCGACAGTGAGCTTGCGCCAGGCTTCGGTCTCCAGATCCAACTGCTTCCTGCCGAGCTTCGTCAGCTCGTAGTATTTCGCGCGGCGGTTGTTGTCGGATGTACCCCACTTGGCCTTGATCCAGCCGCGGCGCTCGAGGCGGTGGAGCGCTGGGTAGAGCGAGCCCTGCTGAATGCTGAGTACGTCGCTCGAAACCTGCTGCACACGCTCCGAGATCGCCCATCCATGTTGGGCGCCGGGCAACAGTGTGCGGAGGATGAGGAGGTCCAGTGTTCCCTGGGGCAATTCGATTCTTTCGGTCAATTCATTCCCCCTTTTACTTCGACAGAAGTATAGTCTGAGTCTTGTAGAAGTGCAAGGGGGAGAAAGTGCGCGAGCAGATCCTTCCTGGAAGAGGAACTACAAGTCTCGTCCGTCGTCTGTCACAGCCAAATTAATCAGGATCGCCAAAGCGGCAAGGCAGATCATTCTGAAAATGGGGCGCGATTGACACTCGCTCTCATCCGAACACTGAGCAGTAATAGATGTAGTTGCCGCGTACTCAGGTGAGACACCAGGACCGCCTGAGCTAAGACTCCTCGCTCTGTCGGGCGACTATTCGGACTTCGACGACCTGTTCCCCCAGCCGCGGGTGTTTTGCGGAAAGCCGCACAACTCCAGTTTCTTCCTTGGCCCGGATCCAGATAGCACCCGTGCCACCAATAAGCGAAAACGGGTTTTCACCAACAAAGGTTCCTGGCCCTTCCAGATTGAAGACGATTGGATCGTTGGCGTAAGTCCGTACCGCCCCGAATTCGTCAGTTACCCTGACAACGACTCGAGTCGTATCCGCCCCATCTGCCACCAGTTCCTGATCATCGGGAAGCAACAGGAACTTGCGGTCGACACCGCGTCCTGAAAGGGTTTTGGTAATCGCCACGTTGCCACCAATGTAACCTTCTGCACGAAGATCGCCCCAGCCCATGCGAAGTGTGGATCGATCCAGCTTTGATAAATCAAGAACAAAAGGCGGATACTTTAAATGCTCAAATTCGGTTCGGTCCGGATCGAGCTCGGCAATCATCACCCAGGGATTGCTCTCGAGACTCTCTGCTCTTGCCAAAATCTTAAGGCGCTCGCAGTTGGAGCAGAACACGGCCTTGGTGAAGCCGACGGATTCGTCGCCGCGAGCCCAGTGAAACGCGGGTTCGAGAACAACCTGTTCGGATGGATCGCACTGTGACTTATAAAATCCGGCTGCGGGCTTTGGCTCGCGGAAGATATCGGTCACTCCGTGGTAGCAGATGCGATCGCCGGATCCGAAGTTGGCGTGAGTGTTGTAATCAAACGCGCACCACCCGATTCCACCCGCGTACTGTGGATTAGACGCCAGCTGATTGTGGATGCGCGCGTGTCGAAGCGTATGCTCGCGCTGACGCTCGTCATCGTCTGTTGTTTTTGTTGGAAATGTGTGGCCCACGAATTCCGTGTTCAGATACCTGGGATGATTCGGCGGTTTCAGCGGAAATCCGAAGTCGTTCATGGTGAAAACATCTTCGAGGAATTCCGATTCCTGAAAGTAGCGAATGCCTCCGGTTTGGCGCGAGTCATCGAGCGCGTGTGCCAGGGCGTTGGTGCGCGTATAGAAATCATGATCGTCGAGGGATTCGTTAATGCGTACTCCCCACAATACGATCGAGGGGTGGTTCCAATCGCGACGAATCATGCGCCCGACGTTGTCGATAGCTACTTTTTTCCAACTTTCATCCCCGATGTGCTGCCATCCCGGAATCTCCTCAAGCACTAACAGCCCAATCTCATCGCACCGGTCGAGGAAGTGTCGAGACTGCGGATAATGCGACGTGCGCACGATATTGCAGTGCAAATCTCTGCGAAGAATATCTGCATCCTTCTTTTGCACACGCGCAGGCATAGCTTGGCCCACAAAGGGAAAAGTCTGGTGACGGTCCAGCCCGCGAAGTTTGATGACTTTGCCGTTCAGTGAGAATCCGTGATCGGTGAACACTGACTCTCTGAAGCCGATGCGCCGCGAATCCTGATCGATGACCGCGCCGTCGCGAAGCAGCTTCGCGTGCACCGTGTAGAGACGAGGATTCTCGAGATCCCAAAGTTGCACGCCGCTCAGATTGGAAATGTTCACAGTGTGGCGCGCAGGATCCTTTGTCGTCTCGGTGGTTGTGAAGACCGCCGCATCGGTGTAGGGGTCCAGATTCTCATCGTGACTCGGTTCCCCGACCTGCCTGATTCTGGTCTCGCCTCTACCCAACACTTTGTCCCCATCTCGCAGCTCGACTTCGAGCGACATCGCTCCAGTGCCCACAATCTCACCGGCGACGAAACAATTTACGTCAAGGCCAGGACTCCCGCTCAGCACATTCTTCGGTTGTGCAAAGATGTTGTCGATATAGGTGTCGGGCACAACGCGGAGGTTGATTTCGCGATAGATGCCGCCGAAGGTCATGTAGTCGATTTCATAGCCGAACGGTGGAATGTCGGCCCGCTCGGTGGAATCGAGCTTAACCACCAGCACGTTTTCGGCATCTCGGCGAAGATGTTTCGTCAGTTCGAATGAAAACGGTGTGAAGCCTCCGCGGTAATTTCCAAGCAATTGCCCATTGAGCCACACGGTGGATGCGGTCATCGCACCTTCGAAGTCGACAAAGACGCGCTTCGCTTCGGCGCCATCTGGAAACTGAAATCTCCTGCGATAGGTGGAGATGATTTCATAATCCTTGTCGTCGAAATTGTGCCAGGGCAGCTCGATATTGGTGTGGGGTATGACGACGCGCAGAAACCTGGAATCGTCGAAGGCTGGAGATTCTGCACCGTCGACCCAGGCGGGATGGAAGCGCCAGTTGCGATTGATCGGCAGTATGCGGCGTCGAAGTGCGTGCGGTTGATTCGCATTTGCCGGCGAGGTCGGGAATGCGGCGCTTGCCGCGGCCGCGCCAGCCAGTTTGATAAAGTCACGCCGAATCATTTCTTTCTCCGTTTCAGCAAAGGTGCACACCGCCGGACATCCGATCCGCTGGATTGGACTCGGTCCGCGGGATCTGACCCACTAGGTAGAAACCAACGACAAGAGCTTGCTCATCTCGATCGCCGTGTGAGATTCAACGCCACGAGGTAGGGAAGGCCCGATGCCAATGGCGTCGCTGTGGCCTTCAAACCACGCAATGAAGGCGGACACCTCGGCGCCCGGAAGACGCTGCTGATCGATCCAGTGATAATAGGCACCCATATCGGCATCAACCAGCGAACCTATCGGGTCAAGCTCTGGGGCGCCCTGCTTGCTCGAGAGCAGCTCATTCATGGGGCGCTGGCGTTGCCGAGGTGCAAACCGGACGAGCAGCGTGAGCGCCTGTGCTCTGCGCAATACTTCGCGAGCTGTCCACTGGGCGAACGTCGTGCTGTAAATCTGCGTCCCCGAACCTTCAGTGAAAAGCTTCATCTGAAACCGACTCAGCACAGGATCGATCCCGTTCCCCATGCCGAGGTCCGCCGGAGTCGTTCGCGCGAGGAGAGTGCGCAGTTCTTCGGGTCCCATGCCCGGCTGTGCAATGTCGGCCTGCATTTTCTTCAGAAGCGATACGCGTAGCGGCGTGAGGCTCTCGTAGGATACGCAAGTGATATCCGGGCTGTGGGACGCGGGCGTGCCGCCATCAACATACCAGTGAGCGTATGCAATCCGGGATGTTCGAGCCCGCTCCTCGACTGCCGATAGCAGCGTTTCCAGTCCGCGAGTGGGATTCACCTGGGTAAACCGGGTTCCATGTTGGCCCAGATTCCTGAACAGGGGATCGTTATATGTGGTAACTTCCTTTCCCACTATGGCGATCCCCAACCGCTGAATCTTGATGGGCTCGGAATGCCTCTCTTTTGCCAGCAGATCCCCATACTCCAGAGCGGCCTTGCGGAAGGCATCGAGTTGGTGCGTTGACCACAGATATGCAGCTTGCTGCTCAACAAATTGAGCGGGGAGATTGACCCAGTCAAAGTTTTCAAGCGAAGACGACAGCGTTATCGCGCTGAAGCCACCAAACCACTCGTCGCGCTTCGTCGAAGACATTGAATTCAGGACCGCCAATTCACTGTCCACCATGGAGCGCTCGATGGGAAAGCTATAGTCGTAATCCATAAGCTGCCGCAGCAGGCTGGGAGCAAACGCCAACGGCAAGCGGCGAATCGCATCAAGATGCGCGACGGCAAGGGCCTTCGCCTCGGGAGGGTATGCGGCGAAACTATTCGGGTTCAGATCGTGTGGAAGCATAGCTATGCCAAATCCCGGATGAGCTTACCCTGCGATTGCGAGGGAGAGAAACCCAACATCGCGCCAATGCTTGGCACAAGGTCGATGGATTGAACCGGATCGTTGTAAACCACTCCGTGCCTGACGCCCGCGCCGAGTGCCATCATCCACGTGGTCCGGCTGGCAGCGTCGCCGGTACGATGATGCTGAAATCCATTACCCCCTGCATCGAGATCAGAATCACGCCCAAAATCGGGAAGTATGAACATAGTCGTTTTCCCAGCGTATTCCGGCACGGTTTCGATGGTGTTCCACAGTTCGGCGCAGAGCCGGTCTGTGCGACGAATGCCATCGATGTATAAGGAATATGCTCCCGAATGCGCTACATCGATATCGTGCAGTGTGATCCATAGCAGACTCGGCGATTCCTCGCGCATCAGGCGCTTCGCGATATACAGGGACAGCTCATCCGGGCTCGAAAGGGTGCGTGCATGCGCTACGAAGTCGCCAACTGAAAGCTTCAGGATCATTTCGAGCTGTTGAAGTTCTACTTCGCCACCAGCCAGGACCGGTGTGTAGAGCGGAGTCTCGTAATTGTCGTGCAACAGATGATCAAACGCGTCGCTACCGCTGGAACTGGCCATACCCAGCAACCTCTTGGGCAGAATGACTCGCGCGCCCAGGCCTGAGCCGAACCCGCGAACATCGCTTTCGCCGATGCGGTTGAAGCCATTGCTGGGCGCAACTACCCACGCATCGGAGGACGGCCTCCTCAGGTCTCTTCGAAAGTACTCGAAGACTGTCGGGTGCTCGGGAGCAACGGCGGCGAAGTTATTGAGCGTCTCGTACACGCCAGTCGCCAGGCTTGCCGTCGCGACATAATGCCCCAGGATTCCTTGATTGGCCACATGGGTGAAAAAGCTGGATTGGGGAGCCAGTTCGTTCAGCATGTGCGGAATATTCTCCTGGCCTTCCGGCGAGAATGTCTCCTGATCGCGAGCGCCGCCACCGAAGGTGACGACGACGATCTTCCGATTCTTGCGGGCCGATTCCGCTCGTATGAAGGGACTGGCCTGCGTGATAGCGCTACCCAGCGCCAACCCCGCGGCTTTGCGCAGAAAGTCCCTGCGGCTGCAGGTTACGCGGAGGACCATTTCGCGGCGTGAAAGAGAGTTCACGATTATGGCCTTTCGGGGTTCACGGCTTGTTCTGCATACACAAATTGAAGGACCTGTTCGTGTTCTCTTTGCACTTCTGCCAAGTGCTCGGCGCGGAGATTCTGGTAAATGGCAAACTCTTTTTGAGCTTCCTCTTTTTGGCCGGTGTGGACCAGGTCTGTCGCCAACCTGTAATGTGCATCCGAGAGATTCGGATCGAGCTCCAATGCGCGCCGGTATTCCGGGACAGATTTCTCGTACTCGCGCTGATCTGCGTAGACATTTCCAAGCTGCACATGTGCATCAGCGAGAGATTCGTCGAGGGCGATCGCTTTCTTGAGCATGGCTTCAACAGCGCCGGGATCGACGCTTGAATTCTCGACTCGCTTCGCTTTCCATAAGCTCACTGCATAGTAGTACTGTGCCAGGGCGTTGTTCGGCTCCAACTCTGCATATCGTCGGAAGTGCTGGACGACTTCATCCGCCTGCAGAGGAGAACTGTTGTAGGCTTTCGAGAGGAACAAGTAACAGCGTGAGTCTCGCGGGTTGAGGTCAGCAGCCGCAAGGAGCGCCTTCACCGCCTTGTCGTAAATGCCGCGCGAGTAAAGGGCGAGGCCGAGACCGATGAGGATACGCGGGGATTTTGGATACTTCTCGGCGGCTTTTTGAAAGACGGTGATGGCGGGCTCGTAAGTTCGGTGCAGCAGCATCTCGCTGCCCCACGCGAAAAGGTTATCTTCGCTGGGATCGAGATGGGCGGCTGCTTCGTAATCATTGGCGGCCGCTACAAACTTGCCGTCCTTCTCATCGATCTGCCCGAGCAGATTGTGCAACTCCCCGGCATTCTTAAGCTGAAGCAGCGACTGCACGACGGTTCTCGCCACGTCAAGCCGTCCGAGCAGAAAATCGGACATAGCAAGATCGTAGCCGTTGTCGTATGCCGCTGGCTTGATCGTGTAGGCCCGCTCGAGGAGCGGCTGAGCATCCGCTATCTTGCCCCCCTGAATGAAAAACTCACCCAGATTGTGATTCGTATCGTAGCTATTTGGCTCGAGAGCAACAGCCTTGCGGAACTGCTCGCCGGCAAGGTCGGCTTTCCCCAGACGCAGCAGCGTCGCGCCGAGGTTGGTTCTCGCTTCCGCGGACTCAGGCTTGATCTGGACAGCCGTTTTGAGCTGTTCGATTGCTTTGTCTCCGTCAGGCAGAGACGCATACACCATGCCTAGCAGTTCATGAATCTCGAAGCTGTTCGGGGCAAATGGGAGCAGCGGCTCAAGCCGGCCTGCCGCCTGCGCATAGCGGCCTGCTTCGTAGTCGGCGACGGCAGATTGATATTCCTTGTCGAGTTTCCGGGTATCTTGTCCGGCAGAGCAAATGGTCCTCGTCAGGACGACGAGGACCAATAAGGACAGCCGGAATCCGTTGCTCACAGTCAGCCTCCACGTGAGCGAGGTTCTGATTTGAAACGCCCGGCCGGGAAAGTCACTTCCGAGCCGGTTCCTTATCTTAGATCAGTAGTATACCTTCAGGGCAAATTGGATCTGACGCGGGTCATAGGGATTGTCGCGCGTCGATCCGACTTCGCCGAAGTGTGGATCGGTTATGTTGCCGGAACCGCCGATCGCCACCACTCCGTTGCCGCCAAAGTTAGGCGCGTTGAAGTTCGGGTGGTTAAGAATGTTGAAGAACTCCGACCGGAACTCCGTCGAAATACGCTCGGTGATCTTGAACTTCTTGAACACTGAGAAGTCAAGTCGATGGAAGCCGGGGCCGGGGATCTGGCCAGGTTTGGATCCCAGAGCATCCGCGCCACTCAGCGGGAGGCAACCGGCAATTGAATTGGGATCGGGAGTAATCATCCCCGGTTGAATTGTGTCGACTAGCTTGCACGGTTGGTTGAATGCGGCTGCGTTGGCGATCCAGAACGGACGCGGACCGCCGTCGATCACCTTTGTCTTGATGCCCAGTTTCGCGTCGCCGGTCTTGACGACGTTGCAATTGGTTCCCTGGGTTGTTCCTGTCGGGCAGCCGAAGTTGACAGGCTGGCCACCCTGCAGCGGGGCAATCCAGTTCACGGCCCAGCCGCCCAGGATTACGTCAGCAATGCCGCCGCCGTTCATGTACTTCTGCCCCTTCCCCACGGGCAACTGATATCCACCGCTGAAATGGACCACGTTGCGAAGGTCAAAGTCTGCGGGAGCCCAATCGAATCTGGGTCCGAGACCTGGAACGTTGTAGGCCCGCAAGCCGCCGGTGGAACCGCCGTTCAGCAGGTCGCCAGCGTCTGACATGGCCTTGGACCAGGTGTACGTAAGGAGAAAGGTCAGACCGTTCGACATCTGATCTTCCAGCTTTGTCTGTAACGAGTGATAGGTGCTGTCTCCATACGTTGCCTGGTAGCTGCCACCACCAAAGTCCGGGAACGGTACGCAACTATCGCTCGGGAATACCCCATAATCATGTGTCGATGATGTGCAACCGCTCTTGGTGCTGCTGACGTTGCTGGGGAGAATCTGCGTCACGTTCTGGTAACCGACGCCTCCCTGCAACTCCGAACCCTGTGTGAATACGTATGCGGCTTGCGCCGAAATGGCGCGTGTGAGTGAGTACTGAACGGTCAAATTGGCGCTGTAGGTCCTTGGCGTCGAGTAGTTGAACTGAAGACCCTGCAGGCCTAACCCAAGAGCATTAAATGTCTTGGGATCAAGGCTGAAGCAGGAGAAGCCGGATTCGAAATTGGCCGTTCCATGCCCCGTGCTTGGATCGCCTCCCGCTGAGGGGCAATGGGCGTAAGCGGTGTTGTAGCTGGTAGGCGCAACTCCACCCGAAGGGCCAGTGAACCCCGGTGCCGCCTGCGTACTCGGTGTCAGGTTGAACACAAAGGGGTAATTCTCACCGATGTTAGGACCATATCCCTGGTTCTCGAACGAGTTATAGAAGACGCCCAGACCACCGCGCACCACCAGTTTGGGATTCACCTGGAGGGCGAAGCCGATACGCGGAGCGAGGTTGGTTTTCTGAGTCTGCAACAGGCCTTGGCCCCAACGGTTGGTTTGCAGGAGGGTTATGCCATCCTGGGCCAGGAGATCCTGGAATCCGGTACAACTGGCGAAGATGGTCAGGCAATCAGCTGTGGTAGACAGTGTCCGGTTAGCCTTGCCGGTCGCCGGAATGAGGAACGTTGGGGAACCGATAGGTGTTCCAGGAACGGGGTAAGGAACGAAGTTCGCCTGGCCGCCGTTTGTTTCGTTGATGGGACCGAAATAATCCCAGCGCAAACCGAGGTTGAGCGTCAGTTTCGGAGTCATCTTCCAGTCGTCCTGGAAGTAGGCTGCGAAGTAGACCTTCTGGTCGTCGGTCTTGTTGATGTTGGAGGAATACGTCTGGTCGGAACCGCCCGCAAAAGAGAACCCGTTGGGATTGGGGTTTCCGTTAATCGTGGCTGGGGCCGCCTGAGTAGGCAGAATCATCTGAGCGATACCGCTGGCGGTTGCGCTGAGATTGGGGATGTCGGTGAAGGTGGCGTTGTAGTCGAACTGGCCGTGCGACCAGGCTGGCTGCAAAGTGGAGAACTTCACGTTCTGGTACTCGACGCCCATCTTGAAGCTGTGCTTCCCGTAAACCTTGGTGAAGTCGTCCGTAACCTGGAGGGTCTGGCTGACTTCTTCCGAGGGAAGAAACGAGTTGCTGCCGAGCTGCGCCAAGTTGTTGATACCGAATGCGGGTAGGCCGCCGTTCTCAGGGCCATCCGTGGGTGGTTGCGGGATGCCGGTGATACCGAACTGCGCAGGAGTGCCAGACGTCGAGGCTTCCGGACCGAACCGCGTGGTCTTCAGGTGGGCAAAACCCGCGCGCACCTGATTAACAGTGTTGGGCGAGAAGACGTGCGTATATCCCGCGACCATCTGGTGCGACCGGGCGGTCTGGAGGCCCTGATCGAAAGAACCGCCGTCCGCTATGCCACCGAAGATGCCAGGGATAAAGATGGGATCATCGGAAAAGCTGTACCGCGCAAAAATCTGTTCCTTGTCACTGGGGTTGATGTCGCCCCGGACGTCGAACTGGTTGCGATGCTCAAACAGAGAGGGGCTGGCACCGAAGACATGGAGGCCGGAGTTAGGCGCCGGGAAAAGGTCGAGAATCTTGACCGCATTCTGGTCGATCCGGGCAGCGTTCGTTCCGGTTAGCTGGTTGAGATCGGAGCAGGCGGCCAGAGTCACGGTCGTGGCGCCGGGGCCGCACACCGAGCTGAAGGCGTCCCGGACGTAACCACCCGAACTAGTGCTATTCGTGAGGCCCGATACCGGATCAACGGCGCCCGCGGCTACATAACGCGTGGTGGCCGGATCAAGGATCGTACCCTTTTGGATGTTGCGCCCGAGAACATCTTTACGCGTGGTCCCATCGTTCAGCGCGAGTTCATCAGAGAGGTTGGCGTAGTTGCTGGTGCGCTCCAACATGGTCGGCACGTTGCCGTTCTCGGGCGTACCCTGCACTCGGCGGGTACCTTCGTAGTCGCCGAAAATGAAAATCCTGTTCTTGATGATAGGGCCGCCGAAGCTGGCGCCGAACTGGTTTTGGCGCAGTTCGCCCTTCCCGATGCCGGTGTTGTTTTCAAAGTAGTCAGCAGCGTCGAGCTTGTCGTTCCGGAAGAACTCCCAAGCCGCGCCGTGAATGCTGTTGGTGCCGGATTTGATCGTGGCGTTCAACACCGCGCCTGCCGCACGCCCGAGTTCAGCACTGAAGTCGGCGGTCTGCACCTTGAACTCCTGTATGGCATCGACCGGGGGCAGGATCACGTAGTTGGTGCCATTCAAAAAGTCCACAGCATTGGAGTTGTTGTCAATGCCGTCAAGCAGGTAGTTGTTCTGCGCGGGGCGAAGGCCGTTCGCGGAAAACGCTCCCGTTGACGCGTTGCCCCGAGTATCGGCTTGCGGAGTCTGCATGCCGGCGCCAAGCTGGGCGAGGAAGGTGAAGTTACGGCCATTGAGCGGCAGGTCGTTGACCTCCGTCTCGCCAATAACCTGTCCGACTGAGGCCTCCTGGGTTTGGAGGACCGGAGGTGCGGTGTTCACTTCGACGGTCTCCGTGGCTCCGCCCGGCTTCACAGTCACATTTACCTGGAGCGCCTGGGCCACATTGACTGTCAAGTTCTTCTGCGTCGTTTTGACAAAACCCCGCGCCGAGATGGTCACCGTGTAATGGCCAACTCGCACCGGAGAAAACGTGTAACCACCGGTGGAGTTGGTTTTGGTCTCCATCGTCAGGCCCTGGTCGGTGTTCAGCAGTGTGACGTCCGCATTCGGCACCACGGCGCCACTCGAGTCCAGAACCGTCCCGGTGATAGTTCCCTCGTCTACCTGACCACGGGCAGATATGCCTTGAAGGAGGAGAATGCACGTACACACAAGAACTGCGCAATTCAGCCCTTTTACCAACTGGGACTTCTTGAAATCACAACCCATGAGAACAACCTCCGATCGCGATGGTTCTTCGATTGCGTCAAACTTCTCTTGGGTAGAACAGGCCTGTTTGGGGACTAGGGGAAGACGAAACCGTGCCGCTGTAAACGGTTTCAATTCGCGGCAACAAATTAGGCGATCTTCAGGCTGTTTGTCAATCAAAAGTTGTACTCATTTCTAGTACCTGCTTTTAAAGCATTACCAGAGAGATACTTACATGGATGAATGAAAGTTTATTGATCTGTGTTTTCTTCACTTGAGGCAGGAGTAATCCACCGAGGACCGGCAGAGCTCGACTCCTTGTCGGCTTCCCACAAGGATGAGTTTTAATCCAGAACCGGAGACCACGAAGGGGGAAACTTGCACCCAAGATCGTCGGACCACCGCTCGGGATAATGCCGAATGCTATGATTTCGAAAATCTCGCCACGACCCCGAGGCAGATGAAGTCTCGTTTCAACTCGTTGCCATCTCGAATCTCCCGCAGAGAGCTTCTCAAGAGCCTCAGCTTCGCACCCCTGCTTCTTAGGCCGGGGCCGATCCTGGGGCTTCGATTTCCGGATAACGGATCTGAGGCTCGCAACGACTTTTCTCTCGGCGACGTTCGCCTTTCCCCGCACTACCCGTCGCAATCTCCTTTGACAGACATCTTCCGGCTGGTGCAGCCCGGCTCAGACGATTATCCGCTGGAGAAATATGCAGTTGAGCTTGAGTCGCTGCTGAACGGCTGGGGCGCTGAACTCAAGAAATCCGTGCAAAATGTGAGCGCACTCGCGGCTTTCACCGAGGCCCAGATAGAAGCTTCGGAAATTGCGGCGCTCAACTGGAATCCGGTGCGGACCGGATTCGGGATCGACACATCCAAACGAAGCTTTCCCTCAAAGTCGAAATGCAGCCGCGAGCAGTTCATTGAGGGTATGGGCAAGTGGCTGAGTCCTGCCTTGTCAATCGAGACCGCCGAATTCGAAATCTATGGGATCGAGCTCCTTGAAGATTCTTCGTCCACACTGCGCGCCGATGTCAGATACGCCCTGGTCTCAACCTCGGACAACAGACGCGAAGAACGCGTTGGCTCCTGGCGGACGGAATGGTCCCGCGACGCATCCCAGCAGTGGCGGACTCGGCTGTGGCTCTTTGGCGAGGAAAACAGCAGCCTGGTGCACGGATCCGGTTTCGCCGATGTTACGCCAGCCGTATTCGCTGGTGTCGAATCTTACAAGTCGCAGTTGATGTACGGCGCCGATTATTGGCGCACCACCATGGATGGCGCGATTGGCGTCGACGTGTACGGTAACAACGGAATCGCCGCGGGAGACTTCGATGGAGATGGCTTTGACGACATTTACATCTGCCAGCCCGCGGGTTTGCCCAATCGTCTCTATCGAAATCGCGGCGACGGCAGTTTCGAGGATGTCACCGAGAAAGCGGGAGTGGGCGTGCTCGACCGCACCTCGTGTGCCCTGTTCGCCGATTTCCTCAACCGCGGCCGCCAGGATCTTCTTGTGGTGTGCGGCAGCGGACCCCTGTTGTTCCTTAATAACGGAAATGGCACGTTTGGCCTGAAGCGGGAAGCCTTCAAGTTTGCCCGCGCTCCGCAGGGCACTTTCACGCATGCAGGCGTAGCCGACTACGACAGAGATGGCCGCCTCGACGTCTACTTCTGCCTCTACATGTATTACCTCGGATTGGAACAGTACAACTATCCGATTCCCTACTACGACGCTCGTAACGGTCCGCCCAATTACCTCTTTCACAATCGCGGTGACGGAACATTCGTCGAGGCGACCGAAGAATCAGGGCTCAACGCAAACAATGACCGGTACAGCTTTGCCTGCGCATGGGGAGACTCGAGTGGCAATGGCTACCCCGATCTCTTCGTCGCCAATGATTTTGGAAGTTCCCAGCTTTATCTCAACAATGGCGACGGCACGTTCAAGGACGTCTCCAAAGCGGCGCACGTGGAGAGCGTGGGCGCTGGAATGGGCTGCTGCTGGGCCGACTTCGATAATGACGGCCACCAGGACATCTACGTTCCGAGCATGTGGGAGGCAGCAGGCCAGCGCGTATCGCAACAGCCGCAGTTTCACCGCAATGCGCCGGAAGGCATCCGTGAGCTGTATCAGCGTCACGCCAGGGGAAATGCGCTCTATCGGAACCAGGGCGATGGCACATTCCAGAACGTCGGGCATTCGGCGGCAGTGGAAATGGGTCGGTGGTCATGGTCTTCTGACTTTTGGGATTGGGATCACGATGGCCATAACGATCTTTATGTTTCAAACGGTTATCTCACGGGCCCAGAAAACGATGAACTTGCGGGATTCTTCTGGCGCCAGGTGGTTGCCAAATCTCCTGAAGACGCAACTCCTCTGCTCGCGTATGAACGCGGCTGGAACGCGATCAACGAACTGGTTCGGGCAGATCACACGTGGCACGGCTTGGCGCGCAATGTCGCGTTTGCCAACAACCGGGATGGCACGTTTACTGAAGCCTCCGGTAGCCTGCGGATCGACTTTCGAGAAGACGCGCGCGCTTTTGCTCTCGCCGATCTTGATCATGACGGTCGCCTCGAGGTGATCCTGAAGAATCGGAACGCGCCACAGGTGCGTGTGCTTCACAATGAACTCCATGAAATCGGAAAATCCATCTCGTTTTGCTTGCGGGGCACCCGGAGTAATCGTGATGCGATCGGCGCATCGATCACAATCACCGGCAGCGGCATAGTACAGACAAAGTACTTGCAGGCTGGTTCAGGCTTCCTTTCGCAGCACGCGAAGGAATTATTCTTCGGCGTTGGCTCTCAGGCGGATACGCTTGAGGCAACAATTCGCTGGCCGTCGGGGTTAACGCAGAAATTCTCTGATCTGCCTGTTGGCCACCGTATCCAGATCCAGGAAGGCGATTCTGCTTTTCGCGCTTTCCCGTTTGTCACGAAACAGTACGATCACAAGACAGTCCCCCCGATTTCATCGCATGAGCCGCTGCCGTTTCAATCGGAAACGTGGCTTGTTCAGCCTCTGAAAGCACCGGAATTCGCGCTCACGGATCTGGATGGAGTCGAGCGTACGCTCAGTGCCTGGAACGGGAAGCCAGCGCTTTTGACCTTCTGGTCGACGGAAGCCAGGGAGAGTCTCCTCCAGCTTGATCGTCTGAAGACAAACGCCTCGCTGCTCGCTCGCAGCCATCTTCATGTAGCCGCGATTAACCTCGATGAAGCAGAGCACCGGGCTGAGGCTCGCAGGGTTGCCGCCCAGTACAAATCGTTTGCCACACCGCTGTTCGCTACGGAGGAATCGTCTGGAATCTATAACCTCCTCTATCGGCATCTCTTCGATCGCAGGCGTGACCTGCCGATTCCAGCTTCACTGCTGATTGACAGCAATGGGATGATCGCAAAGGTTTATCAGGGAATTGTGGATGCGTCACTTATTGTCGCAGACTCTACCTTGATTCCCGCTGACCGCGACGGCCGCATGCGCCTGGCTCTCCCGTTCCCGGGACTGCTGGTGCAGGACACGTTTGAGCGGAACGACTTCACGTATGGCGTGGCGCTGTACCAGCACGGATTCCTCGATCAGGCTGCCGAGTCGTTCCGGCAGGTCATCGCCGCTAAACCCGATGATCCGAATGCCTACTACAACCTCGGCAGCCTCTACCTCCGCCGAAACCGCCTGGATGAGGCTAAGGGCTATCTGCAAAGGACAGTCGAACTGCGCCCGGGTTTTGCCGAGGCCTGGAACAATCTCGGAATGCTGGCTGCTCAACAGGGGAACACGGACGAAGCCATCAAGGACTTTCAGGAATCCATTCGCATTCGGCCAGGTTATTCCACTGCCCATTTGAATCTTGGTAACTTGTATCGGCGAGAGAAAGTCTTCGACAAGGCGCAAGAGTCACTTTTCCGCGCCCTGTCGATTCGGCCCGATGATCCTGAGATTCACTACAGCCTGGGTATGCTCTTCGCTCAGCAGAATGACTTCGAGAGCGCTGCTAAATACCTCGAGCAGGCAATCGCAATACGACCCGATTATCCTGAGGCTCTCAATAACCTTGGCATCGTATATGTGCGCCGCCAGGATTACCGGAGAGCTGAGGACGAGTTCCTCACCGGAATCAAAGTGGCGCCCGCATTTGATCAGTCGTACCTAAACCTCGCCCGCCTCTATGCCATGCAGAACGACAGGCAGAAAGCGCGCGATGTGCTACAGAAGTTGCTCCTCCTGCAGCCGGACAACGCAAGCGCAAGGCAAGCGTTGGAAGTGCTACAATGACCGCCGCAGCGGATCAGGCCAGGATGGCTACCCACGTGCTATCAAAACGAACGCTCCTGATCTTCACGCGCGAAACCGGTGTCATCCTGTTTCTGGTATTAGCGGGGTACCTTTCGAGCCCCGCGCAGCAGCAGTCCGGCACATCACCACTTCGTGAGGCAGAAACTCTGCTTGCCGAGCACAGACTCGCCGAGGCCCGGACCGAAGCGCTTGAACAATTGAAGAAACACCCGACCGTCGATGCTTATAATCTCGTCGGCATCATCGAATCGAGCCAGCAGGACTACCCGGCAGCGATCGACTCCTTCAATCACGCGCTGCGCCTGAACCCGCGCTCCCCAAAGACGCTCAATAATCTCGGCAACGTCTACGCTTCGCAAAAGGAGTGGGATCTTGCGGAGAAGGAGTTTCGTACCGTTCTTCGCATAGACCCCGCAAATGAGGATGCGAATTACAATCTCGGCGTCCTCTTGATGATGAAAGGGTCCGCAGGGGACGCTATCCCTCATTTCCAGCGCGTGCACTCTGCGCAATCGGAATTAAACCTGGTCCGCGCTTATCTCCAGGTGAATCGCACAGCTGACGCTCTGCGAACAGCTGATGCGCTTGCCAACGAGAACAAGACCGACGTCCATGTGCAGTTTTCACTCGGCATATTGCTGGCCTCCGAGCATCAATACACGGCGGCGCAACGGGTGCTTGATAGAGCGGACGCACTGCAACCGGAAAGCTTCGAGATTCTTTTTAACCTCGCCCAGGTGCTTCTTCGCGCGGGGGACAATACTCGGGCTGAGCTTACCTTGAATCGGGCACTCAAGCTCCAGCCTGAAAATGCGGAGACGCTCTACTTGCTCGGGCAGAGTTATAACGCGCAGTCGCGCCCGCTCGACGCGCTCGATGTCCTGATGAGAGCTCACAAAATCGCGCCCAACAATGTCGACATCATCTTTCTGATGGCACAGGTTACGATGTCGCAGAATTATTACGAGGACGCGATTCCACTGCTCGAGTCCGGGCTCGAGGTCGCTCCACGACGCCCCGATCTGCTGGCGGCGCTCGGCGAAAGCTACTTCATGGCGGGAAAAACACAGAAGGCGATCGATACTTTCAATTCCCTCATCGAAATCGATAAATCGGCCCGCTCGTATGCTTTTCTCGGCCTCTCTTATCGCAATCTCGGCCGATTTGACGAGGCGAAATCATATTTCCAGCAAGGGCTCACGCTTGACCATCGCAACGGTACCTGCCTCTTTAATCTGGGTTTCATTGCCGAGCGGCAGGGCGACGCCGTTACCGCGGAACGGTTCTTCCAGCAGGCTCTTCAGTACAATCCGGGATACTCCGAAGCTTTGCTGGAATTGGCAAATTTGCGAACTGCCTCCAAACGATTGCCCGAAGCCGAGGATCTATTGCGCCGTTACGTGAAGCTTGCCCATGATCCAGCCAACGGCTACTACAAACTCGCCATGGTCGAGCGCAGCCTTCATGAAACCGAGGCCGCCAATCGCGATCTGAATGTTTTCAAATCTCTCTCGAAAAACACGCAGGCGGAAACTTATCCATTCGAAAATCTCTTCGAGTATCTGGATAACCGTTCGCAACTCGCTTCCGGGGCCCGTCAGCAGCTCGATATCACGGAATTGAAGAAGGAGATCCAGCGACATCCCGGCCAACCCGAAAACCTCTACATGCTTGCCGAGGCAAATCTGAAGGCGGGCAAGATCGATGAGGCCCGGGACGCCATCCAGCAGCTCGATAGCTTGAGCGCGAATGATTACCGAACGCTGAATGGAACTGGCGTCCTTCTGGCGCGCTATCACCTGTACGACGACGCGATCCGGCAATTCCAGTCCGCAATTCAGGCCAATCCCAACTCCGACGAAGTGAAGTTCAATCTCGCCGACGCCTGCTTTCGGAAGGGCGACTACTCCCATTCCCTTGAGGTCGCCGGCCAGATTTCTGAGGCCGGCCGCAAGGATGACGCCTACCTCACGCTCATGGGTGACATCCTCGCACACGTTGGCGACACAACCCGCGCTGCCGACATATTTCGCGATGCCATCGCTCGCAACCCTGACAACGACCAGAATTATCTCTCCCTCGCGCTGATCGATCTCCGTTCCGACGATGTTGCCGCCGCCCAGCAGACGCTAATCAAAGGGCAATCGCGCATCCCCGCTTCAGGCAAGATCTACTGGGGACTCGGCCTCGCATCTGCCATGGCCGGAAACATCGACCAGGCTGCTTCCCGCTTCGAGCGCGCGGTGGACCTGCTGCCCGAGTGGCCCGGCGCGTATTCCACGCTAGGGGTCTTTTACTTCCAGATTGGGAGGATCGACAAAGCCCGCGATGTTCTGAAACGCTTCAGGGATAGCAGCGCCTCACCCAGCCTCGACATCAGCCGTATTGAACAGGTGCTTGATCAGGTGACCGATCAAGTACATCCTGACGCCGGTAGTTTGAACGCTCAAAACAAACAACAGCTCCTTCAGTTTGCTCTTGCGCTCGCGGACAAAACCCTATGAGCTTACGCTCCTCCACGGCGGCGCTGCTGGGGATCATCGCCGCAGTCACAATACAAACTTGCGTGAGCGTTTTGCCCGCACAGCAAACGCCGCAAGTTCCCCGCACCGACAAGGCTGGCGGCTCCGCCTCGGTTCGGTTTACCGACATCCGCAAGACAGCGGGGATCGCATTCGTACAGGATTCAACCGGGAGCGATGAGAAGTATTACCTCGAAACCATGGGTACAGGCGTGGCCTGGATCGACTACGATCAGGACGGCCTGATGGATCTGTACTTCGTGCAATCCGCCGCCACCGACGCATATAAACCCGCACATCCTTTGCGCTCAGCGCTCTATCGCAACAATGGTGACGGCACTTTCACCGACGTCACGGAAAAGGCCGGCGTCGCGGGCGAGGGGCATTACGGCCAGGGCGTTGCGGTAGGAGACTTCAACAATGACGGCTATCCCGATCTCTACGTCACCGGCTACGGACGCGCCATTCTCTATCGCAACAATGGCGATGGCACATTCACCGATGTCACTGCGCAGGCAGGCGTGGCCGACGAGGGTAATTGGTCAACGAGTGCCGGCTGGTTCGACTTCGACAAGGACGGCTGGCTTGATCTCGTCGTTACCAACTACATTGATTGGTCTCCAAAGAACAACCTCTGGTGCGGCGATCGTAAGCCTGGTTACCGATCTTACTGCAATCCCAACAACTATCGCGGTCTGAAGACCAGGTTGTATCACAATAACCACGACGGTACATTCACTGACGTCAGTGATAAATCAGGAATCGGCATACCGGAGTCAAAAGGCATGGGCGTGGTACTCGCGGACTTAAACGGCGATGGCTGGCCCGATATCGCGATTGCCAATGACACCTGGCCGAACTTCCTGTTCCTGAATAATCATGACGGCACCTTCACGGACTCCTCGCTGATCTCGGGACTTGCTGCCAGCGAAGATGGTCGTTACGAAGCCGGCATGGGCATTGATGCGGCCGACGTTGACGGAGATGGGCTCCTCGACATCTACATCACTCATCTCGATTTTGAGTTGAATCGCCTCTATCACAACAACGGCGACGGTACTTTTACCGATGCGACTTACAGCTCTGGCATCGGCAACAAGGCCTACCTCCTGAGCGGGGTCGCAGCAAAGTTTATCGACTACGACAACGATGGCTGGCCCGACATTCTCCAGGCCAACGGGGCCATGCTCGACAACGTGCAGTTGTACCATAGCCTGGTCAGTTACAAGGAACCCCTGCTGATGTTTCACAACCTCGGCCACGGCAAGTTTGAAAAGGTGTCGGAGACGCTAGGGCCGGATTTCAATCGCCCCATGGTGGCGCGCGGCCTTGCAACAGCCGACTTTTTCAATAATGGTCAGGTCGGAATCGCAGTCAACTGCCGTGGCGATTCGCCCGTGATTCTCCGCAATGAGGGAACGACAAACCATTGGCTTGAAGTTTTTCTCATCGGCACAAAATCCAATCGTGACGGCATTGGCTCCGTTCTGAAACTCACGTCCGGTGGAGTGGTTCAGGTGGATCAGTCCAAGGGCGGCACCAGCTACATGTCCGCCAGCGATCCACGCATCCATTTCGGGCTGGGCAGACGGAGCAAGATTGACTCGCTCCAGATCTCCTGGCCCAGCGGCCAGGTCGACAAACTGACCAGCGTTCCCATTGACACGATCATTGCTGTAAAAGAGGGAGCAGGCATCGTTCCCCGACCTTTCCCGAAGGTGAAGCCTCGATGATTCTATTCTTCGCTCCCAGGGGTCTTTGCGAGTTTCCTTGCAGTATGCGTGGTTTTTATAATCACTGAATCCTATGCTTATTCCCCGTCGCCGCCTCCTTGGATCAGGTTTGTTCATGCTCGGCAACTCGTTGCTTGAGAGGCTGACGACGCCCTTGTGGAAGTTCGGCGCCACAGCCCAGGTCAAAGCTGCCGTCGCGTCTACGCCCGCTTCTCCCGTGCAGTTCATCGACATTGCGGAGCATGCGGGCCTGAATCTACCTAACGTGTGGGGAGGCGTCGATCAGAAGCGCGTCATCATCGAGACGAAGGGCAGTGGCGTCGCCTTCTTTGACTATGACAACGACGGATGGCTCGATATTTATCTCACCAACGGCAGTCGCCTCGACGTTCATTGGGCTCCGGGATCTGCACCTACCACGCACCTGTTCAAGAACAATCGCAATGGAACATTTACTGACGTCACCGAGAAATCCGGTATAGGGCGTAGCGGCTGGCAAACCGGGGTTTGCGTGGGTGACTACGATAACGATGGCTGGGATGACTTATTCTGCACCTTCTGGGGACATAACATCCTCTTTCACAACAATGGCAACGGCACGTTTACCGATGTTACAAACAAAGCCGGACTGGAACAGAGCAAAGGTCGCTGGGGAACAGGGTGCAGTTTCGTCGATTATGATCGCGACGGCCATCTCGATCTCTTTGTCTGCAACTTCGTGAAACTCGATCCCGACCACCCCCCATCGATCAGCAACGCCGGTTTCTGCCAATGGAAGGGAGTGCCTACCATGTGCGGGCCGCGCGGGCTGCCAGGCGACACGAACATCCTTTACCACAACAATGGAGATGGAACTTTCACTGACATTTCCGAAAAGGCCGGCATCCTGAAACCCGGGCCACGGTATTCCATTACATCCGTGTGTTGCGATTTCGACAATGACGGGTGGCCGGATATCTACGTCGCAGTCGATTCGATGCCCAGCATCCTATATCAGAACAATCATGATGGCACGTTTACCGATATCGCGGTCATGGCGGGATGCGCCTACAACGCCGACGGTCACGAGCAGGCGGGAATGGGTCTTGCCGTTGCAGATTACGATTGCGACGGATGGTTCGACGTCTTTAAAACCAACTTTGCCGACGATACGAGTAATCTCTATCACAACAATGGCGACGGAACCTTCAGCGATCTCTCGTTCAATTCCGGCGTGGGCATCAACAACACCTATGTCGGATGGGGCTGCGGATTCATCGACTACGACAATGACGGATGGCCCGACATAATTCAGATCAATGGCCATGTCTACCCCGAGATCGACAACTACAACTTCGGCGAGACGTTCAAGAATCCTCGGATCGTTTATAAGAATCTTGGCAACGGAAATTTCAAGGATGTATCTGCCGCAATGGGACCGGGCATTACGGAACGCTACTCAAGCCGCGGTGCAGCATTCGGGGACTACGACAACGACGGTGGAATGGACGCTCTGATCCTGAACATGAATGATCGCCCATCGCTTCTTCATAACATCGGGGGCAACAAGCAGAACTGGATCAAGCTCAAACTCGTCGGAACGAAGTGCAATCGGACGGCGATTGGCGCCCGCGCTCGCGTGATCACCGGCAAGCATGCACAGATAGGCGAAGTACAGAGCGGAGCCAGCGTGATGTCTCAGAACGATCTGCGTCTTCACTTCGGCGTGGGTAGCAGCAAAGTGGTCGATGCAATCGAGGTGAAATGGCCGACCACACTGAAGATCGAGCGATTCAGTAATGTGAAAGCAAATCAGATCCTGACGATTCGCGAAGGTGAAGGAATCATCGCTGTACATCCACCCGGATAACTCGCTATGGTTGGGTGCTCTTTTCCTCGCCGTTTCCGCCAACCAGCACAAGAAACTGCTTCACCTCGCGCCGCTGCCGATCCACGGCGGCAGCCTGCTTTTTCTCAAGCTCGTCGTGGAGGCGGAACTCCTCAGCAGCCTTGGCCCTTTCGCCTAACCGGTCATAGGCTACTCCCAGCCGGTAATGCGCCTCGGTCGAGAGAGGATCAGCATCAAGCGCCTTCTGATAGTAGTCCGCTGCCTTATGGAAATCGGACTGCGATGCCCGTATCACACCAAGCTGCAGATACGCGCTGCTGCATTTCGCATCTGCTTCCACAGCCTTGCTCAGAAACTTCTCCACATGTTCCAAGACTTGGGGCTCGGCGCTCTTTCCGTGCTGCTTCCAGTACGCCATCGCATAGTAGTAGTTTGCCAAAGAGCTTGTTGGTCGCAGATCCACAAATCGCTGTAACTTCGTCTCGACGCATGGCAATGGGTCTGGCGCGGCAATCTCCACCTTTCCCATGAAGAGATAAGGCTCGACATCATTTGGACTCAGGTCCGATGCCTCGCACAAGCGTTCTGCCGACTCCTTATACAATGCTGCGCTGAACAGGGCAGTTCCAAGGGCGGTCAACAGGCGCGCGGAACTGGGATAAGCCTTCACTGCGGATTCGAAGACCTGCTTCGCTTGCCAGATGGCGCGGTGCTCCAGGAGTTCTGTGCCCCAGGCAAAATAGTTCTCCTCGCTGGGATCCTCCTTTACCGCCACTTCGAATGCATGAACTGCGCCCAGAGGATCTCCCAGGTTCTCGTCAATCTCGCCGGCAAGCCTGTGCCATTCCGGTTTGTCCCCAGCCGCGAGCAGTCGATCAATATGAGCGCGCGCTTTGGTCGGTTCTCCACCTCGGTTCAGAGCCAGTGCCAGTTCGAACTCATTGTCTCTCTGTGTAGGGTCCAATTCATAGGCAGTCTCAAGCGGGACGAGCGCCTCAGAATAACGTTCTACATGCAAATACCAGCGGCCGAGTTCTTCATTTGCTTTGAGGTCCCGGGGCGACGTGTCCAGTTGCTTCCGCAAGTATTGCTCGGTGTTTGCATCGGGTACCGAAATCGCGGCGCTCTTCGGCTCCGCCTTCAATCCCAATGTTTCCCGGGTCAATGACTCACTGGTGCGCAGGCTCGTGTCTGAGCCATGCCCGCCCGCGGCCGTCCAGTCGGTGACTCCGGCAACAGTAAAATTCGGCCGGTCGGAGAATTCCATGCCTGTAGTTTTTCCGTCTTCGTCGCTTTTGGGTTTCGAACCATTCGTTAGTTTCAGTTCAACATGCTCTACCATCCCCCTCGCTCCGCTAACAGACACTACTTCGCTTCGATCAGGCCCGCTCGATGCGCTCACCAAATACGTTCCAGCATTCAAATCTGAGAAAACGAAGGCCCCGGCAGAATCTGCTCTCAATTCTGCTGCTTGGGCATTGCCCTGCGATTGCAAACGCACGGAAGCCGCGGGAACCGCGTGCCCCGCAGCATCGCGCACGACTCCTGCGATCTCGAAAGTGTCTGGTTGGCCGGCATTGCCGGAAATCGCCCCCAACCACAACACCGCCAGAAACGAGATTGTCGCCCTGGTTCTCATCAGACCTCGATCATAAGCCCTTTCTGGGCTTCTGAGGTTGGGGCCGCGATTCGATTTCGCCTGAAGTCAACGGACAATTCAGTTGCGGGCTGCCGGTCTTTGGGCAGGATGGTCGTGCATGGCATCGTCCTTGCCTTGTGCGGGATCACGATCGGGTCCGTCGGAGCTCTGGGCTTCGTCCGCACTCTTCGATCCATGTTGTTTGATGTGTCCCCAAACGATCCTGCGATCTTTTCCCTCGTCGCTCTTCTTCGCTTCGCCGTCGCAGTCACCGCAAGTTATATTCCCGCAGTTCGAGCGGCACGCAAGGATCCTCTCCGCGCATTGCGCCGTGAATGAAGTGACCTTTGAGCCAGGGAACTAATTTGCACGGGTAGAGACACCGGTCAGAACTTCGCCATCGAGCTGCCATGCAAAACATTCAAGCCGAAACGCCTCCCCTGCGGGAGGCGTTTCGGCTTGCTACTCATGGTGGATTCAGATTGATTGGTTTAGCACCCGATTAAGGCGCTGGACGAAGACGGTAGGGTCTTTGAGCGGCACGCCTTCGAGCAGCAGTGCCTGGTCAAAGAGGAGCCAAGCAGCGTCTTCTAACTTGCCATTGCCGGGGTCGGCGAGCAGCTTTCTGATGATCTCGTGATCGGGGTTGATCTCGAGTGTCGGTTGCAGGTCAGGCAGGTTCTTCTGGCCCATGGCCTGCATCATCTGGCGCATGCGGGCTGAGGGCTCGTCTTCGTCAGAGACGATGACGGAGGGGCTGTCGGCGAGGCGCGATGAGGCGCGCACTTCTTTGACGGCATCGCCGAGCGTAGCCTTGATCCTTTCGAGCAAGGGCTTGAGTTCTTCGGCCTTATCGGACGTGGAGTCGTTCTTGAGATCTTCCGAAGTTGAGGACTTGTTGACGGCTTTCAGATCAGTATCGCCGAACTTGGGGACGGTCGAAAAGACGATCTCGTCGATGTCGTCGTCGAGGATGAGGACCTCGATGCCCTTCTTCTTGTAGATCTCAAGCAGCGGAGAATTGCGAAGCATGGACTCAGAGGCGCCAGTGATGTAGTAGAGTGCCTTCTGCTCGGGCTGCATGCGCTCCTTGGCCTCGGCCAGCGAAGTGAGTCCTTCAACTTTCGTGGATTTGAAGCGGATGAGGTCGAGCAGCGTCTCGCGGTTGGCGAAGTCGCCGTAGAGACCTTCCTTGAGGGGACGGTTGTACTCGGCGATGAACTGCGAGTATTTCTCGGGGTCATTGGTGGCAATCGTCTTCAATTCAGACAGGATTTTTTTGACGCTGGCGGTCTTAATACTGGTGAGTACTCTGTTCTGCTGCAGGATCTCGCGTGAGACGTTGAGCGGGAGGTCTTCCGAATCGATGATGCCGCGGACGAAGCGGAGATACTGAGGGAGCAGGTCCTTGGAATCGTCCATGATGAAGACGCGCTTGACGTAGAGCTTGACGCCGCCCTTGTAGTCGGCCTGGTAGAGATCGAGAGGAGCCTTAGCGGGAATGTAGAAAAGGGTGGTGTACTCGAGCGTGCCTTCGGCGCGGGTGTGGAACCAGAAGAGCGGCTCTTCCCAGTCGCCGGTGATGGATTTGTAGAACTCCTTGTAGTCGTCGTCCTTGAGCTCAGATTTCGGGCGCTGCCACATCGCGCTGGCAACATTGACCTGCTCGGTGGTGCGGGTCTTTATGGACTCCTTTTTCTCGGCGTCCCACTCGCTTTTGTCGTGAGTGAGGAAAATGGGAAACGCGATGTGGTTCGAATACTTTTTGACGATCTCAGTGAGACGCCAGCCGTTGGCGTACTGCGCTCCGTCGTCGTTGAAGTGAATGAGGACGGTGGTTCCGGCGCTCTTGCGCGCATCAACGCCCGATACTTCCTCGATGTCGAATCCGGACTTTCCGTCGCTTGTCCACTTATATGTCTTCTCTTCACCGGCTTTGCGCGAGACGACCTGCACTCTGTCGGCGACCATGAAGACGGAGTAGAACCCGACGCCGAACTGGCCGATGAGGTTCGAATCTTTGCGCGCATCGCCGGAGAGCTGGGCGAGGAAGCTCTTTGTGCCCGAGCGGGCGATGGTGCCGAGGTGGGAGACGAGGTCTTCCTCGTTCATGCCGATCCCGGTGTCGGAGACGGTGAGAGTCTTGTTGGCTTCGTCAAGCTCGAGGTCGATGCGCGGCGAGTCGATGCCATTGCCGACGAGAGACTTGTACCTGTCGTCCGTAAGGCTGAGGTAGCGCAGCTTATCGAGCGCGTCGGAGGAGTTGGAGATGAGCTCGCGCAGGAAGATTTCCGGGTGGGAGTAGAGCGAATGGACGATCAGTTGGAGTAACTGGCTTACTTCAGTCTGGAATTGTTGTTTTGACATACCATTTTTGATTATTGCGAACCGGGGTGAAAATCTTCAAGTTTTCCATTCCACGCGAGCACACACAATCCGGCTCCACCACGTGATTGTATCCTTTGGTTGGTAGACGTCGGGCTAAGACGCAGGCTCAGAAGGATCCCGTTTGATGGCTGGAGTCAGCCTCAAAAATATTGAAGCAATGGCGCCGCGGTTCGAAAGCTCGTGAAACCCGGAAGCTGGTCGGGCCTCGCCTGCGACGATGCCGGCCTGATCTGGGGAGAATGAACCTGCCGCCTTCGCCGCGCAATGGCAGGCCAGAACTGCGGTCCTCTTGCGACAGGAAGGCTACCCCGCATCGACTGCATCCGCCATTGAAGCTGCGCGTCTCAGCCTGGCGTTGGCTTCAATGCGCCGACGAGCAGTTCCCGAGCACGGCCTTCTCCATTCGAACCCGCGGCGAGACGCCGCAGAGAGCCGGCGCTTTCATTGAAAACTTCCTTGCCGGAGGGTCAGAGGTGCTGCTTCAAGACCAGCCACTGATGCACCTTCTCGACGATTGGCTCTGCGATCTGACCGGGGACGACTTTGTCGAATCCCTGCCGCTCTTGCGCCGGAGCTTCTCCACGTTCGATGCCGTCGCGCGCCGCCGTCTAATGGAGCGCGTCTCGAAAGGAGCGCACGAAAGCACGCGTGCAGCAAAGGTCTCCGATGCTAGCTCGAATGAGGCATTTGATCGTGCCTTGCCGCTGCTCTATCAGATCCTCGGAATCAATGCGGATTCAGGAGCTTAATCATGACATCGATTCCGGTTGATGAGAAAGAACGGCTCCGCAGATGGAAGCTGGCGATCGGCGAAGAGGACTCGCAGCTCTGCGAAAACGATCAGCGGCTGTCGGCCGCGTTGAGCGCGCTCTATGATGCCTCTCCGCAACGAAAGGGACGAGGCGGCCTCGGCGCGTCGGCACCACGCGTTTCCAGGTGGCTGGGCGATATACGTGAATTCTTCCCAACGCCCGTGGTCGAAGTGATTCAGAAAGACGCCATCGAACGGCTCAACCTGAAGGCACTCATGCTCGAGCCCGAGTTCCTTTCCACACTCGAGGCCGATGTGCACCTCGTTGCCGACCTGATCTCGCTCCGCTCCGCAATCCCCGAGAAGACCAAAGAGACGGCACGAATGGTGGTGCGCAAAGTAGTCAATGAGCTTCTCGCGCGCCTCGAGCACAAAACAGTCGAAACCGTAGGCGGAGCAATCAACCGTTCGCAACTGACGCGCCGTCCTCGCCACTCCGATATCGATTGGGGCCGGACCATTCTCACCAATCTGAGGCACTACCAACGCGAACATCAAACCGTGGTGCCCGAGACCCTCATCGGCTATCAGCGCCGGGCACGTACCCGCGCCAATCTTGACAACGTCATGCTGTGTGTTGACCAGTCGGGTTCCATGGCGTCGTCGGTTGTCTATGCGTCAATCTTTGCGGCCGTTCTTGCCTCATTGCCCGGGCTCGCAACCCAACTGATCTGTTTCGATACTGCGGTCGTAGACCTGACAGAGCAGTTGAGCGATCCCGTAGATGTGCTATTCGGTGTTCAACTCGGCGGAGGGACCGATATCAATGCTGCCCTTGCTTATTGCGAACAGCACATTGAGCATCCAGCCAAAACGCACCTGGTTCTGATCACTGACCTTTATGAAGGCGGCAATGCCGAATCCATGCTGGCGCGCATCGCAACCCTCAAGCAGAGCGGGGTCAAGCCGATTGTGTTGCTGGCGCTTTCCGATGATGGGCACCCCGCCTACAACAACGAGTATGCTGCCAAAATCGCCGCCATGCATTGCCCCGTGTTCGGTTGCACTCCTGATCAGTTTCCAGATCTCATGGCTGTAGCCTTAACCGGTAGAGACATTGAGCAGTGGGCAGCCTCGAAGGATATCTTATTAGTTCGCGGCGGGTAAAGCCCGAACCAATCCATTTGCCTGAACGCGATGACTTGCGTGGGCAACCGGTGTTAGTGACAGAAACAAACGGGAGATGGTTGCGCGGACAGCGAAATGTCTTGGTCGATTCTCGGTGCCTGGTATGGAACACGGCACGTTCAGCGCACATGTGCCGCGAACAATGCGTGATGCGCCAGAATGAAGAGCGTCTGGTGATCCGGACCACCGAAGATCAGCTGCAAAGGCCGCTCCGGCACATCGATCTCCGCAATCTGATGCCCGTCCTGCGCGTAGACGAAGATCTGCCCGTTAGCCACGTAAACATTCCCGCGCTTATCCATAGCCACGCTCTCGCCTCCGCGCTGCGCGAATGGCTTCAACTCCGCGAGTGTCCCGTCCTCCTTGACCGTCGCGCCGTAGGTAATATCCTCGGATTCGCTGCTGACATACACGTGCTGTCCGGGCTCTGCGACCAGCAACCCATAGGTATCGAGGTTGTCGCTGAACCGCCAGCCCGACGTGTCGTTTGACGGGCCTTGCTGGAACACCCGTCCGGCGGGCAGAAACACGCTGCCATCTTTCGAGACATATTCGTGCGTCTTGCGCGTGTTCGCATCGGCGGCAAACATTTCCGCCAGCGTGGTGAAGCGCATCGTATCCAGGTTCAACTGATCTTTGAACTCCCCATTGTTCCACCAGTTCACAGGAAGAATCACGGCGGCTTTGCCGTGAGGCTGCACAGGCTGCGGTGTCAGCACCGTCAGTTCTTCTGCTGAACTTTCCGGCTTGAACGTGTATACCGTGCTGTCCGGACCAGCCGACGAAACCACGAGCAGGTTGCCTGAATTGTCAAACGCCAGGTTCACTGGGTCGAGCGGATTGTCGCGTTCAACCGTGAGCCCTTCCTTCTCGGACCAGCCATAGATTCGCTGGTTGTGGTGGTCGACGAAATAGAGCTTACCTGCGGCATCCACCGCTGCCCCTGAAATAGAGAAGAAGCCGTCCTCCAGCTTCTTTACGGTTGTTCCCTTCTCCAGCACCGAGGAGGCATCACTCTGCCGCGGCCCCTGCGGTTCAGCTGGAATATCCAGCGCTGCGAACTCGCGTTCACGCACCTCGAGATGATGCGTCATATCCTCGATGGCGTTCTCGTAGGGGAACTTGCTTAGGCGCAGGAATGTGCCGCAGCCATTCGCGTCGCAAATGCCATACCCGCTCTCCGCGTTCACATGCACATTGCGGAAATGAATCTCCGACGATCGATAGATGCGCACAGCCGCCGGAAACGGCGCTCGCGAACGTGTTACTCGATATCCGTGATAGTTCGCAATGGTGAGATTGCGGCAATCATCAATCTCCAGCGAAAGCGATTCAGGGCTCTCTCCGGCCTCCTCTTCGGTCTGCGGCGCGTTAATGTCCCAGTTCTCTACGTGATCGAACTTGATCTCGTTGCGCACGTGGTGCTCGTTCGACAACTCGTACACGTGCCCGGGTGTCTTCGTGTTCGATACCAGAAAGCCCGACTGCGCAAACGTGTTTGGCGTCCAGATGTCTGCGAAAGTTCCACCACCTCCATCGGCAACCCACAGGCTTGGATACTGCCCATCCCAGCGCTTGTGCAGGTCAGAGTCAGCGGTGTGGTTGTTGTTGTAAGGATTGCCGCCGCTGCCGTGACCGCCAAGAAAGCGCACGTCATCCATCAGCGATTGTTCGCCCGCCTTCCAGAGCACGGCTACCGCACGCGGGTTGATGCCGCCCGTGAAAATACCAAGCCCGCTGACGATGTTCCTTCCGCCGGGCGGAGCGAAGAGCACGGCCTTCGGCGCGCCGATGCCTTGATAGCCCGGCGTCTCATCCAGCAGGTCAATCTGCGTGAGCGTGGGATGCAGCGCAATGAGCACCGTGTCGGGCTTGAGCGTAAGCGTGTCGCGCACAACGTAGTGCCCACCGGAAAGATAAAGCACGCGATGCGCATTGATGGCTTGCTGCAATGCGGCAGTGTCATCCGTTGTTCCGTCGCCCTTCACTCCCAGCGTGTGCACGTTCACCCATTCGCTGCTCGGCGGTAGCGCTGGAATCGCGGGTGGAAGCAGCGCGGGTAAGGAGGCGAGCGGTGCAGCCTCATACTGCATGCCGATGGATCCCATCCGCCCTTCGCCCGGCACGATCAGCCCGTAAGTGAAGTTCTTCACCTCGTAGATCGCGCCTTTTCCGGCAACCGTCTTCCCGCTTTCGCGCAGTTTGGCGAAGACCGGTGCGTTGCTGAGCACCGCGTTCTCGAATCCGATTTCGGTCAGCGGGCTTTCCTCCAGGCTGATCGTCACGACCGGCCCGCTGATGTTCTCAAAGCGCGAATCCTTCACCCAGAGTTGGTCGGGATAGCCGTCGTCGATATCGATCGCCTTCGGCACGTCGCGAAATGTATCGCGGATCAGCGTCAACCCGGCTTCATGTTCGCGGATGGCCGCTTCCCTTTGGCCCTCGAACATCGAGTCAATCAGCGTGAACTGCCAGGCCGGCGAGGTCTTCTCGGTCAGAATTCCGTAGCGCCCTCCGTAGAAAGTGCAGGTCCTCGGCCTCATTGCCGACCTGGTAGATCCCGGCCAGCCCTGATCCCAGATGAAAATCCATGTGAGTCAGAAACGAGTGCTGCGCCACGTGAAAGCGCACCGCCACCGCGGCAGGATTACCATCTCCGATCTCGATGTCGATGTTGCTCATCGCCGAATAGAACGTATTCGGATTGGCGTCGGCCACGTTGTTGTTCGGCGGCACCGATCCCGGCGGAGGAAATGCAATGCGATCTCCGGCCCGCGGTCGCTCATGAGGGGCCAGGCCCGTGAACATCACCATCACACCCATGCCCTTCTGGAATCCCGGCGTATGCGGCGGAAGCACGAAGACCGGGCGCGTGGCGCCATAGCCGATCAGCCGCACGCCCGGCCACAGATAGACCGTCCGCGTGAGGGTGTAACGGCCTGCGGGGACGAACACAATCCCTTCCCGCCCGGTGCCCGATGCCTTGTCGATGGCTGCCTGCAGCGCGGCGGAACTGTCCGCATTCGTCGCAGGAGCATCCACATAAATGGCCTTGGAATCATCGAGACGGGTTGTGATAACGGATGTGGCGAAAGCCGCAGTGCAAAAGCACAATATGACAGCGGCTAGTGCAGCTTTCTTCATGGGACTCCCTGGCGGTGAGGTCAGAACCGAACTGCGGAATCCAGCATACCGGAACTGTTGCGCCATCCTGCGACCGGATTTGAAACGGAGCGTGCTAACATCCACTCATCCGGCTCGCCACAGGCTTGAGCCGCGGAGGTCGAGATGAGTCCAACCACAAGGCGCAGTTTCCTCAAAACAGGTCTGGCCGCTGGGGCCATGGCGACCGTAGGAACGCTTCCGCTCGCTGCTAAGCGCACCGCGACCGACACCGTCGTGCTGGGGCGCTCAAAGATGGCAGTGACGCGGCTGGCCTTCGGAACCGGGACGGATGGCGGCGCTGTGCAGGCAGCGCTGGGCCAGCAGGAATTTACACGGCTGGTGCGCTATGCATACGATCGCGGCATCCGCTTCTTCGAGACGGCCGAGGCTTATCAGACGCCGGCGATGCTCGGTGACGCACTGAAGGGCTTGCCGCGCGATAGCTATCAGCTGATGAGCAAGGTGACTACGTTCCACGAGGGCATTGACCCGCAGGCCAAATTCGACGAACTGCGGCGCACTTCGCAGACCGACTACTTCGACATCATGCTGTTGCATTGGCAGCACACGGCTGACTGGCCGGAGACCACGAAACGCTGGCAGGATGGGATCCTAGGAGCGCAGCAGAGAAAGATCATCCGCACGCATGGCGCCTCAGTGCACGGGCTGCCGGCATTACGTCAGATGCCGGGTGTAAATTGGCTCGACGTGGGATTGATCCGCATCAACCACAATGGTGCGCGCATGGATGGGCCGACATATGAGGACACCAACCACCCCGACAACGTGAGCGAAGTGGTCGATCACATCCACCAGTTGAAGAAGGAAGGGCTGGGCGTGATCGGGATGAAGCTGTGCGGCGGAGGTCAGTTCCAGAATAGTCATGACGACCGTGTGAAGGCGATGCGATTCGCTTTCCAGAATGCAGGTGTGGATAGCGCGACGATTGGCTTTAAGAGCACGCAAGAGATTGACGAGGCCATCGACAATATGAATCTGGCCCTTGCGTAAGCTTGCGAACCGAACACGCATTGCTGCTAAACAGAGCCCCTCAAAGTGCGTGGTTCGCTGAAACGTCCTATCTCTCAACCAACAGTCATTGCCTAAAACGGCTTGATCATGCCGTTCGAGGCATAGGCCGGATTGGCGTAGACACGGTTGCCGTTGGCGAGGGGACTCGGATATAAATTCGGACTTGCACGACTTCTCCCCTGAGAGCGAATACTCCTCAGAAGGAAAAAACCGGTCATATCTCGGAGAAAAATGTAGCCAGATTGGTAGCCAGCTACGTAACCTATTTATTTTCAGTGGTTGGTGCCGAAGAAGGGACTCGAACCCCCACACCCTTGCGAGTACGTGGACCTGAACCACGCGCGTCTGCCAATTCCGCCACTTCGGCACAAGACACAATTCCAGCGATTTCCGCCGGAACGGCAGTATCTCTGAGTCTCGCAAAACGAGCCTACTGTGTCAAATTCGGCGCGGCTTCGATTCGATCGCTCCAGTTTCCGACTCGGGGACCGCAGACTCCGCGTTTTCACACCCGCAGAATCTCATCGGAATCAAGAATTCACTTCCGCTTCAGTGCTTCCAATTCATCAAGCGTTCGCGGCCAGTCGGATCCCAGCAGGCGCGACAGGCTGCGGTCGGCCAGCACCTTGCCGCCGGTCTGGCACTTCGCGCAGTAGTTGGTTTCGTTGTCAGCGTACCGGATCCGTTGCACCTTCTCGCCGCAACGCGGGCAAGGCAAATTGAATCGTCCATGCACCGCCATCTCCGGCCGGAACGCCGTTACCTTTTCCGGGAAGGCCTGCGCGGCCTGCGAATCCAGGCGATTCATCCAGTCGGAAAGCACCGCGCGCGTCGCCGCAAACAGCCGGTCCCACTCCTCGGGCCTCAGCTTGTGCGTCAGTGCTACCGGCGAAAGCTGCGCCGCATGCAGGATCTCGTCAGAGTATGCATTGCCTACCCCGCTGATCAGCCGCGGATCGGTCAGTGCACGCTTCAAGGTGCGATTCTCCGCCGTCAGCGCCGCGCGAAAGCCGTCGAGGTCCGTCTCGAAAACCTCCACGCCTCCGGGATTCATCGCGTCCAGCGCCTGCTCGCCGCGCACCACATAGAGCGAGGCACGGCGTTTCGATCCCGCCTCTGTGAGGATGAGTGTGCCGTTCGGAAAGTCAAGGGCGAGGAGCGCATTTCTTCCCGCGAGTTTCGCGTCTAAGTTCTTCCAGTGCAGCCTTCCCGCAATCATCAGGTGCAGAACGAGCCATATGTTTCCCTCCACGCCGATTGCGATCCGCTTTCCGATTCGCCGCAATCCCCGTACCGTCTTGCCTTCGGCGGAGCTTAACGGCGGATCAACCGTGCGCAGCAAAAACACCGACCCCAGCCGCACATGTTCCAACGTCTGCCCCACAATGCGCGTCTCGAGTGCCGTGATATACGCGGTAATGTCGGGCAGTTCGGGCATGCATTCAGAGTGCCGCGCGGACGGACTGATTTGCAACGAAGATTTGTGGTGCTAGGCAAGGATTGCGTTGTCGATCAGCCGCGTCGTTCCCACCCACGCGGCAACCGCCAACAGGCTTCCGGGCGCGGCCACAGCAACTGGCAGCAGCGTCTCCCAGTCCACCAGCACTGCATAATCCATGCGTACCGCCGGCTCTCCCGCAAACACTGCCCGTGCGGCCGCGAGCAACGCATCGGCCCTTCGCTCGCCCGCGCCAACCATCGCTTCCACGCTGCGAATAGCGCGGCTCAGCACAAGCGACTGCTTCCGCTCCTCGCCGCTCAAGTACGCATTCCGCGAACTCAGGGCCAGACCATCGGCCTCGCGCACAATCGGACAGACCACAATCTTCGCGCCCAGGCGCAGATCCGCAACCATCCGCCGCAGCACCGCAACCTGCGCCGCATCCTTCTGTCCGAAGAACGCGAGGTCTGGCTCGGCGGCGATCAGCAGCTTGGCAACAACGGTGGCCACACCGCGAAAATGCCCTGGCCGGGACTGGCCGTCCAGGCGTTCACTTAGACCTTCCACCTCAACAAACGTCGCCGCGCCCGCCGGATACATCTCCTCGACGCTGGGAGCAAAGATCGCGGTTGCACCCTCGCGCTCGGCCAGCGCGCTGTCCGCATTAAAGGTGCGTGGATAGCGGGAGTAGTCCTCATTCGGCCCGAATTGTATGGGATTGACGAAGATGCTGACGGCCACGCGCCCCGGGCATGCCTCTGCCGCCGCGCGGATCAGCGATGCATGTCCCGCATGCAGAGCGCCCATGGTGGGCACCAGACCCACTCTCCCGCCTGCGCATCTGTGCGCACGACTCCACGCACGCAATTCCTCAACTGTCCGTAGAATCCGCATCAGGCCTTGCGCAGTTGCTTCACCGGCTCGGTCTCCAGTTCCTTCTTCACCGCCGAAGACAGGTGATAGCTCTCCCCGTCCGATGGAAACGCGCGATGCTCCACGTCCTCGCGATAGTGCTCGATCGCCGCGCGGAACAGCCCTGCCGCATCGGCATAGCGCCGCGCAAACTTCGCCCTGGGGGCAAAGCTCAGGTTCATCATGTCGTGAAAGACGAGAATCTGCCCGTCGCAATCCGGACCCGCGCCGATGCCGATGGTCGGGATCGTCAGCTCCGCGGTGATGTCTGCGGCCACCTCGCGCGGAATCCCTTCCAACACCAGCACACCAGCTCCGGCCTCTTCCAGCGCCTTGGCATCGGACTTGATCTGCTCCACGGCATCCACGGTCTTCGCCTGCACGCGATAGCCGCCCATGCGATGCACGCTCTGGGGCGTGAGACCAAGATGACCGACGACCGGAATCTCCGCATCGGTCAGGGCTTTGACCAGCGCGACCCGCGGCCCCTCGATCTTCACCGCCTCCGCGCCGGCTTCCTTGATAAAGCGCACCGCATTGGCCACGCCGTCGGCCACAGCTCCGTGATAACTGCCGAATGGCATATCGGCCACCACCAGCGCACGCCTCACGGCCCGCCGCACGGCACGCGTGTGGTGCAGCATCTCGTCGACGGTCACCGCCAGGGTATTGTCATGGCCCATCACCACCATCGCCAGCGAGTCGCCTACGAGCACCATGTCGATACCAGCCTCGTCGACGAGGCGCGATGTCGCGTAATCGTACGCCGTGAGCGCAGAGATGGGCTTGCCCTGGCGTTTCATCTCGGCCAGTGCGGGAATTGTCACTTTAGTGATGGAAGGATCAAGCGGCGAAGAATTCGCGCTTCCGGGGAAGTTCGTAATGCTCATTTTGTCTCCAGTGCCGCTCCGCTCAATCACCCCGACGACAAGGAATCGTCGTTGGGGAGCCCGATGGAGTCAGGATGCGACCCGAACAAGTCAAGTATACGCCCATCAACGCTGATCGATCTGTTACCGCTCGTCACACTTTTCTTGCTGTCTTGCCGCCCCCCGCCGCAAACTATTGGCAGCAATGCTTTCTCCTTTCATGGCGAGCGTTTACGGCGTACTGGGCGTTGGCGGGGCTGCGGGACTGGGCATCGGCGGCTACGCTTACGCCTCGCGCTGGCCCACCTCGCAGATCTTTGGCAAGACGCTCATCGCCCCGCGCCGGCCCCGCGAACTGGCGTTGACCTTCGATGACGGGCCTAATCCCGCCTGGACGCCGGGCCTGCTCGATCTGCTCGCGGAGCACAACGTTCACGCCACATTTTTTATGGTCGGCAGATACGCGAAAGCCGAGACGGCACTCGCCCGCCGCGTTGCCGTAGCCGGTCACTTGCTTGGCAATCACACCTGGAGCCACCCCGATCTTTCCCGCGCCACATCGAGCAAGGTGCTCGACGAACTCACCCGCACCAACGACCTCCTGGCTGCGGTTGCCGGCAAACCGGTGCGCTACTTCCGCCCGCCCTTCGGCGCGCGCAGCCCTTACGTGCTCAAACTCGCGCGCCAGCTCGGCCTCGTTCCCGTCACGTGGAACGCCATGACCAGCGACTGGATCGAATCCTCCGCCGACAGGATCGCCACCAGCCTCATGCACAAAATCGATCGCAATCAGGCGCATGGATTTGCCAGCAACATCGTCCTTCACGACGGGGGCCACCAAGGCCCGGGAGCCAATCGAGGTCCCTCCATCGCCGCTGCGGGGCAGATTCTCGAGCGCTACGACGGGACCCACAAGTTCGTCACGCTCGATGCGTGGTCCTCATAATCTCCAATTGCATTAAGCCGCCTGGAATGCCTCGTGCGCGGCTTCGATCGTAGCTGCGACATCGGGATCGGTGTGAGCGAAGGAGAGGAACGCCGCTTCAAACTGCGACGGCGGCAGCCATACGCCGCGATCGAGCATGGCGCGGTGAAACCGCCCAAACGCGGCCGTATTGGATTTCGCAGCGTCGTCGTAGTTGGTGACTGGGCCGCCCGAGAAGAACCACGTCCACATCGCGCCCACACGGTTCGTGGTCAGCGTCACGCCGGCCTTCTCCGCCTCGGCCGCGACGCCTTCTGCGACTGCCTTGGCCGTTCTCTCGAGCCGCGGATAGACTTCCGGCGCATGTTCCTGCAGATGCGTGATCGTTGCGATGCCAGCAGCCATGGCCAGCGGGTTCCCACTCAGCGTCCCGGCCTGATACACCGGCCCAAGCGGCGAAAGGATATCCATGAAACGGAGTTTCCCGCCGAAGACGCCCACCGGCAATCCACCGCCCACAATCTTGCCGAGCGTTATCAGGTCTGGATCGAGCTCATAGAGTTCGCACGCGCCGCCCAGCGCTACTCGGAACCCAGTCATCACCTCGTCCACAATCAGCAGCGCACCTTCGCGACGGGTCAATTCCCGCAGCCCATGGAGATATCCCGGCGCAGGAGGAATGCATCCGGCGTTGCCAACCACCGGTTCCAGAATGACAGCGGCAATCTTGTCGGGATGCGCGTCAAACGCAGATTCAACCGCAGCGATGTCGTTGTAAGGCAGTGCGTGCGTCAGCGCCGCTATCTCCTCGGGCACGCCGGCCGATCCCGGAATCCCGAATGTCGCCACGCCCGACCCTGCTTTCACCAGCAACCCGTCCGCATGCCCGTGATAGCAGCCTTCGAACTTGATGATCATCTTGCGCCTGGTCGCCGCGCGCGCCAGCCGTATGGCCGACATGGTCGCCTCGGTCCCTGAACTCACAAACCGCATCTTCTCGATCGCCGGATAGCAGGCAACAATCCGCTCCGCCAGCTCCGCCTCGCTCGCCGTGGAAGCGCCAAAGCTTGGCGATTTCCGCGCCGCGCGCTCGATGGCTTCCACCACGGGCGGAAACGCGTGGCCCAGGATCATCGGCCCCCACGAGCCCACGTAGTCGATATAGCGATTGCCATCGGCGTCGATGACATAGGCGCCTTCGGCCCGCTCCACAAACGGTGGAGCGCCTCCCACGGCGCGAAATGCCCGCACCGGCGAATTCACCCCGCCGGGGAAATAGCGCTCGGCGCGCTGCTGCAACTCGTGGGAACGTGCGCGGGTCGGGGTTGCGGTCCTGGTGCTCATCGTGGCTTCAGTATAGAAGCTTGCGCGGTGCGAGTCCGTCCCTGGCGATTCTCATCTTTTTCCAGTGGCCTTTCGTGTGGTTCTCCACATTTTGAACAGCAAATCGCTTTTTTGCCTTCGCAATCCCTTCCTGCCAACCCTGCTAAAATCGACCTTTCCGACGCAGATTGTTTTCGGAAACCAAATCCAGAACCCCGGGAGGATTCGCGGCACCGGCGCCAGCCGGATGCTGCGGAGGCCGCCCAGCGGGTTGAAGAGGCCGCAAAGTGCCCGAAGAATCCAAGCCGAAACCCGCCACGGCGAAACCCGTCACCTATGCTGACGCCGGAGTCGACATCAGCCGCGGCGACCGAGCCAAGGAACGCATCAAGTACCTGGCGCAGAAGACTTTCAACCGCAACGTTTTAGGGGGCATTGGTGGCTTCGGGGCGCTATTCCGCCTCGATTTGCAGAAGTTCAAGAGCCCCATCCTTGTCAGCTCCGCCGATGGCGTCGGCACCAAGCTCAAGGTCGCATTCGAAATGGGCCTGCACTCCAGCGTGGGCGCCGACCTGGTGAACCACTGCGTCAACGACATCGCCGTTCAGGGCGCTACCCCGCTGTTTTTCCTCGACTACTTTGCCAGCGGCAAGCTCGATCCGGAGGTCACCGAGACGGTCGTTTCCGGCCTCGCCGATGCCTGCAAGGCCAACGGCTGCGCGCTGATCGGCGGCGAAACCGCCCAGATGCCCGGCTTTTACACCGAAGGCGAGTACGACCTGGCCGGCTTCATCGTTGGCGCGGTCGATCGCGACAAGCTGGTGACCGGCGCCGACATCAAGGCCGGCGACGTGCTCGTCGGATTCCCGTCCACCGGCCTGCACACCAACGGCTACTCTCTGGCTCGCAAGCTGATGTTCGAAGTGGCCGGCTACAAGCCTTCGCAATATGTCACAGCCATTAAGGAGAAGGCGGGCGCCGCGCTGATGAAGACACATCGCAGCTATCTCCATGTCGTTCAAAAACTCGTGGCCTCCGGTATGACCGCCGGAATGGCCCACATCACCGGCGGCGGCATCACTGAAAACCTCCCGCGCATTCTTCCCAAGGGAACCGCCGCGCAGGTGGAACTCGGCTCCTGGCCCGTGCTGCCAATCTTCGAGCACCTTCGCGAACTCGGCCAGGTGTCTCAAGAAGAAATGATGCGTACCTTTAACATGGGAATCGGGCTGATCGCCGTGATTCCCGCAGCCAAGTTCACGCGCGCCAAGACGCTTCTCGACCGCGCCGAAGAAAAGTTCTACGTCATCGGCCGCGTCGTCAAAGGCGAGCGCCGGGTTCAGTACACATAGGCTTTCTCGTGGAGGGAGCGGGGGCTTCAGGCCACTGAATCAGACGGGGAAGATAGCGCGGGGCTTTAGCCACGGACGGAGATGCCGCTGAGTTCCTCAACTTCGAACCCGCACGATGAAGGCTCGCAAAGCGCGCGTCCGCCCCTCCGGCTCGGAGTCCTGCTCTCCGGCCGCGGCTCCAACTTTCTGGCCATCGCCGACGCTGTGCTTACTGAAAAAATCAACGCGGAAATCGCCGTCGTCATTTCCAATGTGCCGGATGCCCCTGGAATCAAGCGCGCTGCGGGCCTCGAATTTCCCACTGCTATCTTCCCCTCCAAGGGCCGTCGCCGCGCCGAACACGATGCCGATATGATCGCGTGTCTGCGCGAACAGGAAGTCGACCTCGTGTGCCTCGCCGGTTACATGCGCCTGCTGTCGCCGGGATTCATCGCCGCATTTCCCAACCGGATCATCAATATCCACCCGTCTCTCCTGCCCGCATTTCCCGGCCTCGATGCGCAGCAGCAGGCTTTCGACTACGGCGTGAAAGTTGCGGGCTGCACCGTGCACTTTGTCGACGAGCATCTCGATCACGGCGCCATCATCCTGCAGCGGGCCATTCCGGTCCTCGAAGCCGACGACGCACACTCCCTCGCCGGCCGGATCCTCGAAGAGGAGCACATTGCGTACCCCGAGGCGATCGCCCGGGTGGCCAGCGGCGAGTACGAGATCCAGGGGCGCCGATACGTCCGGCGTCAAGGGACGATGACGGTTCCGGCCCGGTAGCGCTTCCAGCCTCCCTCGAATCGGCCTGTCAAGCATCTTCCCGTAGGAAACCTCGCAACCCCTTGGTTTCTCGCTCGAAGAGTCGTCGACCGCTTGCAGGCAATTTCCAGTCTTTGCGCCACAATGGAACCAATGAGACAAACCAATCCCCAGAGCCCAATCGAGTCTCAACAACTCATGCTTTCGATTGCCGAATGGGTTTAGGGGACCCCCTCCCCCCCGGGTACCCCTACTCTTTTTCTTCGCCTGTTCCGAGTTTTTTGGTCCAAGTCGCCTTGTGGAAATCTTCCTCGATTGCTTTGAAGTCAAGCATTTTTCTGCGGCCCAGTCTGTAACTCACTGAATCTGCGCTGAAAATTCCTGGCGACGATTTGCAGGCTAATTCGGCGAAATCGCTAAGCTTGGAAACATCGCCAGACAATCGAGCGGATGGTTGCGTGCGAACGCGTGCGCGCCTGCGCTTCTGTCTGCGCCAGGCGATCCGCCTCCGGTCTCGACCGCAACCACGGCCGGCCCAGGAGGCTCTTCGCCGCAACTCGCGCCGGCTTCGCGCGCAACCGCGCCCACTGCCGGCAAGAAAAGGAAGCATCGCGATGGCAAACATACTGGTAAATATCGAAAAAGGCGTCGAGATCGGAGCCGAGGACGCCCTGAAGTGGCTCACCGGCGCCAACAAGGCACTGAAAGCCGCTCCGCAGGTTGTGGCTGCTCTTGCCACTTTGATCGGGGCAGTTGAAAAACCGCTCTCCGAACTGGCCGGCGCCGCCGCCAACCCGCTGAATATCCCGCTTGATATTCAGACCGCGCAGGATCTGAAGGCCGTCTGGCCGGACGTGACTGCGTTTTTAGCGACCCTGGGCGTGAAAATCTAGGCGAATCCGAAAACAGCAAAACCGGGAACAAGCAAAAGGGCCGCCCCTGGATTACCCGGGCGCGGCCCACACCCCTCAGCACCATGAAAACTGAATCGATCCCTGCCCTCTAATGTACCCATCGGCGAAGCCGCTTTTTTCTCGCTGCTCCCCCTTTTTCGCTGTCTCTCCTCCGTTGTTCGATCCGCTAAATCCTGTCCTGAGAATAATTTACATACAACTCCAATGAAAAGAGTAATTTACAGCCCAACCCCGCGCACAACCCCAGCTGTATGAGAACTTTGCAACCAGAAACGGGGAGGGGGGGTACATGCAACCAAACGGTTGCGTATTCCCGTATCCCCTGCGCCTACGTATTCACCGATCGAGCTTCTCCCAGCATTACTTTCACGGTCATCTGCCGCCTGCCGCGCATCACGGTTACGCTCACGGCGTCGCCGGCCTGGTGCCTGTCCATGATGACGCTGATGTCCTGCGGATCGGTGACTTGCTGGCCGTCGATGGCAACAATCAGATCGCCGCCCAGCATCACGGGCTGATTGCCGACGTAGGCCTGCTCGTTGCCGCCGTGCAGTCCGGCGCGTTCGGCGGCACCGCCGGGAAGCACCTTCTGGATCAGCACGCCGTAATCCGCAGCGAGGCCAATCTGTTCCGCCAGGTCTGGCCCGATAGCGTACGACACGATGCCCAGCGACGGCCGCCGCACCTCACCGTAGCGCGTGAGATCGGAGAGCACAGCCTTCGCCGTATTGATCGGAATGGCGAAGCCGATGCCCGAACTCTGCTCCGCGCCGTTGGAAGCGATCATGGTATTGATGCCGATGACTTCGCCGCGGGAGTTCAGCAGCGGGCCGCCGGAGTTACCGGGGTTGATCGCGGCATCGGTCTGGATGGCGTCTTCGATGGGCGCGCCATCGCCGTTGCGAATGGAGCGGATGGAGCTGATGATGCCCTGCGTCATGGTGCCGGCGAGGCCGAAAGGATTGCCGATGGCATAGACCTTTTCGCCGACGGCCAATTGACTTGAGTCGGCCAGCGTTACCGGCTGCAGATCAGGCGCATCGATTTTCAGCAACGCAAGATCGTGCACCTTGTCGGTACCGACAACCGTCGCCTTGAAGCTGCGCTTGTTGCTCAGCTTCACTTCAATGCCGCGATTGGCGCCTTCCACTACGTGGAAGTTGGTGAGGACGTGCCCGGCCTTGTCGAGGATGAATCCGGAGCCCTGGCCCTCCTGCGGAACGTTGCCATAAAAGAAGTTGAACGTCACCGCTCGCGAAGTGATGTTGACCACCGATGGAAGCACGCGCCGGTAAACGGAGATATTGTTCTGCTCCTCGGCATCGAATGCGGGAGCAGCCTCCGCCTCGGTCAGCTCGAGCGGCGAGTTCGAGTTGCGCAGACTGGTGAGTGCCAACGGATTCAAGCCTGACGGGAAATGGGTGGTGATAAACCAGAACCCACCCACCAACACGAAAATCAGGACGACCTGGCGCAGTTTCATAGCTCTCTTAAAACCAATACCTTTCAATGCAGTTACGAAGCGCGAGCGAATCGGTTCCAGAAGAAGCGATAAAGGACGCGCAACGGCTTTGTTGCTCCCTTTATCTTAATGATTCCCGGCCAAGACTTAAGTTGCTTTCCTGTCGGAGCCGGGGCCAGAGCCGCCCGACCTGGACCCGAAGCGCTTCGATATCGCCGGTGTTTTCAAGCACGTAGTCGGCGCGGGCAACTTTCTCGCTGTCGGGCATCTGGTGGGCGAGGCGGGAACGGGCGTCGGCCTCGGCCTTTTCGCGCTCAACGCTACCCGCACAGGCCCTGGCCACATAACGCGCAACCTTCTCTTCGTCTGGCGCGGTCACCAGGACGACGCGGTCGATCCGCTTCCGCAACTCGGACGAGATAGAGTTGGCCGCGCCGCTGGCTTTGGCATCGCGTTCGACTTCGAAGATGAGCGCCGAAACCACGACCGCGACTGCTCCGGGATCACGCGCGAAGAGCTGGTCCATCCACTCCCGCTGCGCCTCGATGACGGCTGGATGGATGATGGAGTTCAGCTCTTTTACGCGGCCATCTTTGAAGGCAAGCTCGGCAAGCCGCGCGCGGTTCAGGCGCCCGTCAGGCGCGAGAATGCCGTTCCCGAAGACGTGCACGATTTCATCGAACGCCGACTGCCCCGGTTCCATAATCTTGCGGCCGAGCTCATCGGACTCGATCACGTCGGCGCCGAGTTCGCCAAGCATCCGCGCGACTGTGCTTTTGCCGCTGCCCAGACCGCCGGTGAGTCCAACACGCAGCATCGGCTAGAGACCTCGCCGCATCTTGGCCGCGCGCACGGTGTTGGCCATCAGCATCGCGATGGTCAACGGCCCAACGCCGCCGGGTACTGGAGTGTATGCGCCCGCCAGTTCGAACGCCTTCGGATGAACGTCGCCGACGATCGTAGAGCCGCGCTTGGCGAAGGTGGCTTCGCGTTTGGCGTCACCGGCGAAGAAGCGGTCGAACTCTTCGCGCGTGGTCACGCGATTGATTCCGACATCAATAACGGTGACTCCCTGCTTCACCATCTCCGGCGTGACGAATCCCGGACGGCCGATCGCGGCGACGAGAATGTCGGCCTCGCGTGTGACTGTACCGAGATCTCGTGTTTTGGAGTGACAGATTGTGACGGTCGCATTCTCATGCAGCAGCAGCATGGCGACAGGCTTGCCAACGATGTCGCTGCGGCCGAGGACCACTGCATGCTGTCCGCTGATGGACAAATTGCTGCGCTTGAGAATCTCGATGATGCCCGCCGGTGTGCATGGCGCCAGCGCCGAGCGACCGGCCTGGAGTTTTCCGGCATTCACGGGATGAAAGCCGTCGACATCCTTAGCCGGAAGCACGGAGTCGAGCAGTGCTTTGGCATCCACCTGTTTCGGCAGGGGAAGCTGGATGAGGATGCCGTCGATATCCTCGCGGTCGTTGAGACTGCGAACGACGTCGAGCATCTCCTCGGTCGTAACCGTATCGGGCGGAGTGATGAGGTCGCTGAAAAGACCAAGTTCGGCGCAGGTCTGCACCTTGCTGCGGACGTAGATTTCAGATGCCGGCACATGACCAACCAGCACCGCAGCCAGTCCGGGCCGGATGCCCTGCGTAGCAAGCGCGCGCACCTCTTCCGCAACTTCCTTCTTGATTGCCGCTGCAATCGCGGCCCCGTCAAGGATTTTCGCCATCACTTTCTCCCTTCCAATCGTATCGCCTCAGGCCGGGACTGGAGAGCTTCGGTACATGGTGCATCCTCAAGAATCTTCTTACTTTCGATATCGGAGCCGGAGTATGCTTTCGCCATGCTTCCCCGCACATCGATTTCTCCCTTTGTTGGGCTGCTTGTGTGTTTCGCTTCGTGCACGGTTGCCGCGCATGCCGCCGAAGCTGCGGCAAGTCCGGCGCCGGCGGTCCCCGTTCATATCCTTGAGGGCCTCGGCACGGACGCCGTTCCGCTCGACGGCGCCTGGCAGTTTCAACCCGGGGACGATCCCGTCTGGGCAGCGCCGGGGTTCGACGACTCGCAATGGCAGCAGATCACGGCGGACGAAACCTGGGGTTCGCAGGGTTTCTACAGCTACACCGGGTTTGCGTGGTACCGGTACCACCTCACCATCGATCGGACCAAGGGTACGCCGCGTGAACTGGCCTTGCTCATCCCACAGATCGACGACAGCTATGAGCTTTACTGGAACGGGCAACTGATCGGGAAGAATGGAAAACTTCCGCCCGATGCCACCTGGTACATCAGCCAGCCTCCGCAGACGTACGGTCTGGGCCACATCGTGTCGGGAGTTCTGGCTGTGCGCGTCTGGAAGGCGCTGCTTGCTTCTAATGATCCCGGCGTGCTGGGCGGCTTCGAAAGCATGCCCTATCTGGGCGGTCCGGCGGCCATCGCGCAGCGCAAGACCCAGATTGACTACGTATGGCTGCGCAGCCATCAGTTTAGTTTTGGACTTGACTCGCTGTACGGCCTCGTTGCGCTCCTCAGCTTCCTTGGATGGATTCGGGATCGAAAGCAGTGGGTGCTGCTGGCCATGTCCGGATATGCCTTGACACCCATTTTCGGCCAGTTCTTGAGTGGTTTCCGGATCCAGTTTCCTTATGCAATTGCCAATGGGCTGTTGCAACCCGTGCTGATGGCGCAGGACATTTGCCTGTGGTTTCTGCTGCTGCTATTGCTTGGACTTGAGGAGAGCCCAAGAATCGTGCGGCTTACTCGTGTCTGGATTGGCGCCTTTCTCATCACATTTGGACTGGATGGAGTGATCACGTTCTGGTGGAGTTCGTCGTGGGCGCATCAGATGCAATTGGCGGACGCCTGGCTGACCTGCATGTTCACTCCACTCGAGACACTTCCGATCGTGCTGGTCATCGCCGCCATCGTGAGGCAGAAACGACTTGATCCTGCGCGCTGGCTGGTAGCGGCTGCGGCCTTTATTACAGAGATGATATTCGTGGTGCGCAACGCGGCGTCGCAGTTTGTGCGCTTCACACATTGGACATTGGCCGACAAACTGAACTTGCCACTGTTCATGCTGAACGGTAATCCGATCACGGCGCGACAAGTCGCCAACACTCTTCTGCTGATTTCGATCGTGTACGCGGTCTACCGCTTCTCCATCGAGAACCGGAAGCAGCAGGCGGCGCTGGAGCAGGAGTACAAGAATGCGCTGGAGATCCAACAAGTCCTGATTCCCGAGACGCTGCCAAAGGTTCCAGGCTTTACCGTTACCAGCGCCTATCGGCCGGCCCAGCAGGTCGGAGGCGATTTCTTCCAGATCATCCCGGTGGAGGGCGGATCGACCCTGGTGGTTCTGGGCGATGTGAGCGGCAAGGGCCTGAAAGCGGCCATGGCGGTGTCGCTCATAGTCGGCGCAGTGCGCGCGCTGGCAGAGGACTACCCGGCGCCGGCACCATTGCTGACGCAGCTCAACCGGCGGCTTTTCGGGCGGCTTCAGGGTGCGTTTGCAACGTGCCTGATCCTGCTGCTGCAACCGGACAACACTTGCCTCCTGGCCAGCGCCGGCCACCCGGCGCCTTATCTCAATCAACACGAGATCGAGATTCCCGGCGCGCTGCCGCTGGGCGTTTCGCAGAATACGAGCTATATGGAGCGGGAGATAAGCACCCGGCCCGGCGATCATCTTTCCCTTTACACCGATGGGCTGCTCGAGGCCCGGAATCGGACGGGGGAATTATATGGATTCGCACGGCTAGGGGACCTGTTCTCGTCGCCCACCAATGCCGCGGCGGCAACCGAAGCTGCTGTGAGCTTCGGCCAGGACGACGACATTACGGTGCTCACGCTGACGCGGCTGACGGCCGGCGAGGAGCCGGTCGCAGTCCACCTGACGCCATCGCTCCAGTCGTGATCTTGCTCACATTCCGTGAATCCATGGCCCTCTGCGGCTAAATAGCAGAAAAAATAAACGACTGCGGCTCAGCAGCTTGAAGTTGCATTATAAGACGGCCGTCACATGAAATCGTGATCTGCCTCACATACAGGCGTTTTGTCGATCAGCCAGTCTTGGCGCTGAACATGATCTGAATCACATGAGGCATTTTCCGCCTCGTGTTGGCAGCGTCAGGAGATTAGGCTGCAATGAGCGCCTTCAAGGATGTAGGGCATCTATTCCGATTCGCGGGACTGTTCGTTCTCGCGTTCATCATCTTTCTTGTGGTCCGAGCTTACGTGGTTCCCAGGAGCTTCGGACAGTACGGCCATTATCGCGGGGCTGCAATCGGCGAGATCGCAGCCAAGCCGGTGAAATTTGCCGGGCACGAAACCTGCGAGACATGCCATAGCGATGTGCTGGACGTGAAGAGCAAGGGCAAGCACGCGCACGTGAACTGCGAGGCATGCCACGGAGCCCTGGCGAAGCATGCGGACGATCCATCGTCGGTAACGCCGGTGAAACCGGACACCGCGGTGCTTTGCGCGCGCTGCCACACCGCTAGCGCCGCCAAGCCCAAAGGATTCCCGCAGGTTGATCCCGCTGATCACTCCAACGGCGTGCCGTGCGAAACCTGCCATCAACCGCACAGTCCGGCAATTGAAGCCGCAGCGTCGCCGGCAGCACCGGCCGCGAGCGCAGGAGGTGCGAAATGAATTTATCGCGACGTCATTTTCTGGTGCTGATGCCGGCCGCGGCGATTGCGTGGAAGGCCGTCCTGGCCGGTACGCCGGAGCAGGCCTCGAACTACAAAATGAGTGACCACTGGTGGGGCATGCTGATTGATGTTCCGAAGTGCATCGGCTGCGGCAACTGCGTGCGTGCCTGCCAGGAGGAAAACGATGTGCCGGAGGGTTATTTCCGCACGTGGGTGGAGCGCTACCACGTCGAAGATGAGGACATGACCAATCCAGTGGTCATCTCGCCCGATGGGGGCAAGGAGGGATTTCCGGCGGCGAGCGAGGATGCGGGCAAGTACTTCTTCGTTCCGAAGATGTGCAACCACTGCGCCGATTCGCCTTGCACGCAGGTTTGTCCGGTGGGCGCGACGTTCGTGACTCCGGACGGCGTGGTGCTGATTGATCAGAAGTATTGCCTGGGATGCGCTTATTGCGTGCAGGCCTGCCCGTATGGATGCCGCTATATCCATCCGGAGAAGAAGGTCGCGGACAAGTGCACGCTCTGCTATCACCGCATCACCAAGGGGTTGACGACGGCGTGCTGTGAAAGCTGCCCGACCGGCGCACGGCAACTCGTTGATCTGAAGGATCCGAAGGATCCGATTCATGAGTTCCTGAAGACGCATGCAGTGCAGGTACTGAAGCCGCAAATGGCAACGGGTGCGAAAGCCTATTACAACGGGCTGGATGGGTCCGTGCGGTAAGAAAGCCAGCTTCTCGCTTCCAGCTCAGGATTGCAGTTTGAAGCTGAATGGGGATGGGAAGAAACAAGCTAGGAGCTGGTTGCTAAGGAGCTAGGAGCTGATTTTATGAACGGCGTTGAAGGTTTCATGTATCCGAATGAGATCGGGCTGCAGTGGAGCGTGCTGATTGTCCTGTATCCATTTATTACCGGGCTGGTGGCGGGAGCGTTCATCCTGGCTTCGCTGGAGCGTGTTTTTCATGTCGAAGCGGTGAAGCCGACGTATCGCCTGGCGCTGCTCACGGCTCTTTCGTTTCTGATTGTCGCGCCGTTGCCGCTGCAGTTGCATCTCGGACATCCGGAGCGGTCGCCAGAGATGTACTTCACGCCCCACAGCACGTCGGCGATGGCGATGTTCGGCTATGTGTACTTGTGGTATTTAATGGCCGTGCTGGTGTTTGAGATATGGCTCGACTACCGGCGCGACATTGTGCTGCTGTCGCAGTCGTCGAAAGGGCTGTTGCGCCTGCTCTACAAGCTGATGACTCTGGGATCGAACAACATCAGCCCGCGGTCGCTGCATATAGATGAAAAGGTCGGCTGGATCGTGACGCTGATCGGAATTCCATCGGCGTTTCTGCTGCACGGGTATGTCGGGTTCATCTTCGGATCGATCAAGGCGAATCCATGGTGGTCGTCGCCGCTGATGCCGGTCGTATTCATCTTCTCGGCGATGGTTTCTGGTATTGCCGGAGTGATGCTGATCTACATGGCGGTGACCAAGCTGCGCAAGCAGAAGATTGATATGCGCTGCGTGGACACGATCGCGATGTACCTCTTCTACATCTTCATTATCGACTTCAGCCTGGAGATGCTGGATCTGATCCATCGCATCTACGAGGCGGATGAATCATTCCGCAGTCTCAATTTCATGGTGCATACACGGCTGCTGATTCCGCATATCGTGATCCAGATCTGCCTGGGAACCGTGACACCGCTGATCCTGCTCTTCGTTACGCAGGTGGTGAAGCTGCCGGAACAGGTTCGCAAGCGAATGTATGTGACCGCGGGATGCCTCGCGATGGTTGGGATTTTCGCGATGCGCTGGAATGTGGTGATCGGTGGGCAGCTCTTCTCGAAAAGCTTCCTGGGCTATACCACATACAAGATGGCGCTGGTGACGCGCGAAGGGTCGCTGGTGGCCGTGGGGCTGTCGATTCTACCGCTGTTCATCCTGTGGGCGCTTATTAAGCTGCTGCCGCCGTGGACTGCGGAGCATGCGACGCAGCCCGCGCCAGGCGATTGAGCGAAACGCGGCTTTTGTGCCGTTCGGGTGAGATATGGACAAGTCTCCCGGTGCATTGGAACTGCTTACGAACCGCGTGGATGAACTGGAGAAGCGCGTCCACGCGCTGGAGCATCCAGCAAAGGCCAACCTGACAGAGCCGCGGACCATGCATGCCAGCGAGGCTTCCGCTGACGGTGAATCACTTCTCGAAACAGTCAACGTATTCCCCCTCATCGGGCGTGCGATGCTCGGCATTGCCGGTGCCTACGTTCTTCGCGCCATCGCGGCGGCAGATGTGCTGCCGAAGCATGGGGTGTCGGCTCTGGCTGTGGCCTATGCTTTTGGCTGGCTGGTCTGGTCTTCGCGCGTTTCGCGCAGCCTGGCCCGCGTGGTGTATGCCGCGACCTCCGCCATCATTCTTGCACCTATGCTGTGGGAGATCACGCTCGAATTCCACGTCTTTACGCCGATGGCGAGTGCCGGTGTTCTGGCAGCGTTTGTGACGCTGGCTACGGTGCTGGATCTGCCGCGAAACCGCGCGCGAACCATGTGGATCGCCCAGAGTATCGCGGTAGTTACGGCAGCAGCCCTAGCGTTCGCGACGCATCATATCTTGCCGTTCCTCATTGCGCTCCTGATTGCGGTATTCGCCAGCGAATACTCCAGGGCGCTGAAATTTGCGCAACCCGTGTGGCCATTGATCGCGCTGGTCGCCGACGTAACCGTGTGGGGAATGATCTTTATTTACGCCGGACCGGCAAATGCGAGCGCCGAGTACCCCGGGTTGAGCACGGCCGCACTGATCGCCCCGGTCTGCCTGCTGTTTGCAATCAACGGCACCGGCGTGGCCGTGCGGACGATCGCTCATCAGAACAGGATCAGTGTCTTCGAGACGATCCAGGTGATGATTGCGTTTCTGCTTGCCGTTTCTGCAGTGATCTACTTTGCACCGCGATCAGGGGCGGCGACTCTCGGTGTCATTTGTCTGATTCTGTCCGCAAGCACTTACGTGGCGAGCTTCCGCTTTCTGCGTCAACTTGAAGAGCGCCGCAACTTCTGCGTGTTTGGCTCGTGGAGCGCGGCATTGCTGCTGGCCGGATCGATGTGGGTTGTGCCGCCTTCGGGCGCCGCGATCCTCCTCGCGCTTGCGGCGCTTGCGGCGACTTGGTTTGCGGCGCGCATCGAGCCGGGGATGCTGGAACTGCACGGAGCGCTATTTCTGCTGGCTGCGACGGTCATTTCCGGATTGCCGCGGTACATCTTCGCTGCGCTTGCCGGATCGATCCCTGGCAGACCGGCCGCTGCCGTACTGATTGTCTCGGTTTGCGCGGCACTGGCGTTTCTGGGGGAAAAAGACACTCCGAACGAATCGTCATCGCGAAGGGTTCTGCGGTTTGTTCCGGTGCTCGTGGCCACCTGTGCGCTGATCGCGCTGCTGGTTCACGGAGTCCTGGCCGCGGCGGCTCTTGCTCTCGTGTTGGACGTGCACCATGTCGCATTTCTGCGCACTCTCACCATCTGTGTTGCGGCATCCGGCATGGCATTCGGAGGCTCGCGCTGGGGACGCGCCGAACTCACGCGCCTGGCTAACGTAGCGCTGGTCTTCGTGGCGGCGAAGCTGCTGTTTGAAGATTTGCGGCACGGTCACATGGAATTCATCGCGGGCTCCATCTCGTTGTTTGCGATGGCGCTCATTGCCGTTCCGCGCCTGGTGCGCCTGGGAGCGAAAGGGCGCACAACGGTGCATGAGGAGACGCCCGTCCATAGCAACAGCTGATCGATTCGGATGCGGCCCAGGTTGCCGTGGGAAACCCGGGCCGAAATCTTCGCGTGATTTGATGCGTTGGGTTTAATAAACAGGCCGCTGATTGATCCGCCGCACATCTCCGCGTAGCTTCACTTTACTTATGTGGACGTCGTAGTCGGTTCCCGACAGCAGCGATTCCAGCACAAAAGTCTCAGTTCCGCCGAAGCGAAGCTCGCGATAGCGATAGACACCCACATCGCCGATGCTGGTTTCAGTCCCTCCCGCCGGCGCATCGAGAAAGTGCTGCGCATCGGCCTGCGAGGGTGCGGGATGTGTTTCGCCGAAGGCCAGGCTTTCCGCTGCGTACGAGCGAACCAGCTTGGTCCAATAGCGGGCGAGAAGGTCGGTGTCGGAGAAGATGTCGGCCCACACAATCTCTCCGCGCACGGCAACCACCACGCCAATCGCATGCTGTTCACGAAGTTTTTCGAGGACCTGCTCACGCGATTTCATCACCGGCGCGGCGGCTTCGTCCACCTTGGCTTGCACGGCGGTGCTCTGCATGGCACGGGCATAGCTTGTGGTGCCGAGTTCGGCAGGGCTGGGCTGGTTGGAAGCAAGGCCTGGCGCAGGAGACGCTTTGAGCGCCGCTGCGATGGAGCCGTGTACGGAGTTCCAGACGGCCTGCTGATCCTTGTTGACCATAGCCTGCTCGCGCACCGAGGGCTGGACCATGAAGCTCATCGCTGGCGATTTTGCCGACGCGCCGAAGGTCGCGGTGGCTTCCGTCCATCGGCCCGGCTCAATGCAGAAGACATTCAAATCGATGGGGTCGCTGCCGGGGGGCACGATGCGGTCTTTGGCGATCACGCGGTCCTGCTTGCCTCCGGTTATAATTTCGCCGGCCAGCAAAAGCAGCGGCCTATCGGAGTTATTCACCAGCACCAGCGTGTTGACCTGGTCGCCGCGATAGAACTGCGGCTGCGGTACCGGGTGAGCGACTCCATCGTCCAAATGCCCCTGGCTGGGACGAGGCCGTACCAGCCCTCGGACGCGTCCGGCTTCTGTGACTTCGACCGCGCCGCTCTTGATGCCTTCGTCGAGCGTGAGGAAGGGCGATGGTGGTGTTTTGCCGGCTTGAATCACAGGAAAAAGAAGCAGGCCACCGCTCTCGATTGGAGGCAGAACGCGATAGGAGTCGCGTGGTTGCTCGATCGGCCCCGGAGCCGCCTGTACCTGGGTTGACCGATGCAACCCAAACCACGCTGTGAGTGAGGCGCCAAGAAACGCCAGGGCAAACAATCTTGACTTGATGGGACGGCTCATACGGACCCTCCGCCGGCTGCATTTGCGCCGGTTATGATCGGGGAACGAGGCGCACCGGGTTTCTTGCAGAATTTTTTTGGCGTATCTTCGTGACGTGGACGCTGCGCCCTTTCAGCCCGTGGAAGAAACGCTGCCGGCGGAGGTTAAGGCCGCGCCGGTGAGCGTACATCCGTCGCTGCTTGATGAGCTTTGGAGTGGGTGCGAGGCAGGGGAATGGGGGCTGGCGCGGGGTGAATTCGATCGCATTGTCCTGCTTGCGGGGATCGGACAGAACTTCGGACTCGACCAGGGCGCGAAGGCGACAAACGAGCAGCAGACGGCGTTTTTCCGGAACCTGAAGCTTGCAGACCTGGTGCTGGCGAAGGCGTGTGCCGCGGGGAACGAGCGTGGGTGGGAGCGCTTCATGGCGCTCTACAGTGAGCCGCTGACACGCGCGGCCATCGCAATCAGCGGGAGCGAAACCGTGGGGCGCGATTTGGCCGATGCTTTTTACGCCGAACTTTATGGGTTGACGACGCGTGACGGGGAACGCAAGTGTCCCCTGGATTCGTATCGAGGACGCGGGTCGCTCCTGGGATGGTTGCGGACCACGCTGGCGCAGCGGTTTGTGGATCACTACCGGCGCACCTATCGTGAAGAGGCTCTGGAGGAGCAGACCGTTGACGCGCCGGCGCCCGATGCCACTCCGCAGCCCGAGCCAGCGATGCTTTCAAAGCTGAGCCAGGCGGTGCATGCGGCATTGCGCGATCAGCCGGCGGAGGAGCGTTTCCTGCTCGCTTCCTATTATGTCGACGGCAGAACACTCGCCGAGATCGGCTTGCTGCTGCACGTCCACGAGGCGACCATTAGCCGAAGACTCAGGCGGACGACGGATGCGGTTCGCAAGCAGTTGTTGCGGAATCTTGAGAAGACAGGATTAAGCCGCAAGGCTGCCGAAGAAGCCCTCGGCACCGATCCACGCGATGTGGATTTGAAGATGGATTTGAAAAAACTGCTGCAAAGTTCGGTGCCGGATTCGTTCCCAGAAAGAGCGAATCCGGCGGCAGCGAACGAAACCCTTGCGGGCGCGTTGCTCGCAGACAACGAAGGATCGCTCTCAAGCACGCAAGATCCGGTTTCGGAAAAGGCGAAAAGCGCAGGATGAACCTGACAATCCAACCCGGAATGCATCCCGACGCCGACAGCCTGACCGCGTTTGCCGAGCAGTTGCTGCCGCCCCAGGAACGCGAGCAGATACTGGCGCACATGGCTACTTGCGGCCGGTGCCGGGAGGTGGTGTTTCTGGCGCGGCAGTCGACGGACGAGGAACGGGCAGTTGTGCCGGCTAGTGCGGCAGAGAAGAGGGCGCGCGCATCGTGGCCCGGCGGTTGGCGATGGGCATGGGTTCCAGTGGGTGCGCTTGCGGCAGTGGTCGGGATCGCAGTAGTGTCGCACTTCAGGCGTGCAGAGACAGAGAAGCAGATGGCTCTGAACGAGAGCGCATTGCACGTCACGCCGGAGCAGACTGCGTCGAGTCCCGCACTGGCTGCCAACGAGTCGCGCGCGGTCGAAAAAGCAGAACCGTCTCAGAAGACATTCAGTAAGCCGATCGAAAGAAGGAAAGATGCTCCGAGAGACGCTGAAGAGAGTAAGGCCTTTCTGCGCGAAGGCTCCGCCATTGGCAAAGGTGTACCGCCGATCGTTCTGTCGCCGGGAATCGCAGCCGGATCAGTGCATGGAGCATTCGCGGCCCGAGCGAAGTCATCGCCCTATGGCGGACCGATGGCAAACGACCAGTTGCAACAGCAGAACGCAGCCCAACAGCAGAATGCGAACCGCCAGCAGGCCCCGATTCAGCAGCCTGCGATGCAGACGCAAAATGCGTTGCTGGCAGCGCAGAATCGAAACCAGAGCGCGGCGGACAAGAAGGAACTGGATACCGCCGCGGCAGGCGCGACTGCGGAGTCCGTTACGGTGCAGGCGTCAATCGATGCAGCGGCAGCAAAACGGCCGCCGGCACCAGCGCCTCCTCCCCAACTTTCTGAGGCTCCGGCGACCGGCCAGAATTTGGCACTTTCATCAGTCGCCGTGGGGCAACTGAAGAAGGCGCCGAAGGTCACGCTGCCAAACGGAGCCGAGGCGCTGTCGGTGGCTTCGGCTGAAAAGCGAATCGTTGCAATCGACACTTCCGGCGCGCTGTTTCTCAGCGAGGACAACGGCAGGCACTGGCAGGCGGTCCCGACGCAGTGGACGGGACGAGCTGTCCTCGTGCGCAATTCTCAATCTGGCATCCAGTCCGCGGGTCTGCTGCCGGTTCCGCCTAGGCGTTTTGAGTTAGTGAACGACAAGCTGCAGACGTGGATCAGCACCGACGGAAAGACCTGGACGGCGGAGAGCTTACCGGGCAAATGAAGACATCTAGGTACGGACGATGTTGTTGTCCGGCGTCATCGGCATGCTGCGCAGGCGCACGCCCGTCGCGACGAAAATAGCATTACCGACGGCGGGAGCAAGTCCGACGATGCCGGTTTCGCCCGCTCCGGCAGAGGGCAGGTCTTTGCGGTCGAGCAGCACAACCTCGATTTCGGGCGTATCGCTGAAACGCGGCACGCGGTACTTCGAGAAGAGGGGGTTCTCAATCCGGCCATTGCCGAACAGAATTCTCTCGAAGAGCGCCCCGCCGATGGCCTGCACCATCGCTCCCTGAACCTGGTTGCGCAGGCCATCGGGGTTCACGATTGCTCCACACTCCCACGCCTGGACCACGCGGCGAATCTTCACCTGCTTTGTCGTCGCATCGACGGAGACCTCGGCGCAGGTGGCTACGAATCCACCCTTGTCGGTCCCGCAGGCGATGCCGAAGCCGCGGCCGGGCGATGACGATGAGCTGCTCCAGCCGAATTTTTCGGCCGCGGCCTCAACGACAGCCTTGAGGCGGGGATTGCTGAGATTCTTCAGGCGGAAAGCCAGCGGGTCCATGCCGGCCTCGTGCGCCATCCCATCCATGTGCGATTCGCGTGCGAAGTGATTGGCGGTGGCGGCAAGTCCGCGGTACGAACCCTGGCGCAAAGGCGATTTGGATGGGTGGAATTGGATGAGTTGATTGGCGACGTCGTAGGGCGTGCCGATAGCGGCGGGGCCGGAGTTGTAGTTGTGGTACTCCCATGCAACCAGCGTTCCATCGCGGTGCGCGCCTGCCCTGATCTCGATGAGTCCAGCCGGACGGAGATAGGCCCAGGTGAATTCTTCTTCGCGCGTCCACACCACTTTCACAGGCTTGCCGGCGGCCTTGGAGAGACGAGCCGCTTCTATCGCTGCTTCGCCGGTGTGTTTGCCGCCGTAGCCGCTGCCCATGTCGGGCTGGATGACGCGAACCTGCGGCGGAGGGAGATGAAATTCCTGCATCAGTTCGTCTTGCACGCCGAAGGGGCGCTGCGTGCCGGTCCAGACCGTCAGCTTGCCATTGTTCCATTCGGCCACTGCGGCACGCGGCTCAAGCGGCGCATGAGCGATGTACTCGACGGTGTATTGCGATGCAAGCTTTACTTCGGCGGTTGAATAGGCCTGATCGACGGAACCGGTCTGGTGCTCCGGACCCTCCGCCCGTCCTTCGGGATTATTCTTCAGGTACTCGAAGAGCCCTTGATTTCCCTGCTGATCGCGCACATTCCACTTGGCCTGGATCGCACCGATCGCCTGCTGCGCCGTGAACGCATCGCCGGCGATCACTCCGGTGAAATCGCCGTCGCGCACAACCTTCACGCCTGGCATCTTTTCGGCGGCGCCGGTGTCGAGCGACTGCAACGTGGCGTTGAAGCCCTGGGGACGCAGCACCGCGCCGAACATCATCTCCGGGCGAACGATATCGGAAGGAAACTTGTGCTTGCCGGTAACGAAATCGCGGCCATACGCCTTGGGAACCGGCGTTCCGGCAATCTTCCATTCTGTTGCTGGGGTCAGGGGAGGATCGCCGACCGTCTGCACAAGATTCTCGCCGCGCGTGAGTTCGCCGTAGGTGAGCGACTTTGAGCCATCGGGGGTGGATATTTTGCCTGCTTCGGCAATCAGCTTTGCGGCATCGGTGTTCCAGCGCTGCGCGGCCATTTCGAGCAGCATCTGCCGGCCCGCGACAGCCATGTTGCGAAGCTGCGGGGCCATGGTGGGAGTGGTGCGGCTGCCGAATGTACCCATGTCCCAGGGAACAAGATCGGTGTCGCCCATGATCATGGTGATGGAGTCGAAGGGCACGTGCAACTCTTCAGCGACAGCCTGCGCGAGCGACGTCCGGATGTTCTGGCCGACTTCGACCTTGCCGGTGAAGACCTTCACGCGGCCATCGGAGTCGATGTGCAGCCAGGCATTGATGTCCTTGGGAAGTTCGTGACCGCCGAAGCTCCGGCCGGACTCCTGTGTCCATGAAGACATCGGGCTGAGGCAGACCAGAAGGCCGCCGCCGAGGACCTTGAGAAAATCGCGCCGATCGAGTTGGAGCTTTGCGGATTGCGCGCCGCCCGCTGCCGGACTTTCGGAGCCGCCGGTCATGATCAATTCGCTCGGACTCATCGTCCACCTCCGGAAGCCGTCTGACCGGCGGCGCGATTGATGGCTGCGAGAATGCGGGGGTAGGTGCCGCATCGGCAGACGTTGCCGTTCATGGCGTCCAGAATCTTTTCGTGATTTGGAGAATGGTTGTCGCGGAGCAGGGCGGTGGCGCTCATGATCATGCCGGAGGTGCAGTAGCCGCACTGAAAGGCGCCTTCCTCGAGAAAGGCCTCCTGGACGGGGGTGAGCTTGCCGTCCTGCTCGAGTCCTTCGATCGTGATGATCTTCGTGCCCGCGGCGGCGACGGCGGGAATGGCGCAGGAGCGCGTGGGAGCGCCATCCATCAGCACAGTGCAGGCGCCGCACTGGCCTTCGCCGCAGCCATATTTTGTGCCGGTCAGGTCGAGCTGGTTGCGCAAAACCGAGAGCAGAGTTTCGTCTTGTGGAGAGGTTATTTCGTGGGTTTTACCGTTGACGTTCAAAACAATTTTGCTCATGGCGAGCGCACCTCAGCGCCGGGCGGGCTGATCACGGCATTAGGATAGCGCAATTGACGAACGGTTGTTGAGCAGGTCAGTGCGCGGCACTGGTCTTGCTCTTGCGTGCTGTTCCGGCGCGCCGGTCTTGCTTCACGGCGGTGTGGTATTTGCGGCGAATTTCTTCAATGTCCACAGTCGGTTGCGGCACCTGGATATTCATGGCTTCCATGACGGCAACGAGGATTTCAGAGATGGCGAGATCGCGAAACCACTTGTGATCCGATGGAATGACGAACCACGGAGCGCCCTCGGTGTTGCAGCGGGCCAGGGCATCGTCGTAAGCACGCAGATAGTCATCCCAGTGCTCGCGCTCGGTGTAGTCCGCTTCTGAGATCTTCCAGCGTTTGGCGGGGTCGTCGAGCCGCTGCTCGAAGCGCTGGAGTTGTTCCTCCTTGCTGATGTGGAGGAAAAACTTGAGAATGCGCGTGCCGTTTTCGACGTGATGGCGCTCGAAGTCGTTGATCTGGTCGTAGCGTTTTGACCAGACCTTACGAGGCACGAGGTTGTGGACCCGGACAATCAGCACATCCTCGTAGTGGGAGCGGTTGAAGATGGCAATCTCGCCCTTCTTCGGCGTCTGGGCTTCGATGCGCCAGAGAAAGTCGTGCGCAAGTTCTTCCGGGCTGGGCTCCTTGAAGTTGGCCACGTGGCAGCCACCCGGATTCATGGAGCCGATCACGTGCTTGACTACACCGTCCTTGCCGGCGGCGTCCAGTCCCTGAAGACAGATCAAGAGCGAGCGTTTCCGCTCGGCGAAGAGCTGCTGTTGCAGGTCTCCCATCCTGTCACGGAGTTTGGCGATCTTGACGAGAGCTTCCTTCTTGCTGTCTTTGCCTCTGTACGTCGGATCGAATTTGCTGAGGTGAACGCGGTCGCCCGGTGGGATGCGGAACCGGTCGACGTAGCGCTTGGCCTTCATTGCGTCTCCATGGCGGAAGTGTACTCGCCGCGCCGAGCGGCAACGTTGCATTTGGCCCGATGAACAAGGGCCTTCTGTGCCGCGGCGACATTGGCGTCTTCGCCGTGCCAGATCTGCATGGCCGGTTCCTGGATGGCGCGGGCGAACGAGAAAGCAAGCCCCCACGGCATGCGCCCTTTGAACCGGGCATTCATCTGGCTGAGCCGGGCAGACGCCAGCTCGCCGGACTGTCCGCCGGAGAGAAATGCGACACCCGGCACGGCTGCGGGAACCGTCCGCAACAGGCAATGTACGGTGGCATCGGCGATCTCTTCGTTGGAGTTCTGGTGCGGGCACTTCAATCCCGGCACCACCATGTTCGGCTTCAGAATCATCCCCTCAAGCTGCACATCCTGGGCGACTAACTGCTCAAATATCTCGTGCAACGTTGCCTCGGTAACTTCCGCGCAGCGTTGCATGGTGTGATCGCCATCCATCAGGACCTCGGGCTCAACGATCGGGACCAACCCGGCCTCCTGGCAGAGTGCGGCATAAAGAGCGAGGATAAGCCCATTCGCCTCGATGCAGCTCCAACTGGGGATTCCGTCGCCGACGGTGATGACGGCGCGCCATTTCGCGAACCTGGCACCCAGCTTCACGTATTCGGCGAGACGCTCGCGAAGCCCGTCGAGGCCCTGCGTAAGTTTTTCGTCGGGATGAGCCGCCATCGCCTTGGCGCCCGCATCCACTTTGATGCCCGGGATGATTCCCACGCTCTCCAGCGCTTTTGCGAATGGGACGTTGCCCCTGGTTTGCTGACGGATGGTTTCATCCACGAGAATCGCGCCATTGAGGCACTCGCCCAAGCCGGGAGCGGTGACGATCATGTCGCGGTAAGCGCGGCGGGTTTCCTCATTCTGGGGAATGCCGGCAGCGGCAAAACGCCGGTTTGCGGTAGGCGTGCTTTCGTCCATGGCCAGCAGGCCCTTGTCGCCGGCCACCATGGCTTTGGCGGTGTCATTCAGCTTTTCCACGTCCATCTTTAACCTCTCTTTTCAGTGGCGGGAAACGGTACCCTCTTTCGCCGATGGGCTGGGTATTGATATACACCGATTCTGATGCATCCAACATTACGGTTCGGTGCATTTGTTTTGGCAGCAAGTGGTTGCAGGCCGGTGAATTGAAAAAAAACAGAGCGCGAGAACAACTTAGCACGTCAGAATGAATGTGGAGCGAGCTGCGATGAAGGTGATTCTGGGCCTGTGTCTGGCTGCATGCGGGGCTGCAAACGCCCAGTTGTCGCCCGTGCCTCCTCCGCCGACGGCAACACCCTCGCATCCGTTTTTTATCACCAAGGCCTGGTATGTGGGCGGTTTCGGCGACTGGGACTACCTGACAATCGACCCTTCGGCGCACCAGCTTTTCATCGCTCACGGAACCCAGGTGCAGGTGGTCGATGTGGAATCCGGGTCGCTTGCCGGGGTGGTCTCAGGCATGCGTGAGGCGCATGCCATCGTGCTCGATTCTGCCGGGGCTTACGGGTATGTCAGCGACAGCCCGGCGGACATGGTCCGCGTATTCGACCGGCGCAACTTCCAGATTGTGGCAAATATTCCAACAGGACCGTCGCCTCGCTCGATGGCTCTGGATCCGACCAGCGGGCTGCTGTTTGTTGTAGGTGCGCAGCAGACGGGCGCCGGCGGTGCAGTGGCCATTGAAAACCAGACCGCTGCATCCCGGCGAACATCCCCGGCCCATGGAAATCCGCGGCCGGCGCCACCGCACGGACCGGAATCGATGCTGACGGTGATTGACGTGGAGCGGCGGGTGCAACTCGGGGAGGTTCTTCTGCCGGGTATGCTGGGTTTTGCGCAGGGCGACGGGAACGGCCAGATCTACATCACGGTTCCTGATCGCGATCAGATCATGCGACTCGACGCGCAGGCGATTGGTTCGGCGGTGCAAAAAGCGATCGATGACCAGGCAGCTGCGGAAAAGAAGGCAATCGAGGAGCAGGTATCGGCCGAAAAGAAGCAGGCGCCCGCACAGCCGGTCCAAAGCAAGGCAAATGAAAAGCCTCTCCAGTTGGACTGGAACTCTCAACAGATGAGTTCGGCGTATCCGCGTTCCTTCCGGCTCGATGGGACCTGCGAACGTCCCCGGGCTCTCGCGATTGATTCTGCCCACGAGCGGCTCTTTGCGGCATGCAGCAACTTCAAAATGGTGGCGCTGGACGCTGAGAGTGGTCAGGTGGTCGCAGCGCTTCCGATCGGACCGGGCGCTGACGCAATCGGCTATGATCCCAATCGCGGCCTCATCTTCACCGCCAATGGAGCGGCGGACGGAAGCCTCACCATCATCCGGCAGGATGTGACGGATACGTATTCGGTGGTGCAGACCTTGCCGACCCGCCAGAACGCACGAACACTGGCCATCAATCCATCGAACGGAGACGTCTATCTTGCGGCGGTAATCTACGGTGCCGTGCTCAACAACCCCCCGGTAAATGGCGCGCCCCTCACCATGAAAGCCGTTGACGGCAGTTTCCAGGTACTCGTGGTCGGAAACTGATTCGCCGGGGATGATTCGCTGCGGTTGCAATTTGCCACATGCAATCCCGGCTGTCGAGTTGTCTGCTAAGTGCAAATGATGCAGATGTTTATACGCTTTTATCTGTCTCAGCGACTGTGTCTTTCCCAGAGATTTGCCCTACCGCAAATCCAATCTCCCGAATGACCGACGTTTACTCTCCTGCAGAGTGAACCAGATCACATCGCTTGCCTCTGACCACGCCTAGAATTGCGGAGGTTGCGGACGGATGAATGCCGCATGGCGGAGCAAGACGCAGTGTTCTTCGCGCCTGGTTGCGCTGCCATGCCCTCAGATCCCGGACGGCAACCCGTGATCTGGAGCCGGAATGGCCAAGTTGGAAGAACGCGTAAAAGCCAAATCAATGCAGGAGCGGATTGCCGACCTGCGTGCTCGGCGTGCCGAACTGGAGATGGGCGGCGGCCGCGAGCGGGTCGAGAAGCAGCACGCCTCGGGCAGACTCACCGCGCGCGAGCGCATTGCCGCGCTGGTGGACAAGTCGAGCTTCGAGGAAGTCGGCATCTTCGCGCTGCATCGCGCCACGTATTTCGGCATGGCTGGGAAAGATCTGCCTGCTGACGGTGTGGTAACGGGTCCTGCGACGGTTGACGGCCGACTTGTGCACCTGGCCAGCCAGGACTTCACCGTGCTGGGCGGCGCGGCCGGCGAGGTTCATTGCAGCAAGATCGTCGAAATGATGATCATGTCGCTGAAGACCGGCACGCCGTTTGTTTTCATCAACGATTCAGGCGGCGCGCGCGTGCAGGAGGGCATCGACAGCCTGGACGGCTACGCCCGCGTCTTCTATCGCAACGTGCAACTCTCGGGAACGGTTCCGCAGATCGCGGTGATCTGCGGCCCCTGTGCCGGCGGAGCTGCATACAGCCCGGCTCTCACCGATTTCGTGATCCAGACGCGCCAGGCGCGCATGTTCATCACCGGCCCGCAGGTCATCAAGCAGGTGACCGGAGAAGATGTGAGCGCGGAAGAACTTGGCGGTCCGCAATCGCAGATGAATCGCTCGGGCGTGGTCCACCTGGTGGCGCAGGATGACAAGGAGGCGCTTCAGCTATGCCGCAAGCTGCTCAGTTTCATGCCCTCCAACAATATGGAAGATCCGCCGCGCATGCCGTTCAATTCGCGCATCAAGTCCGATTCCGATATGAATGGGATCGTCCCGGTGGATCCGAAGATCGCCTATGACGTTCGCGCCATTGTCTCGCGCATTGTCGATTACGGCGACTTCCTCGAGATTCAGCCGGGCTTCGCTCCCAACATCGTCATCGGGTTTGGCCGTCTTCAGGGTCGGCCGGTCGGAGTGATCGCGAACCAACCCAGCGTGATGGCAGGCGTCCTCGACATCAACGCCTCAGACAAGGCAGCGCGATTTGTGCGCTTCTGCAATGCCTTCAATATTCCGCTGCTCACATTTGTCGATGTGCCGGGTTTTCTGCCGGGGGTGGAACAGGAGCGCGGCGGCATCATCCGCCATGGCGCAAAACTGCTGTTTGCCTACTCGGCGGCAACGGTGCCGAAGATCACGGTGGTGCTGCGCAAAGCATACGGCGGAGCGTATATCGCAATGTGCTCCAAGGGCCTGGGTGCGGATCGCGTGGTGGCCTGGCCGACAGCGGAGATCGCGGTGATGGGTGCCGAAGGCGCCGCGGAGATCGTCTTCCGCCACGAGATAGAAGCCTCGCACGACCAGGTGACACGGCGGCAGGAACTGGTCGAGGAGTATCGCGAGACTTTCGCCAATCCCTACGTCGCCGCCGGACGACGGCTGGTGGACGACATCATCGAGCCGGCGGAAACGCGGAGATACCTGGCGCTTGCGCTGGAGTCGCTGCACGGCAAACGGGAACTGCGCCCGCAGAAAAAGCATGGACTGATTCCACTGTGAGGATCGAATTGTGACGTTACACGCAACAGATTTGGGGCTGATTCTGCTGGTTGTTGCCGCGGGATGCGCGGCGGGCTATGCGCTTTTGTTGCGCAACCTAAAACAGATCCTGACGAAAAGCAACCTCAAGGTTGCGGATCAAATAGGCGCTTTGGATGATGCGATCAGGGCGCTGGAGACGCGGCTTGCAGAGCACACTCCTGCGACCGCAGGGATGGATTCTACACAGCCCGCAGACATATCGGCGAGCGAGGCGGAAGAGAGCGCGGCCGCCGGAGAATCCGAATACGTTGCGCCAGAGATTCAGGCAGTGATCGCAGCGGCCGCAACCGTGGCGCTCGGACAGAATGCGGCGGTGCGGTCAGTCCGGTCGGTGCCGGCACCGTGGTCGCAACAGGGCCGCGTGCTGGTGCAGGGATCACATAACCTTCGCGGGCGACGGTGAGCTGGTCGCAGATTGGAACGACGGGAGGGAGTATTGAAGCTTCGGATCACAATCGACGGCAAAGTCTACGAAGCCCAAGTCGAAATCCTCGAGGCTGAAGAGAGCGCACCGGAGTATCCGGCCTATCCTGCGGCTCCGCCGGCGTTTGTTCCCGCTTCGATACAGGAGCCGGCGGTTGCGCCCCAAAAGACAGAGGCTGGCGACGCCGATAACGAATGCCGCAGCCCGGTGACGGGAATGGTGATCACGATCAACGTGGAGCCGGGGCAGGCGGTGCAGCCCCAGGACGTGGTCGCTGTGCTCGAGTCGATGAAGATGGAAGTCCAGGTCACTGCGCCACGGGCGGGCATGGTGAAGACCGTCCTGGTAACGCCTGGATCGTCAGTGAAGGCAAATCAGTTGCTGGTGGAGTTCGAATGACGGAAAGGCTTTTTGCAGACGGAATGCGCATCTCTGAAGCAGGCGTGACGACTGCCGATCAAGAAGGGGGCGCTGGGATCCCGGGAATCCTGTTTGTCGATCATGTGGCCATCGCGGTGAAGCAGGGTGAGTTGGAGGGCCAGGTGAAGGCCTATGAGATGCTCGGCTTTCGCGAGATTCATCGCGAAGAGGTGCTCGGCACCGACCAGGTGCGCGAGGCACTGCTCGAAATCGGCAATGGTCCCAACTTGATTCAGTTGCTCGAGCCTCTCAACCCAGAGTCGCCAGTGCAGAAGATGATCGACAAAAACGGCGGACGTGGAGGGCTTGCGCACGTTGCGTTTCGCGTGAGCGATGCAAGCCAGGCTTTCGATGCGATGAAGGCCAGCGGATTCCGGCTGATCGATGCGGCTCCGCGAAAGGGCTCCCGCGGCACCACGGTATTTTTTGTTCATCCGAAATCGCGCGAGGAGAGCCCGTTCGGCGTCCTCATCGAGATTGTGCAAGCGCCGGAGAGAATGTAGAGATGGCCACGGAAAGCTTGCTGGCGATGTTTCCCCCGGTGCCCACCGAGCAGTGGGAACACATGATCCGCGAGACGGTGCCGGGACCGGACTATGCTTCGAAACTGATCTGGCATCCGGAGGAAGGTCTGGCGGTGCGGCCCTACTACCGGGCCGAAGATCTGGCCGGATTGCCGTTTCTGGATGCGGCGCCGGGAGATTTTCCATACGTGCGCGGCACGCATTGCGCAGCTGGCTGGCGCATTCGCGAAGAAATTGATGCCGTCGATCCGGAGGAGGCGAATCGCTGTGCTATCGATGCCGTGGCGATGGGCGCGGAGGAGATTGCATTTCGGAGGGCACGAATCGGGGCTGAGACGGATGTTGCGCTGCTTCTCGCGAATCTGAATGGAATTCCTATTCACGTTGGAAATGCAAGTCAGCAGGCGATTCGATTATTGCTGGAACGGTTGAGCAAGCGTCCTCATGGGGCAGGCCTTTCGACGGACCTGGACCCGCTGGCAGACATGGAATTTTCGGCAGAGACAATCCGAAACATGTCGCCTGGATTCAGGCCATTTGCGATTGATGCCACAGAATTTCACGAACACGCCGCTGGGGCCGTCGAGGAGGTTGGTTTCGTGCTAGCCGCTGCCGTTGATTTTGCGGCGGAGATGGAGGACCGCGGACTCGATGCCGATCGGGTTGCGGATGCGGTCAGTTTCTCCTTTGCGGCGGGGCCAGAGTTCTTCATCCAGATCGCGAAGATGCGTGCATTTCGCATGGTTTGGGCACACGCGCTCGAAAGCTTCGGCGGAACGCGCGACCACGCGAAGGCAATCGTCCACGCGCGCCCGTCATTCTGGGACAAGACGGTTTACGATCGCCACATCAACGTCCTGCGTGCGACGACGGAAGCCCTTTCCGCTGTTCTCGGCGGTGCGGACTCCATCTCGATTTCTCCCTTCGATGAGTGCTGCAAATGTCCGGATGAGAGCAGCCGCCGTCTCGCACGGAATACGCAGATCATCCTTAAACGTGAAGCGCTGCTCGATCGTGTTGTCGACCCGTTGGGCGGATCGTACCTGATCGAGGTGCTGACCAACTCGATTGCGAGGAGGGTGTGGAAGCTGTTCCAGGAACTCGAGGCGGCGGGAGGATACCGGAAAGCGAAGTCTTCGGGCATCCTTTCTTCTGTTCTCGATCGCCGCGTGAAGGCCCGAGAAGAGGCAGTTGCCGGCCGGAAGCGCGTTCTTACGGGAACCAATCGTTTTGCAAACGCTGCGGAAAGAGTTGCAGATGCTGCGGACGTCGCATGGATGGATGCGACCCCTCGCGTGGCGCACCGGTTTGAGCAGATCCGCCTGCGCACTGAGCACTATGCGGCGGTTAATGGCCGATTGCCGCTGATTGTGCTTGCGGAGATTGGTGACGCGAAGATGCGCTCCGCCCGGTCGCAGTTTGCTGCGGACTTCCTGGCCTGCGCTGGCCTCGCAAGCGAAACCAGGCGCTTCGAGCATGCGGAGCAAATTGCAGTGAGCGGGGCCGACATGATCGTCCTATGCAGTTCCGATGCGGAGTATCTCTCGATTGCCGAGGAACTGATGCCGATCCTGCGGGAAAGCGGAGTGAAAGTAGTGGTCGCGGGAAATCCCGAAGCTGCGGCGGATCTCAGGAGGCTCGGCATCTTCGAATTCATTCACTTGCGCAGCAACGCTGTCGAAGTGCTGACCGCGCTTCAGAAGCAGATCGGAATCAAGGATTAGTCATGCGTCCGGATTTCTCAAAGATCGGGTTCAAGCCATCCGTCGCGCACACATCGTCTCCGGATGCCGAAGAGTGGCTCTCGCCGGAACATATCGCGATCAAGTCCCGGTATACGCGCGAGGATCTTGCGGGGCTCGAGCATCTTGAGTATGCGGCGGGAATCCCGCCGTACCTGCGCGGGCCCTACAGCACCATGTACGTGAAGCAGCCGTGGACGATCCGCCAGTACGCAGGCTTCTCCACCGCGGAAGATTCGAACGCCTTTTATCGCCGGAATCTGGCCGCGGGCCAGAAGGGCCTTTCGGTCGCCTTCGATCTCGCCACCCATCGCGGCTACGATTCCGACCACGAGCGCGTGGCCGGCGACGTGGGCAAAGCCGGCGTCGCCATCGATTCGATTCTCGACATGAAGATCCTGCTTCGACCGGATTCCGCTCGATCAGATGTCGGTTTCGATGACCATGAACGGCGCGGTGCTGCCGATCATGGCCTTCTACATCGTTGCGGCCGAAGAGCAGGGCGTTGCGCCGGAGAAGCTCAGCGGGACCATTCAGAACGACATTCTCAAGGAATTCATGGTCCGCAATACCTACATTTATCCGCCCGCGAATTCGATGCGCATCATCGGCGACATCTTCCGCTACTGCGCCGCGCAAGATGCCGAAGTTCAACTGCATCAGCGTGAGCGGCTACCACATGCAGGAGGCGGGCGCGACGGCCGATATCGAACTGGCCTATACACTGGCCGACGGCCTGGAATATCTGCGCACCGGTGTCAACGCGGGCCTGGATATCGACGAGATTTGCGCCGCGCATCTCGTTTTTCTGGGGAATCGGCATGAACCATTTCATGGAGATCGCCAAGCTGCGCGCGGCGCGTGTGCTGTGGGCGAAAATCGTGCAGGGGTTTCGGCCGAAGAATCCGAAGTCGCTTGCCCTGCGCGCCCACTGCCAGACTTCGGGCTGGAGCCTTGACGGCGCAGGATCCGTACAACAATGTTGTCCGCACGTGCGTGGAAGCGCTGGCCGCGGCGCTGGGACATACGCAATCGCTGCACACCAACGCACTCGATGAGGCGCTGGCGCTGCCGACCGAGTTCTCCGCGCGCATTGCGCGTAACACGCAGATCTATTTGCAGCAGGAGACGGGCGTAACGCGCGTCGTCGATCCGTGGGCCGGTTCCTACTATGTTGAACGGCTTACGCACGAGCTGATGCATGGCGCCTGGACGCTGATTGAGGAGGTGGAGGCGCTGGGCGGCATGACCAAGGCAATCGAAACCGGCATTCCGAAGATGCGAATTGAAGAGGCAGCAGCGCGCAGGCAGGCGAGCATCGACTCGGGCAAGGACGTCATCGTCGGGGTGAATATGTTTCGCGCGCAGGACGAGCCTGCAGATTCCCGTCCTCGATATCGATGATGCGGCGGTGCGGGCCACGCAGATCGCGCGGTTGGAACAACTCAAGCGCGATCGCGATGCGAAAGCGGTCGAGAGAGCATTGGCAAGCTTGGAGAATTGCGCAGCGGCGCGACGAGGCAACCTGCTGGAGTGTGCCGTGGATGCGGCACGCGCGCGGGCAACGCTCGGCGAGATTTCGTTTGCGCTTGAAAAAGTCTTTGGACGCTACGAAGCTGTCACACACACGATCTCAGGAGTTTACTCGGCCGGCGCTGCCGATGGGGAGGACTTCAGGCGTGCGCGGGAGATGGTGGTGGAGTTCGAGCGCGAGGAGGGACGAAGGCCTCGCATCCTCGTCGCCAAGATGGGCCAGGATGGTCACGACCGCGGCGCAAAGGTGATTGCCACGGCGCTTGCCGACATCGGGTTTGACGTCGATATCGGACCGCTTTTCCAGACCCCCGCCGAGGTGGCCAGGTTCGCAATCGAGAGTGACGTGCATGTTGTCGGCGTGTCGTCGTTGGCTGCGGGACACAAGACGCTGGTGCCGGAACTGATCGAGGAGTTGCGCCGGAGGGGCCACGAGGACATCGTCGTCGTGGTCGGAGGCGTAATTCCTCCGCAGGATTACGAATTTCTTTATGAAGCCGGCGTTGCGGGAATCTATGGCCCCGGCACCGCGATACCGGCGGCGGCACAACACTTAATCCAAGTCCTCAGCCCCAGCCGTGTCCGAGGGAGTTGCTGATTGCCTGAAGCGAACCAGAGCGCGTTGCAGGTAAAACCTGGTTGCGCCATTCCAGCGCCCGGTTCAAGAAGGGCGCACGCCACTAATCAGAAAAATAACCCCTCGCCCCAGCAATTCATCGAAGGTATTCTCGCCGGCGATCGCTCCTCGCTGGCAAAGGCTATCACCCTGATTGAAAGCTCACGCATCGCCGATCGACAGACTGCCGAACAAATCCTCGAAGACTGCCTTCCATCCCGCCGAAGCTCGATCCGTGTCGGAGTTACAGGAGTGCCGGGCGCTGGCAAAAGCAGCCTGATTGAAGCGCTCGGCAAGCACCTGATTACGCAGTGCGGAGAAAAGGTTGCCGTACTGGCCATCGATCCCAGCAGCCAGTTAAGCGGGGGAAGCATCCTCGGCGACAAGACGCGGATGCCGTTTCTGGCGTCGAGCGAGATGGCATTCATACGCCCCTCCCCATCGCGCGGCATTTTTGGCGGTGTGGCGCAACATACGCGCGAAGCGATCCTGCTGTGCGAGGCGGCGGGGTATCGCAACATCCTGGTTGAGACCGTCGGCGTAGGACAATCCGAGGCCGCGGTTCGTGACATGGTGGATTTCTTCCTGCTCGTCTCCATTCCGGGAGCGGGTGACGAGTTGCAGGGAATCAAGCGCGGCGTAATGGAATTGGCCGACGTCGTGGCCGTGAACAAGGCGGACGGCGACAATCTCCCGGCAGCCGAGCGGGCGCGCATCGAAGCCGAGAACGCGTTGCATTTCCTGCCCGCGGCAGCTTCAGGATGGAGGCCACGGGCAATAACCTGCTCGGCTCATACCGGCAGCGGTGTCGAGCAACTCTGGTCGTGCGTGCTTGAATTCATCGCGACTACGAGGGCGAACGGATGGTTCGACCAGGCGCGGCGGGAACAATCACGTCACTCGATGCGTGAAATCCTGGAGCATGGGTTGATGGAAATGTTTCGCTCGGACCCCGTGTTACAGCAGCATCTGGCGGCCCTGGAGCAGCAAGTCATTGCCGGAGAAACCACGACCATCCGTGCGGTGCGGGACTTACTTGGTCTGTTCGCGTCGAGGATTGGGACCGGGACAGGCGGCAATCGAAATTACTGAGCAGCGCAAGGACACCTGACTGATCATCCCGATTAGTTATCGATGCGGTGTCCTCGGTGCATCTGGGATACCCCGGCAACGTGGTCATCCGGGCAGGGGAGAGCAGTCTCTGATCTGAACGGAGGGTGTCAGTCTGCGACGGCGAGCTCAGGGCCCGCTTTCGCAAATGTCATTTGGATGAACAAGGATTGATAATGGCGGAGTTTCGCTCATTTCATGCAGCGTCGCTCAAGATGAACAAAACTTCACTCACTTTGTCGTCTGGGCATGCTCGCCAAACTGAGCAGCATCCCGTCTCACCCAAATACACGGCGCCTTGCGCTTCGAGGACTCATTGGGTGTCTTTGCGCGCTGCGATTGCATCAGAAATATACGGTTACGAGGACAAGAGTGAGCAGGGAACCTCAATCTGACGAAGCCAGCGCGGCGTCGCTTCGGGATGATGGTGCACGTCAACATTCTTCTCTATGGCTGGTGCAGCCTGCCCACGCTCGGCTGGCTCTTTCGGCTCTACGGCGCCGATCGCGGCCCCGCTGCCCCCTGGTGCCGACCGGTTCTGTGGACATGGTCTGCCGCGCTCTTTATCGGCTCCGGCACCTGGCTGGCGGGCCACTCCAGCGGCAAGCTCTTTCTCGACTGGTCCGGCTATGCCCGATTCGCTTTTCCCGCCGCGATGCTGGCGCTCTGGCTGCTCCTGGCCGCTTCACTTGTGCTTGCCTGGAAATCCGCACGTAACAAGCAATGGTCCGTACACGCTATTAAGGTTATCGGCCTCGTCGTTCTTCTTGCGGTCCCCTTCGTCATCTACATCGCCTCGAGTCACGGCCTTTATCCGGCCATCAATCCCTCCACTGGCGGACCGACCGGCGAGAGCCAGCTTGAATCCTCGCTCGGCGTGGTTGCCATCCTGCTCATCGTCCCCTTCGGCGTTACGCGACGCCAGCCAGGACGTCACTGGCCTCTCACAATCGAAGCGATCGTCTTCGCCGCTGAATCGCTTCTTTGTTTTTCAATGGGCCACGGCGACGTCAGCCACCATCTGGCCTCGCAGTATCTGAGCCTCGGCAGTCTCCTTGTCTGGCTTCCGCTCGTGCCCGCGTATTACGCCACCTTTCGGTGGCACGACACACCCGCGCATGGCGGCACGCGGACTTCGCAGAGGCTGGATAACGCATGTCACTCGCTAGATTGCGGGACGAGGGTGACAGTGAGCAGGCCGAGTCCCGCGCCAATGAGCAGCGCGACGATGAGAGCAGCGGCCCGTCCTCAATGGCTCTCTTGCTCCAGGATGCCTTGTCATCGATGTTTTCGACGGCATTTGCGGTCACCGGCTTTGTTCTGTTCATTGCACTGGTCGTCTATCGCGCGCAGCCTACTGCGCCCGTCGCCGCCTCCCAGACCGCGGTCGAACGCGGTCGCCTTGTCTACATCTCCGAGGGTTGCATTCACTGCCACTCGCAATATGTCCGCCCCAACACCGCCGATGTGCTCATGTGGGGACCCGTCGAGAACCTCGACGAGATCCATCAGGATCATCCGCCCCTTATTGGCAATCGTCGCCAGGGCCCCGATCTCACGCAGGTCGGCGCACGCCGCTCCGCGCTCTGGCTCAAGATGCATCTTTACGACCCGCACGAAGTCAGCGGATCCTCGATCATGCCGTCCTATGCATCCCTATTTCGAGATGAAAGAGGCAACGATCTGGTTGCATATCTTGCGAGCCGTCGCAGCCAGGACGCCGAGATGCACGTCGCCGATGAACAGCGCTGGCACCCGTCCGCCGAAGCTCTCGCCTCCGCTAATCCGGTCGATGGTCGCGCGCTTTACGACCGCTATTGCGCCACATGCCACAATGCAAACGGCGCTACCAGGATTCGTTGGCAGTCTGAATTCATCGAGTCTCCGGCGATCCTCAATTCCGGCGCAATGCAAACGTCTCGCGACGCAACCGCAGAATCCGCCCGCGTCGACCACTTCGCTCAGATCATCAAGTTCGGGATTCCAAATTCAGATATGGCAGGACACGAATATTTGTCTGACAAAGACATTGCTTCACTCATCTCGTGGCTCGCGCAGAGCACTGCGCAGCCGGTCCGAAAACAATAACTTTCCACTTTGTCGAGGAGAAGAATAATGAAAGACTTTTTCCACTATGCGGTTGTCGCGGTTTCGCTGCTATTTGCCATCAGCGCCGTCTCCCAGCATCAGACGTTCACCGTGGATCCCAACGCCAGCCAGGTGGCATGGGCGCTCGGCGGTAGCGGCCATCACGTTAACGGGACTTTTCACCTGCAAAGCGGCACGATCGACTTCGACACTGCCGCGCATTCCATCTCCGGCTCCATCGTTGTTGCCGCGGGCAGCGGCAACAGCGGCGAACCGAGCCGCGACAAGAAGATGAACAGCGAAGTCCTCGACGTCGCACACTACTCCGAAGTCACCTTCGTTCCGCAGAAATACGATGGCTCCAACGCGCCGACGGGCGACTCCACCATCCAGGTTTCGGGCACCTTCACACTCCACGGCACGCCCCACGACCTCAGCGTGCCCATGCAGATCCACATCGACGGCAACGCCCTCACCGCCAAAACTCATTTCATCGTTCCCTATGTAAAGTGGGGCCTCAAAGACCCAAGCGTGTTCATCTTGAAAGTCGCCAAAGAAGTTGACATCGACCTGACGCTCGTTGGCAAGCTGACCCCCGTCAACTAGTCTCGCCGATTGTGTCGTTACTGATCTTCACGGCAACGACAGAGTATTGATCGCGAGACTCTCACCGATGCAGCTACGGCTTGAGATTCGCGCAGGCTGCAACTCGTCGTAACCAAGTCACTGTCGAGCCGCCGTCGATCTCATCAACCGATAGAACCAGCGCGGGGAAAGGAATGGAAAACTCGGCCTCTTTTCTTTCACTGGTATTGTCCGCACAAAATCAGACTCGACTACACGCTGCGAGGGGAATTGAACCGTGTCCGTTCAAGCTCTTTCCTCTGCCCCTGGGAAATGCATGCGGACGATCCATGGCGGATCGATCCTGCTGCGTACCCACTCCAACAGGGTCGTTCGTATGGCGCTGCGGCCGGACATGAATCGGGGATAGCTTCGCCGTCCCTAGTGAGGTACCTTGATTTCCATAACCCAGACCTTCTGAAATATACTGCGCACCGCGCTTTCCCGCTTCGGTCTGTTCTGGCCATGCCGTCTGAAATCCGGGCCTCGGTTTATACTCGAATCTTAATCGGGTGAGGGCTTAGATCATTGGAGCTAACATCGATCTAATGCTAAGTAGCGACTGCTTCGTCGTTGCGAAAGTAAAGGATGCCAGCAGCGAGAATGAGAATGCCACCGCGGAAAGACAGCAGTAAAGTTCAGTAGTATAGCTATCTCGAGAATCCCATTGCGAGTGCGCAATCGCGGTCGAAACAAAAAGGCCCCGGAAATCATCCGGGGCCTTTGCTGTTGTTTGATTATCTGGAAATGTCCTTCACACCTCCGCGGTCAGTGCCTGCCGACAGAGTGCAGATGACGAGATCGATTCTGAACCTTGGAACACTCCGGCACCTCAGCATCAGTAGCACTTGCATACTGCTGACACCGAAGGCACAGAGGGTTTGACCCGGCCAAGCAGCCGCACTCTTCACAAGCGCCAACCACAAGGAGTACCGATCGCTCGATCAAGCGACGGAATGTGCTTTTGAGAGATTGCGTGATTGTTCCCATCAGCTCAGTGAAAACAAGAGCAAAATGATTGCAGCGATGATGCCCCTTGCCAAAGGTGCTTGAGGACATCGTATTGCCGGATTCGTCAGATATGACGGACCCTGCCTTTCAATCGGACAATCTCGAGTCTGAGATCAGGGTCTTCGCCTCATCCAACTCAAGAACTCGGCGGAGTAGGCTCGTACTCGGATTGTAATCGGGCACCAATTCCTTGATTGCAATGACTAGCCGGCTAATATCGCGTGACGCACATATGCTTTCCAGCGACTCGAGCCAAGCATGTGCGTCACTGTCGGGTATCCCGTTTCCAACAAATATTCGAATTTTGTCGTGCTCGGTTGGAACCGTGTCCTCCACAAGACTACTGAGTTCCTCGTAGAGCTTCTCGCCGGGACGCATTCCGGTGAATTCAATCTTGATATCTTCATCGGGCTTCAATCCCGACAGCAGGATCAGGTTGCGCGCCAAGTCGACGATCTTCACTGGTTGCCCCATGTCGAGAACACATATCTGACCGCCCTCGCCGATCGCAGAAGCCTGAAGTACGAGTTGACATGCCTCTGGAATCGTCATGAAGAAACGTCGCATCTCGGGATGCGTTACGGTCACTGGGCCTCCAGCGAGAATCTGCTTCTTGAAAATCGGAATCACGCTTCCATTCGAACCAAGAACATTGCCAAAGCGGACGGTAACGAATTGCGTACCTCCATTTTGAAGGCCAAGGAGCAATAACTCCGCGAGGCGCTTTGTCGCACCCATTACATTGGTTGGCCGAACCGCCTTGTCAGAAGAAATCATGACGAAGTCTTCGACCCCGTGATCCATCGCAGTCTGGGCGAGGTTGTAGGTACCAAGCACATTGTTTTCCACCGCCTCGAACACGTGCGCTTCCATCAGCGGAACGTGCTTATAGGCAGCGGCATGGTAAACGACCGCGGGACGATACTGACTGAACACTTCGTCGAGACGAAGGCGGTTCTGCACACTTCCAATCTGGGGATAAAACGGAACAGTCGGATAGGATGACCGCATTTCGCGATCGATTTCGAACAGTGGCGACTCCGCGATTTCAAACCCCACGATTCCGCTTGGACGGAAGCGAGCGATCTGACGGCACAACTCCGATCCGATCGATCCGGCCGCTCCGGTTACCAGCACCATCCTGCCGGCAATGGTATTTCGAATCTGATCTTCTGCGAGTCGAACAGGAGTTCGTCCCAGCAAGTCTTCAACAAACACCTCGCGTATCTGACCGACAAGTCCCCGGCCTTCGATTATCTCGCCCAGTCCTGGGACAGTCTTGCATTCAACGTCGGCTGCATGACATAGTTCGAGGATACGCGTCATCTGGAATCCAGTTGCGGAAGGAATAGCAATAAGTATCACCTCGATTCTGAATTCTTGAACGAGGCCCTGGACTTTCTCTCCACCTCCGAGCACCCGAATTCCGTTGATTAGGACTCCTTTCTTGTCCGGCTGGTCATCGAGAAATCCGCACACCTGATAGGCGAGTCGCGAATTATTCCGAATTTCTCTCAGCAGCGTTATCCCGGCGTCCCCCGCACCATAGATCAGAGTCCTCTTCTCCGGTTTCGTGCTGTGTCCATTCTGCGCGGACTCCGCGATAAGACGAACCGCGACCCGAGTCCCAGCAGTTGCAGTAATGCAGATAATCAGGTCGATTAGATAGATTGAACGCGGGAACACAGATCGACAGAACGCAAAGATAATCGGATAGCTGACTATAGACCCGGCAACATTCGCATATAGAAGCCTCCATGCATCCGCTACAGAGACGTAGCGATACCCGCGGCGATCAAGGTCAGCAAAATGGAATACCAAGCTCTTGACAGCAACCCAGACCAGCAGAGCAACCATCCCATCGCGCAGATACGCGCTCGGAATACTAAAGTCGAACTGAAGAAAGAAGGCAGCGAGTCCTGAACAGATAAAGGTACTGATCTGTGTTGCACCCAACAAGATCCAGCGAACAGTGTTCTTATGCACTAATGCTTCGGTTTTTTTTCGCATTGTGCTCTCCTTCTGATCGGCGCGCAAATGAGTAAGTTCTGAAGGGAAGTCGGCTGTTGTTGAAGCCTAACTAGCAGTAGACAGCGTTTGGCAGCAATAGGGACCTAAGATTGGCGGCCACAACGAGAACATCTCTCGACTTTGTCGAACTCTTCATCGCATATGCGACACATGTTTCTGAATACAGCAGTAGATGCAGGGCACAGCTAAAGGCGTATAGAAGAAAAGCGGCTGATTCTTCCAAGAGACCCGTCTCGGGATGCTTGGAACTGCCCTCTAATGTGCTACGCCTTCGCGCCGCAATACTTTCACGAGGGTCTTTCGAAGGATTCTAAAATCAAATAGAAGCGAACAGCGCTCCAAATATTCGAGGTCGTATTTGACCTTTGTCGGGATCGACAGATCGTCGCGCCCATTCACCTGCGCCCACCCGGTTAAGCCCGGGGTGAGTTTGTGAATTCCGAGGCCAGTGCGCATCGCCACCAGATCCATCTGGTTAAAGAGCGCTGGGCGTGGGCCCACGAAGCTCAAGTGTCCTGCTAGGATGCTGAGCAATTGCGGCAACTCGTCAAGGCTACTTCGCCTGAGAAAACTGCCGACTGGCGTAAGATACTTCGCGGCGTCGCCGAGTAAATGCGTTGCAAGCTGTGGCGTATCGATGCGCATACTGCGGAACTTCGGCATGAGGAAGATGCGATTATCCCTGCCGACGCGTTTCGACCAATGGAGAGCCGGCCCCTTGGAGGTTATTCGGACTAGAACTGCCAGCGCGACCAGCAGAGGCAGAGCAACCAGGAAAAGAGGAACAGCAAGAGCAACATCGAAGAAACGTTTGAGGCCATGCTGCCACCCTGCGCGCGTGCATGCCATGTCCCGCGTTACTGCAGGATCAATGCAGGCAGCCGTATCTGATGCTGACAAAGCTTTAGTCTTCATCGCGATTTTCCGTTGCGATTACGAAGCCTTCGATGCCACAACCGGAACGACGCTTTCGCTCTTCTGAAAGTGCGACAGAATTTGGCGGGCGACGGTTTGAACGAAAAACATGCCACCTGCGAGGGAGCGGGCGTTGTTTCCCAAGCGTTTTCGAAGCTGGGGATCTGAGGCCAGGGACAATGCAGCATCGCGCAGCGACTCATCCTCGCCATTGATGCACACCAGTCCGGCACCAGCGCCCTTGAGAATCTCGATCGAATCGTTGCCAGCATTGATGCTGGCAAGAACTGGCTTGCCGCAGGCTAGGTAACCCAGTATCTTGCCTGGAAAGTTATGCGACCGGAGCCGACGATCAAGGCTGACCAGGCCAACGTCCCATGCACACAGACATTCAAGGTAGTCCTTCTCGGCCATCGGTGGCAGCAAAAGCAAATTCCTGGGTTTGAGCCGTTCTATCTCCCGCTCGAGTCTTGGAGCCTCGCTTCCTGATCCCATCACCAGAAAGAAGACATCCTCGCGATCGCGCAGGCTTGTGGCCAATCGCAAGATATTATCCATATCCTGGACAACACCGAGGTTACCGCCGTAGAAGAACACGACCTTGCCTTCGAGTTTCAGCCGTGTTCGCCATGCAGATGGATTTGCCGGTTCTACGGCTCGATCGATCCAATTTGGAAGAAATTCAGCGCGACCGCCAATCTGGGTAAGTTCTCCTGAAAAATAATGGAGATCGCTCTTCGCTTCGACGCCGATATGATCGGCGGGAGCATACTCTTCGAGTTCTCTGCGACGAAGATAACGATAAAGCAGGCTATTTCCCTTCAGTATCCCCGCCTCTACCGCCCAGCGTGGAAAGATGTCTCGCAGGACCAGGTATGCCGGGCATTTCCACATCCGCTTCAAACGGCTGACTAACTTGCCCAGAAAAATTGTCGGAGAATAGTACACAATCAGATCTGCAGGCAAATCCTCGAAAATATCCCGAGCCTCACTCCATATCCTGTTCCCTAAGCGCATCTCGCGCCAAAGGCGCAGCACCTTTGGCGCATTCTTCACTTTCCCGGCATTCACACGAATGACTCGCACGTCTTCCTCTTCAGAGACCGTGCGGCTTTGCGCGAGCGATTCGTCGGTAGTAACTACCGTGACCGAATGACCCTGGCGAACATATTCGAGCGCTAATCGCCGCATCATTTGGGCAGCCGAGGTCGGGCTTGGTGGATAATAAACCACGATAAGAACGATACGCATGCTTATCCGTTGTCTGCCGCGCTCAGTTGCGGCGCCAGACTACTCTGTTGACGTAGTCTCTATAGCTCAGGATGATTCGCGTCACCTTCTCGGACACATTCGGAACAGAATAGTCGGCCACGATGCGCAGCAATCTGTCTGCTCCGGAAGGCTGGGACTCAAGCACCCTTAGCGCCGCCAGAACTCCCTCCAGCGAGAACCCCGTCATCATGACCGCGCCCTCTTCCACCGCCTCGGGCCGTTCGTGCGCGTCGCGGATGTTCAGTGCCTTCATGTTGAGAATCGAGGCCTCCTCGCTGATGGTGCCGCTGTCCGACAGCGTTGCGCGCGCTGACATCATCAGTCGCACGTAATCGGAGAAACACAAAGGCTTCATCAACCGGACCTGCTCAGGAAAAGAAATAGCCTCGGCTTCCAGACGCTTCCGCGTTCTCGGGTGAACCGAGACGATGATTGGAATTTGGTAATGAGTAGCTAGGAACGTCAGGAGTTCAGTCAGTCTTGTGAATTGTGCCGGAGCGTCGATGTTCTCTTCGCGATGTGAGCTGACAACGAAGTAAGTCCCCTCGGTCAGGCCCAAACGGTCGAGCACATCGGAACTGTCGATCTTAGGCCGGTAATGTGAGAGCACTTCGTACATCGGACTACCGGTTTTGATAATGCGATCCGGGGGCAGTCCTTCACGCAACAGGTATTCGCGCGAGATGTCGCTATAGGGCAAGTTGATGTCGCTTATATGATCGACGATCCGACGATTGATCTCCTCCGGTACACGCTCATCGAAGCAGCGATTGCCGGCCTCCATGTGAAAGACAGGAATCTTCAGCCGCTTGGCCGAAATAGCCGCGAGGCAACTATTCGTATCGCCCAGGATTAGCACGGCATCGGGCCGCTCGCGTTCCAATGCGTCGCTCGATTTCGCAATCACCTGCCCGATCGTCGCTGCCGCGGCGCCTCCGGCACACTCGAGGAAAATGTTGGGTCGTCGAATCTCCAGATCCTCGAAAAAGACTTCATTCAGTTCGTAGTCGTAGTTTTGGCCGGTATGGATCAGGACGTGATCCATGTATCGATCAAGTGCTGCCATCACCCGTGACAAGCGGATGATCTCTGGCCGGGTTCCAAGAATCGTAGCAACCTTCATGCGCTCTGTCCCATCATCCCTTCCAACGGATCAGCCGGTTCAACCGGCAAGAAATACGTATCGGGGTGGTCCGGGTCGAAGACTTCACTCGACCAGAACAGTGTCACCAGTTCCTTAGAGCCCACATTGGTAATCGAGTGCGTATACCCCGGCGGAATATCAACCACGCGATATCCATCCCCCCTGACCAGGTATTGCTCGACTTTGGATTCGCCGATGTTCCGCATCCGGATTAGTCCACTTCCTTCGAGAACGAAGAACTTCTCACTCTTCATGTGGTGGTAGTGATTGCCGCGCGTTATCCCGGGCTTTGTGCGGGAAACGAAGATCTGGCCCATGTTTTTCTGCTTGATGAATTCTGCCAGAGATCCGCGCTGGTCCGTTCGCGCGCTCAATGCGTATTCCCGTCCGGCCGCCGGGACATACGACAGATACGTTGCATATAACGCGCGGTTGAAGCGGTCCGAAAAGTCCGGCAGTTCGATCGTGTTTCGCATATCGTGGAACGCCTCGATCCTGCCCGCCAGTTCGCCCAGCCGGATGCGACAACTAGGAATCCCTGCTCCCGCTTCGACCGTGCGATCACAGCTGTCAATCTCTCCGGCAATTGCCGCCACTACGTCGTCCACATAGGTCAGCTCGATTTCGTGGTTCACATCGGAAATCGCAATTGACAAGCCATTGGCGATATTATGACAAAACGTTGCCGTCACCGAGTTGTAATTGGGCCTGCACCACTTGCCAAATAGATTCTTCAGGCGATAAATCCGCACCGGCGCTCCAGTCTCTCGCGCGAACTGCCGCAGCGCGTCTTCGGCGCGCGCCTTGCTCCTTCCATATGGATTCGACAGTTCTGCCTGGATTGAAGAACTGAAGACGATCTTTGGCGAACGGTGCTGCTTTCGCAGGTACCGGCAAATCTCCACCGTCAATTCTGCGTTTCCAGTTTCAAATTCCGTCGGATCCTTGGGACGGTTCACGCCGGCCAGATGAAAGATGATGTCCGCTTCAAGCAGCCCACGCCGCAGATCCTCGGCAGACTCCTCCTGGTCGATGACCGTGACGGCGCATTCGGCGCGGGTGCCGAGATGTGCGCCGAGATTTCGTCCAAGAAAGCCGCGTCCGCCAGTGATCAGGATTCTCATCAAACCAGCACCGCCTTGCCCTCTATAGCGTCTTGTACGCATTGCAGTTCCAGAAGAAGGTGCATCATCTCGTCAACATTCATGCGTCCGGCATTGTGCGAAGTGTAGTCATTGGCACCGGAAATCTCAGTCTTCCCCTGATTGAAGAAAGCCGAATAGTTGAGATCGCGCACGTCTGCCTGCACGCGATAATAGTCTCCAAGATCTTCGGCGTGTGCCATCTCTTCGCGATTTAGGAGCGTTTCGTAAAGTTTTTCCCCGTGGCGAGTCCCAATGATTTGAATTTTGTTCTCCGCGCCCAGAAGCTGTAACAAGGCCTTGGCCAAAGTCCCAATGGTCGCAGCGGGAGCCTTCTGCACAAAGATATCGCCCGGTCGGCCGTGTGCAAATGCATACAGCACCAGATCGACAGCTCCCTGAATCGTCATCATGAAACGGGTCATATCCGGATCGGTGAGGGTCAGCGGCTCGCCAGCCTGGATTTGTTTTAGGAAGAGCGGAATCACCGAACCGCGGGATGCCATCACATTGCCATAGCGAGTGCCGCAAAACACAGTCGAAGTGTCCCCGTACATGCGCGCCTTGGCCACCATGCACTTTTCCATCAATGCCTTGGATATCCCCATGGCGTTGATGGGATATACGGCTTTGTCGGTACTGAGAACGATCACTTTGTGGACACCGCAGGCGAGGGCGGCCTTCATCACATTCTCGGCACCCAAGGTATTGGTCAGCACCGCCTCAACCGGGAAAAACTCGCAGGACGGCACCTGTTTCAGCGCAGCGGCATGAAATACGAAGTCCACACCTTGCATGGCTTGCAGCACGCCATCGTAATTGCGGACATCGCCCAGGTAGAATCTCACGCGCGAGTCCTTCAGACGGTTTCGCATGTCGTCTTGCTTCTTCTCATCGCGGCTGAAGATCCGTATCTCGCCGAAGTCTGCGCGGGTGGCCATGTCGAGAACGGCGTTCCCAAATGTACCTGTTCCACCTGTGATCAAGAGCGTTTTGCCGTTGAAGGTTTGGTAATTCATCGGTATTGTTTTCATCTTTACGTTGGGGTTGTCTTACTGAGCTGAGCAGGTATCACGCGGAGCGCTTCTGACGGCCAGTATTGAGAGCGGTTCTGGAAGCTTCGCCATCAAGTTCATCTGTGGAGTTCGGCGCCTTGGTTGGATCCGCGTCAGGTCGCAGGTGGATATGAAACGAGTCCTAAAGGGGCATGCCTGCCGGCCCGTTTGCGCAACGCCCCCAAAGAAGAACCTTGTCTAGTTGCAAAGAGGCGGACCAAGATCCCGAATATCAGGATCGCGACGAACCCATCGTTAGCCGGGCCATCGGGTCCTCCGACAGCCCAGAGGCCGATCGTCACGGAATAACCTGCATACACGAGAAGGCGCACAAGCGTCTTCCGGCCTCGCAGTAGCCGCGCGTATAGGTAGGAGGAAAACAACCCTAATGCGAGCCCCAATAAGGCGACGCCCGGAACCCCAAAATCGTACCAGGCAACCCCCCAGATCGAAACCGGGGCCGTGCCGCGAGGGCTGCCGTAAATCTGGGCAAATACTTCATTCGCGAGGCCCGCATCCACACTGCGCTCATGCCCAGGAATCAGGGTGCCAAGGCCCCTCACCCATTCGCCATGGAACAACTGCAGCGGTTGGTCGTACACATACCGGAATCCGATTACCGTGCACGCTTGGTTATCCTGTGTAAACCTATTGATGAATCCTCCCGCAAGAGTTACAGCGTCGCTTGCGCCGCCCACGCTCTCTACGCTCCGGCCGAGCAGAAGAGTCGAAAAGAGAAGCAGGGGGATGGTCGTAACGACGATCCAAGTTACGAGGGCACGCCGCTTGGTTTTGGGGAGGCAGGCAAGGAGGAAAACGATCGAAATAAATCCGGCCTGGAACATCGCATAGCGCTGGCCGGTTCCAAGCAGGAAGATGAGTGCCAGCGGAAGTAGGCAAACGGCGGCCCATCGGTCACCCTTTTTGTGTGTCAGAGCGTAGCGTGCGATGCAAAAAGCGACGATGAGGGGTAACAGGATGTTCTTGAACTGATTCACGTAGCCGGCAGCAAGATAACGGTCAGTCGAATATGCCGCAATACGTAGGCTAGAAGGGTCTTGCAGCGGGCCGTGACCAGTTATGATCGACCAAATCCCGAGCAGAAACATGTTGTATCCGACTGCAACGTAATAGGCCACCGAGACTGCGATTGACACCAACGCGAGTCCTGCCAGAACAAGATTAAATCCGGGATTGGACTCAACCTCTATCGGTGCTGACCACCATGCACGCATCTGAGAGAGAGTTAGACCGGAGAAAAGTTCACCTGCCACGGCACCGAACACGAAAAGGCAAAGGGCGGCCAAATAGACGTAAAGTTGAACGCGGTCGGCTGTTATTCGGGCATCAACAAGAGCAGCGATGCCGAGAAACATCACAAGCTGTTGGGTCACAAAAATTGGCGCCGGATTCAGCAGCCAGCGATTGCGCATGAAGACCAGGTACAGGCACGTGATTGCGACGTACACAATTGTAGTGAGGAGGATCATTTAACAGGACTCGGATCTTCGATCCGGCAAATGCTCGCCAACCACGACGGCGTCTTTTCGAGCCACAATGCCATCGAGAATTGATGCCAGTTTCGCCGCGTTCCGTTCTCGGCTGTACTGTTCCACCTGGGGATTCTCCGGACGGGGCCAGCCTGCCGTAGCCATTGCCACAATTGTGTTCCTGATTTGGTCTGGAGAATCAGGCGGGGTGATCCACTCGGCATGCCCGGACGTTCTCAGCACATCTGCACATGCGCTCTCCGGTTCGATGCAGGCGAGAATGGGTGGGCCTGCCATTAGATACTCAAATAACTTGCCCGTCAGAGACTGCCGATCGCTGGCCCGGATTAATAGGAGTGACGCATCGGCTGAGACCAGATAACCCAAAGCTATTGCATGGGCCGCGTATGGGACGAAGGAGACAACGTTGGAAAGACCGGAAGCGGATACGTGTTCAGGCGCCTGGGCGAATGCCCGTCCGACGAACAGAATCTCCAGGTTTGCCAAAACCGGCTTTGGCAACGACCGCACCGCATCCAAAAACGACTGAAATGTCTTTTCGTGATAAACATTCAGGCTTCCCATGTACACGATGCGTCGCTTTGCAGTGGCACGCTGCTGCGGCACAACTTCTTTGAGATCGGCTCGATCGAAGCCGTTCGGGATGACCGTAACCTTTCCTTTGAGCCAAGGGTACTTCTGCTCGAAGGCTTCCCGGCAAGAATCGCCGTAGACGGTCAGCGCCGCGACATTCTTCATGGTCCACCGCTCGAATACGCCATTGACCCAACGATGGAAACCCGTAGGGTAGGTTTCATCCGGATCTTCGGTCCACCCATCGCGTAGATCGAGCAGATACGGAACGCCGGTTAAGCGTGACAGAAGATATGTAATAATCGCCGTGGTTCCGCTTCCTACCATCCCGACAATCGCATCGACCTTTCTCCTTCGGATGGTCTTCCATCCTGAGAACACCGCAAACGGAGTCCAACCGATCCAGATGTCGGGAATTCCGATGCAATCCCGCACCCTGCGATAAACGCCGAGAACCCGTGACCCCTCGGTCACGGTCGTATTGCGAACCACCCCGGAGTTTTTAGATGCCTCCTTCACCGCGGAAGACATCATGAGGATGCTTAGGCGCTGTGGATCGAAAGATTCGGTGCGAACGATTTCAACGTCGGGTGGAATCTCCTTCAACAAGGACAAATCGTACACCAGGTAATTGATATCTTTTACGGTCTCAACGACTGTTTGCCATCCGGCGGACGGAAGATACTTCGCGAGTTTCAAAGCTCGCTGAACGCCAGATCCACCGCAGGGCGGAAAGAGATAGTTGATTAGTAATACGGTTTTGCAATTCGATCGAGCGGTCATCTTTCATCATCCTCGCCTGGCACAACAGTCGTAATGCTAGACTCTCTTCCAGCGAAACGCCTGCACTCCGGAATAGGCGGTCAACAATATAAAGCTTGCAATCATGGCTTCCTTCCGGGTGAGGAGCGCCGCCACGCAACCCAAAACAGCGGCTGACGCGGCGCACACGAGAACTCCATTTCCGAGAACTCGCATGAGATCCTGGAAGGGAAAATGGCACATCTTGTAATAAACCAGCAGGAATGCGAGGTTGTAAGCCACGGTGATCACGGCAATCGTCTGCACGGCAAACAATCCGTTGCCCGACCAGGCCAACGTGGTTCCGAAGATTGCCAACCCGGCGATCGTGTAACTGAGTTCCACCAGAAACCCGGCGCGTTGTGCCCCGACTGCCGCGAGCAGCAGTGTCATCCAGCCCTGCAGGAGAAGGGTCAACGCGGGTGCGCATAGGGCCACAACGAACGGTCCGGCTCCGGACCATCGTTGCCCCAGAAGCAGGGCCATCAGATCTCCCGCGAACCACGCTAGGAACATGAAGGCCGGGGCACCCAGCAAGATCATCTTGGCGAGGATGCCCCTGACCAGGGGCGCCAATCGGGAAACATCTTTCTCCTCGGCAGCCCGCTGATAGATAACCGTGCTCATCGACTGACCGGCCAGTCCTTGGGGCGCCCATACCAGGCGTAGCGCCAGCGAGTAGTAGCCAACCGTAATATCGTTGGTAAAAACGCTGAGTAAGATGACAAAACCCCGCTCTCGGAGTGATCCAACCAACGCCCATGGCGCCACGTACTTTGCAAAATTCGCGTGCTTGCGCGCGGCACGAATCGTCCGATTGACCGTAAGCAACTGCCGCACAATACTGCGCCGCGGCCCCCAGGCCATCGCCACGAGCACACCAAGCGGTACAATTGCCCCCGCAATACCACCAAAAACGAGACCGGGGAACGAACGATGAAAGAGAAACGCGCCGGCGATTTGCCCAAAGACCATCACTGCCGACTGGCTAAAAGTGATTGCCGCCATCGGTCCAAATCGCTTCAAGCGCACCTGGCAATTGGTCGTCAAATACCCAAACGCAGTGAGAATCCCAAGTAGGGGAGCTGCCGCCAGCCACACTTTGGATACGGAAATGTGGCCCAGCAGGGAGACCGGTATCCAAAAAATGACCAGGAGCGCGATTCCGGCGATGAGTATCGCGCTATAGATTTGCGCCAGTGACGTGTCGATTGCTTCTGCACCATCCTCCGCTATCACCACCGCTTGCTCATAACGCAATCCCGCTAGCGTGGCGATAAGTAAGCCGATGTTTTGCAGTAGCGCCCATTCTCCAAACAATTGTGGGCCGTAAAGCCGACCGATCACTGGAATCGTGGCTGCTTGAAGCACCTGATTAAGGACCGCTCCCGTCCCCAGTAGAGCCGCACTCCGCTTGAACTCGCCTCTGTGCGGAGTGACCTCCATGGCTGCGGTGTTATTCTCCACGGGCATCTGATTGATTTGGTGCTCCTCCACGTGCCCGCCAAATCTAATGAGGGCCGCTCGTTTCCGCGGTTGCGAACCAACGGGGTAATGCGATTCTCGCCGCTCGCCGGCACATTACACTCCAGGAGGGCAAAGTCTTCTTCCTTAACTCAGTGATAGGTTGAGTGGTGGTTGCCCCTGGGCCGTAGTAGGACGAGCCGCCAACGAAGCTCGCCACCGATCTCTGTGCGGAGCACCCCAATTGTCTGCAGAAACACCCAGGAGTGCACAATCCTGAGAAAACTGAAACCCGCAGCTTCAATCCCGCGGCGCGACGGCAAGTTCGTTAAACGTGTGGCAATAACGACCCGCTTATAGCCGCTCTCGCGCAAATTGCACATTGCGCCTTTCAGGCTCCGGCAATACAAACCCCTGCGCCGTGCGAATTCAGGTGTGTAGCAATACCCGATGACGGGCACATCTTCACGTTCGCCAAGCAGTTTGTTGTAGCGGCTCCCGAACGCTATACACCCACGGTGGAGATAATGATCTCGCTGCCGCACGACATAAAGCCGGGTGCCCTTCCGTATGCCGGAGAGGATTTCATAGCCCTGTTCTGCCAGAAAACCCTGCAGTTGACTTGTCAGCTCCCTATTGAGCGTCTCTGGTCGGATAATGAGCAGACGTTCCCCATTTTCCCATTCCACTGGAGAAAAAGGTTCTGTGAGATTGGCGTGATAGACCACAGTGGAGCTATACCAGAACAACTGGCGCGTAATGAAACGAAGGCAGGCCCCAAAGCCGTGCCGCTGCCATTGATCCCTCAGCCTTCCAACAATGTATCTTAGTTTCGCCAACCTGAGCCTTTTGCGACTGCGGCGATTTCTATCCTGATTTCCTTTGTGAGCAATAAGGCCGATAAATACGTGCAATCAGGAGCTGAGCTGTCAATTAGCTACAGCTTTGAACGTCGCCCCGACTTAGTTTGCAGAGCGGTCACGAGTGCCAACCGAGTGATGCATCGGGTGCAAGGCATGGTACTGCATTCAATTGTGGTCATATACGAGGCGTACTGCTTCGAAAGCCTCAGCATACTTCGATCCGATTTGGGTCCCGCGAACCCGAGCCAAGCTGCGCACGAATTCAGCAGATGCATAGGGACGCCCAGCCTGAGATTGGTAGCAGAGCAGAGCCTGGGTTTTCTTCTGCACGTGTTGCTCGTCTAGGATGACGAAGCTGGTAGTCCTCATTGTCAAATTGTTCCATGGCACTTCGTATCCGAGTATCGTGATGGCCTTGAAGGCTCGAAACCCCTCTTGTGAAATAACTTGATGATCCTGATGCGTATCGTTTGGAGACGGCAGGAACACCACATGAGGCTTGATCTCTTCCCGGAGCCGCAACATATCGTCGAGAATTGATTGCCGGTGCTCCGGAAAACGACGAACAGGGTAGTCTAGGACGTGCAGGGAGATTCTGCCGTCTCCCAACTCGGCTAACGCTTCCTTTATTTCGCGGCGCAGCACGTCTTTCGGCCAAGGTGCGGGAACGGACTGTTCGGCTGCAGAAAAGGCGATATACGTGACCTCATGCCCTTCTTCAAGCAGCCGATTTATCGTGCCACCGCACCCAAACTCCCCATCGTCCGTGTGAGGCGCCAAGATTATGATCCGTGACTTACGTGAAAACATTCAACAAGACTCCTGATTTTGTCCGCAGCTTTGCCATCACCGAATACGTGCGGATTTCTTCCGTTCAAGCTACGAGCCGCCTGCTCGAGGAGACTGCCGATGTCATCCGCCATGCGTCCGGAAAGAATCGTTCCCCCCACGTCAATCAGTTCTGTGTACTCAGTACTTTGATCAAGTACAACGGTCGGCTTATGAGCGTAATAGGCTTCCCTCGTCACGCCGCCGGAATCGGTTACCACGGTCGAGCAGGCAACCAGATAGGCGAGAAACTCGAAGTATCCCAGAGGGGGCAACAGGTGAATCCGCGACTCGCGTTGCAACCGGTCCCACAATGCCAGCGAACGCAACCGATTGCCAGTGCGTGGATGCACCGGAAAGTAAATAGGACTCTGCAGATCGAGGAGGCTCTTTGTTGCGCGCTCTAGAAACTCATCCGAATCGACGCTTTCCGCGCGGTGCAGGGTAACAAGCACAGCATCGTGATCCACACCCACAGTTCTGCCCTCGGAGCGAATCTTATCCACTGCCCACAAAAAGCTGTCATAGGTAACATCGCCCGTGAGATGAATGCGGTGCTCCGGGAGGCCCTCTCGCTTGAGGTACCGTGCCGAGAGTTCGCTCGGACAAAAACACAGATCGGCGCAGTGATCGGCTACGGTCTTGTTGATTTCCTCCGGGCGCCACACGAACTCGCGCATTCCGGCTTCTACGTGCGCGAGTGGGACGTGGGCCTTGTATGCACTTAGCGCACCGGCCAGCGTCGTGTTCGTATCGCCATAGACGAGGGCCATCTCAGGTTTCAATTCCGCCCATAGCGGATTGAGTCTCTCTAGGATGCGCGCCGTCTGGAGATCATGACTTCCCGATCCACATTCAAGGAAATAATCGGGTTGGGGTATTCCAAGCTCCTCGAAAAAGACCTTCGACATGTTGTAGTCATAGTGCTGACCTGAATGCACCAGAACGTTCCGAAACTCGCTCTCGGGTAGCGAACGGAGCACAGCCGCGAGTTTGATGAACTGAGGCCTGTTTCCAACGATATGTACTAGGGTTCTGCATTGAGAAAATGGCATTATGCGGATGGCCTTACGGCCTTGGCGAGGCGAAAATGATTCGCGCTGGCAGGCCCTTGGTTAAAGAGCAGATCAATTGCGGATAGATTCGGCCTGAAGTTTCCTCCAGGCTGCGGATACTCAGGATGCTGAAAATCGGAATACTCAAGAGAAATGCCTGCGCTACGAAACAGTTCTTCGTCCTGGTACTTTTTGCCGCCAGATCCGGAAAGATAGGAGGTGGCGCCAAAACACTTGCAGATCGAAATGAGCCGCTCTGTCGAAGCGCCCTGAGTTGCTTCGCATCTCGAAGACAACACAAGAGGGGTGTCTATTTGCAATTCTTCGCGGATTAGCTCGAGAAGACTCATATTGAGGTCCAGCAGTCTATTGTGGCCCTGCTCGAGAATGGTCTGAAGCTTCTGTATGTACAGGTCAAAATACGGTGTCTTTCGATAGTAGTCGCGCAAACTGCCAATGAGATGTTTAGCCCAAGGGCCCGTGGCCGTATCGGTCTCGCATATCTTCTGCAGATGTCTCCCTGATGTAATGACGGGAACGCTGAGCCATCTTTCGCCAGCAGATGAGTTGATTTTGCAGCGATTGATGTAGCTGCCGCGAGTGAACTGCGCGTCATCGTATACGACGAATAGATCTGCCTTGGCCATCTTATAGAAGTAGCCACACCACGGTAGAAAATTGGGTTGGTGAATAGCGATCAGCATGGCTGGGTATCTTGTTCAGTCAGTGGAGACTGAACCCACTTAAGAATCGTGTTGGCAACGCAATCCTGGAATCCTTGCGTAAGCTCCGGATACACCGGCAATGCGAGCACCTCTTTGGCCGCGCTCTCGGCGTGCTGGAGCGATCCAACAACGCGACATTTTCCGGCAAAGCATTCCTGCTGGTGAAGCGAAAGCGGATAGTAAATCTCGGTGCCAATCTCGGCCTCTCGAAGAGCGGCCTTCAGCTGATCCCGTTCGCTGCTCCGGATCACGTACTGGTTGAAGATACTGACACACTCCGGCGCGATATACGGAGTCTGAACTGGAGAATCAGCGAGGGCATGATCATAGTAGCCAGCATGAGCTCGCCGCGTGGCTGACCAAGAATCCAGATGCGGCAGCTTGACCAACAAGACGGCAGCCTGCAAGGGGTCGAGTCTGAAATTTCCGCCGACCAGTCTATGGTAGTACTTCGGCTTCGATCCATGAGATCGCATCATCACCAGGCGTTCATAGAGTTCCGAGTCATTTGTAACCACCATTCCCCCGTCGCCCGCACCACCAAGGTTCTTGCTTGGGAAAAAGCTGAAGCAGCCTATCGTGCCGAGACTGCCGGCCTTGCGACCTTTATATGTGGCCGAGATTGCCTGCGCAGCATCCTCAATCACATTCAGATTGTGTTTGCGAGCGATCTCGATGATGGGATCCATGTCACACATCTGGCCGAAGAGGTGCACTGGAATGATCGCCTTCGTGCGACTGGTAATTGCCCGCTCGATTTTGCTTGGATCGATGTTGAACGTGCGCGGATCGATATCGACGAACACTGGCAATGCGCCTACTCGAGCGATACATCCGGCTGTCGCGAAAAAGGTGAACGGGGTTGTAATGACTTCATCTCCGGGTCCAATGCCCAGCGCCATCAGGCTGCACAACAGAGCATCCGTGCCACTTGAAACACCCACCGCATGCTTGCAATCGGATAGGGTGGCCACCTTTTGTTCAAGTTCGGCCACCTTCGGGCCGCCGATGCAGATTTGCGATTCCAATACTTCGTTTATCGCGGCCTGCACTTCGGCGCGTATGGATGCGTACTGTGCTTTCAGATCAAGAAGAGGGACTTTCATGAGAGCGATTCCTCTAAGAGAGATTCGAGTTTGAATTCGTCGTAGGTTCGGGTTCCATTGCTGAGAGCTGATGGCAACGAAGCTTCTTCATCAAGGTCAAGACAACGGAGCAGTCCCGGCTCGACCTCCCTGTATCGAAATCCGCTTTCTGGGCAGCGCATGATTCCATTCATGTCGGGGTTCGCCAGTCTGTGTCCGTGACGGCTCATCCAGCCGATTTGGCGTCCCGGGTTGCCCACGATCAACGCGTAGTCCGGTACATTCTTCGAAACGACCGCGCCGGCTCCGATGAAGCAATACCGGCCGAGCTCAATACCGCAGATGATCGTCGCGTTGGCTCCGACGGTCGCACCCTTTCTGAATACCGTCCGCTCGTATAGCGCATGGCGGTTGACCTGCGAGCGCGGATTCGTTACATTGGTCAGCACGCACGAGGGGCCGAGAAACACGTCATCCTCGATCACCGTACCGGTATATATCGAGACGTTGTTCTGCACTTTCACGTTGTTGCCGATCGTCACGTTCTCAGCTACCTGGCAGTTTTGGCCGAAGATGCAACGTGCACCGATCTTGGCGTCTCTCAAGATATGCGTGTAGTGCCAGATCTTTGTACCCTGTCCTAGATTGCATGGTTCATCCACAACCGCGGTTGGATGAATGAAAACCGACGTTCGCTCAGAAATCGCATTCGGCGAGACTGCTCTGTGCATTTCCAAGGACTCCTGGCATGCGTTCAGAACGCGCAGAACCCGAAGCCCCTCTTCTCCATCGGTCCGCGGAGACCGCCGGCTCTCGATGCATTCGAGGAACTCCATGCACTCGTTCCGCAACGGCTCAGTAGCCTCGATGGCAACGGGATAGGCATTCGCCTTGATTGCAGTGGGAAGACGGTCCTTCCATTCGACCCGGTGTGGATAGACAACCAGCTTATTTGCAGCCGTGTCATCCATTACAGCCATCTTGTCCGATCCCACGACGACCAGACGCTGTTCTTTGAACGGATGCAGCCAGCTGACAAAGATGTGCGCACGGACCCCGTTCGCGAAATTAAACTGGCTGACTGTCACATCGGCAATTCCCTGGTTCAGATAGTCGCCGCCTTCGCTGGTCACTGACTGTGGTTCCTCGCCGAGCAGCGCAAGCAGGACACTAATATCGTGAGGGGCGAAGCTCCACAGAATGTTCTCTTCTGAGCGGATCTTTCCGATATTCAGGCGGTTTGAATAGATGTATTCAATACGGCCCAGATCGCCGTTAGATACCATCTCCTTGAGCTTTCGAATGGCGGGATGGTACTGCAGGATGTGGCCGACCATGAGGATGCGGCGCTTGCGTGCCGCCAATTGGACCAGTTCCCGCCCAGCAGAGAAGTGAAGCGCCAGCGGTTTCTCGACAAACACATCCTTCCCCCCTTCCAGGGCATGCTTCGCCATCTCAAAGTGCTGCGCAGCGGGGGTAGCCAAAACGACCCCCCGGATTTGTTCGTCGGCAAGGACTGCGGCATATTCTCCCGTATAGTTCAGATCGGGATATTTGCCGCGATAACTCGCTTCTACACCGAGGCTGCAATCGCAGATCGTTCGCAATGTGCCCAGTTCTGCGAAATTGCGAATCAGGTTCTTGCCCCAGTAACCTCCGCCTACAACTGCAATGTTCTGTTGTGGCATCACTTCTCCGTTTAGACCAGAATGATTTTTTTGCGATCGTTTTTGACGCATTTCGTGGCGTTGCGGGTATCGATTACTGCGCGAGAACGGCTCACAATCCGCTCGTAATCAAACGCATCGTGATCGGTAAGAATCAGAGTCGCGTCAGCGTTCGACAAAGCATCATCAGACAGTTCCTCCAACTCGACTCCAGGCAGTCGCCCGTAGCGGTGGGAAACGTATCCGCTCACATGAGGATCGAAATATGAGATCTTGATGCCGCGCTCCGCGAGAAGCGTAACGATTCTGATGGCCGGCGATTCGCGGCAATCGTCCACATTCTTTTTGTAGGCCAGCCCTAACACCAGCAGGCGCGCCGCGCTGGTCGCGATGCTTGCCTTATTCAGGTATTCCGCAACCTGGGCAACGATCTCATAGGGCATATTCGTGTTGACCTCTCCGGCCAACTCAATAAAGCGAGTGGTGAAATCGAACTGACGAGCTTTCCACGAGAGATAAAAGGGATCGATCGGAATGCAGTGGCCGCCCAGTCCCGGTCCTGGATAGAAAGCATGGAATCCGAATGGCTTCGTCTTTGCGGCATCTACGATTTCCCAGATGTTGAGTCCCATTCGATGGCAGAGCAACTTCAACTCGTTCATAAGCGCAATGTTCACGCAGCGGTAGATGTTTTCGAGCACCTTCGCCATTTCCGCTGCTTCGCACGACGATACCGGCACAATCGTGTCGAAAACCGCGCCATAGAACGCCTCCAGCGCACAGCGTGATACCGCATCGTTGGCTCCCACCACCTTCGGTATATTCCTTGCGGTAAAGTGCGGATTCGCGGGATCCTCACGTTCGGGAGAGTATCCGACGAATATCTCTTCACCGACCTTCAGACCGGATCGCTCGAGAATGGGAACAACGATCTCAGTTGTCGTTCCCGGATAAGTAGTGCTTTCGAGAATGATCAGCTGTCCCGGCCGCAGATATGGAACCACCGACTCCACCGTTGCTCGCACTGCACTCAGATCAGGTTGCCGATACTTATCCAAAGGAGTCGGAACGCAGATGCTAAGCGTATCGACGGCTCCGATCTGAGAGAAGTCAGACGTGGCAACCAGGCCATCGTCTCTGCGCATTTTCTGGATAACCTCGGAGGAGATGTGCCCGATGTAGCTCTCGCAGCTCATCAGCTTTTCGACTTTTCTCCGATCGATGTCGAATCCCACAACCTTGAATCCCTGTTCCGTGAACAGCCTCGCGAGAGGCAATCCCACATAGCCCAGCCCGATGATGCCGGCTGTCAGGCTCTTTGACGCGGTCTTCTCGATGAACTCATCGAGAGACTGACTACACACTTCCGCTAGCATATTGTTCTCTTGCATAAGAAACTGCTTCCCTCGCCTGCGTGAGCTGTCTGCTGTCCGGGAGGCCCGGATTGGGTGTTTCTCTATCTGCTCAACAGCGCTGATTTGAATGCCGTAAAGGCTATGGCCAGTCTGGGATTATTTCGAGAGATCTCGGTCAGAAAAAGATACGAACATGCAGCCAGCAGGCCCAAAGCGGTGAATAGGACTGTGATCAGCAAGCGGCGAGGAGAAGAACGCCGTTCGGGTGGAACGGGGGCGTCCACGATCTGAATGATGGCCGCATCCTTGGCCTCATCGAGCCGTGCCCCATCGTATTGCTTGATGAGTAGATCGAAGAGCGTTTGTCGATACTGCAGTTCGTGCGCCGCATTCAGGTAATCGAGGCTTGATCCGGCCAGATCCTGTAAACCCATGGCCGCGTCTCCGGGGCTTGGGGTGCGGCGCTGCAATTGCGCTGCCGCCTGTCGCATTGACGCGAGTTGACTCTCAAGCAACTGCACATCGGGATTGTGTTCGGTGGAATAGGAGCGCCGTGCCTGCAGTTCCACTTGTTTGGCCGCGATTTGAGCATCCATTTCGGCCAGCTCCGCAATGACCGCCTTCCCCTGCGCATCGGGCTGAATTACACCTTTTCGCAGCTGCACCTGGCGGAACTGAAACTCCGCAGCGACGAGATTATCTCTTGCATTCTTCAGCTGCTCTTCGTAGAACAGCCGCCTTTGCGACGCCTCTGTTACTGCGAGCGTCTTGGTTAACGAACGTAACTGCTCGGTGTATGCACTGGCGAGTTGCGCCGAGCGGGTGCGATCTCGATCAGTCACCGAAATCGCAATCATTCCACTCTTTTCGGCGAGAATCGAGGTGGCGTCGGCCAGCTTCTTTCGTGCTGCTGCCAAGTCACGCGCGCGATATTCGTCCTTGAGGCCGAATTGCTGAACAATCGAATCCGCAATCGTTCGCGAACCAAGGATGCCGATGTAGATATCGTTCGGATTGCGCAGTCCCAGCGGACCGCCGGCAGAGCTCGGAATAAGGCCGGCAGTGGCGCCCGCGAGTTGATTCATCAGCATGGAGGCCGTCGATTGAGTCTGCTGCGGAGTCATGATTCTGGTCGTGGCGGTGTATCTGACGGGCAGTAAGAAACTCAGGCCGATTCCCACCAGCGTCCCAATTCCGGCAACGGTGCCGATCAGCCGCTTGCGGCTGGCGAACACTGTCAAAAGCTCGATCAGGAACAAACCAGGGATTGTATCGGCTTGTTCCACCGGCGCTTCAGGTCCGATCAGAACGTTAGCCGGCCCAAGGCAGTCTTGTTGGATGGTCCCCACGTCTCCTCCTTAGTAACTCGTGCCGATCACAGCACCAGTCATAGCAGTCTGGGAAAGGATCTGCGTCAGGAATGGCAACTGCTGCATGAAATTACTGGGCGACTTCATCTTTGTGGGGACAATGATGGTATCTCCAGGCAGCATGCGGAGATTGTCGAAGCCACCGCTACTCCAAAGGCTGTCATGGTGCTGCCGGCTGATGACCGTCCCGTCGGCTCGAATCAGGAAGATCCGTTTAACGTCCGCCTGACGAGTCGGGCCGCCGGCAGATCTCAGATATGATGCGACCCGTTTTTTGCCTTCATATCGGAACGCATTCTCGTTGTATACCGCCCCCGAGACCTGAACAGTCGCCAGCTTGGCCGGAACAAGGAAACTGTCGCCATCCTCCAGGGGAAAGTCCGGAATGTCGCTGACCGCGCTTGCGTCCGGGTTCACATCGAGGACGATCCGCCCGGTCGGGCGCACCCCCGATAACTGACTCACCAACGTTTGCTGGGCATTGAGCTGCGCCTGCTGTTCTGCTGCACTTGCAGTTGTAAGAGATGACGCCGAAGCGTACCGCGCTGCGAGGTCCCTCTGCATCTGCGCCATGGAGATCCGGATTTCTTCCTCCTGCGCCAGGCGTGTTGAAACCCGTGTAAGTTGTGACGCATAGAGATAGGCATGGGACGTCAGCCCCCCGGCTTGCTCCACCAACTTACGGAGTGTCTCGCCCGGATCGACGCGATAGACGCCCGGTGCGTTCACTTCTCCTCCAATCCTGGCAAACGCTGCATGCTTGTCTTGCGCCAAAGGAACGTCCTTGCGTGAAAAGATCGTGATAATGTCGCCTGTCTTCAGCACCACGTTGTCTGGAGAGGACGGTTGGTCGATGGCGTTACCAAGGTTGAAAGGAATGATCCGGGTCGACAGGTCTTTGTCATCGCGCCGCTCAATCGCGGCATAATCCCAGTTGATTTCGGTGCTTGCTTGGGTTACGTCAACCATGACGTCGTGAGTTTCCGTTTCCGGTGTCGGCCTGGGTTGGTCCCAGTGTTCGCGCAACTGAGGCGGATTGTTGCCGGTCGCCGGCAGAAATCTCTCATCTGGCTGGTTGATCGAAGAGCCGCGCTGTCGTGAGCTTTGCAAGTTAGATATGTTGCGCTGATTTGTATCGTTTTGCGACAACTGATTGTTCACGATCGCAAGGTTTAGCTCTTCTGGATTCTCAGCATTCGCAGGCAGAGTGCTGGCAAGGAAATTGAATCGGTTCCAGTAGTCTCTTGTCATGAGTGCATCGCGCGCAGGGATGAGGTCTGAGATCCGCATACCCTCGTGCCAGAGATACCGGCCCGGCTGGGCTACATTACCGCGGAGCGTGACTGCATTGTCGAAGCGCGGCGAGATCGGGAAAATTCGCAGGATGTCCCCATCTTTGAGGTTCCGGTGCAATCCCGCATCATCCAACGCAAATTCGTCCACCTGCCGCCTTCGATGATTCTCAATGCGTTCTAACAAAGCACGATCTGCGCTGGCGAGGCTCGTTAATCCGGCTACATCTTTCAAAATCGATTCAACGCTACTGTCACTCTTCAATTCATAGATTCCTGGATCCTTCACGCTACCCAAAATGGCAACCTGCGGCCCAACAGGGGGAATGAAGACCACATCTCCTGGAAGCAGCTGGATGTCGTGAGACTTGTCGCCATTGCGCAGCAGTTCGTACACGTCAAACTCCGAGACGATTTGGTTGCTCCTGCGCAATTGAATGCGCCGCATCGTTCCCGTTGTAGAGGGACCACCCGAGTCAAACAGTGCATTCACCAGTGTGCTTAGAGAGCTCACGGTGTAGACACCCGGTTGTCGGGCGCTTCCCAGAACAAAGATCTGAATGGAGCGGAGCCGCCCGATCGTCACGTTCAGCTGAAAACCCTTATAGAGTTTGCCAATAGCGACCTGCATGTAAGATTCCAGCTGATCGTAGCGAAGACCTGCTACAGTCAGCGTCCCCACCTTCGGGAGGAAGACCTGTCCATTTCTATCGACCAGCACGCGTGTCTGAAGTTCCACCTTCCCCCAAACGCGAATCAACAGCTCGTCTCCGGGTCCGACTAAGTAGTCAGCTGGAACGGGGCCACGATCCACGGGTGCAAAGGTCGTGGGTGCCTCATCGAAAAGGTCCCTACCAAAAACGGAAACCCGTTGGCCTGCAGCATCTTCGACGAAAGATTCGAATTCCGACCTCACCGCCATAGAGCCAACGGCCCTTGAAGTAATTCGTCCGATGGGTTGTGGCGTTGGGATCGGTACATTGGCACCGGGCGCGAGCAGATCGGTATAACTCTCTACATTCTGCAGGTTTTCGTAAGACGGAATTGACTGTGCCGCCCTCGGCGGATTTGAAGGCGCAGTCGAGTCTTCCACTTGACCCAAAGATTGCCTATTCCAAAGGATCATTACGACAAAAAGAAGAAAAGGAATCGATTTCTTTATCATGGGCACTTAGACTTGATTTGCTCAGATTATCCAAAATGTTAGAAAGCTAAAGTGCTAGTCGGACGCCGGAAGCCGAATACTCATCCTCGGAAAGACGTAACCGATCGTACGTATGCGCGGGACCAGAACTGACACTAGAAACACTGGGGATCCGACGAGAGATTGGAGTTCTTCAAATCCTCTGCCAATGTCAAATAAGTAGAACGACCTTGTGTAGATACCTAATCAAAGCAAGGGTCGCTCCTTCGGCCAGGTCCAGACCATGACACTACTGTGAGAATGGGGCGTTCTTGTAGCAGCGTCCCTGCTCGAGTAATCACGCAAACGGTCGCTCTCGTTCCGATGGCACCAGTGCTCCAAGCCAGAATTCGGAGTAAGTCTCAACAAGGTCGCGAATCTCCATTTTCGAGATGCGACAGCCCTCAATCACCTTTGATAGCTCCGGTTGAGCAAAAACGGTCAGAGCGATTCCGAGTGTCATGATTGCTGGATCAAGCTTGCGAAGATTGCCCGCTTCAACGTTGCTCTGAAGGTAACAGGCAATTGCAGTGAAAAGAGGTGTCATATGCTCACGGCACACCTCTTCGGCTTTTCCACCTACTTCGAGCAGGGCAATCGCAATGAGTCGAATCAACTCAGGCGAAAAGGTTGCCGTATCAACCAGTGCGCTGAGTATCCTCGGGAGGACAACTTCCGGAGCAGCTTTCCTGCCTTGTTCCTCAAGTGCTCCCAGACGGGGTTTAATGGAGTCGAAACTTGCGGCCAGCGCCGACCAGAACACATCTTCCTTGCACAGGAAGTAGCGGTACAGCGTGACTTCGCTTACGTCAGCCAGCCGCGCAATATCGCGTGTGCTGGTCCTGTGATATCCCTGCCGTGAAAACAAGGAGATGGCCGACCGCACAATCCTGGATGGTACGTCAGATTTCTTCGGCATATGGCCTACACAATCAGAAACGCGGCGATCTGCCGCGAAGGACAGGATGATGAAAGGTTCCGCGCACTTAGAATTGAACGAAGAATGTACGCGCGCGATTAGGATTGACGAACCTTACGCTGGAACTGCTTCCAGTTCGTCAGCCAGCACCTCGACAGCAGCGTTTTGATTGATCATTGCGATAGTTAATATGAATCGCAGGCTCTTCTTCTTCTGCACCAGCGTGCCCAATAGACCCTCCATCGGACCCGATCGGATACGAACCTTGGATCCGACAACGAGGTCGTGATAGGGCTCAATGTGCTTTTTGCAGAAGTCGGAGCGAAGAAAATCGATCTCCCGGTCAGGAATGGCGAGAGGACCACGCGAGTTGCCGACGATGTGCAGCACTCCTGGAGCGCCCAGAACCATGCCTCGTTGGTGTTGATGGATTCGCACAAACAGATACGAAGGAAAAAGCGGAGTTTGCACCTTGACGCGTTGTCGGTTTTTCCAGACTCGAAGTGTCTCAAACGTGGGAAGAAACGATTCGATCAGCCGTACGTCGAGCATTCGGCATACTGCCTTTTCACTCTGGGGCATTGTGTATGCGGCGAACCAACTGAGGCTTTCCTCATCTCGGCAACCCGGCATCGATGCCGAATGGTTCCTTCCCGGACATAACTGCGATGCAATGTCAAACATGCTTAGAAACCGTGCGGCTAATCAGGCGCAAATCAGACAATCGAGAGCCCCGTCAGCCGCTGCCTGACCATGGCACAAGGCTTCGCCAAGGTGACTTAGCAGTGGAAATCAATGCTAAGCCGCACAAAATCTCTGCCGCCGTCTCACTCGTGGGAGAAGGAAACAGATCGGAGTTCTGCTGAGTCCAAGTGACCAAGTTATGTTAACTCCGGACTAAACTCCTGGGTGTGGCCAATGCGCGTCAACGTGCGTCAATATGCGACAATCAGTGACACATGCTTTTCTGGGCTCCTCATCTGGCTGAAAAATGACAGCCATTGACCCATTTTGGAGCAGACTTGTCCGGTATTCGGGTTCAGAAGGCGTGTGTTGGCGCTCACTTAACTCGGCAGAACCAGACTGCAATATATATGGTGAAGTATCGTTCCAGCCTCTAAACTGCTACGCTCCTGCCGGTTTGCGGAGGCACTTCGTGGTTCTTCGCACCCCGGCAGAGCAGCCATTCTCATCTTTTCAAGAGTCTAATCTTGGGCGCATCAATGGATGTACAGAGAGTAGTTGAGAACCGTCTCGATACCTGGAAATCGATTGCCGATTACTTGGGTCGCAGTTCCCGAACTGTCCAACGCTGGCATAACGGTTATGGATTGCCCGTCCGCCATGTTGGTGACGGCTCCAGCTCCGTCTTCGCCTATCCCGATGAACTGGACAGATGGCTGAGAGAACGCAAGCCGGACGCCCGAAACACAAGAGACCTGGTGGGTCCCCTTGTCGAAGATCGCAGATCCCCTGACGTCCCCCTATTGATTGGTACAAGCCATCAGGCCTCTGCGCTCCGGGCGAGGTCGCGAGGTATCTGGCGGTCAGCCGATTTGTTCTCCCTCGCCGACAAGATGTGGGAATGTCTTTCAGAGTCGAATTTGAATGCAATCGCTCGCCTCTATCGAGAACTGGTTGATCTCGAGCCTTCGAATGCCAGGGCGTTTGCCTGTCTCGCCCTCACTCTCATCGCAGAAGGCGTGCTTTGCCGTCTCCACACGGATGAAGCCTTCATTCCGGCCCAGGCGGCTTTGAGTAGGGCACAACAACTTGATGGCAATCTGTTTGAGACACGATGCGCCAATGCATGGATCAAGATGCTGATCGAGCGTGACTGGCTGATGGCGGAAGTTTTGTTCAACGAGTTGGTCGAGGAGAAGCCGACCTCGACAAAGTGTCTTGTCGGACTAGCCTTGCTTCGTATTGCAGTGGGAAATCTTTCGAGCGCGGCTTCCTTGCTGCGCGGCGCCTCCCATAACAGTCCACTGAACACTGGCGTCACCGCTTTCTTCTGTTGGGCTGAGTACCTGGCGGGAAATTTCGAGAATGCGCTACGGCATGTCGCGGAGGAACGCGAAATTGGACATTACAGCACAATTCTGGACGCAACCGAAGCTCTGGCAACCGTGATTCTCTTGGGACCGGCAGCAGGGCTTGAGCATCTCGAGGCATTGGCGGCCTCGGCGCCTCGGCATTTTGCGATGCTCGGCGTGCTCGGCTACGCATATGCGATGAATGGAGACAAATCTCGCGCACGACAAGTTCTGGGGCGCATGACTGAATCAGGACTTCGTAGTCAACACCGCCATTCTTATTCCATCGCTCTCACGTATCTTGGGCTCGGAGAAAATGAGACCGCGACGGAATGGATCGAAGCATCTCATCGGGAAGGTTCCCTTTGGAGTCTTGGATTCATATGGGATCCCATTCTGGCTCCTCTGCGTGCAGATCCAACGTGCAACTCTCGCCTGGAGCAATTGAGCTACCCGCATCCTGAAGCTAATCGATGACTCGCGTTGCGCGCTACGGTACCTGTTGCTCCGAAAGATCATTCCACACAACTTGTGCGAAGCATCATATCGAGTTGCGCTGAGCGCGGCGGCTGCGCCCGTCATCGGAGGCAGTCGTGCAATCGCATCGGGGGCCTTCATGCAGCCGCGAGTACGGAGAGATGGATCGCTCGGTCTGCGCTATGAAATCCCTGATCGTCACAGCGATGATCTGTAGGGATGGGAAGCACGACTGGATACCAACCAGAATTGGCGGAATGATCGGCGCGAGTGCCCGGCGACTGTTCATTCTCACGGGAATCTGGCTAGCACGTCGCAGTTTGGTCTCAAACTGAGCAACCCATTATGGTGGTATCGAGTAAACGCCTCGCCTCCAAAACGAGCGAGCGGTAACGCGCGTCCGTACTCCATTCCGCTATAAATCCGCTATAAAAAATTGCCCTCGTGAGGTATAAAGACGCGATAGCCTGCTTAACGCGGCTTAAAGGTGCTTAGAGAGCTAAACACTGAGGCAGAAGGACTTACGTGAGTAAGTAGCCAGATTTTGAAGGGGCTGAAAGGTCTCTGGCGGAGAGAGGGGGATTCGAACCCCCGATACAGCTTTTGACCGTATAACGGTTTAGCAAACCGCCGCCTTCAGCCTCTCGGCCATCTCTCCGTGCACAATGGATTATAGCGGAATCGGTCAGCACGCGCGCGTTTCTCACGTTTGGGCGCCCGCCGAACTCCGAAGTTCCATTAAGCGTCGTCCTTTGCAATGCGGCAGAGTCCAGGATGCCGGATCTGTCTGCAACGAGTCGCAGGAACGCAGTTGAAATGAGAGCGCGGCCGGAATGCAGCCTTCTCAGACGGCTCCGGATCCGGCGACCGACTAACCACGTGCTCCGTTTTCTTCTGGGCGGATCCCATCCCAAGGTTAGTGATCGCGACCGCAATACTGGATCGACGTCTGTCGCGCGTCGAAGGAGCCTCGGTCTGCGCCAATTTGACCGAGTTGCCTGGCGGGTCCTCCGCGAATCAAAAAGCAGTTTTAGAGCCGACTTTTTCGCCGGCACTTGCCTGATTATTGTTACATTCACATCAATGCAGTTTGCTCGCAAATCCGCGCGGAGGAAGATGCGTTTCTTGCCGTTGGTAGCCGCCACTTATTTCATGGTGTCGGGGGGGCCGTACGGCATCGAGGACATCCTCGGGGGCGCCGGGTTTGCGCGTGCCATCGTCATCCTGCTGGTGCTGCCGATCCTGTGGTCGTTGCCCACCGCGCTCATGATCGGTGAACTCGCCAGCGCTCTTCCGGAAGACGGGGGTTTCTACGTCTGGGTCCGCCGCGCCCTGGGCCCGTTCTGGGGATACCAGGAAGGTTGGCTCTCGCTCTCGGCCTCCATATTCGACATGGCAATTTATCCGGTCATCTTTGTCACGTACCTAGGCAAGTTCGATCCCGCCCTAACTGCCGGCTGGCACGGCTATGCCTGGTCCCTTGCCGTCGTAATGGCATGTTGTCTGTGGAATTTGCGCGGTGCACCCGCAGTGGGAGAGGGCTCGATAGGGCTCTTCATTTTGCTGCTTTCGCCTTTCGCCATTTTCGTGCTGCTCGGCGTGTGGCATGGGTTCACGGCCCATCCCGTGGTGCATTGGGGCCAGAATGGATCTCAAGCAGCGCTTTCCACCGCGGTTCTGGTAGCGATGTGGAATTACATGGGCTGGGACAATGCCTCCACCGTCGCCCAGGAGGTGGAGAATCCCCAGCGCAATTATCCTCGCGCCATGGTGGCAGCCGCCGCGCTCGCGGCAGTCACCTACATTCTTCCTCTGCTGGCAATGGCTCTTTCCGGCCTTTCGGTAGAAAGCTTTTCCACGGGCGACTGGATGGCGGCAGCCAAATCAATCGGCGGCCCGCTGCTCGCGCTGGCCGTTGTGGCCGGCGGAGTGATCTGCGGCGTCGGCATGTTCAATGCACTCATGATGAGTTACACCCGGCTGCCCATGGCCATGGCAGACGACGGCATGCTGCCGCGTTTCGTCGCACGGCGCAACAGCCACGATGTCCCCTGGGTCAGCGTGCTGCTATGTGGACTGGCGTGGGCGCTGGCACTCAACCTCAAATTCGAGCGCCTCATCTCCATCGATCTCATCCTCTACGGTTCCAGCTTGCTGCTGGAGTTCGTAGCGCTGGTGGTGCTTCGAGTTCGGGAACCGGATTTGAAGCGTCCCTTCAAGGCCGGCAATCTGGCCTTTGCCTGCTCCCTGGGAATCGGCCCCGCCGCACTGATTGCCTATGCGCTCTACGCATCCCGCCGCGAAGAAATCAGCCTGCTCCACAATTCCGTCTCGTCGCTGGCCTTCTCCGTTGCCGTCGGCTTGCTCGGTCCAATCCTTTACTGGCTCACCGCAGTAAGGCTCGCCCGACGCAAACTCGCTGCCGCGTCCGCAGCAGATTGAGCGCAAGCGAAAAGGCCGCACAATTTCTTGCGCGGCCACTCCTCGTCGGATTGCTGCTGCTTCTATTTCGCAACTTTGTGCTTTGCCGGCCCAGCCTTTGCTTTCCCATCCTCGAACAGCTTCGCAGCGCGAATCACGCGGTCGCGCGCGTAGGCAGCATCGTGCCACGCCTTGATTTCCACCCGCTTGCCCTCAAGGTCCTTGTAGATCGAGAAGAAGTGCGTAATCTCCTTCAGCATGTGCGGATAGATATCCGTGTAATTCCACACATTCGTATAACGCGGATTGTTCTTTCCCACTGCCAGGACCTTTTCGTCGAGCGTGCCCTGGTCCAGCATCTCCAACAGCCCGATCGGCCGCACCTCCTGCACGCATCCCGGAAACGTCGCATGCGGCACCAGCACCAGCACGTCAAGCGGATCGCCGTCGTCACTCAGCGTAGAGGGAATGAACCCGTAGTCTCCCGGATAGTGGACCGGCGAATGCAGGTTACGGTCCAGCTTGAAGACGTGCAGTTGCTTGTCGTACTCAAACTTGTTCGTCCCGTCCTTCGGAATCTCGATGACGGCCCGAAACACCTCGGGGGCGCGATCGCCTATCGGCAGCTCCAAATAATTAACCATTCTCTATGCATCCTCTCGGGGTTGGGTCCGGCTCGCGGAATGGAGCCGGATTCTTTTTGATGCGCTTCGCACGAAGCGTCCTCCTTTGCTCGAGGGGAAAGACCAGAAGGGCGCCAGCAATCCCCCGGCTTCATCGATCTCTTACCGAGGCACTTACCGGCCATCCGCCCGAACTACTATAATCGCGGATAATGAAGGCGCATGTCTACGTCACGCTAAAGACATCGGTCCTCGATCCCCAGGGCCAGACGATCCACAACGCATTGCGCAAGATCGGCTTTGCGGATGTTGTCGCCGTCCGCCAGGGCAAGTATTTCGCTTTATCCCTCGCAGATGGCCTCGATCAGCAGGCCGCCCGCACCCAAGTGGAGCGCATTGCCCGCGAAGTTCTGACCAACCCCGTCATCGAAGAGTTCACATACCGCATAGAGGAATAGCTCGACAAGGCCCGGACTGCACAAGGCCCGGACTGCACTCGGTTGCGCGATTTTTCTGTTCGATGAGAGTGCCGGATTCTCCTTAAGTGCATCAGCGTTGTCCACAAGCTGACCCAAGACAGCGGAAGATTTTATAAAAAAACTCCCATAGAAGTCCGAGTGGTGTATCATCCTTTCCCATAGAAGTTCGAGTGGAGAGCGATGGGCGAAAACAAGCAATCCGATAGCGAGATGCTCAAGGGTACATTGGACATGATGATCCTGCGGACACTTGTCGGCGGAGACGCGCACGGGCACACCATCGCAAAAGTCATTGAGCGCACTTCCGAAGAGGTTCTCGAAGTCGAACAGGGTTCGCTCTACCCGGCGCTTCACCGGCTTGAAGATCGAGGATGGGTTTCTTCCCACTGGGGTGCCAGCGAGAACAATCGCAAGGCAAAGTTCTACCGGTTGACGGCAGAGGGTCGTAAACAGCTGGTGCGCGAAACCAGCCGCTGGCGCCAGATGACGCGAGCCATCGGTCTGGTGATGGGCGAAGAAGGAGGCGCGCAATGAGCTGGCTGAGGTTCTTTCGCCGCACGCGCTCCGACGCCGAGTTGCAGGACGAAATCGAGACTTTCCTGACCGAAGAAACGGCTGACAACGAGGCGCGCGGAATGTCGCCCAGGGAGGCCCGGCGACAGGCGCGAGTAAAGCTGGGCAATGCGCAGAGGGTGCGCGAATCGTTATGGGCGCAGAACTCTCCACAGCCGTTGACCAAAATCGGCCACGACCTGAAATATGCGTGCCGGACGTTGAGCCGCACACCCGGATTTTCGATCATCGCGGTTTCGGTCATGGCTCTGTGCATTGGTGCGGCTACATCTCTTTTCACGATTGTGCGATCGGTTCTGCTCAGACCACTTCCTTTCCGCGATCCCGACCGGTTGGTGATGGTGTACGAGCACCATCGAGGGGCGGACACGCCGGATTTCAGCTACAACCCGGTTTCACCCGCGGACTTTTACGATTGGCGCTCGAAGACCCACGGTTTTGAAGACATGGCGATCATGCGTTACGTCGGGTACAACCTGACCGGCGAACGGGGTGAACTGCCGGAGTCGGTCCGCGCAGCCGCGGGCTCCTGGAACCTGTTTCCGCTTTTGGGAGTGCAGCCGGTAGTTGGCCGCGCATTTACCAAGTCGGAGGACGAGCGCGGCAGCACCGTTGTCATGTTGACCTGGAGCGTGTTTCAGAGGCGGTTTGCCGGCGATGCGAACATCGTTGGCCGCCAGATTCACCTCGATGGCAAGCCATTTACGGTAGTCGGCATCCTGCCCTCGTGGTTTACTTATCCCGATGCCGGCATCCAGTTGTGGGTTCCGTACAGGGCGGATATGACGGCAGAGGCCTTGCAGCATCACGACTGGCACCAGAGCAATGTGATAGCGCGGTTGCGGCCCGGCGTGAGTCTGGCAAACGCCATGGCGCAGGTGGGCTCCGTACAGTACCAGCTTCACCTGCAATACCCACAAGCCTTTGTGAACGAGGATGTGGCCACGCGTTCTCTGAACGAGGATCTCGCCGGGAACGTGAAAAAGCCGCTGAAGTTATTGCTTTGTGCAGTCGGCTGCATGCTGCTGATCGGATGTCTCAATGTCGCGAATCTGCTGGTTGCGCGGGGCGCGGCGCGACAGAAAGAGGTGGCCATTCGCAGTGCTCTCGGAGCGCAGCGCGCCATCTTGATTCGCGGGCAACTGACCGAAAGCGTGCTCATCTGCGTCATTGGCGGCTTATGCGGCATTCTGTTGTCGGTACTGGCTACGAATTTTCTCGCTCATACGTGGAAAGACCTACCTACCGCGCAAGGCATCCATCTCGACGCTACGGTGATCGCGTTTGCCTGCCTGATGGTGTTCGCAGCGGCGCTGGTCGCTGGCTTGTTGCCCGCGCTCTCGACAACGGGCAAGAACATGATGAAGGCTCTGCAGACTTCCGCTCGCACTGGCGCGAGCAGCGTCTCGCGCACCGCACTGCGAAAGTCGCTGTTGACCGCGGAAATCGGAATCACGGTGGTCTTGCTCGTTGCTGCTGGGCTATTGCTCAAGAGCTTTCTGCGGCTCCGTTCAGCCGATGTGGGCTGCGTAACCGAAAAGATGCTCACGCTTCAATACAGCCTGCCAGAGAAGAAGTACGGCACCCCGGAGAAGAAAAACGCATTCAATGAAGCATTGCTTCAGCGAGTGAAGAGCATTCCCGGGGTTCGCGCTGCTGCACTGGGAAACACTCTCCCGGCAGCAGGATACTGGGGAGATTTCGTATTTACCGTGAAGGAGCACCCTCCGCTCAAACCGGGCGAAGAAATGCCCGACGCGCTCATGCGATGGGCCGATCCAGGCTTTTTCAGCGCACTCGGAATTCCGCTTGTGAACGGCCGTTTCTTTACCAGCGACGAACGCGGCGCTCGATCTTACAAGGTGATTGTGAGCCGTCAACTCGTCCGGCAATATTTCCCTGGGGACGGTCCCATAGGCAAGCATCTGCACGTTCCGGCGCATTTCCATGATGGTGCGCCTAACGACGTGGATTACGAAATTGTGGGCGTAGTCGGCGACACCTTGTACCAGGTTGGCCAGGAGCCCAAGGCGGCCATGTACTTCCCCCTTTTTGAAGGATTCCCCGGGGGAGCGCTTGCTGTTCGCACGGCTTCGGATCCACTGGAATTTTCGGTGCCGGTGCAAAAGCAGATTGCGTCTCTCGATCCTGAGCTTCCGGTTTCGGATGTGCTTACTATGGAGCAAATTATCGGGGAGTCATTAGTCAATGCACGCCTGACCGCGGGCGTCGTTCTTGTCTTCGCAATCTTGTCGCTGCTTCTTGCTTCGGTGGGACTGTACGGGGTGCTGTCGTACCTGGCCACGCTGCGGACCACGGAACTGGGAATCCGCATGGCGCTCGGCGCGCAACGAGATCAGCTTTTGCAGTTGATGCTGGTCGATGGCATGCGGCCGGTGTTGTTCGGGCTCGGGCTGGGCCTGGTGGCCAGTTTCGCGGCGACTCGCATCCTCCAGTCGATGCTTTTCGGAACAAAAACTCTCGATCCTGTGGTTCTCTCCAGCGTGGTAGCGACGCTGTTGGCCGTCGCGATTCTGGCCTGTCTTGCTCCCGCTTGGCGCGCTTCCCGGTTAGATCCGATGCAAGCGCTCCGGACCGAGTAGCCGCGGATACGCGGTTATTGACTCCTAATAGCCAAATGACTCTGTATCAGGGCTAAGCGCCGATCTCGCATAGAATCCATTCATGTGCGGAATTGTCGGTTACGTCGGCCGTAAGAAGGTTGTCCCAGTCATCATCGAAGGCCTGCGCCGCCTGGAATACCGCGGCTACGACTCGGCCGGCATCGCCGTGGGCAGCCCAACACCGCGCTGCTCGAGGTCTGCCGCGCCCCGGGCAAGCTGGGCAACCTCGAAGAAGTGCTGCGCGATCATCCGCTCGACGGCACCTTCGGCATCGGCCACACCCGCTGGGCCACGCACGGCCGCCCCACCGAAGAGAACGCCCATCCCGCATCGCGACTGCACCGGCCGCATCGTCGTGGTCCACAACGGCATCGTCGAAAACTATCTCGACCTCAAGCGCGAGCTCACCGCGCAGGGCCACAAGTTTGTCACCGAAACCGACACCGAGATCATCGCCCACCTGATCGAGCAGATGCAGAACGACGCCGAAGCCGCCGGCAAGCCCATCCCGCTCGAAGACGCCGTCCGCCGCGCCGTCAAGCGCCTCACCGGAGCCTTCGCGCTCGGCGTTCTCTCCTCCGCCGAGCCCGACAAGATCGTCGCCGCGCGCTCCGGCCCGCCGGTGGTCATCGGCGTGGGCGAAGGCGAGTACTTCGTCGCCTCCGACGTTCCCGGCATTCTGCACCACACGCGCAACATCTACTTCCTCGCCGACGGCGACATGGCCATCCTCACCCTCGACGGCGTCAGACTCACCGACTTCGACGGCAAGCCCATCGAGCGCGCACTCCAGCGCATCCAGTGGGATCCGATCCAGGCGGAAAAGGGCGGCTACAAGCACTTCATGCTCAAGGAAATCTGGGAGCAGCCGCGCGCCATTACCGACACCACGCTCGGCCGCGTCTCGCTCGACTCCGGCAACGTCTTCCTCGGCGAAATGGAGATCGACGACGACGAGCTGGCCCGCGCCTCCAGCATCAACATCGCCGCCTGCGGCACCAGTTGGCACTCCGCGCTCGCCGGCAAGTACATGATCGAGCGCCTCGCCCGCCTGCCCGTCGACGTCGACTACGCCAGCGAATATCGCTATCGCGATCCCATCCCCGACCGCAACGCGCTGGGCCTGCTCATCACGCAATCCGGCGAAACCGCCGACACGCTCGCCGCGCAGCGCGAGATGATCGCGCTCGGCTCGAAGACCGTCGCCATCTGCAACGTGGTCGGCGCCATGGTCGCGCGCGAAGCGCACGGCGCCATCTACACCCACGCCGGCCCCGAGATCGGCGTCGCCTCCACCAAGGCCTTCACCTCGCAGCTCACCGCGCTTTTCCTGCTCGCGCTCAAGCTCGGCCAGCTCCGCGGCCGCCTCGACACCGAGCGCTCCGTCCAGCTCATCGAAGAGCTGAGCCGCATTCCCGCCAAGATCGAAGAAGTGCTGCGCACGCGCTCCGCCGCAGTGCGAGCAGCTTGCCACAGCTTCTCCAACGCGCGCGACTTTCTCTATCTCGGCCGCGGCATCCATTTCCCCATCGCGCTCGAAGGCGCGCTCAAGCTCAAGGAAATCTCCTACATCCACGCCGAGGGCTATCCCGGCCGGCGAAATGAAGCACGGCCCCAACGCGCTCATCGACGAGACGCTGCCGGTCGTCGTGCTGGCCACGCGCGACGAAGCCGATCCCGCCTCAAAGCTGCGCTACGAGAAGACGCTCTCGAATATCCAGGAAGTGACCGCGCGCTCCGGCCGCGTCATCGCCGTCGCCACCGAGGGCGACACCACCATCGGCAGCCTGGTCGAGCACGTCATCCACATCCCGCCCGCCTTCGAGCTGCTCTCGCCGCTCATCGAAATCGTGCCGCTGCAACTGCTCGCCTACTACATCGCCGTCCGCCGCGGCTGCGACGTAGACCAGCCCCGCAACCTGGCCAAATCCGTCACCGTCGAATAGAGGCCAACGACCGTGGCGACCCCCCTTGAGTTGACAATTATTGTGGATCCTGTACGTCCCATAACTCATTTGTTTTCAATCGTTGCTCAAGAATTTACAATTCGATCTGGATTGTGGATCTTTTTAACAATTCCAACGGCTTTCACCTACTGCATCTCTGCTCCTCTCGTTCGCTTGTCTGGCAATCAACGAAACGAGTTTGCGCCTAGAGATTCTCTGGATGGCACTCCACGCAAACAGGCGTCTGTATTACTCCCCGAAAGCCCTGGTGCTTACAAATCCGGTTCACATGGACGCAGAGCGGTTTCTCGGACGAGTGAGGGTTGCCCGTCATTCCGCGGCTTTTTCAATGAGTAATTAATCATCGACGCGCACTTCGAGAGTGGTGAGATTTCCTGCGGAAGTGCCCTCAGGGCCTTTCTGGCGCGGGCATCGGACCCACGATGAGCGCTTTGGCGGAGATTAGGCGCTCTTTGACGATCTTTGAGGTCCGTTGAAGACGGCGACGTATAGGCGCGCGGTTTCTTCTGCCCTCGGAATCATGGTTCGCACTTTTCCTGTCCTGTGTATGTCTTAACAACCTGGCTCTTCTTCCATATGTCAATTTGTTCGCGGGCGTCTTTGACGAGTTTCGCGAACCGATGGGCCAGTTCCATGATGCGCTTCGATTGCCTCCTTTGAATCGCTTCAGTCGGAATCAATTCTGTGCCGATTCCGAGGGCGGTCGCGCCCGACAAAATGAAGCTCGCCGCATTCTGCTGATTTACGCCTCCCGCAGCAATCAATGGCACATCTGGCAACGACGCGTGCATCGCCTTGATATACCTTTCGCCGCCAACCGGTCCGCAAGGGAACACTTTAACGAGGTCGGCACCAGCGCTCCATGCGGTCACTACTTCGGTAGGTGTCAGAGCGCCCGGCAGGACCGCGACACCTTCCTTGGCCGCGAATTCCACGATCGCAGGGTTGAATGATGGTGAAGTGATAAAGCTCGCGCCCGCTTCAACGCATAGACGAGCCTTCTTTGTGTCGAGCACGGAGCCAGCGCCCACAATGACCTTGGGATCAGAATGGATCAAGTGAGCCATCAATTCCAAGGCTCCGGGCACGGTCATGGTGATTTCAACAATCGGTATTCCGCCATGCATGACTGCCTCCGCCGCGAAATGGGCGTCGTCGCCGGAGGAAACCCGAATGGCTGGAATGATGCCTATCTCTCGAATTCGTGAGCAGACCTCGTCCTTAGTCATAAACCGCAATCCCTCCAGTTCAGTTTCAGTTCATCCCTACACGATTCAATGTGATCGCTCATACAGCTTCGTTCGGGTCTGCTTCCGGCAGCCGATCGTCGCTGCTTGCGAACCATGTGTACAACGTAGGCAATAGGAAGAGACTGATCACCAAATCCGTAACTAGGCCTCCGACAATGACAATGGCGAAGGGCCTCTGCGAATCCGAGCCGATGCCGTGGGAGACTGCCGCGGGGAGCAGACCCAAGGTTGCGACCAGCATCGTCATCAGAATCGGCCGAAGGCGCAGGACAGCGCCTTCAATAGCGGCTGCTTCAACATCGTAACCGCGAGACCGGAGTTGATTGATGTATTCCACCATGATGACGCCAATCTGGACGGATACTCCGAACAGCGCGAGAAAGCCAACCCCGGAGGACACGCTGAAGTTAGTGTGGGTGACCATGAGCGCAAGTAGTCCGCCAATGGGCGCCATCGCTATGTTGGTTAGGATCAGGAGCGCCCATTTCGCCGACTTGAACATCGAGTAAAGAATGATGTAGATAAGCAGAATCGAAAGGGGCAGGACGATCAATAGCCGCCTCTGCGATCGCTTCGCGCTCTCATACTCTCCAGCCCAATCGAGCGTGTAGCCAGTGGGAAGCTTTACAGATGCATTGACCTTTTTGATCGCTTCATCGACGGTGCTGCCCAAGTCTCTCCCGCGCACGCTGAACTTGACTGCTACGTATCGGGAGTTTTCCTCGCGATAGATTTCAGAGCCACCATCCAGCACCTTCACCTTGGTCAACTGCGCGAGAGAAACCCGTTCGCCTGAGGGCGCCAGCAAACGTATCTGTTTGATGGCTTCTGTGGTGTCCCGATACTGAGGCAAGTATCGCAGAACCAGATCGTAACGCTGTTCGCCGACCAATACTTGGTTCAGAGCGTTGCCTCCGACTGCCGTCTGAATCGCATCTTCGACATCGGAAACATTGATGCCGTAACGAGAAGCCTGATCACGGTCGACGGTGAAGTTTAGATTGGGCTGACCGATGACTCGAAAGATGCCCAGATCCTCCACGCCACGAATCGGCTGCATAGCTGCTTCAATCTCATCCGCCTTTTCCTCGAGCGTCTTCAGGTCATCGCCATAAATCTTGACTGCAAGTGCGCCCTTGACGCCGCTCACTGCTTCCTCCAGATTGTCGGAGATCGGCTGCGAAAACCCCCAGAACACGCCGGGGATCTTTTCAAGTTCTCGATCCATGGCGGCAATCAATTCTTCCTTGTTCTGGTGAAAGATCGGGCGCCATTTCTCCTTTGGCAAGAGATCGACAAAGAATTCCGCATTGAAGAAGCCTGTTGTGTCTGTCCCATCATCGGGACGGCCGATTTGGTCAACTACCTGCGGAACTTCCGGAAACGAACAGAGGACCTCACGAGCCCGGTCCGCAACCATCGCGCTTTCCGTCGGTCCAGTGCTAGGAGCCATGGTTCCCCGAACCCAGATAGCACCTTCATCCAGGTGAGGCAGGAATTCCGAGCCAATGACTCCGCTGAAGGCGAGGAATGCCGAGAGGGCAAGTGCAAGCACGGCCCCACCGACCGTGACCCAGCGGTTGCGGATTGCCAATCGAACGCTGGTTCTGTAGCGCTCGACGAGAAAAGTCATGACCGGGTTTTGCCATTGTCTAGCCTCACTTCGGAACAACAGGCTAGCAAGAGCGGGCGCAATCAGCATTGAGAACACCAGCGCACCAATCAAGGCAAATGCCACAGTCCAAGCCATCGGCTTGAAGAGTTTTCCTTCTACCCGCTGCAACGTGAATATGGGGAGATATGCGGTAATAATGATGGCGATGGCAAAGAACACGGGACGTTGCACTTCATGTGCAGCAGTGCGAATCCGGTCAACCATTGAACGTGGTGCTTCCTGGGGACGGTTGAGATGGCGCACGATATTCTCCACCATCACGACAGCTCCATCGACGACCATGCCGAAGTCGAGCGCGCCGAGAGAGAGCAGATTCGCGGAGATGTGCCGAAGGTCCAGGCAGATGGAGGCAAATAACAATGCGAACGGAATTGTCAGCGAAACTATAATCGCGCCTCGAACGTTCCCCAGAAAAAGGAAGAGGATAACGACGACCAGGAACATGCCTTCCGCGAGATTGTGCAACACCGTGTGAGTGGTGAAATGCACCAGATCGTCGCGATCGAGATAGGGGACGATCTTCACTCCCGGAGGCAGAATGTGATCATTGAGCCGGGTGACCATCGCGTGGAGACCTTCCAGCATCGAGGCTGTGTCTGCACCTTTGCGGAGAAAGACAATTCCTTCGACGACGTCGTTGTCGTCATCTACTACCCCGCCGGAGCGATGGGTAGCTTTTCCAATTTGTCCCAAACGAATCTTGGGCCCTTGCGCAACCTCGCCAATGTCCTTAATTCGCAGCGGCGTGCCGTTTTGAGCCTTGATCACAGTCTTTTCGATGTCTTTGGTGTCGGTGACCAAACCTACGCCACGCACATTGATCTGTTGTGAACCCTGCTCAATAAAGCTACCGCCGACGTTCGCGTTACTGTTTGTCAACTGCTGCTCAAGTTGAGATAGGCTCAGACCATAGGAAATTAGCTTCTCTGGGTCAATCCGCACCTGATATTCGCGGGTAACACCGCCGAACGAGGAATCGTCAACCACATCCGGAACCGAGCGAATGTATTTTGCGATCACCCAGTCCTGCAGAGACTTCAGGTCCATCAGGTCATACGCGGGATTCGTACTCTTCAGCGTGTACCAATAGACCGAACCGATTGGACTAAAATCCGGACCGATTCCGCCAGAGACACCGGGTGGAAGCGTGACCTGAGCAAGTCGTTCCAGGGCCTTCTGCCGGTCCCAATCGTTGTCGGAGTTGTCATCGAATATGAGATTCACAACCGACAAACCGGCCAATGATGCAGACCGCACATGCTGGAGATGCGGAATGCCGTTCATCTGTATTTCGATGGGGATGGTGACCTGTTGCTCAACTTCCTCGGCAGCCCGTCCAGGCCATTGTGTAATCACCTGAACCCACGTATTGGCAACATCGGGATAGGCTTCGACGGGGAGATTGTGAAAGGAGATCATTCCCCAAATGAAGAGCAGAATCGCCATGCTGAGCACGACGAAACGATTATTTAGAGCGAAATCGACAAGTGTGCGAATCATTGCTGCTCCGCCGAGTTCTGGAATTCAAGCGCATTCGCGACGACTTGCTGGCCCGGCGCCAACCCGGAAACGATCTCCTGCATGGAGCCCGGAAGCATGTCGCCGCCGACAACCTCTGTCCGTCTGAATTGATTGCCACCCGCCGGCACGTAAACCCAGTCCCGATCGTGCAGATGAAGGATCGCAGTTGCTGGAACTGCTGCTCGCTTCTGTTTTTGCCGGCCATGAAAGGTGGCGCTCACAAACATGCCGGGGCGCATCAGTCCTGGATTGCGCATTTCAATTCGAACCTTAACCGAACGAATATTGGGGTCCAACACCGGATAGAGGTTATCGATCACCCCCGTGAAGACCTGGTCAGGATAAGCATTCAGATGGATATCGGCCTTTTCTCCGAGTCGCACATTGGCAAGGTCGTTTTCAAAGACATCGCACACAATCCACACATTGCTCAGGTCGGAGATCGTGAAAGGATTCGGTGAGCCCAACCCGGCAACACCAGCCGCATTCGTCACCTGTTGGTCCGTAATCACGCCTGCAATTGGCGCGCGAATTTCAACGATACCGCTGGGCCGATCAAGCGTCGGATTACCCAGGACGCGGAGTTTCTCCGCGGTGTTCGCGACATCTACCTTGGCTTTGTCCTCAGTATTTTGAGCAATCTGAAGATCGTTCTGCGCGATCGCACCCTTGCCGTAAAGAAACGTCGCGCGGTCGAGCTGCGTCTGAGCCAGCTTTTCGTCCGCAACTGCCTTTTGATAATCAGAAAATGCACCCGCAATGTCTGCGCTTTGCACT